>CAWBAM010000027.1:0-85090 GCA_963786775.1 uncultured Pseudomonadota bacterium | reverse complement strand
GTCCCATTCTCATGACCACCGCTGCAATGGTGCTCGGGGCTCTGCCGCTGGCAATTGCAGTTGGTACCAGCGGTACAAAGAGCCGAAATCAGATCGGGCTCGTCATCGTCGGTGGTCTGCTGCTCGGTACGTTGCTGACGCTCTTTGTCGTCCCGACAGCCTACACGTTGCTCGCACGCGACCGGAGCAAGCTGGCAGAATTGATGGCCAAGCCTCAGGCTGCGGAATAGCCCCTCAACTCAAGGGTGGGGTTCAGATCACCTCTCATTGAGAATCAATCAGCAACGTGGGAAGCGGCGTCACCTCACCGTGATGGTGATGCTTCCTTCGAAACGCCCGTTTGGCGGCGGAGGAAACGTGACGCCAGCCAAAGCAGAACGAACGGCGCGGTCAATTTCGGCCTTGCCCGACGACCTTAAGGAGAGCAAGTCCATGTGGCCGTTTGCCGAAATCGTGAATGTCAAGCCGACCTGGCCCGTAGAGCGGAGGCCTCTTATCCGTTGTGCTCTGGAAACCAGAACGGAGCGGACGTGCGATGCATAAGCCGCAATGCTTTGACCCGAAGCGTTCTGCTGTCCCCCTCCCCGATCCCGCCTGGCCTCGCCTCGCGGGGCTCGCTGCTGACTTAAGCTTCGCAGCTTGCTTCTTCTTTGGTGTAGGATCCGGTTTCTTCGGCTTAACCTCTTTCGTGTCGACGACTTCGCGCTTCGGCTGGGCAGCCGTTACCGGCCTAAGATCATTCGCATCGTTCTGCTTGATTTGCGCAGCAGCGACGGTTACCGCCCAATTCCACCACATCCGGGATGGGCGCCGCTTGCAGAAGGGGAACTGCGCTTTCTGGAGCCTCTACGGTTTCGATGACCTTTTCAGGGGCTGCCGCGACAGCCGTCAGCTCTTTAACCGGACGCCGCCTCGGCGGGTTGAACGGCGGATGCAGTTTCAAAACCATCGCTCGCCTGGGCCGCTGCTGATTCGGGGCTTCCGACGGCAGCAATCTCCCGGTGGGGATCGCCGGGCGGCAATATCGTAACCTCCGCTGGTTGCAACGAGACGGCCACTTGCGTCGGCGCAGGCAGTCGGACCAGCATGGCGCCATAAGCTGCCGTCACGAGCAAAGCTGCGATCGGGCGAACTCCGACCGGAACCATCTCGGGACAGAGGGCATATGGAGCTTCGCTGGGGCCACCTGCACGACCACGGCTACGGCGTCTGCGGCTCAGCCTGTGCGGGAGTCACCAACGGCTCACTGTCGCCTGTAGATTTGCCTGTCGTCAGCAACGCAATCTTGACAATGCCATTCGCAGCGAGGTGGTCCATCACCGCGACGATTTCACCATAAGCGACCTCGCGATCGCCACGAACGTGAACGTGGCGATCCTCTCCATTGAGGATCGGCGCACCTCGGCCGCCATGTCTTCTCGCGCCACGGTCTGGTCACCAACCGTCAGCTCACCCTCTTTCGTTACAGTGATGACGATTGGTTGTCTTGGATCGAGCGGCTCGGCCGTTCTCGCCTGCGGCAGATCCACTTTCAGCCCGGCGGATAACATCGGGGCCGTGATCATAAATACGATGAGCAGCACCAGCATGATGTCGACGAGCGGCACCACGTTGATCTCCGGCATCGGCTGATACAGCGAGTTGCCCGAGTTATTGCGCGGCGACATGGCCATGGCGAGGCTCCCTCTCCCGACGAAGCTCGTGAACGGGCGCAGCCCTGACCATCAATGACACCGCCTGGTCCTCGATCAGGTGTTCGAGTGATTGAGCAACCCTGGCCAATTGCGCTCGAAAGCCGGTTGTAGCCAATGGATGCCGGTATCGCGGCTGCGAGCCCGATCGCCGTTGCTGCGAGGGCCTCTGCGATGCCCGGTGCGACCACGGCAAGGCTCGTATCATTGGAGTCGGCAATGCTGGCAAAGCTCGTCATGATGCCCCACACGGTGCCGAACAACCCAATGAAAGGTGCTACCGACGAGATCACTGCCAGGCTCGGCAGGCCACTATCGAGACGGCTCAGCAGAACCTGGGCAGCCCGCCTCATGGCTTCGCCGAGCCGCTGCCGGGTTTCGCCGGCAGTTTCCATGGGCACTTGAATGCGGCGAGCCTCTTCGCCAGCCCTCAACAAGGGCACCAGCAGGGGCGAGATGTGGCCCCCGATACCCTCCCGCAGACGGCGGATGGCCCGGCGCACCCGCGCGACCGCGATCCAGCCTTCCAGGATCAGCACCCAGCACCAGATCGACATCGCGAGCAGAATAAGGATGACTGCTTTGCCGACCGGTCCTGCCTGCATGAACAAGCCAATCGGAGTCATTGAGTGCCCCACGTCGCCCTCCGCGCCTACTTGAACAACTTGACCGGTGTCCGCGATGACAGCTCGAGGCGTGTCAGGCAGTCACCAAGTGCATCCGGCATGCAAGCGACGATGTCGTTCACCAGGAGCGAGCCGAGCGAACTGCAAGCTAAGTCAAGGTCGAAGGCGCGAATGCTCGTCTTTTGCGGCTTCAGCGGCCCGAACTCGATCACCAGCCGGCGCTTGATTACGCCATCCGAACCGAAAATGGCCGTATCGGCTTTCAAGCTATCGATTGTCGATTTGTCCGGATTGGATATGACAAACGTCAGCCGGCACTTGTCCTCGACGGGCTCGATCGTGTTCAGCTCGATACCGAGCGATGGGGGCCCAGGATCGGCGCTCGCTGGTGTCGCTCCGACAATGCCGGCCGCAGTTGCGATGAGCACGACCGATTTCCAGCGCTTCGGCATGAGAACCCCCGATGCCATCCGAATCCGCTTAAACGCAGGCTCTTGAATGACCTGCAATGCCATTTCTTTACTTGAATTGTCAAGAATATGTGGCCGCGCTTTTCCTGGCCACCGCACAGACTTCGGCCGCCGCGCACGCTTGCGGCAGAAGGAAAGGTATCCGCCCGCCGGCAGCCGGTTCGTGCAAACTTGGCACCCGAACGCGAGGGACAGGCGCTCATCTTGAATGACTTCTGACGGCGGACCAGCGGCGACGATTTTCCCGCCTGCGAGAAGCACCATCTCGTCCGCGTAGGCGGCGGCAAGATTGAGATCGTGCAGAACCGCGAAAACGGAGCGGCCGCGGCGCTTCTGACGGACCAGCTCGTCCAGCACTATCAATTGGTGGCCGATATCGAGGCTCGAGGTGGGCTCATCGACCAGAAGGATTGTCTCGTCCGGCGGCGTGCGACTGCATTCAAGCTGGCACAATGCGCGGGCCATATGTACCCGCTGCCGTTCGCCGCCAGATAGGGTCGTATAGGACTGCCCAGCCAGCTGCTCGAGGCCTAACCGTTCTAGCATCGTGAAGGCGACTTGACGCGCGTTGCCAACCTCGGCCTGCAGCCCTGGAACGGTCATGCCGAGAAGCACGACTTCCAGCGCCGTAAACGGAAACGCGAGTGCGGTGTGCTGCGCAAGGACCGCCCGGCGTCTGGCGAGCTGGTCGGCCGAAAAAGAGCTCAGCTCGCGATTTCCGATCAGGACTTGTCCGGAGGTTGGTTTCAGTTCGCCAGTCAGCAACCGCAGTAGCGTCGATTTTCCGGCGCCATTAGGGCCAACCACTGCAATGAATTGGCCAGGCACCAGATCAAGGTCGATGCCGTCCACCAATTTTCGCTTTCCGGCCGCGAAAGATAAGGATCGTGCACAGATCATGGCGCCGAAAGGGCTCCTCCGCGTCGGATGACGAGATGCAGGAACACTGGTGCGCCGATGACGGCCATGATGATGCCGATAGGCAACTCAGCCGGCGCAACGATCATGCGGGCGGCGACATCCGCCACTACGACGAGAACCGCGCCCAGCAATGCCGATGCAGGCAGCACGATGCGATGATCCGGGCCGGCGATGAGGCGAACGAGGTGTGGCACGACAATGCCCACGAACCCGATTGTTCCGGCCACGGCCACCGCAGCACCCACGGCTGCTGCCGTCAGCGTCACGATGCGCAGCTTGGCGCTTTCAACTTCGATGCCGAGGTAGAAGGCTTCCGCTTCACCGAGCAGCAATCCGTTGAGAGCGCGGATCAAGCGCGGCGTCATAAGTAGCAGCACGAGTGCGAAGGGCGTGATGGCGAGCACCTTCTGCCAGCTTGCGCCCGCCAAGGAGCCCATGGACCAGAGTGTCAGGTCGCGCAGCTCGCGGTCGTCCGTCACGTAAGCGAGGAGCCCCGTCAGAGCGCCAGCGATGGCTCCGAGCGCGATGCCCGCCAGGAGGAGGGTGGCAATGGCCGTCGTGCCGTGCCTGCGTGCAATGAGCATGAGGACCATCGTGGTCACGAAACCGCCGAAGAAGGCTGCGGCAGGCAATGCCCATATGCCGAGCGCGCGCACCCAGGGGCCGGCAAAGCTGCTGCCCAGAGCTATCGTCGCCACCGCTGCCAGCGCGGCTCCCGACGAAACGCCAATCAATCCCGGATCGGCCAACGGATTGCGGAATAGGCCCTGCATCATGGCACCGGCCACTGCAAGCGATGCACCGACGAAAGCAGCCAGAATCGTCCTAGGTAGTCTCACCTCCAGCAGAACGAGCCGGGCATGCACGTCGGCAGGCGCGCCACTGCCCGAATACGCGGCAAAGAGAGCTCGTGGGAGATCGGAAAGTGTGAGTCCGGTTGGTCCGACACTCACTGAAACGAGCGCCGCGATCACGAGCACGAGCCCGCCCGCAATCAGAAGCCGCCAGCCCAGCGCGTGCCGGTCGCTGCTGGCGGATGCCGCGTGTGGCAGGCTCAAGGATTCGATTGCCATCTGTGCATCTACCGCGGCAACTCAGGGTATAGCTGTGCCATAAGCTCACTCGCTGCCTGAGGGGCGCGCGGCCCGAAGCCGAGGAGATACAATGCGTCCATAGTGATAATCGGCACGTCATCCCCGGCGCCGATGGCCTTGAAGCCGGGCAAAGCTGCGATGTCGGCTGCTGTGTCCTCATCAGGCCCGCGGCGCACGGCGATGATCGCCTCTGGCGCCAGCTCTATCAGCGCCTCGTCGCTCACGGGCTTATAGCCATTGAGGCTCGCGGCGGCGTTGTCGCGCCAGCCAAGGAGAGCATTATGTAGCTGTCGTGCCGCGGCCCCCGACAAGCGCACGTCCCGAGCTGACACTGAGCACGACAATGGCCCTGGCCGGTTTACTGATCTTTGAGCGGACATCGGCAAGCTCGCGGAATTGATTTTCCAGGCTGGTGGCCAGCTCGTCGGCTTTGGCCTCGGCTCCAACGGCACGTCCGACCAACCGCACTTTTTCGGCCAGACTTTCGGGTCCGGTATTATCAGGAAGGAGAACCAACGGAACGGAGGACGCCCTCAGCGCCTTCACGACCTCCGGGGGCCCCGGCCTGTGCACTGGCGAGGATAAGTGTAGCGCCAGTCGATAGCACCCCTTCCGTCGACAAGAGCGCGCATGCTAGCCCACCTTTCGCTTTGTGGAAGATCTGGGGGGAACTGGCTCGTGAGTGTGGCGCATAGATTTGGTCGCCGGTGCCAAAGGCATAGAAGATCTTGTGGTGTTTTCCGCCGATGCTGAGCAGTCGAGAGGTGTCCTCTGCTTATGATATGGCCGGTCGCGTCTACCACCTCCGCGGCCCAGCCATTCGTGATATGGGGTCCGGCCCCCACAATCGCCAGTGCGGCGACGCCCGCAATCAACCGGCGCATGTCATCCCTCTCGTGTAGATCTATTTCGTTGAGTATCGGCTTGCCGATTGGCCGTGATGCGCAGCCGGTATTCTTGACCATTGTGCTCCAGAATGGCCTCGCGTGCATCGGCAAGCAGATCACTCACCCGCATGCGCACCGTCTTGGGCACCTTCGTGCCTCGTTTGCTGATGGCGTTTCGTTATGCTTGATTTGGTTTGCCGCCATGATCACCGTCGAATTCTTCCTCACTGCGCGGGGTGGCAAGGATGCATCATCTCCGTGCGGCCCACCCGCGCCTTAACATGTTCATTGTTGACTAATTAAGTCAATATTGCATAACTGCGCCACCGAGGGGGCAAAACTGGGGCGATGCGAAGTCCGGACAATCACGCGCCCCGCTCGCGACATCCAGCAAGCCAGCGCGCATCTCCGCCGCCAGCCAGCCAATGCTCGCGTTACACGGACTTTGACCTTGTAGAGCAGGGGGATTCATGCTGCGGCATCAGGGGCGCTCGATTGCGAAGTCATGGGCGCTGCGTTTATCCATCTCGGCTTCAGCGCTTGCCATCGCTAGCGCGAGCGCATCCGCTCAGACGTCCAGCTCGACGGTATCGTTCTGACGTTGAAGATCGGCGAAAGCGCCATCGAAGCCCTGGCCGGCTCCAGCGCAATCGACAACGAGCAGCTGGATCAGCAGTTCCAGGCGGACAGTGTGTCGGAGGTCATGGACGCAATCCCAGGGGTGACGACGCAGGCACCCCCTCAGATACGGCGCAGTCGGTTAACATTCGTGGCTTGCAGGATTTCGGTCGGGTCAATGTGCTCGTGGAGGGTGCCCGCCAAAATTTCGCGCGCAGTACTCACGGCGCCAATGGCACGTTCTACCTTGAGCCAGAGATGCTGAAGCGGGTGGAGGTTACTCGGGGTCCTACGTCGACGATTTATGGTTCCGGTGCTATCGGTGGTGTTGTCGCGTTCGAACTCCTCGATGCTGATGACATCCTTCAGCCTGGTGAATATGCGGCGATCTGGACGCGCACGCGTTACGGAACGAACGGGCACGATCCGCTCGGCAGCGCAACCGGTGCCGTGCGCGTCGGTAATTTCGATATTCTGGGCCAATTGAATGGCCGGTGGTCCGACGACTACGAAGATGGTGCCGGGCGTACAATCGACAATACCGGCGATGAAACCAAATCTGGATTTGCCAAGGCGCGTTGGGAAATTACACCCGGGCACAACGTAACCGGCACATTTGTCGAGTATCATTCTAATTTCGTGGAATACACACCACAGAATTCCGGCCCCGTTGAACGCGATGCAAGTGTAGAGAATAGACAGTACACCCTTGGGTATACCTTTTCGCGGCCCGACAATCCATTTTTCGACCTTAGCGCTAAGGTTTATAAGAACACGACGAGAATTGACCAGACCCGCCTAACAGATGCCAAATATGAGCCGGCTGGCTCTCAACGCTACTTCGACGTCGAGACGACTGGTTTCGACGTCTTTAACACATCGCGTTTCGAGTTTGGTGCAGCGAAGCTGGCATTCACATATGGCGCTGATGCATTCGAGGATCGTGTTTCCACCTTTGATCCCAACGGCGGTGGAGATGAGCTGAACTTCAGGAGGTCGCCGGACGGGGTCTTAGGCGCCTTTATTCAAAGCAAGCTCAGCTTTTATGACACTATCGAGAATTGCTGCATTGAGATACGACCAATATGAGCTAAAGGGGGAGGACACGCTTCGGAGGGCGACCGCGTTTCCCCAAAAATAACAGCTGGTGTGACGCCAATTGATGGTATCACTTTTTTCGCAACGTATGCAGAAGGTTATCGGGCGCCAGCGATTACAGAGACCTTAATTGATGGGGTGCACCCATATCCGGAATTCGATCTTCTACCAAATCCCTTCTTGAGGCCGGAAGTAGCACATAATGTCGAACTCGGACTAATATTAAGAAGGATGGCTTGATCACAACAAACGACGCATTCCGAGCTAAGCTGGTGGGTTTTCGGAATAAGGTCGAAGACTACATTGATCAGGTTGATATCGTCGGCGATGAGTATGGATGCGCAATTCCGGATTTTCCGCCCGGTGCCCCGTGTCCCGAGGGGGCAAGACTGTACCCTCGGCAATATCAGAATATAGCCAATGCCACTATTGAGGGTATTGAACTGGAGGCCATGTACGATGCACGGCATTGGTTCGTCGGGCTAGGCGCACATCGCATACGCGGAGAAAAGACGATACTGGCAAACCGCTGGCCACGATGCCGGCAGATCAGATCACGCTCACGGTCGGAATGCGGGCGTTGGATGAGAGGCTAGTGGCAGGTGCTCGCACGCGCTTCGTCGCAGCACAAGATCGCGTGCCTAATCCCTCTTTGGCCACTGGCGGCTACACTGTCGTTGACCTATTCGGCGAATACGTTGTGAACGAGCACACCACCATAAACCTAAACGTCGATAACCTGTTCGACAAAGAGTATCGCCAGTACCGAGACTTGGATAACAGCCCCGGTTTCAGCGCCCGCGTCGGATTGACCATGCGGCTCGGAGTTCAGTGACGGCTAGGTGGAGATAACAGCAACAAAGGCCGGTCCGGCACAAATTCGGCGGACTGGCGTTTGGCTTTAGTGACCGCAACACGAGAGGGATCAAGCCATGTACATCGCCATGAACCGCTTCAAGGTTGCCAAGGGGTCCGAGGAGCAGTTCGAGAAGCCGCGGGGTGGAAGCCGCCAAAGCTATCTACCCGAGCTGCCCGGCTTCATCGTCTTCCATCTGCTGAAAGGCCCCGAGCGCGAGGATCACACCCTGTACTCTTCTCACACAGTCTGGCGCTCCTATGCCGATTTCGAGAATTGGACGAAGTCCGAGCAATTCCGCAAAGCACACGCGAAGGCTGGCGAAGGGACAATTCGGCCGCTGTATCTCGGCGATCCCGAGTTCGAAGGCTTCCACGTCCTTCAGGAGGTCAAGGCGCCCGCAGAGCAGGCCGCTGCGTGATCGAGCAGCCATTGGAAACAGAACAAATCGCAATGTCGAAGCAGCAACTGCTGGCCGAACAGCTCGCCGCGAATATCCGGGACGGTGCGCTCGAGCGCATCGCAGCCGAGTGCGGTGTGAGCACGCTCGATGTCGTGAAAGCCTTACCTGAGGACTACCGAACCGTTGTGCCGGGAAGCTTGTTCTCTGAAATTATGGCGGACTTGGAAACCTGGGGCGACGTTCTGGTCATCGTCCACACGCCGGACATCGTTCTGGAGTGCGTCGGGCCGATTCCACCAGGCACCATCGGCCGCGGCTACTTCAACTTGCACGGCGACAGCCCCATCGGCGGCCATATCCGCTACGAGAACTGCGCCGAAATTGCCTTCGTGTCGCGCCCCTTCAACGGCCGGCCCTCGTGCTCCATCCAGTTCTTCAATGGCCAGGGCGCGGCGATGTTCAAGGTGTTCGTGCGCCGGGACAAGGAGCGCAATTTGCTTCCGGGATCAGGTGAAGAAGTTTGAGGATCTGCGCCGGCGCTGCTTCAGTTCGGCAGATGCGACGCAAGCAAGCTAATTTTGCCTGGATACCTATCGATGCACGGGGCCGCGATTGTGCGCGGCCCCATTTTGATTCTCTATGTTTTCGTTCTCACCGAAAGAGGTCAAGCTTGCCGAAATGCTCCGCTAGCAGGTAGTACACCGTCACCCTGTTTCGATTGCGAGTGCCCTTCATTTTTTCTCCCACCGCGGCGATGGCCTTGTCGAGCGTCGCATCGTCTTCTGTGCAGCCCAGCTTCTTTTTCAGGAAGTTCTCGCGCACCCGGCGCCAGCTCTTCCTTGTCGCTGAATGAGACGAGGGACGAGTGCTCAACATCGACCGCTCCGCGGGGTGGAGCAGTTCGGAGGGCGCAATGCGTTATGGAGAGAACGATCGCGAGAGCAGAAACGTTGTGAGGCTCAACCCTCCGCCGCGGCGACCGACCGGAATGCGGATCTGCCCTCCCGCCGCCAGGAAACGGAACACCCGCGCACAGACCGTCCCCGCCGCCCATCCTCAAACGTTTCTGCTCTCGCGATCGTTCTCTCCATAACGCATTGCGCCCTCCGAACTGCTCCACCCCGCCGAGCTTTTCGATGTTGAGCACTCGTCCCTCGTCTCATTCAGCGACAAGGAAGAGCTAGCACGGGTGCGCGAGAACTTCCTGAAAAAGAAGCTGGGCTGCACAGAAGACGATGCGACGCTCGACAAGGCCATCGCCGCGGTGGGAGAAAAAATGAAGGGCACTCGCAATCGAAACAGGGTGACGGTGTACTACCTGCTAGCGGAGCATTTCGGCAAGCTTGACCTCTTTCGGTGAGAACGAAAACATAGAGAATCAAAATGGGGCCGCGCACAATCGCGGCCCCATTGCATCGATAGGTATCCAGGCAAAATTAGCTTGCTTGCGTCGCATCTGCCGAACTGAAGCAGCGCCGGCGCAGATCCTCAAACTTCTTCAGTCTTATCCCGGAAGCAAATTGCGCTCCTTGTCCCGGCGCGACGAACACCTTGAACATCGCCGCGCCCTGGCCATTGAAGAACTGGATGGAGCACGAGGGCCGGCCGTTGAAGGGGCGCGACACGAAGGCAATTTCGGCGCAGTTCTCGTAGCGGATATGGCCGCCGATGGGGCTGTCGCCGTGCAAGTTGAAGTAGCCGCGGCCGATGGTGCCTGGTGGAATGGCTGACGCACTCCAGAACGATGTCCGGCGTGTGGACGATGACCAGAACGTCGCCCCAGGTTTCCAAATCCGCCATAATTTCAGAGAACAAGCTTCCCGGCACAACGGTTCGGTAGTCCTCAGGTAAGGCTTTCACGACATCGAGCGTGCTCACACCGCACTCGGCTGCGATGCGCTCGAGCACACCGTCCGGATTCGCGGCGAGCTTTTCGGCCAGCAGTTGCTGCTTCGACATTGCGATTTGTTCTGTTTCCAATGGCTACTCGATCACGCAGCGGCCTGCTCTGCGGGCGCCTTGACCTCCTGAAGAACGTGGAAGCCTTCGAACTCCGGATGGCCGAGATACAGCGGCCGAATTGTTCCTTCGCCAGCCTTCGCGTGTGCTTTGCGGAATTGCTCGGACTTCGTCCAATTCTCGAAATCGGCATAGGAGCGCCAGACCGTGTGAGAAGAGTACAGGGTGTGATCCTCGCGCTCGGGGCCTTTCAGCAGATGGAAGACGATGAAGCCGGGCAGCTCGGGTAGATAGCTTTGGCGGCTGAGCCACAGCTTCTCGAACTGCTCCTCGGACCCCTTGGCAACCTTGAAGCGGTTCATGGCGATGTACATGGCTTGATCCCTCTCGTGTTGCGGTCACTAAAGCCAACGCCGGCCCGCCGAATTCCGTGCCGGACCGGCCTTTGTTTCTATTATCTCCTCGCTAGCCGTCACTGAACTCCCAGCCGCATGGTCAGTCCGACGCGGGCGCTGAAACCGGGGCTGTTATCCAAGTCTCGGTACTGGCGATACTCTTTGTCGAACAGGTTATCGACGTTTAGGTTTATGGTGGTGTGCTCGTTCACAACGTATTCGCCGAATAGGTCAACGACAGTGTAGCCGCCAGTGGCCAAAGAGGGATTAGGCACGCGATCTTGTGCTGCGACGAAGCGCGTGCGAGCACCTGCCACTAGCCTCTCATCCAACGCCCGCATTCCGACCGTGAGCGTGATCTGATCTGCCGGCATCGTGGCCAGCGGTTTGCCAGTATCGTCGTTTTCTCCGCGTATGCGATGTGCGCCTAGCCCGACGAACCAATGCCGTGCATCGTACATGGCCTCCAGTTCAATACCCTCAATAGTGGCATTGGCTATATTCTGATATTGCCGAGGGAACAGCTGCCCCCTCGGGACACGGGGCACCGGCCGGCAAATCCGGAATTGCGCATCCATACTCATCGCCGACGATATCAACCTGATCAATGTAGTCTTCGACCTTATTCCGAAAACCCACCAGCTTAGCTCGGAATGCGTCGTTTGTTGTGATCAAGCCATCCTTCTTAATATTAGTTCCGAGTTCGACATTATGTGCTACTTCCGGCCTCAAGAAGGGATTTGGTAGAAGATCGAATTCCGGATATGGGTGCACCCCATCAATTAAGGTCTCTGTAATCGCTGGCGCCCGATAACCTTCTGCATACGTTGCGAAAAAAGTGATACCATCAATTGGCGTCACACCAGCTGTTATTTTTGGGGAAACGCGGTCGCCCTCCGAAGCGTGTCCTCCCCCCTTTAGCTCATATTGGTCGTATCTCAATGCAGCAATTATGTCGATCGTGTCATAAAAGCTGAGCTTGCTTTGAATAAAGGCGCCTGAGACCGTCCGGCGACCTCCTGGAGTTCAGCTCATCTCCACCGCCGTTGGGATCAAAGGTGGAAACACGATCCTCGAATGCATCAGCGCCATATGTGAATGCCAGCTTCGCTGCACCAAACTCGAAACGCGATGTGTTAAAGACGTCGAAACCAGTCGTCTCGACGTCGAAGTAGCGTTGAGAGCCAGCCGGCTCATATGTGGCATCTGTTAGGCGGGTTTGGTCAATTCTCGTCGTGTTCTTATAAACCTTAGCGCTAAGGTCGAAAAATGGATTGTCGGGCCGCGAAAAGGTATACCCAAGGGTGTACTGTCTATTCTCTACACTTGTATCGCGTTCAACGGGGCCGGAATTCTGTGGTGTGTATTCCACGAAATTAGAATGATACTCGACAAATGTGCCGGTTACGTTGTGCCCGGGTGTAATTTCCCAACGCGCCTTGACAAATCCAGATTTGGTTTCATCGCCGGTATTGTCGATTGTACGCCCGGCACCATCTTCGTAGTCGTCGGACCACCGGCCATTCAATTGGCCCAGAATATCGAAATTGCCGACGCGCACGGCACCGGTTGCGCTGCCGAGACGATCGTGCCCGTTCGTTCCGTAACGCGTGCGCGTCCGAATCGCCGCATATTCACCAGGCTGAAGGATGTCATCAGCATCGAGGAGTTCGAACGCGACAACACCACCGATAGCACCGGAACCATAAATCGTCGACGTAGGACCCCGAGTAACCTCCACCCGCTTCAGCATCTCTGGCTCAAGGTAGAACGTGCCATTGGCGCCGTGAGTGCTGCGCGCGAAATTTTGGCGGGCACCCTCCACGAGCACATTGACCCGACCGAAATCCTGCAAGCCACGAATGTTAACCGACTGCGCCGTATCTGATGGAGTGTTCTGCGTCGTCACCCCGGGGATTGTGTCCATGACCTCCGACACACTGTCCGCCTGAAACTGCTGATCCAACTGCTCGTTGTCGATTGCGCTGGAGCCGGCCAGGGCTTCGATGGCGCTTTCGCCGATCTTAGAGAACGTCAGAACGATACCGTCGAGCTGGACCGTCTGAGCGGATGCGCTCGCGCTAGCGATGGCAAGCGCTGAAGCCGAGATGGATAGACGCAGCGCCCATGACTTCGCAATCGAGCGCCCCTGATGCCGCAGCATGAATTCCCCCTGCTCTACAAGGTCAAAGTCCGTGTAACGCGAGCATTGGCTGGCTGGCGGCGGAGATGCGCGCTGGCTTGCTGGATGTCGCGAGCGGGGCGCGTGTTTGTCCGGAGCTTCGCATCGCCCCAGTTTTGCCCCCTCGGTGGCGCAGTTATGCAATATTGACTTAATTAGTCAACAATGAACATGTTAAGGCGCGGGTGGGGCAGCACGGAGATGATGCATCCCTGCCACCCCGCGCAGTGAGGAAGAATTCGACGGTGATCATGGCGGCAAACCAAATCAAGCACAACAAAACGCCATCAGCAAACGAGGCACGACAGGTGCCCAAGACGGTGCGCATGCGGGTGAGTGATCTGCTTGCCGATGCACGCGAGGCCATTCTGGAGCACAATGGTCAAGAATACCGGCTGCGCATCACGGCCAACGGCAAGCTGATACTAACGAAGTAGATCAAAACGAGAGGGATGACATGCGCCGGTTGATTGCGGGCGTCGCCGCACTGGCGATTGTGGGGGCCGGAACCCAGGTCACGAATGGCTGGGCCGCGGAGGTGGTAGACGCGACCGGCTATATCGTGAAGGCAGAGGACGCCTCTCGACTGCTCAGCATCGGCGGAGACACCACCGAGATTCTTTATGCCTTGGGCTCGGCGACCAAATCGTTGCCGTCGACACCACGAGCCAGTTCCCGCCCGAGGTTTCCACTAAGCGAAAGGTGGGCTACATGCGCGCCTTGTCGACGGAAGGGGTGCTATCGACTGGCGCTACACTCATCCTCGCCAGTGCGCAGGCCGGGCCCCCGGAGGTCGTGAAGGCGCTGAGGGCGTCCTCCGTTCCGTTGGTTCTCCTTCCTGATAATACCGGACCTGAAAGTCTGGCCGAAAAAGTGCGGTTGGTCGGACGTGCCGTTGGAGCCGAGGCCAAAGCCGACGAGCTGGCCGCCAGCCTGGAAAATCAACTCCGCGAGCTTGCGAATGCCCGCTCAAGGATCAGCAAGCCGGCTAAGGCCATTGTCGTGCTCAGTGTCAGCTCGGGACGTGCGCTTGCCGGGGGGCGCGGCACGACAGCTGACATAATGCTCTCCTTGGCTGGTGCTACGAACGCCGCCGCGAGCCTCAATGGCTATAAGCCCGTGAGCGACGAGGCGCTGATAGAGCTGGCGCCAGAGGCGATCATCGCCGTGCGCCGCGGGCCTGATGAGGACACAGCAGCCGACATCGCAGCTTTGCCCGGCTTCAAGGCCATTGGTGCCGGCGATAACGTGCCGATCATCACCATGGACGCATTGTATCTGCTCGGCTTCGGGCCGCGCGCCCCTCAGGCAGCGAGTGAGCTTATGGCACAGCTTTACCCTGAGTTGCCGCGGTAGATGCGCAGATGGCAATCGAATCCTTGAGCCTGCCACACGCGGCTTCCGCCAGCAGCGACCGGCACGCGCTGGGCTGGCGGCTTCTGATTGCGGGCGGGCTCGTGCTCGTGCTCGCGGCACTAGTTTCACTGAGTGTCGGACCAACCGGACTCACACTTTCCGATCTCCCGCGAGCTCTCTTTGCCGCGTATTCGGGCAGTGGCGCGCCTGCCGACGTGCATGCCCGGCTCGTCCTGCTGGAGGTGAGACTACCTAGGACGATTTTGGCTGCTTTCGTCGGTGCATCGCTTGCAGTGGCCGGTGCCATGATGCAGGGCCTATTCCGCAATCCGTTGGCCGATCCGGGATTGATTGGCGTTTCGTCGGGAGCCGCGCTGGCAGCGGTGGCGACGATAGCTCTGGGCAGCAGCTTTGCCGGCCCCTGGGTGCGCGCGCTCGGCATATTGGCATTGCCTGCCGCGGCCTTCTTCGGCGGTTTCGTGACCACGATTGTCCTCATGCTCATTGGCGCGGCACGGCACCAGGCCATTTCCACCCTCCTCCTGGCGGGCATCGCGCTCGGAGCCATCGCTGGCGCTCTGACGGGGCTCCTCGCTTACGTGACGGACGACCGCGAGCTGCGCGACCTGACGCTCTGGTCCATGGGCTCCTTGGCGGGCGCAAGCTGGCAGAAGGTGCTCGCTATCACGCCCTTCGCACTCGTGCTGCTACTTATGACGCCGCGCTTGATCCGCGCTCTCAACGGATTGCTGCTCGGTGAAGCAGAAGCCTTCTACCTCGGTATCGAAGTTGAAAGCGCCAAGCTGCGCATCGTGACACTGACGGCAGCAGCCGTGGGTGCTGCGGTGGCCGTGGCCGGAACAATCGGGTTCGTGGGCATTGTCGTGCCACACCTCGTTCGCCTCATCGCCGGCCCGGATCATCGCATCGTGCTGCCTGCATCGGCATTGCTGGGCGCGGTTCTCGTCGTAGTAGCGGATGTGGCCGCCCGCATGATCGTTGCGCCGGCTGAGTTGCCTATCGGCATCATCATGGCCGTCATCGGCGCACCAGTGTTCCTGCATCTCGTCATCCGACGCGGAGGAGCCCTTTCGGCGCCATGATCTGTGCACGATCCTTATCTTTCGCAGCCGGAAAGCGAAAATTGGTGGACGGCATCGACCTTGATCTGGTGCCTGGCCGATTTATTGCAGTGGTTGGCCCTAACGGCGCCGGAAAATCGACGCTACTGCGCTTGCTCACTGGCGAGCTGAAACCAACCTCCGGACAAGTTCTGATCGGAAATCGCGAGCTGAGCTCTTTTTCGGCCGACCAGCTCGCCAGACGCCGGGCGGTCCTTGCGCAGCACACCGCACTCGCTTTTCCGTTCACGGCGCTGGAAGTTGTGCTCCTCGGTATGACCGTTCCAGGGCTGCAGGCCGAAGTTGGCAACGCGCGTCAAGTCGCCTTCACGATGCTAGAACGTTTAGGCCTCGAGCAGCTGGCTGGGCAGTCCTATACGACCCTATCTGGCGGCGAACGGCAGCGGGTACATATGGCCCGCGCACTGTGCCAGCTTGAATGCAGTCGCACGCCGCCGGACGAGACAATCCTTCTTGTCGATGAGCCCACCTCGAGCCTCGACATCGGCCACCAATTGATAGTGCTGGACGAGCTGGTCCGTCAGAAGCGTCGCGGCCGCTCCGTTTTCGCGGTTCTGCACGATCTCAATCTTGCCGCCGCCTACGCGGACGAGATGGTGCTCCTCGCAGGCGGGAAAGTCGTCGCCGCTGGTCCGCCGTCAGAGGTCATTCAAGACGAGCGCCTGTCCCTAGCGTTCGGGTGCCAAGTGTGTACAAACCGGCTTCCGGAGGGCGGAATACCTTTCCTTCTGCCGCAAGCGTGTGCGGCGGCCGAAGTCTGTGCGGTGGCCAGGAAAAGCGCGGCCACATATTCTTGACAATTCAAGTAAAGAAATGGCATTGCAGGTCATTCAAGAGCCTGCGTTTAAGCGGATTCGGATGGCATCGGGGGTTCTCATGCCGAAGCGCTGGAAATCGGTCGTGCTCATCGCAACTGCGGCCGGCATTGTCGGAGCGACACCAGCGAGCGCCGATCCTGGGCCCCCATCGCTCGGTATCGAGCTGAACACGATCGAGCCCGTCGAGGACAAGTGCCGGCTGACGTTTGTCATGTCCAATCCGGACAAATCGACAATCGATAGCTTGAAAGCCGATACGGCCATTTTCGGTTCGGATGGCGTGATCAAGCGCCGGCTGGTGATCGAGTTCGGGCCGCTGAAGCCGCAAAAGACGAGCATTCGCGCCTTCGACCTTGACTTAGCTTGCAGTTCGCTCGGCTCGCTCCTGGTGAACGACATCGTCGCTTGCATGCCGGATGCACTTGGTGACTGCCTGACACGCCTCGAGCTGTCATCGCGGACCCCGGTCAAGTTGTTCAAGTAGGGGCGGAGGACGACGTGGAGCACTCAATGACTCCGATCGGCCTGTTCATGCAGGCAGGACCGGTCGGCAAGGCCGTCATTCTTATTCTGCTCGCGATGTCGATCTGGTGCTGGGTGCTGATCCTGGAAGGCTGGATCGCGGTCGCGCGGGTGCGCCGGGCCATCCGCCGTCTGCGGGAGGGCATCGGGGGACACATCTCGCCCCTGCTGGTGCCCTTGTTGAGGGCTGGCGAAGAGGCCCGCCGCATTCAAGTGCCCATGGAAACTGCCGGCGAAACCCGGCAGCGGCTCGGCGAAGCCATGCGGCGGGCTGCCCAGGTTCTGCTGAGCCGTCTCGATAGTGGCCTGCCGAGCCTGGCAGTGATCTCGTCGGTAGCACCTTTCATTGGGTTGTTCGGCACCGTGTGGGGCATCATGACGAGCTTTGCCAGCATTGCCGACTCCAATGATACGAGCCTTGCCGTGGTCGCACCGGGCATCGCAGAGGCCCTCGCAGCAACGGCGATCGGGCTCGCAGCCGCGATACCGGCATCCATTGGCTACAACCGGCTTTCGAGCGCAATTGGCCGGGTTGCTCAATCACTCGAACACCTGATCGAGGACCAGGCGGTGTCATTGATGGTCAGGGCTGTGCCCGTTCACGAGCTTCGTCGAGAGAGGGAGCCTCGCCATGGCCATGTCGCCGCGCAATAACTCGGGCAACTCGCTGTATCAGCCGATGCCGGAGATCAACGTGGTGCCGCTCGTCGACATCATGCTGGTGCTGCTCATCGTGTTCATGATCACGGCCCCGATGTTGTCCGCCGGGCTGAAAGTGGATCTGCCGCAGGCGAGAACGGCCGAGCCGCTCGATCCAAAACAACCAATCGTCATCACTGTAACGAAAGAGGGTCAGCTGACGGTTGGTGACCAGACCGTGGCGCGAGAAGACATAGCGGCCGAGGTGCGCCGACTCCTCGATGGAGAGATCGCCACGTTCACGTTCGTGGCGATCGCGAGGTCGCTTATGGTGAAATCGTCGCGGTGATGGACCACCTCGCTGCGAATGGCATTGTCAAAATTGCGTTGCTGGCGACAGGCAAATCTACAGGCGACAGTGAGCCGTTGGTGACTCCCGCACAGGCTGAGCCGCAGACGCCGTAGCCGTGGTCGTGCAGGTGGCCCCAGCGAAGCTCCATATGCCCTCTGTCCCGAGACTGGTTCCGGTCGGAGTTCGCCCGATCGCAGCTTTGCTCGTGACGGCAGCTTATGGCGCCATGCTGGTTCGCCTGCCTGCGCCGACGCAAGTGGCCGTCTCGTTGCAACCAGCGGAGGTTATGATATTGCCGCCCGGCGATCCCCACCGGGAGATCGCTGCCGTCGGAAGCCCCGAATCAGCAGCGGCCCAGGCGAGCGATGGTTTTGAAACTGCATCCGCCGTTCAGCCCGCCGAGCTGCGTCCGGTTGAAGAGCTGACGGCTGTCACGGCAGCCCCTGAAAAGGTCATCGAAGCCGTAGAGGCTCCAGAAAGCGCGGTTCCCCTTCTGCAGGCGGCGCCCATCCCGGATGTGGTGGAATCGGCGGTAACCATCGCTGCTGCGCAAATCGAGCAGAACGATGCGAATGATCTTGAGCCGGTAACGGCTGCCCAGCCGAAGCGCGAAGTCGTCGACACGAAAGAGGTTAAGCCGAAGAAGCCGGATCCTACACCAAAGAAGAAGCAAGCTGCGAAGCCTAAGTCAGCAGCGAGCCCCGCGAGGCGAGGCCAGGCGGGATCGGGAGGGGGAAAGCAGAACGCTTCGGGTCAAAGCATTGCGGCTTATGCATCGCACGTCCGCTCCGTTCTGGTGTCCAGAGCACAGCGGATAAGGGGCCTCCGCTCTACGGGCCAGGTCGGCTTGACATTCACGATTTCAGCAAACGGCCACATGGACTCGCTCTCCTTAACGTCGTCGGGTAGTGCGGAAATTGACCGGGCTGTTCGTTCTGCTTTGGCTGGCGTCACCTTTCCGCCGCCACCAAACGGGCGTTTCAAAGGAAGCATCACCATTACGGTGAGGTGACGCTTCCCACGTTGCTGATTGATCCTCCTGCTAGACGATCTGGCCGATTGATCGACGGGTTATTCGGCGGCCTGAGGCTTGGCCATCAATTCCGCCAGCTTGCTCCGGTCGCGGGCGAGCAACGTGTAGGCTGTCGGGACGACAAAGAGCGTCAGCAACGTACCGAGCAACAGACCACCGACGATGACGAGCCCGATCTGATTTCGGCTCTCTGCACCGGCGCCGACCGCAATTGCCAGAGGCAGCGCGCCGAGCACCATTGCAGCGGTGGTCATGAGAATGGGACGCAAACGCATGGCGGCCGCTTCAATAACGGCTTCGAGTTGAGAATGCCCCTGCTCCTGAAGCTGATTGGAGAACTCGACGATGAGAATGCCGTGTTTCGTAATTAGGCCGACGAGCGTGACCAGACCGATTTGGCTGTAGATGTTCATCGTCCCGCCGCCGAGCTTGAGAGCCAGCAGTGCGCCGGTCATCGAGAGCGGCACAGTCAGCATGATGATCAGCGGATCGATGAAGCTCTCAAATTGCGCGGATAGCACGAGGTAGATGAACAGGAGAGCGAGCACAAAGGTGAAGTAGATGTCCCCCGAGGCCTGCTTATATTCACGCGAGGAGCCAACGTAGTCGATCTGCACCCCCGCCGGCAGCACATTGCGCGCGGCCTGCTCCAGAGCTGCGAGCGCTTCACCCTGCGAATATCCGGCAGCAACATTGGCAGTGATGTCTGCGGCACTGATCTGGCCCATTCGAATCAGCTCACGCGGCGCCACCGACTCCGCGCACATCCACGAGATTGGAGAGCTAAATCATTTGCCCGCCGCTACCCCGCACGTAAATGCGCGATAGATGATCGGGGTCCGTGCGGTCGACGTCGGCGACCTGAACGATCACGTCGTATTGCTTGCCGTTCTGCTTGAACCGGGTCACCTGCCGTCCGCCGAGCATGGTTTCGAGCGTTCGCCCAATCGTGTCGACAGAGGCACCAACATCCGCGGCTTTGTCCCGATTTACCGCGACCTTGATCTCCGGGACATTGAGCTTGAGCCTCGTTTCGAGGTTGGCAAGCGAGGGATGCTTTTCAGCCTCGGCCAAAACAGCCTCGACCATCTGATTGAGCTCCTCCGGCGGCACGGAGGCTTGGATCGTGATCCAGACAGGTTTGGAGCTAGCGTTCTGTCCGAGCGACGGCGGATTCGTCGCAAACGCGCGGACACCCGGGAGTTCGGACATCGCGGGACCGAGGGATTCAACGATTTCCTGCTGGCTACGCTCACGCTCGTCCCATGGAGCCAGCCGAGTGAAGGCGATGCCTTGCGACGATGTTGGTCGTCCGGAAACGACAAAGTACGCCTCCGCCTCTGGCACATTCTGGAACACAGATTCCAACTGGCGGGCGTATCGATCCATGAAACCAATGGTCGACCCTTCGGGCCCCATGAAAAAGCTGATGATGGTGCCGCGGTCTTCGACCGGGGAAAGCTCCGGCTTAATGGTGGTGAAAATGAAATAACTGCTTCCCGCGACGATCAGCCCAACGAGCACCACGAGAGAGCGGACCTGGAGCACACGTCTCAGAGCCGAACGGTAGCTGTTCGTGAGCTGCTGCAGGCCCTGCTCGATCAGATTGTAAAAGAACCCATGCTGGGTCTGGTGCCGCAGCAGCTTCGAGCACATCATCGGCGTCAGGGTCAACGCCACGAAGCCTGAGATGAGCACCGAGCCGGCCAACGCCCAGGCGAACTCCGTGAACAGCCGGCCGGTCGTGCCGGACATGAAACCGATCGGAGCGTAGACCGCCGCCAACGTCATCGTCATCGCCACGACGGCAAAGGCGATTTCCTTACTACCCTTGAAGGCGGCTGCGATCGGCGACATGCCCTCTTCGATGTGCCGGTAAATGTTCTCCAGCACGACAATCGCGTCATCCACGACGAGGCCGATTGCCAACACCATCGCGAGCAGCGTCAGCGTGTTCACTGAGAACCCTAGCGCGTACATGATCGCGCAGCTGCCGATCAGCGAAACGGGGATGGTCACGATCGGAATGAGAGTTGCGCGGGCGCTGCGGAGGAACAGGAAGACGACGATAACAACGAGCAGCACCGCCTCGCCTATCGTGGCAAAAACCGCATCGATCGAGGCCTGGATGAAAACCGAGGAATTGTAGGCGACATCGACCTGCATTCCCTCCGGCAGGCTCTCCCTGATGTGCGGCAGCTCCTTCCGTACCTCCCTGGAAATGTCGAGTGGATTGGCAACAGCCTGTTTGACAATTCCGAGCGAAACGGCGCTCTTGCCGTTGAAGCGCACAGCGACGCGCTCATCCACCGGGCCGAGCTCGACGCGTGCGACGTCTCGTAGCCGCACCGGATAGCCGGACTCGTCTTTGATGATAATGGCTCCGAACTGCTCGGGCAGCCGCAGATCTGTTTCCGAAAGGACCGTGAACTCTACGTCCCGGCTCTCGATCCGCCCTGCCGGCAATTCGACATTCTGGCTCCGCAGGGCGTTTTCTACATCCTGCGGGGTGAGGTTGTACGCTGCGAGCCGTGCCGCATCGAGCCAGATACGCATGGCATACCGGCGCTCGCCGAAGATGCGCGCCTCCGCGACACCCGAGATGGATTGCAGCCGATCCTTGACGATGCGGTCGGCGTAGTCGGTCACCTCCAGGTGCGAATGCCGGTCCGAAGAGAACGCAAGATACATAATCGGTTGCGCATCAGCTTCAGACTTGGAGATGACCGGCTCCTCGATCTCGTCCGGCAACCGGCCGCGCACACGCCCGACCCGGTCGCGGACATCGGCAGCAGCTGTATCCTGATCGCGATCCAGCTGGAACTGAACGACGACGAGACTTCGCTCCTGCCGAGTGATTGAGCGAATGAAGTCGATACCCTCGATGCCGGCGATGGACTCCTCGAGCACGCGCGTGACCTGACTTTCGAGGACCTGCGCGCTGGCACCCCGCCAGATGGTCTCCACGAGCACCACCGGTCGGTCGATGTTCGGATATTCGCGGACCGTGAGGCGGCTGAACGAAACGATGCCGACGAGGACGATAATCAGACTCAGAACCGTCGCGAACACCGGACGGCGGATGCAAAGGTCGGGGAGCAGCATTGGTCAGGCTCCTGTTGGGCCGACGGTCCTGACCGCCAAACCGTCCCTGAGCTTGACCGTGCCTTCCGTGACGATCACCGAATTGGGGCTCAACCCCTCGACGACCTCGACCTGACCCTGGCGACGCTGGCCCGTTCTGACCTTGGTCATCACGGCTTTGCCATCGACCACGCGGTAGACGAACTGGTCATCGCCGACCGGCACCAGTGCCGTTTCCGGCACCACGACCGCCTGCTCGCGCTCGTCCACCAGCAGGGTCACACGGGCGAACATGCCTGATCGAAGCAACCCGTCGCTGTTAGGAAGTCGCGCCCGCAGGATGATCGCACGCCCATTGGGATCGTAAGCCGGGTCGATCGCATAAACAGTCCCTTCGTAGCTGCTGCCTGGGATGGCATCCAGCCGTAACCTGGACCTTCTGGCCGACCCTAAGCTGCATCGAGTAGATCTCCGGCACGCGGAAATCGACCTTCAGCGAGCTGAGATCTTCGATGTTCACGAGATCCTGTCCCGGGATTGACGTAGTCCCCGACACTCACGCGTCGCAAACCGACCACGCCATCAAACGGCGCGAAAATCCTCGCCTTGCCCAGCGTCGCCTGTGCGAGCTCCACCGCTGCTTCGTCCGCGCGGAGCTTGGCAATTGCCTCATCGTGAGCGCGCCGGGAGCTTGCGCCCCGCCGGTGCAGGTCTTGCGTGCGCTCATGATTGGCGCGACTGAGGACCAAGCTCGCCTTAGCCTGTTCGAGCTGAGCACGGGCAATCGTGTCGTCGAGCTGAAACAGTGGCGCTCCCTTTTGGACTGGCTGGCCTTCCTCGAAAAAGATTTCAGTGATGCGGCCTGCAATCTCGGGGCGAACGATGACAGACTTGTTGGACCGCAAGCTGCCAACGGCCTCAATCTCACGCTGAACCTTCGCCAAACGGACGGGAGCCGCTTCAACGGTGACAGGAGCTGGCCCGCTCGCGGCGGTGCTCACCTGGGCACCCGACCATGCCTGCCTTGTTCCCGTATAGTGCCACGCGGCAACAGCAACCACTACGGAGACGAGCACCCCCCCGATCAGCCAACGCATTGAACCTCCGCACCCCCTGTGAATGCTGGCGCGATCCTATACTACCATTGATTTGATTGCGACTCCTCAGATGTTCTCTGACGATCACACGTGGCTGATGCAGAATGGTGGGTGGAAACTGGAGTGCTGACTGCCGCCGGGCGTGTTGGCTAGCTAGACGCGGCCAGCAATTCGGTTTCGATTTACCTGTTCCGGGGTAGGAACGCTCAACATGCTACCCGTCGCCGGTGACTTGGCGATCGGGATACGCTTGTTGCGTCCAAGCAACGGCATGTTCCATATGCATCCGACCATCAAGAGAAGACGGCCAATGGGGCTGCAGCACCCGATCAGGTCTGCATACCCCAACGTTGAACCGTACGTTGCTCGACCGTTCGGAATATGACGTTCTCGACGAAAAGGCCGAAGAGAATCACAGTCAGCAAGCCCGCAAACACCGATGCGATGTTGAGCGAGTTCTTGTTCTCGAAAATAAACCAGCCAAGCCCGCCGCCACCGGAACTTGCACCGAACACCAACTCGGCGGCAATCAGCGTGCGCCACGCAAACGCCCAGCCGATTTTGAGCCCCGTCAGGATGCTCGGGAAAGCCCCTGGAATGAGAATTTTCCAGACGTAGCGAATCCCGCTCAGACCATAGTTGCGCCCGACCATGCGCCAAGTCGTGCTTACCCCGCGGAAGCCCGCGTGCGTATTGAGTGCGACTGCCCAGAGGACCGCGTGCAAGAGAACGAAGATCGTGCTCCCGTCACCGAACCCGAACCAGATCATTGCCAGCGGCAATAGCGCAATGGACGGGAGCGGATTGAACATCGATGTCAGTGTCTCGAGCAGATCTGCTCCAACGCGAGTTGCGCTCGCGAAGGCCGTCAGCAGCGCTGCAAAGAACAGCCCAACCGCATACCCCTGCAGCAACACCTTTATCGAGGTGAAGGCAGCATAAATGATCCGGCCTGACACGAGGCCGTCCCAGAGTGCAGCTACGGTCGCTCCGAACGTCGGCACTAGCAAACTGTTATTGAGCCAACGGGCATAGAGCTCCCAGATCAGTGCCAAGACCACGAGCAAAATGGTCTTGCGCAAGACGGCGTTGCTCGATAGCCGCTCCCAAACGCTAAGAGGCTTCTCGACAACACCGAAACCGGTATCTTCAAGTGTGACGTAGATCTCCGGGCGTTTTGGGGGTGTCGCAATATTAGTCATTGTCCGACTGATCCTTTGTTGGACGCTCGGCGAACAGCATGCCCTCGATTTGCTCGGAGAGGGTTTTGCCGTCGCTGCCCACCGGATCGGTGCCGTCGCTGTCCATCTCTGCCCGTACCCGACCAGGGTGGGCGCTCAGCAGCAGAATTCGGTTGCCGACCTTGACGGCCTCGGGAATGGAGTGCGTCACAAACAGTAGCGTGAAACGGGTCTCCTCCCACAGACGGAGGAGCTCTTCCTGCATCTTCACACGCGTCAGCGCATCCAGAGCCGCGAAGGGTTCATCCATCAGCAGGATCTCAGGCTCCATCGCCATGCCGCGGGCAATGGCCACGCGCTGTTTCATGCCACCGGAAAGAGTGTGGGGGTAACTATCGGCGAACTTGGATAGGTTGACTTTGTCGATGTAATGCATCGCCTTCTCGCGAGCCTCCTTGGCCGACATCCGGCCACTCGCGGTAAGGGCGAATACTACATTTTCGAGTACGGTAAGCCACGGCAGCAGTTGATCGAATTCCTGAAAGACCAATATTCGGTCGGGGCCAGGCTTCTGCACCTTTCGCCCATTCAGCTGAATGGTTCCTTCCACCGGTTGTATGAAACCACCGACGGCCTTCAGCAGTGTCGACTTCCCACAGCCAGATGGGCCCAGCAGAACAAATCGGTCAGAAGAATAAACATCGAAGCTGACTCGGTATGTCGCCGTCACCAGATGGGCATCCGTCCGGTACTGCAGCGTCACACCATCGACACGAAGAAGGGGATCGGTCGAAACCGTCAATCTCGAAACTCCTTGGTCGTTCGCGATCCTGCTGGTCTCCCGACAGGATCGCTTCGTCCGTAGGATATCGTCCTCAGTTACCACCCTTAACCACGTCTTCTTCGAAGAAGAGTTCGCCTAGTGACTCGGGCTTGTTCGAGATCGATCCAATTTCGTGCATGAAGTGCGCGTACTTCAGAACGTTCTCGGGCACGGTCGTGTACTTGGTGCTCGGACGCTTCAGGATTTGCAAAAGCTCCTCATTGCTCAGCGGAGACTTGCCGCCCATGGAGGCAACAAGCACTTCAACAGCACCTTCGGGATCGCTCTTGATCATCTCTTGCGCTTCCTTAAGCGCATTAACGAACACCCGATAAACCGTTGGATTTTCTTCGTAGAACTTGGTCGTGGTCGAGACCATGGTGAACGTGGTGGAGCCGCCCATCACGTCATCCGAATTCTGGATTGTGCGAATGTTTTCATTCTTTATTTCGATTTCGTGGAAAGGCGAGGATGCATAATGAGCGACGATACCACTCCCCTCGGACAGCAATGCAGCAACTGCATCCGGGTGGCTCATAGAAACCGTCAGTGGATCGAACCTGAAGACGTCGCTGTACCCCTTTGACTTCGCGTACATCTGCATGATGATCGAGGGGATCGACACCTTGACGCTCGTCACGGCCATCTTATCGTTTGGCCCAAAATCCTCGAGCGATTGAATATGCTTGGCGTTTGTATTGAGGAACATCGGCATCGAACTGATGGCGGCAGCACCTTTCACTCCAATGTTGCCCCGTGTGCGATCCCAGAGCGTAATGAACGCTGGAGGCCCGGCTGAAATAAAGTGAGCCGACCCAGAGAGCAGGGCATCGTTCATTGCCGCCGGGCCGCCGATATTGGCCCAATTGACACTCAGCTCGATACCAGCCGCCTTGGCATGCTTTTCAACAAGGCCGTGCGTCCGCATCATGTGGAGCGGAAGAAACCCGAAGCCGCCAGCCCCGAGCGGAACATTGATTGTCTTGACTTCCGCGGCTGCCGGAAGCGGGGCAACCAACATAGCCGCTACGGCTAGACCAACCAGAACCCTCTTCATGACTTCCCCCTAATCTTGTGGTTCCGAAGTATCAGAGCTGGGACGAAAGCCATGCTCACCAGCTCACACAGCGGCACTTCGGAGACACCAAATTTGGCCGCCTCAAGTTTTTTCGCACAGCAAGATATAAAGTCAACAATTTGTACGACAATAATATAGAGACGCACATCATTTGATCTTCAGATCTTCGCGCCAGCTGTTTGGGAGACCCCTCCCTCTAGACTCTTCCTGCTGTTGCAGCACCCGAAGGGCAAGAGCCGCAGCATTTATGTGTTCGATGTACGCCTGTACCGCACGTTCTGGATCACGGGCGCGAATGGCATCTCTGATCTCTTCTTTCCCCAATACTTGCTTCGCGGCGCTCAGCCTGACTTATCGTTGGCAGCCGCAGAAGCATGATTCCTGCGCTGCCCTTTCAGGCGCCCGGAATAGAGATTGCGACGAGTTCTTCACCGACGTTTTCGAGCTCGGTAGCCTTCCAGCACCTTTCAAGAAGCGTTTCTGTTTGGCTGGGCGGGAGAACCATGCCCACCTGATCGCGGAATTTCTCATCCAGTTGCGCGTTCGTCATCGGGCGGGCGAGATTGCCAATTGAGTGCTCGAGGACTTTCGAGACAACTCGGCCGTCCACCAGCTCAACCTCCATCTTCACACCGTCCTCTGTTACGGTGCTGTCGGCTTCTGGATTTACGCTTTCCCGAACGCGCTTGATATCCGGGTCATTCACCGCCTCGTCAGTATACTCGCCAAGCCCCGCTTTGCCTCGGACCAGGCCCACTGCCGTGCCGTGAACCACGGAGAACTTACCCTCAAGCCCCTTTGTGATATTGCGCTTTGCGCAGAGATCCATGACTAGGGGGGCCACTCTTATCCTGACCCGCTTGATCATATCGGCAGTTAAGCCGTGCTCTTGCTTGAGCTGAATTGCAGCATCGATCGACGGATGATTGACGATGCCGCAGGGGAAGGGCTTGTAGGTATTTTCACGAAGATCGAAGTCTTCCCCCAAGCCGGCTGTCAATTTCGAAAGGTCATATTTTGACGAAAGCACCGACGCGAAGCCGCGCGGTCCCTCGAGTCCATAAATGCCAGAGGTGAATCCATTGCTGGCCAAAAGAGCGGCACCGTACCCGTTTTGGGCGGCACGACCGGGATGCAGCGACTTTGCCATAGACCCAAACATCTCGCGGATTCCGGCGGCCTGGGTCGCAGCCAGCCCAATCGCGTGGACCATTTGGGATGAGTTGAGACCCAACAGCTTCCCGATCGCGACGGCAGCGCCGAAAACGCCGCACGATCCCGTGCTGTGCCATCCTGCCTCGTAGTGCGCAGGATATGTGGCATTCCCGACCCGGGAGGTGATCTCAAAACCGAGAATGAACGCGTGCACGAAGTCACGCCCGGAGACCGGATTGACACTAGCGTAGGCAAGGAGAGCCGACGCCACTGGCGAGCTTGCGTGGATATAGTTTTTCGGCAGCGTGTCGTCGTAGTCGTGGACGTGGGACGTGATGCCATTGATCAACGCAGCGTGCAGCGGATCAGCCTTATCAGCCCGTCCAACGATTGAAGCTGTTGCAGGACCGAAAAACGGCCTGAAGGTTTGGATCGCGATATCCGCAGCAGGTTCTCGCGCACCGCCGACAGCGCAGCCGACGATGTTGACGATCGCACGCAAGGCCTCGCTGCGCACATCGTCGGGGATATCCTCATAACGGCTGCCGACGACGTAATCGGCCAGTTCCTTGGTGACGTGCACTGTTCCACACCCTCTGTGCGCTAAACGACCCTCCCCGATGCCAGGCTATTAGATCTTGCGCCCAGCTTCCCGCTCCTCGCGAAAAACCTCTGCGGCCACTTTCATCGTATCGAGCGCAGCAGGCACGCCGCAATAGACCATGACCTGAAGCAGGACTTCCTTGATCTCTTCCTTGGTCAGCCCGTTGTTGAGCGCACCTCGCACATGGAGACGAACCTCGTTCGGGCGATTGAGCGCTGCCAACATTGCCAAGTTGATGATGCTGCGTGTCCGCCTGTCGAGCCCGGGACGCCCCCAAAGATCTCCCCAGCACCACTCCGTCACGATCTGCTGGAACTCGCCCGTGAAATCATCTGCGGACTGGAGGGATCTGTCGACGTGCTCCGACCCCAACACCTCTCTGCGGATCTTCAAGCCCTTCTGAAATCGCTCTGACGTTGTGTCGATATAGTCGGTCATGACCACCTCCTTCGAGCAATTGGTTAACTCGCGTAATATTGCCAGTCAAGATGATTGTATGAGCGGGCCGACACCCATGGAGCATCAGGAGCAAAGTGGCAATGAACCGAAAGATCCCGCTCAGTTCCTAACCTCGTTGATGTGCTTGTCGTCTCAAGCAGCTCTGGTTTTTTTTGGCGCTTGACATCCGCCGAGCTTCTCGGGGTGGGCAATGTCGGGATGCAGGTGGAGCAGCTGGGCTTGGCGGGGGCCGATCCGACGGAGCACCCAGTACGCGGGGGCCTGTCCGTCGCAGCAGCCCAGTGGCACCAGTTCTGATGGCCGCGGGCGTGGCGGTCCACTCAACCTCGCGGAGCTTTCCTCACGGCACCCTGCCCGCGATTGTCGATACGCACGATTGAAGTGTACCGCAATCGCGCAGACCTAACGAAGAGCTGGGAGCACAGGGGCGGCAAATCGAGCCGCGCCTCAATACGGGCCTACGCGCTACCAACCCTCGCCAGGTTAGTCCATCGGGCGGTCGCGTGATCAAGAAGGTATGGGGAGGGATGCTCGAAGGTGCTGATTGCACGACCGTGAAGGTCGGCGCTCCGGTTCGGCGCTCTTGAAAGGAGTGGCGCACCGGGCAGGATTCGAACCCACGACCCCCAGATTCGTAGTCTGGTGCTCTATCCAGCTGAGCTACCGGTGCTTAAGGCCAAGGCTGCGTGTGCGCGTGGAAGGCGGCGACGCAGCACGGCGCACTAGTAATGCGTGCCGCCCAGAAGTGCAAGGGCTTCTATGGCGCAGCACGCCGAAGATCAGCCCGCCCGCTGCGCGTGAACTGACGCTGCTGATCAGGAACCTAGATATCGAGCCGAAGACGGCTCCCCGCAAGGGTTGTTCGCCAAAATCAACGGGATCAGGAGCTGGGCAGAGCCCGTGTCACGTGCCGGAGGTGACTTACCGGCCGTGCCGGCGACATCACCTTTCAGATGGCAACGCCGAAGCACGCTATTGCTCGCACAGACCTTCGGACGAACTGAACCAGCGCTCATGTGTATCGGGCCTTCCACTCCAGAAGCGGCCTCACGAGCACTGTCACCAACGTAGCCCAAACCAGCGTCGAACGCCGCCTCCCGGCCCCGGAAAAGCTCGGGGCGGAGCTGTCTACTCCGCCCCCACGCAACACAGAAGCGCATTACCGATGCTGGGGAATGTCCCAGAACGCGCGGCTCCCTTCGTAATAGGCATCTGCGCGGCTGAGACCGATGTCCCGCAGGCTACGCTCGTCAAGTGCCAGAAGAGCCTGGCGCTCGCGATAGACCCTGCTGGCAAGCGACAGCCAAGACAAAAGCTGCGCAATAGGGGCGAACCGCAACGAGCTCATTGGCCCGCCGCGAGTTCGAGATGCGCTCCGTGTTGTGCTCGTCATCTCAACTCCGTTTCTTATGTGCAGCGAGGTGCTGACCACCCCGTTGTGGTGAACTGACTACCAAACTCCACTTGCATAATGGAAACGAATGATGCTTATGTGATGCATGACGATTGGTTATGATGGGCGAGCCTCCGAGATGCCGATGACTCGCGATATCGACATCGCCTTGCTGCGTGCCTTCCTCGCCGTGGTCGAAACCGGCGGCGTGACAGCCGCTGCCCGCATTCTCAATCGCACGCAGGCAGCCGTCAGTCTCCAAATCAAGCGACTGGAGGACCTGTTCGGCACGGAGCTTTTCGTGCGCGAGCGTAAGCGCTTCACGCTCTCACCCGCTGGCGAGCGCCTGTTCGGCAATGCGCAGAGGCTTGTCGCACTGAATGATGCGACATGGGGTGCGATGACGACGCCCCAATTCGAAGGCGAGGTCCGCCTGGGCGTTCCGCCTGATATCGTGACCAGCCTGATCCCTCCGGTGCTCCAGCGTTTCAATCAGTCCTGGCCGCGGATCAACGTCTCGCTCAGCTGCAAGGCATCCATCGTTCTCTTGCAGGATCTTGCCGATCGGAAAATCGACCTGACGCTGACGACGGAGGTCGACTGCGGTACCGGCGGCGAAACCTTGCTTTCCGACCGACTGGTGTGGGTCGGTGGACCGGGCAGCAGCGCCCACCTGCAGCGGCCCCTTCCGGTCTCGCTCGGCTCTCAGCTGTGCCGTTTCAGGCCGGAAGTGATCAAGGCGCTTGATGCGGCCCAGATCGATTGGCGGCCGGTTAGCCAGGATTGCAACATGGAGCCGGTGTACGCGACGGTGAAAGCCGGGTTGGCGGTAGCTCCGCTGATCCGCACGTCGGTGCCCGATTACCTGGACATCTTGGGTGCCGACGCCGGCCTGCCGCCGCTTCCCGATTTCAAGGTCAACTTGTATTTGCCTGCCAACGCAACGGAGATCGCACGGGAGCTGGCGCGCCACATCCGCCAGGGAATTGAGCTGCGCTTCGGACCTAGCCGCGGCCGCACGGAGCGGCCGCAGGAACATCACGAGCCCGTCGCAGCGGCAAACATCCGGGCTACGCGTCCGAGGCCTGTCCAGAAGCGCCCGGTCGCAGCCGAATGAGTTTTACGCAACTGGTCGACGTATGGCTCCGCCGCCGATGGCGGCCGGACCCCGACGCACTAAGTCAGTGGGCGGAGCTGCAGCCTGCCGTCGTGGTGACCGGTGGATCGGAGGGCATTGGCTTCGAAATTGCCCGCCGCTTCGCCAAGCGCGGGCGCGCAGTTGTGCTCGTCGCACGTCGCTCCGAGCCGCTCGAGACAGCGGCATCGGCCATCCGTCAAGAGTTCGGAACGACCGTGCTCACCGTGCCGCTCGATGTGACACGGCCTGACGCTCCCCAGGCGCTCCAAGAAAGGCTGCTCCAGCACGGCTTCTACGCCGATGTGCTGGTCAACAATGCTGGCATGGGCTTGAGCGGTGACTATATCAGTCAAGAGCCAGAGCAGCTTGGTCAGCTGATCGAGCTCAACGTTCGAGCCCTGTCGGTGCTGATGCGGCACTTCTTGCCGGCGATGTGCGTGCGCGGACGTGGCGGCGTGCTCAACGTCGCCTCGCTCGGGGGATACGCACCGGGCCCCTATCAGGCGGCCTACTACGCCAGCAAGTCGTACGTGATCGCATTGACGGAAGCCGTCGCCTGGGAGACACGCGGTCTCGGTGTTCGGGTGGCGGTCTTTGCGCCAGGGCCTGTTCGCACGCGGTTCCACGCGCGCATGGGGGCGGAAAATGCGCTGTACCGATGGCTTATCCCGGCGCCTAGCCCATCGCTCGCGGCCGGTTCCGCCGTGCGCTGGTTCGAGTGGGGCCGGACGGTTATCACGCCGGGCGTGATGGGGCCGCTGCTGGCCATTGTCATGCGGTTGACCCCGCATCCGATTCTGGTACCGATCATAGGCTGGCTGCTGAAGCCGAGGGAAACACTGAAGAATGCTGGACGGTAGAGCGGCAGACGCGGAAAGCGGTGCAGCAATCCTGGGAGCTGGTCCAAGACCGGCGACGACAACAGAGGAACGCAAGCCGATCATCATCGTCTTGCATCAGCTCCACTCTAATCCCGGACATATTGGGCAGTGGTTCAAGAGGCGCGGCTACGCTCTCGATATCCGACGTCCGCGCTTCGGCGATCCCTTACCGGAGACGCTGGAGCATCATTCCGGTGCCGTCATCTTCGGTGGCCCGATGAGCGCCAACGATCCCGATGACTTCATCAAGCTCGAGACAGAATGGATCGGTGTGGCCCTACGGGAGTGCAAACCGTTTCTCGGCATCTGCCTCGGAGCACAGATGTTGGCCAAGCATCTCGGAGCGCGCGTCTACGAGCATCCCGAAAAGCGCGTCGAGATCGGCTACTACCCGATTCGGCCAACGCCGCATTCCCTTCGTTTCGGCAAATGGCCAGAGCGGGTCTATCATTGGCATCGGGAAGGCTTCGATCGACCCCACGGCGCCACGGTGCTGGCGACCGCAGATGGCGACTTCGAGAACCAAGCCATCCTCTACGGTGAAACGGCAGTCGGCGTTCAGTTCCACCCCGAGATCACCTACGCCATGGTGAACCGTTGGAGCGGCAGCAATCCGCACCGCCTCACACTGCCAGGAGCCCGGGATCGGCCCTCACAGCTTTCGGATCACCTGGCTTACGGGCCTAAGGTGCGTCGCTGGCTGAACTCGTTCCTGCCTGCATGGCTCGATGCGCACGCGCGGGTGGCCTTCTGAGTACGCTAAGCTGAAGACAACTGGGGCATAGGTGCGGGCTCATGTAATCGTAGTTGCCCCAGCGGCAGGATTTCCGACCGCACACACAGGAAGTCCGTTTTGCGTCTGTTGGGGTAACTTCAACTTCGAAGCACAAGCTGTTTATCCAATTGAAAAAAGACCTGCGCTGCTGTCCAGCAAACCGTTTGCATTCCTGCAATCATTTGAGCTTAGATAAGGGCGCGCCCGGAATCTTGTTCTTCGTATCCGGCGCAAGGCGCGGTGGCCAATCGGAACACGGTCCGTTCTGAAACATGCCTTCCGCGCCTTCTTTCATGAGATGCACCCAACCTGGTCGGGCTGTGGCTCGCTTTCCAGACCCCGCTTCGATCCCGAGCTGCTGTCAAACAACCGCCTCGGGTCCCTCGAGGCCTAGGGTTGCCAAGTCCTCGGCCCGGCGATCGGCGTCATACTGCAGGAAGTACTCGTCGAGCTGCGGCGGCTTGATCGACGTCCCTGCCAGCATCGCATGGACCTGTCCACGATGATGGATCTGGTGGATGAATAGATGCGAAAGCGTATCGCCAACCGTTTCCCAATCGATACCGTTTGGCCCGCGATCAATACCGATCAAGCGGTTAAGATCTGTTTCCGTCAGACGATCGCAGAACCCGATCAGCCGTTGATCTGTCGCAATCTGGTCGGTGCGAATGACCGCGAAGCTTTGAACGGGCTGGCGGTTGGCGAAATAAGCATAGCCGAGCCGGCCACCTTCAAGTGCATCAAGATAATAGAGATCGACCAGCAGAATGTGGTCGAGCGTGGCCTGGATGGATGGGAAAAAGCTGGTGCGCCGAGCGTGGAACTCCTCTTCGCTCAGTCGTCCGCAAGCCTCTAACAATCGCCAGTTCGACCAAGCATTGTTTCGGGCCATCCGGCGGAAATGGGTCACGAGATCCATCGATCTGCCCTCGATGCTTGGGCACTCCCCTTGCCGAATCTTCTTTATCAACTACCCCGTCAGCGCTGTTCCACCTGAGATGCTATCGGCTTTCTTCGCCTCACCGCAAGATGGCGGGGCATCCACCCTGAGAGTAGCACTGGGGAAAGCGCCATGTGCAACGTTGTATTCTAGGCACCAACCAATCTGCCGGCGCTCTCCTCGCAACGGCCTCGCAATCGTCAATCATTGCTCCTTCCAGTATTCCAGCACGGCTCCGACTTTCAGGAAAGCAACTTCTCGCTAGCGGCGTGAGCGGTGGATTCCTTATAGTGCGCCGCTACTTGGGAGGAGACTAAGATGAAGCGGCGCGGATTCCTCAAAGCCGGGGGGCTGGCAGTAGCGGCGACAACGTTTGCAAGACCCGCAATCGCTCGTGCGGCGCCGGAGATCCGCTGGCGTCTTGCGTCATCCTTCCCTGGCGGCCTGGATATCATTTTCGGATCGGCACAGCGTTTCGCGCGCTACGTCTCCGAAGCGACTGATGGCCGGTTTACGATCGAGCCGCACCCCGCAGGTGCCATCGTACCGGCATTCGGTGCGCTCGATGCAGTCGCCGACGGTCGAGTCGAATGCGCCCAAACGCCGACCTACTTTTATGCCGATAGGGACCCGACCTTAGCATTCGGCACCGGGATACCGTTCGGGCTCAATGCGCGCCATCAGCACGCATGGTGGCAAGCCGGTGGCGGCGGAGAGATCGTCAACGAGGTGCTGCACCGGTTCGGTGTCCATGCCATCGTGATGGGGAACTCGGGGACCCAGATGGGCGGCTGGTTCCGCAAAGAGATCGGAAGTGTCGATGATCTGCGCGGGCTCAAGTTCCGAATTGGTGGCATGGGCGGGCAGATCCTCGCCAGGCTTGGTGTCGAGCCGCAGCAGATGCCACCCAATGAGGTGCTCGCGGCACTTGAGCGCGGAGCGCTCGATGCGGCAGAGTTCGTCGGCCCCTATGACGATGAGAAGCTCGGCTTCCACCGAGTCGCGAAGCACTACTACTGCCCCGGCTGGTGGGAAGGCGGCGCCATGCTGCACCTTCTCGTAAACTCGAGAAGTGGCTGGAGCTCCCGAATAGCTACAAGTCGATCTTGCAGCAAGCAGGCGAGGCGACCACCAACTGGATGCTCGCGCGCTACGACGTCGAGAATCCAGCAGCGTTGCGGCGGCTGGAAAGCGCCGGCGTCACAGTGAAGGCCTTCCCAACTCCAGTGATTGAGGCCTGCTGGAGAGCAGCGAAGCAACATTACGCCGAGCTTTCGGCGAACAATGCTTCCTTTCGCAAGGCGCTGGAGTTGCACACGACGCCTTTCAGGCCGATGCCCTATCTTACTGGCGCATCGCCGAGCATCCTTACAACTCCATGATGCTTCGGCTTTTTGAGAGCTAAGGCTCACTAACGAGTGGAGGGCGTGGAAGCACGCCGTTTCTCAGAAACATCTCAGATTGACTTGGATACAGCGTCGGGGAATTGCACAGACCATCGCCGACGAAAATCACTATGTCCGACAATCCCAAATTTTTGCGGCGATTAGAAATCAAAGTCGAATAGTTTCGCGCAATGATCAGATCGTGCCGAATTTGGAGAGTGTACCTGTATTGATCTCTGATTAAATGAAGTCTTGATCGACGACGATTCGAACTTGCATTTCTTCCGTACGAAGTGCGTAATTCGTTTGGCCCAAGCATAGCAGAGCTGCGCCAACCCTCTTGAACTGCTTGACCTGCAGGCCCGTCGCGGTGTGTTACAGTGCGTGCTCCAACCACCAATGGTCCGGACGTGAACGGCAGACGCATACTCTTGATCCTCGGCGGCGGCATTGCCGCCTACAAATGTCTCGACCTCATCCGGCGCTTGCGAGAGCGCGGGGCGAGTGTGCGGGCAATCATGACGGCGGCCGCTCAGCAGTTCATCACCCCGCTGGCGGTCGGCGCCATCTCGGGTGATCGCGTCTTCACCGAGTTGTTCGACCGTGAGGACGAGCACGATATCGGCCATATCCGGTTGAGCCGAGAGGCGGACCTCATCGTGGTCGCTCCGGCGACTGCAAGCCTGCTGGCAAAGATGGCTGGCGGCCATGCGGACGACCTTGCCACTGCAGTGCTCCTCGCGACTGACAAGCCGGTTCTGGTTGCCCCTGCCATGAACCCGCGCATGTGGCTCCATCCTGCCACCCGGCGCAACATCGAGACCCTGCGGGATGATGGGATCCATTTCATCGGGCCGAACACGGGAGAAATGGCCGAGAGCGGCGAAGCCGGGCCAGGCCGGATGTCCGAGCCACTCGAGATCGTCGCGGCCATTGAGGAGCTGCTGCGCCGGGCCCAAAACGACCGGCCGCTCGCTGGAAGACATGTGATCGTAACGAGCGGCCCGACCCACGAGCCAATCGATCCGGTCCGCTACATTGCAAATCGCTCCTCCGGAAAGCAGGGGCACGCAATCGCGCGAGCAGCTGCAGAGCTCGGCGCGCGCGTCACTCTGGTCTCCGGCCCGGTCTCGATTGCCGATCCTGCGGACGTTGATGTCGTTCATGTCGAGACGGCGCAGGAGATGTTGGCAGCTGTCGAAGCTGCCCTACCGGCCGACATTGGGGTATTTGCAGCCGCCGTCGCCGACTGGCGTGTTGCCAGTGCCTCGGGGCAGAAGATCAAGAAGGAGAAGGGGGCTGCGGCCCCGTCACTCACACTTGTGGAGAACCCAGACATCCTCAAGACGATCGCCAGTCGCGGCCCGATGCGCCCGGCACTTGTTATCGGCTTCGCCGCGGAAACGGAGAATGTCGTCGAGTTCGCGAAGAAGAAGCGTAAAGCTAAAGGCTGCGACTGGATCGTCGCCAACGACGTTTCGGAGAAGGGCGGCGCAATGGGTGGCGACCGAAACGCGGTCCATTTGATCACGGCCCAGGGGTCCGAAAGCTGGCCGGTGATGGACAAGACCGAGGTCGCCCGCAAACTCATGGAGCGCGCGGCACAGCATCTTCGACAAACCCAGGTTACGGTCTGATGTCGCGCGCAAAGTCGGATACCGTCCGAGTTCGGGTTCTACGGCTTCCACATGGGCAGGATCTGCCACTGCCCACCTACCAAACCGACGAGGCGGCTGGGATGGACCTCCTGGCCGCCGTCGAGGAGACCGAACCGGTTGTGCTGGCGCCGGGAGGACGCGCGCTCATCCCGACTGGGCTCGTGCTTGAAATTCCGCCAGGCATGGAGGCCCAGATCCGGCCACGCTCGGGGCTCGCTCTGCGACATGGCATTACGGTTCTGAACAGCCCCGGCACCATCGACAGTGACTACAGGGGCGAGGTCAAGATCCTCTTGATCAACCTCGGCGAGACACCCTGGGAGATTCAGCGTGGAGAGCGCATCGCGCAGATGGTGTTCCAGCGAGTGGAGCGCGCAGAGCTGGTAGAGGTTGCAGAGTTGAACTCCACTCGGCGCGGGGCCGGAGGCTTCGGCTCGACTGGACTTGCTAGTGCGGAGCTTTCGCCGCGGGCGCACAAGAATTCCCCGCGCGAGACGGCGAAACGCCCAGCGACGCGGAAGGGGCCAAAATCCGAGGCCACCCCTCAGAAGTAAGAGACCCTATATTAAGGCAAAGAAATTCCGGCTTGGCTTGACATTCCACGCCGGCAGGTGTGGCCTCCATTGAGGCGGCGGGGCCAACCTCGAGGTTCGAGCAGGCATGACCAAACTCACAGCCGAAGAAATTGAGCGCTACAAGCGCCACTTGGTGCTACGCGAGGTCGGTGGCCAGGGTCAGCAGAGGCTGAAGGCAGCACGCGTGCTGGTCGTCGGTGCGGGCGGGCTCGGCTCTCCAGTCATCATGTATCTGGCCGCGGCTGGCGTTGGAACCATCGGGGTCATCGATGACGACGTGGTCTCGCTCGACAACCTGCAGCGCCAGATCGTGCACGAGACGGGGCAGGTGGGCACAGCCAAGGTGGAGAGCACTAAGCTCACGGTCGGACGGCTCAATCCTCACGTCACGATCGAAGCGCATCCTTACCGCCTGACGGCTGACAATGCTCTCGACATCATCAGCCAGTACGACATCGTTGCCGACGGATCGGACAACTTCACCACCCGCTATCTCACCAGCGATGCCTGCTATCTCGCCAAGCGCACACTGGTGTTTGCAGCAGTCGGCCCGTTCGACGGCTATGTCACCGTCTTCAAACCGCACCTGAAAAACGAGAACGGGGAGCCGTGGCCCAGCTACCGCTGCATTTTCCCCGAACCGCCGCCGCCCGGGACGGTTGCGCCTTGCAGTGAGATCGGCGTTCTGGGCTCGGTTGTGGGCGTTATCGGCACCCTGCAGGCGACAGAGGTTTTGAAGGAAATTCTCGAGATCGGCGATACCCTGGCCGGCAGACTGCTGATCTATGATGCCCTCTCCGCCCGGTTCGAGACGGTGAAGGTCGCCTGGGATCCTGATAACCCGCTTTCGGGTCGCAATCCCACGATCCGCGATCTCTCGATCCACGCGGATGCTGCCGGCGATGTCTGCGCAGCCTGACTACACATCGCGGCGAAACTCGCGGCGTGATCTGTGAGCCATCAATGTGTTCAGGTTCCTCCTCCCTGCAGGTAAGTGCGAAGGGAGGAGGAGTCGTGTCCTACTCAGCAGCCAAAGAGCGGATCGAAGGGACTGGCCCGATCAGAAGCGGAAATTGAGCCCAGCCCGGACCACGTCGACTTCGTTATCGAACGAATATTTGCTTCCCTTGGAGGTCAGGCCGTCGGTGCTGCCGAAATCCATGTGCAGGTATTCCACCTTGGCGGACACGGAATCCGTGAAGGCGAGCTCGACGCCGCCACCGACCACCCAGCCGGCACGCAATTCACTGTCGTTCGCCTTTTCCTGGTCGATTTCGAGCGACACCTCGTCCAGGCTGGCGAAAGCGAGGCCGCCGGTGCCGTAAAGCAAAAGTCGTCCCATAGCGATGCCGGCCCGGCCGCGTAACGTGCCCCACCACGGACCAAAGCTCGTCCGGTAATAGGAGTCGCCGAGGTCCTTGTCATCGGCACTGATGTCCATCACCCCGAGATCCCCCTCGATGCCGACGAGAAGGTTTCCGAGAAGCATGTTGTAGCCGACATTGACACCGGCGAGCCAACCCTCAGGACTTGCATCGGCCGAGGTTTCTGGCGAGTTGAACGATCCCTCTGAAATCGCCCCAGCCGTAGCCGCCACTTAGACCCCAATAAAGCCCTTGCCACAGCGGAGGCTTGCTCGGCTCTCCGTAGGTGTCTTCGAAGGTTGAAGGTGGTGGGAGTGGTCGGGGCCCGCCCAGATCTGCGGCCAACGCGGGCAACGCGAGAAAGCAGGTGCTCACCGCACCCAACGACAGTCGAAAACGCATACCTGGCGCTCCTTGCAGCGGACGGAGCCCTATAGGCCCCAGTCTCGCATACTCAGGCACCTCCCCCGGTGGTTACGTCGTGCAACCGCCGCTGCTTAAGTTGGTGATCGCTGTGGCTGTGGGATGGCGCAATCTGGAAAATATCGTGAAATCAGCGGTATACTCAAACGAGCTGAAACCCGATTGCCACATTCGACATGGATTCCAGCTCAGTAATGGTCATACGAATGATTATTGCCAAACGCCAACGCCCGCTTTCCGGCGGGCGAGTGGCTCACTTGCAAGCCGGCAGCGCGTGATTCAGCTCAGGATGACCGCTTGAGAGTGTACCGCCCCAGAAACGCTCAGAACATCGCCGGATGCACGCGATCCGGCGGGGCATGGCCATCGAGGAAGGCCTTGATGTTGATGATGACCTTCTCGCCCATGTCGATCCGCCCCTCGATGGTCGCGGAGCCCATGTGAGGCAGCGCTACCACCCGGTTGGAGGCAAGGAGCTTCGGATTGATGGCCGGCTCGTGCTCGAACACGTCGAGCCCCGCGCCTGCGATGGCGCCGGCCTCGATCAGCCTGGCAAGCTCGTTCTCGTCGATCACCTCACCGCGTGCAGTGTTCACGATGTACGCGGTCGGCTTCAGCAGCTTCAACCGCCTGGCGGACAAAAGGTGATACGTCGCCGGCGTGTGCGGGCAATTGACGGAGATGATGTCCATCCGCGCCAACATCTGGTCCAGGCTATCCCAATACGTCGCCTCCAGCTCCTGCTCGATCTCCTCGGGAACCGGACGGCGATTGTGATAGTGGATCTGCAGGCCGAAGGCGCGGGCCCGCCGGGCTACGGCCTGCCCAATGCGACCCATGCCGATGATCCCTAGGCGCTTGCCATAAATCCGCTGCCCGAGCATCCACGTGGGGGACCAGCCGGGCCATTCGTTCTTGTGCTCTTTGAGATAAGCCGCCCCTTCAGCCAAGCGGCGGGGCACGGCAAGGATCAGCGCCATCGTCATGTCTGCGGTGTCCTCGGTCAGGACGCCGGGAGTGTTCGTGACGATGATGCCGCGATTACGAGCCGTTTCGAGATCGATGTTGTCGACGCCTGTGCCGAAGTTGGCGACAAGCTTGAGTTGCGGTCCAGCCTGCGAGAGCACAGTGCGATCGATCCGATCGGTCACTGTCGGCACGAGAACGTCGGCCTTTTGGACAGCCTCGATGAGCTCGCTTTGGCTCATAGGTTTATCGTCGACGTTGAGCCGCGCATCGAACAGTTCGCGCATGCGGGTTTCAACAACGTCGGGGAGCTTGCGCGTGACGATAACGAGAGGTTTCCTGGCCTTGCTGGACATGGGTGATTTTGTTCAGTGTCCTTCGCTTGCAACCGGGGCCCCGGTTGCTCAGGGCGGGTCAGCTAGGAACTGTCTAACAGAAGGTCAACTCGATGACAAAGAGTTGAAGCATTGGGTAAATTGGGAGGTCTGGCGTCGGATCGCTCCGTGCCCAGCCTCGCGAGCGCAACATTTGCGAGCAGGCTGATCGAGGGAAGAAGCGGGGTTTGGTCATCATGACAGGTATGGCGGGGCTATCGCGAGCTATGGTCGCGGCGCTCGTGGTCTTATCCGCGCCGATGCTTCTGATTGGACATGTCGATGCGCAGCCAGCGCAAAGGGGAAGCTCCAGCGGATTGGCTATTCCGCGCTTCGTGAGCCTCAAGGCGGACCGTGTCAATCTGCGTAGCGGGCCGGGCACCGACTACCCAACCTCGTGGGTGTTCAACAGGGCCGGCCTGCCTGTCGAGGTCTTGAACGAGTACGAGGCCTGGCGCCAGGTGCGAGATGCAGAAGGCTCCACGGGTTGGGTTCTGCATACCATGCTATCGGGACGTCGCACTGCGCTCGTGCTTCCGTGGGAGCTGAAGGAGGGACAGCCTCCGCCACAAACACCGCTGCTCGACGATGACAGCCCGCGGGCACGCCCAGTTGCCATCGTCGAAGCTGGAGTTATTGCAAACATCAGCCGTTGCGACGGTCGCTGGTGCCTCGTGGTGATCGGCAACTACCGCGGCTACATCGAGCAGAATAAGCTCTGGGGCGTCTACGCCGGAGAGGTCATCAGATGACCGGTGCCTAGACCGGTCCATCCTGCCTCACCGGTCGAGTTCCGTCTTGGGCACCAGCCTTATCACCACATCGACATGCGAAATGCGCATCCCCTCCGGCGGCTCCGGGAGGCGATCGATGGTGATCGACGCATCAGGAATGTCGATGAGGCGACCTTCGGACTCGATGAGAAAGTGATTGTGGTTCGACGTGTTCGTATCGAAATAGGCCTTTGAGCCGTCGATGGCGATTTCGCGCAACAAACCGGCGCGCTTGAACTGATGCAGCGTGTTGTAAACGGTAGCCAACGAGACCCGCTCGCCCGCCGCGACAGCTTCGGCGTGCAACATCTCAGCCGTGACGTGCCGGTCCTCGGAGCCGAACAGGAGCGCACCGAGGGCTAGCCGTTGCCGGGTAGGCCTCAATCCAGCGCGTCTCAAAAACTGCGCCAAATCAGTTTCCGTAGCGTCCTGTCTTTCGTTCTGCATTTCAGCGATCAATCGCATGCAAATTGATCCAGCCGGACTATAGGCATCGAGGTCCGGTCGGGCAAGGCGATCGAACGCCGCTTGCTTGACCTATGGTTGCAGGTGCTCAGGGGTAAAGCGGCTTGACGCATATCCCGTTTGCCTTTTTGAAGATAACCGAGTGTGGTAGATACGCGCGGACCTCTGGTTTGCGCTCGCGAGGCGGGGTATCGGAAGGGGCGACACACAGGGCGCTATGGCGGACAGGCGGTCGACATACGAATACGAGGATTTGCTGGCGTGCGGTCGTGGCGAGCTGTTCGGGCCGGGGAACGCGCAGCTCCCGCTGCCACCGATGCTGATGTTTGAGCGAATTTCGCTGATCAGCGAGGAAGGCGGCGCGCACGGCAAGGGGCAGGTCAGGGCGGAGCTGCCGGTGGCTGGCAATCCACAGTGCGAATGGTTCTTCTCCTGCCACTTCAAGGGCGATCCCGTCATGCCGGGCTGCCTCGGGCTCGACGCGCTTTGGCAGCTCACTGGGTTCTTCCTGGGCTGGCTGGGTGCCCCTGGGCGGGGCCGCGCGCTTGGCGTAGGCGAGGTCAAGTTCACCGGGATGGTGTTGCCGACCGTTAAGCGGATAGAATACATCGTGGATCTCAAGCGCGTGATCCTCCGCAAGCTCAAGCTCGCCATCGCCGATGGCAGTCTGCTCGCCGACGGGCAGTTGATCTATTCAGCCCAGGACCTGCGCGTGGGCCTGTTCGAGGCTGATCCGGATCCAAGCGCTACACCTGCCTGACAAAATTTGAACTCGGTCGGAGCCGGGTGGAGCCAGGCATCGGACCTCCTTACGGAGAGGCCAGAAAGGGTCGATTATGAGACGGGTCGTCGTGACCGGAATGGGGATTGTTTCCAGCATCGGGAACAGCACCCAGGAAGTGCTCACCTCACTGAGGGAGGCTAGGTCCGGGATCGTAAGGGCGGAAAAGTACGCTGAGCTCGGTTTTCGCTGTCAGGTTCACGGGGAACCCAAGATCGCTTGGGAAGAGATGGTGCCGCGGAAGCCGAGGCGCTTCATGGAGGCAGGCATCGCGTGGAATTACATCGCGATGGAGCAGGCGATCCGCGACTTTGGATTGACCGAGGAAGAGATCCGCGACGAGCGTACGGGAATCATCATGGGATCGGGCGGCCCGTCCACAAGCACAATCGTAAGGGCCGCTGCTATAGCACGAGAGAAGGAACCGAAGAAGATTGGCCCCTTCGAGGTGCCTAAGGCCATGAGCTCGGGGCCATCTGGGACTCTGGCCACCGCCTTCCAGATCCATGGTGTCAACTATTCGATTTCCTCAGCCTGCGCGACGTCAGCTCATTGCATCGGCAATGCAGCGGAGCTGATCCAGTGGGGCAAACAGGATGTGATGTTTGCCGGCGGCTGCGAGGAGCTCGACTGGACCCTTTCTGTGTTGTTCGACGCCATGGGCGCCATGTCGTCCAGGTTCAATGATACTCCAGAGCGCGCCAGCCGTGCCTATGACAAGAACCGCGATGGTTTCGTCATTGCCGGCGGTGCCGGAGTTATCGTCCTCGAGGAGATGGAGCGCGCCAAGGCACGCGGAGCGAAAATCTATGGTGAGCTCGTCGGCTACGGCGCCACTTCAGATGGTTTCGACATGGTGGCCCCTTCCGGCGAAGGCGCGGTTCGGTGCATGCGGCAAGCCTTGAAGGGGCTCGACGGTAAGGGCACGGGTCGCATCGACTACATCAACCCCCACGCCACAGCCACGCCGATCGGAGACCTGAAGGAGATCGAAGCCATCCGTGAGGTGTTCGGAAAGGACATCCCGTACATCTCGGCCACCAAGTCGTTGACCGGTCATTCTCTTGGCGCAATTGGTGTTCAGGAGGCAATCTTCTCACTCCTCATGATGAACAACGGTTTCATCTGCGAGAGCGCCAATATAGAAGAGCTGGATCCTGCGTTCGAAGACATCCCAATCGTGCGCAAGCGGCTCGACGGCGCGGAAATAAACTGCGTTATGTCCAACAGCTTCGGTTTCGGCGGTACGAATGCCACTTTGGTGTTCCGCCGCGTTGACACCTAGCGTTCACGCCCGCGTCGCTGGCGGGCATGAGCTTCGGAACAGCCGGGGTATGCGGCTTCGAGACGATTGTCTGAACAGAAAATGATGCGCCGACGTGCGCACGACATCAGGAGCTCCCATGACCGAAACGGATATTGCCAAGCCGGGTCCGCTGATGGCCGGTAGGAGAGGACTCGTCATGGGGGTGGCGAACGAGCGCTCGATCGCCTGGGGTATTGCGCGCGTGCTCGCCGGTCACGGTGCTGAGCTCGCGTTCACCTACCAGGGGGAGGCTTTCGGTCGCCGGGCCATACCTTTCGCCAAGTCGGTGGGTTCGAAGATCATCGTTCCGTGCGACGTCAGCGACCTCGCAACGGTCGACAACGTCTTTGCCGAGATCAAGGAGAAGTGGGGCAGCCTGGACTTCGTGGTGCACGCCCTGGCCTTCTCCGACCGCCGCGAGCTGTCGGGCCGCTATGCGGACACGAGCCGCGAGAATTTCATCAACACGATGGTGATCTCCTGCTTTTCATTTACGGAGATTGCCAAGAGGGCGGCGGAGCTCATGCCGAACGGCGGCGCCATGCTGACCCTCACCTACGGTGGCTCTCGCCGCTGGGTGCCCTCTTACAATGTCATGGGCGTGGCAAAGGCGGCACTGGAAGCATCTGTACGCTATCTGGCCTCGGACTTCGGGCCACGCGGCATTCGGGTGAACGCGCTCTCGGCCGGTCCAATGAGAACGCTGGCAGGGTCGGGCATCGCGGATGCGCGCGTCATCTTCAACTACCAGCGCGATCATTCCCCGCTTCGGCGTACGCCGACGCTCGACGAGGTCGGCGGCGCGGCGCTCTACCTCCTCTCGCCGCTGGCAGGCGCCGTCACAGGCGAGGTTCATTTCGTCGACTGCGGCTACAATAGCGTTGCTATGCCAAGTCTCGAGGCCCTCAAAGAGCAAGAGGCCGACGCCGAAGCTGCGGGACGAACGCCGGCGGACGGCGGCTGACGAACGGCTCTGATCGAGCCGAGCTGACACGACTCCGCCACCACGTGCACTGCCGGGACAGCCTTCAACTGCACCAAGTCTTAATGCGATTGAGTACCGGAACTCCGAACGGGATCAACGCCAGTGACCCGGGCAATCCTGGGCCGGACTATCCTGAGTCAGGGGAAAAGCCGAGGAAGGAGAAGTTGGCGCCCCGTAGGGGACTCGAACCCCTGTTACCAACGTGAGAGGCTGGCGTCCTAGGCCACTAGACGAACGGGGCAGCCGATACTGATGCTATAGGAAACCAAGCCGGGCCAATCAAGCGGCTAAATGGCTCAGGCGTGGATGATTTTCTCGATACGAGCACCTCATAATCGTCGGAGCGCCAGGATCACCTACCGTTGCTGCTCGGGAGCTTCCGGCGCAAAACCGATGCGGCTGACAACCCGACCCGTCGTCAGATTGATGACGACGATCCCCGTCTGCTCCGGTGATGCGTAGTGCACTGCCATGCGGTCGCCCGACACTGTCGTCTGGCCGATGACAGCACCAGCCGGCAAAACCACATTCACTTCATGTGGGGGCGGTGAAGCACCGATGCCCCCACCAGGCTGAGTTGCCAGATAGGCGATCCGCCCTATTACGACAGCGAAACCCACCAGGAGCAAAACGCCAAGTGAAATGACGACGAACTTGAGAATCCTTACCTGCCGGGCGTCGTGCTCGGGTAGGATCTGCAAGTCGCGGGCTGCAGGCTCGGCTGGTTCGGACATCGCCATGTACGTCAACCCTCGTCCGGGAAAAGTATCGGATCGATGACGAGACAGCCGGAATGCCTCCGCCTCGAGGTACCGGCCGAGGCAGGAGGCGAGCGTATCGACCGCTTCCTGGCATCCCGGCTGGAGGACCTCAGCCGCTCCCGCATTCAGGCACTGATCAGGGACGGCAAAGTCCGCGACCGGCGGGGGACCATAGAAGACCCCGGCGCAAGGGTCAAACCAGGCGACGTGCTTACGGTCGAGCTACCGCCAGCCAGACCGGCGGAGCCGCAAGCCGAGGCAATCCCCCTCAATGTCGTCTGGGAAGACGATGACCTGATTGTGATCGACAAACCAGCCGGATTGGTCGTGCACCCAGCGCCAGGCCATGATAAGGGGACATTGGTCAATGCCCTCATCGCGCATTGCGGGCCAAGCCTGTCGGGAATCGGTGGGGTGATGCGGCCAGGCATCGTGCACCGGCTCGACAAGGATACCAGCGGCCTGCTCGTAGTTGCCAAAACAGATACGGCCCACCAGGGATTGGCGCGGCAGTTCGCGGCGCACGGCCGAGATGATCGCCTCGAGCGGGCCTATATCGCTTTCGTGTGGGGCAGCTTCGACCGCCCACAGGGCACGATCGATGCGCCGCTGGGGCGCAGCACGAGGGACAGGACTAAGATCGCAGTCCTGCGAGAGGGACAGGGCCGCCGCGCCGTGACCCATTGGCGAGTCGTCGAGGCGTATCCCGGCACCGACGGAAGGATCGCTGTCAGCCAGTTGAGAGTTACGTTGGAGACGGGACGCACGCACCAGATCCGGGTTCACCTGGCACATGTCGGCCATCCGCTTCTGGGAGACACCACTTATGGTGCAGGTTTTGCCGCCAGTGAGCGGCGGCTGAGCTCAGAAGCGAGGTCCGCCCTGAAGGCATTGAATAGACAGGCTCTTCACGCAACGCTTCTGGCGTTCGAGCATCCGCGAACAGGCGAGCGCCTTCGGTTCGAGAGTCCCCTGCCGCCAGATTTGTTGACTTTCCGCAATGCACTTCAGAGTGCAACTGGCGAAGTTAAGGGGGTCCAGAAAAAGGAGAACGGAGGGTCTGCAAAAATAATGAAACCTACTTATATAAGTGGAGGGCAGTGGAACTCCAATCCTCGAATACCGTTCCGTCGAACATCACCGTAGTGTGACCGTGGGTTACGAATGCCGCACAATGACAAATCTTGTGCGCATCTATACCCTTGGCCGTAGTGCCTTGCTCTGGTCACGCTGCTGGGCGAAGCTGAAGAATAGAACGGAAGAGGCAACCGAGTTTCACCGCCGAACTTAGTGGTTTGATGCTCGGCTGAAACTGAGATGGTCACGAAATCGCTGCCGACAGTCGCAAATGGGTCCATGGGTCTTGCCCGGTATCTCGAGGAGATCCGGCGCTTTCCCATGCTGGAGCCCGACGAGGAGTACATGCTCGCCAAGCGCTGGCAAGAGCATGCCGACGCGGAGGCCGCCGAGAAACTGATCACGTCGCACCTGCGGCTCGTGGCGCGTATCGCCATGGGCTATAGGGGCTATGGCCTGCCGATCGGTGAAATCATCTCCGAGGGCAACGTTGGCCTCATGCAGGCGGTCAAGCGGTTCGACCCCGATCGAGGTTTCCGTCTGGCCACCTACGCGATGTGGTGGATCCGCGCCGCTATTCAGGAGTACATCCTGCGCTCCTGGAGCCTTGTGAAGATGGGCACCACAGCCGCCCAGAAGAAGCTCTTCTTCAATCTGCGGCGCGCGAAAGGTCAGATCCAGGCTCTGTAGGAGGGCGACCTCCGGCCCGATCAGGTGAAGGCCATTGCCAAGCGGCTGGGCGTGCCGGAGGAGGACGTCATCTCGATGAATCGCCGCCTGGCTGGCGATGCATCGCTGAACGCCCCTGTGCGTGCCGACCTTGATTCCGGCGAGTGGCAGGACTGGCTCGTGGACGACTCTCCCGATCAGGAGGAGGAGCTCATCGAGCGGGACGAAATGGATCACCGGCGCGCCTTCCTCGATCGGCATTGGAGACGCTAAATGAGCGCGAGCGCCGCATCTTCGAGGCTCGCCGGCCTGTCGGACGAGCCTGTGACGCTCGAGGACTTGTCGGCGGAGTTCGGTGTGTCGCGCGAACGGATCCGCCAGATCGAAGTGCGCGCTTTCGAGAAGGTGCAGAAGGCGGTGCAGCAAGCCGCGAAGTCCAGCGAAGCGAGCGCTGCTGCCGCTGCCGCCGGAGCGGCTGGTGCTGCAGGTGCGTCGGCCTAACGCTACCTGACAGGCATTGCGATCGGCTGACTCCGCAAAGCAGGCCTCAGATGACATTGAAACCGGCCGCACTTGCGGTCGGTTTTCTTTTGAGCAGGTTTTTGCACAGGCTTAGGCACGAATCGCTTACAATTCACCTGTGAGGTGATCGACCTCGCAGCGGTCCGGCGAAGCTGACCCCGGGCCGCCGAGGAAGGTGCGCGTCAGAGCTCACGGCACTCGCTTGCGGCCTGAACGTCACAATAGGAACCGGCACCTTCACGACTGCCGGCTGGCGCGAGGCGGAGAAGGACAGGACCGCCGCCCGCAGCGCCAGCCATACATCCCAGCGCGAGGCTTCGCGCTCCTGTCCTTTTCCGCTGCATCATCACGACAAGAAGCCGGCGAGGGATACCGGGCGGACGCATGCGCAATGCGTTCGCGGAAGGGGCCGGTGCGCGGCTTCGATGGCGTGTGGATGCGGCACTGCAATAAGACGATGGAGCAACCCATGTCGAAGCGCCTTCATCCACGGTCCGTTCCCAAATCGGGGGGTCTGGGGTCTCGTCGTCGCAAGTACTGGTGGAAGGAGTTGGAGACCAGTAGCTCTGCTGGACGAGCGGATGAGTGGTGTCGTGTGCTTCTGTGGCGACTTAAACCTGTGCACCCACCAAGTATCGTCTAACTCCGCAGCTGCCGGGCTGGCATCACGTGCGTTCCGTACGAGTGTGATCGGAGCTTCAGGACCACATAGTCAGATGCACACCATGCCTTGACCCCGGCTAGATGAATGAAGGCCGACCCAAGCGAACTCGGGCCGGCCTTCTGCGCCGTCTTCCCCCGTGGCAACTCTGTCAGATCACATCGGTAGCCGCGCGATCTGATACGAAAAGTAATTGTCTATGGCCGTGACGATCGAGTTGGCGACCTTGTTCCGCCAAGCGTTCGACTTGAGATTGCGAGCATCCTGAGGGTTCGTCACGTAAGCAAGCTCGATCAGCACTGACGGAACCTTCGCCGTCTTCAAGACCCGGAAATTCGCCTCGCGGTCCGCATTCGGTCGCATCTCAGTAGAGACGCTCATGAATTCGATGACTGAGCGTGTGAAGGTATTGGTGCGCTCCTTGGTGACAGCGATTTCTCTCTCTGCAAGATCGGCCAGGATGGACCTGATGGCGCGGGCGTCGCTCCGTTCGACGCCTGACAACTCCTGGCTGGTGAGGACGGCGTTGACCACCTCGGAGCTGGCGGAGCGTTGCAATGCTCGCGCAGTAGTGTCCCTAAGAGAATAGATGGTGGCGCCGCGCGCATGAGCGCCGGCGTAGTCCGCGTGAACCGCAATAAAGAGAGCCGCCTTGTTGCGTTCGGCGATTGCACGACGCTCATCCAACGAGATGAAGACATCAAAATCCCGTGTCAAGACAACGCGATAGCGGCCACTCGCCTCGAGCTTATCTCGCAAAATTAGGCTGAATGCGAGGACGACGTCCTTTTCGACGACACCGTTTTTCTTGGCCCCGGAATCGTGGCCGCCATGACCAGGATCGATCACGATAACGGGCTTATAGGCGCGTGCGATGATCTCCTCCGGCCGTGAGGCTGGGCGCGGCAATGGCGGCTGCACCATCTGGAGCTTAGCAGCCCTGGATTTCCCCGACTGCAGGGCTGAAGGAGCTGGCGCGAGATCCAACACGAGATGGTGTCCACGCTCCTGTTTGACGATTTCCGAACGCTTCACCACAACCGGTGCGCGCACGTCGATGACGATACGGGAGCGTCCGGGCGCCGAAAGTCCGACGCGAAACGATTTCACGAGCCCCGTTTCGAGGTCATCAGCGGCGGTGGGAAGCCGCATCTTCACATCCGGTAGCGATACGACGACGCGGTTCGGATTGCTCAGTGATAGGACGTCGAACTCAACCGCCTTATCGAGCCAGACCACAAAACGGGTCGTAGGTAGGTTCGCAGCTGCGGTTGGCCCTGAGGGTGCGGCGGAAACAGGCGCCGGAGAGACGAGTGTAATAAAGCTGGCGAAAAGGAGCAGAACGGTACCAACGACGGCAGCCCGGATCCATAACGCGGCAGCCGGAAAGGTCCGTACTCTGCTTACACTCATCGTACGCAAACTCCGGAACGCGGAGGACTGACAACTGAACACGGTGGCTTCTGATGAAGCCCAATCGTGGCTTTTTGCTGATCCCTCCGAGGTAATCTTATGATGCGGGAAAGGTTACTGATCAATGAACGGACGACCATCAGCCCATCCGCTGCGGCGATGGGCTGAGGCAAAACGGTCAGTCTTCTAGAGAAGCTCCTCGAACGGAACGATCGTGGACTTGACTGTCTTCATCGCCATGGCTTGCGCGATCGCGTCCTTGATCCCTTGCTCCGTGAATGGGAACAGCGTCTGCATCTTGCGCCAGGGATACTTGTCGCGCGCCTTGTAAAGCATCTCCACGCCCAGGGGCAGGTCATTAGCCGTGAACGCCCAAGAGCCGAGAATGTTGATATCCTTGGCACAGATGCGGTGCCAGTTCGTCATGATGCTACCTGCATCCGTGAACTGCCCCATTTCCACGTAAGTGCCACCATCTCTGAGGAACTCGATCCCCTCGGGTCCGGCTGACGGGTGGCCTGAGCAGTCCATGACGAGGTCCGCGCCGTAGCCGCCCACGATGTCCCGCACGCGCTTGATACGCTCTTCGGGCGACGTCACCTCCTCGATATTGACTGTCGCCTCGGCCCCGAACTCGCGCGCAAGCCTCAACCGCGGCTCTTCCGGCGCCCCGACGGCGATGACTCGCCCAGCGCCCATCTCAAGCGCAGCGGCAATGGCCAGAATGCCGATAGGTCCCGTGCCCTGGATAACGACGGTGTCGTTCCACTTGAACCCGCCCGCCTTCACGGCGCGATTGAAAGCCCGGATGCACGACGTCAACGGCTCCGAAAGCGTCCCGAGCAGCAGGCTCATGTCGTCGGGAAGCTTGTAGATCTTGGTCCCGGGCAACTCCTCAAGATCGATGTAAACGTACTCGGCCCAGCCACCCCATAGATGAGGTGGCTTCTCGAAACCGAGATAGCGGCCGTAGTAGACGGGCGTTAGGCACTTGTTCGCGTGCTCGGGGTAGTGCTTGCACCAGTCGCAGAATCCACATGGCATCAGCGGTGGAAGCATCAGCTTCGATCCAACGCCGATGGGCTTGCCCATGAAATCTGTCTTCAGCTCGGAGCCGATCTCGACAATAACGCCGGCGAGCTCATGGCCGAGGGTGAACGGCCACGGCAGTGGTTTCGGCCAGTGGCCCTTCAGAATGTGCTGATCCGTGCCACAAACGCCGCACGCTGCAATCTGGATGAGCGCCCCTTTGGGCGGGACCTTGGGCCATGGCACTTCCCTGATCACGGGGTCAGCGCCCGGACCGTCGAATGTCGCTACGCGGATCGTTTTACCTGTCCCTCGGCCCGCTGCCATGCCTTCCTCCCATCTGAAATTTTTGCCTGCCGTCTCATAAACTTATGGCCTGGGCATATCTTTCCTTGACGGCCTCGTCCAGACTGACGTCCGACGCATGAGCCACAGCGGGCCCGCGCCAACGTTCGCCAGCGCGGCCTCCGGCGTGATGATCTGTCGAGATACGTACGACGGGCGCAACCGAATCACAGAAGCGGCTCGGCCGATCCGTTGAAGCTCTCTTGCACCGGACTGATCAGCGCCCGCCCCGCCAATACTCTTATCCGAATTACTTGATCGCCTCGCGGTACCAATCGGCGATGGCCTCGCCGGTCATGAAGGCAACGCCCTCTTTCTGTCGGATGTAGCCGAGGAGCTCGTCAAGAAAACGAATTCGGTGCGGCACGCCCGTGATGTACGGGTGGATGCTGATTGCCATTATTCGGGCATTATCCGCGCTCTCGCGATAAAGCTGATCGAACTGCTCGCGACCGCGGTTGAAAAGCTCATCAGAACGATGGTTCTGCAGAGCATAAATGGTGATGTCGTTCGTCTCGACCGTGTAGGGAACGACGATCATCGGACCGTGGATGGTTCGAAGTTGAGTCGGGAGATCGTCGACGACCCAGTCAGCGACGTACTCGATGCCGGCACCGCGCAGCAGATCTAGTGTTTCCTCCGTCTCCGTGAGGCCCGGGCTCTCCCAGCCACGCGGCGGCTTCCCGGTGAACTTGCGGATGGCCTCTACGGTATCCTCGATTGCCTTCTTCTGGTTCTCCACGCGATGCATGGGCCCTTGCACATAACCGTGCCCCATGAACTCCCAACCGGCCTCGCGTGCTGCGCCGGCAACGCGCGGGTAGCTTTCGCAGACATGACCATTGATGGCGAGGGTCGGGATGATCTTATGGCGCTCCAGAACCGACATGAACCGCCAGAAGCCAACCCGCATCCCGTACTCGTGCCAGGACCAGTTCGGAACGTCCGGGATCAGCGGCTGCCCCATTGGTGGCGGCAATACGGTGCGCGGTTGCGCCCGCTCGATACTCCACTCTTCGACATTGACGATCACCCAAACCGCCATACGCGCGCCGTCCGGCAGAACGAGCTTCGGGCGGTCGATGATAGCCTCGTAGGTCAGTCGATCGCTGAGCAGCGCCATGTCTCTTCCCATATCTTGCCGCAGGACTTCAGACGTTGCGCGCTGCGTTCAGGTCGACGGCGCGCGTACCATTCTGCCGCCGGATCTTAGCGCGCACCCTCCACCATTCAAGTGACTTTCTTGAGCATCAGGAGGTTTCCTGGTCGTCTATATCAGTAGGTCGGGGGAGAGTTCACCCAGACCACGCGCGCTACCGTGTCGCCGACATTGCGATAGGAGTGAGGCCGCGTAAACTCGAAGAAGAAGGAGTCTCCAGGCTCGAGCACAACCAATTCGCCGTCTACCGTCAGCTCGAGCCGTCCCTCGACGACATAGCCGACCTCCTCACCTTCATGTTCGATGGCGCCATCGCTGGCACCTCCAACGTCGACAACATGTAATTGGGCCTGAAGCAGCCCGCGGAGGATGAACGGCGTAAGACTTTCCAACTTAATGCCTTTACCTCGGCGTGGAGCACCCTCGGAAAGTGCCGGTCGCGCACCGGCGCGCAGCACATGGATCTTCCGGCTGTCGAGCTCGGCAAAGAGCTCGCCGATCGACGTGCCGAGTGCCCGTGCGATCCGGTGCAGCATGTTTATGGAGGGAGTGGATTGGCCGTTCTCGACCTTGGACAGCATGCTCTCCGAGCAGCCGGCGAGGTCAGCGACATCCTTCAACCGCAAGCCGCGACCACGACGAAGGTACTTGATGCGCAAGCCAAGCGCGGTATGGCGATCGCGATCCGCTGATCTCGTGAGTGTCGAAGTCGAGGTCATCTCCATGTTCGGTCGAGCGCTCTTTCAGAGGAAAGCGACCGCTGCACAGTCTCTGCCGTGCCTCGGCTGCCGGCGCCTCTTCTGCCATCCTATTGATCCGCATTCAACGGACAGGACGCCGCGAAAAGCGCTCGCGTCAGGTCGTAAACTTGTGACGGCACGGCTTTCCGCTGCGCTCTGGGATCCGTCGATCGCGAGCGCTCTATGCTGCTGTGCTGCCAGCGACATTGTACCGAAGGAAGTTCCGATCCGTGTGGAAACGGGAAGGCGCTACTGAACTGTAGGTGCAGAGACGCTCGGAGTTGTCGTGATCTCGATTGAGACCCTAGCGTAGCCGTAATAGACCAGCGCGCCAAAAATCACGGCGAACACGACCGCGGTTGCAAAAGCATTGGCGAAACGGTTGCTAAACGTGATCGAATTCCCAATCAAATCGATGACGAAGACGACCACTGCAGCAACGAGCACCGGCTCGAGCCAGGCATATTCAGCCGGAAGAACCATGGCGCGCCTCCATTGAGCCTGAAGTGTGATCTGTCACTCATGGTTAACATCTGGGCATCAACCTCATCTGCTGCGCCTGCGTGTTGATAGTCCACAACTAAAATCGGCGCTCCTCACTGCAAGCTCCAGCTCCGTGGCCCACCAAATAGCCACGCGGTCCGCCGCTGACAGCCGAAACTGATGCCGCCTGGCTTCCAGGTGATAGCAGCTACAACCAACCCCCATCGGGCAGCCTACTGTGTGGGACGACTGCCCCGCTCTCAGAAGTCTAAATATCGGCAGCCTTGGACCGTTCCACGCTTCCAGCAGCGCGCCGCAAACCTCACAGCGCTTCTCACCCTTATCACGCGAAGAGATCCAAACGGTTCGGCGCTCATAGACCGAGGAGCAAACCTCACAACAAATGGTGCTTGCAGTGGCCATCGCTCTGCAGTCTTCCTGGTAGTCCCGAATGTAACAATGGGATCGGAACCGAACGAAGGTTGCATGACAATGTGGCCGCACAAGATCATAGCAGCACAGAAAGTTCTTGGTTGCTACTATCGCTTAACAAGCTTCTTGATCAGATACCAACTGGTCGGTACCCTTTGGAGACATGAGGAAATCTAGCAGATCCCAGCCTTCTGCCAGAACGAAACTGCTAGGAGCCGCACTGTCCGTTATTCTCGCCGAGGAATGATTACAGCCGCGGTCTTTCAGCTGCGGATCTGAGAAGGAAAGGTGCCGGCGGAAAACAAGATTAGATGCCCCTTAGGCTGACGCAAACGTACCCGCCCTTATATTTGGGCAGATGCTTGCGCGCGGCCGCGACCATATCGTCGGCCGAAACTCTCTCGATAGCCAAGTCTTCCAAGGCGCAGCCTTCGACAAGACGCGCCACTAAGGCTTCTAGAGTTGAACTCGCTGCTCTCGACAAGCTTCAGGCGCTTCAGTTCCCATCGATCCCTGTAGAGCGCAAGCTCCGTCGGATCGATATGATCTTTAATTCTGTCCAGGAATCGAGAATACCCGCTTTTCCACCTCCCCTAATGGCTTTCGCGTTGTGATGACGATAGAAAAAATTCCGCTGCAACTATCGGGCTCATATCCCGCTTCAGGGGAGTAGGCGGCACCGTGCTTTTCCCGGAGCTCGGAAAAGAGAAGCTCATTCAGATACTCACCCAGCGCAAGCAGGACGTGGGCATCAGGATCACCGATTGCTACGCCTGTATTCCATGCAATGCGGATCTCCCCCATCGGGCGGCTAAGGTTACTCGCGACGCCGGATATTCTTCGATACGTACGGATTGGCCCGACACGCGGAAGCTCCAACATCGGTCCGGACGCATACGGGCACTTTCCGAAATGCTCGTTCGCCAAGTCGCACATTTGACGCGGCTCGACATTGCCCACTAGGAAAAGATCCATGTTGGCGGGAAGCCGGATCATGTCCGCGTAGCGTCGTAGCTCCTCCGCCAGCTTGCGGGTAGGCATTCTGGCAACGGCCAACTCCGAGTTGAGCGTATCCTTCCCATAAGGATGGTCCTTTCCGTAGATGATGGAATTGAACCGCCTCCTAATCGGCGCCCTCGCTGCTGTACTTATCCAGCAGCAGCTCCTCCAGAACGACCCGAGCCTCGCTCCGGACGGTTTCCAAATCGAACTTCTGATCGAGGCTCGTGACAGCCAGCAGCTGCAGTGCCTCTGATGCGTACTTCGGCAAGAACGATGCATACCACTCCAGTTTTCCTGGAGAGGTCATGGCGTTGCTGTCTTGTATCAGAGCCCTACGTTTCTGCTTCAGTTCGCTAGCTGTCATATTGCCGGCCGCACCCGTGAACGATGTGTGTTCCAGGATGTGTGCCAAACCGCCGTGCGCTCCGATCTCCTTGCTCCGCAGAATAAGGGCTGCACTGATGTACCGGGATCCGTTGCGATAGCAATGGACCCGCATTCCGTTGTCCAGAGTAACCGTTGTTAACGGTTCATTCTGCGTAAGAGCAGGTGCTGCGAACCCGGCTGAGCTGAGACTGTGAAGACATCCCCCGGCCAACGCCAGCTTAAAAAGACCCCGGCGTGAAATATCCATAAATGGGCCTCTGCATCAATCGGCTCAAAAACACTCACCCCACAACCAGAACGACCAACGCTCCGGAGAAAAACAAACCGTCAGAGTAAATCGCCCTAGTCTGTGTGCTGAGTTACATATCTAGGAAACGCCGTCAAGAACGATCATTGGACGTTCCATCGACTGGGCGAGCCGCAACTGCAGCTCGCTTGCCGCCTGGATCATCATCCTGAATTACTTGGTTGAGACTACCAGCCGATTGCTCGTGGCAGCCAAGTCGCCATTCCAGGCACGAAAAACAGCATCACCAGGGCGAGGACCTGTAGCCCGATGAACGGCAGCACACCCCGATAGATATCGAGCGTCGTGACGCCCTTCGGGGCTACACCTTTGAGAAAAAACAGCGCCCATCCGAAAGGGGGTGTGAGGAACGAAGTCTGCAGGTTTAGGCAAATCATAGTGCCGAGCCAAACCAAATCGACATTGTATTTGATGAAAAATGGCAAAAACAGCGGAACTGCAACGTAGGTAATCTCTATCCATTCGAGGAAGAAACCGAGCACGAACAGTAGAAGCATCAAGAATACGATGCTGCCGGTGACACCTCCGGGCACCCATTCGAACATGCGCACCACGAGATTCTCGCCGCCAAGCCCCCGGAAAGCGAGTCCGAATGCTTGAGCACAAATCAGAATGAAGAACACCATTGCCGAGATCAAAAGCGTGGAGCGGGCCACATCATCGAGTAGCCGAAAAGAGAACTTGCCCGCGAGAAGCACGATCAGTAGTGATCCTATTGCCCCCATCGAGGCCGCCTCGGTTGGGGCCGCGACACCGCCGATGATTGAGCCAAGCACGGCAATGACCAAGCCGAGTGGTGGCAACACAACAACGACCACCTTCTTGGCCAACTCCCTCGATGACATCGCGGCCCGCTCTCCTGCATCGATCGGAGGCACGAGATTCGGCCGCAATAGCCCTACCGCGATGAGCGCCACCACATAAATTCCGGCCAGAACCAGCCCCGGAATCATCGCCGCTGCGAACATGGTTCCGACGAACTCGCCGAGGATATCGGCAAGCAGGATGAGAACGAGACTGGGCGGAATGATCTGCCCAGGGTGCCAGAGGCACAGATGGTTCCGCAGGCAATTGCTTTCGAGTAGCCCCGCCGTAAAAGGGTCGGCAAGGTCAGGAGGCCGAGCGTGACGATCGTCGCCCCTACGATGCCTGTAGCGGCACCCAGAAGAACACCGACCAAGACGATCGCGATTGCCATCCCCCCTGCCATCCGGCCGTAAAGATGGCCAATGACGTCGAGTAGCTCCTCCGCTAATCGCGATTTTTCGAGCATAACGCCCATAAACACGAAAAGCGGTATCGCCATAAGTGTGTAGTTGGTTACGACACCGTAGATTCGGGATGGCAACAAATTGAAGAGGAGTGGCCCGAACCCAAGGTATCCGAACACGAGCGCAGAGCTCGCAATGGCCATACCTACGGGTATTCCGATGATCAGCAGGCCAAAAAAAGTGGCGACCATGGCGATCGCCAGGAGCTCGTTTGGCGACATCAGTACCGTCCGTTGTACAGGATGATCGAGTGGCGCAACATGTGGCAGGCGGCTTGGATCGCGAGCAGTCCGAAATCCAAGCGGGATGAAGCTCTTAAGTATGAAGCGGTAGCCCAACCCGCCCGGATTGGGTGAGCCTTCACCTACGCGATACGCCTGATACACGAACGGTATCGATAGCTTAATGATCGCCACTGAGAAAATAATGAGTAGAAGACCTGTGAAAATCTCAATCGCAGCCCTTACAGGACCAGGTAGATTTTCGAAAAGAAAATCAACACGCACCTGATCGCCCCTGAGGAGGCCGTAGCTCATGCCCAACAGCGCAATTGGCGATATCAGATGCCATTCGAGCTCTTGTAACCAGATCGTGCCGGTATGGAAGAAGTAACGGGCCAGCACGTTGCCGGCTACCAACAACACGAGGGCCACGCAGGTCCACGCTGCTAGGCGGCCGAAAATATCAACGACCGCCTCGAGCATTGCCGAGATTCGCAGAAGGGTAGACAAGGTCGCAACTCACCCGCGTAAAATCATCGAGTGCCAGGGACCTTCGCTGACTGCCGCCCAGCGATCGTGCTTGGCTTTGAAAGCCATGTAGGACTCGTGAACTTTCTTGACCATTGGATCCTTGGCCGCCTCGGTTTCGAGCGTGTCGAGAGTTGCCTCTCTCAGCCGATCCACCACCGCCTGTGGCAACACAGACGCCTTGACGCCGTGGTTTTCTACGAGATCGACCAGGGCATCACCGTTCACCGCCTCGGACCATGTAACGCTCTCGAGCGTCGCCGCCATGCAAGCACTCTGGACGATGGCCTTCAGATCGGCCGGCAACGCCTCCCAAGCGGGTTTCGAAATAAGGAGCTCGCCGGTGGTTGCCGGTTCGTGCCAACCCGTCGTGTAGTAGTACTTCGCTGCATTGTGCAATCCGAGGCGGCGATCTTGATAGGGGCCGACGAATTCGGCCGCATCGATGACGCCACGCTCGAGAGCCGGAAAAATCTCGCCGCCGGGTAAGACACGGGCATCGACCCCCAGTGCGCCGTAGACCTGGCTTGCAAGACCTGGAATACGCATGCGGAGGCCTTTGAAGTCTTCGACACCTTCGACGGGCTCGCGGAACCAACCGTCATCTGAACGCCGGTGTTATTGATAGGAAAGGCCACGACGTTGAATGGCTCGTAGACCTCGTGCCACAGCTTTAATCCATCGCCATGATAGAGCCATGCCATATGGCCGAGGAAGCTCATGCCGAATGGCATGGTGGTGAAATACTGTGCAGCGAAGCTCTTTCCTGACCAGAAATATGAGTTTGCTGCGTTGGCTTCGATCGTACCGGATGTAACGGCGTCAAACCCTTCGAAGGCGGGAACGAGCTCTCCGGCGGCAAAGTGCTGGATTTTCAACCGCCCTCCGGACATCGTTTCAATTTTCGCGATAAGATCGGTCGGGCTGCCGGGACCAACCACGTAAAATGGAGAATTTGGCGGATAGGCATTGGTCATGCGCCAAGTGAACGTCTCCTGGGCGCGCACAACAGCCGGTGCTGCAAGTGTGCCGGCAACAGCAGCTGATCCGGCTACACCGGCTTTGAGGAAGTCTCTCCGATCCATAATAAAGCCCTCATGCTGAACACGGATTCAGTCTCACCTCGATGAGCTCAGGCAAGCTCCATGCCATTCCCGCGAATCGAAAAGGAGGTTCCGCGTTTCGAAGCCGAGGTGACGCAAACGGGTGACATCGATTTCAAATCCCGTCACGCGAAAGCGGGTTTCTCTTCGGCCTCTTGGGTGAAGAACTCGTGCCGAACTCCGGCGCTCTTGCTCGGATGGAGCGCCAAAACGAGCTGCAACTTCCGGCGCGGGCGTTTTCCTCATCATAGCGGCACCAGTCTCCTAGCTGTTGCCGGTCTCGTTCGAGACTTATGTTTTTCTACAGGCTGGCACTCATCCGCCGTTTCGTCAAGATACGCAGCTGACTGAACGCTCGATACTTTCTGGGCTGGATCTTACCAAAGTATCTTTTCAGATTATCTGCTATCGCTCTAACAGGGATTGCGGTCGATCAAGACAACGGAAAGAGCTGTAACGCGTGTTGACATCACGCACAGCAAAAATATCTGGCAACTGCCGCCCCATCTTCTGTGGGCGCTGCTCTTGACTGCGATTTTCTGACTTTAATCTTTGATGATTTTAGAGGCGCCAATCAGAAGCGACCGCCAGTTTCCCATTTTCCGCGACGGTGATCCCCATCGTCGTCATCATCATCGTCGCCGCCATCGTCACCCCAGGGGCGGCTCTTTCCCCAGGCGTCGTCAGGTGGAAACCAGCCTCCGCGGGCATCAGGGCGGCGCCATTCGTCGCCGCGCGCCTCTCCATGTCTGCCGGGCATCGGGACCGGAAACGGAAATGGAAACGTGAGGCCCTTAGAACGGCGCCGTCCGCCCGGATATCGCAGTCCAAAACCGGCGCGCAGAATATCCCAAAGCACGCTGCCAGTTACGGCACCTCCCAGGATCTGGCCGAGAATCCTTTCCAAATCCAGGTTGTTGTCGAATGTGGCGTCCGGATGATCATAGCCGGACTTGCGGAACCGGTCGCGCGCTCGTTCGACCTCCAGTCGCCGCTCGGCGATGGAACGCGCAGATTTCCGCAGCTCGGCAATTTCCGCATCGATACGCTCAATCCGTTCGTTCAGCTCGCCAATCCGCTGTACTATCGCATCGTCCGCAGGCGTGGCAGTGCGCTTCGCCTCTTGCACCAGCGTTCCCAAACGATCCTGCGCGTCGGCCGTCGCAATGATGTGCAGGGCGTCGCGATAGGCTTCATCCTCCAAGTTCGCAACAAGAGCATCACGCTTTTCGTCCGCCGCACGAAGCGCCGCTTGGGCGCGCTCGACGGCTTCGTCCGCCTCGGCCAGCTTTCGCCGTGCCTCCTCCACTCTGCGCACGAGCTCGTCCTCGCCCGCAGCGCTGAGAGCGCTCCGCTCGATCGCCTCCAGCGCTTTCTTCCGGCTTTCCGCTATTTCCTGTTGCAGTCGGGCATGCTCCCGCAGTCGCGCCGGGATCTGGATGAGCATCGCGTAGTTCAGCCGAGCATCGGCAAATCCGATGTGCCTCGCCGTTATCCTGTCCATGAAATCGAGCGAATACCCCTGCCCTATAGCGCGGGGTCAGGTAACCAATCGACCACAGGTAGGCGAACAGCGGATCCTCGTCGTAGGGCTTGCGCTTTCCCGCGAGCTCCTCCTCGGACTGAGCAGCCTTCGCATCGGCTGCCTCGGCGATCTTCCGGGCCGAATCGAACGCAGCCTTGGCGCGTAACCAGTCCTCAGACGACTTGATCTCCTCGGCAACCTTCGCCCTCAGTTCGTCGACGGAATCGACTGCAGCTTCCAATGTGGCAGCCGCAGAGCTGCGCTCGGCCACCGCCTGTTCGAGCGCGGTAAGCGCCGCCTGCCGCTCTGTTGCGGCTCGGTCGAGCTCACTACGCTGGCGTTCGAGCAACCGCACGGCCCGCGCCTCGGCAGCGTCGAGGTCCTCGACCAGTCGGTTCGCCGTGATCTCGTCCAGCTTGATCCGGGCCAGCTCGCGAAAGGCGTCACTGCGCTCGCGACGCAGCCGCTCGGCTTCAGCCGTCGCAGATGCCAGCGCGTTGTCGAGTTCGTTCTCCTGGCGATGCAGGCTTACAATTGCGCTCTCAATGCGCTCGAAGGCCTGCCTTCCGGTCCACATCAGCCTTAAGCCCGTTCGCTACCAGGTCGTTAGCGTTCCGCCCTCGAAGGGCATCATGTACTCGACCTCCATTCGTCCCCGGCGCTTCACGCCGAATTCGTTGCGCTGCACGATCCCATCCTGGCGTTTGTCTTCTGCCACCGCCTCGTAAGTCTCCCGGGGCACACGGACACCGAACTGGCTCACGGTCTCCGTCTGGCCAGTCACTTCATCGCGGACCGGAAGGGATAGCCGGCGACCGTCGGGCGTGACCGGCTCCACGACCAAGTAATAACTGCGCTGGGACCACAATCCCGGAGGGCGGCGCCAAAATCCGGTCACTTGACCCGGCTCGGAGACGATCCGCAGTGTATATTCTGCGCTCAATGTATCGCGGAGCCGCTGAAGCTCGGCATTGACGCGCCGCATCTCGGGAACATCTCTGTCGCGGATGGCGCGCTCACCGTCCGCAAGCAGCGTATCGGCCCTGCTGCGGGCCGTCTCCTCCGTGGCGATTTGCTGAACGTCGGAGTGTGTGACGCGGATCGACCTCGGCAGGGTCTCGGTCGCCTCAACGAGAGCCTGACGGCGAGCCTCCTGTGCCGGCCGCACCAGGGCAAAGTAGGTGAGCCCAGCCAGCAAGAGCAGGAGAAGCAATGCTTTGAAAATCCGCTTGCCAACTTTGCCGCGCTGCGCCCACAGCTCAAGCGCAGTCCGTTTCCACGACGGCGGTGGCGGAGTATAGACGAAGCGTTGCTCTTTCAGGGCTTTGACACCCTGCTCGAGCACGCGGTCCGGAACCTCGATTCCTTGCTCTCGGTAGATTTCCCGAAGCCGGGCGATCAACTCCGCTTCCCGCCCTGCCTCGTCCAGCTCGCGGCGCACCAGCTCCTCGCGATGGCGCAACGTGTCGACCACGTCCATCGCCATCATGACCTCGTCCAGCGTGTGCGGCTTGAACTCTTGCAGACTATGGTCCACCGTGCGCCCCTATGGACCTATCCAGCTAGCGAAGCGCAGGCAGGACCTCCGCTTCTGCCGCGAGTCGAGCAATGCGCCGCTTGCCATCCTCCACAGCATCGCGGATTTCCTGCGAGTTCTGGGTGGCCAGCTTGCGCATTTCCGAAATGATCTCCCGCGACCGCTCCTGGAAGTTGATCACGCTGTCGACGAGCTGCTTGACCGCATCGGCGCGGATCGTGGGGCCGTACCCAGCCCGGATCGCCTCCTCCTGGACCTTTTCCCCGATCTTGGCCAGATCCTCGAGGCTCTTCGACATGCCTTCCTTCATCGCATCGAGGGTCTTGGTGGACTCGTGGAGCCCGAAGACGCCGGTGAAGGAGGCTTTGAGAGCGGTCAAGACGCTGTCGTTGGTGGAAAAGAAGGTTATGGCCTGCCCATAAACCCGCTCTTTAGCCGACGTCGTCTGCATGAGCCGGCCCATGATCACCTCGGACGTATTGTATGCGATGGTCAAATTGTCGGAGAGATCCTTCGCGATCTGATAGCGCTTCTCCTCATCCTGCAGACGCCGCAGCTGCTCGTCGCGGGCTAGCTCCAGCTTCGCGCGTTCAGCCGGGTCCGTGCCGGCGAACCCGGCCACTTTGGCGGAAGCCTCGTCCAGACGCTTACGGGCTGCCTCGAGGTGCTCTTCGGCTTTCTTGAGAACCTCCAGAGCCATCACCTCCGCGTGCTTGAGTGCACCGCGGAAATCACTGTAGGCATCGAGAATTTTTGCTTCCCGCTCGATCTGGTTCTTCGTTTCCCGAGTAACCGAAAGATAGACTTGGCGGATCTTGTCGAAGCGGTCGGCAATATCACCTCGGACGATCTTCATCCAGATGTTGCTGCCGCGCTCCAAGATGTCGATCTTGCCGTCACTAATTTGATCGACAAGGCGCTTTGCATCATCACGGATCGAATTGAAGCCGTCGGTAATCGTCTGGTAGCGCTGGCCGATTTCCATCTGGGCGGTTTGCTCCCGCACGACTTCGTTGAACACCTCGGCTTGACCGAGCGTGCGCGCGATCAACGTGATCCGATCCTGGTCCAGATCCGAAATCTTCTCCAGAAGCGCGTTGATAGGGGCGGGCTCCACCTTGACCGGCATCAATCCTATCTCGCGCAGACGGCTGGTAGCCCTGTCGAGGTACTGCATCGGGGTCGTCGGGGCAACGTCTGTCATGGTGTCCTCGATGTGCTTGATTCTCCAGGGCCTACTCCCGTGCGCTCATATTGTGAGCTGGCCTAACGCTTTCAATCGTGCTGCTGCCGTCATGGTTCCATGCATGGGGTTGCCTGCCTGTTCCGCCGAGCTCACAAGCAGGTGAGTCGCCGCCTCAATGGGCAGCTGGATATCGCGAAGCTTTTCTTTCAATTCTGCGAGCGGCCCGCATGTTTCTTCGGACCCGCAGACTTCACCGCCGTGATCAAAGCATTGATGCAGCTTTGGAAGACTCTGCTCTCGTTGGCTCGCATGCACTGGCTGATCCACGGCCCTCATCGAAAAGTTGAATTGATATCTGAATAATCTCTCGCGAAAGTAATCCGCCATCAGACGTTACGCCTATTGCGCTTCATGGCGAGGCAAAGGAACTGCCACGAAAACTGCCGTTCATGCGAGGTGAATGACGAAAACAGGACATCTTGGCCCACGCTCATTCGACCATCTTGGGTCGTGCTGGAGTGGCGTCACGATTAGCTGTTCGGCACTGTCCACCTAAGACGAGAAAAAGGCAGTTTCAGAGCGGCTGGATAGGAGTGGCTGGGCGCCGAGGGTGACAATGATCGTGCGATTTTTTTGCACAAAGAATTGATCCGCATTTTCGCGAGTTCATTTGCGTGAGGAAGTGAATGTCCCTACGCTCGCTTCGCTGGCTGCTCGGCGTCTCAGGTGTTCATGCTTTGATGCCAATCAATGCACGCGGCCACCGTGAGGCAATGGTGGCCCGGAAGACACGTCCCTAAGTTTGCCTCGTTCGCTGCCCGGGAGGATTCTGCCATGGGCACGATTATCGTTAAATGTCCGGTCACTGGGCTGGAGTACGGAACTAGCATTGAGATTGATGAAGCTAGCTTCTTGAGATTGTCGGATATTAAGGTGAAATCGCGCTGTCCGCATTGTGGCGCCGATCATGTTTGGCATTTGCACGAGGCGCGCATCTCATCGGAAAAGCTGGCAGGCGTAACCGTCCCAGGAGAGCGGCATCGGCAGCCCGGCAATTGAGCTGCCGTTTGATCTCGCACGACTCCTTGGCAGCACTCGATCAAATTGGCGAGTGCTTGATTGAGCCTGGCAGCCGTGACCAGCCGCTCACGGTCCCAGCTCCCGCGCGGCATGTGAGCCGCGCGATCCAGCCAAGTCTGCGCGAGGCACCGGATCTCTTCAGTGCTTGTGGCAAACAGCATCGCGCTCCGGCAATCCAGAGAAATTTGTGAGATGAGGGCGCATGCATGTCACCGCGCAGCGTCGGATGCCAGTGTCCGTTTTCAACTTGGTAACCCGCATGTAAACGGGCGCCCAATAGGTACAATCGCACCTGTCGAAGGTCCGCGGCATTGGACATCAACGGGCAGAAGGCAGCGACACCGCGCCCTAGCCAATACGTTCAAGCAACTCTCTCGGGCTCAAGACTCGCAAGACACTCGAGCGTTGCGCTCAGGGACTTACATGTCCGTCGAAAAACTCTATACAGGAGGAACCCACCATCGAACGATCCCATGCGCAAACGCCGACTGCCCATAGGCCGCTTCATTGTCTTGCTGATGCTGCTCGCGGCAGTCGGCTTGGCATTCCGGCAAGGCTCGTACCTGCACGGTACAGTCCGTTGCCGGCTCTGGATCTCGCGGCCCCGCTGCCTATCATCGTCGACTGGCAGATTGCCGAGCTGAGGCGCGATGCCGAGCTGTGCTCGCGTGTGCTCGTGCCCCCACATATCGAAGCGGTTCCCATTCCTGACAACCCGCCTCAACGGGGATGTGGCTGGACGAACAGCGTGCGCATTTCGTCCGTAGGCGAAGCAAAGGCGCCTGTGGACAAATTATCGTGCCAGGCTGCGGCGGCGCTTTCTTTGTGGATGGTCCACGAGGTCCAACCGTTAGCCATGGCCTTTTTCGGGCAGCGGGTGAAATCGCTCCAACACATGGGGACCTACTCCTGTCCGCAACATCGTGGGCAATCCCCTGTGGAGGAACAAACGAAGTGAGCACGCAACTGCCAATGCCATCGACATTTCAGGTTTTACCCTCGAGGATGGCCGACGCATTTCTGTATCGAGACATTGGCGCCGAGCCGGACGCCCAGAAGGCGAGTTCTTGCGCGCCGTGCATGAGGGTGCATGTCGATATTTCCGCGTGGCGCTTGGCCCCGAATTCAACCGGGCGCACTGGGACCACTTTCACTTCGACCGCGGCATCCTTTCAACGTGCAGGTGATTGGCTTCCGCGAACTGAAAAGTTACCCGCAAAATCACGCGCGCATTCCGTGCAAAAAGGCTTACTAATGTATTTTATCAAATTTCCCGCGTGATTTTCTCCTTCGGCATCTCGCCCTCGATAAACAAAATTACGCCCCGCCCGGATCAGCTCCGGGCGGGGCCATGTAGACAAGACGCTGCAATGAAACCGCTTATTAGGCTGCTGAGCGCCTGTTCAGCCGGTTGTTGATCAGATCCTCGACGACGCTCGGATCGGCAAGCGTCGAAGTGTCACCGAGATTGGAGAAATCATCCTCGGCGATCTTCCTGAGAATGCGCCGCATGATCTTGCCAGAGCGCGTCTTCGGCAGGTTGGGCGCAAACTGGATGAGGTCGGGCGCAGCGATGGGACCGATTTCCTTCCGCACGTGGGCGACCAGCTCCTTCTTGAGCTCCTCGCTCGGCGTTTCACCCGCTTTCAGGGTCACGTAGCAGTAGATGCCCTGCCCCTTGATGTCGTGCGGGTAACCCACCACGGCCGCCTCGGCGACTTTCGGATGAGCAACGAGAGCGCTCTCAATCTCGGCCGTGCCCATACGGTGCCCCGAGACGTTGAGGACATCGTCCACGCGGCCCGTAATCCAGTAGTAGCCTTCTTCGTCCCTGCGGCAGCCATCCCCCGTGAAGTACATGCCCGGATAGTTGGAGAAGTAGGTCTGGACGAACCGCTCGTGATCGCGGAACACGGTGCGCATCTGCCCCGGCCAACTATCGAGAATGACGAGATTGCCGGAACCGGCGCCTTCGATCAGCTCGCCCTTGTCGTTGACGATCCCCGGCACGACCCCGAAGAACGGCAGCGTAGCCGAGCCCGGCTTGAGCTTCATTGCGCCCGGCAATGGCGAAATGAGAATACCGCCGTTCTCCGTCTGCCACCACGTATCCACGATTGGGCAGCGGCCTTCGCCGACGACGTGGTAGTACCACTCCCACGCTTCCGGGTTGATCGGCTCGCCCACGGACCCGAGCAACCGCAACGATGAGCGATCGGTCCGCTTCACATAATCGTCGCCCGCGCCCATCAGTGCTCGGATCGCCGTCGGGGCCGTGTAGAATATGTTCACGTCCCACTTGTCGACGACATGCCAGAAACGCGATGGCGTGGATAGTTGGGCACTCCTTCGAACATCAACGTCGTGGCGCCGTTCGCGAGCGGACCATATACGATGTAGGTATGGCCTGTGACCCAACCGACGTCGGCGGTGCACCAGTAAATGTCACCGTCATGATAGTCGAAGACGTACTGATGGCTCACCGATGCATGAACGAGATATCCGCCAGAGGTATGCAGAACGCCCTTCGGCTTACCAGTGGAGCCAGAAGTATAGAGGATGAACAGCGGGTCCTCGGCGCTCATCTCCTCAGGCGGGCAATCGGAGCTGACCTTCACCAATTCTTCGTGTAGCCAAATGTCCCGCTCGGAATTCCAGGGAATGTCTGCACCGGTTCGGCGCACGACGAGCACCTTCTCGCCGCCATTGGTCTTCTTGAGTGCCTCGTCGGTATTCCTCTTCAGTGGCACGACGCGACCACCGCGCAGCCCTTCGTCGGCCGTAATGATAAATTTCGGAATTCGGCATCGATGATGCGGCCCGCCAGGCTGTCGGGAGAGAAGCCGCCGAACACGACCGAGTGGATGGCGCCGATGCGAGCGCAAGCCAGCATGGCGTAGGCTGCCTCGGGAATCATGGGCAGATAGATCGTGACCCGATCGCCCTTCTTGACGCCATTTGCCTTCAGGACGTTCGGCAAACTTGCAGACCCGCTCGTGCAGCTGGCGATAGGTGATCTTCTCGTCGACCGTCGGATCATCGCCCTCCCAGATGATCGCCACCTGGTCGCCACGCTTCTCAAGGTGCCGGTCGACGCAGTTGTAGCAGACGTTGAAGTCCCGTCCTCGAACCACTTGATGGAAACGTTGTGGGGGTCGAAGGACGTATTCTTCACCTTCGTGTAAGGCTTGATCCAATCGATGCGCTTGCCCATTTCGCCCCAGAAGCCATCTGGGTCGGTTATTGAGCGCTTGTACATCTCCTGGTACTTGACCCAGTCGATCCAGGCGCGGCTCGCCCATTCCGCAGGTACGGGTAGACTTTCTCCGACATCGACAAACCTCCCACGTCTTGCATAAAAATTAGGCGCATTATGTCGGCCGTGTCGGAGGCCGGCAATCGCCCCGTTCGTCGAATTGGTGGCGCTCATCGCGCCCCGGCAGGCCGTCTCCCAACTAAACGCCGATCCAGCCGATAACGGCTCCCTGGATCAGAAGTACGCCGAGCCAATGGGCGCCGTCGACCAGTGTGGCCGTTCGGCTGAGACGCGATGCACCATATGATTGATCACCAGCGCAGTCATCACGAACCCGGCCCAAACGAACAGCGCCGAGATGATTCCATTGCGCACCGTCACTTGGCCTAGACCAAGATGCCCGATCGCTCCTGCCAGGACATACGCCATAAGGAGCAGAGCGACGAAAGCGACAATGAAGGGCAGCGTGTCGACGTTTAGCCGCGACCCGCGCGTGCCGCTTTTTCGGCTCGCCCGCATCGGCCAACGATCGCTGTGAGAATGCCGAATACCATACACCGCCGAACAGAAAGCTCGCGATCGCGGCCAGCAGCACGCCTAAGTAGTTAATTCCAGCGAAGCTCATGCCGCCTCCACAGTTCCTGCGGTCAGGTAGCTCAAACTGGCCGGCGGCACACTGAAGCGCCACACCGCGGTGCGCTTGATCTCCATGTCCTCGAGCTCGCGCGTCACCGGCACCTCGGAAAGCGCCACCTGCGTAAATCGTTTAACAGGAAAGTAGCTGCGTCTCGGGTCGCCGACCAGAACATCGGTTCCCTGCTGTGACGCGATCTCAAGCAGCTCAAGATACGGTCTGCGAGCTCGCGCTCGTAGAACAGATCGCCCACGAGCAGCACGTCGAATCGGGCAAGCTGCTTTCGAAGACGTCGCTCGGCAGCGATCACATCGACGCCATTCATGGCCGCGTTGAGGCCAATGGCAGCTATCGCCAGCCTGTCGATATCGAACGCCAGCACTCTTCGAGCCCCGGCTGCGCCGCTGCGATCGCCACCAGGCCGCTTCCGGAACCAAGGTCGATCACCGTTTTACCTGCCACCAGCTCCGGGTTATCGAGGACGTACCGGGCCAAACGCCTGACCGCCCGCCCATGCGAACGCCCAGTAGGGTGGCGGGACGTTCATCTCTCCGAGCTCCTCCTCGGTCTTGACGCCAGATGGGAAGGGACTCGGTGGCGAGGTACAGTGAAATTTCGGGTGTCAGCGGGGGCGACTGAGCCTCTGTATTCGCACGGATGAAGCTGACCGCGTCGATCTCCTTCATATCCGCCCGGCACTCAGGCCACTTTCCGTCCAGGTTTGCGCGTGAACTTCTTGGGGTCGAGCCCACCCATTCGGCAGACAATCTCCCACTCCTCATCCCTCACCGGCTGCACCGACAGACGCGTCGAGGTGACGAGCGCCATGTTGGACAGCTCAGGTGTAGCCTTCACATCGCTCAGTTTCACGGGCTGCGGCACATCAGCGACCGCCCTTACGTCGACACACTCCCAAGTCCCGGTCGTGTCAGTGGGATCAGGGTGAGCGGGCGCGATCACCTCCACAATGCCGACGATCTCCTTACCCTGGTTCGAGTGGTAGAAGAAACCGAGGTCACCCACTCGCATCGATCGCATGTTGTTGCGGGCGAGATAGTTGCGCACACCATCCCACGGCTCGCCTTGCTCACCACGGGCTTTGAGCATTTCCCAGGAGAAGGCATCTGGCTCAGATTTGAATAGCCAATATCGAGTTCGTTGCTCGTTCGCCGTCTTGGCTGGGGGCTTCGGCATTAGGATATCCCGCTCAATGAGGCACAGGGCGACCAATTCAAGGCTAGCCTGACAGAAATCTCCTTCATTTTCCTGCAAAATCAAGAACAGCCCGGTACTTCCGGATAGATCCTAATCTTCAGCTTTGAGCGGGCGCTGCATCAGAGCGGCAATAGCCTGCGGAATCGACAGGCGCCCCTTGAGGATAGCGTGCACCGCCGCCGAGACGGGGACTCAATTCCGCGAGAATCCGCAATCCTGACGACGGCCTCGGCTGTGTAGGCGCCTTCTGTCACGCCGCCGTGCGGATGCCGTTGCAGCCTCGAAGCTTTGGCCCTGGCCGAGCGCCAGCCCGAGGCGGAAGTTGCGCGATTGCGAACTCGAACAGGTGAGTACGAGATCACCGAGCCCGGACAGGCCGGTCAGCGTCTCACGGCGAGCGCCTAATGCCGTGCCGAACCGTGACAACTCGGCGAAGGCCCGAGCGATCAGGGCGGCCCGTGCGCTTTCCCCGAGGCCATGGCCGGTAACGATACCGCAGGCGATGGCGAGCACGTTCTTAACAGCCCCTCCGATCTGAACGCCAACGAGATCGTCAGAGATGTACGGCCGGAACGTCGGTGAACTCAGAGCTTCCGCCACCGGCCGGGCTTGATCTCGAGGATCGCGCGGCGAGCGTGACAGCCGTCGGCAGCTCGCGAGCGACATCGGCGGCGAAGCTTGGATCCAGAAAGAATCATCGGCTCGAGACCCGGGCAGACCTCCGCAAAGCACATCGGTCAAGAACTGGGAGGTCCCTGCTCGATTCCTTTCGCAGTGATTACGGCCGGTATGCCGGGCGAGATGCGGGCCCGAAATGATCCATGACCTCCCGCATCGCCTGTGCCGGTGTGGCGATCATGACCAGATCGCGATCTGCCGAGATCTTGCGGGTGCCGAAGTCGCCGGACATCTCTTCGGAGAGCCTGATGTCCGGCAGCCGACGCTTTGTTCTCATGCGTCAGCATTTGATGCTCGCGGCTGGTTTCCGGCTCCCGCGCCCAAAGGATGACCTGGTGGCCCGCCCGAGCGGCCACCAATGCCAGCGCCGTGCCCCATGCTCCGGCACCGATTACCCCGACCCGCTGCGCCCGTGTTGTCATGCCTTCGCCCCGAGACGGCCTCTGCCGAGCACCGGCTCGGCGACCGATCAAGCGGCCAGCGCGCCCGCGCGGCGACGTCCAGGCCATCGTGTGACCGCGAACGAGCCGCTCTGCACCAGCCCAGGCGACCATGGCCGCATTATCGCCGCACACTCAAGTGGAGGCGCGTGAAGAGTGAAACCGCTGGATTGGGCGAGCTGCGACAGCGTTTGACGGAGCCGCTGGTTCGCCGCGACGCCGCCGGCGATCACCAGTGCCGATCGCCCCCGAGCTTGGCCTCCGCGATGCGCATGGCCCTGGCGCAGCGGTCGGCCACCACATCCGTTACGGCAGCCTCGAAGCTGGCACAGAGGTCGCGGATGTCTTCGTCCGTCAAAGGCACCAGCTGTAAGGCCTGACGTCGCACTGCCGTCTTGAGTCCAGCGAAGGAGAAGTGGGGCTCGTCACGTCCGATCATTGGGCGCGGAAAGGCGAAGCGATGGGGATTACCCTCGCGTGCCATTCGCTCTACGGCAGGGCCTCCGGGAAAGCCCAACCCGAGTAGCTTGGCCGTTTTGTCGAAAGCCTCGCCTAGCGCATCGTCGATCGTTGTGCCGAGGCGCTCGTAATGCCCGACGTCATGTACGAGCAGAAGCTGCGTATGGCCGCCCGAAACGAGCAGCAACAGGTACGGTGGTGGCAGCCCGTCGGTCAGGCCCACCGTGAGCGCATGAGCCTCGAGGTGGTTGACCGCAATCAGCGGTTTGCCGCTGGCGAGCGCCAGCGCCTTGGCAGTCGTCAGCCCGACGAGAAGCCCCCCGATTAGCCCCGGCCCGGCAGTTGCCGCGATGCCGTCCAGGTCGGCAAGCGCCATATCAGCATCGCTCAGAGCTTCCGCGATAATGTCATCGAGACATTCGACGTGAGCGCGCGCGGCGATCTCAGGCACGACCCCCTCGAATTGCCGATGCTGCTCCCATTGCGAGCGGACGACATTCGACAACAGCCGCCCGCGCGCCGGCCCTTCGCGGACGACCACGGCAGCTGCTGTCTCGTCGCAGCTCGTCTCGATGCCGAGCACCAAAGTCCCTTTGCGATCGTTGGCTGTTTTCACCCTCATGCGGCGTCGTGATCCATATCGCACGGTTTGCGTCTTGCGGCTGCCGAGCGCATGAATGGGCGTAACCAGTTCGCAGCCGACGGCTCGGCCTAGCATCCGGAGATTGGCGCGTGCAAGCTGACAGGATCAGGATCGGAAGCCGCGGATCGCCGCTGGCAGTCGCCCAGGCCAACGAGGTGAAGCGGCGCCTGATTGCTGCGCACGGGCTCGATGAGTCCGCCGTCGAGATCCTAACCTTCAAGACGACCGGCGATCGCATCCAGGACAGGCCACTGGCCCAGGCAGGCGGCAAGGGGCTTTTCACGAAAGAGATCGAAGAGGCACTGCTCGCCGGCGAGATCGAGTTGGCTGTCCACTCCATGAAAGACATGCCGACCGTGCTTCCGGATGGGCTCATCATTGCCGCCATGCTGCCGCGTGAGGATGTGCGAGATGCATTCATCAGCGTGCGTTTTGGTTCGATTGCAGAGTTGCCATCGGGCGCCATCGTCGGCAGCTCTTCGCTGAGACGCCAGGCCCAAGTGCGCCGGATGCGACCTGATTTGCAGGTGATCGAGTTTCGAGGGAACGTGGACACAAGATTGCGCAAGCTGGAGCAGGGCGTGGCCGACGCCACATTCCTCGCCTGTGCCGGCTTGAATCGGTTGGGCCAGTCCGACCGGATCACTCGCGTGATGCCCACCGAGGAAATGCTGCCCGCTGTCGCGCAAGGTGCGATCGGCATCGAAATCCGTCAGGACGATGATAGGATCGCGCAGCTCGTGTCTGCCCTGGACCATGAGCCGACGTCCATTTGCGTGGAAACCGAACGCGCATTCCTCGCGCGACTTGAAGGAAGCTGCCGTACTCCGATTGCAGGGCTCGCCGAATTGCGGGACGGCGCCATTCAATTTCGCGGGCTGATACTCACGCCGGACGGCAGCCGATTCCATGAGATCGAGCGACAAGGTTCGCCTGCTGACGCACGCTCCATCGGAGATGATGCCGGCCGCGAGCTTCGCGCAATCGCCGGCCCCGACTTCTTTCAGTGGTCCAGCTGATGCGCCTCCTCGTCACACGCCCCGAACCGGATGCGACGGCGCTGCGAGCCCATCTCATCGCTCAGGGCCACGAGGTGCTGATCGAACCGCTGATCACGATCAAGTTCGACGACACTGACCCCATCGAGCTCGACGGGGTCCAGGCACTCATTGTTACGAGCCGCAACGGATTGAGAGCGCTCGCTGCCAGTCCCGCACTCGAACAGGCGCAATCGCTACCCCTTTTTGCAGTTGGGCCTGGCACAGCGGCTACGGCGAAGGCGCTTGGCTTCCAGCATGTCATCAGGGGGCCAGGGCACAGGACGTCAGCTCGTCAGCTTCATTATCGAGCACGCCGATGTGAACGGCGGGCCACTGCTGCACCTTTCAGGCGACGTGCTGGCCTACGACTTCGCTACCGAGCTGACGCGCCTCGGCTACCATGTGCTTCGCCCCATCGTTTACGAAACTGAGCCGGCGGATCGGCTCAGCGGGTCAACGGCCGCCCGCATCGCAAATGGCTACATTGAGGGCGTGCTGCTGCTTTCGCCACGCACGGCGGCCATCTACGCCCGTCTCATCAAGCTGCATGGCTTGGTCGATGCCGCTCGCAACATGACCTACTTCTGCATTTCGGAGGCCGCCGCTGCACAGCTCGAGGAGATCGCCCCCGCAAAAGTAGAGATTGCAGCTGAACCCAACCTACAGGAAGTGCTTGCTCTGACAGCACGCGCCGCGTCACAATCGCCTTAGACATTCAACCTGGAATAACAGCCGGCGGTTAGCCACGAATCATTAACGTGATCCGCGCCATGAGGGTCGCACGGCATCCGCTGGCATGAGAGGCTTGCCGCTGCAATGACGAGTCGAAACGACAGCTCGAAATCGCCCGGAAAACCTGTTTCGGAGGGTGCAGGCCCGAAGAAGCCCAGTGCATTACTCGACCTGAAGGCAACCGAGGTCTCGAGCAGTGAGACCAAGCCTGCCCTTCCCGCCTCTTCAGGACGTCCTGACGCACCATCGGCAGCCACGCCCTCCAGCGGGAGCAAGGCCCCAGAACGCGGTAGTGGCATGTCTCCTACCACAGCTGCCTCGGCCTCGAAGTCGAGCGCGTCGTCAGGCCCATCGGCTTCGGCCGCGTCGAAAGCTGCCGAACCCGGGAGCTCGGCCGGCGCAGCGAACTTGGGCGACCAAGACCGCGTCCGATCAGACATCCTCGAGCCGCTCACAGCAGAGCAGCGCGACTTCGACGCCCAAACAAAACTCTGAGCATGATTCTAAGCCTGCCACCGCCCCAACGCGGGCCAGCGGCAGTAGTATCGTGACCCACCTGACAGCGGGCGTCGCAGGCGGCTTCTTGGCCTTGCTACTAGCCGATTTCGTTGGGCCGCAATTCGGCCTGGGGACCCGAACGCCGCCGCAAGTCATCAGTGATTTGCAGCAACGCCTGACCGCGGCAGAGCAGCAGATGCGCGAACGCGCAGAAGCGCCCAGCGTGTCGCCTGCGGAGCTTCAGCAAAGGCTCGAGGAGTTTGACAGCCGTCTGGCACGTCTCGATGAAATCAGCCGCACAGTCGGTGAGCTATCGGCAGGCCAGTCGAAGCTCGCCGCTGACACGGCCAGCTTAGGAGAGCGTGTCGGCCAATCGGCTCCCGCCGAGGTCGCAGAGCGCATCACAAAGCTCGAACAGATCCTCGCGAACCTGACGGCGGCGGCCGGCAGCGATGAACCTGGTCGCATTCCCCAGCTCGCGGCCATCAGTGGCAAGCTGGCCGACCTGGAAAGCACCATTCCCAATCAGTTGGCCGAACTCCGGAAGAGTGTCAGCGAGGAAATCGCGACGCGGCTCGATGATATCGCGCAGGCGAGCGAAGCGGCCCGTGCCGCCACCCTGCGCATGGATCGCGAGCTGGCCGCGACGAAAGCGGATCTGGCCCGCCTATCACAACGTGCGGAAGCCCTCAGATCTACGGATGATAGGCTCGAACAGCTTCTGCGCGCAGTGCAGGAGGAGGCTGGGAGCCTTCGCAGCGCAGTCGACGGGTTGCAGAGCGAGCTCGCTTCACAACTCAAGACCGTCGCGCGCAACCACGACGTGGCCGCAGCCGTGGCACCGGTGGAAAGCCGTATCGCGTCGCTCGAGCAGAACGTACAGGCTGTCGTTCGTAGCGAGGAGGACCGCCGCGCCAACGCCGAGCGCATCGTGCTCGCCCTCGAACTCGGCAATCTAAAGCGCGCCCTCGATCGCGGCGGCAGCTACGCAACCGAGCTCTCAGAACTGAGCCGTGTCGGTGCTGGCAAGATCGATTTGGCGGTGCTCGAACGCTACAAGGACGCCGGCGTGCCGACGCTCGTGGCACTGAGGCAGGAGTTCCGCTCCATCGCTCATGCCATCATCGACGCTGCCAGCGTGCCACCCGACGCATCGACGCTGGACCGACTACTCATGGGCGCCAAGTCCATCGTTCGCGTGCGCCGCATCGAGCACAGCCCGGATGATTTCAGCGTCGAGGCGATCGTTGCCCGTATGGAGCAAGCACTCGCCGAAGGCAAATTCACGGCCGTTCTGGAGCAGGTTCAGCACCTCCCGCCGGAAGCCCTGCAGGCTGCTGAGGCCTGGCTCGCCAAGGTTGAGGCACGCGCAGCAGTGGATCGTGCGATTGCCAGTGTCGAGGATCAGCTAAAGGCCTCTCTCAGCGGCCAGTCTTCTGTCGAGAAAAGGACCCAGTAAATGCTGCGTCTGGTTCTGTTCCTGCTGGCCGTATCGGTTATTGCGTTCGGCCTCTCGTGGCTTGCCGACCGGCCTGGCAATCTTATCGTGCAGTGGCAGGGCTACGAGCTCGAGACGAGTGTTTTCCGAGCGATCGTGATTTTGGCCGTGCTGCTGGGCTTGGCAATCGTGCTGTGGTCCGTGCTTCGGCAGATCTGGAACAGCCCGGCTGCGGTCGGACGGTTCCTCAACCGGCGTCGAGAAAAGCGCGGGCTGGAGGCTCTGTCCAGCGGCATGATCGCGATTGGTGCCGGCGATAAGGCACTTGCGACCCGCTATGCAATCCAAGCCCGAAAGTCTCTGCCGAACGAGCCTTTGACGCACCTTCTGCGTGCCCAGGCCGCCCAGCTTTCCGGGGATCGCGTGACGGCGAGGCGCATTTTCGAGGCGATGCTGGCGTCCCCTGATACCGAGCAGCTCGGGTTGCGGGGCCTGTTCCTAGAGGCTGAGCGGGAAAGGGAAGAGGAGGCGGCCCGTCAGTTCGCCGAGCGCGCCATGAGGCTCAACCCGAAGCTCAGCTGGCCCGTGGAGGCTATGTTCGACATCCAGTGTCGGCGACATGATTGGGCTGGCGCCCTGGAGACGTTGGCCATCGCGAAGCGGCACCATCATATCGATCGGGCGGTGGCCGACCGCCGGCGTGCTGTGCTTCTAACGGCGCAAGCACAGGAGCTGGAGGAAACCGCTCCCGAAACCGCGATAAATCTTCGCGCTCGAAGCCCACAGCCTCGCGCCCGACCTTGTGCCTGCTGCCGCCATCGCCGGCCGGGTGCTGGCCGCGAAGGGCTACATCAGACGCGCCGCCAAGGTGCTGCAGCGGACCTGGAAGCGCTCCCCGCACCCGGACATCGCCACGGCTTACGCCTACGTCCGTATCGGCGACAGCCCGCGCGACCGTCTCGACCGGGTGAAGCAGCTCGCCGCCCTACGACCGCATTCGATCGAGAGCGCCCTTGCCGTGGCGACGGCAGCTATCGAAGCACGGGACTGGGCGACGGCCCGCCACGCACTCCAGCCCCTTCTCGCCAATGCACCTACACAACGCGCTTGCACACTGATGGCCCGCATCGAAGCCGAACAGCACGGCGACAGGGGTCGGGTGCGGGAATGGCTGGCGCGGGCCGTCAGCGCGCCACGAGATCCGGCTTGGACGGCAGACAGCGTTGTATCGGAGAAGTGGGCGCCGACATCGCCCGTAACGGGGGCGCTCGATGCCTTCCAGTGGCGCGTTCCCGTCGAGGCCGTCAGCGCATCCGAAGCGTCGTTGCTTGGCCAGAAGCTCGATGAGCTCACTAAGTTGGACGGGCCAGAGCCTGACGCGATCGATGAAGCACCGGTCATCGATGCGAACGCAGGCGCCATCTCATCGAAAAAGGCGATAGCTGGCGGCCGATGCGGAAATCGTCGACGATACCCCACAGTCCACCGCAGATGCTTCGAATGCACACACCGGGTCGGCACCTGCGGCTTCTGGGCCAAAGCCGCAGGCAACCAGCACTACGGAAGATCAAGGCGACAAAGCAGCCGGATCATCTCCCGGATCGTCGGAATCGCGGGAACCTGCCAAGGCCACTGATCGGCAGGTGGAAGGCAAGGCGAGCGCCGAGCCCGCCTCGAAGTCCGCCGAGCACCCAGACCACCAGACGCCACCAACAGAACCAGATCGCACCAGGGTCCCTGATGCGACAGGTGCTAAGGAATCACAGCCGGTCTCGACACCCGCCGCTGCTGCGCGCGAAGAAGCGACAAGTCAGCCGACAACCCCGAAGCCAGCTCCACAGCCATTCCGCACCCGGACTCGCCCGATCGAGCCGCGGATTTTCGTCCCACCCAGGCCACCGGACGATCCCGGCCCAGAACCCGACGGCGACGATGATGTCAGTGGTTCGCGCCTGGGGTTGCACCTCCCGCTCAAGGGATCCATCTGAGGAGCAAGGGCGAGGCGTCAGCGATGCGCGGTCCTACGCCCTTGCAAAGTCAGGCCAAGTGGGTATATGCCTGCCTCCTGTCGTGGTTGGCCGCAATAGCTCAGCCGGTAGAGCACATCATTCGTAATGATGGGGTCGGGGGTTCGAATCCCTCTTGCGGCACCACTCCCTCCAAACCCCGAAATCATCTCCACACCTAGACCCTCACAGTAGCGTGCTTGCTTTCAGGATTGGGCACGATCCGGCGCGGCCGTGCTCGGCGTAGCACTCTCCGCCTCCAGTTTCTCCCATTTTTTCGGGCGAACCGCGTAGAACAGCACGAGCGCGAGCATTGCCAGGATGATCAAGGCGATCGGCCTCTCCAGAATGTACCCGACCGGCTGATCATTAGAGACGACCATGAGATCGCGGAAGCCGTTCTCCGCAATGGGGCCCAGGATCAGGCCGAGCAGCACAGCGGCTGGTGAGAAGCGCCACTTCTCCGCGTAATACCCGGCAATGCCGATGCCGATCATGATCCAGACCGCGTGTATGTTGTTGGACCCAGCGTAGGTTCCGATCACGCTAAACACCAGAATTAACGGCCCGAGCACGCCCTGCGGGAAGATGGTCAAATAAGCCATGATCCTCGCCATGGCCGCGGCCACCACGCCCATCAGGACGTTGGCCAGAATGAAACCCCACATGATCGTGTAAATGATCTCGGGATTATTCTTGAACAGCCGCATCCCCGGTTGCAGGCCATGAATCATCAATGCACCGAGGATGACGGCAGCCGAAATGCCTCCGGGAATTCCCAGGATGAACAGCGGGATCATGTTTGTGCCCGTAACTCCATTATTGGAGCCTTCCGTGGCAGCTAGCCCTTTGATCTCGCCTCGACCGAATTTGTCGCCAGGTTTCGCGTAACGCATCTCCCAGCCGTACGCCACCCACTGAGCGACGCTCGCACCGGCCGCCGGAATGATCCCCATGACAAGGCCTGTCGTCCATCCGCGCACGAGCGACCACCATGTGTATCGGATCTCCGACAAGCGCGGCAGGATGTTCCAGGAGAGCTTAGTATTGCTCGACACGGTGCTCGTCGCTGGGCCTTCGCAAAGCTGAAGCCCTTGAGAAAATGCAAATAGACCGATGATGGCGGGCAAAATATCGATCCCGCCCGAAAACCCGACATATCCGAAAGTGTATCGTGGATATCCCGAGTAATTGTCGATGCCGAACGTTGCGAGATAAAGCCCGACGAGACCTGCTAGCAACCCGCGGAACAGCGCACCGAACGTTACGGACGCAATCGCCGTCAAACCTAAGAGCGCAATCAGAAACATTTCGGCAGGCCCGAACAGCAGCGATGCCTGAGCCAATGGCGGGGCAAGAAGGAGAAGTGCCAACCCACTGAGCAGTCCACCAATGACCGAGGCGAACGTCGAGATCCGGATCGCCTGCAGCGCCTTACCCTGCTTCGTAAGCTCGTAACCCTCGATAGCCGACGCAGCCGATGCTGATGTTCCTGGAACACGGAGTAGAATGGCAGAGAACGATCCTCCGTATATCCCTGCCGCATAAACTCCCATCATCATGATTAGGGCAGTGTCAGGCGGCATTGTGATGGAAACTGGAATCATCAGCGCAATCGCCATCGGCGGGCTAAGCCCTGGGATTGCTCCAATGACAAGGCCGACGATCGTTCCCAGAAGGATTGCCACTAAATTGGCCGGAGTGAGAACGTTCACCACGTAGGAAAAGAGCGATAGATCCATGATCCCATTCCTGGCAAGCGCCCGATGAGGCAATCCAGTCTGCTGATTTCTTAGAACAGCGCCCCGCTTGGCATATTTGCTCTCAATCCAATCTCGAAGAGCGCATAGAGAAAAGCCGTTGCACCAACTGCGGAACAAATGATGAAAAATGGTCTCCGCAAACCTAATGCGAACGGGAGAGCAACTAACAGGATGAACGTGCTCGCGTAGTAGCCGACTCGAAAAATGACCAGAACGTAGCCAATGATCAGAGCCGTGATGACGATCGGTTTCAGCGCCGCGAGCGTGAACTTGGGCCTCCAATCACGGTCGTAATCTCCTGGAGAGAGAAACGTACGAGCAATCATGATCACTGAGATCACGATCGTCAGCGCCGATATGAAGAGTGGGAATGTGGAGCCTCCAGCAGGGAAGTTTCTCGCAGCATTCCCCATGTAGATGGCAAGAAGAATGAAGGCCACGCCCGCAAGGCGCTCACCCCATAGGCTAGCTGGCATTCTGTGGCTCCCCCAGTCTGTGCACCGGTCGAGAAAGAATTGGCCGACGACGCTCTAACGCCGTCGGCCTTCTTGATCACTCAACTTCCCAGAACTTGATCTCGGCAACACGATCTGCTGAAGCCTTTAGCCGGGCTTGGAGCTCCTCACCCTCGAGAAATGTAAGCACGTTCTTATTGGCCATTTCTCGCACGATATAATGAGGATTGGTGATGGTCTTACGCAACGCGTCGAGGTAGATCTTCTGCTTTTCCGGTGCGAGTCCCTTCGCAGCGCCTATGGTGCGACCGGCGTACGAGACGTTTTCTTTCCCTGTCACCTCTTTGAAAGTCGGCACTCCTCCCCAAAGGACCTTTGTGTTTCTGATCCCGGAAAGAAGAACCGGCCCGAACCCTTTCGTCAAGTTTCTTGAAGTACTTTCAACTTTGAGATGTCACGTGCCGCAGGTTTCGTGACAGCCCTTCTGAACCTCGCGGCGCAATTGCCCGCGTCGCCGACTGGACTTGTGTCCAATCATAGTGTTAATCGCTTGAACTGCCCGGAGGGTCGACCCGCGCTCTTCAGCCGGGGCAAGGGAAGGGTGAATGGAATGCCAACAATTTCACTTGAGCAGGCGAACACGATCATCAGGGCTGCACTCGCCGAAGGGCGCGCGCGCAACCTGCAGCCACTGACCGTCGCCGTTCTCGACCCTGGTGGCCATCTTGTGGCACTCCAGCGGGAGGACAATTCAGGCATTCTCCGAGGTGAGATCGCTACCGGAAAGGCCTATGGCGCGCTGGGAATGGGCTTCGGCAGTCGCGAGTTCGTTGAGAGGTCGCAGAAGACGCCTGCTTTTGTCGGTGCGCTGACGGTGCTCAGTCAGGGCCGTTTGGTGCCCGTTCCGGGCGGCGTGCTTATTCGGGACGCGTCAGGCGCCCTGCTCGGAGCTGTCGGCATTTCGGGCGACACGTCCGAGCAGGATGAGGCTTGCGCCATCAAGGGCATCGAAGCGGCAGGGTTGACGCCCCAAGTCGGAGCGTAAGCCCAATTTGCATGTGAGATGGGCTATTAGCGCGCGTTGACAGCGCGTATGTGGCCGCATCATTTTCCGCGACACTTGGTTTTCTGAAATGGCCTGCGCCGACGAGGCTAAGGCTGCTTGCTGGGAGAACTGAATGGCACGCTGGCTCAAGAAGGGACGCGATGCGACCCAAATAGCCGAAGATGACGCAAAGGTTCGCGCCATAGTCGAGGCTACCCTCGCCGATATCGAGAAGCGGGGCGATGAAGCGGTGCGCGAGCTCTCGATCAAATTCGACGGCTGGGACCGGACCGACTATCGCCTGACCGACAAGGAGATTCGGGAGTGCATCTCGGAGCTTCCAGCTCGCGCGATTGACGATATCAAATTTGCTCAGGAACAGGTTCGCAATTTTGCCGAGCAGCAAAAGGCGGCGCTCCGGGACATCGAGGTCGAGACCCTTCCGGGTGTTATTCTCGGCCATAAGAACATCCCGGTGAATTCCGTCGGATGCTACGTCCCGGGCGGCAAGTATCCGATGGTCGCCTCGGCTCATATGTCCGTTGTGACCGCGAAAGTTGCCGGCGTGCCGCGCATCATCACCTGCGCGCCGCCTTATCAGGGCAAACCCGCCGCCGCCATCGTCGCCGCTCAGCATCTGGCTGGCGCCGACGTCATCTACTCGCTCGGCGGCATCCAGGCCGTCGGTGCAATGGCCCTCGGAACGCAAACGATCGAACCCGTCGACATGCTGGTCGGCCCTGCAACGCCTTCGTCGCTGAGGCCAAGCGGCAGCTCTACGGCAGAGTTGGCATCGACCTGTTCGCCGGGCCACGGAAACCCTCGTCATCGCCGACGAGAGCGTCGATGCAGAAATGTGCGCCACCGACCTTCTCGGGCAGGCCGAGCACGGCCCCACCTCACCCGCGGTATTGCTGACGACTTCCGAGAAGCTCGCACGCGAAACCATGGCCGAGGTCGAACGGCTTCTGTCGGTTTTCCGACTGGAGAGATCGCGCGGAAGGCCTGGCAGGACTACGGCGAGGTTATTGTCTGTGAGGACGACGACGAGATGGTCGTGGAAGCGAACCGCCTCGCGTTCGAGCACGTCCAGGTCATGACCAAGGATCCGGATTTCTTCCTCAACAAGCTGACGAACTACGGTGCACTGTTCCTCGGCCCGCGGACCAACGTCGCTTACGGCGACAAGGTCATCGGCACCAACCATACCCTGCCGACGAAGAAGGCGGCCCGTTACACAGGCGGCCTTTGGGTCGGCAAGTTCCTCAAGACCTGCACCTACCAAAAAGTGCTGACGGACGAGGCGTCCGCAATGGTCGGCGAGTATTGCTCGCGGCTTTGCATGCTCGAAGGATTCGTCGGTCACGCAGAGCAGGCGAACATCCGCGTTCGGCGCTACGGCGGTCGGAACATCCCCTACGGTACGGCGGCTGAATGATGACTGCTCTACCCAAGACACCGTCGTTTTCCCTGAACGGCAAGCGTGCGCTGGTCACCGGCGCCGGTCGTGGCATCGGCCTTGCCGCGGCTGCCGCACTGGCGCAAGCGGGCGCGCACGTCACACTCTGCGCGCGCACGGAGTCGGAGATTACAGCGGGTGCCACAGCAATCCGCGAGGCCGGCGGAAAGGCTGACACGCTCTGCCTCGATGTGATGAATGCGAAGAAGTTCGCAGAGGCCATCGAGGCAGCCGAGCCCTACGACATCTTCGTCAACAATGCTGGGACCAACCGTCCGAAGCCGATGGTTGAGGTCAGCGAGGACGACTTCGACGCGGTGATGAACCTCAACGTCAGGGCGGCCTATTTTGCCGCCCAGGCGGTAGTCCGCCGGCTCCTTCAAGCCAAGAAGCCCGGCTCGATCATCAATGTGTCGTCGCAGATGGGCCACGTCGGCTCACCAAACCGCACGATCTACTGCACCTCCAAGTTTGCGATCGAGGGGCTGACTAAAGCGATGGCCGTAGAGCTGGCCCGCATGGCATCCAGTCAATTCGATCGCGCCGACGTTCATCGAGACGCCGATGACGCGGCCGTTCTTCGAGAACGAAAGCTTCCGGAAGTTCGTGCTCGACAAGATAAAGCTCGGCCGGATAGGCCAAGTCGAAGACGTGATGGGCGCGATTGTATTTCTCGCGTCGGATGCAGCCGCCCTGATTACCGGCTCTTCCCTCGTCGTTGACGGAGGCTGGACAGCCGAATAAGGCAACACGTCCTGAATTCGGGGCCGCCTACTGCCGATCGAAGCCCTGATCGGTCCAGAAGCTTCTGGAATCGTCCGGCTTGCGCAACCTTGCAAGCCGGACGTAAGGGCTCTTCATCACCCTTTCGACTGTTACCCGCTCACCCTTCCGCAAGGCGAAGCAGCGGCCTTGTGCCATATAGTCCCGTTTCTGCTGGTGACTCCACCAGTAGTTCCCCCGGTGCTCACCTGCGACGAGAGCCATGAAGTCGCGGTAGTGCCAGCAGGCGATCGCGTTCTTGTTCATGACGGCGCTCTGCGCAAAGGCGGGCGCGGAGTGAGAAAAGTCAGCAGGGAAATGCAAACTACTCGCATGATCCACCTGTGCCGCTCGCCACACAATTTTCCGGATCTGAAACGCAAGCACGGCCGCCATCGATCCATGGCTGCCAGGCTCCCCGGCGTGTTCGAGACGGACAGCGCGGGTCACAGGCTGCTCAATCTGGTGACGAAGTGGCGCCTGTCGATGTTAAGTCTCCTCGCTGAATGGGCGGGTCGACACTTACGGCAAGCCGGACGAGATCAGCGCGGCGCCTGACGCCTGTTTTCGCATAGATGGACTTGATTTGAGACCGCACGGTTCCATCCGTCGTGCCGCGCAACTCGGCGATTTCTGCTGCCGATAGCCCGTCCACCATGGCACGCACGACTTCCGATTGAGCTTGGGAGAGCACGAACAGCCGCGCCAACCGCTCGGTCGAAATGGCCCGGGTGTCCTCAGGATCGATGACGAACACGACGGCACCGGCAAATCCACGATCAAGCTCACCGGTGACGTCGCGCAAAGGGGCGACCTCGACAAGAAACGGCCGCTTCCCGCTCCTCCGCTCCACGAACAGAAGCCGTTCCACTTGGTCGCCAGCACCCACTGAGGTTGCGGATACTTCGGCGATCGCTGTCACAAGCTCGCCATTATTGCTGGAGCTGCTGCACTCGAGCCTTCGGGTTCGGGACAGATGGAGCCCATCCTTAAGCTCGAGGAGCCGCCGCAACTCCCGGTTTTCAGCAACGACGGTCCCGCTTGGCGTCACGATCGCTATGCCCAGGCAGAAATAATCTAGGGCGCTCATGACTGCGCGGTAGCTCTCGCGCAGCAATCCGAATGTGCGGTTCACCTCGACAGCCTTCGCCAGATGCGGCGCGAGCTTCCCAAGGTTGATCTCCATGGACTGGGGCACTTCTCGCCAATCGCGTTCGGCGAACTGCAACGCTACAAGATCCATCCATCCCCTATTGGATGACAGCCGGATACCTGCACGACGGTGGGCACCAATCCTTCCGCGTACCCACTTGTAATCAGGCCGATCGTCGAGCTTAGACACGTCGCCCCAGACGTCTTCGTCACGCAAGAGCTGAAAACGTGGCGTGACGGCGAATCTGCTCGTCATTTCCGGCTCATCGTAGTGGCCCAAGTTGTCGAAGTAGTAATGCACATCCTCGATGGGATAATTGCTGGTCGCCTGAAGGATGGTGAGGGCAAGCCCACCTTGTCGACGGCAACTAGAACGGCCCCTACGGAGCCGATCTCACGAGCAAACGCGTCCAAAGCGGCAGGCCAATGAACATCCGAAAGGACCGCGTCATAGATGGCTGTTATGGCGCGGCCGATATTCTCTCCCATCGCGCCCCTCCACAGCATGCAAACGCAGGAGATCCTAAGGCGGGCGCGTGGTCTGTGCAAAGAGCTGGCCCGAGCCTGGCAGTTCCTCGCGCGAATTGGCCAAAGGTGTCATGCGACCGAAGATGGCCGTGGACCGATTGTTCCAATGACAAAGTTCGAGTGCACTTACGCAAGTCCGAAGATGATTTCTCTCAAGCCGTTTGAGCCACCTCGGGGTTAGACTAGCTCAATGGGTCTGCAAATTATCCCGTTCGCCCGCTGCTCAGCCCTTCGGCTGCCGGCGGGCTCGTCGCAGGGATTCTGATTTTTGTCGCAACGCTCATCCTGCCGCCACCCGCGGGTCTGCCGTTGGAGGGCTGGCGCACGCTCGGTCTTGCCCTCCTGATGGCCGTCTGGTGGACAACCCAGCCGGTACCAATCGGCATGACGTCGCTGATGCCAGCGATCGTGCTGCCGCTGCTGGGCATCGGCGATATCGGTACAGCGGCAGCACCTTATGCGAACCCGGTCGTGTTCCTGTTTTTTCGGCGGCTTTCTCTTGGCTGCGAGTGTAGAGAAGTGGGGCTTACACCGACGGCTCGCATATGCAGCGGTGCGCCCCGTGGGCACTGGGCCGCGACGCCTCGTCTTGGGCGTCATGACGGCAAGCGGGCTGCTTTCGATGTGGATCAGCAATACCGCAGCGGTGGTACTCTTTCCTTCCGTCGCGGTCTCGATCATCACGGCTCTCGAGGATGCGCGCAGCCCGGAGGAGGTTGTGCGT
>CAWBAM010000026.1:0-18532 GCA_963786775.1 uncultured Pseudomonadota bacterium | reverse complement strand
CAGGCCTGAAGCAGTCGTCGATGAGTTTGCCGGACATGAGAACGACGCGTCCCGCGGCCTGGAAGGCTCATCCTCCCAGAGCTCCAACGACCTCATACCACTTTGTTGGGACGAGCGTGACGAGAAGCGTCGGGCGACAATTCGGGCAGGCCATGCTTGCGGCATACCGCACGAAATCGAACCACACCGCTTTAGAGTTCTGCATGAGGATGAAGAGACCGACGCCGATCGCAGGCCCCAGTATCGTGGCAAGCAACATTACAAGCAACGGCTTCGCCGTCATGACACTACCCCGCAACAAACAAACTCCGCTCGATGGCCCCCACCTCTCGAGCGTACTGACTTGACCCGTGCCGCAGGCACGAGCCCCCTCGGTGCCGACACGTACTCAGGATACAGTCAAACTCAGAATAATGCACCTCCAAATTGCAGAATCGCCCCTGGTCTTGGCGGTTTCTTCAAGGACCGCCTACGCCGCCTGCAATCTGCACGGGAGATTTCCGAGATTTGGTTTGACTTCACAAACTTAATAAGACGTGTGCAAGTGGTTCATTACAACCCGAACCCGCGACCACACCGATTCCTCCGTTCCCGGAAAAATCGAATCGCGTTGACTGCGACCGTTTTGCAACAGTTCTACCCACTTCGAGCCTAAACGGGTCGGACGCTAGTTCGATCGCGAGCTATCTCATCTCAAAAAGCGGAAGCTGCCGTTCGTCCTGGTTTTTGGTCTCGTAGGCCAGTTGCTCGATACGGTCGAACGGCACCTGCTCGGCGCTGATCAGGGACCTCTGGGCTTTCAATGCGCGCACCACACCTTCCTGCACGAGGTGGAATTCGCCAACGGTCTGCCCTGGCAGCACAGCGGCCGGATCGAGGCCGCTCTCGCTCTGGAAAGCCGCCTTCAGCTTGCGCAGCGCCGTATCCTCGCGGACGCGGCCGATGAACCAAGAGGTGATCTGGTCGCGGCTCTTGTAGTCCAGGTCGCCCGGTGACTGCGTTGCGAGCATCAGTCCGAGCCCTGCAGAACGGGCGCGCTTCAACAGGCTTTGAAGCGGCTCGGCAGTTGCAGGCTTGGAGTTCGCCGGAATGTAGAGGTCGGCCTCGTCGAACATGACGACAGCCTGCAGCTCGTCATTCGGGTTGCGCTGGCAGAAGCGAAGCGCCTCCGACAGAAACTGCGCTACCCAGAACAGGATGTTCTCGTTGTCGCCGAGGAAGCCCGTGTAGATGATCGACAGGCGCGTGCGCCCCGGTCGCGCATAAGGACCAATGCCAAGCAGCGACTCCATGCGCAGGCTCTCGCCGCCGCCCTCGAACAGAGCCGAGTTGCGGTGGCGGAGACTGTCGAGCTGGGCCACCAGGTCCCGCCGGAGCTTTCCCGACGGGTCCATGCGCTGTGTCAGGTCCGTCAGCTCCGGGTCCTCGTCCTCAAGGAGATAGATGAGATCGTTGAGCGTAACTTCGGTGCGCGACCGGCTCCCGAGAATCTTCAGCGCCACGGACAACGTGCCGGACTGCTTCTGGTGCGTGGCCGAGTTCTTGAGGTGCAGCATATCCCCGAGCGCGGCTGCGGACAGGTTCGCCAGAAGCTGCTGCTCATGCTCCGGCAACTCGCTGATGCCATTCGGGAGAAGCGTAATCGATATCGGCCTGCCAGAGGCGCGCCCGGGCGTGTAGACAGCCACATCGATCAATTCCGCGAGCTTCTTGCGCTCCTCGCGGCGATCGTGGAACTCGTTATCTGTATGGCACCAGACGTCCGGATTGGCGTAGCTGCAGAGATCGCCCTTGCGGTCGAGCAGCACCGCAGGAATTCCGCTCAGCAGCAGCTGCTCGATGAGACTGAGCGCCAGTGTTGTCTTGCCCGAGCCGGAGCCGCCGAGCACGGCGGCGTGCCGCTTGAGCACGTCGCGGTTGAGGGTCACCGGCTTGCCGCTACCGATCTCGCGCCCAGCGTAGATGCTCTTTCCGTCCCCGCCGTTCTCGTCGAGGATTACCGAGAGCGGCAGCATGTCGTCGTTGGCCGGTAGCGGCTCGGTTCGAGCCGAGGAGCCCCAGCCGATCCAGTCGGCCCAGCTCCATCGAGGCGGCTTCTCCGTCACAGGCGGAATGGGAGGCGCAGACGGCGCTTCGGATGCCGGCTGAACCGGTTGCGCCCCATCCTCCTCGAGCTTCGCCAGCCTCTCACGCAGCGAGCCATTGCTGGCCGGCTGCGGCTCCGGGAGTGGCGTGCTCGCTGGGCGCACCACTGAGGTGGTCGACGGCAGCACTCCCGCGGATTGGCCAAGAAGATCGAGCCGCAAAAGCTGCACTATTGGGATCATGCCCGACAGCAGTTTCGCCTGGGCAAACCAGCGTGCAAAACCGGGATCGTAACGGTGGTGGGCGTGGAATTCACGCACCATCAACATGCGCTCCCAATCCGGGATCGGCACCAGCAGCGAGCGACCGCCACTCTCACGGAATTTGCGGAATGCCTGCGCAGTCTGATTCTTCCGGTTGGGCGGGAAATCGCTGGCTCGCAGCATGAATGAGGCGCGCCCGCCCATGTTGCTCAGCACCTTATCGAGCTGGCGCTTGAGTCCGCCCCCCTGGGTGGGCCGGTTGCAGAGGAAGACGCGTGAGTCGAACGTCAGCCCGCTGCTGTTCGGGCCACCGTGGGTCACCGAGAGATCGATGGCCGGGACATCGTCGGCCACTTCCAGGCGCTCGATCCGGAGCTGGATCGTATCGCTCCACTCGTCGCGCGCGAGCCCCAGCGCGGCGACCAAGACATCCATCAGCTCCTGATCATTCGACGGAATCTCCGCTTCCGAGGCCTGGGTGAACCTCTGCCAGAGATCGCGATAGTCGAGCTCCACGGCTGGTTCAGGTGGAGGCTCGTCGTTGCTCGCAGCAAAGCCCAACGCGGCCGCGAGCGTAGAGATGAACCCAGCCTTATGTTCAGCCTCCTCGCGCTCGGTGTCGTCGGCCTCATTGGCCTGGTGAGCCCGCAAGCGGTTCTGAGCGTGCTCGAGCAGCCGCCGGGTCGAAAGCCCGCCGAACTCCTCGAAAAACTGGGGGCCAAAAAAGGCAGCCGGATCGGGGAACGTCGGTCCCCCCGCGCGCCGCGACGCCTCGTGCTCCAGCCGCTTGGCGATGATGAGCCGCGCCTCCTCGGGCGTTCGGGTCTCCAGCAGCGCGACCGGCCCCGCCTTCTCGATACGGTCGATATAGGACTGCGCCAGCACACCCCGGACCTGGCCGTAAAAATCTTCAAGACAGGAGATGAGAATGATCGAGGTTGGAACGCGGTTGGCGATTTGAATGAGGTCGCGCACCGCTTTCTGGAATCGCTCTTCCGCGTCATCGAAGAAGCGCAGGTCCTCGACCTGATCGATGCAGAACACCAACGCGGCGCGGTCGACGGTCCACATGAGCTTGCCAAGCGCCTCGATGATCTCGAAGGCGCGGCCATCGCCGCTGTTAGGATCGAGTGCGGCCACCGCCGCCTGGGACAGCTCGTTGAGCTGCCGGCCTTGCAAATACTGACGCACGCGCTGGTCGATGCGCGGGTCGCAGCGCTGAAGATAAAGCAGCGCCCGGATGACGTTGACGTCGAGATCCTGGTCGGCAAAGGCGGGACTGGCAATGATGTCATCAGCGATCCGCAGGATCAGCTTTGCAAGCGCGAGCTCGTCCATGCTCGCGTCGCGCAGCTTCTTCAGATCCCGCTCAGGGACAACATCTGCGGACGCGACCAACCGGTTTGTCAATCGAGCGAGCGCGCTCTCCCCGCCGTTGTCCGGATCGTAAGGTTTTTCTAGCGAGGCGATCAGACGGCGGAGGTAGTAGTCAGCATAGCTCGCCACGTCTGGCGTCATCTGGGCATAGCCGAAGTAGGCCTTGCCCTTGCGGTGGGCATTGGTCCTCAGTGCCCGTAGCAAGTGAGTTTTGCCCGCGCCCGATTGGCCGTGGAACAGCAGGATGCGCGCTTGCGTGCTGGACCCCTGCGCCGACGTGACAGCCTCCAGTAGATCGTAGAACTTGCGGCGCGCCTTGAAGTGCACCTGTTCGACGTCAACCGGGTCGGCACGCCAGATGTCGTCCTCCCACGTGATCGAGTGTTCGAACGCCGCGGAAAGGCTGTCGACGGAAAGCGCGGTTTGCGCATTCGACTGCATGATCCCCAACTTCCCCAAAAACGCGGACAGACGGACTCCGTCACCCGTTTTCGACTCTGATGAAATGCCAGACGGTGTTCTTGTAGGCCACGGCCGAGTCCTGAAGCTCTTTCAAGCTTCTCTTGTCCTTCAGGTCGGCGTTGGCGAGCACGATGTGGCCGGTACGATGCGCCTCCGCAAGCATGGCCTTGAATTCGATTTCGGTGAGGCCCCACTCCGGATAGGTCGCCTGAACGTCCTTCCACACGTGCGAGATGTACGCCTTACGGTTGCCGGGCCACCCCTCGGCGCGCGCACTCGCTGCTCTGCGCACGACCTCGGCAAAGCCGTTGAGATCCGGCCGGTTCGCCGCAGCAGGACGCGCACGCGCCTGACCAGGCGCAGTAATCGCTGGTTGTGCAGGCGCCGTGCCCTGGTCATTTGCGGGCTTGGGTGACAGCTCCTGCACCACTCCAGCGGGTGAGAACGATTGCGACACAAAATTGCGCAGAATGGCCGTACGCAAGGCATCAGCATCGGTCTGGAATGCCCCCACCTGCTCGGCTGCGAGCGCGGCGACGAGCCGGCTGTCGGTGCCGAAATCTCGGGGCCGGTGCGACAGCTGACCCGCGAGCAACCGGCCGGCCTTGGCGGAAAGTCCGGTCCGCTGCCCGATGCTGCCCTTCAGCGTGTTTCCGAAAGCCCGCTCCAATGCCACCACGGCGAGCGCCTGCCGGAGACGCGCCGGACTCGGCGCTCCGCGAATTTTCAATCCGTAGGCACGCTGCAAAATGGCAGCCCTCAGGCCGTCGGGTTTGGCAAGGCGCTTGATGCGAGCCGCAGTTTCTCCCTCGAGTCCTAATGCGCGCGCAATGAGGCGGACGTCCCGGATCTCGCCCCAGCCGCGCGGCAGCGGCTTGCCGCCAAGCTCGTTTTGCACAGCGTCGCGACCCGCGGCGGTAAGCTCCACACGATTGCGGGTCACACCCGCAAGTCCCTGCATTGCGAGGGCGGCGATCGTCCGTGAAACGGTATCCCGCCAGGCCGCGGGCGCGAGCTTGTGAGAGACATAGGGCGCCAGATCGCGCACGATCTCTGCCTGTGTCGCACCATTCTCGATGGCGGCTCGCGCCAGCACCAGAAGGTTGATCGCCGATGCTGCGGTATCGGCCTGCGGTTCTGCCAACACGGCTGTGCTCATCTTTCTCGACCTCCGGGCCGGTAAAGACCTCGCCGTTGCATCGGGCGACTGAGCGCGGGCAAACGCCACCCCTCGCGCCCGCCGGATGCGCGAATCAAAGAAGACCTTAACGATTTTGAGGATCTGGACCCCAGTGCCAAGTGCAAATCGGCCCCGGTTAGTCGGGTATATCCTCTTTGATGCGGCGCTCTGATTACGGAGTGTCAACAAGCTGCCGCGTCGTTGCCCCACTCACGACAAGGTCCTGAGGCCAATTCCAAGCTGCTGACGGGCAAGGTGAAACGAGAGTTTCGCGCCGGGCGCGCCAGCCGCAGGCGCAGAAGTTACCAGCCGTTAGCGTTAACGCTGCCTTAACCGGCTTCGGAGATTCTGCAAGCTGGTCCGCTTCGGAGCGGGAGTTTGGGATGTACCGCGTCGTGTTGCCACTCTTCCTCGCAATGGTGCTACCGGGGTGCAGCCTCGGCTCGGTGCCACTTTCATTCGGCTTCGGCGGCTCAGAATCGAACTCTGCCTCCGCCACAGCTCCCTCTTTCGGGATGTTGGGTGATGGCGGGTCGACCCAACGGCCGTCGAGCGGCTCCTCCGGCCAACGCGTTGCGAGCCTGCAGGACCATGCACCCAGCAACTCGTTCGGGAAGCCGTCCCCAGGTGCACTGTCGGGCAGAGATTATTCGGGGACCCGCCTCGATGCCGAATACGCTCGCAAGGTGATCAACGACTATCGCAAGAAGCATGGTCTGAAACCGCTGCAGCTGAGCCCGGAGCTGACCAAAGCGGCCAAAATGCACTCGCGGGATCTCGCCCGCTGGGATCGCATCTCCCATTATGGCTCTGACGGCTCCAATCCATGGGATCGGGTGAAGCGTGCGGGCTACAATGCACGTGTGGCGGCCGAGAACGTCGGCACCGGACAGGCGAGCTTCGACGAGGTCATGAAGGGCTGGAAGGCGAGCCCTGGCCACAACAAGAACTTGCTCATGGCTGATGCCAAGCACATGGGGATCGCGCTCGTCCACGATCCCAACACCGAGTTCAAGACCTTCTGGACCCTCGTGCTCGGCGCGCCGCAGTAAGACGCGACCCGATCTAGATTGGTCGGGTCACACTGGATCAGCTCACCGTCAGTCCAAGCACTGGTAGCGCACAGGAAGCGTGCAGGCCGGGTCCGAGGGAAGCGGCGGCTTGGCGTAGATTTCGAAGTGCTGCCATCTGCGCGACGAGAACGCATTCCGCCCGGACACGCAGCCCACCCGAACAAGCTTCTCGCTATCGCTCTCTCGGAGAGCATCTAGGAATTCTGCCCTGTGCTTCAGCTCTATGAACGCCAAGGCGCGTGGTGTCGCGTTCAGCTGATCAGGCACGCGTGAGCCTGTCGTGATGGTGGTTTCGATACCCATGAGAAAAACTGCGCTCGGCTCCGAGTAGCCGGCAATGATCGGCGGCTCAGGATAACAGGAACGGACTGCGTCCCTCACCTCCGCCAGTCGCACGCTCGGCCATACCGGCGAGCTGGGCGGCAGGATTATTGCGATGACCAACCAATAGGCGACGACAGCACCGGCGAGCGAAAAGCTCGTGGATGCGAGGGGACTACAGTAGGGCCAAGCGACGGCGGTCGCCGTGAACAGGATCATGACCGCGGCCGCAGCGATGACGAGCTGCGCGCTCAATGGCTCGCCGACCGACATGTGCAAGCCAAGTGCCGCACTTCCCAGGAAAATGCCAAGCAAAATCCACGCGATGCGCGACCATAGGGGAGCGGGAACTGGAGTTGGTGTGCCTGTAAGGGGATTGTCCGTGATCCGCATCGCCACTGCGACCGCCAGTGCAGGCAGCACGTATTGGACCATGTAAAGCGGAGGCTTGTTGGAGATGATCTCCAGCACGGCGATGTAGGGCACGAACCAAGCCGCAAGAAATCGCACGACCGGCTTGTCTCGATTTTGCCAAGCCAGCTGGCATGACGCCCAGACGAGCAAAATGCACGGCAGGAGGCCGACCCAGGCCATAAGGATGTAGCTGCCTGGAAAAGCCCGGTAGTTCATGGACTGGGAGTCGGCAATGAGCGACAGCCAGGCCACGAGGGAGAGCACTGGGTCGGGCGTCGGGTCCGCAATGGAAAGCCAAAACGAGAGCGGCCAGGGCAGAGCGATAAGGATTGCCAACAGCAGGCCGAGCAAGTGGCTCGGCCCGCCGAACCAGTTCAGGCTTCGATCCTGAATAAACAGGGCGAGTAGCGTTGCTGCCGCAAGAATTGGAACGATGAACGAGTTGAGCAGTATCCCAGCTCCGAGGGCAATCCAAAAGATGAGCACTGCGCGGTTGCGGCAAGAGCTGGAGAGCCTGTCCCGGCCAACGTAGAGACGGGCGAGGCTCGTTTGCACAGCAACGGCAGCCGCCAGCGCTCCAGCCTGAGGTAGAGCAAGCCTCGCCTGAATGGCCAGGAACAGAGAGTGTGCCACCAGCACGGATGCGCAGAAGGCCGTCTGGTCTCCCACGATGCTGCGCATCCCGAGGAACAGGAAGAGTACCGCGAGTGTCGCCCCGAGCAGGGACGGTAAACGGTAGGCCCAGATCGCGTCATGCGTCTCCGGCCCGAAAAGCTTGGCGGATAGAGCCTGCAGCCACAGAATGCCGACGGGCCTGCCGACCTCGGCGCCTTTCTGATCTCGCGGCACGAGCCAGTCGCCCGTTTCCAGCATAATCCTGGCCGAGATTGCATAGCGCACCTCGGTCCGGTCGACCGGCGGACGCGAGAATACGCCCGGCACGAAGAGCACGAGGCAAAGTAAAATCAGCAGAATAGATGCTCGGGAGCTGCTTTCGGTCGACCAAGCCAGCCAGCGGCTCAGCTTTTCGTCGTAAGATGTAAGCAATCGGCCCGCTAGCATCTGCGCACCGACCCCTAGCTGGCGATGGCAGGATGGCGGGCCTTCACGCAGCCCTCCTCGACGACACTTTCCGCGCGAAGTTTTGTCGTATGGAGAGCATGGGCCGATCTGCTGACTGACGGACGGCGCGACTTTAACCGATCTGAATCCGCCCGCAAGGCACGAGACGTCTACGACTTGCCGTAACGATCAATTGTGCAGCTTTCAGGATACAACCGAGGCGCCACAGCTCCGAGCACGGACCGGCACTAGCCGCTTCCCCTAGTTGGCGCTGGCGCCCGATTGCGACTGTGCGGCAGCTGCAGCGGATGTCTTGGCCTTGGTGGCGGCCTTGCGGGTACCGCCCTTTTTCGCCACACGTGCGGGGCGCCGGCCGCCGCAACTCCAGGACGTTACGGTATCGCGCACGCTTACGACCGGCTTCGGATCGCTCGAGACCGGGAGGGTGTCGAGCGATGGAGTGCCGAACAACATCTTCCAGCCATAGGTCGCAAACCCGTGGTCAAGCAGGCTGGAGGCTCGCAGCGCACGCTCCTGCCCGGAAGGCTCGCCAAACACGACCACCATGAGCTGCCGGCCATTTCGTGTCGCGCTCGCCACCATGTTGAAACCGGCGTCGCAGATGAACCCCGTCTTCAGGCCATCGGCGCCCTCATACGTCTTGAGGAGGCTGTTGTGCGTCCCGAGCCGACGCTTGCCGATCCGAAATTCGGTCTGCGTCCAAAGATGGCGGTACTCGGGAAAATCACGAACAATCGCCATGGACAGCTTGGCCATGTCGCGGGCTGTCGTGACCTGCTCGCTCGCCGGCAATCCATGCGGGTTGACGAAGTGCGTATTTGTCATCCCGAGCCGGCGCGCGGTGGTGTTCATGCGCTCGACGAAATCTTGCTCGCTCCCCCCGACGGCTTCGGCCAGCATGACCGCGACGTCGTTTGCCGATTTGATGATGAGCGCCTGCAACGCCAGCTCGACACTCATCTGCCCGCCGACTGGCAGGCCGACCTTGCTTGGAGGTTGAGCGTGGGCAGCTTCGCTGGTCGTGACTTTCGTTTCGGGGGTGATGCGACCGGCCTTGAGAGCTTCGAAGACCACATAGGCCGTCATGATCTTCGTCAGCGAAGCCGGATACCACTGATCATCAATATCCTCGGCATAAAGCACACTGCCGTTGACGGGCTCGAACAGCAGTTTCGGTCCGGCCTGCGCGAGTGGAGCGGTGAGTCCCATCAAGCAAAGCGCGACCAGAACGGTCCGGCTCCAGATCATCCCGTCTCCTGCTCCAAAGTTCAGCCCCTCTGCCGCGGGCCATCATAGTGCTGAGGTCCGAGACCACCACCGGCGGGCAAGATGCCTCGGAGCATTCAACTGCAGCACCTTTGTCATACCGCCAAGACGTTAACGTCCGCCTCTCCGGAGGTCTACCGCCAATCGGTCACAGTCTTACGAGTGGCGCTTTCCCACAACACGCTTAAACCCGTGCTCACCTTTATGGTCTTCTGGTGACGAGGGAGGCGGACTTAAAGGCGAGGCCAACTTGTCTTTCGGACCACCCAACGGTCCTCGATCCAAGCACTCGGTATGAGTTGGATTGCATCGCGCTCGCTGGGTCCCACGGCATCGGGACCATCAGCGAAATCGTAATCAGTTTGGTGCCCCAGGCCCGACTCGAACGGGCACTCCCTTGCGGGAACCAGATTTTGAGTTTCGGCGCGTCTACCAGTTCCGCCACTGGGGCGTGGGGCGGCATCATAGTCGTCGCGATCCGGGCGTCAACGCGCCGATTTCGAGTCAAGCCCAGCCACGGCACCTTTGCATTGCTGGATTGCCCAGCGACCATATCAACCGGGCCAGGAACCAACGGCTGGCCTGCCCGTTCCGATGCCACTTCAGTTGCTGACCCAACCGCCGGACCGCATCGAGACGGAGCCAATCTTGAGCAACGCACGGCCTCCCGATGACCTGCCTGCCTCGGAGGTGATGTTCATTCGCCGAATTGTCATCGTTTCGGCGTTCCTCGCGCTCGGCGCGGCGATCTGGTTCCTTTCGGACGTTCTGCTCCTGGTCTTCGCCAGCATCCTGCTTGCCGTCCTGCTGCGGTCCATTGCAGACCCTCTGACCCGCAAGCTGAACGTGACGGACGGTTGGGCCCTGCTGTTCTCCGGTCTGGCAATCTTCATCGTCCTCAGCATCGGCATTTTTCTGTTCGGATCGCAGATCAGCAGTCAGCTCGGAGAGCTCATCGAGCTCCTGCCAGCGGCAGCGGACCGGGTTCTTCAGGAGCTTGGCTTCGCACGTGTGCAGGATCTCCTCACCGGCACGGTGGTCGGCAACATCCTCTCGACGGCCTACGAATGGGGAACAGCAATCATCGCGGTGTTCACCGGTCTGCTATTCGTGATTTTCACCGGGATTTATCTATCGCTCGATCCGCAGACCTACCGAAACGGTCTCGTAATGCTGTTTCCGCCGAGAATCCAGCCGGAGATCCGCGAAACGATCGATGATGCCGGCCGCGCCCTCGGCCTGTGGCTCGTTGGTCAGCTCCTCGCGATGCTGATCGTGGGCGTCCTGACGGGACTCGGCCTCTGGCTGATCGGCCTGCCCTCCGCCTTCGCCCTGGGCTTTATCGCCGGACTAGCCGACTTCATCCCGATCGTCGGCCCAATTGCAGCTGCCATTCCCGGCCTCCTCGTCGCGTCCGGCCAGGGATTAGATATGGTGATCTGGACGCTCGCCGTCTACGTCATTGTCCAGCAGTTCGAGTTTAACCTGATCCTACCAGTCATCGTCGGTAGCACGGTGAAAATTCCGCCTGCTGTCGGACTGTTCGCCGTGATCGCGCTGGGGGTGCTCTTCGGGCCATTGGGCGTGCTGTTTGCCTATCCCCTCGCCGTCGTTGCCGACGTCGCCGTTCGGCGGCTCTACGTCCGCGAGACGCTCGGCGAGGAGGTCGAGATCAGCGGTGAGGTGAAGTGAGCACCTCAAGCCGCGGCCGGCTGGCGGACGGCAAGGCGGGCGATGTCGGACATGATCTCGTTGAGCTGAAAGTCCTTCGGCGTGTAGACCGCAGCCACGCCCATGGCCTTCAAGGCTGCCGCGTCCTCCGGCGGGATGATGCCGCCGACGACCACCGGAATGTCATCGATGCCCTCTCGGCGCATCCCTTCGAGCACCGCTCGCACCAACGGGACGTGAGAGCCAGAGAGAATGGACAGTCCCACAACGTGCACGCTCTCCTCGAGGGCCGCGCGCACGATCTGGCTCGGGGTCAGGCGAATGCCCTCGTAGACGACCTCCATGCCGCAATCCCGCGCCCTGACCGCGATCTGCTCGGCACCGTTGGAATGCCCGTCGAGCCCGGGCTTTCCCACCAGCAGCTTGATCGGACGCCCCAGCTGCTCCGCCGCTGCCCGAACCTGCGCGCGGACGGCATTCGAGGCCGGCCGTGCCCTCCGCGGCCGCCTGGCCGACGCCCGTCGGCGCCCGGTACTCGCCGAAGATGCGCCGCAGTGTCATGCCCCATTCACCGGTGGTTACGCCGGCTTTGGCGCACGCGATCGACGGCTCCATGATATTGCGACCTTCCTTGGCGGCCTGCTCGAGCTCCTTTAGCGCCCTCGCGACCGCCGCTTGGTCGCGCGACTCGCGCCAGGCCTTGAGCCGACCGATCTGCTCCGCCTCCACCTCCGGTCCGACAGTCTGAACGGCATTCTCGCCGACCGACAACGGCGAGGGCTCCGTCTCAGTGAACTGATTTACGCCGACGACGACCTGCTCCCCGGATTCGATTTTCGCCACTCGAGCAGCATTGCTCTCGACGAGACGGCGCTTCATGTAATCGATGGCCGCTACCGCGCCGCCCATGCCCTCGATGGTGGCAAGCTCCTCCCGGGCCTCGCGTTTCAGCTCCTCAACCTTCCGGGCAATCTCCACCGAACCGTCGAAAATGTCGCCGTACTCCAGCAAGTCCGTCTCATACGCCAAGATCTGCTGCATTCTGAGCGACCACTGCTGATCCCACGGTCGCGGCAGACCCAGCGCCTCGTTCCAGGCCGGAAGCTGAACGGCACGTGCGCGCGCATTCTTTGAGAGCGTGACCGCCAGCATCTCGAGCAAAATACGATAGACATTATTCTCCGGCTGCTGCTCAGTGAGCCCCAGCGAATTGACCTGCACGCCGTACCGGAACCGGCGATTCTTGGGATTTTTCACGCCGTAGCGCTCGCGCGTGATCTCGTCCCAGAGATCGACGAACGCGCGCATCTTGCACATCTCGGTGATGAACCTGATGCCTGAATTCACGAAGAACGAGATGCGGCCGACGATCGTCTCGAACGTCTCGGCATCGACCTCTCCCGAGTTCCTTACGGTGTCGAGGATCGCGATGGCAGTCGCTAGCGCGAAGGCGAGCTCCTGTACCGGCGTGGCGCCGGCCTCCTGCAGGTGATAGGAACACACATTGACCGGGTTCCACTTCGGCACCTCGCGGCAGGAGAAGACGATCGTGTCCTTGGTCAGCCGCAGGGATGGTTCCGGCGGGAAGACATAGGTGCCGCGCGAGAGATATTCCTTGATGATATCGTTCTGGATGGTGCCGGTGAGCTTCTCCCGTGGCACGCCCTGCTCGTCTGCAACCGCGATGTAGAGAGCGAACAGCCAAGCAGCCGTCGCATTGATCGTCATCGAAGTGTTCATGCGGTCGAGCGGGATGCCGTCGAGCAGCGTACGCATATCGCCAAGATGGGAGATGGGCACACCCACCTTCCCCACCTCACCCGCCGCCAGCTCGTGGTCGCTGTCGTAGCCGGTCTGGGTCGGCAGATCGAAAGCAATCGACAGGCCCGTCTGCCCCTTGGCGAGATTGCGGCGGTAGAGCGCATTGGATTCCGCCGCTGTGGAATGGCCCGCATAGGTCCGGAACAGCCAAGGCTTGTCGCGCCGCGCCTGTGGCTCACCCCCCTCAGAAGTTCTCGTAGCCGCCATCGTCTTGTGTTCCTTCGCACATGCGAAAGGGAACGTTAGCGCAACGTGCGGGATCCGCAACAGTCCGGAGGCCGCGGCGCACTGCGCGAGCTTCGCTACGAGCAGTCCATATCTCCCGCGGCCAGCGATTGTGCTAAGGCTGCCTTCTTCGTACCAGCCATTCAGCGCCTGCCTGGAAGTGAGCCCTCATGTTGCGCCGCCTGGCCGAGTATGCCTTCAACAATGCCTACCTACTGCTCAGCGCGATGGGACTGTTCTGGGCAGGCAATCAAGTGCTCGGACGCGCTGCGGCCGGCCACATTCCCCCGATTGCCCTCGCGTTCCTACGCTGGACATTCGCAACCGCTATCGTGCTGCCCTTCGCCATGCCTCACCTCCGGCGGGACTGGCCGGCGGTGCGGGAGACGTGGCCCCTGCTGGCCTTTCTCGGTGTGACCGGAGGCGGGGCCTTCAACACGTTGCAGTATATCGGGTTGAACTATACGACCGCCCTCAACAGCCTGGTGCTGAACTCAACGGCGCCGGTCTTGATCGCCATCGCCTGTGTCTTCCTCTTCAACGACAGGCTCACTGTCCGGCAGGTGATCGGAATACTGATTTCGATGGTCGGAGTTCTGGTCGTGGTATCGAGGGGCGAACTCGGTGTGCTGCTGACCCTCAGCCTTAATCGCGGTGACCTGCTGATCCTGTTAGGTATGGTGACCACGGCCATCTACACAGCGTATTTGCGGCTACGGCCCCGCATAGAATGGATCACGTTTCTTTTCTGGATGTTTCTGGCGTCCGCCCTATTCAATTTGCCGCTCGTATTGGTCGAGATGTTTGTATTCGGGAAAATCATTCAGCCGACGTTGTTCACCTTCTTGACCGTCGGATACGTCTCGATATTCCCCAGCATTCTCGCTTATTTGTTTTTTGCACGCGGAGTTCGAGCTGATCGGGGGTGTGCGCGCTGGCATCTTCATGCACCTCATCCCCCTTTATGGCGCGCTGCTGGCGATCTGGCTCTTGGGAGAGCCTCTCGCCCTGTTCCACGTCGTCGGGTTCGCGTTGATTTTGGCGGGTGTAGCACTAACGAGCCGCAAACCATGAGGTTTGCGGCTCGAAAAACCGTCGATCCCTTCGACCGAAACTACTGCTGATTTCGAAGGGGGTGTCGTCGTTTCAGGCGGCGATGTCGTCTTCGGCGGAGTGCTCTGCGGTGCCGGACTTGTCGTCTCAGGCGCTGTTGTCCGCGGAGTCGTCGCCGTTGTCGTCGGCTCATCTCGCGGGAACAACAGGGCCACGAGTAGCACGACCACGACGACCGCGCCAATCAACCACCATATTCGGCTATCCATGCCGGCCTCCAAAATTTCACCTGTGTCCGAACAAAACGTGCGCAGGGCGCGGATGTTCCGGACGGCCCTGAGGTCGCACTACGGAGGATCGGCTCATAATCGCAGTGCAGCACACGCTCGCGCTTTCAACTCGCGACTAGCTGGCGAGTTCCTAGCAAGCGTTTGGTGGCGCCGCGGCCAACGGCGGCGCTGAGCATACAGGCAAGCGCCTGCGCCTTTGGCCCACGAAGATCCTGAACCATACCCTTGCCAAGGCGTTCCGCATGTGAGGATTACCCAGTGCAACGATTGGGGGCTGGAAAGCCATGGCGCGAAAGAAGGAGCAGCGGAACGCCAAAGAAAAGAAGGTCGAAAGACCCAAGAAAGCCGTGCGCGGCTCGCGCCGGATGCACCCTGCCGGTCCTCATGCGCGACCCGAGCTGACGGACGAAGCGGCTACCCCAGGTACCGGTGCCCTTCCCGACGTGAGCCCCGACACAAGGGACGTCGATCCCGGCGTCGACTGAGTTGAAGTCGGGCACTGAGATCAACATTTCATGGGGAGTTGCGTTAACCTCGGACGAGCCTCGATGGATACGAACATCCCGTCCTGGATGTGGTCGGAAGCCTGCGAGATGCTGGCGCGCGCTGAACGCCTTCATCAGCAGCTTTTCCATCCGCAGTCGGCGAAGGCGCGTCAGCCCTGCTGGCGGCCGCCGGTCGACCTTCTCGAGACGGACGAGGAGGTCCTGGTGTTCATTGCCCTGCCGGGGGTCGACCCTGACCAGGTTCAAGCCGTCATCCAGGATGGCGACCTCGTAATCGCCGGCACGCGCGTCCTTCCCGCTGCTTTCAGAACGGCAGCCATCCATCGGCTCGAGCTGCCCCAGGGGCGCTTCGAGCGCCGTATCCGCCTGCCGACGGGCAGCTATCGTGCGGTCCGCTGGTCCGCGAGCCAAGGTTGCCTGCTCATTCGCCTCGAGAAAGCTGGAGAACTTTGATGGCTGAGCCGGAGGCTCCTGAAGAAACTCCGAAGTTGAAAGAGCTCCCAAGTCTTCCGGAAGACGCTCTTATCATTCTCCCGGTGCGCGATCTCGTGCTGTTCCCACGGGTCGTGCTCCCAATCAGCATCGGGCGCCAACGCTCAATCATGGCCGCCCAGTATGCGGTCCGTGAGCAACGGCAGATCGGCGTGCTGACGCAGCGCGATCCGGAAATGGCAGACCCTGCACCGGTGGATCTCTACCGAATTGGTACCGTGGCCAATATCGTCCGTTTCGTGACAACTCCGGACGGCACGCACAACATCGTCTGCCAAGGCGAGGAACGGTTTCATGTCACTGAGTTCCTGAGCGGCTGGCCGTTCTTCGTCGCGCGTGTGCTGCGCATCCCAGACGCGGAGACGCGCACGCCCGAGATCGAGGCCCGCTTCCTCCACCTTCAGCGACAGGCCATCGAGGCGCTGGAGCTCCTGCCGCAGGCGCCCAAAGAGATGATCAGCACGATCCAGGGCGTGACTTCGCCCGGCACGCTTGCTGACCTCGCGGTGGCCTACATGGACATACCCACCGCGGAGAAGCAGGAAATCCTCGAGACGGTCAATCTGGCCGTACGCATGGAGAAGGTTTCGAAGCTGCTGGCGCACCGCATCGAGGTGTTGCGCCTGTCGCAGGAGATCGGGCGCCAGACAAAGGCCGCGCTCGACCAACGTCAGCGGAGATGCTGCTGCGCGAGCAAATGGCCGCCATTCGGCGCCAGCTCGGCGAGGCCGAGGACACCAAGGCTCAGGAGATGGCCGAGCTCGAGCAGGCCATAGCCCGAGCCGGCATGCCGCGTGAGGTGGAGGATCAGGCCCGGAAGGAGCTGCGGCGCCTGTCACGCATGCCGGAAGCCGCGGCCGAATACAGCATGGTCCGCACCTACCTCGACTGGCTGGTCGAGCTGCCCTGGAAGCTGCCCGAGGAGCCGCCAATCGACATCGAGCAGGCGCGCAAGATCCTCGACGAGGACCACTACGGACTCGAGAAGGTCAAGCGGCGCATCATCGAGTATCTCGCCGTCCGCAAGTTGGCTCCGCACGGCAAGGCGCCGATCCTCTGCTTCGTCGGGCCGCCGGGTGTCGGGAAGACGTCCCTCGGGCAGTCGATCGCGCGTGCCATGGGCCGCAAGTTCCAGCGCGTCAGCCTCGGTGGCGTGCATGATGAGGCCGAAATTCGCGGCCACCGGCGCACCTACGTCGGCGCTCTGCCGGGCAACATCATTCAAGCCATTCGAAAGGCAGGGTCGCGCAACTGCGTGCTGATGCTCGACGAGATCGACAAGCTCGGCGCTGGCATCCACGGCGACCCGGCCGCCGCGCTGCTCGAAGTGCTCGATCCCGAGCAGAACAGCACGTTCCGGGACAATTATCTCGGCGTGCCGTTCGATCTCAGCCGGGTGGTCTTCATCACCACCGCCAATATGCTCGACACGATACCCGGCCCGCTCCGCGACCGCATGGAGGTCATCAGCCTTGCCGGCTACACGGCCGACGAAAAATTGCAGATCGCACGCCGCTATCTCGTTCAACGGCAGCTCGAGGCCAACGGCCTCCGCCGGAGCAGGTCGAGATTACGGACGCGGCGCTGAAGGAGATCATCCAGCACTACACGCGGGAGGCTGGTGTCCGCAATCTCGAGCGGGAGATCGGAAAGGCGCTGAGATACGCCGCCGTGCGCATCGCCGAGGGCGACAAGTTCCCCATCCGCATCGACGCCGAGATCTTCACGGCATCCTCGGGCCGCCGCAATTCGAAAACGAGGTGGCCATGCGCACCAGCGTGCCAGGCGTCGCCACCGGCCTCGCCTGGACCCCGGTGGGTGGCGATATTCTCTTCATTGAGGCGACCCGCGTGCCGGGCAACGGCAAGCTGATCCTGACGGGCCAGCTTGGCGAGGTCATGCGGGAAAGCGCGATGGCGGCGCTCAGCATCGTCAAGAACCGGGCGGAAGCGCTCAAGATCGACCCAGCCCTTTTCGAGAAAAACGACATTCACGTCCATGTGCCGGCGGGCGCCGTCCCCAAGGATGGGCCGAGCGCGGGCATTGCCATCTATCTCGCCCTCATCTCACTGCTGACCCCGCGTGCGTGCGAAATGACACGGCCATGTCAGGAAGATCAGCCTGCGGGGGCTCGTGTTGCAGGTAGGCGGAATCAAGGAAAAGGTCGTGGCATTGCCTTCCAGAGTCGGATGAGCGCGTTCTCTGCCTGCCCGCAACCGGAAGGACGACGAGGACATCCCAGAGGAAGCGCGAAGAGACGTGGAGATCATCTGGATCGACCACGTCGAGGAGGCGGTCGATGCTATCTGTGCCGAGGAGCAGAAGGTGCCAACGCCCCGTGAGCCGGAGGCGTGAGGAGGCGGCCGAACAGCCTCGCGCAGGAGAGGCAGCCGAATGATTTGGTCAGCGTTTTGCGCGTTTGCGCAGTAGCATCCGACCACGCCCCACTGATTACGATGCCTGGAGCCCGAACTCCGCGGCGAGAAGCTTGTAGGATTTGCGGCGCGCCTCAGGGTCGTGCGACCACGTCACGATAGCAACCTCGTCGATCCCTAGCTGATTTGCCAAAGCACGCATCTGCTCGCCGACCCGCGCGGCTGTACCGACGAATGCGGATCGGCGCATCTCGGCCAAGCGAACTTCCTCTTGTGGCGAGAGTTCAAAGGGAAAGGGAGCATCGGGATGCTCGATCGGTCCGATCAAACCCCGATCTCGCGCCAACCGCGACTTTGCACGCGACGTAAATGGGCGCGATTGCGCCTCCTCGTCGGTCTCGGCGACGAGAAGCCCGGCGGCCGTCTCGTCATCGTCGATCACTCGGCGAAGGCGGGCACGGGCACGACCGTGGCGAAGACCCTGCATCGCATCGACGAAGCCGTGGTCATCTCGGAACTGAAGGACGCGGGCTTCGTGCTCGAGGCCGAGGGTCAGTTTCTGCGCAATCCAGCGG
>CAWBAM010000025.1:0-42271 GCA_963786775.1 uncultured Pseudomonadota bacterium | reverse complement strand
TCAGCACGTGGCAAATCGACACCCCGTCACCGGCAAGCCGGGCTGGTGGGAGACGATGGTCGGGCCCGGCAAGCCGATCGACACGAACCGTTTCTTCGTCATCTGCCCCAATATCATCGGCGGCTGCATGGGCTCGACCGGGCCTGCCTCCATCGATCCCGACACCGGCAAGCCCTATGGCTTGAACTTTCCGCGTCATCACCATCGGCGACATGGTCGACGCGCAGGTGCGCCTGATCGATCGTCTCGGCATCGACCAGCTCTTCTGTGTGATCGGCGGCTCGATGGGCGGCATGCAGGTGCTGGAGTGGGCGTCACGCTATCGCGAGCGCGTCTTTCGGCCGTGCCGATCGCGACGGCGGCGCGGCACTCCGTCGCAGAATATCGCCTTCCACGAGGTCGGCCGGCAGGCCGTGATGGCCGACCCGGACTGGCGCGGCGGCCGCTATCTCGAGCTCGGCAAGCGTGCCGCGCAACGGCCTCGCGGTGGCGCGCATGGCAGCGCACATCACCTATCTCTCGGAGGAGGCGCTGCACCGCAAGTTCGGCCGCAACCTGCAAGACCGCGACGCGTGACCTTCGGCTTCGACGCCGACTTCCAGGTGGAGAGCTATCTGCGCCATCAGGGCATCAGCTTCGTCGACCGCTTCGACGCCAATAGCTATCTCTACATCACGCGGGCGATGGACTATTTCGACCTTGCCGCCGACATGGCGGCGTGCTGGCGCAACGCCTTTAGCGGCACGCAAGACGCGCTTCTGCGTCGTCTCGTTCACCAGCGACTGGCTCTATCCGACGCGCGAAAGCCGCGCAGATCGTGCAGGCGCTGAACGCCGTCGCCGCCAACGTCAGTCGTTCGTCGAGATCGAGAGCGACAAGGGCCACGACGCCTTTCTGCTGACGAGCCCGAGTTGTTCGCCACCGTCCGCGGCTTCCTCAACGCCGCGGCGGCCAAGCGCGGGCTTGCCGCTCGCGCCGCGGAGTGCGCGTGAATGCTGATGCTCCGCGCCAGCCCGCAGCCGCACCGCGTCGACCATCTGCTGATCGCCGAGATGGTGCGCGCGGGCGCGCGCGTGCTCGACGTCGGCTGCGGCGACGGCGCGCTGCTGAAGCTGCTGGCCGACAAAAGGAGGTCGACGGCCGCGGCATCGAGTGTCGCGCGAGCGCGGTCAACGCCTGCGTGGCGCGCGGGCTGTCCGTGATCCAGGGCGACGCCGACCGCGATCTCGTCGACTACCCCGGACGACGCGTTCGACTACGCGATCCTGAGCCTCACGATCCAGGCGACGCGGCAGCCGAAGACCGTGCTGGAGAACCTGCTGCGCATCGGCCGACACGCCATCGTCTCGTTTCCGAACTTCGGCCATTGGCAGGTGCGTGGCCAGCTCCTCTTCACGGGCCGCATGCCGGTGACCGAGAACCTGCCCGAGGCCTGGTACGCCATGCCCAACGCGCACCTGTGCACGATCAAGGACTTCGCCGATCTCGTGCGGAGGGTAGATGCGGAGGTGGAGCGGTCGGTGGCGTTCAATTCGTCAGGCCGGCAGCTCCCGCCGCCTGCGCCGCTCAGCTGCAGAACCGTGTTCTGGTGAGAGAAGGCGGTGTTTCTGCTCAGCGGCCGGCGGAGTGCCGTGAGGGCAGCGAGTAGCCAGGCTTGGAGCCGGCTGGGTGTGGCCTGCTTCTGCAAGGGGCGCCGGTGACGAGGCGAGGCCGGTACCGCGACGGGTGCTTGCCGTTCGCGACCGGCTGCGGTGACAGCTCTTGTGCGCCTCCACGATGATGACGCCGCGAAACCTGGGCCAGTCGCGGCGCGCCTATACGCTCGAAAGCCGTGGCCAGACGCACAGCACAATCGGGCGGTCTCAGCGGCGGCATGAAGAGGGCGCCGACCAGTCGACGGGCGTGAACATGGATTCCCCAGCAGCCTCTCGAGCTGGCTGCGGCTGTAGGGGCGGCCCTGACCGAACGGCGTCGGTCGAGCCGCGCCCACACGCCCCGGCCGGTTTGGCACGATCAGATCTTGCCGCCCCTGGGCGCCAAGAACCCGCCACATTTCGCGCAGCAGGGGCGCCGCGGCTCGGCCGCACCTCCAGGCAATGAACGCACAGCAGACGATCGACGGAGTTGTCGGGCAGCGGAAGCAGCACCTCCTCCACCAGCACGCTCAGCTCTCGGTCCGATACTCGGGGCCAGACCAGTGCGCCCTGGTGTGTAGGCATGAGCGCCGCACCAGAGCGTCGCGCCTCACCGCGGAACGAGCCGAGATACGGCGTTGCAAAGCCCAGGCCGATCAGCGTCGCGCCTTGCGAGCCGCGCCAGCGGGTCCGGATACGATGGGCCAGCAGCCGCCGCACGATGCGGCCGAGCGGCTTGTGAGTAGAAGTCCTGAGCCGACAACGTCGACGATGCATGTGGTTCGCTAGACACCGCGTGGAGCGATTCCGTCAACTATGATTTGGAATTGAGGCTGCCAGGGTGTAATCCGCACGGCCCGCTGATACGTTTCGATGCCAGACCAGATGTGACCATCATGGAGCCCATGGCCGCACCTCGAAATCCACCAGTTTCCGTGCCTCACCGACAACTACGGCGTTCTGATCCGCGATCCCGAGACCCGCTGTGGCCGCCTCCATCGACGCGCCTGAGGCCGACGCCGTCGGCGGCGGCGCTCAACGAGAAAGGCTGGCGCCTCACGCATATCCTCACCACCCATTATCACCCCGACCATACCGACGGGCAATGCTGCGCTGAAAGCGAGACCACCTGCACGATCATCGGTCCGCGCGCCGAAGCGCCCGAAGATTCCGGGGCTGGACCAGGCCGTCGGCGAAGGCGACGTGTTCCAGCTCGGCTCATTCCAGGTCCACGTTTTCGACTGTCCGGGCCACACCGCGGGTCACATCATCTACTGGATTCCTGCCGCCGACGTGGCTTTCGTCGGTGATGTTTTGTTCGCCATCGGCTGCGGACGGGTCAATCGAGGCGCCATCGAGACGATGTGGCAGTCGCTTGAAAAGATCATGGCCCTGCCACCGGCGACACAGGTCTACTTTCGGGCACGAGTACACGTTGTCCAATGCCAAGTTTGCTTTGACGATCGAGCCGGAGAACGAGGAGCTCCAAAAGCGCGCGAAGGAGGTCGAGCAAATGGTTGCCGCCGGGCAACCAACATCGCCGACCCGAATCGATCTGGAGCTGGCGACCAACCCGTTCTTGAGGCCGGACAGCCCCCACATCCGTCAGCGCCTCGGCATGATGGGCGAGCCGGACTGGGAAGTTTTCGCCGAAATCCGCGAGCGAAAGAACCGGTCCTGATTGTTTCGAGCCGCCTCGGCTCATCTGCCGGGGCGGCTCTTCCACCGAAGTTCGACGGCTCGTCATTGTCGCGCCCCGCGCCTGTGCAAGGCTCAAGTGATTCGGGATTGGCTGCCTCGGTGGCGTTATCCACCAGAAGTACACCGCCGGGGCGCGGGTAACACTTTGTAATTCAAGAAGAATTTGATTAGTCCTGAACCGAGGCACCGCTGCGCTTGCGGCGCTGCAGCGACTGGTAAAAATTGCTGAATTCGAGTACTCAAACGGCGGGCAGCGGGGGCTTACGAATGAAGCGTGAGACTTCAGGGCAAATCCTGAGCGCGGTCTTTGTCGACTACGACAACGTGTACCTGTCTCTGAAGCGCAGGAGCGAGGAGGCTGCCAAGCGCTTCGCCAAAGACGCCGGCGTGTGGCTCGCAGAAATCGAGAGCGGCCGCCTGATCTCTCCAACCAATAAGCTGCCCAGCAACGTCCAGCGTCGGATCGTTCTCAATCGTTGCTATGGCAACCCAGTGCCGCGCCGCAACCAGAACGACAATTCGACGGACATGAACTCCTTCCCGTTCGTCAGGCACCACTTCCTGCGCGCGGGCTTCGAGGTCGTGGATTGTCCGCCGCTGACGGCCCAGCTCAAGAATTCCTCCGACATTCGCATGGTCATGGACGTCCGTGACTACCTCCATCACGAGACGTACTTTGACGAGTTCATCATTCTGTCGGGTGACGCTGATTTCACGCCCGTTCTGCACCGGCTGCGGGCCCATGCTCGGCGTACGGTCGTATTCGCCAATGACTTCACGGCGGCACCCTACGTGGCGATCGCTGACGGGGAGATTTGCGAAGCCGATCTCGTGAATGTCCTCCTGAGTGGCTCCGGGACGGAGGCAGAGGCTCCAAGCCGCTCGTCGAGCGGGAGCGACCTCCGCCGCGAGATCATGGCTGAAATCACCGGGGCTGTACGTAGCTCGGACACGCCTTTGCCATTGGAGGTTCTGGCCGAGCGTGCGACCCGAGCCTTGGGGCACGATCGGACAGTTGGGACCAACTGGGCAGGCGCTGGCAGCTTCCGCGATCTGCTCCTCCAAAGCCTGCCGGAGGGCATCCGGCTCAGCGAACAGCCGCCGTACGTCGTCTACGACGCTACGCGCAAGAGTGGTCCGGACGAATTTGCGCCGTCGCGCACTGATCGACCGGCGGCATTGCTGGCTCCGCGCCAGAGCCGGCCTGCATCGGCGGCGGCTGCTGCCGCATCGGTGTTGGCCAAGGCGATCGAACCTTTTGGCATCTCGAGGCGGGCGACGCCTCAGCCGCCTCCACAGACGAACAATCGCACGAGCAGCCCATCGCTGACCCAATCATTTCACGATGCGATGACCGAGGCAGCGCAGTTGGGGTCACAGCGGAATCTTGCGCCACCCGCCGCCCCGCCGACACAATCCCCGCAGCCCTCGTCGCAAGGTGCTGAAGGCGCAACAGCCCTTCAGCAATCGATCGCGCGCATACATGAAGCGAGCCAAGCCCCGCCGCTGTCGCCGCCGGAGTACAGGGCGCTCTTCGAGCTGCTGGCACAGGAAATCAACAGCAATGGGGTGCAAGGGGCCCAGACCGTTGCGAACGTGGCCAATCGGGCTCGCGAGCTGGGGCTCGACATTCGCAGGGAGGATGTCCGCTTCGCCCTCGACGTCGTCAGCGAAGCGGACCCGTGGTTCGAGCAGGGCGCGTCAGCAAACCTCTTCGCTGGCCGCTTCCGCAACTTCGTCGTTGCCCGCTGCCGCAGCCACGGACTCAATTTGACGCCGGACGAGATCGACCTCATCGACGCCTGGTTCACCGGCGCAGGCTCCCCGCCACTCCCGTTCGCCAACCTGCGCAAGATCCTGGCCAAGGACATTCGCAGACCAGCAACGTGCCTCCGCCGGCATCGGCTGCAGGTCCTGAGCCCCGCGGAGGACGTTGGTGGAACCTTGGCGAGCGGCAATCGCCGCCTGTGCCCCAAGCCGGCTTGGATCACGGACCCAGTGCGGGCCAGGAACGCACGCCGTCGACCGCTTTGTCTGCTGGCGAAGGTGACTACCTGGGCAGCGATGAATTCCCGCGCATCGTGAGAACACGCCTGCGCGGTTGATGCCCGCAACTTCGGGCAAGGACGAGCGCCGACCAGCTCGAGGCTAGGCTCAGCCTAGCCTCTTCTGTCTTGATTGGGATTTGGTCTTATCCGTTTGCGCCGATCTCTTTCTTGTGAGCCTCAACCATTTCGGCGAGGCTCGTAAACCGGAACTGCGTGGTCGGCATCGATTCCGGCTTCATGGTTGCGCCAAACCCCCCGGCCGCGTGCCGCCGATGGATCCAGCATGAGGTCAGGCCCATCTGATTGGCTGGCAAATGATCGTGGAAGAGGCTTTCGGCCGTGTGGAGGATTTGGTTTTTCTCCACGCCGAGCGTCTTGAGCTTCTCCAGCATGTATTCGAAATTCCGCAGAGACGGCTTGTAGGAGCCGATATCCTCAGCCGTGTAGATGGCGTCGAAGGTCGACGCCGAGCCGCTTGTTGCTTAGCGCGAAGCTTGCGTTGTCGACGTTCGAGAGGATGACGAGCTTGTAGTGCTGCTTGAGATAGCGCAACGCTTCTACCGTGTCGGGGAAGGCAGGCCAGTTCCCAACGGAGTTTCCGTAGGCCACGCACTCGTCCCATGTGACGGACACACCCCATTCTTCCGCGAGGCGCTTGTAGACGACGGCTAGCAGATCGCAGTAGCGCTTCGCGGGCGTCCAGGACTGCTGAGATGATTCGTGGCGCGCATGAGCCTCCAGAATCTCATCTCGGGAAAGCGGACGGCTGGCCCGCTTGGTCAGAGGCTCGAGGGCCTCAACCATACCGGTTTCCCAATCGATCAGCGTTCCGTAGCAGTCGAACGTGAGTGTCGAGAAATCTTTTAGGTTCATCTGTCGTCTCCGGCTTGCTGGCTGGCGTTATGTGCGAGCGCATTCGGCGGTGCAAGACGCTTGTGCAGCCTGTCCATCTGAAGGACGCGGCCATTCGTGACTTGCGTATCGGCTGGTTTTGTGGTCCTAGTCTCGGCGCAATTCGCGTTCCCATCTCATAGAAAAAGAGGACCTGCGTGGCCTAAGGCCCGGAGGCCACGGACGTGCCATGAAAGTCAAGAACTCGCTCAAATCGCTACGCTCGCGCCACCGCGAGAACCGTGTGGTCCGGCGGAAAGGCCGGGTCTACGTGATCAACAAGACGCAGCGGCGCTTCAAGGCTCGCCAGGGCTGATCGTTTGCGCGCCCCTGGGGGCTTTGACGAGCCTCGATGCCGGACCTATGTTTCCGTGCATGCGCAGCTGGATCTCTGATCGCCTTATTGCCCTTGCCGCAAGCGCCTGCTTGGCGGCGGGTCTCGTGCTGGTTCCCTCGGATTCCCAGGCTCAGCTGCGGGAAGGTCCTGAACCCGAGCTAGAGTTACCCGACCTGTCGCCTCCGGAGATGGAAGGCGAGGGGGATGAAGCTCTGCCCGAGCTGCGCGAGAAACTGCCCGACAGTGCAGTCGAGCGAGCCAAAATGCTCGACAACCTCTACGCCTTGTTGGCGACTGCGGAGGACGAGCACGCGGCCGACAAGACCTCCAAGGCCATTATGAGGTTGTGGGCTGTCTCGGGCAGCGACACGGTTACCGTGCTCATGGCCCGAGCGATCAAGGCCGTTAAGGAAAAGAACACCAAGCTGGCCCTCCGAATGCTCGATGAGGTGGTCGAGCAGGCACCCGACTATGCGGAAGGCTGGAGCCAGCGTGGTCACTTGCTTTACCTGGAGGGCGAAACCCATCGTGCGCTGGGAGACCTCCGGCGCGCTCTGGCGCTCGATCCGAACCATTTCCGGGCCTTGGGTGCCCTGGCACATATTCTGCGCGAATACGGCGCGAACGAGTTGGCGCTCGAGGCCTATCGCAAGCTGCTTCAGATCCACCCGTTTGCCGATGGTGCGCAAAAGGCCGTCGACGAGCTTGAGCGGGAGGTGCGCGGCCAGGGCATCTGACGGCTGCCAGCCTGCTATTCGTGGCTGGCTTCAACGAGCTCCCTAAAGAGACTTCGAATGTAATCGGCGCCTCGGCACCAATTCACCCTTGGTCAGCTAATGGCGCCCCGTTCTCGTCGAGGTACGCCATGCGCACCATGTTCGTGGTCCCAGGTGTGCCGAGGGGAACACCGGCCGTGATGATGACCCCATCGCCCGCCGCTGCGAATTTTCCTCAAATGCAATTCGGCAAGCCTTGCGAACCATGTCCGCGAGGTTGGCGGGGTCGCTCGTCAGCACCGAATGAATACCCCACACCAGCGATAGCTTGCGTCCCGTCGCCAGCACGGGTGTAAGGCCTATGACCGGCAACCCCGGCCGCTGCGAGCCACCCGGAGCGCTGTCGAGCCTGTCGCCGTGTAGCAGATGATGGCAGAGAGCTTCAGCGTCCTTGCGATCTTGTGAACGGCGGCAGCGATCGCATCAGCGCCCGTTGGCTGGGGAACCGTTGCGGTAGCATGCACAAAGTCATCGTAGCCGGGATCGTTCTCCACCTGAATGGCGATGCGGTTCATCATCTGCACCGCCTCTAAGGGGAACTGTCCAACAGCGGATTTCTCGCCGACAGCATGATGGCATCCGCGCCGTCGAAAACAGCGGTCGCGACGTCGGAAACCTCAGCGCGGGTGGGCACGGGCGAAGAGATCATGCCATCTCGAGCATCTGAGTTGCCACGACGACGGGCTTGCTGCCGCGGGCCTTTCGCGTGATCTCCTTTTGCCGCCCGGGCACCTTTCGAGCGGCAGTTCGACGCCGAGGTCGCCACGGGCAACCATGACCCGTCGGTGATTTCGGAATCTCCTCGAGATCCGCCGAGGGCCGACGTTTCTCGATCTTGGCCATGATGAGGGCGCGGCCACATGAGTCTGCGGCCTTGACGAGGTCCTCACGCCGCTGGACGAAAGAGAGCGCGATCCAATCGACACCGAGGTTGCAGCGGCATGATCGAGATCGGCCCGGTCCTTCTCGGTGACGGGCCGATGGGCAGGATGCTGTCCGGCGTGGCGAGGCCCTTGCGGTCGGAAACGTTCCGCCCACCATATTACCTCCGCCGTGATCTCCATCACGCTGCGGTTGACCTCGCGCACCTCGACGCGGGCGGCCGTCGTTGAGGAGAGGTTGTCGCCGGGCTCGACCGCTTCGAAAATTTCGGGTGGGCGAGTAGACCCTGCTCCGTCTCCCAGGCTCTTCGTTGGTCTCGAGCGGAACTGGTTGCCCTGCTGACGATCGTGCGCTTCCTTGCCCGCGAACTGCCGATCCTGAACTTCGGGCCTTGGAGGTCGCATAGGATCCCGATGGGCCGATTGAACCGCACCTCGGCATTTCGGATCGCCGCGTGCAGCTCGCGCGCGACTTCGTGTGTCGAATGGCTCATGTTGATGCGGAAAACATCAACGCCCGCCGCAAACAGGCGCTCGAGCATGTCCGGGTCGGACGAGGCGGGGCCGAGCGTCGCGACGATTTTGACCCTCCGATTACGCTTCATTTGCGCTCTGCTCCCGAGTCTCGGGGTCGGAGAGGCGGATGGTCCAATCCTTGGCGTCGCCTGTGTCAACTTCGAAGAAGCCCGTCCGACGGTACCCTCTCCGCTGGCAATCAGTCACGTCCCTGATGGCGAACGACTTGTCGTGGGTGCACATGGAGTCGTGCCGGCCCATTCGCCACCACGATCGTAGTCAATGGCATAAACGTAAAATGAAGCGGCTCGGGACCGCACCTTTCAGCAAAACTTCGCATGTTTGCGCGCCGATGTTCCACCATCCTTCGGTGGCCCAGCCTTTCGCGTCCTGATATCCGATTGCTATTCCAACTCGACTGTTCGAGGCATTACAGAGCTTGAGGTCCGCGGCCGCCGGGTGAGCGGCAAGCAACATGGCCGCCAAACACGCGAGGAATCCCGTCAGGAGGGGAGAGGGTGTTCGACCGTCCACGAAGTCCGCCGCGAGACGCTCGCTTGCCTGTCCATTTTCATCGGGAAGTGTCGATATGTGGCATGCAGAAAAACGAATTCCTTGATCAAGGGTCGATCAGGATGGCGCGAAAATCATTGACATTGGTCTGGGTGGGACCGCTGACGACGAGGTCGCCCAACTCCCGAAAGTAAGTGGTCGATTCGTTGTTGGCCAGGAAGGTGGCGGCTTTGAGATTGCGCTCTAAAGCGCGTGCTTGAGTATCCGGCAGCACGATAGCCCCGGCCGGATCATCCGGATTTCCGGCCCCACCGTCGGCGCCGTCAGTATCGGCTGCAAGCGCAGCTATGCCAGGCGCCCCCCCGAGACTTTCCACGAGTCCCAATGCATATTCCTGGTTCGGCCCACCAGTGCCGTTGCCCCGGATTGTGACGGTAAGCTCACCACCCGAAAGGATCGCGACCCGTTCACCCTTCGCGAGCCAATCACGAGCCATGGCGGCGTGAGCCTCGGCAACCTGTCGCGCCTCTCCTTCGAGCGCATCGCCCAGGAACTCGACCCGATAACCGTTGGCGCGGGCGACGTCTGCTGCGGCCTCGAGCGAGGCCTTGGGTGCCGCAACCAACTTGTACTCGGAGTTGGTGAGCGCGTCTGCACCGGGCTTAGGCGTTTCGTTCTCAGGATTCTGCAGGGCGGCATCGATTGAAGGAGGCGGCGTAATCCCGAATCGGTTGAGCACCGCACGTGCGTCGGCAAGCGTCGTCGGATCGGCTGTGGTCGGCCCGGAACCGATCGTCGCCGGATCATCGCCGGGCACGTCCGAAATCGCCAAGCGTGAGAAGGCGAGCGGGATAGGGCAGCGGCTGCCAGCTTGCCGCCTTTAATGCGCGAGAGGTGCTTACGGACGCAGTTGAGCTCGTGTATCCGCGCGCCGGACTTGAGCAACTCCTTGGTCAGCGCCTGCTTGGCGTCGAGGGTGATCCCCTCGGCTGGCGCTGCCCACAGGGCTGAGGCACCTCCAGATAGCAGCACGAGGACGAGGTCGTTCGGCCCAGCCTCCTGCGCCAAGCTCAATGCACGCTCGGCGGCAGCTTGGCTGGCAGCATCCGGAACAGGGTGACCCGCTTCGACCACCTCGATCAGATCGGTCTGAAGCCCGTAGCCGTGCCGGGTCGTCACGAAACCCGTTATTCGGTCGCTGAGTCCCGCGCTCGCGATAGAATTGCTCGGTAGCCACGGCCATGGCTGCTGATGCCTTGCCTGCTCCGAGCACGATGATGCGTCCATTCGCGGGGGGAGGCGTGGCGGGCAGATGCGGCGGCAAGCATCGCGCAGGGTGAGCCCGTTGAACTGCCGCCTCGAACATTTCGAGCAGGATCCGGCGCTGGACCCCGGTGTTGTGCTGACGATCGTCCTTGTTCACCGGTAACCCCGCGCTCGCTCCATTCCGCGTCACAATGCCGACCAGCGCTCATCTGCGGGATTGGCTTTGCTGCGTCAAGGCTGGATGATGGGAACTGTGCAACAGCGGCGGCCCAATCAGATGAAGACTTCAGAACGCAAGATCGAGGCTCGAAGTACCGACACCTACACAATTCTACCCGGACGTGCTGACCGCGGTCTGCTTCTCCTTTGCGATCATGCCGGAAACGCATTCCCGCCCGAATACGGAACGCTCGGACTGCCGGACAGTCAGCTCAAGCGCCACATCGCCTACGATATCGGAGCCGCGGAAGTTACGCGCCGGCTTTCCGCGGCCCTCGAAGCGCCTGCCGTGATGACGCGTTACTCGCGACTACTGATCGACCCCAATCGCGGTGAGGATGACCCGACGCTGATCATGCGGCTGTCGGATGGGGCCATCGTACCGGGCAACCGCGTGATTACGCCGGAAGAGCGGGAGAAGCGCCTACGCCTCTATTATTGGCCCTACCATGATGCGATCGACAACGTGCTCGACCGCTGCTTGGCCACAGGATCTACGCCTGCGATCTTGTCCATTCACAGCTTTACAGAGAGTTGGAAGGGTATATCGCGCCCGTGGCACGTCGGTGTCTTATACGGGGAGGACGACCGCCTCGCCGGGCCATTTCTGGAAGCATTGTGCGCAGAGAACGATCTGATCGTCGGAGCCAACGAGCCCTACATCGGGCAGCTTGTCGGCGATACCTTGTGGCGGCACGGGACTTAGCGGGGACTGGCACACGCCATTATCGAGATCCGGCAGGATCTGATCCGCGATGAAAGGGGACAAGCGGCCTGGGCGGATCGGCTCGCGCGTATCACGCGGGACGTGCTGCCGAAAGTTGATCTGCAACCCCGGGCCATAAGCACGGCTGCATGCGGCTAATGACAGGCTGACAGGCGGCACCTATCTGAGACCCAGGAGCAACTCAATCGGGAGGAATGGCATGGCCATCGACGAGAAGACCAGAATAGAGGTCGAGGCTTCGGCCTTCCGCAAGCTTGTCGCGCACCTGCGTGAGCGTACGGACGTCCAGAATATCGACTTGATGAACCTCGCCGGCTTCTGCCGCAACTGCCTCGCCAATTGGTACCAGGAGGCGGCTAATGCGGCTGGCTTCCCCATGACTAAGGAAGAGGCACGCGAGACGATCTACGGAATGCCTTACGAGGAGTGGCGTTCCAAGTACCAGAAGGAAGCAACACCCGAGCAGAAGGCAGCGTTCGAGAAATCACATAGGCACTGATGAGGGGGAGGGGTGAGTTGCGTGGATAAGTTCCCCCTCCGCGGCCCCTTCGCCTTGCTGTAGGCCAATCACCGCTATAGCGATTGGGCGCACGTGACGTGATCGGGACGAGAGCCACCAACCCGGCGCGCTCCAATATGGGGGATGTCAAGATGAACGGGCTCCAAGCCTCGGCGCAAAATCAGCTGCGCCAACTCGTCGAGCAGCTCGAGCGGCTCGAGGAGGAGAAGAAGGCCATTGCGGAAGACATTCGGGACAAGTTCGCCGAGGCCAAGGCGCTCGGTTTCGACGTCAAGGTGTTACGTCAGGTGCTCCGCCTGCGCAAGAAGAGCAAGACCGACCGGATGGAGGAAGAAGCTATTCTGGCGACCTACCTCCACGCTCTCGGCATGCTCGATCCAGAACCCGAGAGCGACAGCCCGAATATCATGGCGGCTGAGTAAAGATCGCGCGTTGCGGGTTGTCCCGATCGTCAGCCCAGCAACGCACGTCTGCTGAATTAGAGTACCATTTAGAGCCAGCCCTTCCCGTTTCGTTTGCGGGATGAGGACACGCTAAAGCGTGCCACAGGAACTGCACGCAAGCGCTGAATGGAGTGCGTACAGCATCGCAACTCCACGTATTGGCTACCGCTTAGCCGCTGGTGAGCTTGGGCAGCTTGAAATTCCGCCACGCGCGGCTCAGCCATGAGCCAGTATCCTCCCGCGGCGCCAAGCCATCGGACTGGAGAAGCGCGTAAGCGTCCTTGTACCAGGGCGAGGAAGGGAAGTTGTGGCCAAGCACGGCTGCGGCCGTCTGTGCCTCCTGCTTGATGCCGAGGGCCATATACGCTTCCACCAACCGCATGAGCGCTTCTTCCACGTGCGCAGTCGTCTGATAATCAGTCACGACTGTCTTGAACCGATTGATGGCGGCGAGGTAGTTCTTGCGCTTCAAGTAATAGCGCCCGACCTCCATTTCGTGGGCCGCGATCGAATCTTCGGCGATGCGAATGCGATTGTCGGCGTCCTTGGCGTAGGGACTATCAGGATAGCGTGCCTTCAACGTCTGCAGCTCGGCCAGCGCTTTACGAGCGTTCGTCTGGTCCCGGTTTGGTCCGACCATCTCGTCGAAATAGGACGAGATGATGATGTGGTGCGCGAGGGCTGCTTCCTTCGTACCCGGGTGCATTGTCGTGTAGCGCCGGGCAGTCGCGATCGCTTCTTGGGTCTTGCCGGCGCGATAATAGGCATATGCGGCCATGACCATGGCTCGCCGCGCTTCGGGGGAGTAGGGATGGTCCCGGTCGAGATCTTCAAATTTCTTTGCCGCGGCTTCGTATTTGCCGCGGGATAACAGTTGATCCGCCTCGGCGTACATTTTGTCCGGGGGATCAGGATTGAGCAGCTTTGCGGCATCGTTGGACGAGGCGCAAGCGCTTACGAGGAGGCTAAGTGCCAACGCCATCGCCGCAGATCCGAACCGCCGAATTTCGATTATCCGTTTCAGCACCACCCAGCCCCCAGCTCCGCGCTTTTGCAGCCGTCTCCCGTTGCGTAGGCTGCCGCGCAGGTCAACGTCGGTTCGAACAGTCGTCTCACCGGTTGCGCATAGTATGCGATTCGATTCGCCTGTTACGGCAAACCGCTGAGAGAAAAGCCGTTATCCCCCTACTTTAAAGCGGCCATTTGTGGTCGGGATGGGGCAATCGCCCGACCGGCGATCGACTTATCTAACTCCGGCCGCGAGAGGCAAAGGTGCCGTCAAAGGTCTGAAGAGTTCGGAGGCGTAGCTCACTCGGCTGCCGCCACTGCCGCCACTGGAGTGGGAAAGCGAACGAAGGGCTCGCGAACCCGCGGCGCCTCGACCAGTGTCCAAGCCGATGCGTCAGCGAACAGAGCCTTGAGCACGCTCGCATTCAAACGGTGGCCACCGCGTATCGAGCGATAGGCGCCCAGCAGCGGATAACCTGCCAAAGCCAGATCACCGACGGCATCCAGCATCTTATGACGGACGAATTCCATCGGGCAACGCAGGCCTTCGCGATTGAGGATGTGGTCGTCACCGATAGCGATCGTATTGTCCAGCGATGCGCCGAGCGCCAAGCCAGCCTTCCAGAGCTTTTCTACATCGCGCATGAAGCCGAAAGTCCGGGCGATGGCCAGCTCATGGCGAAAAACACCGGGATTGATATCGAAAGCTAGTCTCTGGCGGCCAATGACAGGAGTATTGAACTCGATCTCAACGTCCAAATGGAATCCGGAGTGCGGGCTCAGCTCTCCGACGCACTCGCCCTCTTCGATTCGGATCGGCTTCAAAACTTTGATGTACTTGCGAGGCTCTGCCAGCTCGCGAATACCGACTTGATCGATTGCCTCGACAAACGGCGCAGCACTGCCGTCCATGATCGGCACTTCTTTGCTGTCGATCTCGACGTAGCAGTTGTCGATAGACAGACCACGGAGCGCGGCGAGAAGATGCTCGACTGTTCCGACCGTTACCCCGGTGTCGTCGCCGATGACGGTGCAGAGGGTCAGGTTTTTGACGTGATCAACCTTTGCGGGTATTTCCGCAATAATTCGGCCACGTTTATTTACTAGGAATTTTATACCGGTATCCGGCCCAGCGGGATGGAGCGTAACGGAGACGGGGGCTCCACTGTGTACCCCCTTGCCTTGTAGTTTGATTTCACGGGCAATCGTCGTCTGTCGCGCGCCAATAAATCGCTTCGACATGTCTGCGCCGTCCCTCAATTCTCTAAGCAGTCGCAGCGACCTAAGCCGTACGTCTGCCTACCCCCGTCGTTCACAGACCTGCCGGTGCTACGCGGTCATTTATTGACTGAGACCTGGGACCAGCAGTGGGCGAACGATTTGATGTCGCGACGATAACGTGGCGCCCCGCTTGGGGACAAATCACGGTTTCTTACATACTGTTACCGCAAAGCTGCAGGCACGGCTCATGACGCGCGGTAACTCTTTGACAGGATCAGCGGCGGTTGCGCCCCCTGTCAAAAAACATAGGAATTTCAACGTCTTCCGTACCGCTGCGCTCATCCTGTGAATGCTCCGATGGCGTCGCATGTCGGGAAGAAGCAGCGTACCTGGGCTGGCCATGCTCTGTAACAGAGCGGTTGTTTTGTGACTCTATGTGATTGCGCTGTGACCGTTGCTCCGTACGCCACCCAGTGATTCGGCTGAATAGACTGGGTTTCTTCGGCTCCGGCTGCGGCGCGTAGCCGTGTTGTGGTTGGCCCGCGCCAGCATTGTGCCGGCCACTCTTGGCCCAATACTCTTGCTGCGCGACGACAGGAAAATCTTCGAGCCTGGGCATTTGCGGACGCCGTCGTCCAACCTCGACCGGCGGGCCAGGCGTGAACGGCTCGACAGGACGTGGGTTTGAGCCAGCAGCGCTTTGCGGCGGCAACGGTGGCGGCACTGTGTTTGAGCCAAGTTGTGGCGGCCCTTCCTCGATCACGACATCGCCAGGGCCGTGCCAGACCTCGCGTGGCTTATGCGCAGCCGGTTGCTGAGGAGCATCCTCCTTGATGACTCGCGAGAGGACGTCCGTGAAGTGCTCCGATGCTTGGTGCCCGGAGTTCGCGTCAGGGTGACCACGATCGTTGGACGTCGCGGCATCGGCCGGAGCCAGCGAAGGAGCTGAAGATTGCGCTCGGCTGGCGGTTCGGTACGGACCTGGCGCGCTGGCCCCTGCAGGCTCCTCGGGCGCCATACCGGAAGCGACGATAGATACTCGAACGCGATCGCCGAGACTTTCATCGAAAGTCGCGCCGACAATGATGTTCGCGTCCGGATCAACCTCTTGGCGAACGCGGCTTGCAGCTTCGTCGACCTCGTAGAGAGTCAGGTCGCGACCGCCGATAATCGAGACCAGAAGCCCCTTTGCGCCGCGTAGGGAGACATCGTCGAGCAGCGGATTGGAAATTGCTTCCTCGGCCGCCATGATGGCGCGCTGATCGCCCGAGGCCTCTCCCGTGCCCATCATCGCGGTGCCCATGCCGCTCATGATTGTGCGCACGTCGGCGAAATCGAGGTTGATGAGGCCTTCCTTGACGATCAGATCCACGATGCAGGCGATGCCCGAATAGAGCACCTGATCTGCCAGCACGAACGCTTCTGCGAAGGTTGTCTTTTCGTTGGCGACCCGGAACAAGTTCTGGTTCGGAATAACGATCAGTGTGTCGACGTACTTGCGCAGTTCCTCGATACCCGCCTCCGCAATGCGCATCCGCCGCGAGCCCTCGAAGTGGAAGGGCTTTGTCACCACACCAACGGTCAGAATTCCGAGATCTTTCGCAACACGAGCGATGACGGATGCGGCTCCCGTTCCGGTGCCGCCGCCCATGCCCGCTGCAATGAAAACCATGTGAGAGCCCGAGATTTGTGCTCGGATCTCATCCACCGCTTCTTCCGCAGCGGCCTCGCCGATCTCCGGCTTGGAGCCCGCTCCCAGCCCTTCCGTAAGATTTACGCCGAGCTGGATCCGGTGCTCGGCACTCGAGGCCGACAGCGCCTGTGCGTCCGTGTTCGCGACAATGAAGGTTACGCCGGAGAGCCCGGAAGCGATCATGTTGTTGACCGCATTTCCGCCAGCGCCACCGACACCGATGACGGCAATCCGTGGTTTGAGATCGGTCACCTTCGGTAGCTGCAGTCGGATGCTCATGATGCTCCCACGTGGACGGAAGCCGCTGTGTGACAGAGCTGTTTCCACATGTCGCCTTGCTCTGTTCCGTTCATTGCCGCGGCCTCGTCTCTACCAGTTCGTTCTTCAAAAGCTGTGTCGCAGCCACTGTCCCATGCGGCCGAGATAGCTCTCCTGTGCGCCGGAGTACTGGGGAAACGCCGACCAGCTGGTGCGAATGTGCTGAGCAGCTGCGGCCAATCCGATCACGGCCGAGAATGCGGGGCCACACGAGCTGGCCGGTAGACCGCCAAAGGGCTGGGGACGGGAAACACGCACTGGCCTTCCAAGTGAGTTGGCAGCGAATTCCGCGATCCCAATAAGCTGGCTCGTCCCCCCCGTCAGCACGACACGCTCCCCTGCGTAACTCGTGATGTTGCTGCGCTGCAGACGTTCGCGCACAAGTCCCAGCAACCCCTCCATCCGCGGCTGCAAGATCGAGCGCAGCCGCGCCTTGGTCGTATGATGGAGCGTCGGCTCCTCCTCGCCCGCCAGAGGATACGAGATCACCTCGTGCTCATCTGAGCGAGCTGCTACAAGTGTGCCATAAAGCGCCTTGATTCGCTCGGCTTCCGCAAGAGGTGTCCTCAACTCTCGCGCAATGTCGAACGTCATGTGGTTGCCGCCCACGGGCACCGAGTCCGCGAACAGGAAACGTCCGTCGGCAAACACTGAGATAGTGGTCATGCCTCCACCGATGTCGAGGCAGGTGATGCCGAGCCGCCGCTCCTCCTCGCTGGTGACTGCGAGAGCGCTTGCCAGCGGCGAGGGTATGGTCTGGCTGAGAGTGAGGTAGCAGCGCTCGATCAGCAGTACGAGGTTGCGGATTGGTGCGTCATCAGCCGTGATCGCGTGCAGATCTGCCGAGAGACGGTGGCCGGCCATGCCCTTAGGATCGGTGATGCCAGCAACACCGTCGATGCGCCATCCAAGCCGGTCGAGGTAGAGAAGCAGCCGCCCATCGCGCTCCGCGTAGGCTCGGCCGGCAGCGGCAACCCGCCGTATATCGCCGTCGCGCACATACCCGCTCTCGATGTCTGCGTGAGCCACGAAATGGCTTGAGCGCATGCGCCCGCAGGCTGCGCCGACGATGACTTCTTCCAGCTGCACGCCCGCCATGCGCTCAGCCTGCGCCACCGCGGCACGCACGGACTGCTCGGCCTCGTCGAGGTCGACGACCACGCCAGCCTTTACACCGCGGGAGCGTTGATATCCGATGCCGATGACACGGTAACCCGATCCTAGGCCGCTCCGCCGATAGCCAGCATCTCGCACGGCGATGAGGCAGCAGATCTTGCTGGTGCCTACATCGATGAGCCCAAGGACCTCGCCGGCGGATGTGTTGATTGGCATTGGATCATCTCCTGCGCAGGGTCATCCCGAGGGCTGAGCTCCGTAGCGGGAGGCGGTCTTCTGCTCCTCACTGTGCCGTGGGCGGATAACGATGCGGTCAGGTGACCGGAGGTCGATGGCGGCATAGACGCGGCCATCCAGGAGATGACGGGCGGCCGGATTCGTCATGAGCGCATTCAGCGCCTCAGTTTCGCGACCGGCCGGCAGGTGGATCTCGGTTCCGCCTGCGAGACGCAAAGTCCACCGACGCTTGGCTACTCGGACAATTTCCTCAACTCGGGCCTGCAGCGCCGGAAATCCCGCGAGAATGTTGACGATTGCGGAAGGGTCGCGCGCAGCGCCCTCTCCAGCCAGCCGAGGCAGCTTGGCTCGTATGCTGGCCGGTGCAGGCCCCAGCACGCGTCCGGTAGCGTCGATCAGAACTTCTCCGTCGGGCATGCGCCACACGGCGAATGCCTCGCGCTCCGTGACCTCGACATTGATGCTGTCGGGAAAAACGCGGGTGATCGCGGCCTGCTTGATCCAAGGCAGCTGCTCGATGCGGGCACGGGCGGCAAGGCTGTCGAAGCGCAGCAGAGAGCGCGCGTTTGCCAGATCGAGCGCGTCGAAGATGTCCCGATCAGACGTCATCCGGTGGCCAGTGAGGAACACCTGACGCACACCGAGCCCGGCGACTTCGGCAAGTCGGTCCAATTCATCGAGTACTGGACGCACCTGTCGCGCGTTCGCGCCCCAGTGCGTAAGGGCGGCAAAAGCAAGCGCGCCTGCGATGGCTGTGGTGAAGGCGGTGAGCCTGAAGCCGCGACGCCGCGAACGTGGCCGAGCCCGGGCGCTGCCAAGCACGCCGGCGGAGGCAGGCGTACTCCCGCGCCGCTGATGCGCGGACGCCCATCGATGGCTCGGAGCTCGTGCGGAGTTGAGCACCTCGGACTCTCCGTTCGCGACGCAAGAAATGCCGTGAAGTCGAGCCGGCCCCCCGCTACCGGCACTCCACACTCCAGCGTCGGCGAAAGAGGTTAATTTTTGGTTGAGCGCTGACCGCTAGGTCATTGAGCCGTCAACGGTTGCACGAGGCATCCTCGATCAGCCAGGTGACGAGCTGCTGAAAGCTCATGCCGGCGTACTCGGCCATTTCGGGCACCAGCGACGTGCCTGTCATGCCGGGTTGGGTGTTGATCTCGAGGAAGGCGAGCTGGCCCGAAGCCGGATCGTAACGGAAATCGGAGCGCGTGACCCCCCGGCATCCGAGCGCATTGTGCACGGTGAGTGCGTGCTGCCTCACGGCTTCATAGACGTCACGAGGAATATCGGCGGGCAAGATGTGCCGGGAGCCGCCGGGGGCGTACTTGGCCTCGTAATCGTAAAACGCCAGCCGCTCGGCTGGGACGATGTCGATTATGTCGGTGGCGCGATCACCGATAACGGCGCAGGTCAGCTCGCGTCCAGGAACGAAGCGCTCGACCATGATCTCATCGTTGATCGCGGGCACGCTCGCGACGGACTCCGGCGGCTTGTTAGCACCTTCGCGTACGATGACCACGCCGACGCTCGAGCCCTCGCAAATGGGTTTTGCGACGTAAGGCGGCTCCATTGCATGCGTGCGCGCAGCCTCAGTGCGGTTCACGATCCGATGCTCGCAAACGGGCACGCCGAGCGGGGCAACGATGCGCTTCGTCTGCGCCTTGTTCATGGCGAGCGCGGATGCGCGGACGCCGGAGTGGGTATAGGGGATGCCCATGACCTCCAGGAGACCCTGTATGCATCCGTCCTCGCCCCAACGGCCATGGAGTGCGTTGAAGCAGGCGTCAGGAGCGATCTCTTTCAGTTGCCGGGCAATGTCCCGGTCCACGTCGATCTTCGTTACACGATAGCCGGCCGCCTCGAGCGCGGCAGCGCAGGCATTGCCCGAGCTGAGGCTCACCTCCCGTTCGGCGGACCACCCGCCCATCAGGACGGCGACGTGCTCATACTTGCGGCCTGCACTATCTGCACTCATGGCTTATATGCCCCAGCACTCAACGTCCCAGCTCGCCTGCATCCACACACGTCATCCCGGGCAGAAGGCCCGGGATCCACCTGACCGAAAATGCCGGAGCGAGCGAAAAATTGGATCCCGGTGACAAGCACCTGGATGACGTTTCTTTTCGAAAGAGCGCGGTTCACGAAACCAATGCCTCGCCTGTCGGCCGGCCGTCCAGAGGCAGACCCAACCGCACGATCTCCCATTGGAGAGTTACGCCGGAATTCGCTTTCACTCTCGCGCGAACCGTCTCGCCGAGGCGCTCGATGTCCTCCGCCGTCGCCTCGCCCTCGTTGATAAGGAAGTTGCAGTGCATTTCAGAAACCTTTGCGCCACCGATGCGCATCCCACGGCAACCGGCGGCGTCGATGAGCTTCCAGGCGCTGTGGCCCGGCGGGTTCTTGAATGTCGAACCGCCGGTGCGCTCGCGGGTCGGCTGGTTCTCCTCCCGGTACTGGGCGACCTCGTCCATCTGCTTCAGGATTTCAGCGCTATCGCCCGGACGGCCTTGATATGTGGCCTCGGTGAAGATCCAGTCGGAGGGCACGCTGCAGTGCCGGTAGCTGTAGCCCATATCGGCAAGCGAAAGCACATGGATGTTGCCTTGCCGGTCGACGGCGCGGGCCTCGACGAGGACATCCTTGGTTTCCGTGCCGTGCGCGCCGCCATTCATCCGCAGAGCGCCTCCGATCGAACCCGGAATGCCGCGGTAAAACGCAAGACCGGCGATTTCAGCATCGGCGGCCGCACGCGCAACTTTCACATCTGGCACAGCGGTGCCGACGCGCAGGCGGTGGCCGGGCTCCGCTTTGATGTGCGAGAAGCCGCGCCCCAGCCGGATGACAATGCCCGGAATGCCGCCGTCCCTGACCAGAAGGTTCGAGCAGAGTCCGATGACGGTTACAGGCAAGTCGGCAGGGGTTCGCGAAAGAAAATAGGCGAGATCCGCCTCATCGGCAGGCGTGAAGAGGAGCTGTGCCGGCCCCCCGACGCGAAACCATGTGATGCTCGATAAGTCGAAATTCGCTACCAGCCGGCCCCTGAGGTCCGGCATCCGTGCAGTCAGCTCCCGGCTCAAATCAGGAAAGCTCATCACGCTACTCCCGCCCGTTTGGGCTCGCCGCCGAGAAGCTCGGGAAGAGCATGAGCCAAGTCGGTCGAGTTGCCAGCCCCGAGGCAAATCACCATGTCGCCCGGCTCAGCGATCTGCTGAATGACTGTAACGACCTCTTGTTCATTCCCGACAGGAAACACGGATGCGTGCCCCGCGCATCGGATGCCTTCCGCGAGGGATTCATGGTCGACACCATCGATCGGCGTCTCACCCGCAGAGTAGAGTGGCGTTACGATGACGGCGTCTGCACCTTGGAGCGAAGCGCAGAAATCCTGGAACAGGTCGCGCACGCGTGTGTACCGGTGTGGCTCTATCACGGCAATCACGCGGCCGCGGGCTCCCGCCCGGGCTGCCTTGAGAACGGCAGCGATTTCCGTCGGGTGGTGGCCATAGTCATCAAAGATGAAAACGCCATTCCACGTACCAGTGAGTTGAAAACGCCGCTTCACGCCGCTGAACGAGGCCAGCGCCTGCTGGATCACGTCGTCAGGAATGCCCGCCTCTGCTGCTACGGCAATCGCTGCCAGAGCATTGAGGGCATTGTGCTGCCCCGGCAGGGGAACACGCCAGCCGCGGATGCTACGTGCGCCGCCGCTGACCCGCTCTCCGATCTCCGCGTCGAAGATCGTGCTGAGCCCGTCGAAGCTTACGTTGCCTAGCACCATGTCAGCGTCGGGTTGCGTGCCATAGGTCACCAGAGGCCGCCCGTCGCGACGGAGGTGCAGCCGATTGATCATATCCCGGATCACGGGATGATCCGTGCAGGTCACTATCAATCCGTAAAAGGGGATGTTGCGGTAAAAGGCTTCGAACTCGCGGTGCATGTTCTCGACTGATTTGAAGTAGTCGAGATGCTCTGCGTCGATGTTGGTCACGACGCCAATCTGAGTTGGGATTTTGACGAACGTACCGTCGGATTCGTCAGCTTCGACGATCATCCAAGGGCCTGCTCCCAGCCGTGCGTTGGATCCCCAGTCGTTGATAATTCCGCCTGTGATCACCGTTGGATCGAGGCCAGCCTTCTCGAATATGTGCGCAACGAGGGACGTCGTAGTCGTTTTGCCGTGTGTGCCGGTCACCGACACGGTCGAGTAGAGCCGCATCAGCTCCGCCAACATTTCCGCGCGTCGAATGATGGGGAGCCCTTTTGCGCGTGCAGCCTCCAGCTCCGGATTGCCATCTTTGACCGCGCTCGAAATGACGACGTACGCCGCATCGGCAAGGTTGTTCGCCTCGTGGCCGACGAACACACGGATGCCTTTGGCGCGCAGCCGCTGCAGGTTAGCGCTTTCCTTCTGATCACTGCCCTGAACAGTGAAGCCCTTGGCATGCAGAATTTCGGCGATCGCGCTCATGCCGATGCCGCCGATGCCCAGAATATGAATTGTCCCGATCCCGCGGGGTATTTCCATCGAACTTCTTCCTCAACTTCTGCCCCGCTCAATGGGCGGACGTGGCGGCTGCCGCGCGCCCATGAGCTCTTCCACGAGATCGGCGAGGCGGATCACCGCATCGGCGCGCCCCTGTGACTTGGCTGCGGCGGCCATGCTTGCCAGCTCATCCGGATGAGCGGCCAGCCGCTCGATTTCGCTCGCAAGCCGCTCCGGCGTCAGGTCCTTCTGCTCGATGCATGAAGCTCCCCCGTTCCGAGCAAGTTGCGTTGCATTCTGCAATTGGTCGTTATCTACAGCATGCGGCAGCGGCACCAAAATCGAGGGCCGCCCCATGACGGTCAGCTCGGCTACGGAAGACGCCCCGGCACGTCCGATAACCAGATGCGCCGCAGCCATCTTCTCCGGGAGATCGCGAAAAAAGCTTGCGAGTTCCATGTCGACCTCGAGAGCCGCGTACGCCTGGCGGACACGGCCGAGATCTTCTTCGCGGCATTGCTGGACAATTCTGAGGCGGCTACGGGTCTCCGGCTTAAGTAGAGCGATGGCCTGGGGCAGCAGGTCCGAGAAGAACCGCGCGCCCTGGCTGCCGCCGAACACCAGTAGCGTGAATTCGCCGCTTGGCGCGGGGGGCACATAGGCCCGCATCGACCAGTCGATCACGGCATCGCGGACCGGGTTGCCAGTGAGCCGAACCTTGCGTTCCAGGCTGGCATCCAGGTAGCGCACTGACGGGAACGATGTGGCGATTGCCGTTACCCGACTGGCCAACAAGCGGTTCGCACGCCCGAGCACCGAGTTCTGCTCGTGAATGGCCGTGGGAATACGCCGGAGCCAAGCGGCCATCACCGGAGGAAAGCTCGGATAGCCGCCGAACCCGATAACGGCGCCGGGTTTGACGGAGGCAAGCTGCCGGTAGGCCGTGAGAATTCCGCGAGCGAGCGTGGCGACAGTTCGGACGGTATCGAGCGCGCTGCGCCGCTCGCCGATCGTGGCCGAGGGGACGAGATAGATCTCTCGCGCCGGGAAATCGCTGCCGTAGCGGTCCCCCCGCATGTCAGTCATCAGATCGACCGCGTAGCCACGCCGGCCGAGCTCTTGTGCCAGCGCCAGCGCCGGAAAGAGATGGCCGCCAGTGCCGCCGGCCGCGAGCATCACAGAGGGAACATTCACTGAGTTGCCGGTCCCAATCTGCCTAGTCTGTTCTCATTCTTGAGCGCCGATTGCGGCGTTCTCAAGCGCAGGGCACCAGGCTTGCGTCGGGTGAGCGCCAGGATGATGCCCATGGTGAAGAACGTTGATACGAGCGACGAGCCACCGGCTGAAATGAAGGGCAGCGTCATACCTTTTGCCGGAAGCAAGCCCACGTTCACACCCATGTTGATGGCAGCCTGAAGTCCGAACAGCAACGATAGCCCACTCACGGCAAGCCGCGCGAACGGGTCGGGCTCCGTAAACGTTCGAAAGTAGGCGCGCAAGACGATGATCGCGAACATTGCGACGAGCGCCAGGCAGGCCACGGCGCCGTACTCCTCGGCGATCACCGCGAAGATGAAGTCCGTGTGAGCATCGGGCAGGGCCGTCTTGATCGTGCCCTCACCGGGGCCGCGTCCGAAGAACCCGCCTTCCACGAAGGATTGCAGGGCGCGCGCCGTCTGGGAATATTCGTCGCCGCCAGATGCCAGAAAGCGGTCGACACGCAACCGCACGTAATCCAGCGTCATGTAAGCGCCAGCGAGCCCGAGGATACCAATGGCTGCGAATACGCCGGCCCAGACCAGCGGTTGCCCCGATAGAACGAACAGCGTCGCCCAGATCGCGCCGGCAAGGAATGTTTGACCGACGTCGGGCTGCATGAGCAGAAGCGCCACCAGCACCAACAGCAGCCCGACCGCGATGGACCGCGCAGGCATATCGATCTGCTTCTGCGTTTCCGAGAACGCCCAGGCACTGAGCACGATGAAGGCAGGTTTCGCAAACTCCGACGGCTGAAGGGAGAAGCCGCCCAGCCGCAGCCAGCGGCGGGCTCCATTGATTTCGTCACCGAAGATGAGCACGCAGACCATCAGCGCGAGCGCGGCGAGAAAGACGATGAGCGACAGCCTTCGGATCATCCGCGCTTGCATCATCGAGACGGCGAGCATGATGCAAATTCCGATGACCGAGAAGGCAGCATGCCGCTCGACGAAGTGGAACGCGTGCAGACCTTTTTTCAGGGCAACCGCCGGGCTCGCCGCCAGTGACAGCACCAGGCCGCTGCCTGCCAGAAGCAGGATTGCAGCGAGCAGCATCCGATCGACCGTAAACCACCATTCGGTGACGATGCTGCGATCTGCCCGCGAGATCTTCATGACCGATTCGTCACCGTCACCCCTGGCAATGCTGCAACCAGCCGGCGGAACGCGTCCCCACGCTGCTCGAAATTCTTGAACTGGTCGTAGGAGGCACAAGCAGGCGAGAGCAGAACGACCGGTTCGGCGCCTGCGCATTGGGTTGCATCTCGCGCGGCTGCCTGGACGGCAACTTCGAGCGTTCCCGAATGGTCGAACGGTACGCTGTTTCCAAGTGTGGCCGCGAACGCCTCGGCGGACTCCCCGATCAAATAGGCTTTGGCGATGCGAGGGAAGTAATCCCTGAGCGGTTCGATGCCACCTTCTTTCGCCCGGCCTCCGACGATCCAGAAGATGTCGCTCGGAAACGCCGAAAGGGCCTTCTCTGTGGAGTTGGCGTTGGTCGCTTTCGAATCGTTGATGAAGAGAACGCGACCCAACCGGCCAACCTCCTCCATGCGGTGGGGCAGGCCGGGAAAGGTGGCAAGCGCCGGGGGAAGCTGCTCGGGCCTAACACCGAGGCGCAATGCAGCCATGCAGGCTGCAAGCGCATTCTGGGCATTGTGGCGACCGCGCAGCGTTCCAATGCCGTCGAGATCGGCGAATGGGCCGTGAAAGCCGGGCCAGGCTGCATCGCAAACGAGGCGGGTGCCTTCGGCCGACCAGCCCCCGGGAGACCGGGCCGAGTACAGAGAAAACGTCGGCGTTGCCGTCTGCGCGTTCCTGCAGTCGCTGGGCAATGGCTCGGCAATAAGTCATCATCCGTGCCGACGATCGCATGGCGGGACTTCGCGACCAGCCGCTCCTTAATGGCCGCGTAATGCTCCATCGTCCCATGGCGATCGAGATGATCAGGCGTGAGGTTCAGCAGGATGCCGACGGTCGGTGCAAGCGATGGCGTGAGGTCGATCTGAAACGACGATAGCTCCACGACGTGCACGCGATCGGGAGCTGGTTCCGGGAGCGCCAGGATGGGCGTCCCGATATTGCCGCCCAGGGCGACATCGCGGCCTGCCGACCGCAGGATGTGGGCCAGCAGCGCGGTCGTCGTCGATTTGCCGTTCGTTCCGGTGATGGCGGCGAAGGGTGCGTCAGGGCAGATCTGCGCGCGCACGCGGCAGAACAACTCCACATCGCCGATGATTTCGATACCCGCATTGCGGGCATTGACTACTGTCCAGTGTGGCTCCGGATGGGTCAGAGGCACGCCTGGCGCAAGGATAAGCGCAGCGAACTCGCCCCAATCGGCCGTCTTCAGGTCGACGACAGGGATCCCTTCGCCCCGTGCCGCCGCGCAAGCCGCCGTGCTATCGTCCCAGGCAGCAACCTCGGCGCCTCCGGCCTGCAGCGCGAGTGCCGTCGCGCGCCCCGAGGCGCCCGAGACCGAACAGGGCGACCTTTTTTCCTTCAAAGATGCTGACGCGAATCATCGCCGCAATTCTAGTGGATTTCGCGCCGTGATGCTCAGGCGCTAACGCAGCTTGAGCGTGGAGAGCCCAATCAGTGCAAGCACCACGGAAATGATCCAGAAGCGGACCACCACGGTCGATTCCTTCCAGCCCTTCTGCTCGAAATGATGGTGCAACGGGGCCATGCGGAACACGCGTTTGCCCGTCAGCTTGAACGAGACGACCTGGATGATGACGGACAGGGTCTCGATCACGAACAGCCCGCCGACGATCGCCAGCACGAACTCGTGCTTGGTGGCCACTGCGATGGTCCCGAGAGCGCCGCCAAGCGCCAGCGAGCCGGTGTCGCCCATGAAGATCATCGCAGGCGGGGCGTTGAACCAGAGAAAGCCCAGCCCCGCGCCGATGAGCGCACCGCAAAGGATCGCCAGCTCGCCGGTTCCCGGCACGTAGTGAATTTGGAGATAGCGCGCGAAGTTCACATTGCCCGAAAGGTACGCGATCAGCCCGAACGTCGCCGCCGCGATCATCACCGGGACGATGGCGAGCCCGTCCAGTCCGTCGGTCAAATTCACGGCATTGCCTGCTCCAGCGATCACTACAACTCCAAGGAGCACGAAAAACGGCCCGAGATCGATGACGATGTCCTTGAAGAAGGGGACGGTCAGGGCCGTCGCCATTTCCGGCATCGACAGGTACATGAGAACGAGCGTCGCGATGGCGGCAATGCCGAGCTCGAGCGAGAACCTGATGCGTCCCGAGAAGCCGGCCACCGTGCTCTTGGTCACCTTCATGTAGTCGTCGCAGAAGCCGATCGCGCCGTAGGCGAGCGTCACTCCCAAGACGACCCAGACGTATGGATTGGCCAGATTGGCCCACAGCAGCGTGGCCACGACGAAGCCGGACAGGATCATGAGCCCGCCCATGGTCGGTGTGCCCCGCTTGGCGAGGTGAGTCTGCGGGCCGTCGTCGCGGATCGGCTGCCCGCGGCCTTGCTTCACGCGCAGTGCATCGATGATGACGGGGCCGAAGAGAAAGACGAACAGCAGCGCCGTCATGATGGCGCCGCCGGTTCGGAAGGTGATGTAGCGGAAGACGTTGAGCGCATTGATGTAGTCGCTGAAATTAACGAGCTCGTAGAGCATGAATCAGTCCTTCGACACTCCCTGGCCTCAGCCTCATCGACAGAGGCCGTCTTCCGCATTGTCAGCCGGCAGCTAACGGCCGAACCGGCTTTTCAAGGCCTCTACCAGCGGCGCCATGCGGCTGCCGAGAGAGCCCTTGATCATGACCGACATCACCCGGGCGGACGAATCGAGCAGGCGGTCGGTAAGGCCATCCGATGTTTCGGCCCAGAGCCCTTGCTGGCTGGGCGCCAGTTCCGCAAACAGGTGTGCCATGTTCGGACCGCATGCAAAGACCAGATCGACGCCGGCGGCGTCAATCGCTTCTTTGAGCCCGACGTGCAACTGCGCAGCCTGTTCCCCGAGTTCGAGCATGTCGCCCAGAACAACCACACGTCGAGGGTAGTCGATCCGAGGTACGGTAGCGAGTGCTTCGAGCGCGGCGCGCATCGAGGCGGGGTTGGCGTTATAGCTCTCGTCGATGAGCAGCGCCTTGCCATCGCCGACCTCGAGCACCATCCGTTGGCCTCGTCCCGCGGGTGGTGAAATTTCGGCAAGAGCGGGTAAGGCCCGTGCGAAATCGACTTCGAGAGCCAGCAGGGCAGCCACGACCGCCAACGAGTTCTCGACGAGATGGGCGCCGGGAGCCCCAACCCGGTAGCTTAGGGTCTGTCCGAGCGCATCGACCGTCACGTCTGACCCATTCGGATGAAGCTTGATGTCTGTCGCCCGGATGTTGGCGTCCTGGCTCCTCCCGAAGCTGATCACGCGAGCGCCTTGCCGCTCGGCAGCCGCCTGCATGATCGGGAATTGCGGGCTGTCGCGCTTGATGATCGCCACCCCGTTCGGCTCCAGGCCGAGGAAGATGTCCGATTTTTCCTCTGCGATTGCTTCGAGCGAGCCGAGATAGCCGATGTGCACCGGCTCGACCGTCGTGATGATCGCCACGTGCGGGCGGGCCAGCCGCGCCAATGGGGCAATCTCGCCGCGATGGTTCATGCCCATCTCAACCACGCAGAACTGCGAGTCGGCTGGCAGGCGGGCGAGGGTGAGGGGCACGCCCCAGTGATTATTGTAGGATTTCTCAGCCGCGTGCGTCGGCCCAATGCGCGAGAGACAGGCCCGAAGCGCTTCCTTCGTTCCTGTCTTGCCGACGCTTCCCGTGACGGCGACGACGCGTGCGGCTGTCCGCGCACGGGCGGCGCGAGCGATCGCCTGCGACGCCGCGAGCGTTTCATCGACGACCAGAAGCGCGCCATCTCCCGGCTTACGGCGATAGGAGCGCGAGACTACTGCTGCACTGGCACCCGCGGCGAACGCGGCCGGCACGAATTCGTGGCCGTCGCGGACGTCCTTCAGCGCGATGAACAAGTCATTTTTCTGCAGGGTGCGGCTGTCGATCGAAACGCCAGTAATCGGCCCATCCGGGGTCCCGTCCGGTGACGCCCCTGATGCCGCAATAAGCTCGTCCCACGTCCAAAGGGCTTGTGTCATGAAGTTGTCCTGGTCGAGGAGCGATGGGCGAGAGCCTCCCGCACCGCGTCATGATCTGAGAAGGGGATCACGGTTTCGCCGATGATCTGGCCTGTTTCATGGCCCTTGCCTGCGACCAGCACCAGGTCGCCGGGCTGCATCATGTCGATGGCGGCCTGAATGGCGGCGCGACGGTCGCCAATCTCAATGGCGCCGGGCGCATCGGCAAGGATTTCCGCCCGGATGGAGGCAGGATCTTCGCTACGGGGGTTGTCGTCTGTCACGATTACGACGTCTGCGTGCGTAACCGCGATCCGTCCCATGATCGGGCGCTTCCCCCGGTCGCGATCGCCACCGCAGCCGAAGACGCAAATGAGACGGCCTTTTGCGAAGGGCCTCAATGCCAAGAGGGCAGCCTCCAGGGCCTCGGGCTTGTGCGCGTAGTCGACGACGACAAGCCCATCCTCCGTTTGCCCGACGACATCGAGACGGCCGTTCACGCCCCGGAGTGTCGCCACTGCATCAATTGCGTCTTTGGGGTTCTCCCCGGTCGCAATGGCCAATCCCGCCGCCACGAGCGCGTTCGATGCTTGATAGGCGCCGAGTAGCGGGAGGCGAACCTCCTGAACCGTGCCGTTGTGGCGGATACGAAGCTTCTGTCCGAAGCCTTCCGGCTCAAGTCCCTCGAGTGTCAGCGCCTTTCCAGCTCGACCCACGCTGAAAATCTGTTGGTTGCGCCGGCGGGCAGCCGCCTCCACCGCCTCCGCACGTGGATCATCAGCATTAATGACCGCCGGCCCGCCCGGTGGGAGCAGAACTTCGAACAGCCGCAACTTGGCGGAGAAGTAATCCTCGATATCCGCGTGATAATCGAGATGGTCGCGCCCGAGGTTTGTGAAGGCAGCTGCTGTGATCCGCACGCCGTCGACACGGCGCTGATCGAGCCCGTGTGACGAGGCCTCGAAGGCAAGGTGGGTCACGCCTTCTGCGGCAAGGCCCGCTAACATCTGGTGGAGCGCTACGGGATCGGGGGTCGTCAGCGCACCGTAGCGGCCGCCATCCGGCTTCACGATGCCGTTGGTGCCAAGTGAGGCCGCCCGCCGGCCAAGCGCCGTGAAGATCTGGCGGGTGAATTCGACAACCGATGTCTTGCCATTGGTGCCGGTCACGGCCACGGCCGTTTCGGGCTGCCCTGGGTACATCCGTGCCGCCATCAAAGCTAGCGCACGGCGTGCATCCGGTGCCCGGATGACCGGAACAGTAATGTCAGGCGGCAGCGTCGCTTCGAACGGCACCAAGATGGCGGCCGCACCCTTCTTAATCGCCTCGGGTACGAACCGGGTCCCGTCAGCGCGTGTGCCCGGGAGTGCTGCGAAAAGAGCACCCGGAGTCACCGAACGGCTGTCTGCCGTGACAGCGGCGATTTCAATTGACTCTGCGCCTGGGGGGCAGTCGAGTTCAGGAGGGAGAAGGTCTGCAAGCCGCATGTTCTAAGCCGGCGAGATGGAACCGCATTTTGCGGCTTATGTATCGTTAATATTTGGGGCGGACACGGCCGTCAAATCACTGAGCTTGCCTTCCGAGAGCGTCTGGCTGGTTCGTCAGCGGGCTCGTGCCCGTGCCTCAATTCGGAAGCACCCCGAGAAGCGGCCCCGTCCGCGCAATGATACTTCCGGCAACGGGGGCAGCGTTGACACCTGCCGTGATCCGGCCATCGGTGGCCTCTGTGGGCTTTGGCTCATGCAACATGACCAGAACGAGATACTTCGGAGCACTCATTGGAAACGCCGCAATGAACGACGCAATGACGGAAGTCCCCTCGATATAGCCACCCCGGCCCGGTAGCTCGGCCGTTCCGGTTTTCCCGCCAACCTCATACCCTGGAACATCGGCGCGGCGGCCGGTTCCGTGGGGAGAAACCACGTTGCTGCGCATAAGATCCCGAATGGCAGCGCTCGTCTCGGGGCTCACGACGCGTTGGACTTGGCGGGAAGCCTCTGGCGAGCTCTTTCGGAACGTCGGCGGGACGAACAGACCGCCGTTGACGAGCATTGCGGCCGTGGCGGCGAACTGCAAAGGCGCCACGGCCAAACCGTGTCCGTAGGAGATGGTGATTGTTTCGGCCTCCCCCCAACGACGCGGCAGCTTGGGGGCTGCGATGGGGCCCGCTTCGCTTCGGATGGGCTTTATCAGCCCGAACCGTTCGAGGAACGCGCGTTGTCGCTCCGATCCGAGCTCCAGAGCCAGCATCCCCGCCCCAACATTCGAGGAACGGACGAAGATCTCCCGAACCGACAGCGGGCGGCCCACAGGATATGGGTCACGAATGATGTAGCGCCCGACCCGCAGCGGCGCTCGGACATCGTAGATCTTATCCAGATCCGCCGTTCCGGCCTCGAGCGCCATTGCGATCGTGATTGTCTTGAAAATCGAGCCCAGCTCGTAGACGCCGTCCGCAAGCTTGTCGAGCCGCGCCGGATCGAGGCTTTGGGTCCGGTCCGCGGGATCGACCGGAGGCAAAGAGGCGGCAGCGAGGACTTCTCCCGTGTTGACGTCGAGAATCACTCCCGCCGCGCCCTTGGCCCTATACTGCTGCACGGCGGCTCGCAGCTCATCCTCGACAGCGTGCTGCACCGCGATGTCGAGGCTGATGCGCAGGGGCTCGAGCGAGCCAGGGACGCCTGCGTGCGCGGCTTCAATACCGATCGCCTCATCGATAAAGCGCTCGAGTCCCGAGGTGCCCTTGTTATCGATGTTGACGTGGCCGAGCACGTGCCCTGCGAGTGAGCCGTTGGGATAGACCCGCTTCGGCTCGTTGCGGAACGCGATTCCCGGCAGGCCGAAATTGTGAATTCGCTGCGCGAGGGCCGGCGAGATGCCTCGCTTGAGCCGCACATAACGGCGGTTGCGATCGGAGAGGCTGCGCCGCAGCTCCACGGGATCGAACTCCGGAAACACCTGAACAAGGTGCTCGACGACCACGTCGACGTCGATGATCAGCGCCGGGTCAGCATAGAGCGTCGGCGCTTCAACGTCGGTAGCAAGCAGGCGGCCGTTACGGTCAAGGATGTCTGGCCGCCAGAATGACGTCGTCAGCGGCTGGGTCATTGCGGCGCGCGGTTCGACGATCTGGCCCTTGAGCGCGAGCCGCACGAGCTGTCCGCCAATGGCGGAAAACGCCACCACCATGGCCAGCGCTACCGCAAACGATCGGATTGCATAGGTGGGAGCCGGGTCGAGGTTGTGCCGAGCGGGACCGATTGCTGCCTTCAACACGGGGCTCGACCTCACCGGCGCTCAGGCTGTTGTTGGGAGGGTGTCGTCGTGGCCGGTCTCGGATCACCCGGTGTGTCACCCTGCACTGATGTGCCACCTGCAAGCTTTTCCGGCTCGACATATTGCTCGCCCTTTGCCGGCTCGAATCCCATTGCGCGGGCGAGGGGCTCGATCCTTTCGGGCCTGGACAGATACGCCAGCTCGGCTCTGAGCACGGCGATATCGCTCCGCAGGCGTTCGATGCGGCGCTCTTTCGACTGCACGAGCTGGTCGAGTTCGCGCGTGTCGTAGCTCACCGTATAGAGAGTGAACGCGCAGGCAAGCGCCAGGCCAATTACGACTGCGGACGTGATGCGAAGCATGGCCTGCCTTTCGCGAGTGACATGCTTACCGGGCGATTGCCGGCACGCCGAGTGTCGCGGGATCGAGAGGCCAGGGCGGCGCCTCGGTGCGCTCGGCGGCCCTGAGCTTGGCGGACCTGGCTCGCGGATTGGCCGCGACTTCCTCCTTACTAGGAGTAACAGGGCGCTGGTTAACAATTCGGAAACTTGCGGCTCGAGTCTGGGCAGGTCGTGGCAGATGGCGTGAGACTTGGGCCGTTTTCCCCGCCCTTTCGGCAAAAAAGCGCTTAACGATCCGGTCCTCGAGCGAGTGGAATGTGACCACCACCAGCCGGCCACCCGGCTTCAGCAGCCGCTCCGCACAAGCGAGGCCCGCCGCCACCTCGCCCAGCTCGTCATTCACGGCAATTCGTAGCGCCTGGAACGTGCGAGTCGCCGGATGGCGGCCTTCGGTCTTCCGGCCGCCCAGAACCTGGGAGACGATGCGGACAAGCTGCAAAGTGCGGGTCAGCGGCTCTTGAGATCTCGACCGGACGATAGCCCGCGCGATCGCTCGGGCTTTCCGCTCTTCGCCGTAATGGAAGAGGATGTCTGCCAGCTCCGCCTCGTCCAGCGTGTTCAACAAATCAGCCGCCGTAGGGCCCTCACGGGACATGCGCATGTCGAGTGGCCCGTCTGCCTGGAAGGAGAACCCACGCTCCGGCTCGTCGAGCTGCATGGAGGAGACGCCGAGGTCGAATACGACACCATCGACCTGCGTCAGCCCGCATTGACGTGCGATCTCTTCCAGCTCGCTGAAGCGGCCCTGGCGAAGTGTGAGCCTGCCAGCATATGCGGAAGCGCGACCGGCGCCACCCGCAACGGCAGACGGGTCACGGTCGATCGCCAGCACTCGGCAGTCGGCTGCATCCAAAATGGCGCGCGTATATCCGCCCGCGCCGAACGTAGCGTCAATGTACGTTCCGCCGTCTCTGGGCTGCAGGTGCTCCAGGGCAGGTGTGAGCAGCACGGGAGTATGGCGGTTGCGATTCATGGCCTCTCCGCGCGCGGATCTCGACCCCCCGTGAGTTCCGCGATCCGCCATTACTCCCGTGCTCCAGTGCCGCCGTGTCCCTCGTCAGTGCGGCGGCTCCCCGCGCCGAAAAGCTTCCGGTGCTCGTGCACCTTGCTGCGGGCCCGCTGTCGGCGCTCCGCGAAGCGCTCGGGCTCCCACATCTGAAACTTGTCGCCCAGCCCGACAAAAGTGACCTGATTGGTAATACCGGCGTGGGCGCGAAGCGTTTCAGGAAGGACGATGCGCCCATCCTGGTCGATGCTGAGGATCTGCACGTCGCCGTAGAGCGCGACAGAGAGCTCGTCCCGCTCGTCCGAATACTCCGGGAGATGGGCGAGAAGATCATCGATTTTCTTCGCAAGTCTCTCGCCGCCCGCATCGAGCGCCGGAGAATCGAGCGAGGGGTAGCAATAAATTCCGCCAGCATAGCCGTCGCGCTCGAGCACGGCGCGAAAGGATGCAGGAATGGAAACTCGTCCTTTTGCGTCGATTTTGTTCGTGAATGTCGAGACAAAGCGATCCATCCCCGCTTCGAAACCTCACCTGACGCGCGAACTTCGACGCCAACACCTCCCCCTCTCGTGACGCCGTGCGCTCAACTCCCGGTAGAGGTCCGGACCCACTCCGCAAGACCGCGGGACTGGGACGTGGCGGTCGCTCTGGGCCTCGGGCCCTCAACGAGGCCGGCGCCACGGCCACCGTCCCATGCCCGGTGCGGACGGGCATTTATGGGATTACATGGAATCGCATGGGCGTCAACGGGTGGTTAATGGATTAGGTGGAGATCCGCGGGATGCGGGCGGATTGTGGCGACTTTGCCACAATTTTGAGGGCAGCCTGTGGATGAATCGAAGGAAGGTTGTGTCGGCGCGCGACCCGGTTTTGCCGCCGGCGTAAAGGGGTCGGAGAGGCGGGATCGGTGGTTGTCCTGCGGATAGAACGTGCGCTGACTTCTAGTCAGACATTCCTAGCGCCCATACGGTGACGGGCGGTATTCCCGCCGGTGTGGCTACCTCGATGAGCGCATCGGTGACGGTTACAAGTGCTCGGCGGGATTGACCGTCCCAGGTCGAGGGCATTCAGAAATCAAGATCTTTGGTCACGCCGGCCGCCAGAGAGACGTAGCGCTCCGTACCCGTTGCCGTTGGCAGTTTGCGAAAGCACATTGGACCTGCCCGGCAGGCCTAAATTCAGCTCCAGAGTGATGGAGCGGGCAAGAACTGTCCCGAAGGAGAGTTGCGTTAAAATTCCTTCAGCCCTCCTTCGGGATGATGATGCTGGTTTTCAGCTCGAGAGATATTGGCCGTATAGCCTACCGTGTGGCGCAGAATTGCTGCGCACCGAATTTCTCCAGAAATGAAAACTTTCTGTCCCTGAAAAAATAAGGTGTGCTTATCTTATTTGAAGCTAGACCTCATCGAAGCCGGGCGGTGAGCGTTCCTCAAGTCGGTTCTGCCGCGCCGTTAGATTTCCGCTCGCTCATCGGTCCTGCGGATTGGGAGCCTCCCATTCAGCCAGCGCCTTTTTCCAAAGCCATTCGAGAATGGGGGACGTATCGATTTCTTCTGGTCCCATTTCTATAACGTGCTTCCCAGCCGGGGTTTGGTGGCCTTTTTCCACATTGTAAAGTGAAGACCAGTCGAAATCGAGATCCGGTGGATAAATTCCTCGAACCATCAAAGGCCCAAGCCGTCAGCGCCGGAGTTTTTTTCGATCGAGCAACGAGATAATGTCCAAGGGTCAGGCCCAAGACAGCTCCAGCGACGTTATCGACGGGGAAATTCACACCTGCGATTGTCCGATTGACGGCTATGCGGTTTGCAAGCCGCATGAATTGCGTCCGCCAGGCAGAATGCATCTGCTTCGGTTGGCTGGCCCTCACGAGTTCGCAGAGAACTGCCGCAACGGTGAACGCCTCTGTGGCATGTCCGCTGGGCAGTGCGCCGTGCAGCGGCACCGGGACGATCGGATGAACTCTAGCCGACAGCTCCGAGGGGCGCCGGCAGGCCAACGCATGTTTCGTTCGCTGAGATACATAATGAGCCAAGCGCGATGCAGCGGTCAGCAACTCCAAAGTCCACTGGGCGCGCTCCTGGCTTGGATAAGTTCCGAAGCTCAGAAAAGTCATCGGAAGGTCGGGTTGGGCTAGTATCTCTAGTGTCCGCTCCGCCCGAAGCTCTGCATAGGCATACACATGCTTGAGCTGGGAGACGAAGGTCTTCTCAGGCGGACGAGTGAGCTCCGCCAGATCCCTCCGGTGGAGGATGCCGTCTTCGTCCTCGTGGAGATGAGATACTGTGACGGTGTCTTGTCCGTCGTCTGCGAACGCCAGCCGGGAGTAGACCTCGAAATCGACGATGCTTACCCGTGCGCGGGGATCCCACCGCTCCAAATTGCCGGGATCATCGAGCTTGAGGTGGGGAAGCTCGGAAACAGTTTCCCCCCAGGAATCGACAGTTCCATCTCGCGTTCGGATGAGCGCATTTATCGGCAATGCCGAACTGCAGCCGGCCATATTTTCAACGTCGCCTGCACCTCCGGCCACCCCTGCGTTTCCGGCATCTCCTAGCGCTTCGAATCCTCCGATGGGCATTTTTTGTCCCTCCCTCAATGGATGGGCCTCGGTTCGTGATCCAGATCCTTGTGGTTGCGCCAGCTCTGGAACGGCAGTGTGCTGGCTCTCCGAGATCACATTGAGCCGCTGTCAGGCTGGTCCCAGCCTGATTGTCCCCAGCAACAATCAGCATAGTACGCATCAGCAACACTCGGGTGAGCTGGAGCCTTGCTGTTGCTGCGGCGGACCTCACGAAGATGTCTTTTGGATTCCGCTGGTAGCGTGCTAACGTCAATGGAGCGTCAACTGAGCGTCAATTCTCGTATCCGGTAGGTTTGGGTGGCGGTCGGGGCAAGAGATCAGTTGGCGGCTTCGGCCTTGGATGGCTCGATGGTACCCGCAATTAGAATTTCACTACTTGGCGGCTTTGAGCTTGCCGGGCAGACGGAAAGCGTTCGGTGCCTGGGCAAGAAGCCGGCGGCCCTTCTCGCTTATCTTGCGTGTAATCAAGGGAAACGCCATACACGCGAGAAACTGACTGCGCTCCTCTGGGGTGCGCATCCGGAGCTGCAGGCAAGGCAAAGTCTCCGCCAGGCGCTCTCCAACATCCGAAAGATCATTGATCCCGCTGCACTAATTACAAGTGGGGACACGGTTTCGCTCAAACCGGGGGCCATCGAGTGCGATGTTTGCCAATTCCAAGCATTGCTCCTTGAGGGAACTACGCGTGCCTTGGAGCAAGCCGTGGAGCTCTACAAGGGCGCGCTGCTTGCGGACGATACATTAGATGAGGAACATTGGTCGGAGTGGTTGAGCAGGGAGCGGCAAAAACTCGAGGAGCTAGCGCTCGACGCTTTCCTCCGTCTTGGAGATGCGTACCTCGGTATGCAAAGACCGGGAGAGGCCCTGCAACTCGCTCAGAGAGCGTATTTCGATGAACGTCCTGCGTGAGGATGCGCATAGGCTCGCCATCAGGGCATATGCGGCGAGTGGGCGAAAACGACAGACGCAATTCGGCGCTATAATGCGCTCGTTGCGTTGCTTGATCGTGAGCTGGCTTGAGCCCGACGAGATTACGCAGAAGCTGGTCGCAACTATTCGAGCAGCAAATAAATCCAGATCGTCGTTGGCCGAACGCCCTCCTTCCACAGATAATTATCGTCCCAATTTGGCGTCGCACTTTACTCCCAAGCCGAAGCGCACGGTTTCAGAGACCAACCGCGTGCCGCCGTTAGCAAGTCAAACCGCCTCCAATTTCCAAGAACGACTGGATTCCTACGTCTCTGCTCGAACTCAGACAAGTCATTTCGCATCGGCACAATTTGACCGTGGAGACCAAGAGGGGCCATCCGGTGGCGTGGCTGCTCGGAGGGCCAGGGCACGCGTTCAGGGCCGGAGAAGATAGACTTTAGTTCTGCTTGCCAACCATTCACTCTGCAGCGAAAGTCAAAATTGATCTTGAGGCAAGTGGCTTGATGCCCGCCGCCGCAGTCTCGGGCATTTTCCCGGAACTTTGCTCAAGCGTGAGCGCCGGAGTTAAAGGCGAAACTTTTCTAAGCCGCGGGCTTTATAATGTTGGCCGAACTTTCTGCGACTACAAAATTGTAGCCGTTTTTCAAATGTCATCCGAACTCGTGACTGCAATCAAGGCTGGCTTTATCCGATTAGACATCGAAGAAAACAGTCTCAGTGTCGCCCTGCATGCGAATATCAAAACGGTAAACCACGCCGCCAGGTGTATCCTGGCGTTCGGCGATTAGCGTCGCCCGCCGCTCTGGTGGGACCAAGGCGAGAACGGGATCGCGGGCATTGGCCTCAGCTTCATCCGAGAAATAAATTCGTGTGTAAGCGTGCAGCAGCAGGCCCCGCGCAAAGACGATCACGTTGATGTGAGGTGCCTGGTGGCCGTCCACCGAACCAGGCTTTACCGTGTGAAAGATGAAGCGGCATTCTGGATCGGTGCCGGTGCCGACGCGACCGAAGCCCTTAAAGCCCGTGTTGGAGCCGCGCGGATCTAGCGGATGGGCATACCGGCCCTGACCATCGGCCTGCCAGATCTCGATCATCGCATCCGGAACGGGCTCCCGGCGCCATCGAGCACGCGGCCTTCGATGCGGATGCGCTCACCATCGGTTTCGCCGGTCGCCAGGTTACCTCCGGCAATGCTGGTGAGGGGGTAACCGTACTGCTCCGGCGTCAACCCATATGCGAAAAAGGGGCCGACCGTCTGCGACGGCGTTTGCTTGAGAGCCATCGCTATTCCTCCATCGGCGTCTCGTTACGGCCGCGCAGAACGATGTCGAACTCGTAGCCGAGCGCGAATCCGGGCTGCGTTACGTCGATATTGAAGCGTGACACCAGCCGTTCGCGCGCGCCGGCTGGCACGCTCTGGTAGATCGGATCGAAATCCAGCAGTGGATCGCCGGGGAAGTACATTTGAGTCACCAGACGCGTGACGAAGCTTGGTCCGAACAGCGAGAAATGGATGTGGTCGGCCGCCAAGCATTGTGATGGTTGCCCCAGGGATAGGCGCCCGGCTTGATGGTCAGGAATCGTATAGCGCCCTTCGGCATCGGTGACACAGCGGCCGCCGCCGAAGAAGTTGGGATCGATCGGCGCGTCATGCTGGTCGAGCCTTGTGGATGTACCGACCGGCGGCATTGGCCTGCCACACTTCGACGAGAGTGTTCGGCACCGGCCGCCCCATTTCGTCGAGCACACGTCCGGTGACGATGATCCGCTCGCCCAGCGGCTCACCGTTACGCCGCCGTTTCGTGTAAGGTCGCTGTCGAGTGGCCCCACGCTTTCGTGACCGTAGACCGGGCCCGTCAGCTCCGAGAGGGATTGCGGAATGGGGATCAGCGGCTTCGTCGGCCCGCGCAGCGCAGTCGATTTGTATGCCGGGTCGATGTAACGGGGCTGGCTGGACCAGTCGCGGGGCGTATAGCTGACCGGCACGGTTCTCCTCCCGATTTTCTTTCTGACGTGAGCTGATTCTAGATCAGGTTGCGGAGCCGAGCACAAGCCCGCTTGTTGCGTTGCCTCGCTTGCACGGCCATTTGGAAAGGTGGCCTCGATCCATAAGCCCAAGGCAAGTTCCGTGTTGATCGATGCGGCCGAGGCGGGCAGGCCCGGCGCCCGAATGACCAGCGCATTCGCCCTGCACGACTTGAGGGACGCATCGTCGACTGATAGGAAACCCAGGTAGGCCGTGAAACTTGTTTGGCTTCCCTCGGGGTGGTCCAAGAGGTTTGCGCATGAGCGCTCTTTACCCCGTTGTCCTCTCCGGTGGATCTGGGACGCGGCTCTGGCCCTTGTCGCGGGCCATGTATCCGAAGCAGTTCATCCGCTTCAATGGGCGCCAAGTAAGTCTGCTCGGCGCAACCTTGGAAAGGCTGAAGTCCGACGAAGGCTTCCGGCCGCCGACGATCCTCTGCAATGCGGACCATCGCTTTCTGGTCAAGGAGAACCTCGAAAGCCACGGGACGACGGCGCGCGCCATTATTTTGGAGCCTGTGCAGCGCAACACGGCGGGCGCTATCGCTGTTGCTGCCCTGAGCATCGCGCAGGAGATTCCTCGGGCATTCTCGTCGTGATGCCGTCGGATCATATCATAGCGGACCAGGCACGTTTTCTCGATGCGGTGCGCCTGGCAGGCGAGGTGGCCGCCAGCGGCCGGTTGGTCTTGTTCGGGATGAAGCCCGCCAGCCGCATACGGGCTATGGGTATATCCGCCGTGGTAGCTGCTCGAACAATTCGAGGGGAGCGCATTCAAAGTTGCGGCGTTTCACGGAAAAGCCCAACGCAGTGACAGCTCAGCTTTATCTCGAGGATGGCCATTACTTCTGGAACAGTGGCATCTTCGTTTTACACGCGAGGACCTTCCTCGAAGAGCTGCAGCGGCATGCGCCTGAGATTCGGGAATTCGCTCAGCTGGCGCTCGATCGAGCGGCGATGGATCATCGGCTTTCTACGGCTCGACGAAGCTGCATTCGCGCAGTGTCCGAATATTTCAGTCGACTACGCGGTCATGGAGAAAACAGCCTTGGCTGCAATGGTTCCTGTCGATTTCGGCTGGAACGACGTCGGCTCATGGTCAGCGCTGTGGGAGATTGCTCCACACGATGAACAGGGCAACTACGTGAGCCGTGGCGAGGCGATTCTCGAAGATGCAGCAGGCTGCTATGTCCACAGCGAGAAGGCGCTCGTTTCTGCGTTGGGTTCGAAAATCTCGTTATCGTCGACACGCCCGATGCGCTGCTCGTCGCCGACAAATCGCGCGCGCAGGACGTTTCAAAAATCGTGTCGCGGCTGAAGCTCGCAAACCGCAAGGAGCATGAGCAACATCCGCAGTTATCGGCCCTGGGGCTATTTCGAGACTTTCCTCGGCCCCCGCTTCCAGGTGAAGCTGCTGCATGTGAAGCCGGGCGGCAAGCTTTCCATGCAGATGCATCATCACCGCTCCGAGCACTGGGTTGTGGTGCACGGCACGGCGAAGGTCACCATCGGCGAGGACGGAAAAGCTCGTGCGCGAGAATGAGTGCGTTTACATCGTCGCAACTCAATGGCACCGGCTGGAAAACCCCGGCAAGGTGCCGCTTGAGCTCATCGAGGTGCAGATCGGCAGCTACTTAGGCGAGGACGACATCCTGCGGGCCGACGACGTCTATCACCGTGCGCCGGAGGAGACGAAGTAAACTCTCAATCGCGATGCTTGGTGCGCCCTTCGCGTCTCACGCCAGCGCGCTGCGCCGGCTGCGAAGACTGCGGCTGGCCAGGACTTTGTCGATCCGCCGCCCGTCAAGATCGACCACCTCGAAGCGCCAGCCGCTCGTCTCAATGTACTCTCCAGTCTCGGGCAGGTGCTGCAGATCCGGCGAGCACAAAACCGGCGACCGTCTCGTAAGCCCGCTTTTCCGGTAATTTGATACCCAGCTTATCGGCCATCTCGTCTGCCGGCATTGCCCCAGACAGCAGCCATGAGCCGTCCTCCCGCTCGACAGCCATTGGGCCGGCCCCCGCAGTGTCGGACCGGAAGGCGCCAGCGATTGCCTCCAAGACGTCGGCCGAGGTCACCAAGCCTTGGAAGTTGCCGTACTCGTCGTGGATCAAGGCCATCGGCACCTCGGCTTCGCGAAGCGTCGCCAGGGCGTCGAGAGCGTCAGTGCCCTCGGGAATGATGGGCGCTTTGCGGACGAGCGAGCGGACATCGAATGGTTTGCCGGAAAGCAGGGTCGCCAGCAGCTCACGCGTTTGGATGACCCCGATCATGCTGTCGATCGAGCCTTCGCCGACTGGCAAACGCGAGTGCGGTGTGCTGATCAGGCGCTCCTTTATCTCCTCTTGTGATGCCGTGATGTCGATCCAGTCGACATCTGTCCGCGGCGTCATCAGTCCGACGACGGTGCGATCCGCCAGGCGCATCACGCCGGACAGCATTTCGCGCTCGCTTGTCTCCAGAACGCCGGCGCGCTCGGCTTCAGCGATAAGGGCCTTGATCTCCTCGTCGGTCACTCGAACCTCGCGCTCGGTCGACAACCCAACCGCGCGGAAGACGAGCCGTGTCGAGGCGTCAAGCAGCCAGACTGCGGGCCCGGCGATCTTTGAAACGACAACCATGATGGGAGCGACGGCGCAGGCGACGCTCTCGGCATTTCGCAACGCCAAGTTCTTTGGGACGAGCTCGCCGATGATCACCGAGAAGTAGGTCACAGCGATCGCCACGGCTCCATATCCGAGCGATATGGCCGCACCGGGCGGAAGGCCAACGTCCGTGAGATAGGCCGCCGCCTGTGCGCCAAAGACCTCGCCGATCGACGCCACTCAGGATGCCGATGAGGGTGATGCCGATTTGGACCGTCGAGAGGAAGCGGCCGGGATTCGTGGCTAGTCTGAGCGCACGGTTCGCTCCACGGCGACCGGATGCTGCGAGAGCTCTCAACCGGGAGTGCCGGGAGGAGACGACAGCCAGCTCCGACAGCGCGAAGAAGCCGTTGAGGAGGATGAGGCCCAGGACGATCAGGATCTCGATCACGTCATGTTCGGCGGACGTGTGTGCGCCCCAGCCACTCCATTTTACCGTCGCTGCGGATAGTAGGCATCGGTCGTCGTCCGGTCAACGCACGCCGACACTCCCAAGTC
>CAWBAM010000024.1:0-12582 GCA_963786775.1 uncultured Pseudomonadota bacterium | reverse complement strand
CGGCGCCATCTTCGGTCTCTTTGACACGAAGCAGGAGCGGGTGCTGGTCACTCAAGAAGCCGACATCCGACTCTCGTGGAGGGCACTCCGTATGCTGCGCTTCCGCAGCGCGATTTCTACAGAAGCCTCATCATCCACGAGGCGTTCATGCAGTCATGCATCAAAACTTGAGGCAGGCCGGCATTGAGCCAAGCAACCTATGAGTATCCCGCCTATGCGCTCCAGATCGATACTTGCCCGAGCGTGCGCGACCTGTTCCTACAGTCGTTCGGTCAACGAGCGATCAAGGTCAATTCGATATTCAGCGATTCCACCCTGCTTCGACCCGTACTTTTTTGCCGCGCGAGCCTATTTGCATTTCAAAGCTTCTGCCGACGGGTGCTCCGTCCTTTCTGCGATTTTGGATGGCGAGGCTTCCTTCATTGCTCCGCCAATGTAGTCGCCTGGCGGGTTAGAGTGGAGCGTGATTTCAATTCCGGAGCCGATCCACAGCCGTCCTCCGTAAAGCTGGCTTCTGTTACCGACGGGGAGGTGAGCAGGCTGTGGCGTGCGAGCGATGCCTACTGCTAAACGCCATTTCGCGGCTCATATCCTATGTGCACCGCGCCGGGTGCGTCGTAGTGTGCCTCGTTATTTTGTCGGCCACTGGTAGGCACACGATCACTCGCGATTGAGTATCAGCAGTCGATTGCCGGCTCTTGCCTCAGTTTCCGCCAAATATCATCGAGTGCGCCCTTATTCCGTAGACAATACAGTTCGGCCGGACACACCGGCGCGCTTAAGCTTGTCCACAGGACAGCACGATTTGTGCGCTACCTGAACCCGTTCACCACATCTTCCACAAGAGAGCGGCAACAACGTTCCATGCTAAACTCTGGCCAACCAGCGCCGACTGTTCGCCCGAGGATCACTACCTGAATTGTTCACACTGACTCGAGATGAACACTCAAGCTTCCAAGGCGCCATATTCCCTGGATGGTGAACATTCCGGAGCAAGAGGGCGGATGAATAATAGATGGCTAATCCATTGTGTGGCTCCAGCAGCGATGTGCTCCTCGTTTTCTCCATTGCCGCCGAAGCGGACTGAGCAGTCCCTCTCCTAAGGATCCAAATGTAATCGCATCGTCCCACTTGGGGACATTGGCCACTTTCTCACAGGTCAACATCGACGCCTCAGTACCTGTCGTTCGCACCTCCGGTTACGAACACCCCGGCGATGGCGGACAGGCGACGTATATCAAAGTCGACCGTGAACCGGCCCATTACGGCAAGTTCCGAGTCGGCTGACGGCTCCTGGTGGGAATTGCGGGAGATATGATTGAGTCTCGAAATGTTTGGAGGAGGTGTGGATAAGGACGGAGAGGCGAACAATCGCGCTTTTGAGGCGGCACAAGATTATCTATCGGTCCGTACCCTGGGCCCGGTCGACGGGGCTGGTCCAACGATAGAATTTTCCTGCGAGATTACCGCTTTGCCCGAACAATAGAAATCAAGAGAGCCCTCCATATCAGGGGAAAAGGCGCCGGACACCGGCCAGTATCAGGCCAGAACGCGAGGCTGCTGTTTCCAGACACGACTGAAATCGTGGTTCACCGCCCTAACACGATCGCCGATACGGTCGAGACGGAAAACTCCACAGGAAACAGAGGGGCGGATAACTCCATCATCGAAAACCTGACCCTGGTGAGCGAACGGGGAGAAACACCGTTGCCTCCGAGTCACAATCGAGATGCGATGCGGGGGCACGGAATCTCACTGTAAGTACGCGCAGTCATTGAAATGTCTATGTCAACAATTTTCCTCGAAATGGCATCCATATCCGAGCTTCAGCTCGCGGCGCACCCCATACGGCAGGCAATGCAAACCTGTTCCTGCTCAAGGGTAAGCAGCTCCAATAACAGTTCAGGAACGGCGTCTGCGTCGACGGCCCAGACGTGAATGCGGGGTTAGGCATTGGCGTCAACGCCACACATAACAGCCTATGAATGCATTCCTACGCTCCTTGGAAACACCTGGATCGGCTGCCATACGGCAAGCAACAACAAGCACGGTCAGGTGCATTACAAATGGCAAGCGATACCGCCTCGTGGCGGATGATGTGAACGCAGGGGCACGGACCGTCCCCCAGCACGGGTCGATATTCCAAATGGCGCTTTGTTCGCACCGGACGGCCACACCCAGCCTATCCCGATTGGAGCCCACGCGGAATTCTATGTCCGCGGTGGTCCTTATCGATCGGATAACAGAAATGCGCGGAGTGTCTTCTTGGCTGCTACTGGAGGGGATCAAGGCGGAAGCTACGTAATCTCTCCCTCCATCATCGTTGGTGGACTGTTCGGCATCAATGACGGAAATGCCGGCGTCTATACTTCAAATTCGATTTCCGCTGGCACGCGTGTCGATATCGAAGGACTGCGCATGGTCCTCGGAGAGCCGGGCAATGGTACAGCACTGAAATTTGAGCATCCTGGAACGAAGCCGCTTCGGTTTCGATTTAACGATGGCGCTTGGGAGCTCAACAGTGCCAATGCTTCTGACCGCCGTCTGCTCCCGCTTCTCGACCGAGCTGACGCCCATCGACGCTGGTCGCGGCTCTCCTATCGGTCCCGGCTTTCCCATTGCGCCCCGCGGTCTTTTTCTGGGCAGTGGACCACGGATGATTACCTACGGCACCTCTCCACCCACTTCCGGTAAGTGGGGCAAAGGGGACATCGTATTCAATCAGAATCCAAGTCCGGGTGGCTATGCCGGTTGGATCTGCACGAAAGGTGGCACAGCCGGTGTCGATGCCGTTTTCAAAGGCTTCGGGCGAATTGAAGAATAAGGCCACCCCGTCAAACCTGAAGACACCTGGCTAGCCTGACTCCCGAAAGGCACTCGTTCTGTCTTCGCCAGGCCATCGAACTCATTACCCGCACGCACTCAGGGCGGACCGGAGCTCGGTGGCCTGCCAAGCCAAGGCTTTAGCCCGCGGGTTGGGCCCGATCACTTGGGGAGAGGTGGGGCACAGTCTCCCCAGTTGCCGCGAAGGTGCGTGTCACCTCGCCCGCGTCATAGATGAACAACATAAGGACCGGCTCATCCCCAACATTGTGAAAACAATGCACCTCGCCTGCCGGGATATAGGCGATTTCCAGGACCAAGGGGCACGCGCTTGCCTCCAAACTCGGCCTCGGCACGGCCCTGCAGAATGACGATTTGCTCATCGCAGTTGTGGTAACGAAGCGGGACGCTTTTGCCGACAGGTAGCGTCGTCGTCCCCGTAGTCACATCTGCCCCGCAAATCGCCTTATTGCAGAACAATCGCGTGACAACGCCGCCGCCGCGGTCGAACACCTCAATCGCGTCGGCATTCCGAACCATCGCGCGCTTTTGTTGCAAAGTAACACCCTCCCATTTCAAAGCGGATCCACGCCGCATTATGCTGCAATCGCGTTCAGCTTTTCCATCAACGGCGGTGCAATGGGAATACCTTCAGACATTCGTTGCTCACGAATGGAAAGGGCCCGCTCCCCCGGAATCCGGATCTCGGTGAAACCTGGGCGTAACGCCGCGCTTTTCATCTCGCCCAGAATTCGCGCTACCTGCTGCTTGAAAGTATTCACGTCAATGAAGCTCGCGATATCGATCGCGGCAATGAATTGCCCCGTGTTGGTGACGGAATGGTCATCGGCGTTGAAGTCGATAACCTCGCGGCCCATCGCGGCACCATTGAGCGTGCCTGCCAAGAGCCCTAACACAAGGGCCAGTCCATAGCCTTTCGGGCCGCCGATGGGCGGAGTGAGCCTGACGCTGCTTTGCTGGGATCGGTGACCGGGTTGCCGTCTTTGTCGATCATCCATCCTTCCGGTATCGGCTCGCCCCTCTGAGCGGCGAGTTTCACCTTACCATAGGCTGCGACGGTGGTCGCCATATCGAGCAGAACCGGCTTTGTTCCTTCTGCGGCCGGGATGGCAACGGCAATCGGGTTCGTGCTCAAGAGAAGCTCCGTGCCGCCCCACGGTGCCATATGATTGGCATTCCCACCGCCGCATAGAGGCCGATCATGTCGTGCGCTAGAGGCATCATCGTATAAATCCCCGCGACACCGGCGTGATTGGAGTGGTGCGCCCCGACCCAACCGATGCCATACTTGCGCGCTCGCGCAATCGCCTCTTCGGCGCAGCGCTTCATCACCAAGTGACCGAAACCATTATCCCCGTTCACGAGGGCGGTGGCGCCGCGCTCGCGCTCGATCCGGATGTTCGGGCGGGCATTGAACCCACCCGCGCGGAGTCTGTTGAGATATTGCGGCAGCCGAAATATCCCGTCCATCCCCGCCCAGCAAATCGGCCTCGACCATCAATGAAGCCACGGTGGCCGCATCGTTATCAGGAAGCCCTTCGGCACGGAGCACGGCGGCGATGAACTCCCTGAGACGTTCGCGCATCACCTTACGGAAACCCCTCTCAGCCATTTCCCCACCTTCGTTCTGCTAGCGACGATCGGAAAGTAACACAGACGGATAATGTACAGCTGGCAGACCCCAACTCCACACTCCGACTCCGGGTCGGTGCGTGCACTTCCCGATCGAAATAACAATGACTCCTAAGCACATCGGCATGCCAAGACAAGATCGGTTTGAAGCAATCGGATTGTTGCCGCTCGTGAAGTCCGGTTATAGATATTCGGCGCCGGACGCTCCGGTCCATGCCGATTGCCATCCCTGCACAAGAGGATCGAACGTGAAACAAGTCGAAGTGGCCGTCATCGGAACTGGCTGGTGCGGTGGGATCCGCGCCGAGACCCTTTCAAAGTCAGCACTGGTCGACAAGCTCCATATTTGCGAAATCCGCCCGGATCGGCTGGAGGAAGTCCGCAAACTTACTAATCCGGCAACTGCAACTCTCGACTACCAAGATATTGTCCGTAACCCAGACATTTCCGTGGTCTACATTTGTACAACTCCAGAGGGCCGCATTACCCATCGCGCGAGATTGTCTCAAGGCTGGCAAGCATGTGCTTCTGGAGAAGCCGATTGCGATGGAGTTCTGGGAGGCCGACGAGCTGATCAAGATAGCACGGGATAACGGTCTCAAATTCACAATCGGCTATTCTCAGCGCTTCAACCCGAAGATCGCCTACGCGAAGAAGAAGATTGCCGACGGCACCTTGGCAATGTGGTCAACATCATGGTCAGCCGGCACCTTTCCCGCAGCCTGGGCAAGAAGATCGCGTCCCGGGTTAACCTTTCGCCCGCCGCGATGGAATCGACCCACGATCTCGATTTCGTCTTCTGGATGCTGGAGCCGGCCAAGCCGGTCCGCGTCTACTCGCAGGGCGCCTATGGCTATATGCAGACATCAATGGCTCCTACGATACCATGTGGACGACAGTGACCATGGACAATGGCGCACTGGTCGTCATCGGCGGCGGCTGGAATCTGCCGCCAGAGCTATCCGAATTTTTGCGCCACCTGGATCGAGATCACGGGAACCGAAGGCGCGCTGTTCCTCGACGACACACACCGGGACAATTGGCTCAACACCGTGAGGAAGGCACCCGCTTCCCCATGTCACCATGCCAGGTGAGCAGGTGGACCACGTGTTCGCCGGGCAAATGGGTCCGGAGACGATACATTTCCTCGAATGCGTGCTGAGGGACCGGCCCGTGATGGTTCCGCCGGAGCACGCGCGTATGGTGATGGAATGTTATCGCGCAGCGGACCTCTCGGCCGAAATTGGCGAGCCGTGGACTTGCCCTATCCAACCGCTCCCTGGCGTTGCTCGCCGATATGACGGAGGCCAACAAGCGGAATGCCGAATAATCGGCATCGGTGCGGCGTTGTCGGGCTCGGCAACATGGGCCGCGGCATCGCGCGCAACCTCGACCGCGCCGGTCTGCTCGCTGCGGCGTGGGACATCAACGCCGATGCGCTGACATCCTGTGGCCTATCCGAAAACGTCGCATACGGCCTGGAGGCTGTGGCAAGCTGCGAGATCATCCTGTTTGTGGTGCCCGGCAGCCCGCAGATCGCGGAGCTTTTCGGTGCCGGGCTCCTTAGCGGGCCGTCGGATCGCGTTTTTGTAGACCTCACCACCTCCATCCGAAGGCCACCCGTGCACTTGCCTCACGCGCGGCTCAGGCGGGTCGGCCTATCTCGACGCCGGCATGACGGGTGGCGCGGCCGGTGCAGCCGCGGGCACGCTCACGCTGATGGTGGGCGGCGACGAGATCGCGTTTCAGCGGGCGCGGCCTATCCTCGATCAGATCGCTGCGCGGATCTTCCATCTCGGCGGATATGGCACGGGGCACACGATGAAGCTCGTGCACAACATGATCTGCCACACGATTTTCCTTGCGACGGCTGAAGGGTGCCGAGCAGCCGAGCGTGCAGGCATCCCCCTAGCCCGCGCCGTCGAGGTCCTCAATGCTGGCAATGCCCGCAGCTTCGTCAGTGAACGGCGCTTTCCGGACCATATTGTTTCCGGCATATTCGATGGCCGCTCCCACGTGGGTAATCTTCAAAGGACTTGATGATGGCCGCCGAGCTCGTTCTCCGAGCTCGGCCAGCCTTCCGCTTACGTTACCCTCACCTCTTAATTGCTCGCCATCGCCGGGCAGCTTGGCATGACCTCAGAGGATTTCACGCGCCTTTATGAGCATTATGACCGTTTGGTCGAAATGCATTCTCGAAGGTGTAGTGGAAACGGGTGATTACAGTGGGCAGGCTTAGGCCGCCCACTGCTTATCTCGAGGGCGCATTATTCTTTGAACGAAGCGACCAGCGCCTTGTACTCTTCCGATTGCCGGCGACGCAACTCGTCCTATTTCTCGCCGTCCATATAGGCCGTGTTCTCGCCCAAGCGGTCCATCAACTCCTTATATACTTTGTTTTCGTTGAGCTTGCTGAAAGCTTCGCGAAGCTTCTTGAGCCGATCCTCGGGAATTCCTGCCGGCGCCAACACGGGACGGTGCATGACGCCAATCTCCGACACCGTCGTAAAGCCAAGCTCTGTGGTGGTAGGCACTCCCTCGAGGATCTTTTCCTCCCCAACGATCAGCAGCGGACGCAGATCCTGCCAGAAAGGACGGAGGGGAATGCGAATGTGAAGTCGACATCGCCGGCCAGCAGCGCCTGCATCACAGGCCCGCCGCCTTGGTATGGAATGAGCGTCGCTTTGACGTCTACCTCCTTCAGCAAGGCCAATCCGGGCACCATGAAGGCGCCCCAATTGCCGCTGTGGCCGAAGCGCAGCTTGCCAGGATTCTTCTTGCCGTAGTCGACCAGCTCCTCCCAGGTCTTGAACGGCGGTTCCTTGCGCACCACCAGAACCGGCTGGGCAGTGTTCACCCGGGCAACGGTCACGAAGGCCTTGTTCGGATCATATGGAAGCCGGGCCACGTGCTGCTGCAGTTGGTCGATGAAGTTGTGTGTGAACAGAAGTGTATAGCCGTCGGCTGCGCCTGAGCCGCCGCTGCTGTCCCGGTTTGGCCGCCGGCACCTGGCATCAGCTGCACCACGACTGGCTGGCCGAGGTATTCCGGCAGCACCGATGTAATCACGCGCGCATTAAGATCGTGCGAGCCACCAGCCCCCAGCGGAATGATCATCGAAATCGGCCGCTCTGGATAGCTCTGGGCGGCAAGCGGTGTGGCCGCGAGCCCGAGGATCACGGCAGCGAGAGCTAACATGTTTCTTATACGTATCATAACGAGAAGTCCTCCTTGGCAATTGTGCGTTTCCTTCCTCACTCTAGGTCACCACGGCCACGCTTTCCTCATACGCATGCGTTATGCCAACGCCCGTCCGCGTTGGCGGTATGGCGATCCAAAGATAGGATCGGCATTAGACTAGCACAGCCACCGTGATCGGCCGTGATCCAATGAGGTAACCGAAGACATCGTCCTGGGCGAGCAGCATCGATTGGCCGACCGCATATTCTAGCGGCGGCATCAGGATGAAGCTCATGACCAGCGGCGTGACATCAAAGCTCAGCTTGCGTGCGCAGTAGCCAAAGACGCCGAACGCGATCATGAACCAAAGGTCCATCGGATTGGAGCGATAGACATACGTGCCCGCTACGGCGAACAGCAGCATGAGCGGCACAAGGTATGCCTTGTTTATCGTAACCAGTCGCGCGAATACGGGTGTCAGCACATAGCCGATCATCAGCAGCAGAACACAGGCAATCAGCATTGAGAACAAGATTGCATAGACAAGCGCCCCTTGCTCCTGAAAGAGTTGCGGTCCCGGCCGCAGCCCCTGCGCAACGAACGCTCCAAGCATAATTGCGGTGATGTTGTCCCCGGGAATGCCGAGGGTGAGGAGCGGCACCATGGTCGGCCCATTCACCGCATTGTTCGCAGCCTCCGGGGCGCCACGCCCTCCAGCTCCCCTTGCCAAACCGCTCGGGATGCTTGGAGGCATTCTTGGCAGCGGAATAACCCATGATCGCGGCTACGACCTGCCCCGACGCCCGGAATCGCGCCGATCACTCCCCCTAATGCCGTCGAGCGGAAAATCGTCCGCATGCAGGGCCTGAGGTCCGCCCATCGCAACCGATCCCCTTCGGGACGGGTACTCGCGCCGGCTACGATCGCACTCTCCCTCCGCTCCATGGCAAGCAAGATTTCGGGGATAGCGAATAGCCCAATGACGAGCGGCAGCAGATCGATCCCTGCTTGGAGCGCATGGAAGCCGAAGTCGAAGCGAACCATAGCCCCGATCGGGTCCTGCCCGATCATGGCCAGCAGCGCACCGATCAGCAGCATCAGCATTTCTTGAAAAAATTCCCGGAGCTCGTGACCACAATGATCAGCAAGCTCAAGATGAGAATGGCCGCGATCTCGGGTGGCCCGATCATCAGGGCGATCATCGCGATGAGGCCGATGATTGCGACTGTTGCGAATGATGAAAGGAAGTCACCGATGGCCGAGGCTACCAGCGCCATTTCAAGGGCCTTTCGCGATTGCCCCTTTCGCGTCAGAGCGGGCCCGTCGAAAGTGGTGGCAATGGCAGCCCCAGTCCCTGGGATGCTCACCAGGATCGCGGGAATGCTACCGCCGAAAATACCACCCTTGTAAACACCTATCAAAAAGGGATGCCGAGGATTGGTTCGAGAAAAAAGGAGATCGGCAGCACGATCGCCATCGCCATGACCGTCGTAAAGCCTGGCAATGCGCCGACGAGTATTCCCAGGCACATGCCGGCAGCGATCATGAGCATGACGTCGAGCCGCATCAGCATCAGTGCCGCTTCTGAGACCAAGTCAAGCATGGCTCATCCCCACGGAAGCGGCGGCAAAGAAACAGACAGAACGCGCGTGAAAAGATAATAAATCGCGAAAGGAGCTCCGATTCCGACGAGTTGCGATACCCAAGAAATTGCGTGAACCGTAGTAGATCGAGATAGAGATCGCGACGAGCGCGCTGGACAGGGCATAGCCAAGCGGCAGGAGCAGCGTGACGTACGCGATCATGGCGGCCAGGCGACGGCGAGGTTCACGTAAGCGGAGGTAGGCAGCTCTCGAAGCCCATTGGGCTCATTCATCCGCAAGCTCGTAATGAGGTAAGCGATCCCGGTCACGATCAGGCCAACTGCGGCGATCTCGTGGGAAAAGCTTCGGGCTTATCCCCGAGCTGCTCTGCCCAAAGAAAACCGGCGGCTCCTCGACTTGATAGGGGATCAAGGCCAGGATCGTAATGCCAAGAGCAATACAGACGAGTGCCGTGCCACTGTTGAAATTCAATTTTCCTAGAACTCCGTCGGCCTCATCCTCTTTTGTCATTCCTTCCTCCCCGCTACGGCCGGTGTTTCGGTCGGAAGATCACACAGCGATCTTTACAAACGCAGAGGTCATCTAGGCGATTTTCAGAACCAGCACCGCAACTCAATTTTTCGATTCATGTCGGGCGCTCGCAGTTGGCGAGCTTTTCCATCACCCGGCACACGGCGGCAGCGTCCAGGTGCGCCATGCCCTGAGCAACGGCAGCGTGATAGAACTGCAAGGCCGTGTGGTAGAGCGGGATCGGAACCCCGAGCGATGCGGCATGCTCGGAGATGATGCGTGAGTCCTTTCAGCGGAATGGAAAAGTTCATACCCTCCACGGCGTAATTGTTCTCGGCCATCAGCCGCCCGCGAACCTCGAACATCGCCGAACTCGAGCCGCTGCCGGAAATGACCTCCCAGAACATTTTCGGGTCCAAGCCAGACTTGATGGCAAGCACCATCGCCTCGGCTGCAACCGTATTGTGCACCAAGTTCAGGATGTTTCCGCAGAGCTTCGTCTTCGTTCCGTTTCCAAACGGGCCGACGTAATGCACTTTCTTGCAGAACGTCAGCAACGTTTCGCGCACCAGCTCGAAGTGCTCCCGAGTGCCACTGCAGAATGCCGTCAATCCTTTGCGCCAACGCCATAATGCGATTGCCGCTCACCGGACAGTCGAGAACGTGCCGCCCAGCCCCTTCGAGAATGGTGCGCGCAGCCTCCTTATCGGCAATCGACATAGTGCTCAGCTCGATGACAATTTGGCCGTCGTTGGTGACACTGGCGATCTCCTCGGGCAACATCCAGGACGGCCGCGGCATTCGGCAAGCAAGTTAGAACAAGAGGGCAATCGCGCGCCACTTCAGCGCTGCTTTCGGCTAATACCACACCGTCGGCCGCGGCTACCCCACGCGCCGACTTCCGCTCGGTCGAACCCGAGCACCGATCGACCTCCCGCCACAATATTCTTGGCAATGGCGGAGCCGAGAACGCCCAAACCGATGATGCCGACGTCATGCCCCACGGCGCCTCCTCCCCAGGAGTAATGAATTGGAGCGCGAGCGATCCGATCGATGCTGGAATTGCAATGCCCACGAGTTTTTTGGCCAACATACATGGATTTAGGCGTAAGATGTCAAGCGGAATGCCACGCCTGAATCCAGGGGAAGACTGATGAAATCGAGCGCGATCCGAGTTCGGATTGGTGGTTACCAGGGGCCAAGCTCCGTTCATTCGGCTGGCCTCGACCGCTTCGCCGAAGAGCTGCGAAAGGCTGCTCCCGACTCGATCCTGATCGAGACCGTTCACGACGTCACCCAACAAGGCATGACAGCACGCTCACTGTTCGACGGCATTGAGCGCGGCGCGTTCGATGTGGGCTATATGGCTTCGGGCTACCTGACTGGCCGCGTTCCCCAACTCGCGGTGCATTGATCTCACCCTTTACCCAATCCGATCGCCACCGAGCCTATGCAGCGCTCGACGGCGAGGCAGGCCAAATTCTGCGCACGGCGATCGAGGCCAGCACCGGCTACATCGTGCTTGGGTTCTGGGATAACGGATTTCGCCATTTGAGCAATCGCCATCGACCGATCCGGCGCCACAGGACTGCGCAGGCCTAACTGTGCGCACCATCGACAATGCGATCTACTGTGAAACCATGTCCGCCATGGGTCTCCGGCCACTGGTGATCGACGTCAAGGAGCTGCGCGAGGCCGTTGCCAGCGGAAGGGTTGACGCTCAGGAAAATCCGCTGACGAACACCGTGGGCTTCGAGCTTTATCGCTATCACCGATTTCTGAGCCTCACGTGCCATTTGTTCGGCGTTGCCCTGTTTCTTTGCAATGCGGCATGGTTCAAATCGCTGCCGGCCGAGATCGCCGAGGCTGTCCGTCAAGCCGCAGCATCCGCAACCACACGGCAACGGGAGCTTGCCGCATTGCAGGACGCCGAGGCACTGCAGCTCCTGGCACGAGAGGGCGTCTCAGTCATACCGCATGATCAAATCGACCTGCCGAGCTTCCAGTCCGCCTGCCGCGCGATCGTCGAACGGGAGACCGCGAAGTTGGACCCGGCGCTGACTGCGGCCTATTTGGGGAGTTTGTGAGAGTTGCTTGCGGAGCTAAACGACGACCCGCAAACTGCCGCGCTACGATTTTTCTAGTGGTGTCGAGGGATCGAATTTGCAGGACGGGCCGATGCAGGACGACACGCCTTTGAAACCGATCGCGTTCACGCTCGATGGGAAGGCTTTTGAGGTTGTGGTCCACCCGAATACGCCCCTGCTTTCGATTCTGCGCGAGGACGCCGGCCGATTGGGGTGCGCCCAGGCTGCCTGCTCGGACGCTGCGGCAGCTGCATGGTGCTTGTCGACGGGCGTCCGATGCAGTCCTGCTCGACGCCCGCCTGGTCCATCGAAGGTCGGCATATTGCGACCATCGAAGGGGCCCTGCCTGGCAGCTGGATGGAGCGCGTACGCCAAGTCTTTTTGGAAGAGCAAGCGGCCCAATGCGGCTACTGTGTCAACGGCATCATGACGACTGTTGCAAGCTGCCTCGATAGGCCGGAGCCGCCAGATCGCGAGCAAATCATAAAGCAACTCGACCATAACCACCTTTGCCGGTGCGGAGCGCACGTGCGGATGCTCCGCGCCATTGACAGGTTGATCGCTGAAGCGCGCCAAAAGGCTGCCGCATGACCGAGCTGCCCAAAAATCTTCTCGCCAACCCGACTCTCGATCGTTGGTTGTCAGTAGATGAGAACGGCATCTGCGTGCGTTCGGGCAAAGTCGAGCTCGGCCAAGGCATTTCCACCGCGATGGCGGTGATCGCG
>CAWBAM010000023.1:0-121151 GCA_963786775.1 uncultured Pseudomonadota bacterium | reverse complement strand
GACGACGTCGGAACCCCTGTGCACCTGGCAAGCGCCACCGTCCAGACGCGGGCGGCGATGACCGAGTTGATGCTGGCCAACGTGGCGGCTTCCTGGCGGACGGCAACCTGGTGACGCCGTCGGCTGACCGTGCTGACCAGGCCCGCACACCTGCCCGGGCTCGAGGCCCGTCGACGTCGGGCGCGCCGAGCAGGCACATCGCCTGCGGGAGCTCGTCGATGAGGAGGCCGAGCGTGGCGTCGACGCCGCGACGCCCGCCCACCATGAGGCCGTAGAGGTAGGCACGTCCGACCATCACCGCGCTGGCGCCGAGGGCACCGCCGCCGCGACGTCGGATCCGGTGCGGATGCCGGAGTCGACCATCACCTCGGCGCGGTCGCCGATCGCCTCGACGACGTGGGGGAGCAGGTCGAGCGGCACCGGTGCCGGTCGAGCTGGCGCCCGCCGTGGTTGGAGAGCACCACCGCGGCGGGCGCGTCGACGGCGGCCAGCGCATCCGCCACCGACAGCACTCCCTTGACCACGACCGGACCCTGCCACTGCTCGGTGAGCCAGGCGATGTCGGCCGGTCGCAGCGCCTGCTCGCGCAGGGTGTTGGACATCCCCCAGCGGGCGTGGGCGAGCCCGGCGCGAAGGTCGCGAACCGCAGCGGCTCGGTGGTGAGGATGTCGCCCACCCACCGGGGCGGCGGGCCATGTCGGCGAAGGTCCGCAGGGTCAGCGCCGGGGGGATCGAGAAGCCGTTGCGGCGGTCCTGCCACTTCGCGCCGCTGACCGCGGTGTCGACGGTCAGCACGAACGCCTCGTACCCGTTCCGGCGGGCCTGCGCGAGGTGCTCGAGGCTCACGTCGCGGTCCTTCATCAGGTAGAGCTGGACCAGTTCCGCCCCTCCGGTGCCGCCGCGGCCATGTCCGGGATCGAGGTCGTGGCGTACGTCGAGAGGGTGTACGGCAGCCCGTGGGCCTGCGCCGAGCCGCGGCGACCGCGCACTCGCCGGAGTGGTGCGAGAGCCGGGTGTAGCCCGTCGGTGCGAGCACGATCAGTAGCTCGCCGGCGGCCCAGGATGGTGGCCGGACCTACCGGCTCGGCCACCTCGCCGAAGTGTCGGTCGCAGCTCGACCCGTCGAAGGCCGCGCGGTTGCGGCGCATGGTGAGCTCGCGTCTCGGCACCCGCCTACGACGTAGTCCCATACCGCGCGCGGGGCACCCGTCGGCGCGCCAGGGCCAGGTCGTCGACGCTCAGGCAGCGCGCGAGTCGCCGTCCGGCCGGGTCCCGCGACCGCGGCCGGGCCTGAGGAAGGGCCACGTCTGCCCACCTCGGCATCTGGCGCCGCCGGTACGACGTCGTCGAGACGCTGGGACCCTCACTCATCGGCATAACTTCTCAACTCATCATACAAGTTAGCCCACCGAAGGAGCCACCGCATGGCCAACGACCCATCCGCAGCGTGACCCTGTCCCACGTCGTCCTGCCGCTCGCCAACCCGGTGAGCGACGCCAAGGTCCTGACCGGCGAGCAGAAGCCGCTCACCGAGACCGTGCTGCTCTTCGTCGAGGTCCCCACCGAGCAGGGTCTCACCGGGCATGGGCTTCTGCTACTCGAAGCGAGCGGGCGGCAGGCAAGTACGCCCACCTCAAGGAGGTCGCCGAGGTCGCCATCGGCCAGGACCCCACCGACATCGCCAAGATCTACGAGTCGCTGATGTGGGCCGGCGCCTCGGTCGGCGCTGCGGCGTCGCCACCCAGGCGGTCGCGGCCCTCGACGTCGCGCTGTAGGACCTCAAGGCGCGCCGCGCCGACCTCCCGCTGGCCAAGCTGCTGGGTGCCCACCGCGACTCGTGCCGGGTCTACAACACGTCCGGCGGCTTCCTCCAGGCCGTCGGTCGAGGAGATGAAGGAGAAGCCGAAGGCCTCGCTGGAGGCCGCATCGCGGCATCAAGATCAAGGTGGTAGGCACTACCTGCTTGGTGTTAATGCCAACTACACCTGCGCCAGATCGGTTATTGTCGGTTGCGCGCATCGCCTTGCCCATCCCCGTTTGCTCGAGCAGGAGCCAGGTGATGATGACCAGCACGTCGCAGCAAGAATACGAAGACTCGATCGGCCTGCACCCGGATACCGAGCGGCATTTCGATCGCCGGATTGGCGCGACCCGGTAGTAGAACAGGAAATCCGACCCCCAGACGAGATAGATCGCGCTGCGCAGAAAGAAGGCAGCCGCGAGCGAGGCCATCGCGAAAAGCACCAGCGAGGCGAACGGCACCCGCAGGGGCCGAAAAACCCGATCAACTGCCAGCGCGATCAAGGAGACGATTGGCATCGACAGGATCAGTCCCGCCATCAGCTCCCAGCCGAAGGAGAACGGTCGCATGGCCGGGCCGGCCGGCAACAGCGCGGCAAATGTCTGAGCCCGTAACGAGAGTGTCACCAGCTCGCCATGGGCGAAGTTCGGGAACCCGAGCACGCCGTAGACCAGCGTCAGGCCGATCGCACCGAGCGCGATGATGCCGCCGAGCATCACCCCCCAGACCGTCAGCGACAGCATCTCCGAGAGCGACGCCCCCTGCCGCTGCCCGAGCAGCCAGAAGATCACCAACGTCAACAACAGCGCCAGTCCGAGGCCGGTCCGGCCCCGCAGCGCCGCCATGACGCCTCGCCGTGGTCCGGCGTCTGCTCCGGCGAGCGCTCTCCTGCAACGTCTCCGCCATGCTGCCTCTTCCCTGCCGATCCTCCTCAGCCGCCGAGATAAGAGCCTGCCGACCCCGGGATCGTTCAGAAGTAGTTCCTGTCCGGTGCCTTCGAAGCGGTTCTCGCCGCCGGCCAGAACGTAGCCTCGTGGGCCATCTCGAGCGACAGCTTCGGCGTTCTGCTCGACGATCAGGATCGCCGGGCCGCCTCGTTGATCTTCCGGATCTGTTCGAAGATCACGCCCGACCATCTTCGGCGATAGCCCGGCCGAGGGCTCGTCCATCAGGACGAGCTTCGGCTCGAGCATCAGCGCGCTCCCATCGCGACCATCTGCCGCTCGCCGCCCGACATCTTGCCGGCACGCTGATTGCGGCGCTCCTTGAGGCGCGGGAAATACTGAAGATCCGCTCGTTGCGGGCGGCGATGACCTTCGGTCTTCGCGAGGAAGGCGCCCATCTCGAGATTTTCCGCCACGGTCAGCTCGGTGAAGACGTTGGCGACCTGCGGCACGTAGCACATTCCTGCTCGACGATCTGATAGGGCTGCAGGCGGGAGATGTCCTGCCCGTCGAAGATGATGCCGCCCTCGCGCGGGTGCAGCAGCCCGAAGATCGTCTTCATCAGCGTCGACTTGCCCGCGCCGTTCGGGCCGATGATCGAGACGATCTCGCCGCTCTCCGCACCTCGATCGAGACGTCGCGCAGGATTCTCCGTGTCGCCGTAGCCGGCGACTGACCCCTCGGACTTCAAGCAGCGCCATACTGCCCCCCAGATAGGCTTCCAGCACCCGCGGGTCGCGGCGGACCTCCTCAGGGCGGCCCTCCATCAGGCGGCGGCCCTCGCTCATCACGATCACCGGATTGCAGAGCTCCATCACCAGGTCCATGTCGTGCTCGATCAGGAGGAAGGTGATGCCGCGCTCACGCCTGAGATACTCGATGTTCTCGGCGAGCTTCTTCATCGAGGGTGCGGTTCACGCCGGCCGCCGGCTCGTCGAGGAGCACCAGCCGCGGATCGGCCATCAGCGTGCGCGCCAGCTCGAGAAGCTTCTTCTGCCGGCCGAAAGCCGCCCGGCAGACTCGTTGGCGCAGCCGGCCAAGTCGACGAACTCCAGCACCTCCATCGCCCGGTCACGGATTTCTCGCTCCTGGCGACGCACGAGGCCGGGGCGCAACCAGCAGTTCCAGAACTGTTCACCCGCCTGATCTGGCGCGACCAGCATGAGGTTTTCGAGAACGGTCATCGTGCCGTGCTCGCGCGGGATCTGGAATGTGCGGCAGATGCCGCGCCGGAAGACGCCGTGTGGCGGCAAGCTGGTGATATCCTGGCCATCGGCAAGCACGCGGCCGGAGTCAGGGCTGGAGAAAGCCGGTGATCAGGTTGAAGAGGGTCGTCTTGCCGGCGCCGTTGGGCCCGATCAGGCCGGTGATCGTGCCTTCGCGGACGCTGAGCGAGCAATGGTCGATCGCGCGCAACCCCCCGAAGTTCTTGACGAGGTCGCGCACCTCGAGCACCGGCGCTTTCTGGGCTGGCTGGTCTGGCATGTCTCCCCGCCCGATCGATACGGATGACATGCGTGTAGCACCTGTGGCTCCTATTGAAAACCGACGCTTGATGAGCAATCGGCAGACACGTCGTCGCCTGTAGCCGGCTGGGACCCATGCTGTCTGGGGTAGAGCTACCAACGATCTACAATCACCGGCTGTTTCTTCGTGTGAGCCTGTGTCGATAAATGTGCTTGAGCTCCCGGGAGTGTTGCAGGTCGAAGTTGGGCTGCAAGGGCCAAGTAGCAGCTCCTCCTTTTGGTGACACCAGTTTGTCAGCGCAGAGGCTAAGCGAGGTCACGTTGCGGAGGGGGGCTTACTTAAGCTCGAGCACCCATAGGCCCCAACTTGAGCTACCTGGCCGTCCATCGGTAGACCGCGAACCGTCGGTCCCCTTACGTTCTTGTCCCACTCGATTGGAACTAAATCAAATTTTCACACGCTCGTTCCGATACGATTTGCGCTCTTAAACTCGCATTCCATTTTGTGAGAGAATGCGCCGGGAGCGGGGGGAACCCCGGCGGCGCCCCCCGCGTTTCGATGTCAGTTTCTGCAGAAGTGGTTGAGCAGAAGCACCACGATTTCAAATAGCTTTCGCCACCACTTCAACCAGGATGGGCAGTCCAAATTGTTGGCACTCATTTGGTTGTCCTCCTTCTGGGTGCCGACACGACGGCGGAGTTGCAGCTCCGCCGTCACCCTATTTTCCGGTCGGCTGCGACAAAAACGTTTAGACAGCGTAAAAGGTTCGCCCGATCAGGCAGTTTTGATGATGCACTGCCAAATCGCTGTCGCGATAGAGAGCATATCCTTGCTGGACCGAGCTTGTTTGGGCCCGAAGTCTTGGACGAGTGAAGAGTGCCTATTCAGTATCAACTTTAACTCAAGGCGACCGGTACCCGGCTCACAGGCCCTGATGATCCGCCCTGCCAATTCATCAATTGTCTCGCAACGATATTCAATGAAAGGATGCGGCTTCTCGCTTTCAAGCGCGAACCTATATCTGGTAGCTCTTACAAAGGTGGCGTTCGTGACCAACTAGGTTTGCGATTTTTTGGGCGAGGGTAGGCGAACAGCCTTTGAAAACCAGACGCTGGTCTCCTTCGCTTCTTGCCATAGCGATTGAATTTCGGAGGTCGTCAGGAGCGACATGGGTAGCCTGCGGGCCCCTCGTGAGCGTGCCGCTGTAAATTGGGATTCTTGTCGAGTTGGGCCACTCGGGCAGTTCGTCCGAGCTAGCTCGGTCGCCACCTGATTTAGCGGAGACCAACCTTCCGCTGAAGGTCAATGCTACCTTCAGCGGCGCGAGAGTAGATCTCAACCTTCCCTGGCTCAGCGTGCTCAAGCCACATGAATGTGATCGGTCTGTAAGTCATCCGAGCCGGTGGCCTGAATTCACGGACAGGGAACAACGCCTTTCGTTTCGACGATCAGTCTATAGTGCTCCGGCTGCCGATAGTAGTCGAACCGAAATACGTTGTCCTTGATCTCCTTACAACGATCAAGGTCGCAATCGGCCACTATCAGCTCGTCGCCTACGGTTGAGCACATGGCGACGATCTCCCCTGTCGGGGCAATAATACAACTTTGACCTAGCAGGTCACAGCCCTCCTCACGACCCGCCTTCGCGACGGCGACGATCCACGTTCCGTTCTGATAAGCTCCAGCCTGCATGACGATGTGGTTATGGAACGCCTGCAGGTGATCGTGCTCGGGCACCGGCGGATAATGCAGCGGGGTATTGTAGCCGAGCATCGTTAGCTCGACGCCTTTCAGACCAAGGACGCGGTAGGTCTCCGGCCAGCGCCGATCATTGCACAGCGCCATGCCGACTATTTCTCCGAACGCGCGCCAAACGCCGAAGCCCAGATCGCCCGGCTCGAAATAGCGCTTCTCGAGACGCTCGGATTGCCCGCCACGGCTCGTGCTCGTGGTGTCCAGGCAGGTGAATTTTGCGGTACTTGCCGACAATCTTTCCGGCCTTGTCGACGATGATTGATGTGTTGAAACGCCTGGTGCGCTCGCCTTCTTCCACCAGCTCGGCATAGCCGAGATAAAAGCCTATGCCGAGGTCGACAGCCGCCTCGAACAGCGGACGCGTTTCCGGTCCAGGCATCTCGCGCTCGAAGTAGGCATCGACCTCCGCCTGATCGCTCATGAACCAGCGCGGAAAGAACGTGGTCAGCGCCAGCTCGGGAAAGACCACGACATCGCAGCTTTTCGCTTTTGCTTGCCGCATTAGGTCGACCATGCGGCGCACCGCCTGGGAACGTGTCTCATTCCGGGCGATGGGGCCGAGTTGAGCAGCCCCGACCGTAACAATGCGCGTCATTTCTCATTCCTTGTCGTTTGTTGCCGGAGGTGCATCTAGGCAGCGTCTGCCAGCTCCAGCAGGGTTCTCAACAGAACATTGGCCCCGGCTTCGATGTGCTCGGGGTGCGTGAACTCGGTGACGTTGTGGCTGATGCCGCCATGCTCGGCACGAAGATCATGGCGCGTTGGGCAACGCGCGCGAGGATCTGCGCATCGTGCCCTGCGCCGCTGGCATACGGCGGACGGAGTAGCCGAGCTGCCGCGCGATGCGCTCGACCCGGTCCGACCATTGACCGGTCGAATGCCACCGGCTCGAAACGGGCGAGAGAGCGGCGTGAAATTTTCACGCCCTCGCTCTTGGCCAGATTATCAAGGAAGGCGGCGAGCTCGGATTCCGCCGCCTGGAGCCGCTCCTCGTCAGTATTACGCAAATCGACCGTGAAGCGCGCCTGCTCCGGAATCACCATTGACCAGATTAGGCGTGAACTCAATCGACCCGACGGTGGCCACTTGATCACCACCGAGACGTAGCGCCAGATCTCTCACGAATGCAATCGTGGCGCCGCAATATAGCCGGCGTCGTGACGGAGGCGCATCGGTGTAGTGCCAGCGTGGTTCGAGACGCCCTCGACCAGCACCCCGGTCCAGGAGATCCCCTGAACGCCCTCCACTGCGCCAATGACAACACCCTCTTCCTCGAGCACCGGCCCCTGCTCGACGTGAAGCTCGACATACGCATGGACCTTGGGGTCGCCGCAGGGCGCCTCGCCGCATACCCGATGCGGTTCAGGTTCTCCTCGACCGTCGTTCCGTCTATGCCGACCGTCCGTATGCCTCCTCGACGGACATGCCGCCCTGGAACACCAGGCTACCCATCATGTCCGGGGCAAAACGCGACCCCTCCTCGTTGGTGAAGAACGCGACGGCCAATGGCCGCGTCGTGGTGATCTCTGCCTCGTTGAGGGTTTGAATCACCTCGAGCTAGCGAGAACACCGAGGCTGCCGTCGTAAAGGCCGCCAGTGCGCACCGTGTCGATGTGCGAACCCGCCATCACCGGCGGCCCCGGCTCGCGGCCTGGACGCACGCCGACCACGTTGCCGATACGGTCGATCGTGACGGAAAGGCCGAGCTCGCGCATCCAGCGGATGACGAGATCGCGCCCCTGCTTGTCCTCATCGCTCAGCGCGAGGCGGCACACACCGCCGCCTTCGAGCGCACCGATCTGCCCCAGCGCCTGCAGTCGCGAGAGTAAGCGGTCGAGGTTGATGCTGAGATTGCGATCACTCACGCCACAGCCTCCACGTCCAGGTGCGAACGGCCTACGAGGCGGGCATAGAACTCTGGATCGGTCGCACCCTCGGTGCCGAAGAGGAGCACGCGGCTATCCCGATCAAGCTCGAGCGCATCAGCCACGCTCGGCCGCTCGCGTGCGAGCAACAGCCCTGCCAGGCCGGCAACTGCCGACTTGCCGGCGACGATCGCTGGATCATCGCCAACTGGATTGGCAAGGAGCCGCATGCAATCTATGGCGGCCTCGTCCGGCACGGCGAGCACGTCCGCAATGCCTTCCTCCAGTATTTCCCAGGCAAGCAACGAAACCTCGCCACAGGACAGGCCGGCCATTACGGTGTCGAGATCGCCGTGGACGGACGTAAGACGGCCCGCCCTGACGCTCTCAAAAATGCACGCGGCACGATCGGGCTCGACGACGATGATGCGGGGCCTTCTTTCGCCGAGTGTCTCCCAGAAGTGACCGGCAACAGCCGCGGCAACGCCTCCGACTTCACCCTGTACGAATACGTGTGTCGGCAGCTCAGTGGCGGGAAGCTGGTCCAGAGCCTCCTGCGCCATGACGGTGTAGCCCTGCATCACGTCGCGGGGTACGTCCACATAGCCCTCGTAGGACGTATCGGACACGACGTGCCAACCGTTGGCCGCTGCATCCCTGGCAGCCTGCCGAACGGCATCGTCATAGTTTCCCTGCACCACCACCACGCGCGCGCCGTAGCGCTCGATGGCCTTCTTGCGCCCCTCGCTCACCGTCGCATGGACGTAGATCACACACCGGCAGCCGAACTGCTGCGCGCCCCACGCGACGGAGCGGCCGTGATTGCCATCGGTCGCGCAAGTGACGGTCACGCCGGAAACAGCATCGGCATAGCGCCGCGCCACGAGATCGGCGGCCGTCGCACGTTCCGCCACACCCGAGCGCGCCAGCTCGCTGATCAGCAGGCGCAAGACGGCGTACGCGCCACCGAGTGCCTTGAAGCTGCCGAGACCGAAACGTCCGCTCTCATCCTTGTACCAGAGGCGGTCGACACCGGCCTTGGCAGCCAGCGCGGGAAGCGAGTGCAGTGGTGTCCGCTCATATCCGGGCCAGGACGTGATTTCCCGTGCGGCGATCGCGTGGGCATCCCGATTTAGGACTTTTCGTTGGCGCTCGCCGTAGGCAGCGTCCCGTGCTGCCACGCGCGGGTTGGCCACGTGGCCCAGCGGATATGCAGGGTTCATCAGAGGCATCAGATCTTTCCAGGGAAGTTGGTGGGCACCCGGGGTCGCCTGCGTGCCCACAGGTCTCAGTTCGCGCTTGCCTTCTCGATGGCATCGAGGAAGGCGTTCAGCATCTCTTCGCCCTTTGCGCCGAAGGTCTTCACGATATACTCGCGCACAGCCGGCTGAGCCGCTTCGCGGAAAGCTGCCTTCTCCTCCGCAGTAGGCGTGTAGACTTCCATGTTCTTGGCGAGCGCCGGCAGGCCTCGGTCGGAAGCTTCGATGATGCGGCTGATGCCGCGACCGGCGACGATTGCGGAGCGAGCGGCATACTGGACGACATCCTGCTCAGCAGGCGTCAGGTCGTCCCAGAAGCCCTTGTTGATGACCCAGACATAGGGCGCAAACAGGTGGCCCGATAGCGTCAGATACTTCTGGACCTCATCGAACTTGGCGAACGAGATGATCGGCACTGGGTTCATCTGTCCGTCCGCAACCCCGGTCTGCAGTGCCGTGTAAACCTCGGCCCAGGCGATGGCCGTCGGCTGGCCGCCGAGCGAGCTGACCATCCGCTTGTGGGTCTCAAGACCCATCGTGCGAATCTTGAGCCCCTTCAGATCCTCCGGCGAGCGGATAAGCCGGCGAGAGTTGGTGAAGGCGAAAAATCCGCCGGAGTTACCGAAGCCAAGAACTTTCATGCCGGTTTGCTGCTCGATATCGGCTGCGAGCTTCTCGCCGAAAGGTCCATCGAACACCTTGTAGGTCACGCTGATGTTCGGGAAAGCGAACGGCATATCGAGAATGCCGATCATCGGATAAGTCGACGCAAAGCCACCGACGGAATGAATGCCGGATTGGATCACGCCCGCCCGCACCTGCTGCAGCACCTCTGCATCCTGGCCAAGCTGCCCGTTTGGAAACGTCTGAACCTCAACCGAGCCATTCGTGCCGGCTTCCACCAAGCTTTTAAAAACCTGAGCCATGGCGCCGGTCGCATTGTCGAACGGGTCGTCGTTGTTCAGGTGGTGAAGCTTGATAATCTTCTGTGCCTCGGCTTGGCCGGTCGCTCCCAGGGCAACCCCTGAGGGTCAGCACGGCTGCCATCACCGCTTTTGTCCATTTCATAAGCGTTTCCTCCTTCTCCACTAGAGCCCAAGCAATCGCGGTATGAAGAGTGTCAGATCGCTCCAGTACGCGATGAGAACGAGTATGCCCACCTCGACCAGGATGAATGGCCACAGCGCGGCACTAATGCGCTCGATGGTTTCGCCGGTGATCGATGAAAGGACGAATAGGCAGGCGCCTACAGGAGGCGTCATCAGAGAGATGTTGAGCGCAAGTATGATCATGATGCCGGCATGCACGGGATCCATGCCGATGCTCATGGTCAGCGGAGCCAACACCGGCGCCAGAATGATGAGTGCAGCGTTGATGTCCATAAACATGCCGACGACCAGCAGAAGAATGAGGATCATCGCGATCACGATCTGCGGGTCGCGTGAAACTGACAGGAACGCCTTCGCAATCGCCTGGGGGATTTGATTGAACGTCATCCACCAGCCGAGGATCGAGGCCGAGGCGATGATGAGAAAGACGACGCCAGTGATCCGCGCCGTGCGGATGAGCATCTCGATGATGTCCTTCCATCCGATCGCACGGTAAATGCCGGCACCCACGACCAGAGCGTAAAGCACTGCGATCGCGGCCGCTTCGGTCGGAGTGGCGAGACCACCGAGAATGCCGCCAAGAATGATAGCCGGCATAAGGAGGGCCAGCAGACTCGAGCGGAAGCTCTTCAGGATGAGTGTAAGGCTGGGTCCTCCTTCCCCTTTCGGTAGCTTGAGGCGGCGGCCGAGCGCCGCGATCAACGCCATGCAGACAAGCGCAATCAACAATCCAGGGAGAATACCGGCAGCGAAAAGGCCAGCGATGGAAACGCCCATAAGCGATCCGTAAATGACCGCCAGGTTCGAGGGCGGAATCGTGGGGCCGATGATCGAGCCAGCGGCTGTTACGGCACAGGCAAACTGGCGCGTGTAACCCTTCTTCACCATTGCCGGGACGAGCGTATTTCCGAATGCAGCAGCATCGGAGACAGCCGCACCTGTCATTCCGGCAAACAGAACGGATGCGAGCATATTGCTGTGGGCCAAGCCGCCCCGAAGATATCCGACAAGAGCATCGGCGAAATTGATGAGACGCTCTGTAATTCCCGACCGGTTCATGATTTCACCGGCGAGGATAAAAAAAGGCATAGCCATGAAGGTGAAGAGGTTTAGACCTTCGAAAAAGCGCCGGGGCGCCATGGCCAGAAAATTCGTGCCCCCGATCTGCATCAACCCGAAGACGCCGGCGATTCCGAGGACGTAGCCGATCGGCAACCCCAGTGCCATGAGGCCGAAAAACGCGATCGCGACGATTGTCATGATTAAACCGTCAGTTGATTGGATTGCGGATCACGAAGCATTGTCGCCACGATCTGCAGAACCGTCAGTCCGGACGCCGTTGGAACGGAGGCAAACGGCAGCGCCATCGTCATGCCGAATATTGTGGCGTACTGGTGGGCTCCGTCCGCAACCATGCCGAGGCTGAAGATGAAGAGAAAGAGGAAGAACGACAGCCCGCAGAGATCGAGTGCCACGCGCAAGACGCGCTGAACGCGCCCAGGGAGCTGCTGTAGCAGCAGCTCAAGGCCAATATGCTCCCGGTAGTACGCGCCACAGGGGATCGCAAGCAAGGCAGCCCAGATCATGATGTACCGGGCGAGCTCCTCCGCCCATGAGGTGTCGAAGGAAATACCGTATCGTGAGAGAGTGCCCACCCACACGACGACGACCATCGCCGCGACAAGCAGGGCGCAGATTTGCTCAATGATCCAGTTCAGCCAGTGGCTGCAAGCAGCGACAGCGCGCATGCAGTGCCCCCTATCCCGTTATGGCTGCTGCCAGCTGCCAGCTGGAATGCAATACGCCATACTTTCCTCCCTGACCCCTCGGTCTCCCGATTGTTTTCCTGGTGCATATTGAAACTGTAGTTTTATCCTGTCAAGATATGAAACTACAGTTTCAGTTCATTTAGATGAGGCCAACCTAGGGAACAACACCTTATGCGGAAACTGAGTTTGGAGAAGCGGATCGAGGGGCATTACGAGAGTTTACCGCCGGCTGAGCGGCGACTTGGCGACCTGCTCCTCCGGTTTCCGGGTGACATAGCGAATTTCTCGGCCACAGAGCTCGCAGAGATGGCCGGAACGTCCAAGGCGGCCGCTACCCGCCTCTTTCGCCGGCTCGGGTACGAGAGCTTTAACGAATTGAGAGAAGAGATCCGAAATGCGAGTAGCTGGGGCTCGCCAATCTACATAGCGGAGGAGGTGCCTGCCTCAAACAACCGCGGAAGCATCGTGGCAGAGCAACTTCGGCGCGACTACGAAAACCTTTCCCGCACTCTGGAAAGCATCGATCCGAAAGATCTAGCAGATATCGTGGAAGCAATAGCGTCGGCCCGCCAAGTGGTGGTGATAGGCTTTCGAAACAGTCATATCCTCGCGTTTTATTTTTTATAGGCAGCTTATTCTTTTTGCGAACCGACGTTCGGCTTCTCCCGACGAGCGGGCAGACAATGGGCGAGGATTTGGTCGACCTTGGACCAGAGGCATCTGGTCGTGCTAATCGGATTACGGCGTCGGGTGGCGGCGGCGACCAAGGTGATGGAGTTGGCGAAACGCCTCGGTGCCCGATGCCTCCTTGTCGCCGATCGATCTGCCGCACACATCCGGCGCATAGCGACTTGGACAATTACGTGCGAAGTGCGCGGGGTGTCAGCCTTTGATTCCTACACAGCCGCCATCAGCGTACTCAATCTTCTGTGCACAGCTACACTACGGCATGGTGGGAAGGCCAGCTATGCACGCCTGAGACGTGCCGAGCAGATTTATGACCCGAGCTTGAAGAGCCTGCAGACGACTTCCCGCTTCATACAAATTAAGAGCGAATAATTGCAGACCTAGACCTGGCGTATTTGGAAGGCCGATTTGGCTGCCACCAACTTGCGGCATCGTCGGCCAACCAGCGGGTTATCATTTGAGTTCATCGCCAGCATTCCTGGGTTCCGCCGACCGGCCAGCACGTGCGCAGAAGCGGCTATTCCGATGCCGCCACAAGATAATGCGGGCAGTATATGCACCCGCTTGCAAGACGCTATGGCGGATGGGGAGGGATTCGAACCCCCGAGACCCTTGCGGGCCTTCCGGTTTTCAAGACCGGCGCCTTCAACCACTCGGCCACCCATCCGGCTCGTTCTGCCCGGCCTCTGCGCATCGAAAGATGGGGTCGGGCACCTCGTGGCGCAAAGGCGCAAAAGGCTTGCGCCACCGCCGCCTACCGTATGGCGCAAGAACACACTTGAAGGCAAGGCGGTGTGTGAATGTGTCAGCGGTGATCTGCCAGGCAGCTCTTGCCCGCAACGCTCCCAGGGATCAGCTCGGCAACGCGCCCGATGCCTTTGCATTGTGCGTTGCGATGGCATCCATCAGGGCCGGCGAGAGGCAGTCATAGGGTTCAAGCCCAAGCTCCCTCAGACGCGCACGGATGGCTGGCATGCGTGCCGGATCCGTCCCGGACTCGATCACCGACGAGACGAACGCCGCGAACTCCGGCGGGGCCCAGCCTTCCTCCTGCGAAAGCTCAGGGTGAATGAAGTCGAACCCGTAGAACGGGTGATTGCGGTTCTCGATGCGCCCATACATGTGCACGCCACACTCGCGACAGGCGTACCGCTAAATCACGGCTGACGGATCGACAATCTCCAGCTTGTCGCCATTGGCCGTGACGGTGAGATTCTCACGCGGTACGACCGCAACCATCGAGAACAATGCCCCTTCCGGCTTCCAGCACTTCGTGCAACCGCAAATGTGATTGTGTGCGCATTGCCCCTCGATCTGAACCTGCACAGGGTTGCTCGCGCAATTGCACGTGAGGGTCCCACCCGAGAAGTTTTCAACCTGCACTTTCCGAATGCCGCCGTCCACCGACGGATGAATGGAGATCGCGCTGGTCACGGGTTTCACTCCTTCGGTTACGCATTACAACTGCAGGCATGTACCAGCCTGCAGTTATCAGCATACATCGGTTGCATTTTCTTAAGAATACAATTTATAGGAGCATTCTCTCGGGATCCCGCCTCATCGGGCCACTCGGCAAGGGAATGGATCGACGACCCAGGAGAATGGGTCGCGGAATGCCTTTTTTCAGTCAGCGACTATTGCCCCTCGCGACCTCGCGCTGCACGCGCCAGATTTCCTCCTGCACGCGGATATCAGCGAGGATGCGATCGATGAGCAGGCAGGTGCGCCGGAAGAGGTCGGAACCGCGGCGATAGTCTGCAGCGGCATAAAAGTCGATCCGGCCGGCCTTGAAGAGCTCGACGCATTTTGCCTTCGGCTTGCCGGGCGGATAAACCGCGATCGCATGGCCGCCGTTCTTGCGCATCACAGCCATGGACGGCACGTCAGTGTCGCCGTCGCCGAAATAGATCATGTTCGAGAATGGGATCGGCCGATTTTCCTCGGGCATGTGCTGGTTGATGTTGTCCCGCAGGTCCTCGATCCCTTTGTTGATGCGAAAGAGGTACTGCGTCTTGCCCGTATCGGTGATGACGCGCTTCGGAAACGGCAGATCGTAGGGATCGAACCAATATTCCGAGGCAAAGACGTTGTGGAAGTGCCGGTAAATGGGCGTTCCTTCGATAATTTCCGTCAGACCTGAAGAGATGAGGTAGTGACGGAGCGTTACGCCCGACGTTTCTGCTCGAAGCTTCACATAGGTGCTGATGGCCTCGAACCATTCCGTGACGCCAGGAAAAAGGTCAACCCCACGGCCTAGCGCCACGAGATCCTCACGATCGATACGGACGCCCTTGGCCTTTGCCTTCTTGTACATGAGATGCATGTACGTGATGAGCGGGTCGGCGGCCTGCTCCCTGGCGAGCCGGTTCAATTCCTCCCAGAACGACTTCGGATCCTCTCCGATCTTCGGCAGGAAGGTGTACTCCTGCATCGGACGCGGTGAGAGCGTGCCGTCGAAGTCGTAAACGAGAGCGATGATCTTGCGGTCGAAGGTCTGCCGTGCGTTGGCGGAGCTGCGCCCGATCTTGCGGGCACGCGTCAGCGGCACGTCGTCATTCGCCGCGTTGCCCTGCTCTCGTTTCAGCACGCGTTCTGCCATGACCTTGCTCTCATGTCTCGAGAAGCGGCATGCGTCGCCGACAGCATCGCGCAATTCGCCAGCCGGAATGAAGTCAGCCTCCGGCACAGGCCGGAGGCTGCTTTCCTCGCTAACCGTGATGGCGAACCTTACGGGCCGGCCCGCGACAGCAACGGCGTGATGCGCAACACCGCAACACGACGGTTCGCCCGCTCCGGCTCTTGCGTGTCGATCTTCAGGAACTGCTCCCCATAGCCCTGGGTGACAAGGTTCTCAGGCGGCACGCCAAACTCCTCCGACAGGATGGCAGCCACCTCCTCGGCTCTGCGGTCGGAGAGAGTGAGGTTGAGGTCCTCCGGCCCCACGGCATCGGTATGCCCTTCGACCAGGATGATCTCGTCCGGATTGCGTTCGAGCAGCCGGTTGATGGCCCGCGCAATACGCTCGAGCTTCGGGTACTGGTCCGGAGTGACCTCCCAGGAGCCCAAGTCGAAGTTAATGGTATTGAGATCAATCCGCCTCATCCGTGCCCGGAGCGCGTAGTTGTAGCGGATCTCGTCGAGCGAATAGTCGCGCTCGAGCTCCTCGAGGGGTGGCGCGGAGAGCGCCTCGTAAATGTCCTCGAAGGAAGCATCCTCGTACTCGACGATGTATTTTTCGCGCGGGATGCGCACGACCGGCGGCGGCAGATCGAGCAGCGCGCCGATGATGAGGCCGCCCAGGCTCGGCCGGTGATGGCGCCGGTTGTCTATGAGTACGACGATGCGACCGTCACGATGCCGCCGATAGCGGCGCAGCAGCCGGTCGTGTGGGTCGTACTCCGTGATGATTTCAACGCCGCCAGGTCCGATGAAGATGGTCCTTCTGCCGCCATCACGAAGCCGCTCGGTCCGCGCATCACGGAAGCGGCGACGGAAACGCTCCTCCTCGTCGTGGCGAATAATCGTGCGGCCTTTTTCGCGCACGATCACGCGTTTGTCTGGCTCCTCGATGATCGTGCGGCCACCCTCCACGCGCTGACGGCGCAGCCGCTGGATATCCTCGATGCGGCGGGGCTGACCGACCCTGCGGTCGTCGCGTGCGCCGCGATCTCGCCCGTCTCTGCCGTCGTCGCGACGGTCAGCCTCGCGGCGATTCGGCTGCGGATCGCGCTGCTGGGCAGGCCTAGTCTCCTTGCGTTCCTCGCGGCGATCCCGTCCACTCTTGTCGCTATCGCGACGGTCAGCCTCGCGGCTCCGGCTGCGAATCGCGCTGCTGGGCGGGCCTAGCGTCCTTGCGCTCATCGCGCGAGCTGCGATCTCGCCCATCTCTGCCGTCATCCCGACGATCACCACTCGCCTCGCGGCGACCAGGGCGCGGATCGCTCTTCTTCTGGTCGGCCGCTTCTTTCTCCTTCGCCTTTACCGCCTCGCGTGCCTTTTCAAGAGTCTCCCTTTTGAGAAGCTCAGGTCGGATCGGTGGCCGCGCCTCGATACGTGGCGCCTTCTCCTCGGCGGGCGTCGCCTGCCTTGCAGGAGACCGAGCCTTATCCGTGCGCTCTCTATCCTTGTCCGCAGATGGCTTAGCGGCCGGTCGCGGCTCCTGTTGCCTTCCGCTCCGCTGCGGGCCGTCATCCTTTCGCGATTGGCTGCGCTCCGGGCGGTCACCCCGCTTCTCCCCTCGCTGGCTCTCTTCGCGGCCACCGCGCCTTCTACGCTCCTCCCCCTCGTCCTCGGCTTCACGCACCCGCGGTGCTTGAGCCAATTGCCAGGGGGTCGCGGTCGACGCGGCTTGACCTTCGGTCACTGAAACACCGGCAGCGCCACCGGCGGCCAGGGATAAAGGAAGTGCTGCAAACCAGATAACAGTCCGAAGCAATGTCATTCTTAAGCGCTCTCTTGTCTGAACTTTCTCAGCAATGTGGCCCCGCAAATTGTGACGGTTGTTTGTTGCCTAGGTCAGCTTCTCCCGCGCTACCGCTCCTACCGGTCTGATGCTTGCTGGCAGCGGTCACGCCGCCTCCCGTTTTGCCTGCGCGGTTTCGCCATACCTGGCGACCGGTGCTCGGTTATGTCGTTTCCTTGACACCCCTAGGGGCCCCCACTAAGGTGCGCGCCGTCGATTATCCCGCCGTGCATCGGCCCAACCTCAAGAGTTCGGGCGAGTGTCGCCATGTCTGATAGCGGCCAGGACCACGGCTCGGGACGCGGAGAGATCAGCCGGGAGGATCGTGAGGCGCTGAAAGCGCGCGCGGCCGGGATCGGTAGCCGCCTCGAGCAGGTCAAAGCTAGACGGGCGCCTCAGCTCGACAGTGCTGCAAGAGGGGCTGCTTTAGGGCAGGCCTTCAAGATCGCCATTGAGCTTGTGGTCGGGGTTCTGTTCGGCGGTCTGGTCGGCTGGGCGCTCGACCGGTATTTCGGCTCAACGCCCTGGCTATTGGTGCTGTTTTTGGTGCTCGGCTTCGCCGCCGGCTTGATGAATGTGGTGCGGAGCGCCCGGCGCATGCAGGCGGGTGCGGAGCCGTTGCAACGGGCGGCGCCCTCTGTGGGATCGAACGACGAGGACGAGGATTAGGTAGGGGGCGAGAAGGTGGCGACTGGCGCTGCAGATGGGGCCCACGGCCCCATGCATCAGTTCGAAATCAATCGGCTGGCGGAGATCGAGATCTTCGGCATCGATGCCTCGTTCACGAACTCGTCCCTGTTCATGGTTCTGGGCGTCGGGCTGATTACGGGGTTCTTCGCGCTCGCCATGAACGGCCGTTCGCTCGTGCCGACACGGATGCAGTCCGTGGCCGAGCTCTGCTACGAGTTCGTCGCCAATATGGTGCGCGAGAACGTCGGCCAAGCGGGAATGAAATACTTCCCCTTCGTCTTCACCCTATTCACGTTCATCCTGGTGATGAACCTGCTCGGGATGCTTCCGTACTCGTTTACGGTGACCAGCCACATCATCGTGACCTTCGCTCTGGCGGCCCTCGTCTTCGTCGTGGTGACCGCTATCGGCTTTGCCCGGCATGGGGTCGGCTATTTGAAGCTTTTCGTGCCCGAAGGCGTACCGATGTGGCTTATGCCGCTCATCGTACCGATCGAGCTGATCTCTTACCTCATTCGCCCAGTCAGCCTCTCGGTGCGTCTCTTCGCCAACATGATGGCCGGCCACACGATGCTGAAGGTTTTTGCCGGCTTCGTCGTCAGCCTCGGGATTTTCGGCTTTGCACCGCTGCTGTTCACGATCGCCTTTACGGGACTCGAGTTCGTGGTCGCGTTCCTGCAGGCGTTCATTTTCGCGGTGCTCACCTGCATCTACCTCAACGACGCAGTGAACATGCACCACTGAATCCATGCCCCATTCCCGGGGTGAGTTCATCTTCAACTCTGTGACCTCTGAAGGGAGACTGTAAATGGATCCGACGGCTGCCAAATTCATCGGTGCGGGCTTGGCCTGCTTCGCCCTCATCGGTGCCGGCATCGGCATCGGCAACATCTTCGGCAACTACCTGTCAGGCGCGCTGCGCAACCCATCCGCAGCTCCGGGACAGTTCACGAACCTGCTGATCGGCTTTGCTCTCGCCGAGGCGACCGGCCTGTTCGGCCTGCTTATCGCGCTCATCATCCTGTTCGGTTGACCTGGAGGTCGATCTCGAGGTTGCTCGTGATCGACGATCCGCGCGGAGACTGCCATGTTAGCTAGCCTTGTCGTGCTCGCCACGGCAGCAGCAGAGGCGACGGAGCAGAGCGGTGGACTCCCTCAGCTCCACACGCCGGATTTTGCGCCGCAGCTCATCTGGCTCGCGATCACCTTCGGTGCGCTCTACTTCATTCTGTCGCGCTGGTCGTTGCCTCGCATCGCCGAGGTGATCGAGGAGCGTCAGAATCGCATTCAGCGGGATCTGGACGAAGCGGAGCGCCTGAAAGGCGAGACGGAGAAGGCGTTAGCGGCTTACGAGCAGGAACTTGCCGCCGCACGTGGCCGCGCCAGCTCGATCGCTCGTGAGATGCGGGAGAAGTTGGCCGCCGAAGTCGAGGAGGAGCGTGCACGGGTCGAAGCTCAGATCCAGGCAAAGCTGGCCGACGCCGAAAAGCGCATTGCGGAGATGAAAGCCGCCGCGCTGAGCCAGGTCAACCAGATCGCCACGGATACGGCGGGAATGATCGTCGAGAAACTTGTCGGTGCCGAAGTTAGCGCCGAGGAGGCTCGCCGCGCCCTTGAGCCAGTGCCTGGGGAGTGACCACCATGTCCATCTTCGCAACGGCCGAGTTCTGGGTTGCAGCCGCCTTCTTCGGCTTCATCGGCTTGCTCGTTTACTACAACGTTCCGAGCATGATCGCTAAGGCGCTCGACAGCCGCGCTGACGCGATCCGCCAAGAGCTCGACGAGGCACGTCGCCTCCGCGAGGAGGCGCAGCAGCTCCTCTCCGACTATCAGCGCAAGCGCCGTGAGGCCGAAGAGGAAGCGAACGCCATTATCGAGCAGGCGAAGCGCGAGGCTGAAGCACTGGCCGCGGAGACCCGCAAAAGTCTACAAGAGAGCCTGGAGCGTCGGACCAAGCTTGCCGAGGAGAAGATCGCCCGGGCCGAGGCTCAAGCGCTCAATGAGGTGCGCGCGGCTGCTGTTGACAGCGCCATTGCTGCCGCTGAGCGCATCATCAAGCGCAAGGTGACGCCGGAGGTGAACGCTCGCCTCGTGGACCAGAGCATGAGCGAGCTGAAGCACAAGCTCAATTGATAGAGGCCGCTGTTTCAGCGGCCTTTTTTCTATGAGTTACCCCTTACGTGCTCGAAGGGTTGCCGGATCCAGAGCGGTCAACGAGCTAAGTTCATGGTCCGCCTGAGCCGACGGACCCCCTCGGGGCTTTCAAGCGATTCGCACGTTGGGCTCACGCACGCCGGGAACGGCGCAGCGAAGCTTTAGCACAGATCCGGCCTGGGGCTCTGCCGCAAGAGCCTCGGCAATCAGCTTCTCCCTCGCTGTTGTCACGGCCAGCTCGTCCAGCCGAGAGCCAAAGAACGCCGGACACGTCGGCTGACTCACAGGAAGCCTGTAGCTGCTGAGGCGTTGGCCGTCTGGCCTGAAGACGTGCACCGCAGATGCGCCCCAGGCCGCAACCCAAAGGTGGCCGTCGGCATCAACGACTGCCCCATCCGGGGCTCCATCCCCCGGGCGAAGCAAACGAACTCAACGGGCTCGCCCTCGGGAAGGCCCGGTATCCTTGTCCACAGCCACGCGCCAGATGACGCCCTCAGATGTATCCGCGAAGTAGGCAGCTCCACCTCCCGGCGCGAAGCTGATGCTATTAGGGATCGTAATGCCATCAAATAACAACCTCAGATCGCCAGCGCGGAACCACCAGACTGCGCCCGCTCGAGGCTCAGCGTTCTTGCCCATGCTGCCGATCCAAAAGGCACCCGAAGGGTGCACGCGGCCATCGTTTGAGCGCAGGTGAGCGTACCGGTCGAGAAAGGGTTGGAGCGGTTGGGCGGCTCCCGTGTCGAGATCGAACAGGCGCAAGTCGACCTCGGTGGCCACAAGAATTCGGCGATCATCGACCAAGCCGGCCGACGAGGGCATGACATCGAGCGTATGAACCCGCGGCTCGCCGCCATTGAAGTCACGCTCGAAGATCTGTCGCTGAAGAATGTCGAACCAGATGAGGCTATGCCGGTCTGGATGAGCGAGCGGCCCTTCCCCCAGCTCGTTGTTGCATGGGCACCATACATCCGCATCGAATCCAGGCGGCTCGGTCATTGCTGCTTCCATTCCGAGTTGTCTCAACAAGGAACATCCACGCGGGCGAAGCGTTGCTTGCCGGACGTCACACGGACGAGGAGAGCAATGCGCAGCACCACGATCGCCGCAGCGTGTCTCACTCTGGCCCTAGGCGCCGGAGCGGCTCATGGCCAAACGAGCCAGCCAGGCGGCGCACCTTCCACGGGGCCGGCCTCTGGCATAAGCCCCAATCGAGCCACCGGCATTAGCCCCGAGGCGAGAGGACCTTCGGTTCTCCGCGGCTTACCTGCAAATCCGGGGCTTTCCGGTGAAGCCGGCGGTCGACCCACCGTTATGGACCGGCTGGATCGCGGCCGAATGAGAGATCGCGCGCGCCTGCTTGGCGATCCGGAGGGAGCCGAGCGCCTCCGCCGTCGCAGCGGCAGAATGCTGCCCGGCGAATTGACGGACCGCTTTCCTGCCTCTCGCCTTCTGCCGCTCCGGCCTGGCAGTCCGGCAGATGAGCGACGCGAACGGATGAGAGCTTTGGGCCTGGAGCCCGAGGGCAGTCCATCAGCCTCCCAACGACGGGCGACCCGGCGAACAGGTGCCGACTTCACGCAGCGTGAGTGCGAGCAAATCTGGGATTTGGGCACCGGCATGAACCGCCAGCAGTGGTCCGCCAGCTGCCGCCGCGTGGGGCAGCGCATGGAGCAGCTCCAGCGGTTGGGGCGGGGACGGACTCCAAGGGAAAGGCGTGCGCCGGTGAGGCCATCTGACATTGGAGTTTTCGGGTCACAGGCAGACCCCGACGATCGCTGATTGAGGGGCCGGCTCACTCCCGGCGCAGGAACGTTGCGATCTCATCGGCCAAATCCTCGCCGAATAGATCGCGGAAGAAGTGATCCGCGCCGTCGACCTCGCTCACTGTCACGTGCTCAGGCAGTCCCGCAGCGCTCAGCGCGTCCACGATGCCTGGGATAATCTCGTCCCCACCTGCCGCGACGACGAGCGTTGGTGCCTTGATGTCGTTCAACAGCTCCGGAACGGAGCGGCGTGACCCGGCATAGTAGTCGAGAAAGGCTGTCGGGCTTACCCGCGCGCTCGGACACGTCAGAAAACCAGGCACATCCATCAGCGATTTGGCCTCGTCACCTTCGGCCCGTGCACGCGCCTCCGCGAGGATGGGCTCAAGCGGCTTACCGAACTGGGCCTCGTACCTCGAGGCTTGTTCCTCGGCCGACACGTTCTCCAGCAGGGGCGCAACGAGGACAATGCGACCCGATACTTTGTCCCCCTGCTCTGCCGCGAACAGCGCCACTTGGGCGCCACCGCGGGAATGGCCGATAATATCTACCCAGGCCGCTTTCCTGGCCTCGAGCCATTCGAGCCAGCTGCCCAGCTCCTCGACGGCATCACTGTGGCGGTGATCGTGCTCCACCCCACAATCGAACATGCCGGTTCGCCGATCGAGCCCGAGGCTCAAGGTGACAGCTAGTGTGTTGATTCCGCGCTGCTTCAGATTGGCTTGCAACTCGCGGATAATCTCCATTCCATGGTGCGCGAGGGTGCCGTGGAGGATGAGCGCAACGCCGTCCTTCTCCAGCGATTTGCCGGGTGCGATCTCCAGACGTCCATTCAGCTTGAGCCCAAGATGCTCGTGAACGACATCCTCCGCCGAGGCGCGAACCGGAGCGACGAGAGCGAGGACCATGGCGAACGCGAGAATGATCGTCTGAACTCTGCCGAACGCGATCGACTCCCCGCTTCTAGGCAACGTTCCGTTCAGTCCCATCACGCACCCCTGCTCCGAATCGGCGACGTGGCTCGTTTGAGCCATAGCTGCCCAACTGCAGCGTGGTCGCAGTCTATCAGCTACGAGGGATAGCGCCAGCTGAGCGAAGCTCAGCAGGACGGAGCCTGTCTGCTCAGGCCTGACTTCCTGCCCGTGTGGAAAAACGAGGATGCCGACTAACTCAGCGGATCAGTGCGCGCACAAGCGCCCGATGCGCACGCAAGCGATACCGCTTGGAACAGCGCCCCGGACGAGAACTCTAAGATGGCCCCAGTGGAGCCTCGCCACCGATGCAGGTTCTAGAAGCGATGCTTGACTGTGCCGCGCACAACCACACCGTCCGCCGGAGCTTCAGGCGTCGTATCAGCCTGCTTGGGATCGGCCGCCCCATAAAGCAGCTCCAAGCCGAAGTCCATCTTCGGCAGCACGCCCAGCTTACCAAGTCCTGGAATCCGCACCTCGGTTCCAGCAGAAGGAGGAGTGGTGGTTTCGGACATCGATAGATCAGCCCCCAGCGGCACCTCTGTCGGCGCGGCCTTCGCCTCCCCGCCCGCTGGGATCTGCCCACCCTCTTGCACGTCGAACGCCATGGCTGCGCTGCTGGCTCCCGCCAACAGGGCACCCGCGACCCATATACGAACCCAGTTCATTCGGGACTCCGCCGGTCCAAATCATCCACGCGTTCTGCCCGGCAACTTGAGCCGATGTACGCAAGAGCGCAAGAGTGAATGTAATAAAGTTAAGGGATTATGTACGTTTGGCGGCGAGGTGTGGTTTGAGAACAATAGTCGCATAGGGTGTAATGCCGATCCGCTTTGCGCGCCTCGGCTGACCGGGCGAGCCGACTGACTTAATGGCCGTGCCGAGAGTGCGATGCCTGACGGTTCACCGTGCCGGTGACTCCCAGACCAAGGACCTCGGCGGGCTCAGCCCAACGAAGAGCAAGCGATATGCGAGCAAGTCATCAAGATAGAAAGCCGCCCGATGGGCGGCTTTCCTCAACTCATCTTGTATGTCTGACGATCAGAACCGAATGATGGCACCGGTGAAGACCGCCTGGAAGTCCTCGAAATCCGCCTTACGCCTAGCCCTATCGACAACATCTCCATCGTCGCAGTGCTAGCCCCAGTAAGTTCGCGTCCCCCGAGTAATTTCGGAATCCGATGTAAAGATCCATCGCAGCCGCGTCGATCTGCTGGACTAGGCCGAAGCCCCAAACTTCAAGCGTCGAGCTAGTTATGAAGATGTCATCAAAGCCAGCGGTTGGGAAAAAGATCCCAAGATCCCTAACATTGCCATTATTCAGACCAGCACCGGCTTCTCCTTTGTAGTATTCACCATAGATGGTGGTGCTACCCAGTCCGGTGAAGTTCTTCTCGATACCCGCTTGAACGTACCAAAACTCGTCGCGATCATCGGCGTTCAATATTTCCCCATCACTCTGCAGAGCGAACAGCAACCGCCTGTTCTCGTCCTCGACGAAGCCGTAGGCGCCAAAGAGGTAGAGCCCGGTCGGAACGTGCATCACACTGCCTGACAGGCCCAGTGCATGGCAATCCACGTCACTTCCTTCGGCGAAAGCAATCGGACTCAGCGTCCAATCGAGATCGGCGCAGCCGGGCTCGCCCTGGCTCGGTGTCGTGGTCCGGACGAACAGACCATCCGAGTCCGGTAAAACAGTGAGAGAGTTGCCGTCCGTCCATTTCTGATAGCCAATACCACCCGCAACGCGGACACCGTTGAACTCGTTCGCGTAGCGCAGGGCCACGTCCCAGAAGTCGTCTTCACCCCATGAGGCCGAGAAAGTGAAGCCCGGAGAACGTCGGCGAGACATAGCGAACCAAGTTGGCTCGCGTGCCGTCGCCCGGATTTGCTTGCCCAAAGAACTGAGACGTAAGGTCCCGCCACCGCAGGCCCGTCAATACGGGCGAATTGCCCGACCCAGCGGCCAAGAGCCTGCCATTGTTCAACCGCACAAAGAAGCCACCAGCGAAGTTGTTAACATCCACCGCGCCAACGACGGCTGCGTTGGACAGATTGATCTCCGTGATGCCCTCGGTCGCCATGTTCGTATGGCCGACCCACACGCGGCCGAGGCGGTTTGATTCGATGTACCAAGCGCTGTGACGAAGATCGAGGGCCAGGTTACTGGGCACGTTGTCATCGACGAACTGGTTTACGTGCCGCTGTTGGCAATGCGCACGCCGACCTCAAGTAGGAAACCTGCGCTCCACTCAGGATTGATCCGAGCATCTCCGCGGAAACCGAACCGGGAGCGCGAGTTCTCGTTCGTCACAACGTAGGCGTTGGTCTCTTCTCCGTCATCCCACCAGAGAATGCCCTCGTTCACCTGACCATAGACGGTCAGAGACACGCGCCGGTTGCCCTTGCGGGCGGTTGTAGCCTCGAGTTCGGCAATGCGCTCCTCTAGGTCGGCACAGCAGTTACCGCCGAGATCGGCCGCCATGGCGCTGGTCGCGATGACGCTGGCCGCGGCGGCGATGGCGAAGCGACTGGTCGTCTTCTTCAGTCCCCCAATCATTTCCATCTCCACTCGTTGTTCCGTTTCGCAGAAAGCAGCACGCGCTGCCCGGCGACAGCTCGCGCGCCCGGTCCGAGGTGCACGCACGCGCGTGTGCGCACGCCACTCCGACTGGACGCGGTACTCGGGAGACGCGAACCGAACTGAACGCCTGGAACTCAGAGTGCGGCTTAACCAGCCCGCCGGGCCTGCTCTCTGCAGCGCGGTTCCGGGCGCTCCGCGGTCCCGGTTCCGCCTTGGTGGATCCTCGATGAGGCTCCGCCGCACGACACTCGTACTCAGCGGCCGATAATGGTTGCGACCGCCGACGAACACCCTCTTAGGTTGTTCGCATTATTGCTTTAGTGCAGTTGCGCGCAGCGAGCAAACTCGCGCTTGAGTTGTATTCATATTTCGTTTGAAATCGTTGCTGATTTGTCACGAATTGCGCAGCTGCAACGCTGCGGGAGGGCGCAAATTGGGCCTCTCGGACGCGCAAACGAAGGCGGGATCTGTGGATGGGCTGTCAGGAAGCCAATGGATAGAGAGTGATCGCGATGCGAATCAGCCGCCGCGCCAAGTCTGGGAAGCTCGCCTTTTCGGCTGAGGCCGGCCGCATCCGTTTTGGCCGGCCTAAAGGGATTGGCTACCCGGCCAGGAGGTAGGTTCGCAGTGCGCTCGCCTCCATCTCGACCTCGGCGATGTGGTGCTTGACCACGTCGCCAATGGAGACGATGCCAACCAGGGCGCCATCCTCCACAACGGGAATGTGGCGGAAGCGTCCCGCAGTCATGATGGCCATGAGCTCCTCGAGCGTATCGGCCTCGCTGCAGATCACGACCTCCCGGGTCATGAACTCCGAAACAGGCCTCTGCAAGCACTCTGCGCCATTCTCGGCGATGGCGCGGATGATGTCCCGTTCCGAGATGATGCCGGCAACCTGGCCGCTCGAGCCCACGATCACAAGCGCACCGATGCGCTTGGCCGTCAACTTCTCCGTAACGGCCTGCAGAGTCGTCTCCGGCCTCGCCGTAGCGACGGCACGCCCCTTTCCCTTAAGAATGGCAGCTACATTCATGGACGCGACCTCTCGTCCAAAGCAGCCGGTACGCCCTTACTGACACGCCGAGGGCCTTTGGCCGGTGTGGCCGGAAACGTGTCGAAGGCCCGGGCCGTTCCAACCGCGATTTCATCGCCCTCGTGACCAGAGAGATCAACCCCTGGTAGTCAGATCGTGCTTCATAAAATCAGACAGGGCAACCCGGCCACTTCGCTACTGCAGCGGAGGACCGGCTTCGTCTGGAGTTCGGGGCCGCGCGATCGAACGCACCGAAGGTGATCAGGCCGGCAAAGAAGCCACCAAGATGCGCTTCCCAAGCCACCCCCTGCTCGGCAAGCCCGCCGAATCCGATCGAAAAGATGAAATTCAACACTACCCAAAGGGCGACCGTGAACAGGACGCGCCGGTCGCGCAGCATCTCGCCCAGGTCCATCCTTGGCACCTCGCGGGCTCCCTCCGGAATCAGCCCTGCACCGCCGCGGTCCATGGCATTGAACAAGAACCGCAGCAGCCCACCCAGCATGCCGGAAACCGCACCCGAGGCTCCAACCATCGGCGCCAGCAATCCTGGATTGAGCGCGAGGAACGTGAGCGCGCCTGCGACCCCACACAACGTGCTGAACGCCAGAAAACGCAGTGTTCCGATGCGCCGTGCCAGCGGCGTACCAAAAGCGAGCAGCCAGGCACTGTTCACCAGGAGGTGAAACAGGTCGCCGTGCACAAACATGTGAGTGAAGAACGAGGTGATGCCGCTCAAGTCGCCGCCAGGTAGCTCGAACGGACTGCCACCATAACGCGCCGGAATGAACCCGAGGGCCAGGACGAGGTAGGCATCGTCCAGATCGGACAAAAACGCGCGCGCGACATGGACCAGGGCGAATGCAGCAAGCAAGCCCAGAACGACGTACGGGGCGTTAACGAAAGGCTCTTGGCGCACCAACCGGTCCTTCTTCAAGAAGCCTTCATGTAAAGAGCCTTCACCATCCGGACAACTCCTCAGGACACAAGAGCCGCAGACAAAAACTGCTGGCACAGATTCTGCTCACCTTTCCAATCCCGAGGACACCAGGGGCCGAAAGCTGCTTCGACATCTGGTGCTTGAAGAATGGGGAGAAGATGAGGGGAAGATTTCACGGTCGAGCAAGAGGACAATGGGGTGAAGCGTCCCCCGTTCAGGTGAGCCGGATGAAGAATGACACGAGCCTGACCCTCTTTCATTACTGGAACGGGCTCAGGGGCTCGCGCGCCGCGCCCCAGCGGCTCGAAATCGAGCCGGCCCACATCGCCGGTATCCTTCCGCGAGTTTTCGTCTTGGAACGGATGAATTTCGAGATGTACCGGTTCCGCATTGCCGGGACGAAGTTGTGCGAGCAGTTCGGCCTCGAGCTCCGCGGTCGCAATCTCCTCGACTTTTGGTCCGCCGAGGACCGCTTCATCTTGAAGCGGAAGCTCGCCACAATCTCGCAGGAGGGAGTGGCTGGGTTGTTCGAGTTGGAGGCATTGGCACCAAGGAAAAATCCGGTCCTGATTGAGATGCTCATCTTGCCCCTCGTGAACGCCAGCGAGGCGATCGACCGGTTCATCGGGTCGATGAGCGCCGAAGTGGAACCGGGATGGCACGAAATGGGACACCTCAATCAGTGCCGCCTAGTGCGGCACGAGCTGTTCAGGCCCGACGACGTATCATGCATACGACAGCTCACGTCGAAGTGGCCCCTGGCTGAAGTCCGCAGTGCGCGGCTCGTCCAAATCAAACAACGCAGCTTCCGCGTCTATGAGGGCGGGCGATCGAGCCGAGCCAGCTTTCTCAAGGATTGAAAACACTCTCTCCCTCGCTCGCGCACGCCGGCCATTACAGCCAATTTTGGCAAAGCGGATTACCCTTCCTTAACAGCTCGCTGCCATAGTCGATCCCACACGCAAAAGACTTCAGGCCACCGGCCACGATCTCCCGGCTGCAGTGCTCTGCAGGGCCGAACAGTAGCGCGATTGCGAGCTGCCCATGGTTTCGACGCCGACCGTCGTATGTGCCCTCGAGAATTCCGGTGGCCGGGCTGCACAAGCCGCACCCGTATCAGGCGCTTCGATCACAATGAACTTTGGGAAGGAAACGCGGCCGGCGGTAGTCGGCAAGCCTCGTGCCAAGGTCATCCGTCATCACACTGAGAAACGCGGTCTCGATTCCCCGAACATCCAGAACGCGATGACTAGCGGTGCTCCTTCCTCTGATCCGGCTTTGTCCCCGCAGCTGGGGATGGGCGACCGTCTAGAGGCGGAGCAACACGATTTCGTCGCAATGGAGCGGCAGCTTGGCGGGAAAAGTACAGCGGACGGTCCGGGGCTTTTCAGAGGGTTCCTCGGAGCGTGTACCGAGTTCTGGGTGGGGTTGCGTGCCATGCGAGTCAAGGCTCTCATGCTCATTGTTATTTCCGGGTTGCTTCATGCTGGCAGCGCAGCCGCCGACAACTCGAGAATGAGAGCCGCAGAGCAATCCGCTCTTTACATGCGCGTTTTCGGGCAAGCAGTTCCGCCCTTCGGTTTCATTCAGTTCTGCAGCAAAATGCCGAACGAGTGCGCCCCAGGGCCTCGGAGCGATCGCCGCTTCCACGCCACACCGGAGCGCTTGAGCGAGCTCGACGAGGTCAACAGGTACGTCAACCGGAAAATTCGACCTGCGACTGATTACGAGTTGTACGGCGTCAATGAGAAGTGGACCTTGCCCACCGATCGGGGGGACTGCGAGGACTATGCGCTGTTGAAGCGTAAGATCCTCATCGAGCGCGGATGGCCGCCCAGCGCCCTGCTCATGACCGTTGTGCGCGATGAGCTGGGCGAGGGCCACGCGGTGCTCACTGCACGCACCGCCCAGGGCGACTTCATTCTCGACAACAAGGTCGACGAGGTGATGCTCTGGTACATGAAGCCGTACGAGTACATCATGCGCCAGTCGTTCCTGGACCCGAGGGTTTGGGTTTCGCTCAACCCGCAGGCATACTCGCCGGCTGCGATCGCCGTCGTCCGAAACCGGAATTGAGCCGGAGCTCACACCTCTTCTCCGCCAGAACAGCCTCTAGTGCCCCCGTGGGCCCGAGGTGTCGGACGCGATCGGAACCCCACACGGGACCAGGGGTTGCTGATGCAGTATCCTCATAAGTGAGGAGTCGGCACCATGCTTGCTCACAAGGGTGAGACCGCCCTCGAAACGGGCGATTTCCAATGCCGGAACTGCCACGCGCGTGTGCACGTCGAAAGAGGCCAGATCATCCCCCAGTGCCCCAACTGCGGCAATGATACCTTCGATACCCGCTATCCCGAGCCGTGAGGGGAGCGCTGGTCAGAACGGATGATGCTGATAGAGCACGGTCTCGCTCAGTGCTTCGCCAGCCAGACGCAAATAGACCCTGATCTCGACAGGTTCTGACCCGTCGACAGCGAGGTCGAACTGGGCGCGCCAGTGACCAGGAACATCGTTGGGCAGGGCCTCTGTGAAGACCTGGGACACCTCTCCCCGCGATGCCGTGACAACTGCTTCCGGGAGCGTGCCTGTTGGCAGCCGCTCGAGCGGCCCACCTAGAAACTCGACGACAAACTTCCGGACCCCAGCCGGACGCGGCTTGCCAGGCTCACCGCCCCTACCGATCCGCAACGCGACAGCCCGAGCGAGGGGACCGGGTTCGGGCTCCTCTGCCTGCCAGTAGAGCCTGTAGCGATAGGCGTGAGACTGCCCCGCAACGGCTGGTTCAGCCGGAACCCAAGCGGCAACGATATTGTCGTGGATCTCGTCGTCGGTCGGAATCTCGATGAGCTGCACCGACCCCTTGCCCCAATCCCCTATCGGCTCCACCCAGAGGCTAGGCCGGCGCTCGTAGGCCACGCCATCCAGGTAATGGTCGAAGTTGCGATCGCGCTGCATGAGGCCGAAGCCCCGAGGGTTTTCATCAGCAAATGCCGACGTGATGGTGCGCGGTGGATTGTTGAGCGGCCGCCAAATGCGCTCGCCGGAGCCGGTCCACATGGCCAGCCCGTCCGAAGTCATGCACCTCGGGGCGCCAGTCGATCCCCTCGGGCTTCTTCTTCTCGGAGTACCAGTACATCGAGGTCAGCGGCGCAATGCACAGCCGCTGAACGTCGCGGCGCAGATGGATCTCCTTCTCGATGTCCATTGTCACAGCCTGATCGCGGCGCATCAGGAAGCGAAAAGCGCCCGTGACGCTTGGCCCCTCGAGCAAGGCGTAGACGGTGACCTCGTTGGATCCATCTGCCGGAGCCTCGATGTAGAAGTTCGTGAAGTCCGGGAACTCCTCAGCAACTCCAGCGACGGCCGGATCGATCGCGATGCCGCGGGCCGAAATGCCATACTGGTAGTCAGAGCCGATGGCGCGGAAGTATGAGGCGCCCAGGAACGCGACCCAGTCATTCTTGCGCCAGTCAAGGGGCTTGCCATCCCGTCCAGGATGCCCGTTTCGGCTCTCCTGGAAGCGGAAGCCGGCAAAGCCAGCTGTCTCGGGTAGCTTCCGCGCCGGCGAGGAGTCCGGCATCTCGAAGTACTCAGGCAGATAAAGGATCTCCCGCGCCTCCCCGCCGAACACGGCATGCATGGTGACCGTCTTCGGGAAGTACTGGCCGAGGTGAAAGAAGGTCACCGGGAACTGACCAGGACCATCGGCAAACAGGCGTAGTCGGGCTTGAATCGCAACTTGCCGTGCTCGGCGTAATCGATCTGCTGCACGATCTCCGGCGCCGGCCGAGGCGGAGGAACATATGGCTCTTTTGCGAGCGCACGCGCCTTTTGCTTCAGCCAATCGTAGGAGAAGGGAAACTTCTCACCAAACTTCAGGCCAGCCGTTGCACGTGCCGGCAAAGCGAATCCTCCAACTGCGAGCGCTGCCAGGAGCGCACGACCGGAGTTGACGATCACCGTCCGGCGATCGACACCTTTCACCATACCCGAACCTCAGCTTGTTGCGTTGCGCGAAGCCTTGGACTTAGCATGTTTGTCAAACATATGGCAGGCGCCGACGGACTTTGCCGCTCGCGCGCTCCTTTCCCTTGGAAGTCCTGAGGGGCTATCCTCCCCTGCCCGAATAGTTGGGCCGGCATAAACAGGGATGATCGCATGACGGGTGTTCTCATTGTCACGGGCGGCAGCCGCGGCATCGGTGCTGCCACAGCAAAGCTCGGCGGCGCGCGTGGATATAAGGTCGCGGTCAACTACAATCGTAACCCGGCGCACGCCGAGGCTGTCGTCAACGAGATCGAGAAAGCCGGCGGGCGTGCCATCGCCGTTCAAGCAGACGTGAGCCGTGAGGACGACGTCGTGCGGCTGTTCGAAACCGTCGATCGGGAGCTTGGCCCCGTCACCGCCCTCTTCAACAACGCCGGCATTGTTCATCTGATGAAGCCGATCACCGAGGTGGTGGCGTCGGAGCTCGATGAGATGTGGCGCGTCAACATCACGAGCCAGTTCCTGTGCGCGCGCGAAGCGGCCAAACGCATGTCCACCAAGCTCGGTGGCAAGGGTGGTGCTATCGTCAACATGTCATCGGCGGCAGCCCGGCTGGGCGGCGCCAACGGCTCTCTCAGCTACGCCGCTTCAAAAGGTGCCATCGATACATTCACGACCGGGCTCGCTCTCGAGCTTGCACCGCAGGGCATTCGCGTGACGGCGGTGCGACCCGGCCTCATCGAGACGACCATCCACGACGACATGGGAGACAAGGAACGCCTGGCGAAACTCGGTCCCACGGTGCCGCTGGGGCGAACAGGCAAGCCGGAGGAAGTTGCCGAAGTCGTCCTCTTTCTGCTTTCGCCACAAGCCTCTTACGTCACCAACACCATCATCGATATCGGCGGAGGCCGGTGATCCATCGATCTCCGTGCTGGGACCTTTTCCGGCGCGCCTGCGTTCTGATCTCGTCACCGCAGCGCCCTGTTCATCGGGCGCAGAACCATCGCAGGTTCAACTACTCCGGAAAGCCGCATGAAGCGGAGAAGGGTCTGGGCAAAACGCGCGCTCCTCGGCGCTGGTCTGATCATCGCGGCCGCGGTTGGGGTGCTGGCCATCATCATCCGCGGCACCGTGCCTCCACTGAGCGGCACCCTCGAGGTATCGGGGCTTGCAAAGCCCGTGACCATCGTGCGGGACGGCAATGCGGTGCCGCACATCACGGGCGCAAGCACGGCTGATCTTTACCGGGGCCTCGGGTTCGCCCATGCCCAGGACCGGCTGTGGCAGATGGAAATGATGCGCCGTGCGGGACAAGGCCGGCTCTCCGAAATTTTTGGTGAGCGTACGCTCGAGCTGGACATCTTCCTGCGCACGCTCGACCTCGCTGGCCACGCTGAACGCAGCTATGCGCGATTACCGGCTGAGGCGCAGGCGCTGCTTTCCGCCTATGCAGAGGGCGTGAATGCTTTCCTGGAGCGGCCGACAGCGCCTGTTCGAGGTACGTCTGCCGCCGGAATTTCTGTTGTTCCGTCATCAGCCCGAGCCTTGGCAGCCCGCGGACAGCCTCACGATCATCAAGATCATGGCGCTGAACCTCAGCGCGAACCTCAACGCTGAAATTCGGCGGCTGACGCTCGCCGCTCAAGGTCTATCACCAGCCGAGATCGACGACGTCATGCCGCTCAACGGCGGCGAACAGCCACCGCCGATGCCGAGCATCGCCTCGCTTTATCCGCTGAGATCGCTGCGCACGGCGCAATCCACGACAACCACTGCAGCGCTCGATGACATCCTCGATCCCGGTGCGTCGAACAGTTGGGTGGTTGCGGGAACGCGGACAACGACAGGTAAGCCCCTTCTCGCCAACGATCCGCACCTGCGGCTCTCGGCACCTTCCATCTGGTATTTGGCCCACCTTGCAATTGAGACCGCCGATCGCGGCCGGATCAATCTTGTCGGGGCGAGCTTGCCCGGCACCCCGGTCATTGTTCTTGGGCGGAGCGATACGTTCGCCTGGGGCTTCACGAATTCGGAAGCCGACGTCCAGGACTTGTTCATCGAAAAGCTGAACCCGGACGATCCTGAAGAATATCTGACGCCGACGGGCTGGCAACGATTCCAAGTCGACGTCATGGAGATCCGCGTTGCTGGCAGCGAGACACGTTTGGTTGAACGTCGCCGGACCCGACACGGGCCCGTTCTTCCCGCCAATTTTCGCAATCTCGGCCAACTCCTCGGGCCGGGCCATGTCGCAGCCCTGCAATGGACGGCGTTGTCGGACGATGACACGACCATCCTCGCCGGGCTGATCGACGAGAACGTCCGCACGGTCGACGACTACATCGAGCGTGCCCAGCCCTACGTCGTCCCGATACAAAGCATGGTGATTGCCGACATCCAGGGAAAAATCGCCATGATCGCGCCCGGCCGTCTGCCGGTTCGCCATCCCGACAACCTGGTGGCTGGCCGTGCGCCTGTGCCGGGCTGGGATCCGATCTACGATTGGCAAGGTTTTGTGCCGCCAAGAGACATGCCGCATGTGGTCGATCCGCCCGAGGGTGCGATCGGCACGGCGAATGCGCGCATCGTGCCCGACAGCTATCCGCATCTCATCACCTTCGACTGGGATGCAGACTACCGCCATCACCGCGTGCGAGAGCTCATTGTCGACCGGGATGGACATGATATTGGCTCGATGCAAGCGGCCCAGCTCGACGTCCATTCCCCCGCTTTTGCAGAGCTCGCTCCGCTGATGATCGCCGCTGCCAGACCAGCGGCCACGGCTCCAGAAGACAAGGAAGTGCTCGATTTCTTGAGCCGGTGGGATGCCTCGATGCGCGCCGATGCAGCGGAGCCGCTCATCTTCGTCGCATGGCTCCGCGAGTCCGTCAGAGGCATCTATGCCGATGACCTTGGGCCGGCCTTCGGGAGCTTCTTCCACCCGCAAGCGAAGGCGATAATTCGCTTGCTCAAGGGTGACGCGACAAGCCGAGACTGGTGCGACGACGGCAGGACGCCGGAACGAGAAAGCTGTTCAGACGTCCTCGCATCTGCACTGCGGCGGGCACTCGAGGACCTCGAAAAAATCTTTGGCACCGATCGCGCCAAGTGGTCCTGGGGCGAGGCCCATACCGCACTCGGCGAGCATCGAGCGTTTTCTGCGCTCCCCATTATCGGGCGCTATTTCAACGTCGGTGTTGCCTCCCCTGGCGGACCTTACACGTTAAATCGCGGTATCGTGGAATTCGGAACGGATAGGCCCTTTGCCAACCGGCATGCGGCGAGCCTGCGGGCCATATACGATCTTTCCGATCTCGATAACTCGCTGTTCATGCAGCCGACCGGCCAATCGGGCAATCCGTTTTCCCGCTATTACCGAACTTTCGAGAAGAGCTGGTCTAACGGTGAGTACATCCAAATCCCGACCAACCCCGCAACCATCGAACGCGAGGCAATCGGCACCTGGCAACTCCTACCGGCACAAAACAGAGCTTGAGCTATTTCGTTCTAGCAAAGACTTATCGAATTGCCGGGTAACGCCAGAAATCGCCACGCGAGGTGCTTATCCGTTCCAAGAATCGGGATGCGTTTCTCCGGCGGCCGCTCTCCCGTCTGAATGAGCAGCTGGATGTCATTCAGCAGCTCGGTTTTTTCGGCGTAACCCGAGTGATTGAGCGAGAACATCTCGCTATTGATGTTGGTTACATCGATCGTATCGACACCGGGCACCAGGATCGGACCTTCCGGCGGCACGTCGCCGGCCCGCGGCACGCCACCCCAGAACTGTCGCGACACCGCGAGGGCCCGGTCGTTCGCGGCGGCAAAGAGTGTAACTCCGTTGCTAATTCCCTGAATTTCTCGGGCCAGGAACTCGAAGCTATCGCGGTCCACATCGGGTGCTGCGAGGATCACCTGCGAGATGCGAACTGAATCCGGCGCCTCGCGGCGGAGATCACGGAGCACCGGTAGCAAGAGCTGATTGCCCATGCTGTGGGCTATGATGCTGACCGACGTGGCCCCCGTCTCATTGACGACCAGTTTCAGAAAATCCCTGAAATAGGGCTCTGCGGCTTGCGCACTCTCCCGATCGTAGCTGTAGTCCTGCATTCCAAGCTGGCCTTTGGAGGGCCAGCTATAAAGAAACGGCGCCCCGTCGAACTTCAGATCGTAGGCGATCTGGGCCGTGCGAAAGATCGCGAATTGAAAGCTGGTATTGAAACCATGCACGAAAACCAGTGCGTGGTTCTTGTAGGCCATCGATTTGGCCAGCCGTTTGCGAACGAGCTCCAGGAATTCCAGCTCTCCCACCTCGCGGATTTCCTTCAAGGTGAAATGCTTCCTGGGATCCTCCGCCTCCTCCCAGATGACGATCTGCGTGAACGGTATGCGATAGACCCACGGGCGTTCGATCTGAGGGACTTGATGGATTTTGGGAACCGTCACTAGGGCATGACCGAGCTGCAGGCGCCTGCCGCGATCCGAGCCATAATCTACCCGCTCCGCATTCTCGATCCTGCCGCGATCGGTGCCGTAGAAGACAGGCACGACATCCCATTCAGAATCAGCCGGTGGCGGGGTCGCCATCGGCTCCATGCCATTTCGCATTGCCGGAGCGTCGCCAGCCGAAGGATCGGCTCCAGTCTCCGGCATTGCTTCAGGCAGTGAACGGCGACCAGATCTCCATGTTGGTTGCTCCGACCCATGCCGGGCCGTCCGCTCTTCATCCGAAGCGTCCGGTTTCGTCGCGGTCTGTTGGTCCCGGTCGGCGGGCTCGGCGCCAACCTGTTGTTCCTCGCCTTGCGGCGGGATTGCAAAATCCCGCGAGATCATCTGAAAGTTGAGGAGCAGGCCAATGCCCAACGCAACGCCTGTTATGAGCACCACTGCCGAGCGCACGACGGCCCGTACCCGTCGCGAGATCGTCCGGGTGAGCCACCAGACGAAGGCGTAAATGAGGACCACCGCGCAGGCGATGAGCGCAATCGTTGCGAGCGGCGTCAATTCCATGGCTCGTCCCCCTCCACGGGCAGCATTGGCGGTGCACTGTAGAAGCGGGCCTGGGCAGCTGCAACTGCTCTCGATTGTTCGAAAGCCGCTCATCCTCAGCTTGAGGAAGTAGGCGATCGGCAGGTCGACCCCACGGGGCTTGCCTTGCCGTCGCTTCGCGGCCAAGTTCCCCGCACAGTCGAGGGCTGCGAATGAACCAAAGACCGAAACGTTTGCCCTTCAGCATCGCTGAACTTGCCGACGGCGTCCGGCGCGGCGACCGAGCCATGCTGGCCCGCGCGATCACGCTGATCGAGAGCACCCGTTCCGACGATCAAGAGCTCGCGCAGGACCTGCTGCAGGAGCTGCTACCCTCGACCGGGAATGCCTGGCGCATCGGCATCACCGGCGTTCCAGGGGTCGGTAAGTCGACCACGATCGACCAGCTTGGGATGAACCTGATCGCCAAGGGCCACAAGGTGGCCGTGCTGGCAGTCGACCCGACTTCGAGCCGGACCGGGGGCTCCATTCTCGGCGACAAGACCCGTATGGCGCGGCTTGCTGCAAGCCCGAATGCTTTCATTCGACCTTCGCCCAGCGCCGGAACGCTCGGAGGTGTCACGCGGCGGACTCGCGAAACGATGCTGTTGGTGGAGGCCGCGGGATTCGATGTCGTGATCGTCGAGACGGTCGGCGTCGGGCAATCCGAGACGGCGGTCGCCGACATGGTCGATTTCTTCCTCGTGCTGATGCTCCCCGGCGGCGGGGATGAATTGCAGGGCATCAAGAAGGGGGTGATCGAGATCGCTGACATGATCGTCGTCAACAAGGCGGACGGCGACAATGTCGAGCGCGCGAGGCGCACGGCGGCCGATTATCGGGGCGCGCTCAACCTCTTGATGCCACGGTCAGAAACTTGGAGGCCGCCCGTGCTCGTCGCCTCGGCGGTCGAGAATCGCGGCCTCGACGAGGTGTGGGAGAAGATTGCCGAGCACCGGTCGCGGATGACGGCAACCGGCGAGCTTTTCGATCGGCGCCAATCGCAAGCGGTCCGGTGGATGCGCGATATGCTCCATGAACGCTTGCTGAGCGAGCTTAAAGCACGGAAAGACGCGGAAAGCCGGATTGCCGAGCTTGAGGCGCAGGTGCGCCAGGGGACGATCACCGTGCCGCGGGCCGTCGAAGAGGTGGTCCGTTTGCTTATAAAGGACTAACTGACCTGAGAGGTTTGGTATTCTCGAAAGCGAAGCGCACTTCCGGCAAGGCCGATAAGTATTTATTTCGAAAGAATGTCCAATCGGCGCCCGATAATCCTTCTCACCGGCTTTGGCCCGTTTCCCGGTGTGCCCGAGAACGCAACTGCAGCGCTTGTGCCGCAGGTGGCACGCGAAGCCCGCAAGCGCTGGCCCGGCTTTCACGTTGAAACCGCCATTCTGCCGACGGAGTGGCGCGCTGCACCCGAGACTGTGGTGGATCTCATCACGGAGCTGAAGCCGGCCGTGGCTCTGCACTTCGGCGTCTCGAGTTCGGCCTCTGGATTCACAATCGAGTCTCGGGGCGAAAACCGGGCTCGGCCGATCTGCGATGCCGCCGGGCTGCTGCCGCCGTCCGAGAAGCTATCTCCTGATGGCCCCGATGTTCTTGCCGCAAGCTTTCCTGCACGTCGCATCGTGGAGCGTTTGCGAAAGCAATCGCTGCCGGTAAGCCTCTCTCGCGATGCGGGCGGCTATCTGTGCAATGCAGTCCTCTATCGATCTCTCGAGGGGGCACGGCGAGTTGGACGGCCGATAAAATGCGGGTTCGTCCATGTGCCGACGGCCCTCGGCCGCAAGAGCAAAAGCAGCTCCGCCCCGACCCGGCTCGGTTGGGAGCAGGCGGTCAGTGGCAGCCTGGAAATTATCGCAGCGACGCTCGGCCGACCATTCTCGGCGTGAGGTCAAAATCCCGCTTCTGCCAATGCGTTGAGCCATTGCGGAGCACAGCGAATGTTCGCAGCGGGAAGGCCACGCCAGTTGGGCAGCACCTCCTCAGTGCACAGGTCGCGAGCCTCGGGCACGAGGTGCGCAATCAGCGCCTTGACGACCATTTCGGATGCGCGCTTCGCGCCGTCGTCGATCTTCACAGCGAAGCCCAGCTTTCGCGCCGGCACCGCTCCGCAGTAGACCCCTTCGGCCCCGGTCTTGAGGAATACCTGCCCGGGAAGCCGGGCCATGAGCACCGTATCCAGCCGCCCTTGACCGGCGACCAGCTCCGGCTCGGCCCAACAGGCCGCAAGCACGCGCTGAGCCGCCTGGCGCCCGCTCACTCCGACAAGCCTTCGCCCGTGGCCAGGCGGGCGAAAGCGCGCGCCAGATTGGCGAGCGGGTATGGCCCAGTTTGGAGCCGAGCACCCGTCAATGCCAACCCGGTCACTGGCTGATTGGAGCACCCGTCAGGTCCTCCAGCGCTGCGGCGATGCGAGCTTGCACGGGGTGCTCCGGCCGCCAGTAATCGTCTAACGGCTCGCCCATATGCACCGCCGTTGCGAGCATGCCCGCGTGCTTGCCGGAGCAATTGTTGTGCAGCGGCGTAGGTTGCTGACCGCTAAGAATGAGTTGGCGTGCCGCGTCGAGTGACAGCGGCTCATGAGCCCCACAGCGCAAGCGACGCTGACGTCCAGCCCGGCCTTCGCAAGCATGCCTGCGGCCACGGCGACGTGCCGCTCCGTCCCGCTATGGGAAGCGCAAACAAGCGCGATTTCTGCCGCCCCGAAACCGAAACGTTCGGCTGCTCCTGTTTCGATTAGCGGGAGACATTGGATTGCCTTGATCGCGGAGCGCGGGAAAATCGGCCGATAGACATCGCCAAGCGCGAACGCCAATCGCCCATCCGGCCCCTCGACGGCTACCGCTCCGCGGTGCCGGCTTTCCACGCGCTCCCCGCGCAGCACCTCGACTAGGACGGGATTGGCCATAGCGGCTCCGGTGTCCGGCAGTCGCACGCGATTGTCAATTCCCGTCGCTTGCGGACGGGAACGCGACCAGAGCATCCGCGCGTTGTGCCAGGTGGCAAACTGGCGATTGACACGGGAGGTGCCCTTTGCGGCCACCGGATAAGAAGACCCAGGCTCAAAAGACGGGAAGCATCGCAGCCCTACCGCTGCCGCCAAATCTGCTGCCGATGGAGGCCAAACTCGTAGATCGTCTTCCGGCCGGCGATGGCTGGCAGTACGAGCCGAAATGGGACGGGTTTCGTTGTCTCGCTTTCCGCGCCGGTGCCGCAAGTCGAGCTGAGGTCGAGGTCGGGCCGCGGGCTCACGCGCTTCTTTCCGGAGGTAAGAAACATGCTGGAGGCGCTTCCGGAACGCACCTTCGCGCTCGACGGTGAGCTCGCGATCGCGCAGGACGACACGCTGTCCTTCGATGCGCTGCAACTCCGCCTGCATCCGGCAGCGAGCCGGATCAACAAGCTCGCAGTCGAAACTCCCGCAACGTACATCGTTTTCGATTGCCTGCTCGATGCGCGCGGCCGCAGCTTGCTCGAAGCTCCGCTCACCGAACGGCGCCGCGCTCTGGAATCGTTCTACGCCAAAGCCTCCAATGAGCCGAGGCTTTGGCTATCGCCCTACACGCACGATCGCGCCGAGGCTGAGGCTTGGCTTGAGAAAAGCGGCGGCGCCCTCGATGGCGTGGTCGCGAAGCGAGCCGATGCGCCCTACCGTCCAGGCGAGCGGGCTATGCTCAAGGTGAAGCAGATCCGGACCGCTGATTGCGTCGTCGGCGGTTTTCGCTACGAGCAAGGCTCCCGGTACGTGGGCTCGCTGCTGCTCGGCCTCTACGACGATCGAAGGCCGTCTGCACCACGTCGGCTATACCTCCTCCATCAGCAATGCCGAACGCCCGGAGCTGACACGCCGCCTTGAAGCCCTTGTGTCACCGCCGGGGTTCACCGGCGATGCTCCCGGCGGCCCAAGCCGTTGGAGCACCGAGCGAACCGGCGAATGGGAGCCGCTCCGCCCTGAGCTGGTGGTGGAAGTTGCGCTATGACCACCTGACAGGCAACCGCTTCCGCCACGGCACCCGGTTGCTGCGCTGGCGCCCCGACAAGGCGCCCGAGCAATGCACCTTCGACCAGCTCGAGCGGGAGCTCAGCCCGCATCTCGTCGAAGAGCTCCTGGAGCACTGACGTGGCAAACGACGTGGGCGAAGAGATCACCCTGAAAGGCGTTCGCCTGACCAGTCCGGACAAGGTGCTCTTTCCCGATCAGGGCATCAGCAAGCGCGCCCTTGCCGACTATTACTGCACGGTCGCCGAGCACATGCTGCCCCATGTCGTCAACCGGCCGATCACACTGGTTCGCTGCCCGGAAGGCCGGCGGAAGGATTGCTTCTACCAGCGGCACGCCGGCTCAGGCGTTCCACCGGAGATCAGCGAGGTAACGATCGAGGGCTTCGAGGACTCGGGCGCCTACCTCTTCATTCGAAACGTGAAAGGGCTCATTGCGCTCGTGCAGATGGGCGTTCTCGAGATCCACCCCTGGGGGGTACGTATTGACCGCCCTGACCGGCCGGACCGAATGATCTTCGACCTCGATCCCGGCGAGGGCGTAGGGTTTGCCGACGTCATAGAGGCAGCTCACGAGTTGCGCCGCGTCCTCTCGGAACTCAACCTCACGGCCTTCGTCAAATTCACCGGCGGCAAAGGGTTGCATGTCGTCGTTCCGATTGTCCGCAGCTACGACTGGCCGACGGTCAAAGCGTTCGCACGGAACACGGCAAAGGCAATGGCCGAGAAGGCACCCGGCCAATACCTCATTCGAATGCCGAAGGCCGAGCGGAAGGGAAGGATCTTCATCGACTATCTGCGCAACGACGCCACGGCGACGGCGATCGCGCCCTACTCCACACGCGCCAAGCAGGGTGCGCCTGTCGCGGTCCCCCTCAATTGGGAGGAGCTGACACCGGAACTCGATCCGGCAGCGTTCACCATTGAGACGGTGCCGCAGCGCCTGAAGCAGCTGAACAACGATCCCTGGGCCGATATCGGCCGCATGCATCAGCGCCTGCCGGCTGCAGCGACCAAGGTTTGAGCCCCACGATCAGCGCTCAGTTCTGTTGGATCGACCGCCCTCCGTGCGCGTTGTCAGCGCAACATCGCCACAGCACTCGGAGAACACCGATGGCGCACACGATCCAAATCTTCAAAACCCATCCCAGTCCGCAGTCGCAGCCGCTGGAGGACTACGTCGCAAGCATCCATGCCATTCAGGATTGCGCGCAATCGTGCATCAGCTGTGCCGATGCGTGCATGAGCGAAGGCGACATGCAGGATCTGCTCCGCTGCATTCGCCTGAACCTCGACTGCGCCGACATCTGCAACGCCACCTTCAGCATTCTGTCGCGGCCGAGCATGGCGGCACCGGAGATCTGGGCCAGCCAACTCCAGTCGTGCGCGCTTGCCTGTCGCCTCTGTGCCGAGGAATGCGAGCGCCACGCATCCATGCACGAGCATTGCCGGCTATGCGCGGAAGCATGCCGCGAATGCGAGCAAGCCTGCAACGACGTGCTCTCGCTCACCCGGCACTGATTGACGCTTCGGACGCGGCGAACCTCGCCGCGGCTAGCGGTTGCTCCGTGACAGCACGCTCATGAGCTCCGCCACCTTTTGGCGCTGCTCATGGGCATCCCCGCTCGCGATGGCGTGCTCAACGCAATGAGCGACGTGGTCCCGGAGAATTTCCTCCTCGACCCGCCGCAGTGCAGCCCTGACGGCTGAAATCTGCGTCACGATATCGATGCAATAGCGGTCCTGCTCGACCATCCGCGCGAGACCGCGCACTTGCCCCTCGATCCGGCCCAACCGCCTCAGACAGGATGCTTTCGTCTCTTTCTGCATGGATTGACAGATACCCCATAGGGGTATAAGCGTCAATCATTATGGATACCCCTGGGGGGTTCATCACAAGTTCGGAGCAGCGGCATGAGCGGGCACGGGCACCAAGATCACCAGACCGCAAACAAGAACGAGGAAACCTGCTGCACATCGGGACATGCGGGTCATGGCCATGAGCATGGTGCCCATCGCCATCTCCTGCTGCGGGAATGGCCAAGGACCCGGTCTGCGGGATGAGCGTCGATCCGGCTACGGCCAAGCATCAGGTCGAGCACGAGGGGGTCACGCACTACTTCTGCTCAGCCGGCTGCAAGGCCAAGTTCGAGGCGGCGCCGGAAAAATACCTGACGAAAGGCGCCAATGGCACGGAAACGGAGGATCTGACCAAAGATCCCGTCTGCGGGATGACGGTCGATCCGCATACCGCAAAGTATCGCGCAGAGTACGCTGGCCGCACCTATTACTTCTGCCGCGCCGGGTGCAAGGAGAAATTCGAGGCCGATCCCGAGCGCTATCTCTCTCCACGGGAGCAGGAGCCGGTGCCGGAGGGCACCATCTACACCTGCCCCATGCATCCCGAGATCCGGCAGGTTGGGCCGGGCTCGTGCCCGATCTGCGGCATGGCGCTGGAGCCGGAGCTGGTGACCGCCGAGGCGGAGCCCAACCCCGAGCTCATCGACATGACCCGCCGACTTCTGGGTTGGCCTCGTCCTGACTCTCCCTGTCTTCCTGCTCGAAATGGGCGGCCATCTGACCGGCCTGACGGACTGGCTCGGACAGCAGACGTCCAACTGGCTGCAGCTCGTGCTCGCGACGCCCGTGGTGCTGTGGGCGGGATGGCCCTTCTTCGAGCGTGGCTGGCAGTCGCTCGTCACGCGAAATCTCAACATGTTCACGCTGATTGCCATGGGAACGGGCACGGCGTGGGTCTACAGCGTCGTTGCCACCATCGCGCCAGGACTATTCCCCGAAGGTTTCCGCGGCCCGGACGGTGCGGTCGGCGTCTATTTCGAGGCCGCGGCCGTAATCGTCGTGCTCGTATTGCTCGGCCAAGTGCTGGAGCTGCGGGCTCGCGAGCGCACCAGCGGCGCAATCCGCGCTCTGCTGGACCTCACGCCCAAAACGGCGCGCCGCGTGAATGCGGACGGAAGCGAGGAGGATGTGGGGCTTGAGCTTGTCTCGGTCGGTGACCTCCTACGCGTCCGGCCCGGCGAGCGTGTCCCTGTCGATGGTGAGATTATCGAAGGGCGCAGCGCCATCGACGAGTTGATGGTCACGGGCGAATTGATGCCCGTCACCAAAAGCGTCGGCGATGCCGTCATCGGCGGCACGATGAACCAAACGGGCACTTTCGTGATGCGCGCCGAGAAAATCGGGCGCGACACCGTTCTGGCGCGCATCGTGCAGATGGTGGCCCAGGCCCAGCGCAGCCGTGCCCCGATCCAACGCCTTGCGGATCAGGTGAGCGCCTGGTTCGTGCCGCTGGTCATTGCGGTCGCTGTGCTTGCTTTCGCCGCCTGGTCGATTTGGGGCCCCGAGCCGCGCTTCACCTACGCCATGATCGCCGCCGTCTCAGTGCTCATCATCGCCTGTCCCTGCGCACTCGGCCTCGCCACGCCCATGTCGGTGATGGTCGGCGTCGGCCGCGGCGCGCAAAGCGGCGTGCTGATCAAGAATGCCGAGGCGCTGGAGCGCTTCGAAAAGGTCGACACGATCGTCATCGACAAGACGGGCACACTGACCGAGGGCCGGCCGAAGGTGACAGCCATCCGGCCGGCTGCTGGCTTTGATGAGGCGGAGCTGCTGCGCCTCGCGGCCAGTGTCGAGCGCGGCAGTGAGCATCCGCTGGCCGCTGCAATTGTTGCCGCCGCGGAGGAGCGCGGGCTGGCGCTGAGCCCCGTGAGCGATTTCGATTCCCCCGTCGGCAAGGGTGTGATCGGCACGGTGGATGGCCACCGCATCGTCATCGGCAATCGTCAGATCATGCGAGAGGCTGGTGTGGACATCGAATCCCTCGCTGGCATTGCCGAAACGTTGCGCCAGGATGGTGCGACTGCCATTCAGGTTGCTATCGATGGCAAGCCGGCAGGCGTTATCGGCTATTGCTGACCCGATCAAGCCCACGACGCCGTCAGCAATTGCGGCACTCAAGCAGTTGGGCCTTCGTGTCGTCATGCTGACCGGCGACAACGTCACCACCGCCCGGGCGGTCGCACGCAAGCTCGGCATTGACGAGGTCGAGGCCGAGGTCCTGCCGGAGGACAAAAGCCAGGTTGTCGAGCGCCTGCGTGCCGAGGGCAGCGTTGTAGCTATGGCGGGTGACGGCATCAACGACGCGCCAGCGCTTGCCGCGGCGGATGTTGGAATTGCCATGGGCACTGGAACGGACGTGGCCATGGAAAGCGCCGGAGTAACGCTCGTCAAAGGCGACCTCACGGGCATCGTCCGCGCCCGACATCTTTCCAGTGCCGCAATGCGCAATATCCGGCAAAACCTGTTTTTTGCGTTCATTTACAACGCACTTGGTGTGCCGGTCGCGGCGGGCATTCTTTATCCGGCATTCGGAATTCTGCTGTCGCCAATCATCGCGGCGGCCGCGATGTCGCTATCGTCCGTGAGCGTGATCGCCAACGCGCTGCGGCTCAGCCGGATTGATCTTGGGCAGCCACAGGCTGCAGCTCCTCATTCTTCCGGCTGACGAGTGCTTCGAGCATTTTGACGATGCGGTCCGGGTTCGCCGGCTTGAAGACGACTGGAGCCGAATTCCAGGGGACGTTGCTGGGTGTACCGTGGCCCGTATGGATGACAAACGGAATACCCCGCTGGTGGAGAACGGCGGCAAGCGGAGCAGCCTCCTCTCGGCCTAGGCAATAATCGATGACGGCCGCAGCCAAGCTCGTCTCCTGCGCGAGGGCGAGAGCCGATTGCAGCGTGCTGGCCGGCCCTACGATGATCGCCCCGGATGCAGCAAGCGCGAGCTCCAAATCCCACGCGAGCAGAGGCTCATCCTCGACGAGCAGAACACAACGCCCTGAAAGACTGGAATTCATCATGCCCCCAAAACGGACTATCCGGGCTCAAAGTTCCGCATACATTGCAAATCGCAATTGGTTTCCCCGCACCGGACGAACGAAACTTGGCCTGATCGTCACCAAACAGCATTCAACTTTAGTAGAAATCGCTCAGCTTTTCCGGAGCTTGCGGAAGTGTCGTGGCTTCAATGATCGTCATTAACGACAGCAGCGCCGAGAATGTGGGTAATCGTTCGGCCATCCTCCGCAAAAGGCAGCAATAGGCGTTCGAATTCGAGCCGCCGCCCATTCGCACGCATTCTCGCCCAATCGTAACAAGGCTGTCGGGCTACGATGATGCAGTCGTGAAACGATTTAAGCGAACCCAAGATTTCCTTGCCACCGGACCGTAGCCTCTCCCCTTTATCTGGGCGCCCGAATTGGGCCAGCGCTCTCCCAATGTACAGATAGCGAAAAAAGGCCGTTTTCTGCGCAGGTTCGAGCGCAACAAGGAAGAGGCGATCGGCTTCGCCAGACCTACCGATGTCGATCGCGCTTGGCGGCGGGTAGCTCCCACTGCGGCTGCTGAGCGCTAGCCATTTTTGGTAAATCGCCAGCAGCTCGCTGGCCATGCCTTCAGGCAAAAACTCGACTGGAGCATCCTCAGACGAGACAGAGGCTGCAGGAACATCGAGCCTCCACACGAGCCCGTCCTGCCGCCAATCGATGTGTGCCTCGCCTTCGAGGGCGCGCCCGATCATTGCTTCGATGACGGTATGGCCGAAGCCACGCCGATTTGGCACCGTTACTTTCGGCCCGCCTGATTCCTCCCACGACATCAGAAAGCGGCGGTTCCCGTCGCGCTCTCTGAGCCTCCAGCGAATCTCGATTTGTCCTGTCTCAGCCGTAAGAGCGCCGTGCTTGGAAGCATTGGTTGCAAGCTCGTGCAGCGCGAGTCCGATATTCTGCGCAGCGCTCGGATTTAGCGATAGACTTGGCCCGGAAAGAAATATTCCCTGCTCCGAGCGGTCGACGAACGGCACGATGTGCGCACGTACGAGATCGGAGACAGGCACGCCGCGCCAATCGCGCTTGACGAGCAAATCGTGAGACTGCGCTAAGCCTCGGACACGAGACGTAAACCGATCCTGGAAATCCGAAAGATTGCGGCTTGTGCGTGCCGTTTGCCGTGCCATGGCCTGGATCACGGCTAGCAAATTTTTCGAGCGATGCGACAGCTCACGCATAATGAAGCGCGTGTGCTCCTCCCGACGCTTCTGCTCGGAAATGTCACGGAAGATGACGGAAACAGCGATAAGACGCCCGAACCCGTCGTACATGGGAGAGGCGCTGATCGAAACGGGAATTTCCCTACCGTCTTTCCTCCGGCGGACGCCTTCGGTCGCCACACGCTCACCTGCCTTGATGCGGTCGAATATTGTTGTTTGGCGCCGGCCATCCGGACTTTCGGGTATGAGCAGATCGTGATCGCGCCCGATCGCCTCTCCCGCGGTATATCCGAACATCCGTTCGGCGCCAGGATTCCAGCTGCGTATGCGGCCATCGATCGACCAGCTGATGATGGCATCCGTGGAGGATTCGACGATGGCAGCCAGATGCGCCTCATCAAGCTGGGCGCGCCGTTGCTCCGTTACCTCGTCGCAAATCATGCCTACGCCGACCACCGCTCCGCCAGGTGATCGCAATGGATAGAGATGAATGATCCACGTGCGCTGAACGCCTGGTTGGGCCGGTGTCTCGGCCGAAAGCTCAATCCCACCCGTTGGCTCGCCCGTTTCGAGAGTATGCCGAAAAGGCGGCTCAATGGTGGACCGGAATTCCGGAATTAAGTCCGACGCAAGTTGGCCGATATGCTCATCAACCGGTAAGCCGGTTATCTCGCCCAAGACGCTATTAATGCGCTGGAATCGGAATTCCCGATCGAGTAATGCCAGCCCAATGGGTGCCGAGTTGTAGAGCGATTGCAATTCGTTGAGCTGCTGGGCCGTCGTGTGAAGGAGCTGCTCGCGCTGAATTTCTGCAGTGCGAGCTGCGGTCACGTCCTGATCGATACCGCGCGCGCGGACAGCGTTACCATTCGCATCAAGCTCGATAACGCCTTTGGAGCTGATCCACACCAGCTGGCCATCTGGCCGGAGCACGCGGAATTTCGCGCAGAATGGGCCACCTAGCTCGATCTGCTGCTGCACCCTGCTACGTAGACACTCCCGGTCATCGGGGTGAACGAGGTTCAGCATGTCTTCCCAGCTCGGCGGCTTGAAGCACTCTGAAAGACCATAAAGCTCCATCATTTCCGGAGACCAGGTCCACTCGCGGGTGGTGAAGTCGTACTCCCAGACGCCGGCTCCGACGCCCGCAAGTGCCATGCGCAGCCGCTCCTCGTTGGCCCGAATGGCCTCCTCTGCGCGTTTGCGCTCAGTGATGTCGCGGGCAATGCTGAGAATTGTCTCCGGCATGCCCTTGGAGTTCTCGCAACAGGCGGCTGCTGATCTCCCAAACGAGGCGTTGGCCGGAACGCGCGGTTAGCTCGACTTCGAACCGCTCATGGACTGATTTCTCGGAATTTTGCGCTAGCTTCTCGTAGGTAACTGGCAGGTCGCCACGGATAAGGCTGCCAATAGGCTGACCGATTAATTCGCCTTCCGTGAAGCCCAGCGCCTGATACCCCGCTGCATTGCAGCTCAAGAACCTGCCATCGAGATCGGTCGTATAGATGATATCGTTTGCAGCCTCGACCAGCGTCCGATGTCGCTCTTTGCTGGCCTCGAGCTGACGGATCGACTTAACGAGTGCCACACCGACCCGGTTGACCTCCGCCAAACCGGTTTCCGAGAAACGATGCTCCCCTCCTTCGAGCGGAATGCTCGCCAAATGGTGAATCGGTTGCGCAATACGGCGTGCGAAAACGTAGGCGAGAAAAATAGAAAGAGTTGTAAGCGCAACAGCCAGCAACGCAAAGGTGGTCCAGCCACGACGTGAGATTGCGGCCAATTCGGCGGTTGGCACGGTGGCCGCCACGATCCAGCCGGTCAGAGGCGCGCGACTGACGACCCGTACGGCATCATCAGATGCACCGTTAATATCCCGGCGGATCGGCATGCCTGCTTGCACCTGCTCCAGCGCAGAGGGGGGCAGGCCTTCACCGACGTGTTCAGCGTGCTGGTGCGATCGCGCAATAATCCGGCCCGAGCGATCCGCTACTTCGACAATCCAACTCAGCTTTCCGATGGCTTGATCGAGAAACGGTGTGAAGATCTCCGCCGGAACGGCGACCGTCATAACGTACGCTGTCTGCCCCCCCGAAATCACCGGTATGCGGACGCCGACGAGCGGCATCCTGGCCGCGGCGTAAAATAGATCGGAGATCTGCGGCTTCCCTGTCTCGATCACTTCGCGAACGCGTTCTCCATCACCGTCCGGAAGAGGATTTCCCGCGGGAAATGTCGTGTTAAGGATTTGGCGGCCGTCGCGATCAGTGAGAATGACGTACCACCCCTGCAGACCGAGCAACTGGCGCGCTTGCAATTCGAACGATTTGAGTTCTCCTGACTGCAGTAAGGGCGACGCAGCAAGAGATTCGCCAACCCGCGTTATGGCCAAAACCTCGCGATCGATGCCGCTGGCGATCGCGTCTACCGCCTGAATGAGCCGCACCTCGGTGCTGGTACGCTCGACCGAGAACAGATTCCACAGTGCCAGGCTCCCCAGCACCATTCCCGGCAAGAGGATGGCAAGGCACAGCGCGAGCAGATGTGAAGACAGGGACCACGCCGTCTCACCTATTCGGCGCCCCTTTGTTTCACTCACGCAATCCTCCTGAAAGCTGGCATTTCGGAATGCATACAGACAATCTGACTTCTGTATCTTTGGTTCCGAATGAATGACTTAAGCGGTTTACGATGTCCGTTATGGTCGGAACTCGCGAAGGCTCCTCGACGTTCAATCGGTGGTAAATCGGACCGGGGGCGTAAGTCGGATCGGGGGCCAGGAGATGAGCATGGCATTCGACCCACAGTCCGTGAACGAGCCCATCGAAAGCAGAGGCACGGGCGACATCAGCCATAGGATCGAGGAGCTCCGAGCTGAATTGGCGCGACTCGGTGAGCAGGTACAAAACTATTTGGTTAACAGGGCTGACGACGTGCGACGGGGCGCTGTCGAGACGACGGCTGAATTCGAGGGGGTCGTGCGCAGCCACCCGCTCCCGTCCATAGGTATTGCGTTCGGCGCCGGTCTCGTGCTCGGCCTCATGCTCCGCAGGGGAAACTCGCAGCCTAGTGACATCCCCCGTCTGTCGCGGCGGGACCTCGAGCGGCTGGCCTCGGCGATGAGCGACAGCTTCGCAAGGCGCGCCATTCCGCGGGCGCACTTCGCCCCTGAAGACGGCGCAGACACAGCTCTTCTAGAACGTCTAGCGGGAGCTTTGTCAGGCCTTTTCCAAGCCTCCCGGTCCACGGCCGCCTCTGTCGGATCAGCTGGCGAACGGGTGGCGAAAAGCGTGGCGGCCGCTGGAGGGAAAACAGCTCGCGCCGTCGCCGACCGGATTTCTCACGCGGCGAGTTGAGAATTTTTGAGATGCGGAACGTTCCAGGAAACGAATTGAATAATGCCGAACAGCAGAATTGAAACTTCTCGGTTTTGTCGATCGCCTCCTTAGGGCCTTTCCTGCGGGCAAGGCCGCAGCCGATCCAACCCGTACTGCCAGTTCATGGCGCGCGATAGCCCTTCGAGGCCGGGAAACAATGAGGCGTGGCAAATTCCGAAACGGGCAAGATCCTTGAGGAGGATCGGGCGGAATGACGGCTCGATGTCAACTCGGTAGAGCTCGCCATGCCGTTCCGAAACTGGCTCCTGAGGCGGCCCGTGGACCGTGAACACCGCACCCTGCCTGGAAATGCGTGCGGCCAATGCCCGAGGCCTGTAGAGTGCCACACCGGAAAACGCGAAGGGATCAGCATCCGCATCAGTTACGATCCGGTTGGGGACAAAGACCCATAGCGCTGCAGGCCCGGCCCGGCTACTCGCGGCTGCGAAGAAGGCGGCGACAAGCGGATTGACCGTCCAGTCCAGCAACCGCGTCGCGAGTCCATAGTGGCGCGCGATGGTCAGGCCATCCCAGTCGTCCTCTGGCATGTCGAGGAACTGGACGGCTTGGCGCTTCCAATCCCGGAATAGGCGGACCTCCCTCTCGAGGTCGCAATCCGTGCGCCCGATGTGCGGAACCAGTGGCTGTGCGGCATCAACGTCACCGCGGAACACGGCTGGTTCGCTAGTCGGCGTGACGGCGTGGTGCAGCTTGGCAAAGCTCGAGACGGCAACGGTCCTCATGGGAGCAGTTTGCTGCTGTTTGTCGTTCAGTTGAACGCGCCCTTGCCGCCTTGGATCCGATCCCCTGCTCAGTTCACCAGATGGCAGCCCACAGCTGCAGGTAGGCGAGAAACCCCCGCCGGCTGGTGGAAGTTAATGCCCCGTGCTCAAGGAGTTGTCCGACGCATGGAGCAGCAGTGATGCTGCTATTGCGAGGTTTGCTGCGAGGGACTGAAGTAGCGCCGAGCTAGGTGGTCGTTGGCTGGGGCGGGAGGATTTCGAACCTCCGCATGGCGGAACCAAAATCCGCTGCCTTACCACTTGGCTACGCCCCATCAGCAGGAACCGGCTCTACTGAAGAATCTCAGGTGCTTGCAAGGTGCTGAATATATCGGGGCGATGCGCGTACATGTGAAGCGCGAGCAAGCTTCATCAAAACGCACCCGGGTCGCCCCTCCTCTCCTCCGCTTCTCCACCGACTGGAAGCTTGTCCGTCGCAACACAACAGAGATCGCTTCCAAGCGCGTCTGGCAAGTGTTGCCGATTTCGCACGGTGGGCTGATTATCCGCATAAATCATTTCGGACGGTATGGCGTATACGGACAAGATGATGCAACTTGTGCGGGTGTTTGGCGTGACTCACCATCCTAGCTAGATTGGAGAAGCAATCATGCGGACTTACGAGACGCCGGTGCTCATCAAGCGTGAGGCTCTGGTAACCATTACAGCGGACGATCACTTGTGGTTCCGGATCCTCGGTTTCATCAGCCCGTTCTTCGTTCGCTGAGCGACTTAGCCAGAAATTGCCTCCTTCGAACTTTTCCCCCCGGTGCGCTCACGCACCGGGGACCTTTTGCTTAGGTGTCATCTCCAATAGCGGCTTCCCGAAATATCGGCCATGGCTTCGGGTTGGGATGCCTCCGGAGTCGACACCACCCGCTCCTGTATCCCGGGCGCACACTGCAAATGCTCGAGGACGAGTTTGTCTACCGCGCCCCCGATTACCTGCCAGAGTTGCTGCGCAGCTAAGGCTAGAGCCCAGCTAGTTTCGTGCCGATGTTGCGGAACGTGGTCTTGATTCGGCGCACCGTGCCGGTCCTGGCGCGCATAATGACGGTCTCCGTCTCCGCGAAGTCACCCCGGAAGTGGACGCCATCAAGCAGCGATCCATCCGTAACACCCGTCGCGGAGAAGATCACGTCGCCGGAGGCCATGTCCTCCATCGTGTACTTGCGGTCTATGTCGGCACCCATCTTGGCGGCGCGCTCGCGCTCCTCATCCTTGAGCGGCATGAGCCGCCCTTGCATCTGACCGCCGATGCAACGCAGCGCAGCCGCCGCCAGAACGCCCTCCGGCGCGCCGCCGGAGCCGAGATAGATGTCGATGCCGGTTTCCTCAGGGTCGGTCGTCCAGATGACGCCGGCGATATCACCGTCGGGAATGAGCTGCACGGCAGCGCCAGCCTCCCGCACGGCCTTGATCAAGTCGGCATGGCGCGGCCGGTCGAGGATACATGCCGTGATCTCACTGATCGGAACGCCCTTCGCCTTGGCCAACGCGTTGAGATTGTCTGCAGGCGAGGCATCGAGATCGATGATGCCCTCGGGATAACCGGGGCCGATGGCGATCTTGTTCATGTACATGTCCGGCGCATGGAGAAGGCCACCGCGCTCGGCAATCGCCAGGACGGCCAGCGAATTCGGCATCGCCTTGGCACAGATCGTGGTGCCCTCGAGGGGATCGACCGCGATATCGACCTCTGGACCATCCCCGATGCCGACCTCCTCGCCGATGTAGAGCATCGGGGCCTCGTCCATCTCGCCTTCGCCGATGACGACCCGCCCCCGGATATGGAGCCGGTCGAGCTCACGGCGCATGGCGTCGACGGCAGCTTTGTCGGCGGCCTTCTCGTTGCCGCGCCCTCTGAATTTGGCTGCGGCGATGGCGGCGGCCTCCGTCACCCGCCCAACCTCGAGGACGAGTACACGATCCAGTCCCTCGCTACGGTCATTGACCATGGGGCCTTCCTCCATCTCCGGTCTCGCCCAGTCCCGATGTACCTCAGAGTTTTTCGATGCGAATCATCTGCGGCTTCTCTGATACCTTGCCGTCGCGCTCGATCGCGGCGAGCGCGTTGCGCATGGCTTCCTCGGTCGTCTCGTGGGTGATCATGACGACGGGCGTCAGAGAGCCCGGCACCGGCCGCGCCCCGACCCCGGCAGGCGCCGAACGGGGTCGACGCTGCACGATGCTTTCGATGGAAACGTCTTGCTCCGCCATACGGCTGGCGATCGCCGCCATGGTTCCTGGCCGGTCGTAGACGGTCAGTCGCACGTAATAGGCACCCTGATGCCGGTCGAGCATGGCGCGAGTGTAGGGCTTGAGCTTCGATGCCGGTGTGAGGAACGGCGGCACGACCAGCCCGCGAGCGATGTCGCCGATGTCGCTGGCCACGGCCGACGCGGTCGGCTTCGACCCCGGCGCCGGAGCCGACCAATAGCAGGTCTCCGACGAAATCGCCGTCGATCGCGACGCAGTTGGTGACCCCCGACACCTCAGCGATAGCCGAGTGCTTCGGCACCATCGCCGGATGGACGCGCTGCTCGATGCCACTGTCGGTGCGCACCGCCACGCCCAGCAGCTTGATTCGGTAGCCGAGATCATCTGCCGCTTCGATGTCGGCCGGCGTGATGTGCTCGATGCCCTCGATGTGGATCTGCGTCGAAGCCGAGCTCGCGTGCCGAACGCCAGGCTGGTCAGCAGCGACGAGCTTGTGGGCCGTGTCGAAGCCGCCGATGTCGAAGGTCGGATCGGCCTCCGCGTAGCCCGTGTCCTGCGCCTCCTTCAGCACCTCGGCGAACGGGCGGCCCTCCTCCTGCATCGTCGTCAGGATGTAGTTGCAGGTGCCGTTGAGGATGCCGTAGACGCGGCGTCACCTCGTTGCCGACCAGCGCCTCGCGCATCGTCTTGATGACCGGGATGCCGCCCGCCACCGCCGCCTCGAAATTGAGCGCGACGCCGCTGCTCCTCGGCCAGCTTGGCGAGCTCGACGCCATGCTTGGCGAGCAGCGCCTTGTTCGCGGTCACGACGTGCTTGCCGGCCCGCAGCGCCGCCTCGACCGCCTCGCCTGGCGACGCCGTCGGCGCCGCCGATCAGCTCGACGAACACGTCGATGCCAGGATCGGTCGCCAGCGCCACCGGATCGTCGAACCACCTGAAGCCGTCGAGATCGACGCCGCGGTCCTTGCCCGGTTGCGCGCCGACACGCCGGCGATCTTGATGCTCGCGCCCGCGCGCTCGCGCCAACCGCTGCGCCTTGTGCTGCGAGCAGTTCGATGCAGAGCCGGCGCCGACGGTGCCAAGGCCGGCGATGCCCAGGGTTAGAGGTGTTGCATGGAACGATACTTAACCGCGACGCCTTTGTGCTGGATTGGGATCACGTTATGCATCGTTTCCGGGGCCTGAGCGAGGAACTTTTTGATGTTCCGCGCGGCCTGGCGGATGCGGTGCTCGTTCTCGACCAGCGCGATGCGAATGAAGCCCTCGCCGTATTCGCCGAAGCCGAGCCCGGGCGAGACAGCGACGCCCGCCTTCTCGATCAGCAGCTTGGCGAACTCGACCGAGCCGAGCTGCCTCGAACGGCTCGGGCACCGGCGCCCAGGCGAACATCGTCGCCGGCGGCGGCGGGAATGTTCCAGCCGGCGCGCCCGAAGCTCTCGACGAGGCAGTCGCGGCGGCTCTTGTAGGTGGCGCGGATCTCCTCGACGCACTCCTGCGGACCGTTGAGCGCCGCGGAGGCCGCCACCTGGATCGGCGTGAAGGCGCCGTAGTCGAGGTACGACTTGATGCGCGCCAGCGCCGCGATCAGACGCTCGTTGCCGACCGCAAAGCCCATGCGCCAGCCCGGCATGTTGTAGGTCTTCGACAGCGAGGTGAACTCCACCGCGATGTCGATCGCGCCCGGCACCTGCAGCACCGACGGCGGCGGATTGCCGTCGAAATAGATCTCCGCGTAGGCGATGTCGGACAGCATGATGAGGTCGAGCTTCTTGGCCAGTTGCGACGGCCTCCGTGTAGAAGTCGAGACTCGGCCGTCATCGCCGTCGGGTTCGATGGATACGACAGCACCAGCGCCAGCGGCTTGGGGATGGTGTGCTTGGCAGGCCCGCTCGACGCGAGCGCAGGAAGTCCTCGCCGGTCGCTCGCCGGGAGATGGCGCATGGCGGCGCCCGACATGCATGAAGCCGAACTCGTGGATCGGATAGGTCGGGTTCGGCACCAGGATGACGTCGCCCGGCGCCGTGATGGCCTGCGCCATATTGGCGAAGCCTTCCTTGGAGCCGAGCGTGGCGACGACCTGCGTCTCGGGGTCGAGCTTCACGCCGAAGCGGCGCTCGTAGTAGGCGGCCTGCGCGCGCGCGCAGCCCCGGAATGCCCTTCGAAGCCGAGTAGCGGTGCGTGCGCGGCTTATTGACCGTTTCGACCAGCTTGTCGACGATGTGCTGCGGCGTCGGCATGTCCGGGTTGCCCATGCCGAGGTCGATGATGTCGGCGCCGGCGGCTCGCGCGTCTGCCTTGAGGCGATTGACCTCAGAGAAAACATAAGGTGGCAGGCGTTTGATGCGATGGAACTCGTCGGTCACGGGATCAACTCATCGGTTGGAGATCAGCACAGACAAATCCGCCGTTCGTCTTTACGATCGTTTGCTTCGCCTCGTCCAGAGCCGGCAAACTGGTCAGGTGATGAAACGCTCGCGTGAGAAGGCCTTTGGTCAGTTGCGCTGGGCGCTCTTTATCTCTTCGATAGCCTGCTTGCGGTGAGCCTTCCGGCGCTCCTGAAGCTCCTCGACGGCCTCCTGCTGCTGCTCCTTGGAGAGCAGGCCTTCCGGCAACGTCGCGAGCTCTGGCAACCGCGTCGAATTGGCCCGCGAGCAGCCTGCAAGCACCAGTCCAATCACGCCCGCGAGCAGTACGGCCCAGGGCGCGGAGCCGGCCAAGGGCCGGTTCGGTCGAACCTCATTATTGGGACTGCGATAAATCATGCATTTCAGTTTAATCGATTTCGAAAGTCTTCGCCTGTACGCTGGTGCCGGCTCGATTGCGACACTATCTAAACGTGGCGAAGTTTCACCGATGAATTGAGACACGCTGCGCTTCCACCGGTTGGAGCCGAACGTCACCCGGGGAAGCTTCCGGACGTGCGGACAACAATGCAGAAACCGAACCCCGAAAACAGGCCGGTCACCACAGCCTACAAGCTTGAGAACCCCGAGGAGCTGGCACTCAACCTGCTCAAACTGTTCGAGCAAGGTGGCAAGGTCATGGCTCGCTTCGTCGAGCGTGCTGACAGCCAGGTTGGCCCTTACTCGGCAACGAACGAAATGATGGAAGCGGCCAAGACCCTGGGGCAGGTCGCTCAGTTCTGGTTCAGCGATCCAGGGCGGCTCGCCGAGGCGCAAGGCGAGCTGGTGAGGGGCTACTTCGACCTTTGGCAATCGGCCGTCCGCCGGGCGCTCGGGGAGAAGGCCGATCCGGTGGCAGAACCCGAGCGCGGCGACAACCGCTTCAAGGACCCGGAGTGGTCCCAGAGCCCCTACTTCGATTACTGGAAACAGGTCTATCTGCTGACGGCGCGTTGGGCCGAATCCATCCTCGAGAAGACGGACGGCATCGACGAGCGCACACGCATGAAAGCCGAGTTCTACCTCGAGCAGCTGCTCAGCGCGCTGTCGCCTTCAAACTTTCCCGTTACGAACCCGGAGATCCTGCGCGAAACTCTGGCCACGAACGGCCGCAATCTCGTTCAGGGCCTCGCCCATTTGGCCGAGGACATGGAGAGATCGGGCGATCTCTTTAAGATCCGCCAGACGGACCTCGATGCTTTCGAGGTCGGCCGCAACCTTGCCGTGACCCCTGGCAAAGTCGTTTTCCAGAACGACCTCCTGCAGCTCATTCAATATACGCCGACGACGGAGACGGTTTACAAAACGCCACTGCTCATTATTCCGCCGTGGATCAACAAGTACTACATCCTCGACCTGACCCAGCAAAAATCATTCATCAAGTTCGTCGTCGACCAGGGGTTCACGGTCTTCGTCATTTCGTGGGTCAACCCTGACGAGCGACTGAAGGACAAGACGTTCGAGGACTACATGTTCGAAGGCGCGCTGGCGGCCACCAATGCCGTCATGCGCGAAACCGGCGAGGATAAGATCAACGTCCTCGGTTACTGCGTCGGCGGCACGCTACTCGCCACGCTGCTCGCATATCTGGCGGCGCGAGGCGAGGATCTTTACAAGTCGGCAACGTTCCTTGCGGCGCAGGTCGACTTCAATTACGCCGGCGACCTGCTCGTGTTCATCGACGATGCGCAGCTCGCGGCTCTGGAAGAGATGATGGCCGAACGCGGCTACCTCGACGGCTCGCGCATGGCGACAGTGTTCAACATGCTGCGGCCGAGGGACCTGATCTGGCCTTACATCGTTAACAATTACCTGCTCGGCAAAAAGCCGTTCCCGTTCGATCTCCTGTACTGGAACCAGGAATTCAACGCGGATGCCGGCCGCAAATCACAGGTTCTACCTGCGGGAGTTCTATCACGAGAACAAGCTGGCCAAGGGCGAGATGAAGATTGCCGGCACGCGGCTCGATCTCAAGCAGGTCAAGCTTCCGATCTATGAGCTTGCGACGCGTGAGGACCACATCGCACCGGCGAAATCCGTGTTCGTCGGATCGAAGCTGTTCGGCGGCCCGGTGGAGTTCGTTCTTGCGGGCTCTGGCCACATTGCGGGCGTGATCAATCCTCCGGACCCGAAGCGGATCAAGTATCAGTATTGGACCAATAAGAAGCCGGCCGAAGCGCTCGAGGACTGGATCGCGGGGGCGAAGGAGACCCCCGGCTCCTGGTGGCCGCACTGGGTCAAGTGGTTGGCCAAGCATTCCGGCAAGCGCGTCCCGGCGCGCGAGCCCGGTGCGGTGCTTGGTGTCATCGAGGATGCGCCGGGAAGCTATGTGAAGGTGAAAGGCTGAGGCGCTCTGGCCCCACTAGCCAGATGCGATGGGAAGTAGCCCGCGCGTTTGAGAATTGCCTCAAATGCCGCGGATGAGGCCGCCGTCGATCCGCACCACGGTGCCCGTCACGTAGCTTGCACGATCCGAGCAAAGGAAAGCAGCTACGGAACCGAACTCCTCGGGCCGGCCATAGCGACCTATCGGAATGCCGGCAAGAACATCCCGCCGGATTTCTTCGACGCTTCGCCCTTCGCGTTTCGCTCTCGCCTGATCCAGTGCCGCCACGCGCTCGGTGTCGATGCGGCCGGGCAGAACGACGTTGCACGTGATGCCGTCGGCAGCGACCTCGGCTGCTAGCGTCTTGTTCCAGGCGAGCAGCGATGCCCTCAAGCTGTTCGACAATGCCATACCAGGGATCGGCTGCACGGCGGCTGAGGACGCGATCGTAAGAAGCCGTCCCCAGCCGCGCTCGCGCATGGCCGGAAGGGCCAGGGTGGCCGCATGGATGAGATTGCCGACCATGCGCTCGAACCACTCGCTCCAGGCTTTGCCTGAGACCTCGAGGGCCGGCGCGGGCGGCGGCCCGCCGCTATTCAGGACGAGGATATCGACACCACCCATTTCCCCCACCGCCGCCTGAAACAGGTCGTCGATGGCAGCTCGCTCGTGAAGATCGCAGTCGCGCCCGATCACGACGCCGCTGGTCTCGCGGGAGATGTCCGCTGCTGCCTGCGCGGCACCGGAACGGCCGCAGATCATGACGGACGCACCTTCTCCGGCCAGTGCCGCCGCTACGGATCGACCGAGGCCCTTCGTTGAAGCAAGCACGAGCGCCCGGCGCCCTTTCAGTCCGAGGTCCACCGCTACCTCCTATCTGCCGACGGCGTAGCCTTGCATTCCGCGGGGGTTCGCTGCAGCACGCAGGTAGAGCGTCCCGCCGTGATCCTCGCGCGAGCAGGCCGAGAGACGGCCTTCGGACCAGTTCTCACCGACCTCGACGTCGTGACCGCGAGCCCTCAGTGCATCGACGGTTTCAGGCGGGAACCGCCCCTCCAGCACCAGCCGGTTCGGCCGTGCCTCGCGCGGCCAGAACGAGCTCGGGCAATGCTCACTATGAAACGACGGGGCATCGATGGACTCCTGCAAGATTCAGTCCGTGATGGACATGCCGCAGGAAGAGAATGAGTGACCACTGATCCTGCTGGTCGCCGCCTGGCGTGCCCCAGGCCAGATAAGGCTTGCCGTCTCGCAGAGCCATCGATGGCGTCAGCGTGGTGCGAGGGCGGCGGCCCGGAGCCAAGGTGCTCGGTAGCCCCTCCTGAAGCCAAAACATCTGAGCACGGGTGCTGATCGAGAAGCCGAGGCCCGGCACGACCGGGCTCGATTGGAACCAGCCGCCGCTCGGCGTCGCTGCCACCATGTTCCCCCACCTGTCGATGACGTCGATGTGGCAGGTATCGCCGCGCATGGCGCCTGAACGATCCGTCCTGGGCTCTCCATCTCGCGCGACGGTCGGCTCGCCGGCACCGAGCAGCGCGTTTATGTCGAGGCTGTTCTCGTCCGCAATGCGATAGGGCGGCAGGTTGGGTTTCCGCCCATCCGGGCTGCCGGGGCGGAACTCGGTCGAGGCAGCATCTCCGATCAGCGCACGCCGTTCCGCGTTGTAGGCATCGGAAAGCAGCGTAGCCAACGGTGCCTCGTAGCCTTCCGCATCGCCATACCAGGCTTCCCTGTCGGCGAAAGCGAGCTTGGCTGCCTCGACTACGCTATGCACGAACTCCGGCCCGACCGGATCCATCTCGGCTAGGGGAATATCCCGCAGCAACGCGAGCTGCTGCAGCATCAACGGTCCCTGGCTCCAGGGCCCGCACTTCGCCACGGTGTATCCGTGGTAGTCGTAAGTTACCGGGGCCTCGATCGTGGGGCGCCAGCGGGCCATATCCTCGCCGGTGAGGAGGCCACCGTGCTTCCGGCCGCTGGTGTCCAGCAGCTCCGCTGACCGATAGAACTTGTCCACTGCTTCGGCGATGAAGCCTTCGTACCACGCCTTGCGTGCCGCTTCGATCTGGCGTTCCCGGTCCCCGCCTACTGCCTCGGCTTCCTGAAGAATCCGCCGGTACGTGGCGGCCAGCGCCGGATTGCGGAAAAGATCTCCCGGGCTTAGGTAGGTCACCTCGGCAATAAATTTCAGCCGAGGTCGGCCACTCGTTCCGAAACAGATCCTGCACCGTGCTCAAGGCGTTTACGATGCGAGGCACGAGCGGATATCCGTGCTCGGCGTAATGGATCGCGGGCGCCAAGATCTCCGACAATGGCAAGGTGCCGTAATCGCGCAGCATCAGCAGCCATGCGCCAAAAGCGCCGGGCACGACCGCCGGCAGCAGCCCGGTGCCAGGCACGAGGTCAAGGCCCAACTCACGAAACCGTTCGAGCGTCGCGGCCTGCGGCGCCACGCCCTGACCACAGATCACCTCGATGCGGCTTTTGTTTTCGCTGTAGACGAGGATCGGCACCTCACCGCCGGGCCCGTTCAGGTGCGGCTCGACGACCTGCAGCACAAATCCCCCCGCCGCCGCGGCATCGAATGCATTGCCACCTCGCTCGAGAACGCCCATCGCAGCTGCCGAAGCCAGCCAGTGTGTGGAGGCAGCCATTCCGAAGGTGCCTTTCAATTCAGGGCGGGTCGTAAACATCCCAGGCTGAGCCATTGCGGGTCCTCGTTGTGCGGCATAATGTTAGCGGCATCAGCTCCAACACAGCAGATCGTCATGCTCGGAGCAACTGCACGCTTGATCGCCAAGGACACTGCTTATCACGTCCACGTACGAGATGCGGCATTTCAATTCGGCTTGCTGCGCCACCGCCCCTCAGGGCTCGATTTCAGTGCTCGCACTCGTTTTGCTTCATCACGCGCAGCACGGATAATGAAATGATGCTCCCAGCTTCGCGTGTCGCAGCCGCCATCAGAGAGGAAACAGAAAGGAAGGGTACCATGGCCGAAATATTGTATAAGCCGCATCTCCTCGACCGCCGTACTGCTTTGAAGGTGGGCCTCGCAGGCGTCGCTGCCAGCACGGCCGTATTCCGGACCACCAGCGTGCTCGCTCAGCAAAGCCTGCAGTGGGGCTCCTCCTCGGTCGGCTCGACCGGCTACGTCATCATGGAGGGCCTCGCCAACACCGTGAACCGCCATACGGATCTCAAGAACGCCTCCATGGCGACGAGCGGCGGCACTGAAAACATGCAGCTCTTTGCCGAGGGCATCATCCAGCTCGGGCAAACCACCTCGACGGACTGGAAGCCGGCTGCGGAAGGGCAGGAGCCCTATCCCGCGCCGATCGAGGTGCATCAGATGTTCGCCTATACGCTTTTCAACTGCAGCCCGATGGTGCGCGCTTCGAGCGACATCAAAACGCTGGAGGATCTGCGTGGAAAGCGCTGCATGCCCTCTCCTGCCGGCAGCTCGACCGCCACGATGTGGCAGGTGCTCTTCGAGGCCGCGGGCATTCTTGAAGACATCGAGTGGACCTATGGCTCGTGGCGCGAGTCCTACGACGCGCTTCGTTCGGAGTCGGTCGACTGCATTCCTTCATTGCTGACCAACGGCCGCCCCTCCCCCATTCTTTCCGAGCTCGTGACGACAGTGCCTGTGCGGATGCTTCCGATCCCGGAGGACGTCATGGAGAAGGCAAAGAAGATCAATCCGGGAATTTCGCTCGGTCCGGTTCCAGTCGACAAAATTGACGGGGTCGAGGGTGCGTCGAGGCTCGCATCTTTCTCCGGCGTCCTCGGGGCGTCGCCGAAGCTCGATCCAGACGTAGCTTACAAAGTCATGAAGGCCATTTTCGACAACGTGGAGGAGGTGCGCGCGCTTGGTGTCCAGTTCGAGGATATCGATCTCCAGTTCGGGGTCGATTATCTCGTCACAGGGTTCCCGGTGCACAAAGGCGCCGCTCGATACCTCAAGGAAAAGGGCGTCTGGAACGACAGCCTCATCGAGGCCTCCTGAACTCCTCCGCGCGGGGTCGGGGTAGACCCGACCCCCAGCACCTCTCCCTCTGCTCTTGGAAAAGGCAGTCATGCGGGAATTCTTAAACCGGCTTTCCGCTCAATTCACTGAGGAGCGGGGGACGCCTTGGCTGCTTGTGCTATTAGGGCTTTGCGGTCTGGCCTATGTGCTCGCCCACGTCATCCAGATCCAGCGATACATTCTGCCAGCTGGGCAATTCAAAATCATTCACGTCGGCGGAGCGGCCGGCCTGATTTTCCTTTACGCCGCCGCGAAGGCGAGGAGCGCGCTTGCGCGATGGCTGCACTTGGCTCTGGCGATCGTGGCGGCCGGAATTCTTTTGTACATTTTCCATGAGCACACTCTTCTGACCACCCGGAGATCATTTCTCCCCAATACGACGGATACAATTGTCGCCGGGGTATTCCTGGTTATTTGTCTTTACGCCTCGATCCGAGAATGGGGCTGGGTCGTTGCAGCAATCGCCGTCATCGGCTTGCTCTACGGCTATTTCGGGTATCTCATGCCCGAGGGGCTGCTTTATCATGGCGGCATCACACTGAGGAGACTGATCGGCTATACATCGATCCCCTTCTTCAGTGGGCTCCTTGGCAGCCTCGCGGAGCTTTCCGCAGGCACCATTTTTCCATTTATGCTGCTTGCCGCAGGGCTCCGGGCAACCGGCTGCGTCGAATTCATTATGGCGCTAGCCTACCGGATCGGTGGGCAGACACGGGCGGGGCCGGCGCAGATTGCCATCATCTCGAGTGGCATGATGGGCATGGTCTCCGGCTCGAGCGTCGCCAACGTCGCCTCGACCGGTGCGCTGACGAATCCGCTGATGAAGCGGGTGGGTTTCAGGCCGGAGTTCGCTGGCGCCGTTGAGGCTGTAGCCTCGTCGGGTGGACAGATCACCCCGCCCGTAATGGGCCTTGCTGCGTTCCTGATCGTTGGCCTCACTGGCATTCCCTACGGCGAAATCGTCGTCGCAGCAGTCTTCCCGGCGCTCATCTACTATCTGTACCTCATGGTCGCGGTGCATCTGCGTGCCGTGAAGAGCGACGTCGACGCCTCGGCCGACGAAACCATGAGGAAGGAATTCGGCAGGACGGAGAGCGTCTGGCGCGCGTGCCTTTACAATGCGCACTTCTTCATTGCGGTTGCTTACCTTGTCTGGGTGCTTCTGGAGACCAATCTCGCCGGCCGCGCCTCCATTCACGCAACGGCCATCCTGCTCGGGCTCTATATTTTGCGCGAGATCGCCTTCTCCTGGCGCGGGCTCAAGACGATCGCCTCGAACATCGCCGGTCTTATCGCACGCACCGCCTACATGGGCGCGCTAAGCGGCGCCCAGATCGCGGTGATCGTGGCCGTGATCGGCGTTCTGGTCGAAATTCTCACCGTGACCGGCTTCGCACAGAAGCTCTCGTTTTTCATGCTGGAGCTCGCAGGCGGCAATCTCTGGCTTCTGCTGGTCGTTGCCGCGATCGCCTGTCTCGCCTTCGGTTTGGGCCTGCCGACCTCCGCCTCCTATATTCTCGTCGCTCTGATGGGTGCGCCGGCACTCGTCAAACTCGGCGTGCCGCTGATGGCTGCGCATTTCTTCGTCTTTTTCTTCGCGAATATCTCGGCCATCACGCCGCCCGTCGCGGTATGCTGCCTCGTGGCCGCGAAAATCGCCGAAGGCGATTTCTTCAGAACCAGCTTCATCGCCGTCCGGCTGGGGCTGCCCGGCTTCATTCTGCCGTTCCTGTTCGTGGCGCACCCCGAAATTCTCGGCATAGGAGCGAGCCTGCCCTACACCGCGATGGTGTCTGCTATGGCGCTGCTCGGCGTCATCGCCCTGAACGTTATGCTGGAAGGCTTCCTTCTTCGCCCGCTGAACATCGTCGAGCGGGCCCTGCTCCTTCCGGCGGCACTCGGCCTAATCCACCCAAACCTTTGGGCATCGGTCGCTGGCATTGCCATATTCGCTGGACTTGTCGGCTGGCAGTGGATGACACGGTCGAAATCTGCACCGGCCGCGGCGCATCGCGATGAATCATCTGGTCCGATGCAAGATCGGATGCCTGTCGCGACTTCACGACGCTAACGCGAACTCTGGTGCTCTGTCCGGCAGCTACTGAAGGTCATGACCATGTCCGCCGGCAGGCTCTGATAATTTTGACAGTAGCCGCTCGGAGTTTCCGGGAGCAGCACGCGCCGGAGGTCGCAAATCGTGATAACCGGCATAGCGATGAGGAAACCGCGGCTGAACAGCCTGCTTCTCGGGCGTTTACCATCTGCACGCGATCAGCATGGCCATGGCGGTTGGTTTGTCGCCTTTCGCGATCTTCGATGTGAAATACGCGTCGCGTCAATTTCTGTCCGACAACTACAGAAGGAACGCGGGCGATAGATCGGGCGTTCGGTGGCGTTAGCAAGGGCAACCCGTTTCTTCAGGAGGCTTGCGGATGCAGAAACACTGGTCCAAGGCGATAGTGATGGTGGTTGTCTCGGCGACATCGGCGGTCTTGCTGCAGACATCGGCCGAAGCGGGTAGCCCATTCAAAACGTTGCAAGGAAGCTGGTCCGGTAGCGGAAACATTCAGTTCGAAGGTGGGCAGTCGGAGCGGTTACGCTGCACGGCTCATTACAGGAATTTGGAAGGCGGCGATGCTCTCGGCCTCGCGATCCGTTGCGCCAGCGCTTCGAACAAAATCGAGATCCGTGGCCGGCTAAACTATAATGACGGGGCGGTGACGGGCACCTGGGAGGAACGGACATTCAACGCAAGCGGCACCGCGACAGGCCGGGCGAGTGACAGCCGTATGGCTCTCCGCCTTGCCGGCGCCATCCCGGGCTCCATGAACGTCACGGTGTCCCGTTCTCGCCAAAGCGTAGCGATCAACACGCAGGGCACCGCCCTCAGAGCCGTGAGGATCGGCCTTCAGCGGCGTTAATGCTGAACGCGGCAGTGCCAGCTTGGGACCTTACCGCCGATGCCGGCGGACCGTTCGGGGTCGTCGTGTTTCGCCTGGAGATGCGCGGCGGTAACAGCGCGTGAATACATTTGAAGCCTTCGCGGTTCTCCCTTGCCTTCGCCGAATTAGGGCGGCAATGTGACAACGTTTGACAGGGGGCAGGGGGCATGCGTCGGCGTGTAAGCTTGGCGGTATCGCTTGCGTTTGCGGCCGTTTCGGCCGTGACAGCAGCACCATCTCTCGCCAACGGCTTCATTCGCGAGATCAAGGCTGGCGCTCTGGCCCACGACGTCGATGACTTGTGGAGCGGCTTCAGCCGCGAGAGCGAGGCCGTGGACCTCAATGCAGAGGTGATCCTCTCGCCTTCGCTGCCATTCCTTTGGGGTGCGATCCGCCCGGCGCTGGGCGGGACGATCAACTTCCATGGCGACACCAGCCACGCTTACCTCGATGCCCGCTGGGAGATCGAGACGTCGAGCGGCATCTTCTTCGCGACCGGTATCGGCGCCGCTGTTCACTCCGGCGATCTTCACCTCGAATCCCCGGATCGGAAGGCGCTCGGCAGCCGCGTGCTCCTTCACATCCCGCTTGAGATCGGCTTCCGTCTCGACCAGCACCACAGCCTCTCCGTTTATTTCGAGCACCTGTCGAACGCCAATCTGGCGGATGAGAACGAGGGCATCGACTATCTCGGAGTCCGTTACGGCTACAGGTTCTGAAGCCCGGTTGAGATTCCGGTTTAACTCTCCTGCGGCATCCTCCTGCCTTGCTTTCGCCGGTAAGATCGCAGACACAACGCGGACAGTGGCCACCGCAGGGGGCCCATCTGACATCATTCCAATAAGGTCGGAGTGCGACGACTGTGTTGAGCACGGTTCTCGAGGCCTGCACCTTGCTGGGCGCAGCCTTTCTCACCGTTTATGCGATCGACGTTGTCGTGGTTGAACGGCTGGCGAATGGAGGCAATCGCCCTCTCCCGTGCGGGGCAGAATGGGCCGCAATGTGCCGCCGCATCCATCACCGCTTCATTTGGCCCGCGGCCATTTCAGTCGTCGCCGCGCTTGTTGCTTCCTACTACCTTCAGGATGATCGCTGGCAGGTCGGTGCAGGTCTCATGATTGGCGCGATCTGCTATACGTGGGATTCGATACTGCCAGCTGGCACCGTGCTGAACACTGTCGACCCCTCGCGCCCTGCAACTTTACACCTCACACGCGCGCGGTTCAGGGCTTACGCGATCCGCCATTATCCGCTGATCGCGCTCGGTCTCGGTGCGTTGGCAGCTTACGCGTGGGCTCACTATTGAAGGACGGGGCATGGTCGAAGAGCATCTTGAGGAGGTCATCATCCGGCGCGAGGGACGCGCCGGTCGCATCACCTTGAACCGGCCGAAGGCGCTCAACGCGCTGACCTATCCCATGGTGCTCGCGATCCACGATGCGCTGAAGCGCTGGGAGCAGGATCCGGAAATAGCGGTCGTCATTCTCGACGGTGCGGGCGACAGGGCGCTCTGCGCAGGCGGTGATGTCCGTGCCATCTACGACAGCGCATCAGAGGGCTCCGGCTTCGCGCGCAAGTTCTGGGCTGATGAGTATCGGCTCAATGCCTACATCGGCCGCTACCCCAAGCCGTACGTCGCCTTCATGGACGGCATTGTCATGGGCGGCGGCATAGGCCTTTCGGGGCATGGAAGCCACCGCATCGTCACGGAGCGCAGCCAGCTCGCCATGCCGGAAACCGGCATTGGACTTATTCCCGACGTGGGCGGCACCTGGCTGCTGGCGCACGCGCCCGGCGAGACTGGAATTTATTTGGGCTTAACCGGCGAGCGGATGCGCGGAGCCGGGACGATGTACGCCCGCTTTGCCGATACTTTCGTGCCCTCCTCACGGCTTGCAGACCTCGCCAAGGCGCTAAGTGAAATTGAAAACTCGTCCGACGTTGACAGCGTGATCGCCCGCTTCAGCGAGGCGCCCCCGCCGTCTGACCTCGCGTCTCACGCCCGCGAGATCGACGCAACCTTCTGCTTCGACAGCGTCGAGAAAATCCGCGATGCGCTCGCAAGCATGAACACGGACTGGTCACGGAAAACGCTGGAAGAGCTCGACCGCCGCTCCCCACTTGCTCTGAAGCTCACGTTGGCGGCCATCCGCAATGCGCGGACGCTCCCCTCGCTCGAAGCCGCCTTGAATGTTGAATACCGGCTGACTGTGCGCCTCCTCGAGCATGGCGAGTTCCTCGAAGGCGTCCGCGCCCTTCTGGTCGACAAGGACAAGGCGCCGAAATGGAACCCACCGCGCCTCGCGGATGTGACCGACGAGATGGTCGCGCAGTTCCTCAGCCCGCTGCCTCCGGATGAAGCACTGGAGCTTGTTGCCCCCTAGGTAGCTGTGCCAGGGTAGTGCGGGGAATATCGGCTGCCGCTCCCCCGCTTGTGGGACAGGAGGGCGCGAAAAGGCTCGCGAAAGAAGAGGCGACGAGGAATGACAGCCGAACGCACAGGGCCGCTCAAGGGGATGCGGGTGCTCGATCTCAGCCACGTGATGGCGGGCCCAGTCTGTGGCCTGATGCTTGCCGACATGGGCGCGGACGTCATCAAGGTCGAGAAGCTCGAAGGGGGCGACGACACCCGCCGCATGCTGCCGCCGGACATCAATGGCGAGCCTGCCGCATTCATGATGATGAACCGCAACAAGCGGGGCATCGCGCTCGATCTGAAGCACCCACGGGGCAAGGAGGTCCTGAAGCGGCTCGTCGCTTCGGCCGACGCCCTCATCGAGAACTACCGCCATGACACCATGCAACGGCTCGGCGTCGGCTACGAGGCGCTGAAGGAGATCAATCCGGGCCTGATCTACTGCGAGATTTCGGGTTTCGGCCGCACCGGCCCTTGGGCCGAGCAGGGCGGCTTCGATCTCGTGGCGCAGGGAATGTCCGGTCTCATGTCGATCACCGGCGAAGGCCCTGGCCGTGAGCCCGTGAAAGTCGGTGCACCGTTGACCGACATCACCGCCGGCATTTTGGGAGCCATGGGCGTTTGCGCCGCCTACATTCACAAGCTCAAGACGGGCGAGGGCCAGCGGGTCGACACCTCGCTCTTCGAAGCGGGCATAACTCACACCTATTGGCAGTCTGCCATTGCCTTCGCGACCGGTGTGTCGCCAGGCCCGATGGGCTCCGCCCATCCACTTTCGGCACCCTATCAGGCATTTCCGACCAAGGACGGCTGGATCAACCTGGGCGCTTCGAACCAGCGGACCTGGCTCAAGCTCGTCGAGGTGCTGGACGACCCCGAGCTCGCCGCCGATCCGCGCTTCAAGGAGAACGCCGGCCGGATGGGGAATTTGCCTGCCCTCGTCGAGGCGCTCACAAAGCACTTCAAGAAGCGTACCACGGCCGAATGGCTGGCGCTGCTCGAGCGAGCGGGTGTGCCAGCCGGCCCCGTGCTCTCGATCAGGGAAATGCACGCGCACCCTCAGACAATTGCGCGCGAAATGGTGCCGGAGGTGGAGCACCCGGTGGCCGGCAAGGTGCAGACGATCGGACTACCGGTGAAGTTCTCGAAGACGCCGGGGAAGGTCGCCAGCCCCGCCCCCTTGTTCGGCCAGCATACCCGCGAGGTGCTGGCGGAGCTCGGCTATAGCAGCGAGGAGATCGAAAAGCTCATAGCAGAGCGCGCAGTCGGCGCGGCCGGATAGAGCTGCCTGAAAGGTGGGCCTTGGTCATCATCTGAACCAATCGCATTCCGCACGGGTTGAAGCCTCAAGTCGCAGCTTGTGAGGCTCGACCGTGCCTGCCACTGCCCACGCCGCCGAGGCTAGCATTGCGCGATGTCGCGAACGATGCGGCACGTTGCCAGCGCTGCCCGCTATACAAGCTCGGCACGCAAACGGTGTTCGGTTCAGGCCCGCCCGATGCGCCCGTGATGATGGTCGGCGAGCAGCCAGGGGACGTGGAAGATCGGGAGGGGCTGCCCTTCGTCGGGCCTGCGGGCCGCATGCTCGACCGGGCTCTCGAAGCCGCCGGTTTGCGCCGTGACCGGATCTACGTCACCAACGCGGTGAAACATTTCAAGCACGTGCTGAGCCGGGGCAAACGCCGTCTTCACCAGAAGCCCAATGCCTATGAGATCGACCGATGCAAATGGTGGCTCGATCTCGAGCTCGACATCATAAAGCCGGAGCTTACGGTCGCCTTGGGAGGTACCGCACTAAGAGCCTTGGCCGGGCGGCCAATCACGATCAAGAGCGTTAGAGGTGAGGTATTGCGAACGGCCGACGGGCGAAACATGTTGGTCACCATCCACCCGTCATCGATCCTGAGATTGCGCGAATCGAAGAGCCGGGCAGCGGAGCTCGCCCGCTTTGCGGACGACCTGCGGAAGGTCGGCCGACTGGTTCCGGCCGTGCGAATGTAGAGGGGGTGCATGCCATGGCCAGGATGATCATCCTCATCGGCATCATTCTTGTCGTGATTGGCCTCGTCTGGATGCTGGCCGAACGGCTTGGCCTCGGCCGTTTGCCGGGGGACATCGTCATCGAGCGCGAGGGCTTCCGCCTATACATCCCGCTCATGACGATGCTGATCATCAGCATCGTGCTGAGCCTGGTGATGTGGCTGATCAACCGGTAGGCCTTTCAAGTTGCCCACCTGATCACGTCGCATCGCGACAGCAGCGAACACCGAACTCCGAACTCACCGCGAGGATCTATTCGCCTCGGCCGAGGATTGCGGCGCCGGCTCAGCAGGTCTGGCACCGTTGGCGCCGTTTGCTGGAGGTCGCGCAGCCGGAACCTCCGAAATGGGCACGCCCGCAAGCCGCGCCAAGCTTTCAGCAATCGCTGGAGGAAGCGACGGGAATTGCGGCGCGTTCGGACTTGCCTGCGGCGGCTTCTCTGCGAGCGTTGGCGGCGGCACGCCGCGCTCGGGTGCCTGCCCCATAGGCGGAGGTGGCGGCATCCGCCGTCCCTGGGATGCGGTCGTCTGCGGCGGTGGCGAGGCGGACGGCGGTGGCACAGGCGGCGTGTGCTGACCGTTGCGCCTTGAAGGCGGCTGCGTCACAGGCTGAGCTTGCGGATGCGCAGCCTGCACGCCTGCGTGGGCGGCACGCCCGGACTCTCTCGGGGCGACATTCGGCGCCGTTCGGCTTTGGCCAGGCGGAACGGGTGGTGGCTGGCCTTGGCCGACCGGCTGGGGCGGAACAATCCGCGAAGGCCTCGGCGGCGGAGCACCCTTCGGAGCAGCGCCGTCCGTGCTGAGGTTGCTGCGGTGGCCGTGTGGGATGTGGAGTCGGCGGCGGTTGCGTCCGTGCTTGGCCGTTGCTTGGCCTGCCAACGGATGCCCCAGCTTCGGCTGCCGGCGTCTTGCCCGGCTGTGACGAACCGCGCGGCTGCAACGGTAGCGGCGGAGCAGACACCATTGGTGCGGGCTTCGGCTCTGATTGCTGCGGGGGCGGTGGAGGCGGCGGAACTGTCTTAGGCTTCGGCTCGGTCTTGTCCGAGCTGGCGCGCTTGCCTCCAGTCCGTAGCGGAAGGAGCTGCCGAACCGTCTTCAGGGCTCCGCGCTTCCTCTCGGACTGCTCAGCCGTCTTGCGCTCCTTCTTTACTGCCTCGGCGGGCCGCGCGGTCGGGCCTTCGGTGCTAGCCGGTTGACCGGCTGCGTGGCCGTTGGGCATCGCCTTGGCGGCCGCTGAGGTGGCGAGTTCGGCGGCATTCCCGTCTCGGGCTGCAACCGGTTCTGTCTCCCGCTTCTTTCTGCGGCGGGCAGGCTTCGGACGGAAGAGCCCCCGGCGTTCCAACTTGAGCTCCGCCTTGCGGATCGTGCGCAGTAGCTGCAGCGCCTCGCGGTCGGACATCGGCTCGCCGTAGTAAAGGCCCTGCCCGTACTCGCATCCGAGCCCGCGGAGGAAGCTCGCGTCCTCAGTCACCTCAATTCCTTCACCGAGGACCCGTTTGCCCAGCTCGTGCGCGAGCGCAACGATCGAGCGGACGATCGGGGCACCGGGGCCATTGTCGGTGCTCGACTGCACGAGGCCGCGGTCGATCTTGATGACGTCGAACGGGAAGCGCTGCAGATAGGCGAGCGAGGAGTAGCCCGTGCCGAATTCGTCGAGAGTCAAGCTGGCGCCGGACGTGCGCAGCATCTCCAGCACATGAACAGCTTGCTCAGGGTTCTCCATGGCCACGCACTCGGCGATTTCGAGCCTAAGCGCACCCGGAGGCACAAGGGCTCGGCCGAGTATGTGGCGGATCTCCTGAACGAGCTCCTGACGGAAGAACTGACTGGTCGACAGATTGACGCTAACGAATACCGACTTGTCGCCGCGCGGCAGCTCCTTCTGCCATTTTGCAGCCTCCTGCGCCGCGTGAGTAAGAATGTACGACCCGAGCTGGACGATAAGGTCGCTGTTCTCGGCAACTTGCACGAAATCCGCTGCACCGAGCCGGCCGAGCTTCGGATGATCCCAGCGTACCTGCGCCTCGAATCCTGCCAGCTCCTCCGTCGGCAAGTAAATGATAGGCTGGTAGACGAGGCGAATCTGGTTGCGCTCGAGCGCGCGCCGGAGGTCGTCTTCCAGGATGGTGTGATCCCCGGTTTCCTTCCGCATTTCCGGCAGAAACATCTCGACCCGATCCGCACCGCTGCGCTTGGCGCGGTACATGGCGATTTCCGCTTCTTTCAGCAGATCCTGCGCATTGTCCTCGCTCCCGGTCATGACCGCGATGCCGGTCGACGTCGTGAGCGAGATCTCCTTGCCGGAAATCTTGATCGGCGAACGCAGGGCGCGCCTTATGCGCTCGGCGATCATCGCGAGCTCGCGAGGCTCGTGCTGGGCCACCAACAGGATCGCGAACTGATCGCCACCGACCCGCGCCAGCGTGTCCTGCGGGCCGATATGGCGCATCAGGCGCCGCGCCACCGTGAGCAGCAGGCTGTCTCCGACGATCAGCCCGAGCGAGGCGTTGACGTTCTTGAACCGGTCGATGTCGATGAAGAAAACCGTCGGGCGGATTTGCGGCTCGGTCTTGGCGCGCATGACGGCCACGCCGAGCCGGTCGAGGAAGAGCTCCCGATTGGGCAGGCCGGTCAGGCTGTCGTGAACGGCATCATGCATGAGCCGCTCCTGTGCCCGTTTGGCCTCCGTAATGTCGCGCATCAAGCCGACACACCGCAGGGCCCGCCGATCCGAATTCGGCACGCTTGCCGCCTCGAGCTCGAACCAGCGGTAGGAATTGTCGGCGTGCCGCATTCTGAGCTCGATGTGGAGGCTGCCTCCGTTGCGCTCCTGCACGCCCAAGAGCACTAGGCGAAAACGCTCCCGATCGGCCGGATGTAAATGCTTGACGAAGTCATCGACCTTCGTCGACAGCTCACCTGCGGTCAGCCCGAGCGAGGCCTCGATAATAGGGCTGACTTTGATCTCATCGCGCCGGGCATACCATTCCCAGACAGCTGCTCCGGCGCCATCGATGGCAAGGGAGCGGAGCTGCAGCTCGCTCGGGGCAGAGCCATAGACCGGCTCGTAGGAGCGGAAGGCAAACTGCGTAACGGTGAAGCCCATCAGCACGACGATGAGGACGAGCCCAGCCACCAGGCCCGACACGACAATGTCGCCCGACAGCTGACCTGTCAGCGTGACGCCGGCAGCGAAGATCCAGACGAGAAACAGGAGCCAAGTCGGAATCAGAGCCAACGCTCGGTCCTGCCCGCGTAACGCCAGGTACAGGGTCAGCAAGGCTCCAACCGCTCCGATCGCAACGAACGACGCTCGCGCGAATGAGGCAGCCAGCCGCGGATCGATAACGGCGATGAAAACCAGTGAGAGCTGCGCCGCGATCCAGATCGTCGCCAGCATGCGAATGAACCCATGCCAGGCGCTGAGGCGCAAGAACACGCCGACGAAGATGACGATGCTGGCCGCTATGGCCGACTCGGTTGCGGCCCGGTAGACGGCATTGTCCTCAGCTCGGAGCTGAAAGAGCTTGTGCCAGAAGCCGAAGTCGACGCAGAGGTAGCCGAGCACGCACCACGCCACCAGGGACGCGGCCGGAAAGATCGCCTTGTGGTTGGCAGCGAAAATTGCCGTCAAGAAGATCGCGAGCAGACCCGTGATCCCGAGCATGATGCCGTTGAAAAGCTGCCGGTCGCGGGCTTTGAGCTCGTATTCCAATGGCTTCCAGAGATAGATGCGCGGGACGCGTTCGGAGGCCAGCTCCGCGGCGTAGGTGATCGTCTGACCTGGCTCGAGCGTGATGCGGAAGATGTCAGCCCGGTCGCTTTTCACGCGATCCGGAAGAAATCCGAGTGACGGCGTCACAGCCTCGATGCGGCGGGCGTCCAGATCCGGCCAAATCACGGACGAGCCGATGACCGTGTAGCGCTCGGCGGTGAGCCACCGCTCAATGACTTTGTCTGTCGGGTTGTGGAGTGCGAAAACAATCCAGTTCGGGCTCGTGCCCGGTGTGCTGGCCCTGATCGACATGCGCCCCTTGACGCCGTCCGGGCCTGCAGCCGTTTCGACCTGAAGCGTATCGCCTTGACCGCCGTGAATCTCACCTTGACCGGTGATCTCGATCCGGTCCTGATCCGGCCGCACTGTTATGGGCTCCAACGCCCATGCCGAATCGCCAGCGCTGGCGAGAAAAACCAGTGCAACCAGCGCAAGCAGCATGCCGCTAAGGTACGCTCCCGCCGGCCGCGCTAACAGAGCCCGGCTGAATGGAGCTGCCTTCCCTCTTCGGTCTTCCAGGCCCCCCACTATCCCTCCCGCGGGTCGTCAGCCAAAGTCGCGTAAAGCAGGTGATCCTGCCACACGCCATTGATCTTGAGATACCGGCGAGCTAGCCCTTCGCGTTGAAAACCGTTCTTTTCCAACACCCGGATCGAAGCAGCATTGCTCGGCATGCAGGCAGCTTCGAGGCGATGCAACTTGAGCTCCTCGAACGCAAAGCGGACGACACCTGACACAGCTTTCGTCATCAGGCCCCGCCCGGCAAAAGGCTTCCCAATCCAATAGCCCACCGCCGCCGCCTGGGTTACGCCACGCCGAACATTGCTCAGCGTAATCCCTCCGAGCAGGCGATCGTCCAAATCACGGAAGAGGAAGAATGCGTAGCCTAAGTCCTCCCGCAGCTCGCGCTGGTAGTGCCGCACCCGGCGGCGGAAGGCATCGCGAGACAGCTCATCCCGCGTCCACTGAGGTTCCCAGGGGGTGAGGTGGTCGCGGCTCAATGCCCTGAGCTCGGCCCAAGCGGCGTAGTCGCCCATGTGAGGCGGCCTGAGGTGGATGCCGTCAACGCGCACGTGTGGGAGCCAATCGCCGCCGATGCCGGATCTCAGGAAAGCCATCGCCCTGCTCCTTTCGCTAGCTTGCGAGGCGGCGTTCGGCGCGAATTGCGTAATCGGAGGAACGCCTGCCGGCGCCCACCACGGCAATGGAAGGTGGCGCCGACCGGGCAACGCGCTCGGCGACCGCTCGGATCCGCTCAGGAGTGACTTCCTCGATCCGCTCCACGAGCTCGGACGCCGGGAGCAGCCGATCGAAAAACAGGAGCTGGCGTGCCATCTGCTCGGCCCTCGCCGAAGAACTCTCGAAGCTGGTCAGCAGAGCCGCCTTCAGCTGCGCCTTGGCGCGGCTCACTTCCGCCGCGGTCGGAGGGGATGAGGCGAGATTGAACAGCTCCGCTCCGATCACGTCGATCAGCTCCCCCATCTGCTCCGGTCCCGTCGCAGCATGGATGTCGAACATGCCCGAATCAGCCATTCCCCAGGCCGTCGAGTAGATGGCGTAACACAGCCCCCGGTTCTCACGGGCGGCCTGAAACAGCCGGGACGACATCCCTCCGCCGAACAGTCCGGAAAAGACCTGCGCGGCGTAGAACTCCTCATCGCGGTAGGACGGCGACTCGAACCCGATAAGCAAATGACTCTGCTCGAAAACCTTCCTGGATGTACGCCGCCCCCCCACGTATTGCGCCGCCGCACCATTGTGCGAATCACCGCCATTCAGGCCGCCAAATAGGGCTTCAGCGTGGCGGACGAGGTTGTTGTGGTCAATCGCTCCTGCGGCGGAAATCACCATCCTGGGCGCAAGATAGCGCGTGCGAAGAAACGTTCTGAGGTCGGCTGGCGTGAGCCGCGAGACACTCTCCCTCGTACCGATGATCGGCCGGCCGACAGCCTGGCCAGGATAGGCGGCATCCTGAACGAGGTCATAGGCGATCTCGTCAGGGCTGTCCTGAATACTGGCGATCTCCTGGAGGATCACCTCTCGCTCGCGCTCGAGCTCCTCCTCGGAAAAGGTCGAGTTCTGCAGAATGTCAGCCAGGATATCGAGAGCGATGGCCTCATCACCCTTGAGCACTCGGGCGTAGTAGGCCGTCATTTCGAGGCTCGTCGCGGCGTTGAGCTCGCCCCCGACCTGCTCGATTTCCTCGGCGATCTGGCGGGCGGTTCGCCGCCGGGTTCCCTTGAACGCCATGTGCTCGAGCAGATGCGAGATGCCGTGCTCGTGCTCGCTTTCATGGCGCGCACCCGCAGCGACCCATACGCCGAGCGAGATCGTCTCGAGGTGCGGCATATGATGAGACACCACGCGGAGGCCGTTGGAAAGCGTCGTCACATTGATCGTCATGCCAGACGCTCCGCACCTGCCCTAGCCCGCTCCTCGACGAAGCTCTCGACGGCGGCAAGGTCGTTGGGAAGAAGGCTCGTGCGTTCCTCGTCCGTCATCAGGGAGGAAAGTCTCGGCGGAAGCCCCGGCCGCTCGCCGAGGATTGCCTCCATGGCATCCGGGAACTTGGCGGGATGGGCCGTTGCAAGGACGATCTGCGGCACAGGCCCCGGTGGCAAGCAGCGCTCAGCGGCGATGAGGCCACATGCCGTATGCGGCTCGGCCATGTAGCCGCTCGCCTCTCGGGTTCGGCGGATCGCCTCGGCAACCTCGGCTTCCGTAGCCGAGGCGGCGGCGAAATCGCGGGACAACAGCTCGGGCCCGCCTTTCACCTCGAAGCGGCCCGACTGAGCCAAGGCCGCCATCTGCGCCCGAATCAGAGCCGAGTCGCGCCCTTGAGCCTCGAAGAGGTACCGCTCGAAATTGGAGGAAACCTCGATGTCCATGGACGGTGAGGTGGTTGGCGTCACGCCGCGCTTCTCATAGATACCGGTTGCTACCGTCCTCGGCAGGATATCGTTGACATTCGAGCCGATGACGAGCCGCTCGATGGGCAAGCCCATCCGGCGCGCCACGTAGCCCGCGAAGATGTCGCCGAAATTGCCGGTCGGCACGGCGAACGAGACCGGCCGGTGGGGTGCCCCGAGGGCCACCGCCGCCGCGAAGTAGTACGTCACCTGGGCGACGATGCGCGCCCAGTTGATCGAGTTGACGCCGGCCAGATGCATCCGATCGCGAAATGCGTGATCGTTGAACATGCCCTTCACGAGGGCCTGGCAATCGTCGAACGTGCCATCTATGGCGACAGCGTGCACGTTCGGCTCCCGCGGCGTGGTCATCATCCGCCGCTGCACATCCGAGACCCGGCCTGCGGGATAGAGGATCACGACATCGACGGCAGCTGATCCGCGGAACGCCTCGATAGCGGCACCGCCGGTGTCGCCCGAGGTCGCGCCGACGATGGTGGCCCGCCGCCCGCGCCGCTTCAGCACATGATCCATCAAGCGGGCGAGCAGCTGCATAGCCACGTCCTTGAACGCCAGTGTCGGACCGTGGAACAGCTCCAGAATCCAAAGGTTGCTGCCAATCTGAACAAGAGGCGTCACCGCGGGGTGGCCAAAAGTTGCATACGCCGCCTTAGCCATGTTTAGGAGCTCATCCCGTGCGAAGGCGCCGCCGGCAAACGGTGTGATCACCTCGACCGCCACTTCGGGGAACGGGCGGCCAGCTAACGAGGCGATGGCTTCCCTGGAAAGCGTCGGCCAAGTTTCAGGAACGTAGAGCCCGCCATCGCGAGCGAGGCCAGCGAGTAGAACATCTTCAAACCCGAGTGCAGGCGCTGAGCCTCTTGTAGAAATATATTTCACTGAACGTCAGCCTTCTTGAGCTGGCGCCGAAGGCGCCGCGAGTAACCTAGGACCGTGGGAGAACGGGAACAAGCACCCAGGCCGCGCCGGGAGGTCAGGCGCCAATCGGCTCCCGAGACCGCAGCCGGCCGATGACGAAAGCCGCATAGACCCCCATCAGGGTCACCGCAAGACCCCACCAAGTCAGTGCATATTCCAGATGCCGGTTTGGCAGCACGATGCGGCTTGGTCGCGGGGTCGGCAGTCCGCCCGGCGGTGTCGGCGAAATCTGATCGAGGTAGAACTCGAGCCCACTCGGACCCGGCCCTCGCCAATGCTCGAGCTCGCCGGGCTTGGCGGCGGAAGCTCCAAGCAGCTCCCGAGGGTCACGCAGGAACCAGACGTTCGCCTCAGGATTGCTGTCAGCCGTGAACGTGCCGCGCTGTTCGGCCGAGCGAATTTGCCCGATGATCTCCACCTCGCCCGAGAGCTGCCCCTCAAGCCGGGTCTGCGGGTCCTTGTTTGTTTCCGGCACGAAACCGCGATTCACGTAAATCCTGGCATTCGTTCCGGCGAGATCGAAAGGCGTGAAGACCCAATACCCAGGGCCTTCATGCGAGGAGCCCTGGGGCGCGTTCGTGAAAAGATGTCGCTCGGCGGTGTGGTCGAAGCGGCCGACAAGACGTACCGTGGTGAATTCGCACGACTCTGCCAGTCCCACTTCGTTTGCGGATCGGCAGGTCAGAGAGGCCCAGCGCTCAGGCGGCAGCGGTTCGGCCGAGGCCCGGGCGTCCATCGTGGCGATCAGCTCCTCCTTCCAGGCCTTCCGCTGCCACTGCCAATTCCCGAGACTCACCAGCACCGCCAGCGCGGCCAGCGTGGCTATGGTCAGCGCGACGAGACCTCTGCCTCTCGGCCTTTGCCGCATTGCTCAGTGCTCGCCGTGCTCGAGGCGGGCCTCCTCCGCGCGGTTCCTGTACTGCAGCGCGATCAGCGTCGCCTTCATCGGCCGAAGCAGGCCAAATCCCAGAAGAAGCGCGGTCGGCACCCACAAGATCAGGTGCACCCACAGGGGCGGCGATAGCTTGAACTCGAGGATCAAGGCAGCGCCCATCATCAAGAAGCCCAGAACGATGATGACGAACACCGCCGGGCCATCGCCACTGTCGACGAAGGCATTGCTGAGGCCGCACTCCTCGCATGCCTGTCGCACTTTGAGCGTCAGAGGCCCTTCAAAAAGACGTCCCTTGCCGCAGCGCGGGCACCGCCCGAGAAGGCCAGCACGCACAGCGGGACCGATGGGATGTTCGTCAGCCATATGCCAGATGTGCGCCGCCCTAAGCGCCCACGCAACGCGGGCATTCGCCACAGCGCCCGTGCTCTCAAAAGAAACGGGCGGGGCAGCCTTATCGACTACCCCGCCTACCCTGCATCGGCACTGGTGCTATCAGTGCGCAGCCGGTGTTCCGGCGCCCCAGACGTAGATGCAGGCGAAGAGGAAGAGCCACACGACGTCAACGAAATGCCAATACCACGCCGCGGCCTCGAAGCCAAAGTGTTGTTTTGGCGTGAAGTGGCCCTTGAGCGCCCGCATCAGGCACACGAACAGGAAGATCGTGCCGATGATGACGTGCGCACCGTGGAAGCCAGTGGCCATGAAGAACGTCGCGCCGTAGATGTGGCCCGAGTAATTGAAGGCCGCGTGGCCATACTCGTAGGCCTGCAGCAGGGTGAAGATGACGCCCAGGCAGACCGTCAGCGCGAGGCCCCAAATCAGGCCCTTACGATCGTTCTCCAGCAAGGAGTGGTGAGCCCAGGTTACCGTGGTGCCCGACAACAGAAGGATGAGAGTGTTGACCAGCGGCAGGCCCCACGGGTCGAAGGTGCTCTGGAATGCGTCTGAGGGCACAGGCGGCCACTGACCACCCGTCAACTCGTTGCGTTGGACGAGGCCGACTACCGTTTCGGATGGCTCGACGGTTCCGTCAGGCAGAATAACCGGCAGATGTGAGATACCGTCGGGGAAGAGCGCCGCATCGAAATACGCCCAGAACCAGGCAGCGAAAAACATCACCTCCGTGGTGATGAACAGGATCATGCCGTAGCGGAGGTGGAGCTGCACCACCGGCGTGTGGTGACCGCTGTGGGCCTCCCGCACGACGTCCCGCCACCAGAAGTAGGCCATTGCCACCAGCGAAGCGGCACCGATGAAGAAAACACTCGAGCCCCGGATGCCGAACACCCCTTCACCGCCGCCCATGGAGTGCATCCAGATGATGAAACCGACGGCCATGATGAACGCGGACAACGCGGCCAACACCGGCCACGGGCTCGGATCAACCAGATGGTAATCGTGATGCTTGGCGTGGCTATCGGCCATTTTCAGCTCCGTCGTCCTTCGTGCATCCCATCCCTGCATGGCGCGCGAGATGGTCCGCGCCCCCGGTAGTCAGAAATCCTCGGCTGCTCACCTGAGCAATTTTCATGTCACGACCCGCTTCCACCCGCACTTGGCCTTTCCGCCGCAGGGCCAGCCGACTGTGACACTGCAGCCGCTGTCGTCTTCTCAGCAGGATGGAAGGTGTAGGACAGCGTAATCTGGGTGAGGTGGCCGGCGATAGCATCGTCGACGATCGCCGGATCGACAAAGAAGCTCACCGGCATATCCATCGCCTCGCCCGGCTCGAGCAGCTGTTCCTGGAAGCAGAAGCACTCGATTTTATTGAAATAGGCACCGGCCGCTTCCGGCGTGACGTTGAAGGTCGCAGTCCCAACCACCGGGCGATCAGAGGTGTTCTCAGCGCGGTAAAAGGCGAGCGCGTTCTCGCCGATCTTCACGTCGATTGTTCGTTGCGCCGGCTTGAACACCCACCCCAAACCGGGCGCGACGTTCGCATCGAAGCGTATCGTGACAACCCGATCGAGCACCGTATCGGACGGACGCTCCGCCCGCTGCGTTGTGCCAGCGAAGCCGGTCACCTGGCAGAACAGCGTGTAAAGCGGCACCGCGGCGTAGGCGAGCCCGAGCATTCCGGCCGCCACCACGGCCAAGATACCCGCCACGCGAAGATGCCGCGTTCCCGAAACCGCTCCTTTCACCGGCTCAACCATTCTCGGACTACTCTCGAACCTCCTGCCCAGCATCACAGCGGGCGATTAAACACATTCCCCCCAAGCCGAACGATGGTGGCGATGTAGAACAGCAGAACGAGCGCGCCGAGCGCGAGCGCGATGGCAATCGAGCGGTAGCGCTGCCGCCGGCGCCGCTCCAGTTCGCGCTCCAAGCCCTCGTCCCGATCATCCGCCACCCAGACACCTCTCACCCTGTGATCAACAGCCTGACGAGATGCTCAGCCAGTAGAACTGCGAACAGCAGGAACAGGTAGAGAACCGAAAACCCGAACAGCTCCTTGGCGGCATGATCGGCCTCTCGCCCTTCGCGCACGCGGTAGACCTTCACGGCAAGAGCTATGAGGATCGCGCCAAGGACAACGGCGGAGGCGAGGTAGACGAGCCCGCCCAGACCGATGAAGCCGGGCGCTGCTCCGAGCGGCGCCAGGAGGACACTATAGATCAGGATCTGGCGTCTCGTCTCATCGCCTCCGGCAACGACGGGCAACATGGGCACCCCGACCCGCTCGTAGTCGCGCGAACGATAAAGTGCCAGCGCCCAGAAATGCGGCGGGGTCCAGAAGAAAATGATCAGGAAGAGCAGAATGCTCTCGAGGCTCACCGTCCCCGTTACGGCCGCCCAGCCGATCATGGGCGGGAAGGCGCCGGCCGCCCCACCGATCACGATATTCTGCGGGGTCCGCCGCTTGAGCCACATCGTGTAGATGAAGATGTAGAAGCCGATGGTGATCGCGAGCAGCGCTCCCGCGACCCAGTTCACCAACAGCCCCAGCGTCATCACGGAGAAGATCGAAAGCACGACGCCAAAGGCGAGCGCCTCGTCCTTCGTCACGTGACCGCGAGGAATGGGCCGCGCTGCTGTCCGCGCCATGCGCGCGTCGATGTCGGCGTCGTACCACATGTTGAGCGCACCGGCAGCTCCGGCACCAACCGCGATCGCGATAAGCGCAATGACCGCAAGCACCGGATGCAGCTGCCCTGGCGCCACCATCAGGCCGACGATCGCCGTGAACACCACGAGCGACATCACCCGCGGCTTCATCAGGACGATGAAGTCACCGACGCTGCCGCCTGTCTCGACTGACAGGGCTCGTGTTTCGGCCTTGATGCTCTTGTCCATCATACGGCTAAGCCAATCGGCTCGACCCTCGTGATCTCAGCGGGCGCCGCAATCGGCGCCCGCAGCCCTTGCCCCCTCACTCGTACAGACGAGAGTTGGCTCAGTGATGCTCGGCTGCCTGGATTCGCGGCAGCGTCTCGAAGGAGTGGAACGGCGGCGGCGAGGACAGCGTCCACTCCAGCGTCGTCGCGCCAACACCCCAAGGATTTTCCACGGCCCGCTCCTTCTTCAGCAGCGCCAGAACCATGCCTACGAAGAAGACCAGCGTACCAACCGCTGTGATGTACGAGCCCATCGAGGACACATAGTTCCAGTAAGCGAAGGCGTCCGGATAGTCGGCATAGCGCCGCGGCATGCCGGCCAGACCCAAGAAGTGCTGCGGGAAGAACAGAATGTTGGCGCCAATGAAGGTCAGCCAGAAGTGCAGCTTGGCCCAGAACTCCGAGTACATGTAGCCGGTCATCTTCGGGAACCAGTAGTACCAGCCCGCGAAGATGGCGAACACGGCGCCGAGCGACAGAACGTAATGGAAGTGGGCGACGACGTAATAGGTGTCGTGCAGCGCCCGATCCACACCCGCGTTGGCGATCATCACACCCGTGAGGCCGCCGATCGTGAACAGGATGATGAAGCCGATCGACCACAGCATCGGCGTGCGGAAGGTGATCGAGCCACCCCACATCGTGGCGATCCAAGAGAACACCTTCACACCCGTCGGCACGGCGATGACCATCGTCGCGAAGACGAAGTACGCCTGAGCATCGACGCTGATGCCCGACGTGTACATGTGGTGAGCCCAAACGATGAACCCGACGAGGCCGATCGCGACCATGGCATAGGCCATGCCGAGATAGCCGAACACAGGCTTACGGGAGAACGTCGCAACGATGTGGCTGACGATGCCGAAGCCCGGCAGGATCATGATGTACACTTCGGGGTGACCGAAGAACCAGAACAGATGCTGGTAGAGCACCGGATCGCCACCACCGCTCGCGTCGAAGAACGTGGTGCCGAAGTTGCGGTCCGTCAGCAGCATCGTGATGGCGCCGGCCAGCACGGGCAGCGACAACAGCAGCAGGAAAGCCGTCACCAGAATGGCCCAGGCGAACAACGGCATCTTGTGCAGCGTCATCCCCGGCGCACGCATGTTGAAGATGGTGGTGATGAAGTTGATCGCACCGAGGATCGACGACGCACCAGCGATGTGGAACGACAAGATTCCGAAGTCGACGGACGGCCCCGGATGCCCACTCGTCGAGAGCGGTGCGTACAGAGTCCAGCCCGTTCCGGCGCCGATGTCACCCGGAGGCCCTTCGACGAATAGCGAGATGATGAACAGCAAGAACGCGACGACGAGCAGCCAGAATGAAATGTTGTTCATGCGCGGGAACGCCATGTCCGGCGCCCCGATGTGCAGAGGAACGAACCAGTTTCCGAAACCGCCGATCAAGGCCGGCATCACCACGAAGAAGACCATGATGATGCCGTGCGCCGTCACGAACGCGTTGAAGGCGTGAGGATTGGCGAAATACTGCAGCCCCGGCTCCTGCAGCTCCAGGCGCATGCCGATCGACAAAGCGCCCCCGATCACGCCCGCCATCATGGCGAACAGCAGGTACAGCGTACCGATGTCCTTGTGGTTGGTCGAAAACAGCCAACGCTTGAGGCCGTGAGGCCTGTGATCGTCGTGAGCGTGCGCTGCCGAAGCCGTGCTAGCCATTTGCAGTCACCTATTCCCTCGGTGTCTCAAACCATTCATCGAACCGTGGCCGCTGCCGGAGCAGCGGCCCATGCAGGCTCAGTTCTGCGCAGTATTGCTTCCGGCGGCTGCGACCTGGGCCGCATCAGGCTGCTCGGTAGCAGCATGAAGGATGGAGCGCGCGCGCTCCCAATCTCTCGCCTTGGCAGCCTCAACCCACTGGTTGAATGCCTCTTCGCTGACAACCCGGACAGCGATCGGCATGAAGGCATGGTCCTTGCCGCAAAGCTCAGAGCACTGCCCGTAATACACCCCGGGCTGCTCGGCCTTGAACCAAGTTGCCGTAATGCGACCGGGGACAGCGTCCACCTTGGTTCCGAACGAAGGAATGGTCCAGTTGTGGATCACGTCGTTCGCCGTGACGAGCACATGGACGACCTTGTTGACCGGAACTGCGATCTCGTTGTCGACAGCCAGCAGACGAGGCTGACCCAACTTCGCCCAAAGGGGCTGGGCGTCATTATAGAGCTGGCGGGACAGCTGCACGCCAGTCAGGTTGCCATAGCGCCGGTTGAACTCCTCCTGGCCGAGCTCGGCACGCAACAGGTCCTCGTCGCGAAGAACGTTCGACGTCACCCGAACATCGTGGTCCGGATACTCGTGCTCCCAGAACCACGTATTGCCGATGGCCTTAATGGTCAGGTCGGGCTTCGGATAGCTGTACTGCAGATAGAGCAACTTGAAGGATGGGACCGCAATAACGATCAAGATGAGAATGGGAACTACGGTCCACACCACTTCCAAGAGCGTGTGGTGAGTTGTCCGCGACGGGGTCGGATTGGCCTTTTCGTTGAACTTGAAAAGGACGTACAGCAGCAGAATGCCGACGAAGCCCGCGATGCCAAAAATGATCGTGTTGACGAGGTTGTGGAAGTCGTGAATGCCTCGCGCGACCTCGGTCACGGCGCCCTGCATTCCGAGCTGCCCTGGCGAAGGTTGGCCAGTGCCCGCCCATGCCGCCGATGCGGCCCCCAGAATTGCAAACGCCAGGATTGAATACAGCGTCCTGATGCCCCAGCTCGAATTGCCCATTCCGTCGCTCCCACCGTCCCGCGATGCTATTGCGGAGGCCCTGGCTTGAATAAATCGACCGTCAACCTACCGAGCTCGTGACAGAACACAATGGTCCCAAATGTCTCAAGCGCCCGGTTATGCGGCATTTGCACGCGCGACGGACGAGAGAGATCGGCCGGCGTGACGGAAGAGATGTGTCGTGGTCGATCAACATCACCGCTGCCCCGCCGCAAGTCCCACTTTAGCCCAAATCCTCGGCAACAGGGGCTTTCCGGACGTGGTCGGGCTCGTAAATTGGTCGAGCTTAAACGGTCACGCCGAAGCTTCGGAGAACGCGAGTGAAAGCGGGTGTCGCGAGATCATTGCCGGGCAAGGCCGGCAGACGGCTTCGAGCCGGTGCGGCATCAGCCTTGTTGCTGTCTTTCGTCGGAGCAGTGACGGTTCTCCCCACCAATAGCGCCTTCGCACAACAACCGGTGGATGGCACCGTCAAGGCGCAGCACGGCGACTGGCAGGTGGTGTGCAAAGCTCCGCCACCCGGCGCGAAATCCGAGACATGCGCGCTCGTGCAAAGCGTGACTGCCGAGGACCGCAACAACGTTGGCCTGACGGTCTATTTCCAGAAGTTCTCCAACGGCACCCGCGTGCTTCGGGTGTTCGCGCCCGTGGGGGTATTGCTGCCACCGGGACTCGGCCTGAAGATCGATGACAAGGACGTGGGGCATGCGCCTTTTCTGCGCTGCCATGCCTTCGCCTGTTATGCACAGGTTATCGCCGAGGACCAGCTCGTCGAGCAGCTCAAGGCAGGCAAGACGGCCATCTTCGTCATCTTCCAGACCGAGGAAGCGGGCATCGGCATTCCGATCTCCCTTGCGGGATTCTCTCAAGCCCTCGCCGAGCTGCAGTAGGAACGCGAACGGCCTACGAAGATCCCTGTTTCCAGCAACGTCCTGATTTGCCAAGCGATTCGGCTGCCGTTCGGCTCGGGCGCTCAGTGGTCGCCACTGCCTTCACCGAATAGCAGCTTTGACGAGTTGCACATCCTGCCATTCAATTGCCGCAACTGGCCGCTTTAGGGACGCAAAGCCGCCAGCAAGAAGCACGGTTTCTCCTGCCTTCCGCCATCTTGCGCGGCTACAAAGGCCGTGCAGGAGGTCGAGTTCTCATGCAAAGCAAGCGTCCGATAACCAGCCGGAAGAAGTTGGATAGCACCTCCCCGGCTTTGGAAAACACCCAGCTCCGCCGCTCACAGCTCCTGCAATCGTTCCATTTCTCGTGTCGCCGCAGGGTCGACGAGATCGCAAACCAAGCGGCGTGTTTCGAGGAGCTTGCGGAGACCTTCCCCGGCCTGCTCTTCGCGCTCGCCACGAACTATGGGACGGCCGAAGCGCGCCGGGCTGCGGTCGCCCACTTGATCTCCGGCTCCCGTCTCCGCGAAGCCGCCAATGCCTTGGGACTACCTTGGTGGATGCGCAAGTTGCCGCCCCAAGCCTTCAACAAACGGCTGGAGACGCTTCCCGACGATCCGAAATTCTCGGCGCGAATCGTGAACCTCTTGCCGACAGTCCCGGCGATCTCCGCTAAGTGGCTCGAGCGCGTCACCCAGGCCTATCGCATCTGCGGTCCCGAATTCGCACTGTGGGTGGCGCGGCACGATCGGTTTCATGCTCCACTGATAACGGACCCCGCTCTTCCCTATGTCGCAGCGTGGGCCTGGTTTGCGAGCCACCCAGAGACCCTCGGCGCGCAGCTGCTGAGGCGGCCATGGACGCCCAACATGAGCCCCCGGCGCGCGTTCGACGAGGTCACCGCGTGGCGCAAGCGCATCCGGCTGGCCCTGACATTGAGTGCGCTCGGCCGAAAGCCCTGGCTCAGCGAAGGATCGGCGCTTGGTTACGAGTTCGTCGAGCTCCGCACCATCGATGACTTCATCGCCGAAAGCGACACCATGGACAACTGTCTCGAACTCCTTCTCCGAGAAGCTGGAGTTCGGTGTTAGCTACGTGTTCAGCATCCGGCGGAACGGCTCGCCTGTGGCCGACATCGAGATAGGGGTGCATCCGGTGGAGCCCACGATGCCGAGCATCGTCCAGCTCCGTGGGCCCAAGAACAAGCGGGCTCATCCAGAGATCTGGCGCGCCGCTTACAATTGGCTCGGAAACCAGGAGCTTCATCCCGTGCCGGCGCAGGTCGTCAACTCCGCCGCCCGCCGGCGTGCATGGCGCACGCTCTGGAAGCCTTACCTTTCGACCCTTACTCCTGCTGATCGGGATCAGTTCGAGAAGCTGGCCTTGGAACTCGACAAGCTGCGCACCAGAAGGCGGACCCGCACCCAGCGGGCGCGGACGACCACAGCGCAGAGGCCAGATCCCATTCTAAGCGAGAATGCCGGCACCGCCTGCTGAGCGGCGCCGGCTTCGGAAATTACGCGACTTCTTGAAAGCCTTTTATTCGGCTGCTTGGCGCAGTGTTGGTGCCGCCGCCTTGACGTCGGCGTCGACGTGGCTCTCGAAGGTGGCAAAGTTCTTGTTGAACATCTCGACAAGCGCCTTCGCCTGCTCGTCGTAGGCCGCGGGGTCCGACCACGTCTCGCGCGGGTTCAGGATCTTGCTGTCCACACCCGGCAGCGATGTCGGAACCTGGAACCCGAAAATCGGATCGGTCCGCATCGGCTGGCCCTTGAGCGTCCCCGAGAGGGCTGCATCGAGAAGCGCGCGTGTCACCTGGATTGGCATCCTGTGCCCGACGCCGAACTTGCCGCCTGTCCAACCGGTATTGACGAGCCAGCAATCGACGCCTGTGCTTCGCGATCAGCTCACGGAGCATATTGCCGTAGACGCTGGGATGGCGCGGCATGAACGGGGCGCCGAAGCAGGTCGAGAACGTCGCCTGCGGCTCGGACCCAAGGCCCTTCTCCGTGCCGGCAACCTTCGCCGTATAGCCCGAAAGAAAGTGATACTCGGCCTGGCTGGGAGTCAGCTTAGCGATCGGCGGCAACACGCCGAAGGCATCCGCCGCCAGCATCACGATGTTCTTGGGATGCCCGGCCATGCCGGTGGTGCTGGCATTGGAGATGAACTCGAGCGGATATGCGGAGCGGGTGTTCTCGGTCAGCCGGCCGTCATCGAAGTCTGGCTCGGCGGTGCCAGGCTTCAGCACAACGTTTTCCAGCAGCGCACCAAAGCGGTTCGAGGCGGCCCAGATCTCGGGCTCGGCTTCGGCCGACAGTCGAATGGTCTTGGCGTAGCAGCCGCCCTCGAAATTGAAGATCCCGTTCTCCGACCAGCCGTGCTCATCGTCACCGAGGAGCGTGCGTTTGGGGTCTGCCGAAAGCGTCGTTTTTCCAGTGCCGGATAGGCCGAAGAAGACCGCAGCGTCCCCAGCCGGTCCCACATTGGCAGAGCAATGCATCGGCATGATGCCCTGCTCGGGCAGCACGTAGTTCAGGAACGAGAACACCGACTTCTTCATCTCGCCGGCATACGAGGTGCCACCGATCAGCACCAAGCGGCGGCTGAGGTCGACTGCGATGACCGTCTCGGTGCGGCAGCCGTGGCGCGCGGGATCGGCGCGGAAGCTCGGCAGATCGACGATCATCAAGCCGGGCTGGAAATTCGTCAGCTCATTCAGCTCGGGCCGCCGCAAGAGATACCGGATGAAAAGCGCGTGCCATGCGTACTCGCACACCACACGCACATTAAGCCGGCTCGCTGGGTCAGCGCCTGCGTACAAATCCTGCACGAAAAGATCACGGCCCTTGATGTGCTCCATGAAGTCCCGATGAAGCACATCAAAGTGCTCGCGGCTCATGGCCTTGTTGTTGTCCCACCAGATGGTGCCATCCGTCAGCTCGTCGCGGACCGTGAACTTGTCCTGGGCAGAGCGGCCTGTGTGTGCCCCCGTCTCTACGACCAGCGCTCCAGTGTTTGCCAACCGGCCTTCGCTCCGCCTGATCGCCTGCTCGATCAGCTCGACGTAGTGGTTGTTGTGGTGAACAGTACGCGCGCTCGTCAGGGGAAACAGCTCTGCCTTCGTCATCTTCCTTCAACCGTCCGTTGGAGGGGGCACAGGACACCTCCTCCGAGCTACATGATATTAGAACTACTGCAGCTTCAGCTCCGCGCGCCTCACGGAAAGTTTGCCGCAGGACCCGGCGCGCCCAGCCGCCTCAAGCCGCGTCAACTTGGCCCTGTCAGATAGGACACAATCTGCGAAATCCGTGAAGGGCCACCGTATACATTGTTGCGCCAATCAGCGATTGTCACCTGACTTGGCGTATTGTTGGAAGTTGAAGTCCCAGACAAAACTGCCATGAACGACGACCCATGGCACCCTGGTGACAGCAACGTTTCAGGGGAAGTCGCTGCGAACCCGAAAGACCTTGCATACAATCAGGTCAGGTGGAGAGAATATAGGGAAAAAGGGTGCGCTATCAGGTTCTGTTGCCAAGGCAACCGGAGACTTTTATAACTAGCTTACGAGAAATTGCGAGCAAGAAGATCAAACGCTCTTAAACGCGACAGAGTTCTGCAACTGCGGGTGCGACGAACTGCCGGGGGATGGCAACTACTCATTTTCTTGCACCGCACAACCCAAGATTGTTGTTGGCAAAACGTTGTCTCGGTAGGCCTGATGGCCTATTCGGCGTAGGGTTAACAAGCTGTCGGTAATTCGAGCGCGCCACATTTCGCACAAGAACGGGTCATAGAGCCCGGTCACGACGACCGTCCAGGGCAAGAGACCATGAAAGAAAAAAGTACGATTGCTCTCGTTGACGACGAGCGAAACATTCTAACCTCGCTCAGGATGGCCCTCGAGGCAGAGGGCTATAAGGTGCGGACATACACCGACGGCGCATCCGCGCTCGAGGCCCTGACCGAGGAGCCTGCCGACCTCGGCATCTTCGACATCAAGATGCCGCGCATGGATGGAATGGAGCTGCTGCGTCGCATCCGCCAGCAGTCGGACATGCCGGTCATCTTCCTGACTTCCAAGGACGAGGAGATCGACGAGCTCTTTGGCCTCAAAATGGGGGCCGATGACTACATCGCTAAGCCGTTCTCGCAGCGGCTCGTCGTGGAGCGGGTGAAGGCCGTGCTGCGGCGCTTCCAACCGAGGGACGGCAGCGGTGGCCAGTCGGAGACTTCACGAGTTCTTGGAGCGGGGCAAGCTGCGGCTCGATCCCGAGCGCCATACCTGCCATTGGGACGGCAAGCCTGTGACACTTACCGTGACGGAGTTCCTCATTCTGCAGGCACTGGCGGCCCGGCCCGGCGTGGTCAAGACCCGCGACGCTCTGATGGATGCGGCTTACGACGATCAGGTTTACGTCGATGACCGCACCATCGATAGCCACATCAAGAGACTGCGGAAGAAATTCAAGCAGGTCGACGAAGGATTCGACGTGATTGAAACGTTGTATGGTGTAGGCTATCGCTTCAAGGAGGTTTGAGCCCCGGGGGGTTCATGGCGTTAGAGCTTGAGCGGTCCCGGCCGGTCGTTGACCTTTGGCGGACCGCGAAAGAGGGGTTTCTGCGCGTACACCGCGCGGCGAGCCCCGCCAGGGAATGGCTTGCGGCCGTCGGTGTGCGACTGCTGCGGAGCCGAGCCGTAGGGTTGGTTACGGGGAGCCTGCTGCGGCGCATCTTCGTTTCCAACCTTCTTGGCTTGTTTATTCTCATTGGCGGCATCCTTTATCTCAGCCAGCACAACGTCTGGCTCATCGACGCCAAGCGAGAAAGTCTCAGAACCCAGAGCGAAATCATCGCTGCGGCAATCGCCGCCAACGCGACGGTCGAGACGGAGCGGATCGTGCTCGACCCGGACAGGCTGCCGGAAGCCGAGGATGCGCTTATCCCGTTCCGCGATGACGGTTTCGCAGCACTGCAGCTTTCAATTCGGCCCGAGCGTGTCGCCCCGATCCTGCGCCGGCTTGTCCAACCGACGAACAACCGCGCTCGTATCTACAGCCGCGATGGCACCCTGATCGCCAACTCCGCGCAGCTCCTGTCACGCGGGCTCGTCGCCAAACCTCCGCAGCCCAAAGAGCGGCCTAAGACGAAGAACTTCTGGACGCGACTTACCAAGTGGCTGCTCAACGCGGATCTCCCTGTCTACAAGGAGATCGGCAACGCGAACGGCAACTTCTATCCGGAAGTCCGGATGGCGATGACCGGCACGACCACGCCGATGCTGCTGCTCAACGAGAACGGCGAGCAGATCGTCTCGGTCGCTGCCCCCATCCAGCGAGCACGTACGGTGCAGGGGGTTCTGCTGCTATCCAGCAGGCCCGGCGAGATCGACGAGGCGCTGAGTCAGGAGCGCTGGACCGTCCTGAAGATCGGTCTCATGGCGCTTGTTGCCACGTTGGCCGCATCGACGCTGCTGGCACGTACGGTCGCTGGGCCGATGCGGCGCTTGTCCGAGGCGGCCGAGCACGTCAGCCGCAATATCTCTGCACGGCACGACCTGCCCAGCTTCGGCAACCGCAGCGACGAAGTCGGCCAGATGGCGACGGCCTTCCGCAACATGACGACTGCATTGTTCCGCCGGATTGAGGCGAGCGAAAAGTTCGCCGCGGACGTCGCGCACGAGCTCAAGAACCCGCTGACGGCGGCGCGCTCGACCGCTGAAGCACTTGCGTATGCCCGGGACGAAGCGGAGCGTCAGCAGCTTATCGGTCAGATCCAAGGCGAATTGAAAAGGCTCAATCGCCTAATCACCGATGTGTCGAACGCGTCCAGACTCGACGCGGAGCTGGCGCTCCAGCAGATGGAGCCGGTTGCGCTGTGCAAGTTGCTGGACGGTATCGTCTCAACGTTTTCGGACATTCTTCGCGACAGTGGCAAGAGCATCGCCTTCGAGCCGGATCCGTCGTGCTCGGAGGACGCGTTGGTTGTGAACGGGCACGATGGCCGCCTGTCGCAGGTCGTAACCAACCTCGTGGACAACGCGATTTCGTTCTCGCCCGAGGGCGGCATGGTGCTGGTGCGCGCCCGCAGATTCGGAGATTGGGTCGAAATCTGCGTGGAGGATGACGGTCCCGGCATCGCGCCCGAAAACCTGGAGAAGATTTTCAGGCGCTTTTACACCTACCGCCCGACGCCTGAAGCCAGCCGTGGCAACAATTCTGGTCTCGGCCTGTCGATCTCGCGCGAGATCGTGCTGGCTCATGGCGGTGAGATCTGGGCGGAGAACCGCATGCCAGAGGGAGCCGGGCCGGATGATCCGCCGTTGGGCGCCCGCTTCGTCGTGCGTCTTCCGGCCTGGGCTGGCGGCGGATCGCAGTCGAGGAGCTTTGGACATCGTGGCAGTCGGCGAATCTAGGCTGGTCCACGGAACTGCAATTGCGCTCAAAGGCCGCGCTGCGCTGATTCGCGGTGAGTTCGGCTCCGGAAAATCGGACCTCGCCCTGCGCTGCCTTGCGCAGCCCGCTTCCGATCTCATCTCAGGACAGGCGCTGCTAGTTGCCGACGATCAGGTTCGCGCCGAGGTCCGCGGCGGTAAGGTCCACCTCAGCTGTCCTGAGACGATCAAGGGGCTGATCGAGGTTCGTGGACTGGGCATCGTTGCCGTACCGGCCCAAGACGAGGCAGAGCTCGAGTTGCTGGTCGATCTCGTTCGTCCGGACGAGGTCGAGCGCCTGCCTGATCCAGCTGCCGTGGCCGAGCTCATGGGCGTACAAGTTCGACGCCTCGCCCTGGCCCCTTTCGAGGCATCCGCACCACTAAAGCTATTGCTGGCGCTGCAGGGGTCTGCGGGTGCCGGTCGTGGTTCATAGTCGTCCCTCAGTAGGCATACGGTGTGAAAGCGCTTGCTATGCTTGGATCAGTTGCCAAACATGTCGCGGCTCGGGACCGCCAGTTACCTGCTAGGGACATGCACGGACCGGTTGGCCAACGGATGGCCACCAGCCAGCACGGAACTGCACGAGAGCAATGATAGGACTTTTGATCGTCACCCATGGCGAATTGGCCCGCGAGTTCCGGGCCGCACTGGAGCATGTCGTCGGGCCACAGCAACAGATCGAGACGATATCTATCGGACCTGATGACGACGTCGAGGCGCGCCGGCAAGAGATCCTGGACGCAGCACGCAGACTGGATACCGGCGAGGGTGTGATACTGCTCACGGACATGTTCGGCGGCACGCCGTCCAACCTCTCCATCTCGATTCTGGACGAGGCTAACGTGGAGGTCATCGCCGGGGTGAACCTGCCGATGCTAGTCCGGCTCGCCAGCGTTCGCAGCAACACGCCACTCGCCAAGGCCGTCGATCTCGCCAAGGAAGCTGGCCGCAAGTACATTAGCGTGGCCAGACAGGTGCTTTCCGGCGAGCCGTGAGAGACATGTCCGAACGCGACTGTCGCACACCCTCCGCTTTCGTGACCATCCGCAACCGAAAGGGGTTGCACGCACGCGCGTCGGCGAAGTTCGTCAAGTGCGCCGAATTGTTCAATGCCAAGATCACGGTAACCCGGGACGGCAACACGGTGGGCGGCACGTCCATCATGGGGCTGATGATGCTTGCGGCAGGCCCCGGCGCAACGCTCCACCTCAAGGCCGAAGGACCGGAAGGCCCGCAAGCCCTCAAGGCGCTCATCGACCTCGTCGAAAACGGTTTCGGCGAGGATTGCGTGGATGGAGCGTGAGGTGAGCCCGCTCCTGGTCTGCCCCGTGTCGCACTTGCAGACATAATGATGTCTTTATGTGGCGTTGCATAACGGTTCCTCGGCCGGTATAGACGGCCGGGCACGAGCCCGCGGAGACGACGCGGCGTTCGCCGTAAATCCGCCGCCTAAGGCAAGAATTCCGAAGTCGAGGAGCCGAGTGATGCCGATCGCAGCCGACTACGCCATCAAGGACATCGGTCTGGCCGACTGGGGGCGCAAGGAGATCGACATCGCCGAAACCGAAATGCCGGGCCTGATGGCGGTTCGCGCGGAGTTCGGCACTTCGCAGCCGCTCAAGGGCGCCCGCATCGCCGGCTCGCTGCACATGACGATCCAGACGGCGGTGCTGATCGAGACGCTCATCGCACTCGGCGCCGACGTCCGCTGGGCCTCCTGCAACATTTACTCGACCCAGGATCATGCTGCGGCGGCCATTGCGGCGGCCGGCGTGCCGGTGTTCGCCATCAAGGGCGAGTCGCTCGAGGATTACTGGAGCTACACGCGCAAGATCATGGAGTGGGGCGACGGCGGCACCCCAACATGATTTTCGACGACGGCGGCGACGCCACCCTGCTCATCCACCTCGGCTCATCGGGCCGAGAACGGTGACACGGCCTTCCTCGACAAGCCCGGCTCCGAAGAGGAAGAGATCCTATTCGCGCTCATCAAGCGCAGCTACAGGAGAAGAAGGGCTGGTTCAGTGAGCTGGCCCGCAACATCCGCGGCGTCACGGAAGAGACCACGACGGGCGTCCACCGCCTCTACGAGATGCAGAAGAAGGGCACGCTGCTGTTCCCTGCCATCAACGTCAACGACTCGGTCACCAAGTCGAAGTTCGACAACCTCTATGGCTGCCGCGAAAGCCTCGTCGACGGCATCCGCCGTGGGACCGACGTGATGATGGCCGGCAAGGTGGCGATGGTCTGCGGCTTCGGCGACGTCGGCAAGGGTTCTGCGGCAAGCCTCAGGAATGCCGGGTGCCGGGTGATGGTGTCGGAGGTCGACCCGATCTGCGCGCTCCAGGCCGCCATGGAGGGTTACGAGGTCACGACGATGGAGGATGCCGCTCCACGGGCCGACATCTTCGTGACCGCGACCGGTAATCGGGACGTCATCACCCTCGAGCATATGCGGGCGATGAAGGACCGGGCCATCGTCTGCAACATCGGGCACTTCGACAACGAGATCCAGGTCGCGGCGCTGCGGAACTTCAAGTGGACCAACATCAAGCCGCAGGTCGATGAGATCGAGTTCCCAGACGGCAAGCGCATCATCCTTCTGTCTGAAGGCCGGCTCGTGAATCTCGGCAACGCCACGGGTCACCCCTCGTTCGTCATGTCGGCGTCGTTCACGAACCAGACGCTGGCCCAGATCGAGCTGTTCACCAACCCGGGCAAGTACGAGCGCAAGGTCTACACTCTGCCCAAGCACCTCGACGAGAAGGTTGCCATGCTGCACCTGGAGAAGGTGGGCGCAAAGCTGACGAAGCTGACGCCGGAGCAAGCGGAGTACATCGGGGTTTCACCAGAAGGGCCGTTCAAGCCGGACCATTATCGCTACTGAGATCTCTGCTACGGCCTCGGCAAATCGGCAATTCCCAGCGGGCCACCTCTGCGGCATCACCACGCTGATCGCCTTCGTTGACCGTCGACACGGTTGCAACGAGGGGCGGGCAATTTTCGCTTTCCGATTGTGCCGTGTCGCCGCGGTCTGGCCAGCGTAAGTGATCCTGCTCATAATCGAGATGTGATTCGCCACTCCGGCGGACGACCGTTCAGGCGCCTAGTACCGCGTTCCGATGGCGCTGCCCCCGAGTTTTGCACGGAACGCGATGCACGTGGCAGATCCCCAGAGCCGGACAGATGCCACTCGCCGGGAGCTGCTGGCGCTGCTGCTGGCCAGTCTCGCTTGCGTTATCGTCCTAACCCTGGGGCTCGTCGACACGCGCGGGACGGACATCGTCGGCCTGAGTGTCCGCCCGCTACTCTTCGCCGCCTTCGCTGCCGGCACCGCGGGTCTCGGCATCACACTCGTGTGGTATGTGCTACGGCGAGCGCGGCGCGCCATCTGGCGTGCTGAAACGGATGCGGCCGCCCTCCGCCGTCACCTTGCTACGGCGGAAGCAATTATCAAGGCTGAGCCGCAAGTCCTGGTATTCTGGGAGCAGGATCAGCCCGTTAGGGTCGTCGCACATACGCTCTCCTCTGTCCCCGGACTTCCCGACGATCACAAGGAGCTCACCCGGTTCGGCTCTTGGCTCGAGACCGAGTCCGCCGAGGCGCTCAAAGCAGGCCTCGACGGGCTTTTCGCCGATGGCCGGCCGTTCAACTTGCTGCTCAAGACGAACGCAGGTGGGCACCTTGAGGCAGACGGCCGTGCCTCCGGCGCTCGTGCTGTCCTAAGGCTGCGTGATGTGGCCGGCTACAAGCGCGATCTCATCAAGATCATCGACCAGCACCGACAGCTGGCCCGCGATATCCGGGCGAGCCGCGCCCTCCTCAACGCATTGCCAATGCCGGTCTGGCTGAAAGGGTCCGACGGGCGGATCGAATGGGTGAACAAGGCCTACGTGGCAGCGGTGGAAGCGGCTGACGAAACCGAGGTCCGCGAGAAGCAAATCGAGCTTCTGGAATCCCGCCAGCGCGCTGCGCTCGAGCGTAAGCTGACCAAACGCGCGCCGCTGACGACGCGCATGCCGCTGATCATCGGCGGCGAGCGCAAGCCGCACGATATCGTCATCGTTCCGCTGGAAGACACGACCGCGGCCGCCGCGATCGACGTCACGGCCGTCGAGACCGCCCAGGGCGAGCTCGATCGGCAGATCGCCGCCTACGATCGCACCTTGGACCGCGTCGCTACTGCGGTCGCGATCTTCGGGCCTGATCGGCGGCTCAATTTCTTCAATGCCGCCTACCAGCGCCTTTGGAACCTCGACCGCGATTGGCTCGAGACGCGCCCCACGGACAGCGACATCTTAGATCGCCTACGCGAGACTTCCCGTCTTCCCGCGACGGTCGACTACCGTGCCTGGAAGGCAAAGCTGCTCGCCTGCTATCAGTCGACAACCGAGCTGGAGGATTGGTGGCATCTGCCGAACGGGCGGATGCTCCACGTCGTGGCCGAGCAAAGGCCCGACGGCGGCGTTATCCAATTGTTCGATGACGTGACAGAGCGTTTCGACCTGGAAAGCCAGTACAACGCTCTCATCAACGTGCAACGGGAAACGCTCGATAGCCTCAAGGAGGGCGTCGCAGTCTTCGCAACAAATGGTCGGCTGAAGCTTTGCAATCAGGCGTTCGCGGCCATCTGGAAGCTGCCGAGCCCCGTCCTCGAGGGCCAACCCCACATCGATGAGATCATCCGCCACGCTTGCGAGCAGTTCGACAACCGGCGGACCTGGGCCCGCATCAGCCGCGCGGTGACCTCCATCTCCGATCATCGTGAGCAAATCGAGGGTCAGATGGTGCGCCCCGACGGCAGCGTCATCGACTTCACCGTGGCGCCGCTACCCGATGGCGCCACTCTGATCACCTTTGCCGACGTGACCGCCTCAAAGCGCATCGAGCGGGCGCTCGCCGAGCGCAACGAGGCGCTTGTCGCGGCTGACCGGCTGAAGAGCCAGTTCATCAGCCATGTTTCTTACGAGCTGCGCACGCCGCTGACGAACATCATCGGCTTCACCGAGCTGCTCTCCAGCCCGAGGACCGGCCCGCTCAACGAGAAGCAAAGGGAATACCTGAGCGACATCTCCAGCTCTTCGAGGACACTGCTCTCGATCATCGACGACATTCTCGACCTCGCCACCATCGAGGCCGGGGCCATGGAGTTGAAGCTTACGCAGGTCGACGTCCGCAATGTGCTCAAGTCCGCCATTCAGGGAATCCGGGAGCGCGCAAGCCGGGCACGGCTGACCCTCGACGTCGCCGTGGCCGACGATGCGGTGTCGTTTATTGCGGACGAAAGCCGGGTCCGTCAGATCATCTACAATCTGTTGTCGAATGCGGTCGGCTTCTCCAAGCCGGGCGATACCATCAAGATCTCTTGCTGGCGGGAAGACCGCGGAATTGTGTTCTCGGTAGAGGACCAAGGTGTCGGAATCCCCCGAGATCTGCAAAACCGCATTTTCGAGCGGTTCGAGAGCCGAAGCTTTGGCTCGAAGCATCGTGGCGTCGGCCTCGGCCTTTCCATCTCGCGTCACCTCGTCGAGCTGCACGGCGGCGAGATGCGCCTCGAGTCGGAGCCAGGCCGTGGCACAAGGGTCACTGTTCGGTTCCCGGAGGTCGCGGCCAAGCTGACGGTTGCGGAAGCAATGTCTGCTCGGGCTTGACGATCTGCCCGACCCCGGCTTTTCCTCTCGCCGCATGACGGCGCCCTGGATATATGCTCGCGCGCGCAGAGTCTGATGTTCGCCATCTGGCAGAGCTGCTCGCGTTTGCGCTCAAGCCAGGGGACGTGATCGCACTCCGAGGAGATCTCGGCGCCGGCAAGTCGACGCTTGCTCGCGCTCTCATCCGTGCTCTGTTGTCGGATGAGACGGCTGAGGTTCCGAGCCCCACCTTCAGCCTTGTCCAGACTTACACGACGCCCCGTTTTCCCGTATCCCACCTGGATTTGTACAGACTGGGAAACGCCGACGAGGCGCGAGAGCTAGGACTGGAAGAGCTGATCTCGACAGGCGCAGCCCTGATCGAGTGGCCCGATCGCGCCGAAGAGTTGTTGCCGGACGATCGGATCGAGATCCATTTCGAGGAGGACCCCGCGCTCGATCCTTCGGAGCGGAATATCAAGATTGAAGGATTGGGTACTGCACAGCCGCGGGTCGAACGTCTGAGGGTGATCGACCGGTTTCTGCACCAGACCGGTTGGGCCGATGGGCAATTTTCCTATCTTCAAGGTGACGCTTCCGCTCGCCGCTTCGCCCGCATCGTGCGCAACGGCAGCAGCGTTGTCCTGATGGATGCGCCGCGCCAGCCGGACGGACCGCCGATCCGCGATGGCAAACCCTACAGTCGCATTGCTCACCTCGCAGAGGATCTGCGGCCGTGGGCGGCAATCACCAGTGCACTGAGGGCCGCAGGCCTGTCCTCACCGGAGGTCATCGCGCAGGATTTCGATGCCGGCCTGCTCCTCGTTGAGGACTTCGGCGACGAAGCCTTCGGCCATGCCGTTGCGCAGGGGACAGCTGATCAGGAAGAGTTATGGCGGGCGGCTGTCGACGTGCTCGTCTTTTTGCGTGGGCATCCCGCTCCGGACGCCATCACCCTCGACGACGGCTACACCCACAAACTCCCCAGTTTCGACCGTGCTGCTCTTCAAATCGAAGTCGAGCTGCTGCTCGACTGGTATTGGCCTGCTCTCTACGGCAAGCCGCCAAATGATGCGGTGCGAACGGAATATATCGGGCTGTGGAACACAGTCTTCGATGACATTTTGAAACAGCCGGCAACCGCCTGGGTCTTGCGGGATTTCCATTCACCAAATCTGATGTGGTTGCCGCAGAGGTCCGGCCTTCGGCGGGTCGGCATTCTCGATTGTCAGGACGCCGTTAAAGGCCACCCGGCCTACGACCTTGCCTCCCTGCTACAGGATGCACGCGTGGACGTGCCCGAAGCGCTCGAGCAGAAACTATTCGATTATTACTGCAGCGCAGTCGCCGCCCGTGACCCAGCTTTCAATCGAGACGACTTCACCTTTGCCTATGCGGCACTCTGTGCGCAGCGCAATACCAAGGTTCTCGGTATTTTCGCCCGGCTTTCGCAACGCGACGGCAAGAACGGCTACTTGCGCCATATCCCTCGTATCTGGCGTTATCTAGACCGTGATCTTGCCCACGCGGAACTTGGTCCACTGAAGACATGGTACGACCTGAACTTTCCCGCAGAGCACCGCGTATTGCCCGGCGTGGATCAGGCGTGACCGGCAGCGGGTGAGTGACGTGTCATGACTTGGCTTCCGAAATCGGCGATGGTGCTGGCTGCGGGCTTGGGGACGCGCATGCGTCCTCTAACGGATCTTGTGCCGAAGCCATTGGTGCGTTTGCAGCAAAAGCCCCTGATTGATCATGTCCTCGATCGCATCGCCGATGCTGGGACGGAACAGGCCGTGGTTAACGTCCATCACCACGCTGATCAGATCATCGATCACGTGCAAGGACGCGATCGGCCGCGCGTCCTGATTTCGGACGAGCGTGACGGGTTGCTCGACACCGGCGGCGGTGTGGTCAAGGCGCTCCCCATGCTGGGCGAGGAGCCTTTTCTTATCCACAACTCCGACAGCACCTGGATCGAAGGTGTACAACCAAACCTGATCAGACTGGCACGCAGCTTCGATCCGGAACGTATGGACGCCCTGCTTCTCTTGGCGCTCGCTTCCGGGAGCATCGGTTATGAGGGCCGGGGCGATTTCATGATGTCCCCGGATGGGCTACTGAAACGCCGGCCTGAGCGCGAGCTGGTCCCGTTCGTCTACTCCGGCGTCTGCATCGTGCATCCGCGCTTGTTCGCGAACGCTCCGGAAGGCCCCTTCTCGCTCAACCTCCTATTTGATCGGGCTATCGAACAGCGCCGCCTCTATGGCATCCGCCTGGATGGGATCTGGCTGCATGTCGGCACGCCCGCGGCGCTGGCTGAGGCCGACCAGCTTTTCCACGGCAGCTATGCCGCCGCATGAGAGGGGCATAGACACAGAAACCAAGCTGCGCCACGCAGCCTCTTCCGCACGCGTGTTTACAGTGCCGCCGGGGCAGGCATTTCTCCCTGCCTTGGCATCCGCTGTCCTGGCCGGTGATCTGCCACGGCCTGGGGGCCCTCGCCCCGATCCGCTCGACCTGCCTCGCTTCACGATTCTGCTGCCGACGCGGCGCGCAGCCCGCGCTTTGCAGGAGGCATTCCGCGCCGCATCCGGTCAGCGTGCGATTCTGCTGCCCGAAGATCAGGCCACTCGCGGCCGTCGATGAGGATCTGACGCTCCTGGCGAGCCTTGGAGCACCACACGAAGCTGCATGGGATGGTGAGAGCATCCCGCCCGCCATCAGTGAGGTCGAGCGGCGGCTCGTCCTGACAGAGCTTGTGCTCCGTTGGGCAAAGGCGATGCGCACAGCCGGCGATCCACTCGGCCCCTATGGAGCCGCTGGCGCGTTCACCCCGGCACAGGCTGCCAGCTTGGCGAAGGAGCTCTCCCGCCTCCTCGATTTGATCGAGTCGGAAAGCGTCAGCCTTGATGGACTCGCCGGGCTGGTGCCGGCGGAGCACTCAGCGCACTGGCAGAAAACCCTCGAGTTCCTGAAGATCGTGCTCGATTGGTGGCCGGCACACCTCGCCGAGCGTGGCCTGATTTCACCGATGGAGCGCCGCAACCGGCTAATCCGCGCCGAGGCGCAGCGTCTGGCTGCCGATCCGCCCGCGGGGCCTGTCATCGTTGCTGGAATTACACGCAGCATTCCGGCCACCATCGAGTTGATACAAGTGGTTCTCGGGCTCGAAAACGGAGCCGTCGTGCTGCCCGGCCTAGACCAATCTCTAGAAGAGACGGGTTGGGCCCACGTCCGGGAGCATCCCGAGCATCCGCAATACGGACTCGCCGACCTGCTCTCGCGGCTCGGAGTCGCGCGATCGTCTGTCGAGGTCCTCCCCGGGTCCGAGCCCGACCGGCGGGCATCCATGCGTGGTGCGCTGATCAGCGAAGCGCTGAGACCGGCGAGCACAACTCATCTATGGAGCCAGTTCATCGACAAGGCGGATGTCGCGGCCATCCGCGAAGCCCTCGACGGGGTCGCGCTGATCGAGGCGCCGACCTCCCAGGATGAAGCCGAGGTGATCGCGCTCATTCTGCGGCATACGCTCGAAGAACCGGGCCGCACGGCCGCGCTCATCTCGCCAGATCGCCTGCTCGCCCGGCGCGTTGCGAACCGGCTGGAGAGCTGGGGGATTTCGGTCGACGACTTGGCGGGGCGACCGTTCCGCAAGACGGTGCCGGGCGCCTTTCTCGACCTGGTCATCCATGCCGCGAGCCGGAATTTCGAGCCGGCAGCCGTCATGGCCGTGCTCAAGCATCCACTGACACGGCTCGGCCTCCCAGCTGGCGACATCCGCCGCGCTGCCCGCGCGCTCGAGCTGATCGCCTTCCGCACCGATTACTTCGGCCGTGGCCTCGACGGCATCGAAGCTGCGATCGAACGGGCCGATCTGCAGGTCGCCAGCCGGACGCGGCGTCAGCAAGCGGTCATGCAGCTCAAGGACAGCGACTGGAAGGCCGCCCGCGACCTCGTCCGCCGTCTGCGGCAAGCTTACCAACCGCTTACGGATCTTTACGCCCGGTCCGAACCACAGCCGCTCGCCAAATTCGTGCAGGCTCACGTCGCTGTTGCCGAAGCCTTGGCTCAGCTGCCGGACGGAAATGGCAGCGGCTCACCGCTTTGGCAGGGTGAGGCCGGCGAAGCGGCATCGGTCCTTCTTGCTGGTTTGCTCGATCCGGCGCTCGTCGCGCCGCGGATCACGGCTGCGGATTATCCGGACTTCTATCGCAGTCTGGTTGCCGACGAGAATGTGCGCACGTCATTGCCGGCGCATCCACGGCTGTTCATCTGGGGCCTGCTGGAATCCCGGTTGCAGTGCCCCGATGTCGTCATCCTCGGTGGGCTGAACGAGGGGACCTGGCCCCATACCCCTGATACCGGTCCCTGGCTCAACCGGCCGATGCGCCGGGAGCTGGGATTGCCGCAGCCGGAAGTGCGCATTGGCGACCAAGCCCACGATTTCGCGCAGCTTCTCGGCGCGCCCACCGTCTATTTGACGCGGGCGGAAAAGGTGGATGGCGCGCCGACGGTTCCCTCGCGGTGGCTGCTGCGTATCAAGGCGCTGCTCGACGGCCTTGGGCTGCGGGATGCTCTCGCGCCGGATCGGCCATGGCTCGGCTGGGCGCGCGCGAAGGAGCTGACGGATCCCGTGCCGCGCATCAGTGCGCCGTCCCCTTGCCCCGCCGTGGAGCTGCGGCCGCGGCGCCTGTCGGTCAGCGACATCGAGCGGTGGATCACGAACCCCTATGCGATCTTCGCCCGGCACATCCTGCGGCTGGAGCCGCTTCCTCTGCTCGGCGCCGAGCCGGGTGCGGCCCTCCGCGGCGCGATCGTGCACGAGGCTCTGCGCCGCTTCGCGAAGGACCATCCAGAGCAGGTGCCGGAGGAAGCAGCCGCCGCGCTCCTCGCGTTGGCCGACCAGATCCTGACCGAGTACACCGGCAACCCGCGCATTGCGGCGTTCTGGGTGCCGCGGCTCGAACGCTTCGCCCACTGGTTCGCCAGCACGGAGCCAGGCCGCCGCGAAGGCGTCGCGCGCGTCCTTGCCGAAGTTTCGCGGCTCACACGTGCTGAGCGGCCCCGCAGGCCCGTTCACGCTGACGGCGCGGGCCGATCGGGTCGACATTTGCCCCGACGGCATCGTCATCACCGACTACAAGACCGGCAGCAGAACAGCATCGAGCGCCTTGCCAAGCGCGCCCGGGAGGGATTGGCACCGCAGTTGCCGCTGGAGGCGCTGATCGCCGCGAACGGCGGATTTGCCGGCGTCCAGGACACGCGCATCGCCAAGCTGCGCTACATCTCGGCCTCGGGCGGCGAGCCGCCGGGAAGCGAAGTCTCAATCGACCAGGAGATCGAGGCCATCATCGAAGCCACGCGAAAAGGCTTGGAGCGGCTGATCGCGACGTTCGACAATCCGTCCACCCCCTATCGCGCCGTGCGCCGCCCGGCCTACGACTACCGCTACGACGACTACAAGCACCTTGCGCGCGTGAGCGAGTGGATCGGCGCCGAAGCCGAGGGAGGCGGCGATGAGTAACGTCGTGGACCTCGCCCTGACGACGACAAAGCGAGCCCAGCATCTCGCCTCGGAGCCGGATACCTCGGCCTGGGTCAGCGCCAACGCAGGCGCCGGCAAGACGCACGTGCTCAAGATGCGCGTGCTGAAGCTGCTGCTTGCAGGAACGGCGCCCGACCGCATCCTCTGCCTCACCTTCACGAAGACGGCCGCAGCCGAAATGGCCCAGCGCGTCTTCGACGAGCTGTCGAAATGGGCGACGTGCTCGGATGAAGATCTGGTCAATACGCTGACGGAGCTTCTGGATCGTGGGCCCACCGCGGACGAGCTGCGCCGCGCCCGCCAGCTTTTCGCCCGCGCTGTTGAAACGCCGGGCGGACTTAAAGTTCAGACGATCCACGCCTTCTGCGAGCGCATTCTGCAGCGTTTCCCGCTGGAAGCCGGCGTTCCTCCAGGATTTCACAGTACTTGATGAGGAAGCGGCGAGCGAGCTGCTGCGCCAGTCCATCGACGACGTGCTGGTCGCCGCGACAGCGCCGGATGCAGGCGCCCTCGGAGACGCGCTCCGCACCGTCATCGCCTACGCGGCAGACGACGGTTTCGACAAAGCGCTGCAGGATGCACTCGGCAAGCGCGAGTGGCTGGATGCCCTCTCGCGGCTTGGCGCGCGTACCGGCGACGCCTTTCAGGATGCCGCCGAAATCTATCGCGTCGCGCTCGGCGTCACCACGCCAGACCTCGCCACGGTCGAGGCGCGCCTCGTCTCCGTGCTTTCAGATGACGAACTGAGGCGCGCCGTCGATGTCTTGTCAGGTGGCAGCAAGTCCGATGCGAGCTGCGCGGACCTTCTGCGCCCGGCGTTGACCAAGGCCGATCCCAAACTGCGGTTCGAAGATCTAAAATCCTACTTCCTGACTACTAGCGGCACGCCGCGCACGCGGCTCATGACCAAGGCGTTGCAGGACCGCGACCCCGGTCTCTACGCCACCCTCACGAACGCACAGAACGAATTCGTGAGGCTCTGCGAGGAACGTGTCGCGCACACGCTCATCAACGCAACGCTCGCCTTGTGGCGGCTCGCCGATGCCGTGAGCCAGCGCTACGCCGAAGCGAAAGCGCGCCGCGCTGCGCTCGATTTCGACGACCTCATCGCGCGAACGGAGAGCCTGCTCAAGCAGTCCGACTGGACCCAGTGGGTGCTCTACAAGCTCGACAACGGCCTCGAGCACATCCTCGTCGATGAGGCGCAGGACACGAGCCCGTCCCAATGGGCCATCGTCAAGAGCCTGGCGGAGGAATTCTTCGCCGGCAGGGGCGCTCACGAGGTCCAGCGCACGGTATTTGCCGTCGGCGACGAGAAGCAGTCCATCTACAGCTTCCAGGGCGCGGCACCGAAGCTCTTCGCAGAGACCGGCCATCTCTTCGCCGAGCGCGCCCGCGCCGCCCGCCTGAAGTGGGAGACGGTGCCGCTCACGCTTTCCTTCCGCTCGACAGCAGCTGTGCTGGAAAGCGTCGATCGCGTGTTCGCCGATCCGACGCGCACGCCGGGACTTTCCGCGGCCGCCGCAACGGTCCGACATCAGGCCCGACGCATCGGACACGCGGGGCTCGTCGAAATCTGGCCAACGGAGGCCTGGCTGGAGAACCCGCCAGCGGAAGCTTGGTCGCCGCTTGACGATCAGGTGACGCAATCGCCCGTTGTTCGGCTCGCAAACCGGATCGCGGACACCATCAAGGCCTGGCTCGACACGGGCGAGCGGCTGGAGTCCGAAAATCGACCGATCCGCCCGGGTGACATCCTCATCCTGGTGCGCCGGCGCAAGCCGTTCGCGGCGCCGATGGTGGCGGCGCTCAAGGCGCGCGGCATCCCCGTTGCCGGCAGCGACCGCATGCAGCTGACGGAGCAGCTGGCGGTCGAGGACATGATCGCCCTCGGCGAATTCGTCATCCTGCCCGAGGACGATCTGGCGCTGGCCGCGGTGCTGAAATCCCCCCTCTTCGGGCTGACGGATGAAGACCTGCTGAGCTTTGCGCCCAACCGGAACGGCTCGCTCTGGAGCGCCCTCCTCGCTGCGGCGAAGGAGAACCCGCGGCTTGAGCCAGCCGCTTCGACGCTGCGCCGCTGGCGGGCGGAGGCCGACTACCGTCCGCCCTATGAGTTTTTCGCCAACATTCTCGAAAACGAAGGCATGCGGGCGCGCATGCTGGCGCGGCTTGGGCCGGAGGCGGCGGAGCCGCTCGATGAGTTCCTGAACCTTGCCCTCCAGTACGATGAGCGGCATCCGCCGTCGCTGCAAGGCTTCCTTGTCTGGCTGCGCAGGTTGCGGCTCGAAATCAAGCGCGATCAGGAGCACGGCCGCGACGAAGTGCGAGTCATGACTGTGCATGGCGCGAAGGGCCTCGAAGCACCGATCGTGTTCCTGCCCGACACATGCTCCGTGCACTCGGGCCGGCAGCCGAACGCCCTGGTGCGGCTCGTCGGCGTTCCGACGCCCGTGGGATACGGAGATTTCTTACGTGTGGCCTGTGAAGGAGACCGGTAGCCACCCCGCAGTTCAGAGCTGGCCGGCAGGCCGTCGCGGCGGAAGAGGCCGAAGAGCGCAACCGATGCTGTATGTGGCCATGACCCGCGCCCGCGACCGGCTCTACGTCGCGGGCTTCGAGACGAAAAGCGGCAGGGGAAAGGGTTGCTGGTACGATCTCATCAGGGATGCGCTTCGGGAGATCTGCGAAGAGGTCACGGGGCCGGATGGCAGGCCAATTTTGAGGTATGCGCACCCGCAGACCGCACCGCCGGAGGACCCGCGCGACGCGGTTGCGGGCCCGCCGAAACCGGAGCCGCTGCCCGAATGGGCCCTACGCAAGGCTCCTCGCGAGCCCGCGATCACATTTCCCCTCGCCCCATCACGCCTGACGCCACCTCAAGCCGACGAGATCGGTGATCCCGTCGCGACTGGGAATCTCGGCATCAGGAAAAGCGAGGTCAGCCCCTCACCGTTGGCCTTGAGCTCGGACTATCGCTTCCTGCGCGGCACGCTGACCCATGCTTTGCTCGAGCACCTCCCCAATGTCCCGCAAGAGCGTTGGCGAGATGCCGCTCAGCAGTTCATTGAACTACGAGGCCAAGCGCTCCCTGCAGAGACGCGCGCTGCCTTGGTCGAGGAGGTGCTCGCGATCCTCAGCCATCCACAGTTCAGCGCGCTGTTCGGCCCTGAAAGCCGAGCTGAGGTGCCAATCGCTGCAGCCATCCCCGATCCAATCGGCCGGCGCCCGGAGCTGCGCATCACCGGACAGATCGACCGGCTTGTGCGCTTGCCGGATGCTGTTCTGTTGCTCGACTACAAGACAAACAGACCGCCACCACAGCAGCCCCAGGATGTGCCCGCTGCCTACCTGATGCAGCTCGCCGCCTACCGGCTCGTCATCCGCGAGGTGTTCTCCGCATTGCCGGTACGGGCTGCGATCCTGTGGACCGACGGAGCACGGCTCATGCCGATTCCGTCGGATCTCCTGGACGCTTACGAGGAGATGCTTTGGCGGCGGGACAGTGTTCAGCTTGACGCCTGACACCCCCCTCCTTACGTTCCGGGCGACATGAATCCTAGCCCCGAGTCGGGGCGCTGAAGGGAGATACACCGTGACGCAGATGGTGTCCGATAGCGACTTCGAAGCCGAGGTGCTGAAGTCGCCACAGCCCGTCGTAGTCGATTTCTTCGCGGAGTGGTGCGGACCGTGCAAAGCTATGGCACCGGCGCTCGAGCAGGTCGCCGAAGAAATGAAAGGCAAAGTGAAGGTGGTGAAGGTCGACGTTGACCGGAGCCCTGCCGTTACGCAGCAGTTCCGCATCCAGGCGATGCCAACTCTGATGCTCTTCAAGGACGGCAAGGTTGCGAACCAGCACGTGGGCGCGCTCGTCCAGAAGAAGCGGTTGGAAGAGTGGATCAATCAGTCGATCGAAAGCTAATCATCCGATTGTACTGACCATCCGAAGAGGGCCTCTTCCGCACGGTAGAGGTCCTCTTTTTTGCTCGATCGACCGTTCGTTTTGCGGATCATATTCCGGGCGAGATCAGCTTGCGGGTGAGCTGAGCAGCGGGAGGAATGTCATGCATGTTGTTTGTCTCGGCGCCGGAGGGATCGGCGGCTACTTCGCCGGACGTCTCGTGGAGGCAGGTGCCGCTGATGTCACCTTTCTCGTGCGGCCCGGCCGCAAAGCTCAGCTGGAAAAGGATGGCCTGCGAGTTCGAAAGCGTGCACGGCGACTTCACCGTGAAGGTCGATGCGAAGCTCGCGGACGAGCTGCGGTCGCCTGCCGACTATGTGCTACTGACCTGCAAGGCCTACGACCTCGACAGTGCGATCGAGACCATCCGCCCCGCCGTGGGGCCGAGCACGGCGATCGTTCCGCTCCTCAACGGCATGTCCCATCTGGACCGGCTCAACGAGGTTTTCGGGAAAGAGCGTGTGCTCGGCGGCATGGCGCAAATCGCCATCACGTTGCAGCCGGACGGGCTCGTGAAACACCTCAACGATTGGAACACGATCACATTCGGCGAGCAGGACGGCGCGATGACGCCGCGGGTGGAAGCGCTCAAGGCCGCCTTCGACAAGACCGGCGGTAAAGTGAACGCCGTCGCCGTCCCCGACATCATCCAGAAGATGTGGGAGAAGATCGTCATGCTCTCGACGCTCGCGAGCATGACCACGCTGATGCGCGCCAACATCGGCGAGATCGCCCGCACGCCAGACGGCGCTGGCCTTACCCTGGCTTTGTTAGAGCAAAACGCCAAAATTGCCGCCGCAGAAGGTTATCCGATGCCGGCGGCTTTCATGGAGAGATTCCGGGGCGTGCTTTCGGACACCGCCTCACAGATGGAGGCGTCTATGTTGCGTGACATCGAACGGAAGGGGCCAGTCGAAGCGGATCACATCGTGGGCTTCATGCTGGACAAGGCCCGGGCCCACGGCCTCGACGACATGCTCCACCGCATCTGCTTCACGCACCTGAAAGCCTACGAACAGCGGCGTGCCGCAGGCCGGCTGTGAGTTGGGATTAGAATCGGCATCGACAACCACAGGGTCATTACCCGAACTCAATCAGCGCTCCTCGTGCGCGCCCTCGTTGCGGCGTTCTGCAGAGCGGAACCTTTGCCGACGGCGCTCCTCCTGCCACTTCACGAAGGCTCGCCGCTCCTCGGCCGTCATGCTCTCGGCCAGCTCAGTCGTGAGCGCGGCATGGGCTTGCCGGAGCTTCACTTCCACATCGACGAGGCGCGCCAACCCTTCCGAAAGGGCATTCTTGTCGAGCGGCTCGGATTCGAAGATGCGCGCCAGCTCGCGCCGCGTCTCGCGAACCTCCTGGCGCAACGGCTGCAATGTCTGCCGAGACCGGGCTAGAACGTCCTGCAGGGCTCTGGAGCGCTCCTCGGGCAACGTTTCGAGAAAGCTCGAGATGCGCCAGTGGGGCCCAAATCCACCGCTTCGCAGGTGCCAGGCAGCCGACACGACGACACCTACGACGAGCAGGTTCACCGCCAGCGAGGCGACGAGTGCGATCCACATCCAGCGCGGGGCCCGGCGCTCCGGCGCGGATCCAGCCCGCATGGTCTCGCTCATATCAGCTCCTCTTCGTCTGCGACCACGCTGTACATCAGCACCAGATCCGAATCCTCGGCCACATCCTCGAGTCCCACGGCAGCGGCGATGGTCTCGATCGCGGACGTGACGGGTGGCGACGCGCCAAGATAGATGCCGACAAGCAACGAGGCAGCGAGCGCCGAGGCAACCTGCCAGCGGCTTCTCGGCGTCGGCATCGTCCGCGCCTGCCGGCGTGCCGCGAGATCGACCACGTTCCCGGCGCTCGGCTGGCTGGCCTTCTCAGCAGCCGCCATAGCTACGATGCGATCGGCCAGCGCCTCCATTCGCTCGGCGTTGGGAAGCGGAGCGCGATCAAGAAGCTTCTCCAGAGCGCGAGCCTCGGCCAGCAGCTGCCGCGCACGTGCATTTCGCTCCAGGAGAGGCTCGAAGCGTTCACGGGCAGCTTCGGGCCACCGTTCCGCGCGAGCGCCATGCACCTCGAGGTGCGCCTCGAAGGCCGCCAATTCAGCCGTGTTCTTGTCGACTGTCATGTCTCAACTCTCCTCCGCAGCCTCTCAAGACACATCAGAGAGAAGCTGCCGCCATTCATCCTTGAGCGCTGCCTTCAGCGCCCGACGCGCCCGCCCCAGAAGGGATTCCACCGCCTCATTCGAAATACCCATGATCTCACCGATCTCGACGTGGCTCAGACCCTCGTAATGGAACAGCGTAAGGGCGAGCCGCTGCCGCTCGGGAAGCAGTTTCAGCGCCTCGTCCACCCGCGCTGAAAGATCCTGCTCAGCTCAGCTCGCGGAGCTGGTCGGGGTCGGCTTCGCTTTCCGGCACATCGTCCGTCACCTCGACACGCTGCGAGGATCGAATGCGGTCAATGCACAAGTTCGAAACGACTCGCCGGAGCCAGGGCCGAACACCAGCCGTTCCAATCTCGAGCTCTTTCGCCATATGCCAGAGGCGCAGGAGCGCCTCCTGGGCGACATCCTCGGCTTCTGCATCGTCCTGGAGCATCCGGCGCGCGATCGCGAGAACCGCTGGAAGCTGCCGGCGTACCAGCTCGCCGAATGCGGCGGTATCGCCGCGGCCGGCTCGCTGGACCAGGACGGCGTCCGTCGGGGAGGGGCCTGCAGCCAGGTTCCCGCCAGATCTGGCCCCGGCTGCAAGCTGCCCTGGTTCGACCGGACTTTCCGGCACTGCCCCTCCCCGTTCATCGTCTGGCGCCTACTTAGCGCAGAATGCCCCGTCCGCGCATCATGGGCGGTAGATCATCTTCCGTGATCCGGCCGTCCTTGTTGATGTCGCGTTTCGCGAACCGCTCCCGGATCGGCTTCTCGAACTCCTCCCGGGTCACGCGACCATCATTATCCTGATCGAAGCGGCGCACCATCTTGTTCACCCGACGCGTCACACCTGGCTTGATGGTGCTCTCGATCTCGCTTGCGTCGATAAAGCCGTCCGAGTTCAGATCAAGCTTCTCGAAGCTACGAGCCGATCGGCGCTCACCCCAGCGGCTGAAACGCTTCTCACCGCCATACTGACCATGCCAGCCATGCCGGTGGTGGTGCCGGTGCCAGCCGCGGCGACGGTCACCATCGTCTTCATTGTCGGCTCGCTCGGCCCGGCGTGAGCCGCGATCGCTTTGGCGGTACTCGTCTTTGCTAATCTTGCCATCGCCATCCTTGTCGAGGCGATGCAGCATGGCCCGCGTCCAGTAATCGACGTTGAGCTTGATTTCCGCCTCGATTTCCTGGGCGTCGATCACACCGTCCCCATTCGTGTCGATGCGATTGAATACCGGCGCGCGTGCCGCGATCGCCTCCTCAACCGTGATCACGCCGTCATTGTCGGCATCGAGACCTCTCAACCCGCCGAACCGACCGAAGCCGAAACCGTGACCACCAAAATGGGCAAGGTGAGGTCCCACACCCGGTCCGTGACCAAAGCGGCCGTGCCGTTCCCCGACACCAGCAATCGCAGCAGCGCCACCCGCAGCGACCAGCACCCCAGCAATCAGTACGATCGTTTTCTTTCTCATGATCTCAACTCCAAGAGGTCGGGTCTCTTCGAACCCAGCATCTTTAGAACGGGCGGGGCGCAGCGAACCCGTCGCTCTTGATCACGAAATTACACGATCGAACTGAGCCGCTGTCTCGGCGAGCATATGGCGAAGATCCGCTTCCAAACGGTCGAAGCTTGGCGCGTCCGCGGCACGGGCCAGTAGATCCTTGAGGCCCTGAGAAGCTTCGTCGGCCCGGAATGGGCCATCGACACAGAGTCTGACGATCTGGGTGAGATCGTTGAGAAGACGAGCCGCGGAAATCAGGATCGCTCCGGCACCGCCCGGGATCAGCCCTTTGCTGTCGAGCTTCTGCAGTGCGAGAACGGTGTTCTGGTCGAGCACGTCAGGATGCTCGGCGGCGTGAATGAGTTGCAGGTACTGCGCCATGAACTCGAGATCGACGAGACCGCCGCGGACGTGCTTCAGGTTCCAGATCTCGTCCGTACCCTTCTCGGCAGCGATCCTCTGGCGCATGTCGCGCACGTCGGCGGCAATTTTGGCGCGGTCGCGTGGACGGACCAGAACATCATGGATCGTTTGCTCGATCCTCGCCCGCAACTCTGGTGGCCCGGTGATGACGCGCGCACGCGTGAGCGCCATGTGCTCCCAGGTCCACGCCTCGTTCGCCTGATACTCGATGAAGCTCGAAAGTTGAGTGGCGAGCGGACCTTTCTGGCCTGACGGCCTGAGGCGCATGTCGACTTGGTAAAGTTGACCCTCCGCCGTCGGAGAAGAAAGCGCGCTGATCAGCCTCTGCGTCAGGCGGGTGTAATATTGGCTGGGCGCGAGTGGGCGAGGCCCATCGGACTGGGTCGCTCCCGGGGCGTAGTCGTAGATGAGAATCAAGTCCAAGTCCGAGGCGGCCGTCATCTCCCGTCCGCCGAGCTTGCCCATAGCAACGACCGCTGCCTTCCCACCGGGAACGCGGCCATGCACGCGGGCGAAGTCCTGCTCGACCGCCTGCTGCAACGCCCGGATAAGATGATCCGCCAGCAGCGCATAGGCGCCGCCGGCCTGCGAGGGAACGATGATCCCCGAGAGGATGCGCACGCCGATCAGGAACATCTGCTCGTTCCCGATGACGCGGGCACGATCCAGCACTTCCTGAAAGTCGCTGGCGCTTTCCAGCTCCTCCCGGATCAGCGCATCAAGCTCCTCCGGCGTCGGCAAAGTGCCGATCAACCGCGGATCGAGCACCGCGTCGAGCACGCGCCGATGGCGGCTGAGAATGCGCGCTAGCCGCGGAGCCGAGCCCATGATGTCCGCGATGAGCCGCAGCAGGTTTGGATTGGCCCTGAGCAGTGAGAACAGCTGAACTCCGGCCGGCAGCTGCGACAGAAACCGGTCGAAGCTGGCGAAGGCGCTGTCGGGATTGGCAGTTTCCGCGAGCGCCTCGATCAACAGCGCCTGCACCTCCGTCAAGCGCTCGCGGGCCTTGGCACTGCGCACAGCGGGATAGCGGCCATGATGCCAGCCCCGCACCGTCTCGATCACCTGGTGCGGTTGCGAGTAGCCCATCTTTGCCAGGGCCTCGACCGTCTGGGGATCATCCGCCTCGCCCGCGAACACCATGTTTGTGCCGCCGCGAGTTAGCTCCGGCATGTCCTCGAAAAGCGCCGCGTAATGCCGTTGCACGGCCTCGAGCCGCGGCACCAGCTCGGCTGAGAATTCTGAGACCGACTCATAGCCCGCAAATCGTGCGAATGCTGCGAGCGCGTCTGAATTTTCGGGGAGCGAATGCGTCTGCTCGTCGGCCACCATCTGCAGCCGATGCTCGATCCCGCGCAGAAAAATGTAGCTGCGCGCCAGATCGTCCCGGACCTCCGGCTTGATCCAGCCGCGCTTGGCGAGACGATCCAACGCTGTCAGCGTTTCGGGTGTCCGCAGATCGGGCTGCCGCCCGCCGGCGATGAGCTGCTGCGTCTGCACGAAGAACTCGATCTCGCGAATGCCGCCGCGGCCGAGTTTGATATTGTGTCCGGCAACCCCGATCTGGCCGAAGCCGCGATGCGCATGGATCTGGCGCTTCATCGCGTGGATGTCGGCAATGGCGGCGAAGTCGAGATATTTGCGCCAGATGAACGGCGACAACTCAGCCAAGAACGCCTTTCCGGCTTCAATATCGCCGGCTACAGGCCGCGCCTTGATCATGGCGGCGCGCTCCCAGTTCTGGCCGAAGCTTTCGTAGTAGGTGAGCGCAGCGTCCGTCGACAGCGCGATTTGGTGGCGCCCGGGTCAGGGCGCAAACGAAGGTCCGTCCGGAACACGTATCCGTCGCCCGTTCGCTCCTGCAGGATGCGCACAAGCTCGCGTGTCAGGCGCACGAGAAAAGGCTGCGGCTCGATATCAGCACGGAGCTTCAGGCGCTGCCTGTCATAGAAAACGACAAGATCGATATCGCTGGAATAATTGAGCTCTCCGGCGCCGTATTTCCCCATTCCGAGCACGATGTAACCGGAGTTTCGCTCCGGGTTTGGATCGTCTGCATCGAGCCAGCTTCCGTTCGCGACGGCCTGCCGGAAAAGGAATTGCACGGCCTGCTGGACCGCAGCATCCGCAGCCTGCGTCAGGGTACCCGTGACTTCCGACAGGTCCCAAACGCCGCCGAGATCAGCAAGTGCAGTCAGCAACGCAATCTCGTTCTTGAACCTGCGCAACGCAGCCATCACGTCCGCAATGGACTGGGCCTGCTCGGCTTCGTTTGCCACCTGCTCGAGCAGCTTCGCCCGCGTCTCCTCAGGCGCCTGTGCCAGCATCCGCACCAGACGGGCTGGATCGCGACGAATAAGCCCTGAAAGGTAGGGCGAGCCGACGAAAATGCCGTTCAGGAACTGGCGGATACGCTCCGTGAGCACGAGGCCGGTTGCGCGGGCCGCCTCGATCATTTCCGCTTCGAGATCCTGCACCGCAGCCACGACGCGGGGATCATCGCTTCCGAGCGGCGCGCGGCGAATGCGGTCGATGAGAGGAGCGCGCGCGCTCAGCGGCTCGGTCATGGTGTGATCCCTGCTCTTTCGGCGGTCGTTTCGATCTTGTCGGTCAATTGCAAATCGCGGGGCACCGGCCAGGAGAGCACCACGCGTAAACCGGGGTGATTGTCCTCTAGTCGCACCTGCCCCTCATGCAGTCGCGCAACCGCCGCCACCAGGCTTAATCCAAGCCCTGTGCCCGGCCGGGTGCGGCTCGCCTCCAGCCTGACGAAACGCTTGAGAGCCCGCTCACGATCAAGCGCGGGGATTCCTGGTCCGTGATCTGCAACGACCACTTCGACCCCGGTGTCAGTCTTCCTTAGCGCCACTTCGATGTCGCCCGCTGAGACGCCGTTCGCATCCTCCCGTGATGGGCCACCGTACTTGATTGCGTTGTCGAGCAGATTGGCGACGGCTTGGCCGATGAGCTGCCGATTGGCCCGAACTAGGATCGGGCCGTTCGCCTGGAATGTCAGCCGCCGCTGGCTCTCCTCGGCATGAGGCTCATAGAGCTCGACGAGATCGCGGATGAACGCCGTCAGGTCGAAAACCTCCTTGCTCTCGTCCACCGCGCCCGCCTCCAGGCGCGCAATCAGCAGCAGGGCGTTGAAGGTCTTGATGATCTCATCGGCCTCCTCAATTGTGCGCTCCAAACCAGCCCGGTATTCGCTCGCAGAGCGCGACTCCCGCAGCGCCGCCTCGGCTCGATTGCGTAGGCGGTTGAGCGGCGTCTTGAGATCGTGGGCGATATTGTCGGAGACTTCGCGCAGGCTGGCCATGAGCTGCTCGATGCGGTCGAGCATGGCATTGAGATTGCGCGAAAGCTCATCCAGCTCGTCACCTGTCCCTCTGCTGGCAATACGGCGCGAGAGATCCCCGCGCATGATCGATTTACTTGTCGCCGTAATCTCTGCGATCCGTTTCAAGATTAATCGACTGGCGAGCAATCCGCCGGCCAGACCGAGCGCCACGAGCAACCCAAAGCTAGCCAGGAAAAGTGTCCGGACACGCTCGATGAACTGGCGTTGCTCTTCCACATCGCGGGCCACGAGCAATCGTTGGCCCCCAGCCAGCGCAATAGGCATGCCGATCGCCACACGCTCGCGGGCCTCGTTGCCCACTTGAGCAGCGTAACGAAACAGGCCACCAGTCCCCTCGTGCAGCTCAGGAGGCCAGCGGTTCAAATTCCCTGCAACTTTGCGGCCCTGAGCATCGGCAAGGAAATAGAGGCTGGTCTGAGTCAGGCGGCTGCGCTCAGCAATCACCTCAGCTGCGGCCGCACTCCCGCGCTGTCGGACCAGATCGCGCAACTCCTCCGCCTCGGCCGACAACGTGGCAATGACCTGCCGGATCAACAACTCGTTGGTTTGCCAGACGATCACCCCCGCGATGGCTGCGGCTACCGTGACGAAAACGGCGACATAAGCCGCCATCAGCCGGAACGCGGTCGTCCGAGCGAAGCGCGGCAGGAGCGGGTCAGCTCTTTCCTGCACGGATCATGTACCCCGCGCCACGAATGGTATGGAGCAGAGATTCCTCGAAATTCCTGTCGATCTTCGCTCTGAGCCTGGAGATATGGACGTCGATGACATTCGTCTGAGGATCGAAATGATAGTCCCAGACGTGTTCGAGCAGCATTGTACGTGTCACCACCTGTCCTGCGTGGCGCATCAAGTACTCGAGCAGGCGGAACTCGCGCGGCTGTAGGGCAATTGGCTCGCCTGCCCTGGTCACGCGATGGGACAGGCGGTCGAGCACGAGGTCCCCCACGACGTACCGCGTCGGCTCCTCCTGCGGCTCGCCCCTGCGGGAGAGCGCCTCGATCCGCGCCAGCAGCTCGGAGAAGGCGTAGGGCTTGGTCAGGTAGTCGTCGCCGCCAGCGCGGAGGCCCTTCACCTTGTCATCGACCTCGCCCAAGGCCGACAGGATCAGCACCGGTGTACGGATTCCCTCGCTGCGCATCTGGCGAACGAGGGAAAGCCCGTCGAGCTTCGGCAGCATGCGGTCGATGATCAGCACGTCGAAGCTGCCTTCGCGTGCCAAGGCGGCTCCCTCCTCGCCATCATGCGCCAGCACGACGGCATGACCGCTCTCCTTGAGTGCCTTCCGCAGGAACTGTGCCGTTTCCAGGTCGTCTTCGACCACGAGCACGCGCATGGATCGCCCAACATATGCAGATGGCTCAGAGAAAACGAAACGAGGCGGCCTTGTCCAGTTTCCCGGCTGAGCCGCCTCGCCCTGTCATGTCAGACCGATTTTGCGTCAGCCCTTCATCTGCACGGCGATGACCCGTCGCTCATCACCCGTTCGGATGGTCAGAAGAACAGCACTCCGGCCCAACTCCTTGGCGGCCTTCACCGCAGCCTCGACATCCTCCGGCGTTGAGACCGTCTGGCTGTTGACCTCGAGGATCACGTCGCCCGACTTAAGCCCTTTCCGGGCTGCGTCTAAGTCCACATCAACGTCGGTGATCTGGACCCCTTCTGCCTTCCCACCTTTCTGGGCAGGTGCAGGACCAAGGGTGAGACCGAGCGCATTCATGCTGGTCGAGGCTGAGCCACCCCGCTCCAGTCGTGCAATCTCCGCCTGAGTGCCGGGGAACGTGCCGAGCTTCACCTTGATGGTCATTTCCTCGTTGTTCCGCCGAATCTTGACGTCAACGGTCGTATCGGGCGCGTAGTCGGCGATCTTGCGCGCCAGCTCACGGCTGTCGTTGATCGGCTCACCGTTGACGGCGAGGATCGCATCCTGGCTCCTGATGCCCGCCGCGGCCGCGGGGCCGTTGGGAGTAACGTCGTTGACGAGCGCCCCTTTCGGCTCACTCAGGCCAAGGCTCGCGGCTATGTCATCGTCAATTGATTGAATGCGCACACCGAGCCAGCCGCGACGGACGGTCCCCCTCTCCTTCAGCTCGGCGACAACCTTGCTCGCCGTTTCTGCAGGCACTGCGAACGCGATACCCACGTTGCCGCCAGAGGGACTGTAGATCGCGGTGTTAACCCCCACCACCTCGCCGTCTAGGTTGAAGGTCGGACCGCCCGAGTTGCCGCGGTTCACGGCCGCGTCGATCTGCATGAAGTCGTAGGGGCCAGAGCCGATGTCACGTGCAAGCGCCGAGACGATGCCCGCCGTCACCGTGCCACCGAGGCCGAACGGGTTGCCCACCGCCAGCACCCAATCGCCAACACGCGGCTGAGACGACGCGAAGTTCACGAACGGGAACGTCTTGCCATCGGCCTTGATCTTCAGGAGGGCTAGATCGGTCCGTGGATCGGTGCCGACGACCTCCGCTTCGTACTTCTCCTGCTCCTCGAAGGAGACCGTGACCGTGCTGGCACCGTCGATCACGTGGTTGTTGGTAACGACGTAACCGTCCGGTGAAATCACGAAGCCCGAGCCGGTCGCTTGACGCGGCCGTGGCATCGGACGCCCTGGAGACGGAACGCGGGGCAGGTTCTTGAAGAACTCGTTCAGTGGATGATCATCTGGAAGATTGGGGAACGGATCTGGCAGATTTTCTCCCTCGTTCCGCGCGACGCGGGCTTCGCCGTTCACCACATTGATGCTGACCACGGCCGGCTTCACACGCTCGACGATATCAGCGAAAGAAAGCGGCGCCCGACTGAGCACCTCTGCGGCTGAACCCTGGGCTTTCAGCTGTGCTTGCACTGGAATCGTCGGCGAAACCGCGATCAGCGCGAGTGCACTGACACCTGCGATTGCCGCAACGAGCGGGGTCCTTGCCCGGCGGGTAAGCCGAACAATGGCGCCGAACCTTTCGTTTTCAATCGGCATGCGAGGCTCCTCTCCTAGTCACTGAATGCACTTGCCTAGTTTGGATACTTAGGTTGCCTCGCCTTACGGCGGTGTTTCTGGATCATTAAATCTTCGTAAGGTTTGGGCGGTCGGTCTAAGTCGACCTGTCGCGCCATCGTGCCCCCACACCGCAGGCTCAGCCGAGCTTGTGGCCAAGCTCGGCTGTCTTGAAGAGTTCAGGTCGTCACCAGGAAACAATCAACTGCAGCTTAGGAGAGAGAAGCTGCACAGAAGTAGAAATGTCGCTTGCGTCGTCTCGGCCGGACTAAGATCATCGTCTCCCGCAGTTTCCGGCAAACGCCAGCATCCAAGCTGCGGCTCCGATCAGCTCACCGGCACAAACACATGCGCTGAGCAGGATCCACAAGCAAGCAACAAGCATTCAACAGAGTGCGCTTGCAGATCTTCTTCTATATAATTCTAAAAACTCGGATGATTTCTGGAATCCCTTCCACGCGGGACCGTTCACATCGACGGCAACTTGCCGTAGGAAACTACTGCTTGTAGGTGCTCTCGTAATCGAAGTCGGCGATATCTTCGATCTCCCTACGGAACTCTCTGTCGTCCGTGCCCGATCTCAACGCGGCAGTGTATCTTGCGACGACTTGAGCCATTTCCGCCATCATGCGGGCACGCGCGACGCTTCCCGCCGCCAGGACCGTAAGGATCTCTGAGACGAACCTCTCCTCGTTCGCAGCCTCTTCCCGGTAGTCCTGCAGCACCTGTTCAATTCGACCACGTAGCTCTCGCATTATGCTTAGCCCCTCATCCCCGGAACCCGCCCAATGAAGTTCCCATCTTTTGGCTCCGGCGCATGGGGATAGTTGCCAGATTCGTCCTGATTTATCCACGAATTAGCCGGTTCGACTTCGTCGGAGCGAAAATATCTAACAACTATGCAGGTTGATCTGCATTTTTTCATATTATCTTCTTTCTCGTTCCTCGGAGATCTACTGCGCCCGCTCCAGCTCAAAGTTATTCACAGGCCTCGGTCGCCTGCATTGGCAAACGAGGCAATGTGTCGCGAAATGCTCATGGAACCTAGATCAACGTTCTAGTGGAGGAATTTGACCCTCGTCGCGACGATCCGGAGTTGGGTAGGTGGTTTTGAAGCCAGTTGCGTGTAGCCGCATGATGCATGCTAGCTCTATCTCACCGCTCCAAGCGCGGTACGTGGGGAACAGGGATAGTTTCAAAAAGTTCAACGACTTCCCTGCTAGCTATAATCTTATGAGCAGGTTGATTACTACTTTAGGTCGTCCTATCGTCGATTTGCCCCGAGAGAGACGTTCAGTAAACCGAGAGTGGGGGCCGACAGGCCAAACAGGAGATGTCAAGCTCAGCACTGCTCATTGATGATCGCGGAAGGGTGTGGAACAGCAGGTCCGCGGAGTTGCGTTCCGAGTTGCAGTGCCTTGGCGCAGGATTCGACTTTGTCGAGTACACCATAAAGAATTTCGGATTCGTGGGGATTGGCAAACGCGGCTCCTCCGCGGCGACGATCAAGCTACGGCCACAGACCGTCGCTCCGATCGCCTTCGCGCGCCTCATCCATTGGCTCTCCGAGGAGCGCCTCGCACGGACGCTGGTCAGCGTCTACACCGGCGACGGATGGCAACATTCGCTCCACGGAACGACCCTGGCTGCTTATCGCGCGATCACCGCTGCCATCCGGGCAACCAATCGCGACGGGAATTTTGATCACGACGTGCTGTCGCGACCGGCAGCCATATCACTTCTTCCTCAGGACAACCCTTTGCGCCAGGCCTTCGAATACTGGCGCAGCCTCGGCGGCGAGTGGAAAGGATCAGCAAAGCTTTCCGAGCTCGGGAAGATCCTATCCAATCGCTACGTTCTCTTCGAACTTCGGGCAGGCGGTGAGTTCATCGTGCGCGAGTTCGGGGAAGGGCTGCCCGAATGCGCCGTCGAATGGTTGCGATGGGCCATCGGGCAGCGGGTCCAGGACCAGCCTGATAAGCGATACGGCTGGTCCTGCGCATTGGCTTACGAAGCATCTGTGCAGAGCGGAACGCCCGCACTGCAGGATGTCGATGCGTACGTCCAATGGTGGAAACGCGAACGGCAACGGCGCCGCTACAAGCGTCTCCTCTTACCCTTTTCGGAGGGCACCTCACTGCCAACCTACTTGTTGAGCGCCTCGGTCGAGGACCCCAGCATCGACCTGCGGTCGGCTGTCTGAAAGGAACTTGGCAATGTACTCGAGCGCCCGCTCTCGGCTCACCGAGACAAGTGCCGCGCGCAGTGTGCCGACGCGCGTGTTCTTCATGCCGACTTCCCAATCGACGTTGTCGTAGCCGAACCGGCTGGCGAAGCCACGGGCGTAGATGTCCTCGGCCATGAAGCTGACGATCGTCGACGCAGGCCATCGCGCCAGGGCATAGGCCTTGCCGATGCGCGGCATGATCGTGGACAGCGAGCGGCCACGGAAATCCGGATGATACCAAGCCGCGCCAGAAAAGATGGTCAGTCCCGTGATCTTGCGCGCGCTGGGTGCAGTGATTTCCAATGCCTCCCCGGGGCGCCGCATGCGCTGCGGATCGCTGTAGAAGAGGCGCAGGCTTTCCGCTTCCTCATGGAACGAGGTCCCTGTGAAGTCGTAGAGGCGAGCGGCATGGGTAGCCACAATGCGGCCGGTCGAATCTCGGCCTACGATGCAGAAAGTGTTGTCTGGCGTCGCTTCAAGACATCGATCGTCGAACAGTGCCAGCAGGGGCCGCCAGCTGTCCGAGTTGGCTTCATTGGTTCGCACGAGCTCAGTCAGGCTAGCGAACGAGAGCGTGATGCCACGCGCACGTGCCGCCGCGTCGGCAGCCAAAAGAATCGTCCGAGTATCGCGACGGGGCCATGTTGGATTTCGATCTGATCCAGAAAGCTGGCCGAGGCCGGATACGACGTCTGAACAGGCTGTAAAGTCGCGTGTTTGGCCATGATTTTTCCTCGGTTTTTGCAACGGAACCGCGCAACCGGACGATCGGCAGTTGGGCAATTTTCGGTTGCGTACGGAGCAGCATGAACGGAGAATTTGGCATTTCTCAACCACGCATAGCCGAACGATCACGCCACTGAGAGCAACGCGAATCAGCTGCCATAATCTTATTCAATTTGTGGTGGTAAGAATAATGGGGGGCAGGTGGCTAGAACAGTGTTGTTCGAAAGGTCTTGCGGTAGCGCTCCAACGGAGCATTTCTCGACTTTTCGCCAGAGTAGTTTTTTTGTTAAATCTTGCGCTGTTACGGAGGCATACTAATGCGATGAATTAAATCGATGCGGCAGTCGAGGCGCCTTCCCCCCGGCACCGCACTTCAAAGCCTTGTTACTGGGAGACTTTTTCGTGCTGATGCTGGGCATTTATCCGGGACCGCACCGCTATCCACGACGAAGGGGCGCAGCGCCGTGGTTCTGGATTTCTCACGAGAGGGACGCCGGTACTTCATTACATTTTCGTTACTGGGTCTCGGCGCGATCGGGCGATGCTTAAGGCTGTTCGGAGCGCTATGTCAGAATCATGGCCGCTGATGCGGCGAAACTATTTTTCGATTGTGCTCCAGAAAATTGCGCAAATTGCGCACGATCAAGGAATTTGAAGTCAGCTCCTAATCCAATTGAGAACAAGAGTATCGCCTTCCGGCCTGGGAAGGGCCGGGATAACTCATTCGATCCCGAGGGGGAGATCCACAGAAATAAAGTGACTTCGTGCCTAGTTAGAAGTTGGCGAGAGGCGACCAGGTGCCCATTTGGCTCGACCCAGAAGCCCTAAGTCGGCAAATATTGATGCAGTTCTGCACGCACGCGTCCGGATGGAAACCGGATGGAAGCACGCACCATCTCAGTGGCGAGTGTGCGGTTTACTGCCATTTGCGCCGAAACGACGACAGCGGTTTAAGGTAGTAATGAAGAACGGCGGCAATGATTGACAAGAAATTGCGGCTCTATTGGTGATGCGCTGAAATCAGCCTGATAATCGAACCGCAACCAGCCCGGCTCGAACTCCGATCATTTCCGAGCGAGAGCGCACTATTGATGCAAGCTCGACAGGCAAGCTAACGCTTTCTTAGATCAAACTCGGCCGTCCGTTCACTGTCAACGGGCTTCCGCATTGCAGTGCGTACGGCGCGGAGAAAGCCGGACCAGTAAGGGCCGCCAAAAATGGGAGGCCAATGCCCGCTCCGAGCATGGTTCGGCCGGTCGAAGTCCCGGAGGAGCCGGCCCGCCATGAGTAGGCCGCTCGTCAAAGCGGCTCGCACCCAAGGCGACAGCTCTGATTGGGACGCTCCTGAACATAGTGCCCACTCTCGACTGCAAGAAAGCGGGACGAACGAGGGTGTGGTGGAGCAATTCAGTGGTCAAGAATGGACGTGGTGCCCAGGGGCGGAATCGAACCACCGACCCCGTGATTTTCAGTCTGGAAGTAGTCCAAGAAAATCATGGGAGTTTGCCGAAATTCTTCGTTTGTTCATGGCACTCTAAGTCCTTGATTTTGTTTGCGCCAACTTGCGAAGTGGCAAACTTTTCGGAGCAACCGTACAGGTCGGATTACGCGCCAAAAGCGAATTCGCCGAAGAAACTGGACAGTTCTGCCTATCGACGAAATCAATCGGGATTTTGTCGTTGATTTGAAATCCATCTTTGCGCGGTTCAGTAGCCCGCTTGGTGGGCGCGAGACGAATTTGTTCCAGCGTGAAGCGTTGCTCCGGCATTTCGCCATCCCGCAACTCAGCGGTGATGAACTCCTGATTGTCGCA
>CAWBAM010000022.1:0-38335 GCA_963786775.1 uncultured Pseudomonadota bacterium | reverse complement strand
ACCGCCTCACCACCATATCGGAACAGAACGAACGAGCCGAGCCATAAAAGCCACATTTCCGCGATCGAGTATTTGTAGGCGACCGCGAAAAGCACGCAAAATGAGAGGAAAATCGCCAAGCCGGAAAAGAGCGCACGGCTGGGACGCGAAATCCTTGAGATCGATGTCGGGCAGCACGCTGCCGAGCACACCGGCGAGCGTGACCGCGATGAGGTTTTCGGGCGCGATCGCATCCGGCGGGCGGCAAGCGTGAGCGTCGCGAGTCCGCCACTAACAACCGTGCCGACCGCAATGTGCGTCGTGAAATTCGCCATGCGTCACCCCCCACCCTGACTAGCGAGCATCGATCAGCACTAACCAAGGCACCGCCACCTAAGCACTAATTCGGGATGAGCAGGGAGACAAGCGGCCGGCAGGCAGCTGTGGACTGTCCGTCATTGGCTCAATCATCGGCGAAGCAGAAATGCACTTTGCGGCGTACATTCGCCGCGTTGATCGGACAGGCCCTCGATGACAGTTAACGCCCTTTGAACAAGGGTTTGCGCACGTTGTTTTCAACCGAGCAGCCAGGCCAGCCTCAGCCGCCCAGCGCGCTCAGCCGGCTCGCGATGGCCAGCATCGCGGTCGCTCTGGTGGTGATGGCGCTGAAGTACATCGCCTACGTGGTCACTGGCAGCGTCGCCTTATCTCCGACGCACTGGAGAGCATTGTGAACGTGGCCACAGCTATTGCGGCGCTCGTCGCAGTTCGCATCGCCGAGCGGCCGGCAGACCGTGACCATCAATTTGGGCACCACAAGGCCGAGTACTTTTCTGCGGGACTAGAAGGCGCTCTCATCCTGCTTGCGGCCATTCTGATCCTGATCCAGGCCTACGATGCTTGGCTGAACCCGAGAGCGCTCAGTGCACCGGCTGCGGGTCTCGCCATCAACGCCGGGGCAGCTGTGATCAACGCGGGTTGGGCCTGGCACCTCATCACCCGTGGCCGCGAGCTGCGCTCCCCTGCCATCACCGCGGACGGCTGGCACTTGTTCGCTGATGTCGCGACGTCGGTCGGCGTCATCGCTGGCTTGCTGCTGGCCCTGGCGACGGGATGGTTGTTCCTCGATCCGCTGCTCGCGTGGCCGTCGCCATACACATTCTTTGGGTCGGCTGGCGGATTACTCGGGAATCGATGAGCGGCTTGATGGACGCATCCGTTGCCGGCGACACGATGGCTCGCATTCGCGAGGTGATCGCCGCCAACGCCGATGGAGCGCTACAAATTCACGATCTGCGGACCCGAATGGCGGGGCGCGCGACGTTCATCGAGTTTCATCTGGTCGTTCCTGGCGAAATGCCGGTGACGGAAGCGCACGACATCTGTGACCGTCTCGAGAACGCACTGACTGAAGCGATCGAAGGCGCCGAGGTGCTGATCCACGTCGAGCCCGAGGGGGAGGCAAAGTCAAAAGGCGCGCTGACGTTCTAAAAAAGACTTCGAGCGAACAGGCCTGATCCTCATCAATTGACGCGCTCGACGATTACGGGCACAGGCCGGGCGACGCTGTTGTACACCGGCGAGTGCTGCTGTGCGTACGCAAGCAATTCCTCGATCTCCTCGTCGGAACAGTCCGCCTTGACGTGCACGCGCATACGGATCTGCTCGTAACCGGACGGCACAAAGGGATCGAGTCCAAGGACGCCGCGGAGATCAAGGTCTCCTTCGAGTTCCGAGGAGAGCTCCTCAATCGTGATTCCTCTTGCCATAGCATGCAGGACGAAAGTCGTTGTTACACATCCTGCGAGCGCATGGAGTAGAAACTCGACAGGATTGGCGCCCTCGTTGTTCCCAAGCAGGACTGGCGGCTCGCCATTCGTGAGCTCGAAGGGCACCGTACGGGATGTATCTTCCCGCCCGCAGCCGTAGAAGTCCTGTATCGTCGAGCGGTTTTCGGCTCCACTGATCCAGGTGTTGTGAGCGCGGAATCGAAATTTCGCGAGGCTCTCGTCGGCCTTGACCGCGGCGATCATGTCGGCTGCGGCCTGCACATCGAAACCATCGATCTGTGCGGGTTTGTCTGCAACGGCGGTTTGTTGTTGGGTGTCCATGCGCCATCTCCATCTTCGAACGGCAACGTCGGATGGAGATCATCACCCTCCTCGAGTTGCCGATCTAACGGAACGCGCACCGCATCAATAATTTCCCGCGAGAAACGGCGATTGCGAATGGCAGGCTAACGGGTTATCCGGCGACCTCGGCATAACGCTTCTCGATATCGCATCGCGCCAGTGCGCCGACGAGCCGAACGAACTCATCCCGGCGTATCAACTTCGCCAGCTCCGCCGGAGTGGAGCCAAGACCAAGCGTCTGCGCCGCCTTCAGCGCCCGCCGATCAGCGAAGGGATAGAGCTCGTCCCAGACCGCTTGTGCCTCCCTGAAGAAAATATCGCAGCCGACGTCACCGATGCCTTTGAACTCCTTCAAGAGCTGGCGTTCGCGGTCCGGCTGCCGCTCCGCTGCTTCGCGCAGATTGCGCAGATCGCCTTTGTATTTCTGCAGAAGGAGATTGGTCGTGTCGCCGAGATAGGTGGCTGTGCTGTAGTCGTAACGAACGTAGTGCGCGCGATCCAGCACCTGAACCCGCTGCTCCCAAGTAGTCTTGGCCATCCGCTGAGGCGTGGTCCAACCTTCTTTGAAGATCTCGCGTGCGGCCCGCAGCGATAGCTGCTTGCCGATGCGCCGGCTAGAGAGCAACACGTAGACAAGCAGCTTGAACCATTCGGACGGCGTATCGCGCTTTACACGGATGTTCAGCTCGTCTGCAAACGTGCGTCCGCATGTTTCGAGCAGACGAGAGATGATTTCCTGTTTGCGGTCGCGCATGCGGTGGTCCGCTCCAATTGGGACCTGCCCTATCACCGCTGTTCGAACGGGTACGGCGGCGGAGCCGTTCCTTGCCGCAAATCAGGCCGCGCGCTCGTTTTCGTCGCAGATCAACTCGGCCCACAGGTCATATTCGTCCGCCTCCACCACCTTGGCGCGGACGATGTCGCCGGGCTTCACGCGCGTTTCGCCGTTAAGGAACACGCTGCCGTCGATCTCTGGCGCATCCCAGGGCGAGCGGCCGATGGCGCCTTCCTCATCGACCTCGTCGATCAGCACCTCGATGGTGCGGCCCTTCTTCTCGCGCATCAGATCGCGGCTGATCTCCTGCTGTGCGGCCATGAAGCGGTGCCAGCGCTCCTCCTTGACCTCCTCCGGCACGGCGCCAGGCAGGTCATTGGCGGCAGCGCCCTCGACGGCCTCGTACTTGAAGCAGCCGACGCGGTTGAGCCGCGCTTCCTTGAGCCAGTCGAGAAGCAGCTCGAAATCCTCCTCCGTCTCACCGGGGAAGCCGACGATGAACGTGGAGCGGATGGCGAGATCCGGGCAGATTTCGCGCCAACGCCGGATGCGCTCCAGCGTCTTTTCCTGCGCGGCCGGCCGGCGCATGGCGCGCAACACCCTCGGGCTGGCGTGTTGGAAGGGAATGTCGAGGTAGGGCAGGATCTTGCCCTCGGCCATCAGCGGGATGACGTCGTCGACGTGCGGATAGGGGTACACGTAGTGAAGGCGCACCCAGGCGCCGAGGCTGCCAAGCGCCTCTGCCAGCTCGAAAAATCGGGCCTTCACCGGCTTTCCGCGCCATTTGCTTTCTGCATACTTTAGGTCGACGCCGTAGGCGCTCGTATCCTGGCTGATGACGAGCAGCTCCTTCACGCCCGCCTGCACAAGCCGCTCGGCTTCGTACATGACGGCCGCGGCGGGTCGGCTCACGAGATCGCCACGCAGCTTCGGGATGATGCAGAACGTGCAGCGGTGATTGCAGCCCTCTGAGATCTTCAAATACGCGTAGTGGCGCGGCGTGAGCCGCAATCCTTCGGCGGCACCAGGTCGATGAAGGGATCGTGCAGCGGCGGCACCGCCTCATGAACGGCCTCGACCACCGCCTCGTACTGATGCGGTCCGGTGACGGCGAGAACGCCGGGATGCGCGGCGGTAATCCGCTCCTTCTCGACGCCCATGCAGCCCGTGACGATGACGCGTCCGTTCTTCGCCATCGCCTCGCCGATGGCCTCCAGGCTCTCCTGCTTGGCTGAGTTGAGGAAGCCGCAGGTGTTGACCACGACCACGTCGGCGCCCTCGTAATCGGGCGCAGATCTCGTACCCTTCCGAGCGCAGCTTCGTGATGATGCGCTCGGAGTCGACAAGCGCCTTCGGGCACCCGAGCGAGACGAAGCCGACCTTCGGCGGCTTCACCTTCATGCGGCGGGTGCGCGCGGGGGCAGGCGTGGCGGAACGCGTCTTGCGCGGCTTGCTGAGTGTCGCGGAATTCGGCATGCGGGGCTTGTACCCTCGGGCAAATCGGCAGGCAATCAGCGTGTGCGTCCTGGGTCGGTCAGCCGCGGAAAACGTCTCGTGCGACCCGGAAGGTGTTGGCGTAGGCCTCGACGGAGTCGGTGATCGGATCCGCGTACCCGCCGCCGATGGCGATTGAGACGGGGATGCCGCGTCGCCGGCAGAACTCGAACACCATCCGGTCGCGCTCCATCAGGCCCTCGAAGGTGAGGTCGAGGCGGCCCAGCGTGTCGCTCCGGAGCGGATCGACCCCCGACAGGTAGAGCACCAGGTCCGGTCGGAACGCGCTCACCGCATCCAGCGCGTCTGCGAGCGCGCGAAGATAGCTGCGGTCATCTGTGCCGTCCGGCAAGCCGACGTCGAGATCCGACGGCACCTTACGAAAGGGGAAGTTCTTCTCCCCGTGGAGGCTAAGAACGAAAGTCCCGGAATGCCCCGTCAGCAAGGCGGCGTTTCCGTCCCCCTGGTGCACGTCGAGGTCGACCACGGCGACGCGATCGACCGCACTTTCCTCGAGCAGCGTCAGCGCCGCCACGGCAAGGTCGTTGAACACGCAATAGCCGGAGCCGAATTCGCGGTGCGCATGGTGCGTCCCGCCAGCAAGCTGTCCCGAAAGGCCGTCTCGCAGGGCCTGTCTGGCGGCGGCGAGCGACCCGCCGACCGTGGCGCGGGAACGTATCGCCAATGTCTCGCTCCAAGGCAGACCGATGCGGCGCTGAAGTTCCGGCGCCAGCGTGCCTTCGAGGACCGCCCGCACGTACTCAGGCGCATGGGCGCGCTGCAGCTCCGTCAGGCCTGCAAGCGGCGAGGGCGCCAGATCCCAGTTCACCGAGAATTCCGTCCCGCACGATCCTTCTCGCGCAGCAAGCGGTACTTGCGCGCCGGAAACCGATGGCCTGTGGGCAACGGCAGGTCTGGGCGTGTCGGGGTAATAGATTAGCACATTCGGCTCATCCTTTTCAAAGCCACAGCACTTGCTCATGTGGCGGCCGGGAGCCGCCATAAGCAGGATCCGACCCGCTATGTATGAGTCGAGCTACGACCAGCGGGAATTCTGGTCAATGTCTTCTGTCAGAACTATCTCCGCCCCGCATTAATGTAGAATTCCGAAGTATCTAGCTGAAACTCGCTTTCATCGATATTCAGTTTCTTGAGAATAGCAGGCAGGACTTGATGAATTGCTCTCATTCCGACTAGCAATTCATTCATGTAGATGTCTTGATGAAGCCTCCCTGATACGAGCCCCAAACTCATAGCTTCTGCTTCGTGCCCTAGCTCGTCGTGAGAGGCGTACACCATATCTTCTAGCTCCGCGCGTAGCGGAATGCCCGCACGAATTGCTTTTTCTTTAACCTTGCCAAGCCACTTCTTATATAGGGTGTAGACGTTGTACTTAAATTTCCCGAAGTTAGGCGCAAATGCAGGGTCAACATCGACCTTTGTTGCCGCCAACTCAATCAAACAAGATTCTATCTCCATCCCGATCTCTAAAAGATCAACATTGTCGTCATCGACTATGGGTCGCGACGTAAGCGGCATAAAATCCATATATGTCATTAAGCGAAAGAAATATTTTGTAAATAAGATTCGAATAGGGATTTCTCCTGATTACTTCAAACAGTTTTTCGAAGTAGATAGTCATCGTGGTCGTCGTCTTCGGTATCGTATTGAATATCGAGTTCTTCGGGAAATTTTTTAGGTATTTCCACCCCCATCTGCTTCAAGAGTATGGAAAGTATGCCAACAAAGTAGACCCAAATCATCGACCAAAGGATAGGTGTCATAACCGGTCTCAGCCTCCTCGCGCGCCTCTTCCGCCAAGAAATGTATTAGCTTATCCCACTTTTCTGCCTCTTCGACGGAACCCGCCCAAAGAATGAACTTGGGATGTTTGTCGCCAATGCCTGCCAATGCTCGTAGGCGGTTTTCCATATCTGTGGAGATGTACTCACCGTTCTTCCACTTTGTTATTTGCGTCGGCGAAACTCCGAGCCGGCGAGCAAGCTCCTTCTGTGTGCAGCCCAACTTTTTCAACGCAAGCAGAACCAACGCTTCGCTATCCATGTCGCTCCTCTTTCCAGGTGAAAACTGGAATGTTGTGTAGGCTACATGAAATTTACTAAATTCTCAAGCGCTATTTACTAAAACGGGCCACCTTCAGCCAGGCACCGCGCCTCAGGCTCGCATGCGCATCTCGACATGCAGACGATTGCCTGCGTTGGCAGCCAATGTTCGGGAAGCAGCGGTCGGTGGCGAAGATCAGGACGTTGTCATGGCAGGCGCACGAGAGCATACAGACGTCTCGCTCCCCACGCCCCGACGCAACCGCCAAGCAGCGCGTCACAGCGGCCAATCGAAGCCTCGAACAAATTGCCGATGCAGCGGGCAACACGGGGTCGCCAGCACGCGGCGACCAGGGTGAGCCGAACCGCCTTCATATCCTGAGCACCCGGAACCAGCGCATCACGTTGAACAGGCTCATGGCTGCCGCTGCCACGTAGGTGAAGGCAGCTGCACGAAGGATCTGCCGCGCCGCGCGCATATCCTTCTCCGGAATGTAGCCGCCGGCCTTCAGCACGGGCAGCGCGCGACGGAAGCTCGCGTCATACTCCATGGGCAATGTCGACGCGTGGATCAGGATGGTGAGCGACAGGATCAGAATGCCGGCAAAAGCCTGCAGAAACAAAAGGTGCGGCGACTTCGAAATAAGCATCAACACGGGCGCGGCAAGCATCACTAGCGCCCCCATCGACTCCACCTTCTGCGCCTGCTTCGCCAACCGGGTGCGCGTTTTCAGCGGAGGATAATCGGTGGCGTCCTGCATGGCATGGCCCACTTCGTGGGCGGCAATCACCACTGCCGACAGCGAGCGCCCGCGGAAGTGGGCTGGCAGCAGCCGCACGGCCTTGGTATCCGGGTCGTAGTGGTCGCCCAGCTTCGTCTCCTCCACCCGGACATGGCTGAGCCCAAGCCGGTCGAGCAGATGGCGCGCGAACTCACCGCCCGTGCCTGGAAAGTCAGGCCGATCCGCCGAATGCTGGTCGATGACCTTTCGAACCCACACCTGCGGCAGCATGGCGAGCCCGAGGATCATCGCCGCGAAGATGAGAAGCCAGACCAACCGCGATTCTCCACTTATGGCGTAGCCAGCCCGTGATATGTAGACATGCTGCCTACCGGGGCAAAGCATAGAACAGAACCGTGCGGAGGGCACCAAATGGTGGCAATCGCTATTCTCGATGATTATCAGCAGGTGGCAATGCAGATGGCGGACTGGTCCCGCCTGCAGGAAAATCACAGGATCACCGTCTTCAGCGAGCCCTTCGCGGATGAGGATGCCGCAGCCCGCGCGCTGGTGGGCTTCGACGTGGTTTGCCTGATGCGCGAGCGAACACCGTTTCCCGCGAGTCTCATCGAACGGCTGCCGAACCTTCGGCTAATCGTGACCTCGGGCCCGCAAAATGCTGCCATTGACGTCGCGGCGGCAGCGAAAAAGAACGTGATGGTTTGCGGCACTCCCAGCCCCGGGCACCCCACGGCAGAGCTCACTATGGGGCTGATGCTGTCGCTGGCGCGGAATATTCACACAGAATCCGCGGCCATGCTGACGGGTGGCTGGCAGATGACAGTCGGGCGGGATCTTCGCGGGCAGACGTTGGGGATCATCGGTCTTGGCCGGATCGGCAGCCTCGTGACCCGCTACGCCCGTGCCTTCGGCATGAAGGTCATTGCCTGGAGCGAGAACCTGACGCCCCAGCGCTGTTATGAGGTCGGGGCCGAGAAGGTCGAGAAGGACGATCTGTTCCGCAACTCAGACATCATCACGATCCATACGCGCCTCTCGGACCGCACGCGTGGCCTGATCGGCGCGCGGGAGCTGTCGCTGATGAAGCCGACGGCCTACCTCATCAACACGTCCCGCGGACCTATCATTGATGAGGCGGCGCTGTTGGCAGCCCTTCAGGAAGGGCGGATTGGCGGTGCTGCTATCGACGTATACGACCGCGAGCCGCTCCCGGCCGATCATCCCTTGCGCTCCGCGCCACGCGTGCTCCTGACGCCGCACATTGGTTACGTCACCGAGCAAACCTATCGCGTGTTCTACGGCGGTATGGTGGAGGCCATCGAAGGCTGGCTCGCCGGCAAGCCAGTGGGGGTGATCCAGCCGCCGGCCTGAGCGCAGGTGCACGCGCTTTATGGTCGAGGCCGTCGGCGCTGCCGCGGATGTTGGCGCTCCGCTGGTCGGACCGGAGGAAGGCCGAAGGGGCGCCCTGGCTTGGCGTACATGCGGGCTGCCGGCACGGAGACCACCTCCCGCTCCGGCCACCTGAGCGCCGTGAGCTTGCCGCCGAATACGCAGCCCGTATCGATGCAGACGGTGTTGTTGACCCAAGCTGGGTTGGGAACTGGCGTGTGTCCGTACACGACAACCGTATCGCCGCTGTAGTTCACCGCCCAGTTGTAGCGAACCACGAGACCAGTCTCGTCCGTCTCGCCGTCGGTATCACCGTAAATGCAGAACTCGCGAACGCCCTCCGCCTCCCGACCGATCATCTCTTCCAGAATGCCGGCATGGGCCACAGCAAGCTGTCCGCCTTCGAGCCACAGATGGCTTGGCAGGGATAGCAGGAAGTGGCGGACGGCATTCCGGAACTCCGCGCCTTCCTTGGTGAACTGGTCTGCTGTGAGGTCCAGGCCGTGCGTCAGCCGCACATTTGCCCCCTGAAGCCAACGGAGGAACTTGACATCGTGATTGCCGGGCACGGCGAACGCCTGGCCTCGCTCGACCATCGCCATGGCGATGCGCAGCACATCGGGGGAATTCGGCCCCCGATCCACGAAATCGCCGACGAAAATCGCCCGGCGGCCAACGGGTGTATCAACATGCGCTCTCCGGTGATCGCCGCTGCCCTCAAGATGCACCCTATAGCCAAGCCTGTGCAGCAGCTCTGTTAGCTCATCGATGCAACCATGCACATCGCCGATGATGTCGAACGGGCCATGCTCATGCCGTAGGTCCGAAGGCAACCGCTCGCGCTCGATCTCGAGCTCCGCGACCTGCCATGGTAGAACCGCGTGCGCTGGGCGAAAGCCGGTCGATTCGAAAGAACGCCACTTACGGAGGTCTGAGCGGGTTGCCGGGTCACAGAGGACGATCGCCACAGGTTGAGCGTAGAAAGTCTTGGCGAGCCGGACCAGGTCGATCTGCTGCTGAATGCTTGCCTCGCTGGCCTCTAGGGCGACTAGCTCGCGGCGGGCCAATCTGTCCGCTGCCAATTTCGGCCACATCTGCGAAGTCAGGCTGACGATCTCGCCGGGTCGAAAGTGCCGCTGGGCGAGCGCCTCGGCATTGGAGGCGTTAGGTGCAACGATCGCGACGAGGCAGAAGTCCGGAATGGTGATCTTCACCGGCAGGGAAACCCCTCGGGAGACTTGAACTCGACCAACTCGGGAGATCGCGCGGCGGTTCGCCAACACCACGCGTGCTCACGCACGCAAAAAGTCCTGAAGAGTCCGTTTCATCCTTGGCATCTCCGGCTCCGGCACATCGCTGACGAATTGCTTATAGCCTTCCAGCCCGCGTGGCACCGGGCCGCCATAGGCCCAGTCGAGCAGCTCGACCGTATGCACGATCGGGACATCCAAGCTGGTTGCCAGCTGCGTGATGCAGCCGATGTTGCCGGTGGCGACGATGTCTGGCTTCACCGAAGCGATATTGGCAGCTTTCCTGTCCCGCAATTGCCGGGCCAAGTCCGGTTGCAGAATGTTGTACGTGCCAGCAGATCCGCAGCAGATGTGCCCTTCGGGAATGTCGAGAACCGTGAAGCCGGCATCCCGAAGGAGCTGCTTTGGCTCCTCCGTGATCTGTTGGCCGTGTTGCATGGAGCAGGCCGAATGATAGGCGACGCGCAACGACGACCAGCGCTTCGGCGGCCCCAGATCGTACTCCGCCAGGAACTCGGTGACGTCCCGCGCCATCTCCGCGATTTTCTGGGCGCGCTGCGCGTAGCCTTCGACCCCGGCGAGCAAATGTCCGTAATCCTTGACCATCGTGCCGCAGCCCGAGGCATTGATGACGACGGCATCGATCGGCCCGCGGCTCATCACCTTCCACCACGCGTCGACGTTCCGCTTGGCGAAGGCAATTGCCTCCTCCTCACGCCCCATGTGGTGCACGAGCGCGCCGCAGCATCCTGCCCCGGCGGCAACCTCCACGTCCACCCCGCGACGGGCTAGCAGCCGAATGGTGGCATCGTTGATCTCGGGCCGGAGCACCTGCTGAGCGCAGCCCGCCAGCATGATAACCCGCCCCTTCCGCTCCGCTTGCGTAATCGCCGTACCAGGGCCGCTGTACTTGGGCGAACGAGATCCCGCGCTTCGGCGCCAGATCCAGCATTGCCGCCAGCTCCTTCAGGCCGAGCCGGCGCATGAGCTTTTGGAATGGACGTCCGAGCGGCGCTGCCCTTAACGCGAGCCGGAAACGGTCCGGATACGGCACAATCTCGGCGAGCAGCCTCCGCAGCAGCCGCTCCTTCAATGGACGTTGGCTCGTCTGCTCGATGTAGGCGCGGGCATGATCCACGAGGTGCATGTAGTCGACGCCGCCAGGGCAGGTCGTCATGCAGGACAGGCACGAGAGGCAGCGGTCCACATGGTAGCGGACCTCCTGGCTCGCCGGCCCTCCGCGCTCGAACATGTCCTTCATCATGTAGATGCGGCCGCGCGGCGAGTCCCGCTCGTCGCCAAGCAGCACATATGTCGAGCAAACGGCCGTGCACAGACCGCAATGCACGCACCGCCTGAGGATCCGGTCGATCTCCTGGGTGCGCGGGTCCTGCAGCTGGGCTGCCGTGAAGTTCGTCTGCATCGTGCCTGACCGCCCCTTCGGCGGATGGATCTAAAGAGACGCGTACATGCGGCCGGGGCTAGAATGCCCGCCGGATCGAAGGCGGCTTTCAGCTCCGCGGGTCAGCCTTTCAACGCCGGGGTCGAGCGGCTGGAAGACGTCGATCGCGGCGCGCACGCTCGGATCGGCCCGCATCAGCGTTGCATGGCCTCCATACTGGCGGTGATCCGGCGAATTCCGTGGCGCCGGCATCGGCCGACCCCGGCACCTCCAACCAGATCAGTCCTCCCGACCAGTCGTAGAACGCTTCGCACGCCATATGGCGCCTGACGGCGTCAACCACCTTAGGCCCGGCCGTCGGCTTGGTCGACACGCGCCACAGCGGCTTTGCGCGCTCCTCCTGCAAAACAGACAGCTGGCGCAGCTCACCCCAGAATGCGAGTGACACATCGTCGCCGAACACCTCGACCGTCCGTATGGTGCTCAAGTGCTCGCGAAGTTTTGCGCTGCGGTAGTCGACGAAGTTGGCCAGATTCTCCAATCGAATTGCCGTCACCGCCTTGCCGGATCGCGGAGCTCTGGCGTCCGCAACCGCCGGGCCATCGCCAGCGGCAGATGCACAGCGCCGCTACACCTCGAAGGGCGTGCCCATAGCTTGGCACATCACCTCGGAAGCAAGCTCGTCCGTCAATCCAAACAGGACGAGGGTGGCCGTGCGCTCCGGCTTCGGCACCACCTTGAACGTCACCTCGGTCAAGATCGCGAGCGTGCCCCAGCTTCCGGCCAACCCGCGCGCAACATCGTATCCCGTGACATTCTTCAGCACGCGACCGCCGGACTTGAACGTCTCGCCGCGCCCGTTGATCGCCCGAACACCAAGGAGATGATCGCGAGCGGAACCGGTCGCCACACGCCGAGCTCCGGACAGGTTAGTTGCGAACACCGCGCCGATGGTGCCGCGCCCCGCCTCGGCGCCCAGCGCCGGGCCGAGATCAATCGGCTCGAACGGCAGCATCTGCCCGCGGGCTGCGAGCTGAGCCTCGACCTCTATCACCGGCGTGCCAGCGCGCGCCGACATGACAAGCTCGGTCGGCTCATACAGCGTGATGCCCCGCAGAGCACTGGTCGAGATAGTGAGCGCTGATTGAATGGGCCGGCCGACGCCCTGCTTGGTGCCGGCACCCATGACCTCTATAGGCCTTTTCCGCTCGGTGGCGGCAACCACGAGGTTTGCCAGCTCCCACTCCGCTCCGGGTCTGACCGTCGGCACAGGTCGCACTCCTTAGGCCGCGTTGTCGAGCATCACGCGCTCGGCCAACGGGAAAACTTTCGCCGGATTGAGCAGCCAGTCCGGGTCGAACACCGATTTGATGCGCATTTGCACCAGCAGGTCCGTCTCGCTGAACTGGTGGCGCATCAGATCTCTCTTTTCGATGCCCACACCGTGCTCGCCGGTCAGGCAGCCGCCCACCTCGACGCACAGCTTCAGAATTTCGGCGCCAGCCAGTTCCGCCTTCTCCACCTCTTGCGGGTCGTTCGCATTGTAGAGGATCAGCGGGTGCAGGTTGCCATCGCCAGCATGGAAGATGTTCGCGACCTTGAGGCCATGGCTGCCGCAGATCTCCGAGATGCGTGTCAGCACCTGCGGAAGCTGCTTCAGCGGGATGGTACCGTCCATGCAGTAGTACTCGGAGATACGGCCGATAGCACCGAATGCGGACTTGCGCCCCCTCCAGATCTTCGCGCTCTCCGCCGCACTGCTGCTCACCTTTACCGTCTTTGGATTGAACGGCTCGGCGATCTTCACGAGGCGCGCGAGCAGATCCTGAATTTCCTCCTCTGAGCCTTCGACCTCGACGATCAGCAACGCCTCGACATCGAGCGGATAGCCGGCCTTGGCGAAGGCCTCGCACACCTCGATCGCCGGCTTGTCCATGTACTCGATCGCAACGGGAATGATGCCCGAGCCGATGATTGCGGAGACGCAAGCACCCGCTGCCTCGCTCGAACTCGAAGCCGAGCAGCATTGGGCGGGCGTTCTCGGCCGAACGCAGGATGCGCACCGTCGCCTCGGTCACGATGCCGAGCTGCCCTTCCGAACCGATGATCAAGCCCAGCAGGTCGTATCCCGGAGCATCGAGATGAGCGCCCCCGATCTCGATGATTTCGCCATCCATCAGCACAATCTTGGCGCCGAGCACATTGTTCGTCGTCACGCCGTACTTGAGGCAATGTGCGCCGCCCGAATTCATGGCGAGATTGCCGGCGATCGTGCAGGCAAGCTGGCTGGAAGGATCGGGCGCATAAAAGAAGCCGTCCTTGCTCACCGCATTCGAGACTGCGAGGTTGGTGATGCCGGTCTGCACAACGGCAATGCGGTTGGCGTAATCGACCTCCAGCACCCGATTCATCTTCGACACGCCGACCACGACGGCATCCTCCGCCGGCAGAGCGCCGCCGCAAAGCGAGGTACCCGCACCCCGCGCAACAACCTTGATGCCGTTCTGATGACAATAACGAAGGACTGCGCTGACCTCCTCGGTCGTCTGCGGCAGCACGACGGCGAGCGGCATTTTCCGGTAAGCCGTCAGCCCATCCGTCTCATAGGCACGCCGGCCATCCTCATCGCTGACTACGGCCCCCGCGCCGACAAGAGCCTTCAGGTCAGCGATGATCGCGTCTCGGCGGGCGAGAATTTCCGGACTGGGCTCCGGCAGCTGAATGGACGACATTCGAGCCTCGCGTCAATGTAGCGACGAAATTGCCACCAGGGCTCCTAATTGGCACGGCTGCGGCAGAAGGGGCAACCTGGTCGCGTTGCGATCACCGTTTATGTGGGTCATGACTCGGTCGTTGGCAGAGCGGCAGAAACGTCCGCTGGGCGCAGCGCCGCCATGCTTCGTCGAAAGCTGGGCCAACCGAACTCGTTACCGCAAGTACAGGTATCTAGCGGTATCCACCGGCTTCTGAACGACTGATAGAGGAAACGGAACGATGCACTCAAGGGGATTGATAGGATTGGTCTTCCTCGTGGCTGCACTAAGCCCGGCCGCTGCACAGGATGCTGAAAACGGCGAACAGGTCTTCAGGAAATGCCGTGCGTGCCATCAGGTCGGAGATGGCGCCAAGAATACAGTTGGTCCCCAGCTCAACGACATCGTAGGGAGGGTTGCAGGCGGGGTCGATGGCTTCAACTACTCCAAGGCCAACAGAAAGGCGGCTGAAGAAGGTCTCGTTTGGACCGAGGAAAACCTGATGGCCTACCTCGAGAACCCAAGAAAGTTCATGCCCGGGACCAAGATGGCCTTCGCAGGTCTTCGTGACGAGCAGGAGCGTAAGGACGTCATCGCCTTCCTCAAAAAATTCTCGCAGCAGTAAGCACGCGCCAAGCCTGGTCGACTGCCTCTTGGCGCGATAGCTCGGTGCGGGATAGAAGCAGCGGAGTGTTCCGGCGCGGATCTCGTCCGCGCCGCAAATTCAATGATCGGAGGCATTTCGGCCTATGAACGGACCCCTGCCCGGCAAGCCACGCGTGGGCCTCTTTGTCACCTGCCTCGTCGATCTGATGCGGCCCTCCGTCGGCTTTGCGGCGGTCAAGTTGCTGGAGCAAGCAGGCTGCTCCGTCGAGGTACCGGTCACGCAAACGTGTTGTGGTCAGCCGGCTTACAACTCCGGTGACAGGAGCGACGCCGCGGCGCTGGCGCGCCAGACGATCTCGGCGTTCGAGGGCTTTGACTATGTTGTCGCTCCATCCGGCTCCTGCGCCGGTATGTTGAAGCTGCACTATCCGGCCCTACTTTCTGACGATCCCGAATGGTCGGGAAAGGCAAAGGCGTTTGCAGAGCGGGTCTACGAGCTGATTTCTTTTCTGGTCGACGTGCGCGGCGTGGAGAGCGTCGATGCCGACTTCCAGGGCCGAGTTACCTATCACGACAGCTGCTCTGGTCTCCGCGAGCTCGGGATCAAGGACCAGCCACGGCGGCTCCTCGCCTCCGTAAGAGGTCTTGAGCTCGCCGAAATGGCTGATGCCGAGGTTTGTTGCGGGTTCGGCGGCACGTTCGCTGTGAAGTATCCGGACATCTCCAACGCTATGGTCGAAAAGAAGACGGCCAATGTGGCAGCGACCGACCCCGATCTGTTGCTCGCAGGCGATCTCGGGTGCCTGTTGAACATGGCTGGGAAGCTCAAGCGCGAAGGGCGCCGGATCGCGGTTCGCCATGTGGCGGAAGTGCTTGCCGGCGAAATCTCCGATCCGCCGATCGCCGGGTCAGGAAAGTGAGCACCCCTTGGCCTTGCCTCCCAGATCTCGTTCGCGCCAAGCTGACGATCGCCGCACGCCTGACGCCGGCAAAAGGATCGCCCGATGAAGCCTACGACGAAGTCCTTCAAGCAGAATGTGCGCGTCGCGCTGACCGATGCGCAGCTCCAACGGGCGCTGGCGGGGCTGCCAACCGGCCTCGTCGCGAACCGTGCCGCTGCCCGCGCCCGTTTGCCAGAGTTCGACGACCTCCGCGAGATCGGGCGAGACATCAAAGACCATACGCTCGCGCACCTCGACCTCTACCTAGAAGAGTACGAACGAAATGCCACCGCCGCGGGAGCGAAGGTGCACTGGGCGGCAACGGCCGCCGAGGCGCGCGAGATCATCCTCAAGATTTGCCGGGAGGCGAACGCGAAGATCGTCACCAAAGGCAAATCCATGATCACGGAGGAGATCGGCCTCAATGCCGAGCTCCAGGCCGCTGGCATGGAGGTGGTGGAGACCGATCTCGGCGAATACCTCGTGCAGATCCGCGGCGAAACGCCGAGCCACATCATCGCGCCCGCCATCCATTTGACCCAGGACCAGGTCGAGGCCGATTTCCGCCGCCTGCATACCAACCTTCCGAAGGACCGCGTTCTCGACGAGGCGGCCCAGCTCGTCGGCGAGGCCAGACAGGTGCTGCGGGAGAAGTTCCTGGCGGCCGATGTGGGCATCACCGGCGCCAATTTCCTCATCGCTGAAACCGGATCGTCGGTGATCGTCACAAACGAGGGCAACGGTGACCTGACGCAATCGCTCGCCCGCGTGCACGTGGCCGTCGCCTCCATCGAGAAAATCGTGCCCACGCGAGAGGACGTGAGCGCAATTCTCCGCCTGCTCGCGCGCTCGGCGACAGGGCAGGAAATCTCCACCTACACCACCTTCTCCACCGGACCGCGCCGGGCTGATGATCCTGATGGTCCCGAAGCCTACCACGTGGTCATTCTGGACAACGGCCGCTCGGAGTTGCTGGGGACCGCCTTCCGCGAGGTGCTGCGCTGCATCCGTTGCGGCGCCTGCATGAACCATTGCCCCGTCTATGCGGCCATCGGCGGGCATGCGTACGGTTGGGTTTACCCGGGACCGATCGGGTCGGTGCTGACGCCGGCTCTCATCGGCGTCCGCGAGGCAGCCGACCTGCCCAATGCCTCGACCTTCTGCGGGCGCTGCGAGCAGGTCTGCCCGATGAAAATTCCGCTGCCGAAGCTTATGCGGCATCATCGCGAGGCGGAGTTCGAGCTGGGTGGACAGTCGCGCCCCTTCCGCCTCGGTCTCAAGACCTGGGCATGGCTCGCCACCCGGCCAACCCTTTATCATACGACAATGCGGCTGGCTGCGGCTTTCCTGGGCGCGCTGGGCCGGCGCCGCGGTGCCTTCCGCTGGCTGCCGCTGGCTGGCGGCTGGACGCAGCACCGCGATTTCCCAGCACCTCAGGGCCGGACGTTCCAACAGCTCTGGGCGGAGCACAAGGCGGGAGCACCGAGATGACGAGCCGCGATGCCATCCTGTCGAAAATCCGGGCGGGCCTCGGTGCCAAAGCGAACGATGCCGAGCGGCGGCAGATCGTCAATGAGCGCCTTGCGGCCCGAGGACGCCATCTGATCCCCGCGCGCGTCAAGGACAAGACACCTGACCAGCTCCTCGCGCTATTCCGCGGATTCCTGGAGCGCGAGTCCGCCACGGTGCTGGAAATCGAGTCGAGGCAGCAAATTCCATCGGCGATCGCCGATTATCTGCGGTCGAACAACCTTCCCGCACGCATTCGCGTGGGCGGCGACGCCATGCTCACCCAGCTCCCCTGGGGCTCGGAGCCACACCTCGAAATGCTGCTTGGCCGGGCGCAACCAAATGACGGTGTTGGCCTCACACGCGCCACAGCCGCCGTAGCCGAGACCGGCACGCTGGTGCTGGCGTCTGGAGCCGACAACCCGGTGACGCTCAACTTCGTGCCGGAGACGCACATCGTCGTCGTCGAGCAGGCCAATCTCGTGCCCGCCTACGAGGATGCGTGGGACCTGATCCGCGCCCGGTTTGGGCCGAATGCCATGCCGAGGACGGTCAACTTCATATCCGGCCCGTCACGCACCGCAGACGTCGGCGGAAAGCTCGTCATGGGCGCTCACGGTCCGCGACGCCTCTGCGTCATCGTTGTGAAAGATTCCAGCCAGCAGTTGACCTGCCGAAACTGACTTTGTGAAACGGCTGGGACGGCGAACTGCTGATGAAGCATCACCGCCGGGTTGCGATGCAGCGCCTCATGCAGGCGGCGAACTGAGCATCGCAGGAGGACGACCCCTTGGTCGCAATGCGGCACTGATTGTACTGGGCACGGCAGGACGCCGTGCACGCGCCCCCCTGGGCAAGCTTCATCTCAGAGGCGAGCGGCACCGAAACCGCCACACCTCCGAAAATCAGTACCAGCATGAGGAGCCTGCGAAACACCTATGGACCTCCTGTCCTAAGCGCAGGTGACTTAAGCTCCCAGTGGATGAATACAGTCTGAACCGGCTTTCCTCCAGGGGCTAAAACTTAAAAGGCATAGTCCGTAAAAACGTGGTTGATGTCCTGCTGCCACGGCCCCGCATAGCGCTCGAGCAGATCATCAGCGGGCGTGCGGCCGCTTGCCGCGGTCTCCTCGACGAACGCGAGATGGATCGTCTCGTCCTGCTGCCGGGAGTTGCGCCTGTCGCGGTTTTTGAGCCCAGAGCGGGCGATGGCGACCGCCTCGATCGCGATATCCTGAACCGTTCCGCGCCGGAACCGCGCCTGTAGCGCCGCCTTGGGAACTGAATCACGCAACTCCTGCCGCTCCTCCGCTGTCCAGCTCTTGACGAGATCCCAAGCGGCATCGAGCGCCGTTCCATCATAAAGCAGACCAACCCAAAATGCGGGCAGCGCACAGATCCGCCGCCAACGGCCGCCATCAGCGCCACGCATTTCGAGAAAGCGCTTCATCCTGACTTCTGGGAACAGGGTCGTCAGGTGGTCCGACCAGTCGTCCAGCGTCGGCAGCTCACCCGGTAGCTGCGGGAGCCGACCCTCCATGAAATCGCGAAACGAAGATCCCGCCACGTCGATGTACTTACCGTCCCGGTAAACAAAGTACATCGGCACGTCGAGCGCGTAGTCGGTGTATCGCTCAAACCCCATGCCGGGCTCGAACACGAAGGGCAGCATCCCGGTGCGGTTCGGATCCGTGTCCCGCCATACCTCCGAGCGCAGCGATTTGAAACCGTTGGGCTTGCCTTCCTTGAACGGGGATGCCGCGAACAATGCCGTCGCAATCGGCTGCAGGGCGAGCGAGACGCGGAATTTCTTTACCATGTCCGCCTCGTCGCCGAAGTCGAGATTCACCTGGATGGTGCAGGTTCGGTACATCATGTCCAGGCCTTGGCTGCCCACCAGAGGCATGTACCGCGTCATCACCGCGTACCGCTGCTTCGGCATCCGCGGCGTCTCGGCCAGTGTCCATTTCGGTGAGAAACCGAGCCCGAGAAATCCAAGACCAAGTTGCTTGCCGACATCAGCCACCTGTTCCAGGTGCATACGGGCTTCGGCACAGGTTTCATGCAGTGTCTCGACCGGCGCACCGGACAGCTCGAATTGGCCGCCTGGCTCGAGCGAAATCGTTTCGGCCCCCTCCCCTTTGGGTCGTTTGAGAGCGATGATGTTTTCGCCCTCCATGATCGGCTCCCAGCCGTAACGGTCGATGAGGGCCTGCATTAGCGCGCGAATGCCGCGGGGGCCCTCGTAGGGAACCGGGCTGAGTGTGTCGGTGTGGAAGGCGAACTTCTCGTGCTCGGTCCCGATCCGCCAATCCTCCTTGGGCTTCGAGCCGTCCGCGATCCACTGCACCAGATCGTCTCGCGAACGGACGATTGGGCTCTCGGACGCTCCATCCTGGCGGGTCGACATGAGGACCTCTGCTTGTTCGATAGTTCGGGACTGTAGAATTCTCGCTGCTTTATCCCGCCCTTCGGTCGGAGCACAAGAGTTCCTTCGCTCTATCGGACAGGCACTCAAGCATACGCGATCAACCTCGCCAGTCTCCGAGCACTGCGTTGACCAGTGCCAAAGCGGCAACTGCTGCCGTATCCGCGCGCATAATCCGAGGCCCGAGCGATACCTGCAATGTAAACGGGAGCCCCAAGAGCTGTTCCCGCTCCTCTGCGGAGAACCCTCCTTCCGGTCCAATCAGAACACCGACCGGGCCTGGCTCAACGGTGCTCAGCGCTTCGATCGGGTTCTTGATCGGAGCCCGCTCGTCACAGAACACGAGCGGCCGGCCTGGGTCCCACCGGGCAAGCACCCGATCCAGCTTCTTCGGCTCGCCGATCTCGGGCACGCGCAGGATTCCGCACTGCTCTGCCGCCTCGATGACATTGGCTCGCATGCGCTCGAGATTGACGCGCTCGGCTACGGTATGGCGCGTAAGGATCGGTTGCAATGCTGCAACCCCGAGCTCCGTCGCCTTCTGGACCATGTAATCGAGCCGGGCCCTTTTCAGCGGCGCGAATAGGTAATAGATGTCGGGGCCGCTCTCCTGCGGCCGCACCTGCTCCAGCGGTTCTAATGCACAGCCGCGCTTGCCCACGAAACCGACCCGTGCCCGCCATTCGCCGTGCCGGCCATTGAACACCAGAATCTCCGCGCCTGCCCCGAGCCGGAGAACATTGCGTAGGTAATTCGCCTGCGCATCCGTACATGGGATTGACGAACCGGTGGAAAGATCTGCTTCGACGAAAAGACGTTGTGCGGTGAAGTCGTGAATAGCCATGCCGCCTGATAGCGCACGAAACGATGCCGGGGTAGCCCACACCAGTGAAACCGTCGGAAACTCTGGGCGGCTCTTCGCCCCGCCTGATCCGGTTGACATCGGCGGGCCACGCTGATTGACCCTTCGAGACCTCGTTTCAGCTTACGTGGCCGGTTCAAATGAACTCGACGAGCGATACCTCCAAGATCATCGCCGACGCACCACCTGACAACTGGGTGGACCGGCACGCGCCTGCCAGCATTCAGCCTTATCTGAAGCTTGCCCGGTTGGATCGTCCGATCGGCTCCTGGCTGCTTTTGTTCCCCTGCTGGTGGTCATTGGCGCTGGCCGAGCTTTCCATGGGACGGCCGTATCCAAACCTTTGGTACATGCTGCTGTTCCTCGTGGGCGCGTTCGTCATGAGAGGCGCCGGCTGCACCTGGAACGATATTGTCGACCGCAATTACGACGGACGGGTTGCACGCACGGCCGGGCGACCGATCCCCTCTGGCCAAGTCAGCGTCGTCCAGGCGCTCCTTTTCGGAGTCGCACTGTCGCTGATTGGCCTCGCCGTCCTGGTGCAGTTCAACACGTTCACGATTTGGCTCGGAATTGCCTCGCTGGCGCTTGTCGCAATTTACCCATTTTCAAAGCGATTCACTTTCTGGCCACAGGTCGTATTGGGCCTCACGTTCAAATGGGGAGCCCTCGTCGGCTGGGCTGCAATATACGGCACCCTAAGCACGACAGCGTTCGTGCTCTATGCCGGCTGCGTTCTGTGGACCATCGGTTACGACACCATCTACGCTCATCAGGATAAAGAGGACGATGCCCTCCTCGGCCTCAAATCGACGGCGCTACGCTTCGGTGAGGCAACGCAGAACTGGGTGGCCGGTTTTTATGGCGGGGCAGTCGTGCTTTGGGCCATAGCCGGCTTCCTTGCTGGTGCGCATTTGATCTTCTTCACGGCCCTCGCGCTGGTTGCCATTCAGCTGGCTTGGCAGGTTAGCACACTCAATACGAATGATCCCGCAAACTGCCTCCGTCGCTTCCGTTCCAATCGCGACGTGGGATGGGCCCTGCTTTTGGGGCTCATAGCCGATATGGCGATATCTGCCCTCGCCGGGCTCGCCTGATCCGAGCTGCCATAGATCGAGCACGATCTTGGAGACGCGGCTTGATTGCGTATCCGTGTCTCCGTTTCGCTTATCACTCTAGATATGCGAAAAGGAACACCCTCCTTCGCGAGGGTATTCGCGAAATCTCACCCGAAGCTCTCTCCAGATTGAAACTTGTCAAGTCCGCAACCATCTCATTCGCCGAAAGAGGATGAGAGAAGTTCTTGCAGAGCAGTTGCACCATCTCACGCCTCACCCACTCCTTCGATTGAAGGACGGGGATTTCACCCGATTGAAGGTGTGGCGGCTATGGTGATCGCCCCAGCTCATCAACTTTCGTCGAGCGCCTCACGCCAATAGCGCTGGCTGGTGCTCGAGACGCGGGCACCCGAACTCGCGGACCCGTTTCATGATGGTATCGAAGAACTTCTCAGCATCCTCGCGGCCGACGAGTTGCTTGAGAGAGCGGATGATCCGCGTGATCCGCAAATGATTGTGATTTGTTGGAACCAGCCAATGATCATTCTCGGCATAGAACCTTTTCATGCGTTCTGCGGAACGCTTCAGGTTCGTTTGGCAAGACTTGTCGGCTCGGATTGCTTCGATATCGGCGGAGGTGAGGACGGGAGACCCGGGCACCGCCGCGCTTGGTGTATCCAGGGGAAATAGCCACTGAATGAAGTCGTGATAAGCTTCGAGCTGCTTATCTGTGAAGTTCAGAATGTCCTCTAGTCGCCGACCGCGGGAGTCATGGCTTTCGCCAGACAAAAACAACACGAGATCTGAGCGCTCTTTGCCTGACATCCCATACTCCTTCTAAGACCAAAGGCGAATCGTCGCATTTGTTTTGGCGGTTAATAACTTGAGAACCACATCAATGTGAAATAACACATCATCCACGTATTTCACCCGTGACCCCACGAGCATCACGGATCAACTCAGGAGGTAAGCAATGGCTAGACCGAGCAAAGTCGAAAACATGTCGTACAAGGAGCTCCTGGACCTTCAAAAGCGGGTTCAGGCGGCCATTGAGGCGCGCCGCCAGGAGGAGCAGGAGCAAGTCAGAAGGAAAATTCTGGAGCTTGCCAAGAAATCCGGCCTCGACGTCAGCGAGCTGATTGGTGCCAAGGCCAAGGCTCCGCGCAAGAGCAAGAAGGCGCCAGCTGTCAAGTATCGCAATCCCGCTAATCCCAGCCAGACCTGGACGGGCCGGGGCCGCAAGCCGAAATGGCTCGTCGAGGCTCTCCAGAAGGGCGCTGATATCGAAAAGTTCGCGGCTTAATCGGGTCGGAAGCTGCGCCCGTAAAATTGCCATCAATTCTGGCAATCTCAGGCAACATCACCGGCGCCACCCAGTGCCGGTGATGTTGCGTCTATAGAAGAGGTCCTCGCTACCAATTCGTGCTTGGTGAACTGTGCCCCTGCCAGCTCTTAGCTCAACTCGCCAGGTCGGCATCAATCCTGCACGAACATCCTGACTTCTTCCTGCGTGATCTTCCCGTCGTTGTCCGCGTCGATCGCGCCGAAAATGCGCTTGTGGATATCCATCACCTCTTCGAATGAAAGTGCACCGTCGCCGTCCCCATCCGCGATGGCGAAGACCAGCTTCATTACGTGCCTGCGCATTCGCATCTTTCGGTGATGCCTCGGGCGGTCGCGACCCATCGTGGCCCGATCCCTCATGCTTGGCGATTCCTGCGGCGCCACCTGCAGTTGCCCGGGCGGGGGCAGTGGCGCAGCTTGAGCGAGGGTCAAGTTGGAAGGACCGTCATGGCTCGTTGCTGCCACGGCCAACCCTCCGGCCAGGATCGCGGCAAAGGCGGTGAGACCGAAAGCGGCAGTTCTCGAAAGTTTAGCGCGCATTGGGATCTCCTGATGACAAGCTGAAATCTAGTTGAGGAGAACTCCCTGCGCCTAGATGCTCCCACCCGCTCGAATACGCTCAAACCTGTGCCAATGCCTGCAGGTTCCCGTGCAGACATCAGGGATTGCCGAACTTCTCGTTTGCCAAAAAAATGGCCCCGTCAGCAGAGGCCTTGCCTGTCCATCGAAGCTGCGGCTTCAATGATCGAAATGGCAGCTGAGCCACCCCAGGGCAAAAGTTGCCGCCGCAATCGACGATGGCCCATCCAAAATCCGAAAGAATAACAATGTGGCCTATGGCTCGAACGCCAGAGATCACCTTGCAACTTTTTGATCTTTCGAAGTCCCGGCTCGTGAAATCGAGCCGAACAGCGCCGGATATGTGCGCCCCCGTGAGAAAGCCCACCCGACGGTAGCCGGTTCAGTCAGCCTGACGATCCGACGATACCGTGGCCGGACCGAGTTGCCACCACTCCCCATCGCGGACAAGTCTCCGCGCCGCTAGGAGAACGGCACCGTAGTTGATCCCGGCCTGCTCGGCGGCTGCGATCACCTCAGTACGACGCCGCGGCCCCGCCGCGAGCGCTTTGCGCAAGAACTCGCAAGCCCTAACATACATCGTCATGGCGACCTCCTCAGCTCATTGAGCCTGCCGCCGATGCTACCTAACCACAAGTGGCAGCTTTACTCTCTCCACAATCATTGAGTGAGCACCAACACGCGGGGGAACATCGCGCGTATGAGCCGGTTCCCGTTCAGTGACCGTCTCTCCGACGCGTTACAGGCGAGGTCCTCATATGGGCATAGACGTTTCCGAAAATCTGGAAGCTCGTTCAGTGTGGGCACGCGCTCTATTACTTGCTGAACCCACCCGCGATCCCGATTGGATTATTGTTGACGAAGGTTTCACCCTTACTCGTGAACACGAGGTCGAATCCCTCTTCTCAATCGGGAATGGCCATTCCGGGATCCGTGGATCACTTGCCGAAGGTTGCCCGATGTCCACCCCTGCGACTGTTGTGGCAGGGGTTTATGTTGCGCACCCTGGATCCGTCGCCAGCCTCGTGACGATCCCGGATTGGACTCACCTGTCCATTACAGTCGGTGACCACACCCTACGCATGGACCAGGGTCACAACCTTGAGCACCGCCGGATCCTCGATTTCCGGCAGGGTATCCACTGGAGGGAGTGGCGACATCAGGATGAAAATGGGCGGATCACGCGGATTCGTTTCTGCCGCCTAGCCTCTCTCGCGGATCGAAATCTGCTGGTTCAGTGCGTCTGGATCACGCCAGAGAATTACAGTGGGAAAATTGTAGCCGATGCCCATCTGACCGGATTAGCTACGCAAGTTGTCAACAATCGCACGAAAGTCGCCGTCGCTGTCGCAGACCGCGTTGTCGGACCAGACGCGGAGGACATCGGCTCAAGTGAGTTGATGGATGGCCGGCGGGATTTCCAGGTAACCGCAGGTCAAACCTACCGTATTGATCGCGTCGCGGCCTTATACACGTCCCGTGAGACCGACGAGCCGGATGAAGAGGCCCGAAGAAAGTCGTCCGAAGCGATCCAAGACTTGGAAGACGTTATCGATCGCCACCGTCAGGCATGGCTCGCAAAGTGGCGCGAAGCTGACTTACAGATCGAAGGCGATCATTTTGCCCAACAGGCAATGCGGTTCGCATTCTATCACTTGATGAGCTCAGCGAACCCTCAAGACGAATTTGTGTCCATCGGCGCCCGCGGACTAACAGGAGCCGGTTACAGAGGACACGTCTTCTGGGACACAGAAATCTACATGCTGCCGTTTTTCCTGCTTTGCGACCCGGCGGCCGCACGCGCTTTGGTGATGTACCGCTATCACACACTGCCCGCTGCGCGCGCCAAGGCTTCTCGCAACGGGTATCGAGGCGCTCTTTACCCTTGGGAATCGGTCGATGGCGAAGAGGCGACCCCACCGTACGCGATTGCCCCCGACGGTGAGGTTGTCCGCATTCTCACAGGCGAGCAAGAGCAGCACATCAGCGCCGATGTGGGATATGCCGTCTGGAATTATTGGCGGGCGACAGGCGACGTTTCTTTCCTGTTGAACGCGGGTCTCGAAATTCTGATCGAAACGGCGCGGTTTTGGGCCAGCCGCGTCACGCGCGAGGATGACGGACGTTATCACATTCGTCGCGTGATCGGGCCTGACGAATACCACGTGTCGGTCGATGACAACGCCTACACAAACGGCATGGCACAATGGAACCTGCAAACCGCGGCGGAGCTCACCGCCTTGGTTGCCGAGCAGTGGCCCGAGACCTGGCACGCACTTTCTTGCCGACTGGGACTGGAGGACGAAGAGCGGGATAGTTGGATCGGCATTGCTCGCGACATGTATACCGGATTTGATGAGAAAACCGGCCTCTTCGAGCAGTTCCGAGGATATTTCGAACTCGAAGATATCGACCTCACGCCTTACGAATCCCGGGCTGCGCCAATTGACATCTTACTAGGGCGTGAGCGCATCGCGCAGTCGCAAGTCATCAAGCAGCCGGACGTCCTGATGCTGATTCATCTCCTTTGGGATCGCTTCCCGGACGATGTTCGCAGAGTGAATTTCGACTACTACGAGCCCCGTTGCGACCACGGCAGCTCGCTCAGTCCCGCAATTCATGCCCTCCTTGCGGCACGCCTCGGCAGAATGCCACTCGCTGAGCACTATTTCCGGCAATCTGCGGAGATCGATCTGGCCAACAATATGGGGAACGCAGCCGCCGGCGTGCATATTGGAGCACTCGGCGGGCTGTGGCAGGCAGTGGTGTTCGGCTTTGCCGGACTAAATCTCAATCAAGACGATCCCACTTACGATCCCAGACTTCCGGCTGGTTGGCAGCGACTTTCCATGCGCTTCCATCACCGTGGACGTTGGCACGACGTAACCCTGCCCAATAGCGGTGATCGCATCCAAACCACAGAGAGTGCTTCATGATGAACGAGCCGGTCATTCTCGTCCCGCTCGACGGCTCAGCGCAGGCACTGGCCGCAGTGCCGGTTGCAAAGGTGTTGAGCCAAATCGGACACATGAGCGTCCGAGGGCTCCACGTCAGCGACCAGAAACTGGGCGAGGCGGAGTTGCGCGATTGCTTAGCGCACGGGACGCCGATCCTCGACGGTCTCCCACTCGAGTCGCGCACCGGGGTGCCGGCCGCAGAAATCCTCCGTGCTGTGCACGAGCTCAACTCTCGCCTCGTCGTCATGTGCCGGCATAGCCGACCGCAACGGGCGGAATTGCTGGGCCGCACAGCCACGGACGTCATCCGCGAGGCCTCCTGTCCCGTGGTGCTCGTTCCCTCCGGAGCGCGGCACTGGCGTGTGGCGCCTTCAGCACGTGCTGGTCCCGCACGACGGCACGCCAACCACCAGTGCTGCCCTCATTCCGGCGATCGACCTGGCAAGTCAGGCCGAGGCAGAGCTGCACGTGGCCCACGTGGCGCAGGCCAAGGGTACGCCCGAGGAGCCCGGGGCTTTACGACGCCGCGCTACATCGACCAGCCACAACACGATTGGCCGTCGTGGAGCAATGAGTTCGCCAAGCGCATCGCCAGCTTGTGCCCGTTGAACCACGTTCGGGTGCGCGTATCGCTGGCCCGAGGGGAGCCGGCTATGGAGATCCTACGCCTCTCCGAAACGCAGTCCACGGACCTCATCGTGCTCGCCTGGAGAGGAAGGTGGGATGTTCCCCATGCTCACATATTAAAGAAGGTGCTACGGTCCGCGAGCTGCCCCGTGCTGATCCTGCGCACATCCGAAACCGAGCCAGAAACCGCAAATCTGGAGCTTACGAGCGTCCGCCGGCCCGGTTGAAGCCGTCCGAACTGCACCCTATCTCAAGGGACGATTTGGTTCTTTGACACTCTTGCGATCACGCTCATCTCAGCATGCATCGGCCGCATTGCTGCAATGCGGTATGCCGCATACCGCAGGTGCGAAAACAGGACTATATAAGAAACAAACCTGGGAGGACGGCGCCCAGATCGTCCCCCAAGAAACCAGATCAATAACTCTAACAGAGATGAGTTGAACATGAGCACTGAAATCGCCTACGACGTCCATTCAATTCCTCAGTCCACTTCCGAGAAGGCGAGGTCGGCCGGTTGGCTCCAGCGGGTCTACAACCGCCTGTTGGCGGCTCGCGAGGCCCAGGCGACCCGGTATCTCGTGAACTACCTTTCCGGCTTGAGCGACTCGCGGCTCGCTGAGCTGGGGTACACGGACGAGCAGATCCGGCAGATCCGGAAGGAACGCCGCCTGCCGAACTGAGCGGACGATCGCGCAGTTTCCGAGATCTACGTCATCGCTCTGGCTGGAACGTGACCGTTCCGGCCAGACGCGTTTGTGTGCCTTCTTTCTACAGGATGAGATGTCATGAGCACCCCTTCACGGTCAGTGCCGCTGGCTGTGCATGCGCCAGCTCAATCCCATGCTGAAAATTTCGGCCAGGCGCTGCTCCGCCGCGCGGCTGCAATCATCGATAGGCTTCGTAAGGCAGCAGAGGAGCGCCAAGTTCGGCAGCACCTTGCCACTCTGCCTGATCATCTGTTGCGGGACATCGGGATTGCGGAGGACGAAATTCACCGCATCCGGGCCTGCGAGCGGTTTACGCCGCGCGCATGGGCTGAGCGACTGGGCGAGCGGCACCTTTTCGATCTTTGATCAACGTCAACGTCGACCAGCCGGCGAGGCGCCGATGGTCGACCAGCGAGAAGCCATGAGACCGGTAGGCGGCAATGACGTACTCCGCCTGCCGGACGAGCAGACCGGAAAGGATGACTACGCCGCCTGGCCTAAGGGCCCACGCCACGTCTTGCGCGAGTGCGACGAGAGGATCGGCAAGGATATTCGCCAGGATCAGATCATAACTGCCTTCACGAACACGACTGCGTGGTAGCCCATCGGCCACCCACATCCGAATGCGCCCAGCAACGCCGTTGAGCCGAGCATTGGTGCGCGCCACAGAGATCGCCACCGGATCGTTATCGCTCGCCTCTATCCTCGCCCCGGGGAGCGCACGAGCCGCCGCAATGGCGAGCACACCCGAGCCACAACCCAGATCCAACACACTCTCGAATTGGCGTCGACGCGTCACCCGGTCGAGCGCGATGAGGCAACCCTGTGTCGTCGCGTGATGAGCGGTGCCGAAAGCCTCGCCGGCATCGATGAGCAAAGTGTTAGGCCCTCGAGGCACGAGCCCGCGATCATGGCTGCCATGGATCGTGAACCGTCCCGCGCTCACTGGCGGCAGGGCGGCTTGGGAGATGGCCACCCAATTCTCGTCAGGGACCTCCACCACCTCGATTTGGGGTACAGCAAACGACAGCAGGGCGCCGAGCTCTTTGGTGAGCCGCTCGCTGTCAGGATGCTCGGTGTAGTAGGCCTCGACGATCCATCCATCGCCCAACTCGAACGTCGTGACCGCATCGGGAGGCGGCTCAACCAGATCAGACAGTGCACCGGACAGTGTACGGGCCATGTCCTGGTCGCTCGCAGCCATGGCGATCTTGTAAGAGGGCATCGATGAACGAGATCCGGTGACTGAGACGCAACTGGCTTCGGGCGGCGAGGTAGCGCGTCACAGCTACTCTGTCGATTGGGCAAACCGTCAGGCCGAGCTGTTCTCGCCCAAGGTTGCTAATGTCATCGCGTGGCCTGCGCCAATAGACGCTCGATGTTGATTGTGACGCATCCGGCTCATCTGCCTGCCCCGCATCGAACCGAAAGCCTCAAGTATTTCAAGAATATAGCCTCTGAAGCCTGCGAAGTGCGGGCGATGCGATTAAGGTTCTATCAAGCAAGGGCAAAAGAATTCGACTGCAGCGGCTAGACAACCCGATAAAATGACGGGGCTGTCACAGTCATGCCGCTCTTGCCAGATATGCGGCATGCTGTCGTGCCTGCATGGGGGCTGCTAGGTGCATCTACGCTTGATTCCGCACCTTATTGTATTCGCGGTGTCCGCGTTGCTGCTCGGACTTGGTGCGGACAATGCTTTCGCGCGCCAAGGCGTCTTGCTGCCCGCCGTCTGCGATCATCGTGACGGTCGCCTGATCGTACAGGCTTCGCAGCCGACCGCGCATGAGATCGTCTCGGAGTTGAAGCGCCAAGTGTTCTCGGCTTGCCGGCCTGGCCGTTCCGACCGTTGCCGGCCGATGATGGTCTACCAGTTCGAGGTGGCCTGCGGCGCTGTGCACGTGTCGTGGATGGACCTCGCGACGGCCCTCCTGTCCGCCGGCGGGACCTCGGCGTGGATCGAGGGTGAACGTCTCCACATCAGACCGCGGTCGACACGGCCCCGCCTTGGGGATTGCGACAATGGCGATCCGACGAATGGGTTCTTGCGGAAGTGCGAACCTTGGGAGCTGGATGGGCTGAGAGAGGAATGGGTGCTGCCGCCCGGCTTCGCGCCAGTCCATGAGGTCGGAGCCCGGTTCGTCGACTTGCCTCCGCCCGCCGAGCCGCCGTTGCCAGAGCCGGAGGTAGCAGCTTTCGACAACGAGGAGCTGCAGGCCCCAAGTGATTCAGAAGCGGTCTCAACTGGCGCCTCTTCAATTGGCGCCCCTGCTGACAGCACGGAAACCCTCTGGGCGAGCGATAACGATACGCCTGCTGTTGCCCAGGAAGACATCGCCCACCCACACCCACAGTCCGATGCGGAGGTCGAGACGGCCTACGAGCCGTTCGACGCTGCCCAGTCCCCATCGGAGGGGAACGGAAGCACAGCCAGCATCGAGCACACCGACACTCACTCTTTCGTACGTAACGTCTCGGAGGCTATCGCAGCCGCTGCGTCGGCCGAACCCGAAACAGTTGTCAGCACAGCCGAAGCGGAACCCACCAGTTCCGTCCGCAGCTGGTCGGCGATGCTGGAGTTCGCGAGCAGCAAAGCCTTTACGTGGTTGTCGGAGTCCTTTCTGAGCGCGTTCGATCCTCTGGCCGCGGCTCTCAAAGACCCGCGACTGGAGAAGGAGGTCACGGCGGCACTGATGGGCATTGCCCTTCTGTCGTGCCTGGTTTCCGGAATCGGCTGGTACTCCGTAAGGGCCCGACGCGCGAGGGCGCCCGCTTTCAGGGCAGCCGATGGGAGGCAACCTGTTGTCCACACCTTCCGGCCACCCAGCCGAAGCGAGGCTGAATCGCGCGACGCCGCGGGCCAAGCATCGGCCAGCACGGCGCTTGTCGCTCCAACGGACGAGAAGATCTGCGGAGAGCTGTGTCGCACTGCACACACCCTGCTGCAACAGATCGAGGTTCGGGTGGATGACTTGCAGGGCGTGGCGCCCCTCCGTCGCGTCCTTCAGCGCGAAATGCGCGGCCTGGAGCAGTTCCTGACCGCGGTTATGACTGCCTCGCCTCAAGAGCCTGAGGAATGGCGGCGGATGCGCAACCGCCTGCAGCGAATTGTGCGGGAGCTGCATAGGCTTCGCGACATTGTCGAAGGAGCCTACCGCAGCCTGTCTACGGGCGGGTTCACGAGCCGCGAGCCGCCGAGGGACAAGTACGAGGCCTACGAGGCGCTTGGCGTCAATCCGGATGTCGACTTACGGACGCTGAAGAAGCTCGTGGACGCGCTGCGCGCCTGCTGGCACCCGGATTTGGCGAAGGACGAGACCGACCGGGCGAACCGTGAGGAGCGCATGAAGCGCATCAACATCGCCTGGGACATTATCACTTCGAAGCGCCAGGAGGCGTGATCTCCTGCGACCGTCCGGACGGCCCGCATCGAAGGAGGAGTTCGACGGGTCAGATCCAATCTAGCGCCCCAAAAACATACAGGCCGGACGTCGTCCGGCCTGTTGCGCCTTGGTCCGACGAACGGGTCTCAGCTGGATGACCGATTGGGGGAGGTCAGCTGCGGCGCAATCTCGGACGGATCCTTCACCTTGCGGGAGCGGCCGTCGAAGCTTGCGCCCTGGTCGATGGCGAGGGCCTGGCTGTGGATGTCACCTTCGACCACGGCGCTGGAATGCAGTACAACGCGCGAGCCCAGGATCGCACCCTGCACTTTGCCGTACACGTCGACCGTCTCGGCGGCGATGGTGCCGCTGATGACCGCCTCCTCACCGACCGTCAGCTTCATGCTGTGCAGGTCGGCCTGAATATTGCCGTTGACGCGCAACGAACCCTGGCAACGAATTGTGATCGCCTGACCCTCGATCGTGAGGTCGTTGCCGATAACGGATTCGTTTGCGTCCTGCCCGGACGTGCCCGAATAGCTATTGCCACGTATCGGGGTTGGGGTTGGAGTGCCTGTCGCCTGATCCATTGTCTTGATCTGCAGCGGGTCGATGTTGCCGGACCTGGGCTCGGGCTTTGCGTGTGAAGACCATTACTCTGAACTCCCCTCGAGTACTAATTCCGGCGCGAGCATCCGCTCCGGAGGTGGTCGAATTGTGTCATTCGACCACGGAACTTCAAGTCCGAAGCTTCAGCCGGCAGACTTACGGGAGTACCGTTTAAACTCGATCGACGAAGCTGTCGACAACGCGTTTGCGGCCCGCTTTGTCGAAGTCGACCGTCAGCTTGTTTCCATCGACCTCGGCAATCTGACCGTACCCGAATTTCTGGTGGAAGACCCGCTCCCCCTCTTGAAATGACGACGGCCGACCGGTTGAGGAGGCGACAAGCTCCCCCTCGATCATCAGTGGTCCACGGTTCGGCCGTTCGCCCTGTCGCCAGCGCTGCTGCGCCCGCTGCCAGCCCGGCGTTTGGTAGTTGGTCTGAAAACTTCCGCCGGCATCATCGAAACGGCTGCGCCCATAGGGATTGGCGAAGCGATCGAAGCTTGCGTAGGCACCGCCGAACCTGCTCGGCGCCTCCACCACATCGACGTGCTCAGGCGGCAGCTCATCGACGAAGCGTGACGGAATGGCCGCTTGGTACAATCCCCGTGTGCGGCGGTTCTGCGCGAACGAAACAAACACCTGCCGCTTGGCACGGGTCAGCCCGACATAGGCCAGCCGCCGTTCTTCCTCGAGGCCGGCCTGGCCGTTCTCGTCGAGAGAGCGCTGATGGGGGAACAATCCCTCCTCCCAGCCAGGAAGGAAGACCACGTCGAACTCGAGCCCCTTGGCGGCGTGTAGCGTCATCAACGACACGCGATCGTCGGTGTCGGTCTGATCCGCGTCCATGACGAGCGAGACGTGCTCGAGGAAGCCTGCGAGCGACTCGAACTCGTGCATGAAGCGGATCAGCTCCTTCAGGTTCTCGAGCCGCGACTGCGCCTGGGGCGACTTGTCCTGCTGCCACATGGCCGTGTAGCCGAACTCGTCGAGGATCAGCTCTGCCAGCTCCGTGTGCTTCATCGAGGGCACGAGCCCACGCCAGCGCTCAAATGAATTGATCAGCTCGATGAGCGACTTGCGCGCCTTGCCGGTGATCTCCTCCGTCTCGGTGATCGAGCGCGCCGCATGATAAAGGGGCATGTCCGTCGCGCGGGCGAGCGCATGGATGCGTTTGATAGTGGTATCGCCCAACCCGCGCTTCGGCACATTGATGATGCGCTCGAACTTCAGATCATTGGCGGGATTGAGCGTCACCTCCAGGTAGGCGATCGCATCCTTGATCTCCTGGCGCTCATAGAAACGCGGCCCGCCGATCACCCGGTAGGGCAGGCCCAGCGTCATGAAGCGGTCCTCGAACGCGCGCATCTGGAACGAGGCGCGCACCAGGATGGCGATCTCGTTGAGCGGTTGTCCGGCGCGCTGCATCGTCTCGATGTGCTCGCCGATCGTGCGCGCCTCCTCCTCATCGTCCCAAACACCGGTGACGATCACCTTGGAGCCGAGGTCATCGTCCGTGTGCAGCGTCTTGCCGAGCCGGCCCTGGTTGTGTGCGATGAGCCCGGACGCCGCACCGAGGATGTGCCCGGTGGAGCGATAATTGCGCTCCAGCCGGATCACCTTCGCGCCCGGAAAGTCCTTTTCGAACCGAAGAATGTTCTCCACCTCGGCGCCGCGCCAGCCGTAGATCGACTGGTCGTCGTCTCCGACGCAGCACAAGTTGGGCGATGTCGAGCCCTGGGCCAGCAGCCGCAACCAGAGATACTGGGCGACATTGGTGTCCTGGTACTCGTCCACCAGCATGAAGCGGAATCGGCGCTGATAGTCGGCGAGGACGTCAGGGTGCTCCCGAAACAGCCTGAGGCCTTCGAGCAGCAAGTCGCCGAAATCGACCGCGTTGAGCTCCTTCAGGCGCTTCTGGTAATCGGCATAGAGTGTCGCCCCCTTGCCGTTGGCGAAGGCGAAGCTCTCGCCTGCCGGCACCTGACTCGGCGTCAGGCCCCGGTTCTTCCAACTGTCGATCAAGCCAGCCAGCTGACGCGCCGGCCAGCGATCCTTGTCCACACCACCCGCCTCGATGACCTGCTTCAAGAGGCGGAGCTGATCATCGGTGTCGAGGATCGTGAAGCTGCTCTTCAAACCCACCAGCTCCGCGTGGCTGCGCAAGATCCTGGCGCTGATCGAGTGGAAGGTGCCGAGCCAGGGCATGCCTTCGACAGCACCGCCGATGAGCTGCCCGATGCGTTCTTTCATCTCGCGCGCCGCCTTGTTGGTGAAGGTGACGGCGAGGATCTGCCCCGCCCGCGCGCGGCCGGAGGCAAGGATGTGGGCGATGCGCGTCGTGAGCACGCGCGTCTTGCCGGTGCCGGCGCCGGCCAGAACCAATACGGGGCCGTCGAGCGCTTCGACGGCTGCGCGCTGCGCTTCATTGAGACCCGCGAGGTAGGGCGGCTCTGAGGCCTGCAAAGCGCGTTGTGACACGGTCAGGCCATCCACAACGGGCCGCCTGCCTGATTCGGCGCCGAGACGAGCAAACTCAGCCGGGTCCGGCACTTGGTGCTTACGATTCGACTGCATTGCCAAAATATAGCACGCCGAAAGCGGCAAATCCGGTGCCTGCGGCAGCCACGCACAGGCTGTTGCAACCACGTGGGTGGAAGGGGACCGGAAAGGTGTCCCATGTTTTCGCGAGCTGTGCGATAACCAAAGCGGAACGTCAGGGCATCCACACCGGTTGACGCCGAGCAGCTGTACCGGAGTGGTCCTCGTGCCCAGCGGTCCGGACAAGACCTGATGCGGTTTACACGACCACGCGGAGTAGGTTGAGCATGAACGGCGCGCTCCTCTGGATCGCCGGCCTCATCGTGGCGCTGCTCGCTGCGCTGTTCGCGGTGCCCTACGCCGTGGACTGGAACGGCTACCGCGGGGTTTTCGAGGAGCAAGCCTCCCGCATGCTCGACCGCGAGGTCCGGATCGGCGGCGATGTCAGCCTCCGCCTGCTGCCCGTCCCGTATGTCCGATTCGAGAAGCCGCGCATCGCCGACGCCGAATACGGCGAGGCCCTGTTCCGGGCCGATAGCTTCACGATGTGGCTCGACCTGCCGTCGCTCGTCCAAGGCATCCTCGAAGCCAAGCAGGTGGAGCTGGAGCGGCCCGTCCTGCGGCTGCAAGTCGAGGAGGACGGCGGAGGGAACTGGCGCAACTTCCGCGTACAAGAAGCGGCATTGCCGTTCGTGCCGCGGGGAGTGGCGCTGCAATCGGTCCATATCAACGAGGGCGTTCTGGCCGTCCATGATGTTGTGGGCCAGCCTCTGACCAGGATCGAGATCGCAAACGGCGAGCTGTCGGCGCCTGCCCTGGAGGGGCCCTATCGAGTGCGGGCGGACGTCAGGTGGAATGGCGAGGTCCGCGAGGTGCGCGTGTCCACTGCGGCACCCGATCCCGACGGAAGCACCCGGCTGAAGGTTACTGTGCGTGCGCCCGAGTCGGGGAACTCGTACACGTTCGACGGCAGCGCGGTGAACCTGTTTGACCGCCCGCAGTTCGACGGAAACCTCACTGCAGTCATTCCGATCAGCAGCAATAGGGATGGACTGCGTCCAACCACGGTCGAAGGAGATGAGCAGCCTTCCCTTCCTGCCGGGTCGCTCTCCAGAGGCGTTTTCGAGATCCGGGCCTCGGTCAGCGCCAACGCGGTCAGCGCCAAGCTCAGCGATATCGCCTTCTCATTCGAGCAGAACGGGCAGCCGCAATTGCTCACGGGCACCGCCGAAGCGAGCTGGCACGACCGCCCGGTGGTGAGAGCCAGCTTGGCGTCGCGCTGGCTCGATCTCGACCGCATCGCCGATGTCGCTCCAGAAACCAACGCACTCGGAGCGATCCGAAACTTGACCGCAAGTGTGATCGAGTTCCTGCCGACACAGGCGGAGGTTGCTGCCCAACTCTCGATCGACCAGGCCAATCTGGCCGGCGACGTCATCAGCGATCTTACTGTGTCCATCGAGAACACCGGCGAGGGCCTGGCGATCAAGCAGTTCCAGGCTGCTCTTCCTGGTAGCTCCCGCGTGGAGCTGGCGGGCTCGCTGACGGGTTCCGGCACTGCCGAGGCGTTCGACGGCGAAATCTTGTTGAGGGGCGGCAACTTCAACCGCTTCATATCCTGGGCAGCGCGGGGAACTCCGTTTGCCGAAGCGCGCAGCGATGCCGGATTCTCGTTCAGCGGTAACCTGAAGCTGGGCAGAGAACGGCTCGAGCTGACCAACGCAAGCGTGGATACGGGCCCCAATCGCCTCAACGGTGACGTTTCCTACCAGTGGGATGGACGCCGCAAGCTCGTCATCTCGCTCGAGACGGGGCACGCAGACGTTTCTGGAGTGTTGCCCGGCTCCCTGGGTCCCGATCTGCTGAAGTCCAACCTCGGTGCCTTGGCGGGTGCCGACCCAGGCTCCGGCCTATCTGAGCTCGCCGCGGGCCTTGCCGAAGCCGACATCCGCCTCCGTGTCCGCGCTGATGCTCTTACCGACGGCACGCGCGTGCTGCACAACGTCGATGCGGATGTTGCAATAGAGAATGGCAACCTCAGCATCCCGAACCTGCGGGCCTCCACTCCACAAGGCTTCAAGCTCGAGATCGACGGCACAGTCCACGATTTCGCCAACAGGGCGACCGGCTCCCTGTTCGGTGTCATCGAGGCTTCGACGCCAACCGCCCTTGCCGAAGCGTTGAACATTGGCGCCGGCGATCTCGACCCAGGCAAGAGGCAATGGCTCGCCGCCCTCGCTCCGCTGCGTCTCGCGTTCATGATGCGGTTCGGTCAACGGGACGGGACGGTTGCAGAGATCACCATCGACGGCACCGCTCATTCCAAACCCCTCGTGGCGAGCCTGCACCTTGCCGGAGGCATCGAGGGGTGGCGCGGAGCGCCGGTGGACGTGTTGCTGACCTCCGACAGCCCCGAGGTCGCGCGCATCGCTCGCGGCCTGCTGCTCGGCGGACAGGACGTGGACCAAACAGACACGGGCGCGCCGGCTGATGGCCGCCTCGTGCTGAAAGCGATCGGCACGCCCGAACGCGAAACTGCTGTTCACCTTCAATTTATCCAGGAAGGGCTTCGGCTCTTTCTGCACGGGCGCGGCTCTCTACCGGCGAACGCCGATCCGAAGTTCGACGGCGAGATGGAGATTGCGGCCGCGAGCACCGCCAGCGCCTTGCGCCTTGCGGGGCTGCCTCTGCCGGCCCAAGCCATGGAAGGCGGATTGAACGGCAAGCTCGGCCTGACGGCGGGCGACAGCGGCCTCACGCTCGCACTTTCGTCTTTGGAGATGGGGGGCACACAACTAACGGGGGAGGTTCGACTATCCGGTTCGGAAAGCGCCCGCGAGATGGACCTTGATCTGAAGGCCAACAGCGTATCCCTGCCGGGAATTCTTGCACTCGCGCTCGACGGCAGCATCGATGGTCTGGTTATTCGCGACCTCGCCGAGATCACCGATTGGCGCGACAGGCCCTTCGACTTCAGCAATCTTGAGCACATCAGCGGACGCATCAAGCTCGAGGCCGATACACTGGCACTGGGCGAGAGCTTCGCGCTGTCCGATGCCGTCATCGAAGCGGTACTGGAACCCGGCCGCATCACCATCACGAAGCTCGAGGGACAGGCCCTTGGTGGGGCGGTGTCCGGCGCCTTCAAGCTCGAGAAGACCACGGCCGGCGGCCAGCTTTCTGGTGCATTCGGGCTCTGGAATCTCAGGCTCGATCAGATCAAAGGCGCAAGTGATGCCCCACTTGGCGCCGGCACATTGCAGCTTTCCTTGGAGCTCTCGGGGCAGGCCATCACCCCACGAGCCCTCCTGCCAGTTCTGACAGGCAAAGGAGAGCTCGAGTTGAAATCCGCCCGCTGGGAACGGCTCTCCCCCAGGGCAATCGAGAAGGCTGCCGATGCCATGCTTTCGAGCAGCAACGGCGAGGCCACGGCCGAGCCCCTTCAGCAGCTCCTGAGAACGGCTCTGGCCAGCGAGCCCCTTTCCCTCGGCGACCTGAAGGTTCCGGCAGAAATCGGCGCCGGGGCGCTCAAAGTTGGCACCTTTTCCATCGAAACCCCTGAGGCCCAGGTCACCAATCAGACGACGGTCGATCTGGCCGAGCAGAAGATTGACATCGAGTGGAAGCTGCAGCCGAAGCTGCCGCGAGGCACCCGTGCGCCACTTCCAGGCATTTCGGTCATCTATGTCGGGCCGGTGCAATCTCTGGGCAGCCTTGAGCCGCAACTCGTCATGGACGCTTTGGAGCGCGAGTTGGCCGTGCGCAAGATGGAGCGCGACGTCGAGCATCTCGAGCGGCTGCGCCGTGAGGACGAGGCCAGGGCCCGGGCCGAAGCGGAGCGGTTGAAGAGGCTGGAGGAAGAGCGCTTGAGGCAGCTCGAAGAGCAGCGCATGAGGCGGCTCGAGGAGCTGCAGGGGGCCGGTGCGCAGGGCTTGACGATCGACGTCCCCTTCCCGTTCCCGACCTCTCCGCCCCTGCTCAACCCGACACCGCAGCAAATGACCGTTGAGCCCGATCGCGCTCCATCGTCGTCGCGGACTGTCATACCTCCCGCTGCACCAAAGCAATGGGAAGGTCAGTGGCCGCGGCCAAGCCGGTCAGGCAGCTGAGATCCTTCCGTCCGTCTGCTTTCCGCAGCACGATCTGTAGTATTCGAGAAGCCAGACGCGGACAGCGCTTGACAGGCCCAGCAATACGCAACGGTC
>CAWBAM010000021.1:0-32650 GCA_963786775.1 uncultured Pseudomonadota bacterium | reverse complement strand
AATGTATTGCTCGGATTAGCGATGCTGGGCCAAGTGCACGATTAAGTCGGGTGGGATCATCCCGATCACCTAGACGGTCGGCCCGCCTTCGAGATGAAAGCGCTGCTTGATTTGGCAGAGCGTTGTCGCGCACGGACCGGTATGTTGCGAGAATTCGTCGCGATTGCCGAGCTCGACCGACGGCCGAGCGTCGAGAGTCGGCCAGTATTCCGACATCCACCGCCATGGTTCGGTGAGCTCGAGGGCCTGGTGATGAGCCTCCGGGACAGGGTGATGATCAGATCGAAGCTCGAATCGTCCAGTCACTCAGGGTCTGCGGCCGATGGCGAGATGATGTCGATGCCGATTTCGCTCATCACCATCTCGACGAACGGGTCGCGCTCCCCTGCGCGCACGCCCGCCGACTTCGACGTAGATGCGTCTGCCAGCCAGATGCCGAAGAATCGCCGCCGCCATCGGCGACCGGATTACATTCATTGAGCAGACGAACAACTAACAGACCCGGTACCTCCCCGCCCCCTCGGACCATCTCAGGCCCTTCCAGTGCAGCGCACAGACGAGCGTGAACAGCCGCCGCGCGGTGTCGTGCATCCACCCGGATCTTGCCCTTGAGCCGCTCCATGAGGATCCGGCTGCCTTCATCGTGCAGAGCGCGACGTCCCATGTCGATCGACTGAATGCGTGAGGGCGGCGCAGAGCGGATCGCGTTGTAATAGCTCTCGCAGACGATGAAGTAGTCTTTGATCAACCGCCGTAGCGGCGACAGCGACAGTACGTGGGTGACGATTGTGGTCGACCTTCGTATTGCCGACGCTGAAAACCAGCCGGTCGTCGATGATGCCGAGCGTCAGCTTGTACGGACCGTCGTCTCGTCCTTCGAGAGCGAAGGTATTGGAGTTGAGGATATCGTAGATCGCGACCTCGCGCTCGTGATCGATATTCGGATTGCAGCGCCGAATGGATTTCTCATCGAGAACGATGGAGATGAGCCGCTGCGTGCCTCCGTTTTGCTGGTCCTGGAATTCGTCCATGCCGCAAATCTTCAGCTTTTTGAGCGCCGGATCTCGACCGAGCGCCTGTGCGCTTCGAGACCCTCTGCCGACGCAAGGGTCATGGCTGCGGGCGACAGCTTCTCCAGTGCAGCTGCATTGAGGCGAAGAATTGAGGTTCTCTTCATGAAATCGAGCACGCCGAGGCCGGAGGAGAACCGGGCGCTGCGGGCCGTCGGCAAGACATGGTTCGGGCCGGCGACATAGTCTCCGATCACCTCGGGCGTCAGCGCACCGAGGAAAATGGCGCCGGCATTGGAGATGCGCCCGGCGAGAGAATTGGGGTCGCGGGTGGCGATCTCGAGGTGCTCGGCAGCAATGCGATCGGCGAGCGGTGGCGCCTCATCCAGTGAACGAAGCAGGATCACCGCACCGAAGGTGCTCCAGCTCTCCCCGGCTATGCTGCCGCGCGGCAGCTCGCGAAGCTGCCGATCGACCGCTGCGCACACCGCCTCTGCGAACCCGGCATCGTCCGTCATCAGGATGGACTGCGCCGCAACGTCGTGCTCCGCCTGGGCGAGGAGATCCGCAGCGATCCACTCCGGATCGTTGTCGCGATCGGCGATGATCAAGACCTCGGAAGGTCCCGCGATCGAATCAATACCGACAATGCCGAAAACCTGGCGCTTCGCTGCCGCCACGTAGGCATTCCCGGGCCCGACGATCTTTGCCACAGGCCGGATCGTTGCCGTGCCATAAGCGAGCGCAGCGACAGCCTGCGCCCCTCCAACGCGGTAGATTTCATTGACACCGGCAATATGGGCAGCCGCCAGGACGAGCGGGTTCAGCTCCCCCGCGGGCGAGGGGACCACCATTGCGATTCTTGGCACGCCAGCAACTTTCGCTGGCACGGCGTTCATCAGGACGGAACTGGGATAGGAGGCGAGCCCGCCAGGCACGTACAGGCCCACCAATTCGACCGGCGTCCAACGGTGGCCTAGCTCCGCGCCAACGGAATCCGTGTAGCGCGCACTTTCGGGGAGCTGGCGCTCGTGATAGGCGCGGATCCGGTCATGGGCAAAGTGTAATGCCGCGATCACATCGGGATCCGAGGTGCGATAGGCACCTTCGATCTCCTCTGCAGCAACGCGCAATGTCTGGGGCGTCAGGTCGAGACGATCGAACCGGCGTGTCAGCTCGATGAGCGCGTCGTCGCCTCGTGCAATGACGTCGGCAATGATTTCGCGGACGGCAGCGTCGACGTCCGGCGCGCTCTCGCGCTTCATGGCGAGTAGCGCGGCAAACTTTTCCTCGAAGTCCCGATCGGCGGTATCGAGCCTCAGGGGCATCCGGCTTCAAACCGCCCAATCGGCGGCCTCCTAAGATCAGACCGTCTTAACGTCGGGATGCTCGGGCAGGCGACGCGCCTTCCAGGCGGCGCCCAGGTCCCGCATCTCGGCCTCGATGCACTCCACCTTCAGCCGTATCGCCGGACCGCCGGCAAAGAACAAGGTAATGTAACCACTCGGCGGCTCCGTCTCCTCGAACTGAATGGCCAGGAGCTCGAGAACCTGCCACTTCGACCTCGGATCGATCCCCTGACACTTTGCCTCGAGCACCCGATCGAAGCGCAGGGCCGTGCGACGACGCTCTAACCGCGGCTCGCCACCGTAAGCCCCGGTGGCAGTTGCCCAATCGAACCGGTTGGCGATAGCGGCGAAACGATGCTCCGATGGCCGGTAAGCCATATCCCCGACTTGCAGCACCGCATCCTGGACATGGGCCGAGATGACCTTGAGGTCCTCGGAGTCGAGTGCCACCAGCTTGAGATCACCCATGGTTTCCGTTCCTGCACCTGGCGGGCAACACACACGCGATACCCACAAGGCGAGAGATAGCGGCGGTGCTGCGAAGGTGCAACGGGTGGGACGATTATGCCAACCTGGGGCGGCGCTCAGGCGCTGATCCGCTCGATGACCGCCCCACACGCAGAAAGTTTATGCTCCAGGCGCTCGAACCCGCGGTCGAGATGGTAGACACGGTTGATGATCGTCTCACCCTCGGCAATCAGGCCAGCGATGACGAGCGATACTGACGCCCTGAGATCCGTGGCCATCACCTGGGCCCCACGTAAGCCCTTGACGCCGCGGACTGTCGCTGTGTCGCCATGAAGCTGGATGTCCGCGCCGAGGCGCACCAGCTCCTGCACGTGCATAAATCGATTTTCGAAGATCGTCTCGCGAATGACGCTGGTGCCCCGAGCCGTGGTCGTGAGCGCCATGAGTTGCGCCTGCAGGTCGGTGGGAAATCCGGGGAACGGCTGTGTCTCGATCGACACCGGCTCGAGATAGGCGCCGTCGCGGGATACGCGAATTCCACCCTCAACAGGCGAAACCGTCGCGCCGATTTGCTCCAAGCGTGTTCAAGGCGGTTTCCAAAAGCTCGGGTCGCGCGCCTTCGAGCAACACGTCGCCACCAGTTGCAGCCACCGCAAAGGCGTAGGTCCCAGTTTCGATGCGATCCGGCAGGACGTGGTGCACTGCCCCTTCGAGCCGGTCACGGCCCTGGATGCGCAGCGTCGACGTGCCGATCCCTTCGATTTGAGCCCCCATCTTCACGAGGCAGCTCGCCACGTCCGCGACCTCGGGCTCGCGTGCCGCGTTCTCGATGACCGTCTCACCCTTTGCCAAGGCCGCGGCCATCATGACGTTGTGGGTGGCGCCGACGGACACTTTCGGAAAGATGATGCGATTGCCCCGCAGGCCTTTGGGCGCACGGGCCACCACATAGCCGCCATCGATGTCGATATCGGCACCCAGCGCCTTCAGGCCCATGAGATGCAAGTCGACGGGCCGCGTGCCGATGGCACAACCGCCAGGCATGGAAACACGAGCTTCGCCCATGCGGGCGACCAGCGGCCCCAGCACCCAGAAGCTCGCCCGCATGCGGCTCACCATCTCGTAGGGCGCCGTCGTGTCGACGATATCGCGCGCCGTGAGATGGAACGTCTCGCCGGTGTTCTGGCCAGCATTTGCGCGCTTGCCGTCCACGGAATGGTCAACCCCATGGTTCCGCAAAATGCGAGCCAGGAGATTTACGTCGGCGAGGTTCGGGACGTTCTTGAGGGTCAGGCGATCCTCTGTCAGCAGGCTCGCGATCATCAACGGCAGGGCGGCGTTCTTCGCGCCAGATATGGGAATCGTCCCCTTGAGGCGTTGGCCACCTTCAATCTTGATGCGGTCCATGAGCGTCCTGTGCGTGAGGCTGAGCCGAATGTACTGCAGGCCAAATGCGCCCGAATCTGGATTGCGTCAAATTAACAACGAGTTCCCCGCCCTCTCGCGATCGACAGACGCAACCTGGGCGTGCAGTTAGATTGGACTAATATCGAGTCAGGCAGCCAAAGCCCAGGATCAGGAGGCCTTTTCGGGCTCCTGATCCGCATTTCGCGCCTGGCTGCGGCGCGCCCGGGCCAGCGCCTTCCGCTTCAGGAGATTGGCGCGCAGCTCCTGCGCCAGACGTTCCCGCCGTTCAGCGCGCGCATCCTTCTGGCTCGACTGCTTGCGCGGTTCACTCGGCATCGGACCGGTCCTACCTCCCTCCATAGTTCCGATAGCTTTGACGTACCGCCACTGTAAGCGACCAGCAAGGCCCCTTCATAACGATGATCCAAGCGATGCGCTTGACGGCCCTGACGGCCGGCTGCACGCTGGCGTTGTAGTTTCGCGCCAACCGGCCTACTGGCGCGAGGAGCCCTTCAGGTGCCGACCTCACAGCCAGCCGGCATGCGTGCGTGGATGTAATGATTATCAAGGTATTGGGTTCGGCAGCAGGCGGCGGCTTCCCACAGTGGAATTGCAACTGCCGCAATTGCGCCGACGTCCGCCGTGGAGTCCCGGGCCTGCAGCCGCGCACCCAGTCGTCCGCAGCTGTGAGCATCGATGGGCGGAACTGGGCGCTACTCAACGCTTCTCCTGACCTGCGGCAGCAAATTGCAGCCACACCGGAGCTGAACCCTAGTGCTGAGGATCCGCAGCGGAGCAGCCCGATCAGGTGCGTGGTGCTGACCAACGCCGATGTCGATCATATCGCCGGCCTGCTCAGTCTGCGCGAGAGCCAGCCACTAACGATCTATGCCGACCCGCGCGTCCTTTCAGCCCTGTCGGGCAGCCCGATTTTCGGCGTGCTGGATGGACGGTTCGTGGAGCGGATGCCGATACGGCCGGACGAGCACTTCGAGCCGGCGGGCTGTTCGGGACTTATCGTCGAGGCATTCACGGTGCCCGGCAAAGTTGCCCTTTATCTCGAGGATGAACAGGCCGGATCAGATCTCGGCACCGCGCCCGGCGACACCATCGGCCTGAAACTTACCGACACCCGTTCAGGCCGCTTCGCCTGCTACGTGCCTGCCTGCGCCGCCGTCGACGACACATTGCTTCGTCGCATGTCAGGCGCCGCAACCATCCTGTTTGACGGCACGCTCTTCACTGACGACGAGATGATCGCGCAGGGGCTGTCGCCGAAGACCGGCCGTCGTATGGGCCATATCAGCATGTCTGGCCCCGACGGTTCCATCGCGGCCCTCGGCAGACTCGACGTTGGACGCCGCATCTTCACGCACATCAACAACTCGAATCCGGTGCTGCGGCAAGGCTCGCCCGAACGTGCCCGGGTCGAGGCGGCCGGATGGGAGATCGCCTACGACGGCATGGAGGTCATCCTGTGAGACCACCGATGACGCCCGACGAGCTCGAGCAGCAGATCCGCGCGGTCGGCGCCGAGCGCTATCACGACAAGCACCCGTTTCACCGTCTCCTCCACTCCGGCAAGCTCAACAAGGGCCAAGTGCAGGCCTGGGCGCTCAATCGCTACTGCTATCAGGCCGCAGTGCCACGGAAGGATGCCGCCCTGATGAGCCGCACCACAGACCGGGAGCTGCGGCGTGAATGGATCCACCGCATTCTGGACCACGACGGCAGCGGGGACGAGGAAGGCGGGATCGAGCGCTGGTTGGTGCTGACGGACGGCCTCGGGCTCGATCGGGAGTACGTGACCTCCATGGCCGGTGCATTGCCCGCCACCCAATTCGCTGTCGAGGCCTATGTCGCATTCGTCCGGGAGCGATCGCTGGTCGAGGCGGTGGCCTCCTCGCTGACCGAGCTGTTCGCGCCATCGATCCACCGCGAGCGCATTGCCGGCATGCTCAAGAACTACGACTTCATCGACGACTCCGTGATGGCTTACTTCCGCCGGCGCCTAAACCAGGCCACGCGCGACGCGGATTTCGCGCTCGACTACGTCAAACGGCACGCCACCACGCGCGAGTTGCAGGAGCTTTGCATCGAGGCGGTCCGGTTCAAGTGCAATGTGTTGTGGGCGCAGCTGGACGCACTGCATCATGCTTACGTCACGCCTGGCCTCATCCCACCCGGTGCTTTCAAGCCACAGCCAGCTATGTGAGGCAGCAGCGCTTGCGAACACACTAGCGATGGGCTAGACCGTGGCGCGATTGCGAGTTGAATGCGAGGGCTGGCCTCGCTATGTGTGTTGGTCAGCTTTCGAGGAGACACGCTGCCGTAGCTCAGTGGTAGAGCACTCCCTTGGTAAGCTTGCCCGCCTGACCGGAAACGGTCAGGAGCGTACCGCCCAAAGTCGGGGAAACCGTCCGGTCCGGCCGACGGCAATCCCGAGCCAAGCCCGGATCCCGGGAAGGTGTAGAGGCCAGACGGGTGGCATCTAAGGGTCCCTCGGGACCTATGATGAAGGGATGGTCCAGCGCACGAACGCCCACAGTGGCGGGCGCGAAAGCGCAGGTGTGATGAAGGGAGAGGTCGTGCGTTCAATCCGCACCGGCAGCACCATCGTTCCCAGGCCGCTCATTCGGGCGGTCTTTTTTGTTTCATTTGGCGCTGTTGGAATTGTTCCTAAGGGAGGGATGTTCCATTCCCAACCTTGAGAAACCTGTTCGGATGAAATCGGTTCCCTCCTTTCTGATTATCTTCAGTATTGGTTAGACGCCCGTTTTACGCTTATTCGGGTTTTATCAACTCGCCCTCCGCTCTTTTCTTGACAATACCGAACACACACGCGAGCATTTTCTAATCGGATGGCTTTGGCGGAAAATCTCCCGCAATTCTTCTTGCGGCCGCCATCTGGAGGCCACGTATGCAGAATTCCGTTTGGTTGCGTTCTCTTGTTCGCTGCCGCCCCTGCAGACCATGGCTTCCGCTGCTCGCTATAACGGCTTTTGCAGCGCCCCTCATTTTGCCTGTAGATGCTCTCGGCCAGAGTACTGATCCAACAACCGCCAAGCAAACAAGCCGTCAAAACGAGGTTCAAAAGATTACCATCATCTTGGCGCGCGAGCTGCGCGATGCTCCGCCGCCGCTGTCTCTGCTCGATTTCCCTCCCGAGGACGACGGGATTGCGGGAGCAAGGCTCGCCATCGCCGATAACAACACCACCGGCCGTTTTTTGAAGCAGGAGTTCACGCTCGATGTCATAGAAGCTGCCGCAGACGAGCTAGTCCTGCGTGTCAAGGAGAAGGCATCGGCCGGGGCTCGAATTCGTCGTTGCTGATGCCGCTCCGAATACGGTTCTCGCTTTGTCGGCAGCGCTCGATGGACAGAATGCCCTCGTCTTCAATGCAGGCAGCGGCGATGATGCCCTTCGAGAGGAGAATTGCCGGAAAAACGTCGTTCACACCGCGCCGTCACGCGCCATGCTGGCCGATGCCTTGGCCCAATATCTCGTTTGGAAGCGCTGGCGGCGCTGGTTTCTAATCCATGGCACCCAGCCGGATGATCTCGCTTATGCAGCGGCATTGCGTCGGGCCGCCAACCGTTTCGGGGCGAAAATCGTCGAGGAGCGAGCATACGAGTATGAGGTCGGCAGCCGCCGTGCCGACGGCGGCCATGAGCAAATCCAGCAACAAATTCCGACCTTCACCCAAAATGTACCGGATTACGACGTGCTGGTGATCGCCGACGAAAGCGACCAGTTTGGCGAGTACATTCCATACATGACCTGGGATGCGCGGCCGGTAGCCGGAACACAAGGACTGGTGCCAGCGAGCTGGCATCCCGCCCTAGAGCAATGGGGCGGGACACAATTCCAGTCTCGCTTTCAAAAGCTCGCTAACCGGCCAGCCCGTCCGCTCGATTACAACGTCTGGATCGCGATACGATCGATCGGCGAAGCAGCGACGCGCACCAGATCGGCGGATCCCGAAAAATTGATCGCATACATGAAATCCGCCGAATTTGACGTTGCTGGCTTTAAGGGACGCAAGCTCAACTATAGAGCTTGGAATGGCCAGCTGCGCCAACCTATTCTCCTTTCTACGCCGAAGCTGCCGGTGACGGTGTCGCCGCAGCCCGGTTTCCTGCACCAGTTCTCGGAGCTTGATACCCTCGGGGTTGATGAGCCCAAGTCGAAGTGCAGCAACTATGCGCCGTGATCAACGCGGCCAGGGGGCGGGATAGCGTCATGAGGAGGCTTCCGTGTCCCGTATTGGAACCGCCCTGTCCATCTCACTCGCCGCGGGCAGCATTCTCTTCGCGCCGCAAATTTCTGCCCAGACGGTATTCGTCACGAACGAGAAGGATAACACTGTAACCGTCATCGACGGCGACACGCTGGAGGCCGTGAAAACTGTCAAGGTCGGCCAGCGGCCCCGCGGCGTCACGTTGTCCAAGGACGAGAAATGGCTGCTGATCTGCGCTAGCGACGACAATACCGTCCAGGTCTATGACGCCCGCACAATGGAATTTGTGAAGAGCCTGCCGTCCGGTCCCGATCCCGAGCTCTTCATTCTCCACCCATCCGGAAATCCGCTCTACATCGCGAACGAAGACGACAACCTCGTCACCGTGGTTGACATCGAGAAGGGTACCGTGTTGGCCGAAATTCCAGTCGGCGTCGAACCGGAAGGAATGGGCATCAGCCCAGACGGCAAGCTGCTCGTGAATACCTCCGAAACAACGAACATGGCGCATTTCATTGATACGGCCACGAACGAGATCATCGACAACGTTTTGGTCGATAGCCGCCCCCGGTTCGCCGAGTTCACGAAGGATGGTCGGCAGGTCTGGGTTAGCGCCGAGATCGGCGGCACCGTAACCGTTATTCAGCCCGAGACACGCGAAATTCTCGCGAAAATCACCTTCAGCATTCCCGGGATTGTTCAGGACGCGATCCAGCCCGTCGGGGTGCGCGTGACCAAGGATGGCAAGCGGGCTTTCGTCGCTCTCGGTCCAGCCAATCGCGTTGCGGTCGTCAATGCGGAGACGTTCGAGGTTGAAAAATATCTCCTGGTCGGCCAGCGGGTTTGGCAGCTTGCGTTCTCGCCGGACGAACGGCTGCTCTTTCACCACCAACGGCGCATCAAATGACGTTTCGGTATCGACACCGAAAAGCTGAGGGTTCTGCGCTCAATCAAGGTCGGACGGTATCCGTGGGGTGTCGCCGTCGCCTCGTTCTGATGCCTTAATTGAAACTCGACACGGGAAGGAGACGCTCAATGCACCGACTTTCAGTCTGCCTCGCCTGCACATTTTTCTTGCTACCGGTTCCTACGCTCGCGGAAGGCGATCTTGCGGTCAGGCCCGTAAAGCTGCCGGTGCTCGAGATAGGACTCGGGGACACTGGATACGGCGTTTCGCAGAACGATTTCGAGCTCGAAACCGGAAAAGCCTATCAGCTCATCATTAAGTCGACCGGCGCCAAGGAATGCGCGTGGCGCGCGCCGGAGCTCGCAAACACGATGTGGATGAGAAAAGTCGAGGTCAACAAGGTCGAAATCAAGGCCAGTCACCTCCAGGAAATTGAAATGGAGCGCGAGGGCGAAGCCGAGTTGTTTTTCGTGCCCATTCGCCCAGGTGCCTATGAGTGGGGCTGCGCCGGTCTCGAAGATAAGGGCATGGGTGGCAAATTCATCGTAAAGTGAGGGATGGCACTTTCCGAAGGGCAGGAAACTTCGATCGCGCACCCAAGCGCACTCGAGGTTCGGCGCGTGAGCCACCGTTTCGGTGCAAAGACGGTGCTGGACGAGGTGTCCCTTGACGTCCCGCAGGGTGCCTTCGTGGTTCTGCTCGGGCCGAACGGTGCCGGTAAGTCGACGCTGTTCGCGTTGATCACACGGCTTTACGACAATGTGAGCGGAGAAATCCGCATTTTGGGTCACGATGTCCGGCGGCACCCAATGGCGGCACTGCAGCAGCTCGGTGTCGTATTTCAAAGCCGCAGCCTCGATGGCGACCTGAGCGTGATGCAAAACCTAACTTATCACGCCGCACTCCACGGATTTGGACGCCGCGAAGGGCGGCGGCTTTCCGAAGCGGTTCTCGCGATGGTGGGGCTTGCGGATCGCGCCAGAGACAAAGTCCGCACACTTTCCGGCGGACAGGCACGCCGGGTGGAAATTGCGCGGGCGCTTCTGCACGATCCCAGTCTTCTTTTGTTGGACGAGGCGACTGTCGGTCTCGACATCGCTTCACGGGAGAGCGTGATCAACATTGTTCGCGGGCTCGCGCGCGAGCGGCAGGTCGGCGTGCTCTGGGCGACCCACCTTGTCGACGAAGTCGATCCGAATGATCAGCTCGTCGTGCTGCACAGGGGCGCGTCCGGTATTCCGGCCCGGCGCTCGACCTCCTGGCCGGAGTCGAAAGCGGATAGCTTAAGAACAGCCTTCATGCATGTGACGGAGCTGGATCAGCCGGACGCATGACCGCAATGCCAAAAGCCCGGCGCCTTGACGTTGCCGCCTATATCGCCTGTTTCTATGGCGTTGTCTGGCGGGAGGTCTTGCGATTTCTTCACCAACGCGAGCGCTTTTTGGCGGCGCTTGTGCGGCCTCTCGTGTGGCTATTCATTTTCGCCGCCGGATTTCGACAGGTCCTCGGGGTTTCGATTATCCCCCCTTATGAGACGTACGTCCTTTACGAGGTCTTCGTGACCCCTGGTCTCGTGGGCATGGTTCTGCTCTTCAACGCCATGCAGACCTCACTTTCCATGGTCCACGACCGCGAAACAGGCACCATGCGCACCCTGCTCGTCAGCCCGTTTCCGCGCTCGTTCCTGCTCGTCTCGAAGCTACTCGGCGGCGTGGCTGTCGCCCTCCTGCAGGTCTACGCATTTCTGCTCATCGCCTACTTCTGGGAAATCGAGCCGCCGCTCATTGGATATATCACGGTATTGCCAGCGCTCGTCCTCTCTGGGCTCATGCTTGGCGCTTTGGCGCTCTTCATGTCATCCGTTATCAGGCAGCTCGAGAACTTCGCGGGCGTCATGAACTTCGTTATTTTTCCGATGTTCTTCGCCTCCTCGGCGCTCTATCCCCTCTGGCGCATCAAGGAATCGAGCCCGCTGCTGTACGAGATCTGCCGCATCAATCCGTTCACCCACGCCGTCGAGCTTATTCGCTTCGCGCTTTACGCCAAGCTAGCCCCTGCCCCTTTGGCCATCGTTGCCGGTTTTACGGCTTTTTTCCTCGCTGCCGCCATTTACGCCTATAATCCCTCGAAGGGCCTCATCGGCCGGCGTGGAACGCCGCGCAATGGAGGAGCTTGAAATGTGTTCTAGGAAGCTCTCACCTGTCCTCGCTTTAGCCTTGATGTTTTGTGGCTCCGCCGAAGCAGCCGAGCCCGTTGGCTCCGACTGGCCATGCATTCAGCACAAGGTCGACAAGCTCACCTCCGTGCAGATGTGGGACGGTCCGCCAGTCGAGGACCTGAGGGAATGGCGAGAAGACGAGAATATCATGAAACTCGTTCCGGTCCTCACCAGCCGCCGCGTCCCGGTTGAAAAAGCCGCCGAGGCGATCGAGGAGTTCGCCAAGGCCAAGCCTGAAAAGGACCGTGACCATGCCTTGACTCTCCTTTTCGCTGCCGTGCTCGACGCGACGAATCGCGACAGGGCGGTGATCATGGCAGGTATCGAACGCTTCCAGCAGCGCCAGCGCGCGCGGGCAGCTGAAATCGAGCGTCAGAGTGTGGAAATACGTAAGCTCAGCGCCGACCACCAGACGCAGCCCGCCCAACTCGCTGCAGCGCAGGATAAATACAATTGGGATGTTCGCGTTTTCAATGAACGGCAGCAGTCGATCCCACTCGCGTGTGAGGTGCCGGTGCTGATCGAGCAGCGCTTGTTTGCCATCGCCCAGGAAATCCGATCACGAATGTCGGAGTGAACGCGCCGACCCTTCTCCTCGCCGGCGCACTATCGTCTGGGCTTGGTGATGAGCTTATCCTGCTCATCGACAAGAGGCACACCAAACGAGAGCAGGACGGCGTCGATATCTCCTTGTCGCTTCGCTATGATCTCGTTGAGCTGCCGCTTCCATTCGTCTTCGAGATTCCGCACGCCGAAGGTGATCCGGTAGGCCATGCGCGGCCCCACGGTTTCCTTCAACAGCGGCACGACCTCAAGCTTTTCTCCCCCATTTGCCGCGAAATGACCGGCCATCGGTCCCCATAAGACCCCCGCGTCGATTTCACCCGAACGAATATCGGCGATCATATTCTCGGCCGGCGAACTCGAATCGACGGTCGACCATCAATGGATACGGTCGCGCCCGCGCCATCAGGCCCAACTTCGCCATCGTCGCGCTAGGAGGAGTTCCGGCAATGACGCCGATGCGCAGGTCCTTGAGTCGTGGATCAGCTAGCGTCTCGACCCCATCGAGACCATTACCTTTCCGATATACGAGCGTGTAGACGGAGCGATAATAGTGGTTGGTATTGAGCACCAACTCGTCCCCTTGAGCATAGCCGATCACCACGTCGCACCGCCTTGCGAAAAGCGTCTGCCGGATGAAACCGATGGCCTGCGGGAACCAGACGTATGAAACCGGCACCTTCAGCTCAGACGCGACGATTTCCGCAATTTTATTCTCGAAGCCTTCTCCCTTCTCGTTCGAGAACGGCATGTTTGCGGGATCGGCGCACACCCTTAACGATGTGCGGTCGACCAGATCGACACGAACACCCTCCGCTGCCCGGGCGCTCCCCCAATCGTGCCGCCTAGCGACACTCCGAGCGCCGCAGCCAGGCTAATTGTCACCAAAACAGCGCTTTTCATTTTCTCTGGCCGTGTCGGGTTTATCAGCCCTCTTCGCGGGACGGCCGCGCGGCAGCACGCCATCTGCACGGGCCTTCAGATAAACGTAAATGTCGTCGATGTAGCACATGACGTTGGCATTATCGCCAAGGGCCGGCATAACGCTTTGCTTATCGGCCCGCATGACCTCTCGCCCGGCAGCAACAATCACCAGGAAATCGTCATAGCTCATCGTCTTGAGCGAGTTGATGAGCCCAGGTGCGTACGTGGAGCCCTCTCCGTCCGGGCCGTGGCAAACGTGGCATTCGGAATGATAGCGGCGAAAGCCTGAATAAGTGTACCAGTCTACGGTGCCGTCTTCAGCGATATGATAGGTCGGCGTACCGTCAGCTGTTTCCCATTTCCCGTCGACGTTCTTTTTTTCCGTCTCCGTCCCGGCCGCGGCCGCAGAAAGAGAAAGAATTGCGGCGGCATACGTCACTGCAAGGCCTGCACGCTTCACGATCGATCCCGATAGCTGTTCTTGGTTAAAAATTGACTGGCGCGAAAATTCGCGCCAGTCCTCTTTCCGTGAGCGATCTATGGCAGCGTGAATACGGTCAGCGTGCCGCCAAGAGCCGTATAGTCCCGCAAGCCGGCATAGCCGCCAACCGCGCCGAGGCCATCGGTGGGATTCGTCAAGCCGGCCGCCAGACCGATGCCAGCCCAACCGCCGACACCTGACAGCACGGCCACGTACTGCTTGCCCCGATGGCTGTAGGTCATGACGTTGCCGATGATGCCGGACGGTGTCTTGAACCGGAACAGCTCATCACCAGTCTTCTCGTCCACGGCTTTCAGATAGCCTTCCAACGTGCCGTAGAAGACAATGCCGCCGGCGGTTGCCAGCGCGCCGGACCAAACGGAGAACTTCTCCGGCTTCGACCAGACGATCTCGCCCTTGCTCGCATCCCAGGCGATGAAGTTGCCCATTCCGCCGTGGCTGTTCGGGGTCGGGAACATCGAGACCGTCGCCCCAACATAGGGCTGGCCCGCCGTATAGGACACCCGGAACGGCTCGTAGTTCATGCAGACGTGGTTCGTCGGCACATAAAACAGCTTGGTCCGGGGCGAGAACGCCGCCGGCTGCTGATCCTTGGTGCCGAGCGCTGCCGGGCAGATGTTCTCCGTATTGACATCCTCGCCGTTCTGGAACGTCGAGTATTTGCTGACGACCTGTGGCCGTCCGTACCGCGGGTCGTTTTTGTCCATGACGACGCCACTGGTCCAGTTCACCGTCGGATCGAATTTCTCGGCGACGAGCAGCTCACCCGTGACGCGATCCAGCGTATAGGCGAGACCATTGCGGTCGAAATGGACCAGAGCTTTGCGCATCTGCCCATTGATTTCGAGGTCGGCCAGGATCATCTCGTTGACGCCGTCATAATCCCATTCGTCGAACGGCGTCATCTGATAGGCCCATTTCGCCATGCCAGTATCGACATCGCGGGCGATGATGGCCATCGTCCATTTTTGATCGATCGGCTTGCCGTCAGGACCTGCCCGCTGAACCGGGTTCCACGTCGAGGGGTTGGCCGTCCCGTAGTACATCAAGTTGGTTTCGGGATCGTAGGAGAACCAGCCCCAAGCTGTGCCACCACCGATTTTCCACTGATCACCATTCCACGTCTTGAGGGACAAGTCCTTGCCGACGGGCTTGCCCAGCGACATGGTCTTTTCGGGGTCGAACAGGATCTCATCATCCGGCCCGATGGAGTAAGCGCGCCACACACGTTGGCCGGTCTTGGCATCGTAGGCGGTGACGTGACCACGGACACCGAACTCGGCACCCGAAATGCCCACGATAACCTTGTCCTTCACCGGTAGAACGGTGGCAGTGTTGGTCTCGCCTTTCTTGGGGTCACCATTAACGACAGACCACTTCACCTCGCCGGTTTTGGCATCGAGCGCAACCAGCGTCGTGTCGGCCTGGTGGAGATAAATGGTGTTATCAGCGTAGGCGACGCCACGATATACGGTATCGCAGCACATCACAGGAATGACCGACGGGTCCTGCTTGGGCTCGTACTTCCAAATAATCCTGCCTTCTTCGTTCAGGTCGAGGGCGTAGACGACATTCGGAAACGGCGTGTGGACGTACATGACGTCGCCGATGACGAGCGGTGACCCCTCGTGACCACGCAGAACACCGGTTGAGAAAGTCCAGGCGACTTTCAGGTCCTTAACGTTATCACGATTGATCTGGTCCAGCTTCGAATATCGCTGGTTGGCATAGTCGCCAGTCTGAATCGCCCACTGCTCGGGCTTTGCTGTTTCCTCCAGTACGCTTTGATTGGCAGACGCTGGGGTCGCGAGCGCGATTACCGCCAGTGATGCACCCGCAAGTGCATACTTCTGCATGGCGCCACTCCTTGCATTGTGCGTTTCCGATGCGAGGCGGTAGCGTTCGTCAGCACATCGCAGCCAAGCCCCCCAATCCAAAGTCCTTCAGGGCTAGCGAGGGGAACGTGCCAGTCAATCGGCATCGGGCGTTCCTTCAGGCGAGTGCTACCAATTCAATCCTATGCACGGTTTAGTTGAGTTTCAAGCTAAACCTATGGTTACAAAAAATGCGGTATAAGCAAAAAAGTATCCGGTGAATGGCCTGCTGTGATCCTGCACTGATATTTCTGAGCTGATATTTCTGCAGAGAGCGTGCGCTTTCGGGGGGCGTATCTGTCGGGAGCGGGGCAGTCGCTCCGGCGAAAAAGAGTTGACGCCCTCCTGTCAAACAGTGCTCAAATCATTCCGGCATCCAGCCGGCTAACTCGTGGGAGGATCTCAACGATGCTCATGCGCACAATCGCCGCGGCGGCTCTAATTGCTTGCTCGCTCCCCACGCCTTCACAGGCAGCGAAATCGGACAACTCGATCCGCTTCGCCTACGACCAGGTGCTAGAGAACATCGATCCCTACTTCAACAATGTCCGCCTCGGCGTGATAATGAGCCATGCCGTCTGGGACACTCTCATCTACCGCGATCCCAAAACGAACGAATATAAGCCTGGGCTTGCAACCTCCTGGAAGTGGGTCGACGATCAGACACTCGAGCTTGAGCTGCGCCAAGGCGTAAAATTCCATAATGGTGAAGATTTTGATGCGGACGACGTCGTCTACACGCTGAATTTCGCGTCTGACCCCGCCAATAGGGCAACAGCTCAGCAGAACGTCAGCTGGATCGAGAAAGCGGAAAAAGTCGATCAGTTTACCGTTCGGATAAGGACCAAACGCCCGTTCCCGGCGGCGATCGAATATCTCTCCGGGCCCATCCCGATGCACCCGAATGAGTACTACGCTCAAGTGGGTCCCAAAGGGATGAACGAGAAGCCGGTCGGCACGGGCCCCTACAAGGTCGTGCAGCACGATGTCGGCAAGTTGATCCGGCTCGAAGCGAACAAGAACTACTGGGAAGGCGCTCCCAAGCCGAAGCCCACCATCGAAAAAATTGAAGTGCGGATGATCCCTGACCGGCAGACGCAAGTCGCAGAAATGCTGTCCGGGGGCCTCGACCTCATAATGAACGTGCCGGTCGAGCAGGCCGAGCAGTTGAAGGCAGCCCCACATCTGGCGGTGACCTCGGGGCTGACGATGCGGATCGTCTTCATTCTGTTCAATGCGAACGAGAATGGGCCGAACGACGCAATTAAGGACATGCGCGTGCGCCAGGCCATCGCCCATGCGATCGATAAGGAGACGATGGCGCGGGAGCTGGTGGGCGAGGGCGCGCGAGTGATCGAGACGATCTGCTTCCCCAGCCAGTTCGGTTGCACGGACGAAGGTGCCCAGCGCTACCCTTACGATCCAGAGAAAGCCAAGGCTCTTCTCGCCGAGGCCGGCTACAAGGACGGCCTTGACCTGGAGTTTTTCGCCTATCGCGAGCGGCCCCAGGCGGAGGCGATGGTTAACTACATGCGTGCGGTCGGCATTCGGGCCAATCTCAACTTCATGCAGTATGCGGCGATGCGTGAGCAGCACCGTGCGAACAAGGCCGCAGCGACGCACCAGACCTGGGGCTCTTTCAGCATCAACGACGTGTCAGCCGGCCCGTCAGCCTACTTCAAGGGCATCGATGACGACATGACGAAGGATCCGGAGGTGATCGCGCTGTTCGAAAAGGGCGACACGAGCATCGACCCGGAGGAGCGTAAAGAGGCCTACAAGCGCGGCCTGCAGCTCGTGAATGAACGGGCCTACGCGGTGCCACTCTATGCCCTGACGACCTACTACGTCTCGGACAAAGATTTGGAGTTCACGCCTTATCCGGATGAGCTCCCCCGTTTTTGGGAAATGAGCTGGAAGTAGAGCCTGCTATGTTCGGGCGGTCACCAAAGTGCACCGCCCCTAACAATTTGGAACAGCGTAGCAACGGCAAACTCTAGGCTCGGAATTCGACAAGGGGAGGCATCTGAAACGCGCCTCCCCTGTTGCTCTTGCGCACACGAGCCTTCGGGGCGATGCTCGTGGCTGCGAGGCATCATTTGCATGTAGGTTAACCGGAAGAGCGCAAGCTGAATCACCCTCGGGAGGTTGGATGCTGCTCTATACGTTGAAGCGGCTCGGGCTGGCTATTCTCGTCGCCGCTTTCGTATCGGTGGTCGCGTTCATGCTGCTGCGCCTGTCGGGCGACGCGGCCATTGCTATCGCGGGAGAGGGTGCTCGCGATGAGGATATCGAGCTTGTGCGCCGAACGTACGGGCTCGATAGACCGCTCATCGTGCAATACATGGATTGGCTGCTCACGACGTTGTCCGGCGATTTGGGCAAGTCGCTCTACTTCAAGACTGACGTGGCAGCCCTGATCGCCGACAAGCTGCCCGTTACCTTTCTCATCGGCAGCTTCGCCTTGCTCTTTGCGCTGGCGCTGTCGATTCCACTGGGTGTGCTCGCAGCGGTTTTTTCCGGAACCTGGATCGATCGCGCAGCTCTGGCCATCGCCGTGGTGGGACAAGCGCTGCCGAACTTCTTCTTCGCGCTCGTGCTGATCATGCTGTTCTCGATCACGTTGCGCTGGCTGCCGGTGTCGGGCAGCGATACGTGGGCGCATTTCGTAATGCCCTCGATCGCGCTCGGCTATTACGTGACGCCGCCGATGATGCGCCTCGTCCGCGCCGGCATGATCGAGGTGCTCAACTCGGATTACATCCGCACCGCGCGAGCCAAGGGCCTGCCGTCGGCCAGCGTCGTATTCAAGCACGGACTGCGCAACGCGGTCGTGCCGGTGGTGGCGCTGTCCGCGGTCCAGCTCGGATACTTGCTCGGCGGCTCCATCGTGATCGAGACGATTTTCGCCCTCGATGGGCTTGGCTACCTCGCCTACCAGTCCATCACGCATAAGGATTTTCCAGTTACGCAGGCCGTCTTGCTGCTGCTGTCGCTGATTTACGTGCTGCTGACGCTCGTCTCAGACCTGATCAATGCCTTCCTTGATCCACGGATGAGGGTCGCCTGATGAGTGACGCTGTCCTCCTGCCTGCCGAGACAGTTTCGCCTAAGGCGGCCACCGCGACGGCCCGTATGGCCGCCAATCCATCCGTGGTTGCCGGTCTCATACTGGTGGGCGCGGTGATCGCTATCGCACTGCTCGCACCGCTGCTGGCCCCTCACGACCCTTACGCCCAGGACCTGACGCGCCGGCTCGTTCCGCCCATCTGGCATGAAAAGGGAGTTTGGGCCAATCCGCTTGGCACCGACAATCTTGGTCGCGATTACCTTTCGCGCATCCTCTACGGCGCCCGTATCTCACTGTTGATCGGGCTTTCCGTCATGCTGATCTCGGGTCTGATCGGCACGACGCTCGGGCTCATCGCAGGCTACTTCGGCGGCCGGGTCGACCTCGTTATCAGCTTCATCATCACTGCCCGGCTCGCCATGCCAGTGGTGCTGGTTGCGCTGGCAGTCGTCGCCATGATTGGCGGATCGCTGCCGGTCGTGATCCTGACGCTCGGCTTATTGAAATGGGATCGCTTCGCCGTCGTCATGCGAAGCGCCACGCAGCAGGTACGCTCACTCGACTATGTGGCCGCTGCTGAAGCTGCAGGCGCCTCGCGTCTGCGTATTCTAACCGGCGAGGTTCTGCCCAACGTGTTCCCACACCTGATCGTCGTCGCAACGGTGGAAGCGGGCAGCGCCATCCTGCTCGAGGCGGCCCTGTCGTTCCTAGGTCTTGGCGTGCAGCCTCCGCTTCCATCCTGGGGTTTGATGATCGCGGAAGCCAAGAACATGATGTTCTTCTCATTCTGGCTCATCGCTATTCCGGGCACCGCCTTGGCGCTGCTGGTGCTTGGCATCAACCTGCTCGGCGACGGTCTGCGCGACGTTTTCGCTCCGGACGGGAGGGGGTGATGGGTGGAGCCCCAGCGCGCGAAGCCGTGCTCGAGGTGAAGGACCTCTCCGTCACGATCCGCACACCTGCCGGACCACTCCATGCTGTGCGCGATGTGAGCTTTGACGTGCGCCGCGGGGAGACCGTCTGCCTCGTGGGTGAATCCGGCTGCGGAAAGTCGATGACCTCGCTCGCCATCATGAGTCTGCTGCCGTCGACCGCCACACGGCAAGCCAGCCGGCTCGTTTTCGCCGGCACTGATCTCACGCGTGCCTCCCGTGCGGAGATCAACGCGTTGCGCGGCAACCGAATGGCGATGATCTTTCAAGAGCCGATGACGGCGCTGAACCCGGCCTGGACCATCGGCAACCAGCTCATCGAGGTCTATCGGCACCATAAGCGCTCCAGCTATGCCGAGGCGCGCGAGCGGGCCGTCGATCTGCTGGCCAAGGTCGGCATTGCCTCACCTGCCGAGCGATTGGGGCAATACCCGCATCAGCTCTCCGGCGGCCTGCGCCAGCGCGTGATGATTGCCATGGCGCTGATGTGCGGCCCGGACCTCATCATTGCCGACGAGCCGACGACCGCCCTCGATGTCACGATCCAGGCTCAGATCCTGCGCCTGCTGGCGGGCCTGCAACGCGAGTTCGGCATCGCCTTGCTCCTCATCACGCACGATCTCGGCATTGTCGCTCGCATCGCCGACAGGGTGCACGTGATGTATGCGGGCGCGATCGTCGAAAGCGCGACCACGGCGGAGCTGTTCGCCCGGCCCTGCCATCCTTACACGCGCGGGCTGCTCTCGTGCCTGCCACGTCCCGGCACGACGAAGGCTGGGACACGACTGGGCACAATTCCGGGTATCGTGCCGAGCCTCATCGGCGGCATCGAGGGCTGTGCCTTCCGGACGCGTTGCGATTACGCGCGCGCGGAGTGCGCCAAGACGCTCCCCGTACGCACGCCGTCCGCGACCCACCGATACGTCTGCGTCGAGGAGTTCGCGACTGAGACGGAGCTTCGGGAGGCGTCGGCGTGACCGCTCTCATCGAAGTGCGCAGCCTGTCGAAGACCTTCAGCGTCAACCGGGGCATTTTTGCCAGGCGCGCGACGCTCAAGGCCGTCACGGGCGTCGACCTCGACGTGCACAAGGGCGAGGTGCTCGGCATCGTCGGTGAATCGGGCTGCGGAAAGAGCACGCTCGCCCGCATGATCCTTGGCTTGCTGGCGCCGACCACCGGCACTGTTCGGCTGGGCGGCAAGGACATCCAGACGATGCCACGGCGCGAGATCGCGCGACGAATGCAGCCCGTGTTCCAGGACCCTTATTCGTCGCTCAATCCGCGTCGGCGGATCGCTTCCATCGTGGCCCTTCCTCTCGAGGTGCAGGGAATCGGATCTGCAGAGGAGCGGCGGGCCAAAGCGATCGCCGCGCTCGACAAGGTCGGTCTGCCCGCGCGGTACGCCGACCACTACCCGAACGAGCTCTCCGGCGGCCAGCGCCAGCGAGTGGCCATCGCACGCGCGCTCATCACCGAGCCGGAGATCGTCATTTGCGACGAGCCGACGTCAGCGCTGGACGTCTCGGTGCAGTCACAGATCCTCAACCTGCTGATGGACCTGAAGCAGAACCTCGGGCTCACCTACATCTTCATCAGCCACAACCTCGCCGTCGTCGAGCACCTCGCGACGCGGGTCGCCGTCATGTATCTCGGCCGCATCGTCGAGCTGGGGCCGACGGCCGAGCTCTTCCGCAACCCGCGCCATCCCTACACGCAGGCCCTGCTCGCCTCTGTGCTGACGCCAGAGCCCGGCCTCGGCCTTCCCGAAGCGCTACTCGGGACGGCATCGCCGGATCCGCTGAATATCCCTTCGGGCTGCCCCTTCCACCCGCGTTGCCCGCAGGCGATGGAGATTTGCCGGACGCTCGTCCCCGAGCCCGTTGCGACCGAAAGCGGCTTCGCGGCATGCCATCTCGTGGACGGCGCGGCGAGCCGGGCGGCTTGAACGGCGCCGCGAGCCTCACGGGACTTCGATTCCATTCGGGCAACCTCTATCTCTCCGGCGTCGTCCGTGGTACGGCACCGCGCGAGAAACATCGAAGTCCGCATGACCGCCGAGATCGCATTCAAGAAGACGATGGAATTCGCCTATGGGCAGCCACGCGAGCTCGCCCCAGGCGTCGTGCGGCTGGTTGCCAACAACCCGAGCCCGTTCACGTTCCACGGAACGAACACTTATCTCGTCGGAACCAAGGAGCTGGCCCTGATCGATCCCGGCCCGGAGGATGATGCGCATTTCGAGGCCATCATGCGCGCCGCCGCCGGGCGCCCGATCACGCACATCTTCGTCACGCACACCCATCGCGACCACACTGACGGACTGGAGCGGCTCCGTGCTGCGACCGGTGCCAAGGTCTGCGCGCGTGGCCGCTCACGCCGTCCGCCGGGCAGCTTGAAGACGAGCCCGTCCGGCGCCGAGTTCATCGACATCGACTTCAGCCCAGACATCGTTTTACAGGACGGCGACGTGGTCACCGGCCCGGATTGGCGCCTCGAAGCGCTGTTCACACCGGGTCACGCGCCGGATCACCTCTGCTTCGCAGAGGCCAACAGCAACGTCTTGTTCTGCGGCGATCACGTGATGGCCTGGAACACGACTGTCGTCGCCCCGCCCGAGGGCAGCATGACGGACTACATGCGCTCGCTGGAGAAGCTGCTCGACCGCCCGGAAGCGGTCTTCATGCCAGGCCACGGCGGGCGCATTGAGCAGCCGAGCCGGATGGTCAAGGCCTACATCGTCCATCGCCGCTGGCGTGAGCAGGCGATCCTCGATGCCGTGCGCCAGGGGCATACCACGATCGATCGCATCGTCGCTGCTGTTTACCAGGGGCTCGATGCTCGGTTGGTCAGGGCAGCCTCGCTCTCGGTTTTGGCGCACATCGAGAGCCTTGGTCGAACGCGGGCTCGTCAGTTGCGACGGTCCCCCCGACCTCGACCGCCCCGTTTCTGCGGTGTAGCTGCTTTGCCTTTGCTGCGCGCGTTACGGGGATTGGCCGCCGCAGGCACACTGCTATCGAGCACCGTCCGAAGCTCCGCGAAGAACGTGCGGATTCGGCTGGCATTCTGGCCCAGATCGTGCTGGCCGTACCGCGAGGCCGACCGCACGTCGATCTGGGACGTCTCCGAGTCACCCGTCACGCGGATCACGACATCATCCAAGAAACCCATGATGAGGGTGCGGTCCACGGCCTCTATGTAGCCTGGCTCCTCGAAGCTCCCACCCGGCGGCGTTTCCGAGACGACCTCGTATTTCAAGCGCCTCACCGTTTCGGCAGCGATCTCGAAGGCCTCATCGACCGGTCGAGCGAGCAGGAACGGCTGCAGATCCGGATATGCAACGGCCTGCATCTCGGCAAAATGCTCGCCCGGATAGTCGGCTGGATTGGCACCGGGCCCGCGCAGCCTCGCCAAGGCAGACATCGGCGGTGGCGCATGCAGGTCCGTGGTCACGTCGTTGATGGCAGGAAGATCGCGCACCACCGGAAGGTAGTAGGCGGGCCACGCGAACAGAGCGAGGCTGGCCAACAGTCCGCCAAGAGCGGCCCCGGCCCCAGCCCGGCCGGTGAACCAAATTTGAATAAAGGCAACCAGCGCAAGGAGAAACGCCAGCCCACCTCCGGCGAAAGCCACCTTCAGCACGTTCAGCAAGACGGGCGTCGAGAGGCCCATGAACCGGTGCAGAACAATGCCCGTAATCGCCAGAGCACCGCAGAAAAGCGCCAGGCGCAGGCTCCAGACGGCGGAGAAGCTCGCCCGCCGACGGGTTTCGTCCATCATGCGGTGGACAGCGTGCCAGGAAATGTCCAGGCTGGTCATTCTCTCCACACTCCGCATCAGCGCCGAGCGATGCAGCGCAAACAGGAACCCTTTATCCCGCACTTGCGTCGTGATTAATCACGTCAAGGGCAACATCATACCAGCACAGGACAGGCCAGATGACGACTCTTTCCAACTATGCCATGCGAGATGTTGAGGCGATCTTGCACCCTTCGACGAATCTCGCGGCGCATCGAACAACCGGTCCCCTGGTGTTGGAGCGGGGCGAAGGAGTTTTCGTCTGGGACAAGGAAGGCAAGCGCTACATCGAGGGCCTTGCCGGCCTGTGGTGCACGGGCCTCGGATACGGCAACGAAGAGCTGATCGAGGCGGCACGCGAGCAGATGAGCCGGCTGTCGTTCACCCACCTCTTCGGCGGGCGCAGTCACGAGCCGGCGATCGCACTGGCAGAAAAACTGAAGGAGCTGGTGCCCGCACCAACGTCCAAGGTCTTTTTCACCTGCTCGGGCTCGGAGGCGAACGACACTCAGATCAAGCTCGCCTGGTACTACAACAACGCGCGCGGGCTGACGAAGAAAAAGAAGATCATCAGCCGTATGAAGGCTTACCACGGCGTGACGATCGCGGCGGGTAGCCTCACTGGCCTGCCAATCTTCCACACCGACTTCGACTTGCCGATGCAGCGCGTGCTGCATACCGACTGTCCGCACTACTGGCGGTATGCGGAGGAAGGCGAAAGCGAGGAAGAGTATGCCACCCGCCTTGCCAATAACCTCGAGGAGCTGATCCAGCGCGAAGGCCCCGAGACCATCGCCGCCTTCATCGCCGAGCCCGTCATGGGCGCGGGCGGGGTCATTCCTCCCCCGCGCACATATTTCCAGAAGATCCAGGAGGTTCTGCGGCGCTACGACATCATGATGATTGCCGACGAGGTCATCTGTGGCTTCGGCCGCACGGGCAACTGGTTCGGCTCGCAGACGTTCGGCATTGAGCCTGACACCATCACGATGGCCAAGGCCATCACGTCCGCCTACATGCCGCTAGGCGCCATCACAGTTAGCGAGCCGGTGTATGAGGCGCTGCTCGAGGAGAGCAAAAAGCTCGGCGTCTTCGCCCATGGATTCACCTACACAGGTCACCCCGTATCCTGTGCGGTTGCCCTGAAAACCCTCGAGATCTACGAACGCATCGATATCGTCCGCCATGTGCAGAGCGTTGCACCGGTGTTCGAGACGCGTCTCAAGGCGCTCAGGGATCACCCGCTCGTCGGCGAGACGCGTGGCGTAGGCCTCATCGGCGGCATCGAGCTCGTAAAGAACAAGTCGACCAAGGAAAGCTTCGATGTGCGGCAGGGCGTGGGTCCGAAGGTCGTAAAGCTGGCGGAGGAAGAGGGCCTCATTTGCCGTGCCGTGGCCGGCGACACCATCGCGCTCTCACCGCCGCTGATCATCAACGGCGCCGAAATCAACCTTATGTTCGATGCTCTCGGACGGGCCCTCGACCGTGCCGAGGAGTGGGTCAGCAAGGAGGGCCTACGGGGCTGATCCGCTTTCGCTAGCGGCTCGACGTTTCAGCCGACTGGGTTTCCGGAACAGCACGAGTCAGGCACACTCTTCGCAACCTAAGCGAGCGGCGGGGGTGGCGATGAGTGTGCGGAAGCCGTGGTGTGCGGGCGCTGCCGCAGCTATCGTCCTTGCATTTCTGACGGCGCCGGCTGCTGATGTGGGCTGCGCCCAAACAGAGTCCGCAATTCAACATGGGGACGGTGGATGGCCTGCGGCTGCGGTTTGTTATCCTGAATGCGGCCTCCCCGCCTGCCACGCCGATCGCGACCGAAGGGACGGAACCCGAGCAAGAGCGTGAGCTGGTCTGGCGGCACACGTTCGGAGCAGAACGCCGGACCACGGCAATGCACCGCAAAGAAGCGGTTCGCCACCCGCTACGTATCAATGCAGATGTGGCCCTGCTCCACGGCATCAGAAACGTCAACTCGGTGCGCCAGATGCTCCCGGCGCGCGACTATCATCTGCTGGTCTCACGACAAATCCTCCGGCGTGGTAAGTCACAGATGGCGACGACGGCCATCGCCGTCCGCCGGAGCTCCGGGCTGCGAGTCGTCGCCCAGGATCATCTGCTGCAGTTGGCGGAAGCGTCGGCGGACTCGAGTGTCCCGCTTGCGGCTGGCACGGCTGCCCGCCTCCTTGGGCCCAACGGCTCTCTCTGGGTGCTGGCACTCGACCTCGCGCAGTGCTCCGCCGAAATGCCTGAGGACGCCGCGTGCGATGCTGCAAGCCGCCAGCTCGCTGCCGTTGAGGATTGGGCGACAGAACGGATTGAGGAGGGCGAGCCCCTAATCATCGGTGGCAGGCTTCACACCGCCCTGACCGAAACGAGCCTGCCAGGCCGACTTGGCAAACTCTTACGCTTCCCGGGCATCGAGCCGGCCGGTCGCGACTGTGCGACCGACGACGGTCTCATGGACTTGGCCTACGTCCTCGCTTCGCCCGGCTTCCGCCTCGATCAGATCCGGCTCGACGGCGGCTTCGAGCAGGTAAATGAAAATGCCCCAGAGAGCGGTTGCCTGATGACCGTCGAGGCCAACCTGCGTTCCTCCTGGACGCAGACCATCATACGTGCTGCCCACCATTGATGTGCAGCTCGGCCCCGTTCACGTAGCTCGATTGCTCCGTGCACAGGAAATAGATGGCCTTGGCGACCTCCTCCGGCTCGCCGAGCCGCCTGAGCGGAATCTGCTCATGGACGATCTTGTCGGTGCCGGGCGACAGAATGGACGTGTCGATCTCACCGGGGGAGATGGCGTTCACCCGAATACCCCGCGGGCCGAAATCATGGGCCATCTCGCGCGTCAGCGCTGCGAGTGCCGCCTTGGACGTTGCATAGGCGGCCCCGGCAAACGGGTGCACGCGGCTGCCAGCGATCGAGGTCACATTGACGACGGCCCCCTTGCGCCGCTCCAGCTCTTCAATCAACCCGCGCGCCAGCATGATCGGGGCGAAGAAATTCACCTGGAACACCGTCTGCCAATCCTGCATCGCGGTCTCGATGCTTCCGAGGCGCGCGCCTTCAGGTCCCTTGGGGCTGATGCCGGCGTTGTTGACGAGCGCATTGAGCCGCGAGCCTTGCGCCTCCAGCCGCCGGCGCATTTCGGCGATGGCGCGAAGCGTATCGGCCGCGATCGGAAAGATCGACCTGGATGTGGTCCTCGCGGCCCATCTCCCATGGACAGTTCTCCGGAAACGGTTGCCGCGAGCAACTGATCACGCGCCACCCGGCGGAGGCGAACCGCATGACCGTCGCGTGGCCGATCCCGCGCGAGGCGCCGGTCAGGATCAGGGTCTTTCGCTTCTGCATTGCCGGTTACGGGCATGGTGTCACATCATCCATGAACAACGACCACGAGCTTCGGATGTGCGTTGCAGCATAGCCGGAATTCAATGCGGCAAGGCACAGGTTTAGGGGACCGGCACCTCCCCTCAGCCGATTGCGCTCAGGGATAAAGGCGCGTCTTGAGCCACGGCGCCGCCGGTCCGGCGCGCCTGAACGATGATGCGCTCGTGCAGCCGCGAACGGCCGGTCTGTGCCAGAACTCGATCTCGAGCGGGCGCGACGCGGAAAGCCCGACCAATACGGCGGCCGCGGCACGTCCCCAACCAGCGTATTTGGCCGTATAGAGCGCGACGGCCTTCTCCAGCGCAAAGCGGCTTTCCAGCGGCCGCGACTGCTGCGACTGGCCCAGGCGCCGATGCGGCTGCCGACGTGGGCGGTGGCGAAATAGGCGTCGGCCTCCGCGGCGCTACCGGCGTCACCGGTCCGCGCACGCGCACCTGCCGGCGCAGGCTCTTCCAGTGGAAGTAGAGCGCGGCTTTGCGGACGGCCAGCAGCTCGCGGCCCTTGGCGCTCTCGTAGTTGGTGAAGAAGACGAAACCGCGTCCGCGCGATCGGCTGATCGACACCCTTGAGCAGCACCATGCGCACGTTGGGCAGGCCATCCGCATCGACGGTCGCCAGCGCCATGCGCATTTGGATCGTTCGGCTCGTGCTGGTCGCGTCCTCGAGCCACGCCTCGAACAGCGCGAACGGCTCGTCCGCGGCGGCGAAGTCCCCCGCCTGCGGGCCGGTGTAATAATCTGGCTTGGATGTATCGGCCATAGGTCTTGCTCACGATCTCGACCGGGCAGGAAGGGACAACCGTTGACGTCCTTTTAACCCAGCTGCGGCATGCTTGCGGGTACGAGTACCCCTCTCGCGGAGCGGGGTCCAGTCAGTTCGAGTATGAGTCAGTCATGATGCGTAACCCTGACGGCGCAGGTTTTCGCGCTGCGACTGGACTGATTGCAATCCTCCTGCCGATCACGGCAGCTGCAGCCGATGCCGGATCAGGGAAGGCGGGACAGACCAGCCCGACATGCTCTTGTCCAGACCTGCGAACGCGGCCTGCACCGAATGCCGGCAACCCGCTTGCGAATTTCTCGCTGAACGACATCGACGAAATTGCAACGTTGAACGCTCTTCAGATCGGCCTGACTGAGGTGCCGGACGGTGGCAACTTCGTCTGGCGGCGCCCGCATGGCCGGCTGAGCGGAAGCGTTCGGCCCGTCTTCTCGTTCAAGAAGAGTAACGGCGAGATCTGCCGTCACGTCGTCGTAACGCTTCGGTCCGGCCCCATGACCCGGACTGTCGAAGGCGCTGCCTGTCGAAGCCCAGACGGCCGCTGGGTGCTCGAGGGCTGAGCCTCTTTCGCATCGCTGCGGCTCTCGCCAAGAGCAACCCGGATCTGTTAGAGCCCTGGGCTCACTTCATTGCGATCACGGGATCCGCGGCAGACCGGGGGAATAAGCGCGTGTCAGAGTGGCTCTGGGCCATCTTCACCGTTCTTGCGGCCGGGGGACAGACGCTCCGCAATGCCATGCAAAAGGAGCTGACGGTTACGCTCGGGACGGTCGGTGCAACGCATGTCCGGTTTCTGTTTGGGCTTCCGTTCGGATTGCTTTTCCTAGCGCTGGCGTTGTTGGCTACCGGTCAGCCACTTCCGCAGCTCAACGCCGCCATGGTGGCCTGGACGGCGTCATCCGCGATCGCCCAGATCTGCGGCACCGCCCTGCTGCTCGCTGCCATGCGCGAGCGGTCGTTCGTGGTGACGATTACTCTGTCCAAGACCGAGCCGGTGCAGGTGGCCGTCTTCGGGCTTGCATTTCTCGGCGACCAGCTTTCACTGGGCCTGGTCACTGCCATTCTCATCGCCACGGTAGGCGTGGTCATGATGTCCTGGCCGCAGCGGAGCGTGGCCGCAACTCTCTCCTGGCAGTCGGCGGCGTTAGGTGTTGCGTCTGGCGCCATGTTCGCCCTTGCGGCCGTCGGCTTTCGCGGCGGCATCATGGCGCTCGAGGCGGACAACTTCGTCCTCGCCGCCTCGACCACATTGGCGCTCGGGCTCATCATCCAGACGCTGGTGCTGTCGCTCTATCTATTCGTTGCCGAACGCGAAAATCTGATCGCCATTTTCCGCGCATGGCGGCCATCTCTGACGGCGGGCTTCATGGGCGCGTTCGCCTCGCAGATGTGGTTTCTTGCGTTCGCGGTGGAGAGCGCCGCGAAGGTGCGCACGCTCGGGCTGGTCGAAATCCTGTTCGCGCAAGTGGTCTCGCGGCAGATGTTCAAGCAGAGCCTCGCCTCGCGCGAGGCCATTGGCATCGGGCTGATCGTCGTCGGCGTCGTGCTGCTGTTGAACGTTTGAAGCGCCAGCGGGACAACTTCGTTGAGCGCTTCAGAACCGGTCGATGCGGTAGGGTGCCGGATCGATGAACGGCTTGGCGCCCATGACAAGCTCCGCAACGAGCCGCCCCGGTCGTCGAAGCCGTCGACAGCCCCAGGTGGCCGTGGCCGAAAGCGAAATAGACGTTCCTCACGTGAGGCGAAGGACCGATCACCGGAACTGAGTCCGGCAGGCACGGCCGATGGCCCATCCAGCGGCTGACCTCGCCTCCGGTCAGGCCAGAGAACATCCGCTTCCCCTGCTCCAGGAGAATGCTGGCGCGCTGGTAATCGGGCGGCGCATCGAGGCCCGCGAGCTCGACCGTGCCCGCGAACCTCAACCCGGCCTGCATCGGCGTCGCCAGAAACCTCTTCTCTGCCCACATAATGGACCGGCGCGGGGCACAACTCGGGTCGCGCAACATGGCGTGGTAGCCGCGTTGCGTTTCGAGGGGCACCCTATGACCGAAATGGCGGGCGAGCTGGTGAGACCAGGCGCCGGCAGCAACCACTAGGACATCGACCGGATGCCGGCCTGCTGCAGTCACCACCGCCCGCGGCCTGTCGGCATCCATCTCCACGTCGAGAACGCGTTGAGCCAGGATGGTGCCGCCATTGCGCCGCACGCTGTCGGCCAGCGCCTGAACGAGCCCGAACGGATCGATGCAATGGCCGTGCTCTGGCAGAAAGATACCTTTCGTGAAGAACGGCGCCAAGCTCGGCTCCAGCTCGCGGAGCTCGCTCGAGGATAGAACTTCAATGCGCGCACCATGACGCCGCCGCAGGTCCCAGGCAAAGGCATCAGCCTGATAGGCCGCTTCGGTTTCGTAGACGTGAAGCTGGCCCTCACGCCGGATGAGGCCCTCGGCTCCGGCTTCTTTCAGCAGAGGCTCGTAGCAGTCGAAGACGGGGCGAAGCAGGGCGCTGAGCGCCGCGGCGCTGCGCTCCACTTCGCGCGCGCTGCTCGCCCGAATGAAGCGCAGCAGCCAAGGCCCGGCCCACGGCAGATAGGACCAACGCACCACGAGCGGTGCCTTTGGGTCCACAAGCCACTTCGGCACCTGCTTGAGAATGCCCGGCATGGCCACAGGCACGCATGATGCGGGGCTGAGGGCCCCCGCATTGCCGAAGGAGCAGCTTCGCCCCGGCTCGATCGGGTCGAGCACAGTCACGCTTGCTCCCATGCGTTGCAGGTAGGCTGCAACGCACATCCCGATGACACCGGCGCCTACGACAGTGACACTCCGCATTAGGCCTCAGCCTTAAGCCGCCGCCTGCATTGCAAGTTGCCGTTGGCGAAGAACTTGGCTGATTGTGCTCGACTTGTCAGCTACTTAAACGGCCCATAGGTCTCCGCCGGACGGTGGTCATGGCCGATAATGAATTTCACGCCGAACCGGAAGAGGTGCTGATCGACATCGAACTCGTTTCGGAAAGTGGTCGTCTCGATGACTTCGCCGTCGATCAGATCGACGGTCTCATTGGATGAGAACGTGTCGTAGCTGGCGAAGAGGTATTCGCCGAAGAAAACGATGCCGTGCCAATCCCACTCGGCACCGGCGCCGACCGTCCACCCCACCAGAGTATCGAAGTCGCTGAACCGCACACCGGTTGCGGGGCTCACGAGGCCGTCATAGTCGACGCCGAGAAACGCTACTCCCGCCGTGCCATAGAGCATCAGGGCCGGGCTGACATAACCCCCGACACGTCCGCGGATGCCTGCCATGAAGTTGGTGCTCAGCTCCCGCTGGCCGCGCTCAGCGTCCGCCGAAATCGATGCCGATGTCCGCTTCGATCCCCAGAATGAGCCCATTCTGGAACAGGTAATCGTATCCGAAGGTGACACCGCCACCGAAGGAGGTGTCTGAAGCCGACCCTCTCGCGTCGATCGGCCTCTCGATGTCCAAATCCGTGTTGCCGACCTGGCCAAAGACGCCGAACCTCAGCAGGCCGGCACCGTCGTAGTTCTGTGCTCGAGCTTGTCCCGAGACCAAGGCAGCCAAGCAGAACAGGAGAGCAGCCGAGGCACGGGCGATGGCGTTTGCCGTCATGGCCGTCCGTCCTCTTCGTGTGCGCTGGTGCAGGAACGCGCAGGCAACTCGCTCGAGAATGCTACCACAGGTTGTGGCAACGGAAATTTACCCGCCGTTAAGCGAATCGAAAAATGCGAGCACTGTAGCTTTGGCTACTCGGCCGCGGCGCTGGGCGGCACCCATTTCTCGCGCATGGTCACCAGCTCCTCGGCGGCACTGGGATGCAAGGCGATGGTCGAATCGAAATCGGCCTTGGTTGCGCCGACTTGCAGGGCGATGGCCGCCATTTGCACGATCTCGGCGGCATCGGGGCCGAGCACGTGAACGCCGAGAACCTTCTGGGTCGGCCGGTCGACGACCAGCTTCATGAGCATTCGCTCGTCGCGGCCGGCGAGCGTGTTCTTCATGGGCCGGAACCGGGATTTGTAGATGTCGATCGTATACCCGGCAGCTATGGCATCCTGCTCTGACAGCCCCACCGTCGCGATCTCCGGCGTTGAGAACACGGCCGTGGGGACGATCCTGTAGTCCACCCGCCAGGGCTTGTTGCCGAAGACCGTATCTGCAAAGGCATGGCCCTCGCGAATGGCCACGGGCGTGAGATTTACCCGATCCGTGACGTCTCCGATCGCATAGATGCTAGGTACGCTCGAGCGGTTGTCGGCATCGACCTTGATCTCCCCGCGCTCTCCGAGCGCAACGCCGACCTTGTGCAGTCCCAGCCTTGGCGTGTTGGGGCTGCGGCCGATGGCGAACATGATCTGGTCGACCTCGACAGCGGTGCCGTCGCTGAGGTTGCCGACGAGGCCCTTATCCGTGCGGTCGATGCGCCAGAATGTGGTGTTCGTCAGCACCTGAATGCCGCGCTTGGCATAGGCCTCCATCAGGCCGTCGCGCAGGTCTTCGTCGAAGCCGCGCAGCAGCTTCCCGCCCCGGTAGACGAGCGTGGTCTCCACGCCCAATCCAGCGAAGATACCGGCGAACTCCACGGCAATGTAGCTTCCGCCAGCGATGGCGATCCGGCGCGGAAGCTCCTTCAAATGGAAGGCGTCGTTGGACGTGATGACGTGCTCGCAGCCCACCACCCGAGTGTCAACGTCAACGCTGGCTCCGGTGGCGATGAGGATGTACTGAGCCGTAGACGGTGCGGTTTTCCTTTACGAGCAGCACTTCGTGGGGGCCGGCCAGCTCTGCCCGCTGCTCGAATATCGTAACGCCCGCCCGTTCCAGATTGCTCCGGTAGATGCTCTCCAGACGGGCTATTTCGCGGTCCTTGGCCTCGATCAGTCGGCCCCAGTCGAACCGCGTCTCGCCTACGGACCAGCCATACCCTTCCGCATCCTCGAAATCGTCCGCGAACCGGCTGGCATAAACCAGCAGCTTCTTCGGCACGCAACCCCGGATGACACAGGTGCCGCCGAGCCGGTACTCTTCCGCGAGGGCAACCCGCGCCCCATGTCCGGCCGCGATCCGGGCCGCCCGCACCCCGCCTGAGCCACCGCCGATTACGAACAGGTCGAAGTCGTACTTGGTCATGTCTTGCCCCGGTTATCTGGATTTGTGCGCGGCCTGGCCGAAGCTTACCCGAGAATGTTCGGACCC
>CAWBAM010000020.1:0-85735 GCA_963786775.1 uncultured Pseudomonadota bacterium | reverse complement strand
CGGGCTCCGCTCGGGATGATCTGTGTCGCGGATCCGGCGGATCGCGTTCACAACCTGCAGGAGCTCACGATGGACGAGAGCGGGGAGACCGGGATCGATCCTCCGGCCGCCGGCTGGGCGAGATCGATGTTCCGCACCCTCGTGCTGCCCGCAGACCACGACCCGCCGTGGCACGAGCGGATCCCCTCGGCGAGCGCCTCGCACATCCGCTCGTGCCACGGCGGGTCGTGGTCTGCGGGCAGCACGAGGGTCGGAACGTCGATCTCCGCCCAGCCGTCCCGGCGGCCGGAGGATCGATCCCGGTCCTCTCCGCTCTCGTCCATCGTGAGCTCCTGCGCAGGTTGTCGAACGCGATCCGCCGGATCCGCGACCCCGCCGGGTCGTCCGTCCCGAGCGGCACCAGAGCCACCGCAACCGCAGGTCCTGGTCCCTTCGAGATCGCCGGCCGTGACGGCCTCCTCGATCTGTTGCTCCACGTCGCCGAATGCCGCCTTCGTCTACGGCCGTGCCTGACCCGCTCGGAGTGTCACAGGGCGGCGTTGGCCATGTCGAGGGCGTGCGCGGTCGAGTCGGCGAGGGCGTCGGTCCGGTCGGGGGTCAGCCGCTCGCAGATCCAGTCCCAGTGCATGGACACCACACCCCCGGGCACGGGCGTGGCTGCGAGCGACAGGCCCTCGGCGGACCACCGGACCGTCTCGGGCGCGGCGCCCCCAGCCGGAGCCGGGAGCCGTCCCACTCCAGGGGCTGGGACCGACCGCGCCGCTCGCCGTCGACCGACTCCACGGTGCCCCAGCGGATCCGGCATGCCTCCAGCACCGAGCGCGGTACGTCGCTGCTGCCCCCCGAGCATGCTCGCCCAGGGATAGACGGCGAAGACGTGGAAACCGTGGTTGGCGAGCACGTCCGGGGAGGGGGCCACCCGGCTCAGCAGCCCGCCGGTCTGGGACCGGAACCGGCAGCGGAGCCCGTCCAGCAGCGCATGCGGGTCGACCTTGCCGAGCAGGTCGTTGCCGAGCCAGTACGCCTCCACCACCGCGGCGTCGAGCGGGTCGAGCCCCGGCCGTCGCTGATGGCGGACAGGTAGGCCCACGCGCCCTCGAACTGCCGCGCACGCGCGGCGACCTCCGCCGTGGCCCCACCGTCCGCGGCGTGCTGCAGCAGCACCGACGCGTCGTCCGGACCGCAGTAGCCGAGTCGTTGGGTGGGAAGGCGTAGCGGGCGAAGCGGCGTCGCGCCGGACTCCGTGGCAGCGCCATCAGCAGATCCGCGGCAGCTGCTCGCCGATCGGCAGGTCGACCACCCGCGTTCCGCCGAGGCCGGTCCGGGCGACGACCATGCCGGGGTGCTCGTCGACGCAGCTCCCGATGACCACGGCGCCCGGCGCCCAGCGGATGCGCCCGCATCGCGTCCAGGACCGCGTCGGCGTCGCTCCGGGGCGACGAAGGCCACCAGCTTGCCCTCGTTGGCGACGTACAGCGGGTCCAGGCCGAGCATCGCGCAGGCGTTGGCGACCGTCGGCGGGACCGGGACGTCGCGCTCGTCCAGCTCGACCCCGACGCCGGAGGCCGCGGCGATCTCGTTGAGCGAGGCCGCGAGGCCCGCCGCGGGTGGGATCGCGCAGCACGTGCAGGTCCGCCGCCGGCGGCCAGCATGGCGTCGACCAGGCCGCCCAGCGCCGCGCTGTCGCTCTCGACCTCGATGCCGAACTCCAGGCCCTCGCGGCAGCTCATGACCGCCACGCCGTGGACGCCGATGGCGCCGCTGACGATCACGACGTCGCCGGGCACGAGCCCGCTGCGGACGGATGTCGACGCCCGCCGGGACCAGACCGATGCCCGGCGGTGTTGATGAAGACGCCGTCGCCGTGCCCGCGTCCGACCACCTTGGTGTCGCCGGTGACCAGCGCGACGCCGGCGCCGGCGCGCGGCCGCGCCGAGCGCCTCGGCGACACGCGGCCGATCGTCGGCAGCGCCGTGCCCTCCTCCAGGATGAACGCAGCGAGAGGTACAGCGGCGTGGCGCCGCTCATGGCCAGGTCGTTGACCGTGCCGTTGACGGCCAGGTCGCCGATGCTGCCGCCGGGGAAGAACAGCGGCCGCACCACGAAGGAGTCGGTGGAGAACGCCAGCCGCGGCGCCGCCCAGCGGCCACGACGGCCGAGTCGCCCAGCTCGGCGTCGGCCGCGCCGCCGAACGCCGGCAGGAACAGGTGCTCGACCAGCTCGGCCGGACATGGCCCCGCCGCCGCCGTGGCCCATGACGATGGTCGGGCGAGTCGCGCAGCGGCAGCCGGGCAGACCCAGCCGTCGAGTCAGGTCGGTCCCCGACTGGGCTCAGGCATCGACGCGGTCGCCTGCCAGCCGACGGCTCCAGCCGGCGGTAGAGGTAGTAGGCGGCGCAGGCGCCCTCGGACGAGACCATCGTCGCGCCGAGCGGGTTGCGCGGGCGTGCACTCCGTGCCGAACGCCGGGCACTCGTGCGGCTTGATCAGGCCCTGCAGGACCTCGCCGCGAGCGGCACTCGGTCGATTCCTGCGGTGTGGATGTCGGCGACGTCGAAGCGCTGCTCGGCGTCGAAGTCGCGGTACTTCTCGCGACAGCCGCCAGCCGCTGCCGGGGATCATCGCCGATGCCGCGCCAGGCGCGGTCGGTGACCTCGAAGACGTCCTCCAGCATCGCCGCGCCGCCGGGTTGCCCTCGGCGGCCACGGCGCGGGCGTAGGCGTTCTCGACCTCGTGCGCGGCCCGCCTCCAGCTGCAGGACCGTGCGCCGGACGCCCTCGAGGATGTCCAGCGGCTCGAAGCCGGTGACGACGATCGGCACGCGGTAGCGCTCGGCCAGCGCCGGGTACTCGCGCGTGCCCATCACGCTGCAGACGTGCCCGGCGGCCAGGAAGCCCTGCACCCGGCAGCTCGGGCGACTCCATGATCGCCTCGATCGCCGGCGGCACCAGCACGTGCGAGACCAGCATGCGAGAAGTTCGTCGATGCCCAGCCGCCGGGCCTGGTAGACCGCCATCGCGTTGGCCGGCGCGGTCGTCTCGAAGCCGATCGCCGAAGAACACCACCTGCCGGTCGGGGTTCTGCCGCGCCAGCTTGAGCGCGTCGAGCGGCGAGTAGACGACGCGCACGTCGCCGCCCGCGCTCTTGACCCGGAACAGGTCGCGCGCGCTGCCCGGCACGCGCAGCATGTCGCCGAAGGAGCAGAAGATCACGTCCGGCCGCGAGGCGATCTCCAGGGCCTTGTCGATGATCTCCAGCGGCGTCACGCAGACCGGGCAGCCCGGGCCGTGGATCAGCTCGATCTCGGGCGGCAGCAGCTGGTCGATGCCGTGCCGGATGATGGTGTGCGTCTGCCCGCCGCAGACCTCCATGAGCGCCCAGGGCCGGGTCGTCGCCTGCGTGGATCTGCGTCCAGCAGCCGCTGCGCCAGGTCGGGGTCCTGAACTCGTCGATGTACTTCATCGCGTCGCCGCCCCGTCCTCGCGCCGTGCGTCGTGCCGCACGCCGGCCTGCCGGGCCGCCAGCGCGAACCCGTCGCCGAACTCCTCCTGGAGCATGCCCAGCCGTTCGAAGCTGTCCAGCGTCGCCGTCGCCGACTCCTCGTCCAGCCGCTGCAGCGCGAACCCGACGTGGACGATGGCGTACTCGCCGACCCCCACGTCCGGGCAGGTACTCCAGGCACACCTCCTTGAGCACGCCGCCGAAGTCGACCTTGGCCATCAGCGTGTCGTCGCGGTCCTCCAGATCGATCACTCTGCCGGGTACCGCCAGGCACATGGGCCTCTCCTCTCCTCGAGCGAGCCTGCAGATGCGACGAGCACCTGGCCGAGGGCCAGGCCGCCGTCGTTGGGCGGTACATGCCGGTGGCACAGCACGGTGAAGCCGTCGTCCGCGCAGCCGCGCTCGGGTCATGCGACAGCAGCAGTGCGTTGGCGAAGACGCCGCCGGACAGGGCGACGGTCCCGATGCCCGTCGCCGTACGGCACGTCGCGGCCAGGTCCACGACCAGGGTCGCCACCGCGGCGTGGAAGCGCGCCGCCGATCACCGCGGCCGGCACGCCGCCGCGCAGGTCCGCGACGACGGCGCGCACCACCGGCGCCGCGTCGGCGACCGCAGGTCCGCTCGCCGCCGGACGAGCCGAACGAGTAGGCGCCGCAGTCGTCCTGGCCCGCGGGCGACGCCCTCCAGCTCGATGGCCGCCTGGGCCTCGTAGTCCGGCGACGTGGCGCACGCCGGCCAGCGAGGACACCGCGTCGAAGAGCCGCCCCATGCTGGAGGTCGGCGCGCAGCCCAGCCCGGTCTCCAGCTGGTGCAGGAGCACGCGGCGCTCGGTGCCGGGGCAGGCGACGCACGGGAGGCAGGTCGGACGCCCAGGCGACGCCGGCGGCCCGCAGGTGCGCGAGCGCCATCCGGTAGGGCCGGCGGACGCTGGCGTCCCCGCCGGCCAGCGGGACGTAGCGCCAGGTGCGCCGACCGGGTGAACCCCTTGTAGTCGGCCGAGCAGCACCTCGCCGCCCCATACCGCGCCGTCGTCGCCGTACCCGGTGCCGTCGAAGGCGACCCCGATCACGGGCGGCGTCGCCGGCCAGGCCGTGCTCGGCCATCACCGCGGCGATGTGCGCGTGGTGGTGCTGGACGGTGCGCAGCGGGCGGGTCCCGGCTCGGCCGCGGGCCCAGGCTGAGGAGCGGTAGCCGGGGTGCGCGTCGGCCGCCAGGACGGTCGGGCTCGACCTGGGTCAGGGCGGACAGGTGCGCAACCGTCGCGTCGAAGGCCCGCAGCGTGGCGAGGTCGTCCATGTCCCCGACGTGCTGGCTCAGCCAGGCGTAGCGGCCCTCGGCCACCGGCGCAGGTGTTCTTCAGGTCGGCGCCCACGGCCAGCGTGGCCGGCACCGGCGACCGGCAGGGCGACGGGCAGCGGTGCGTACCCGCGCGAGCGGCGTACGGGCAGCTCCTCGCCGTCGACGACCCGGACGACGGAGTCGTCGCACGGCACGTGGATGGGCCGGTCGTGCCGCAGCCACGCGTCGGCGAGCGGCGCCAGCCGCTCCAGCGCGTCGTCGTCGTCGGTAGACGATCGGCTCGCCGCCGAGGTTGCCGCAGGTCATCACCAGCACCTCGGGCCGGCGGGGTCGCCGGGCAGCCCGAGCAGCAGGGGTGCAGCGGCGTGTAGGCCAGCAGCACACCGAGGTCGGGGTTGCCCGGGGCGACGGACGGCGCGAGCGGCGCGCCGCGCCTGGGCAGCAGCACCACGGGGCGCCGGGGTCCCGTCAGCAGGGCCTCGGCGCCCGGGTCCAGCATCGCGAGCCGCCGGGCGGTCGTCGAGGTCCCCGACCATCACCGCGAACGGCTTGGCACCACGCCGCTTGCGGCGGCGCAGCGTCGCCACGGCCGCTCGCGCGAGGCGTCGCAGGCCAGGTGGTAGCCGCCGAGGCCCTTCACGGCGAGGACGCCACCGGCGGCGAGCAGCGCCCGGGCGCCGGAGAGCGCCTCCTCCCGCGCGGTCCGGCCGCCCGCGGCGTCGACCAGCTCGCAGCGTGCGGCCCGCAGTCGTGGCAGGCGATCGGCTGGGCGTGGAAGCGCCGGTCGACCGGATCGGCGTACTCGCGGGCACAGCCGTCGCACATCGGGAACCGCGCCATGGTGGTCGTCGCCCGGTCGTAGGGCAGCGACGTCGATGATGGTGAAGCGCGGCCCGCAGTTCGTGCAGGTGATGAACGGGTGGCGGTGGCGCCGGTCGGCGGGGTCGGCGAGCTCGCGCAGGCAGTCCGCGCACGTCGCCACGTCCGGCGAGGCCAGCGTCCGACCGGCCCGGTCGCGTGGTCGACGCGCCGATGCTGAAACCGGTGCCGCCGCGGGGGGCCACGTCGACGGCGGTGACCCGCTCGACCACGGCCAGCGGCGGCGGCCGCTCGCGCAGCCGCCGCTGGAACGCCTCGACGGCGACCGGCGCTCCCTCCACCTCGACGACGCACCCCGGCGGAGCTGTTCGTCACCGAGCCGGTGAGCATCAGCTCGCTGGCCGTGGCGTAGACGAACGGGCGGAACCCGACGCCCTGGACGACCCCCTGCACCACGAACCGGCGGCGTGCCCGGCCCTCCCGTGACGCCGGTGGTGTGACCATGACCGCCGCTTCCCGGGGCGGCCGGACCTGCGGCCCCTCGCGCCACCGGAGTCGGATCTCGACCCGCCTGCGTGGCCTGCGTCCTCGGTCTACACGAGCCGTTTCCGCGGTGTCAACGGTCCTGGAACGCCGGGGGTCGCGGGCTGCCCGGCCGCGTGCGACGAGACCTGGACGAGGTCCACGACGGTACGGCGCCGGGCGTACGTGCCGGTCCGCGCACCGGCGGAGGACAGCACACGCGCCGGTCTCGACGATGGACATCGTGCCGACGTCCCGTGTGTCGTGTGCTGTGGTCTCCGTGCCCGGTCCCGACGCCCGCGCCTGGCTGGCCTCCGTGCAGCAGCTCGAGGAGGACGGCTGGGACGCGCTGCTGCTGCCCGACACCTTGTGGACCCCGTCGCCGTTTCCCGCGCTGGCCGCGGCGGCGGCCGTCACGTCCCGGCTGCGCCTGCGCACCTGGGTGCTCGCGGCGCCGATGCGCACCGCCGCGGCGGTGGTGCGCGAGGTGAGCGCCTTGCAGCAGATCTCCGGCGGGCGGTTCGAGCTGGGCATCGGCCCCGGCCGACCGGACGCGGAGGGCGAGGCCGCACGGCTCGGCGTGCCGTGGGGCAGTGCCGGGCAGCGGATCGGCCAGGTCGAGCAGGTGGCGGACGCCGTACGGCAGGGGGTCCACCCCGCGCCGCCCATCGTGGTGACCGCGGCGGGCGACCGGATGCTGGCGGCGGCCGGCCGCGTCGCCGACCGGATCGGGCTCGCGGCACCTCCCCAGGCCACGGCCGAGGACCTGGCGGCGATGGCGGGACGGGCCAGGGACGCGGCCGCGCGGGGAGGTGCGGCGCGCCCTGTCGGCCTGACCCAGCAGCTGCTCGGCATGAACGGCCGACTGGCGCAGTGGCTGGCCCGATCCGGCCTGGATGCGGCAGCCCTGACCGCGGCCGGAGCAGTCGGGATGCTCGCGGGCGACCCCCAGGACATCGTCAGCACGGTCCTGGAGCGCCGCGACCGGCTCGGCATCGACGAGCTGGTCGTCCCCGCGGAGATCGCGGACGCCTTCCTGCCCGTGCTCGTGGGGCTCGGCGTGAGCCGGTAACCGGCACCCACCTGGCAGGACCGCCGTGATCGCGGGTCTGTCGGTATCGACAGCGCGGGCGCACACTGGCAGGACAGGCCGGCGCCCGGCGACGCCGGCCCAACCGGTGAAGGCAGCGCCATGTCCAGTGCATCCCCTCCGCGGTCCGCCGCGGCGATCGAGGACCCCACCCAGCCCGTCCTGGACTGGTGGGAGCGCATGCTCGCGACCGAGCCGGTCCACCGCGACGAGCAGGGCGCGTGGCACGTGTTCCGCCACGCCGATGTCTCGGCGGTGCTCGCCGACCCGGCCACGTTCTCCTCCGACACCAGCTCGTCCGATGCCCGACCAGGAGGACCTGCAGCTGTTCTCCCGGGGAACATCGTCGCGATGGACCCGCCCCGCCACCGGGAGGTGCGGGCCCTGGTCAACCAGGCGTTCACCCCGCGCGTGGTCGCCGGCCTGGAGCCGCGCATCGCCGAGGTCACGGCCACGTTGCTGGACGAGGTGCGCGGACCGGATCCTTCGACCTGGTCGACGTCCTGGCCTACCCCCTGCCGGTCACCGTCATCGCGGAGCTGCTCGGGGTGCCGGCGCAGCGACCTGCCGCTGTTCCGCCGGTGGGCGGACGGGCTCTTCTCGGTGCAGTCCGCGGACGCGACCGCCGTGCCGGCCGAGGACCGGATCGCCGAGGTCGCGCCGGTGATGCGGGAGATGAACGACTATCTGCTGCAGCACATCCGGGACCGGCGGGCCCACCCGGCCCACGACCTGCTCGGCCGGCTGACCACCGCCCGCGTGCACGACGAGGGCCTGCAGGACGACGAGATCGTGGGCCTCGCCGGCGTGCTGCTGCTGGCCGGCCACATCACCACGACGGCGCTGCTCGGCAACGCCGTCCTGTCCTTCGACCGTTACCCGCAGGCGGCCGCAGAGGTGCGCGCCGACCGTTCGCTGCTGCCCGGCGCGATCGAGGAGGTGCTGCGCCACCGCACGCCGTTCCCCGGCTGGGTCGGATGACCACGGCGGACGTCGAGCTCGGCGGTCGGCGGATCCCGGCCGCGGTCGGTGGTCATCCCGTGGGTGGGCGCGGCCAACCGTGACCCGCGCCGCCACCCCGACCCGGAGCGGTTCGACATCCACCGCGCCGCCTGGCACCTGGCCTTCGGGCACGGCATCCACTTCTGCCTCGGCGCCCCGCTGGCGCGGCTGGAGGCCCGGGTCGCGCTCGACCAGCTGCTGGACCGGTACGGCGCGCTCGTCGTGGACCACGAGCACACGCGGCACCAGAACCCCTGGGTCATGAGCTCGCTGCTGAGCCTGCCGCTCCATGGAACCCCGGTCGGCCCTGACGGGGCACGGGCCGAGGCGGACCGCGGCTCGCCCGCGTCCCGGCCCCGCGGCACCGCCGCCCGGCCCGCGGACGAGGCCGTTCCGCCATCACGCCAGCGGGAGTGACTCGCCGGCCCGGGTCCTGCCCCTCGGCGCCGCGTCCACGTATCGTCGAGAGCGTGAGGACCACACGGCTGCAGGTCACCCTCCTCGGCGTCGTGCCATCGGTGGTGCGCGTCGTGGACGTCCCTGCCACCACCACCCTGCCCGAGCTGCACGACGTCCTCCAGGCCGCGGTCGGCTGGAGCGACGCGCACCTGCACCAGTTCCTGACCGACGACACGACGTACGGCGTGCCCGACGGGGACCTCGCGGACATCCAGCAGGACGAGACGGGGGTGCGGCTGCGCGACCTGCCGGACACGTTCGGCTACGTCTATGACCTCGGCGACGGCTGGGAGCACGAGGTGCGGGTCGTCGGAGCGGGCACCGGGGAACCCGGCTGCGTCTACGGCGAAGGGGCCTGCCCGCCGGAGGACTGCGGGGGACCCCCGGGGTACGAGCACCTGCTGGAGGTGCTGGCCGACCCGGCGCACGAGGAGCACGACGAGCTGAGCCGCTGGGTGGGACCGCGGGCCGACTTCGACCAGGAGGAGACCGACCGGCATGTCCGGCAGGCGGTGGGGGAGGTGCCGGCCAGCGTCCGGATGCTGCTCGACCTCACCGCCGGCGGCGTGAAGCTGACGCCCGGCGGCCGGCTGCCCCGGAGCCTGGTGCGGCGGGTGCAGGAGCAGCGGCCCGGCTGGTACCCGCTGGACCGGCCCGCGTCGATCGAGGAGGACCTGCTGCCGTTGGCGGTGCTGCACGACCTGATGCGGTCGGTGGGCCTGCTCCGGCTGAGCAAGGGAGTGCTCGCCCCGACGAAGGCCGCCGGCGACGACGTCGAGGTCGTGCGGCGGCTGCGGACGTGGTTCGAGCCCGGTGCCTTCGCCGGGGTGGTGACCGAGCTGGTCGCCGCCGAGCTGGCCGCCCACGGTGCCCTGCACGGTGACACGCTCGCGCGCCGGGTCCACCGGATGCTGGGGCGCGGCTGGTTCCGCGGTGCGGAGCCGCTCACCGACCACGACCTCCTGCTGGTGGTCAGCGAGATGGCCGCCGCGATGGAGGGCCTCGACCTGGTCGAGGTCGACGAGCCGGTGTGGCGACCCGGGCGCTCCGCGCTGTCGCTGCTGCCGCGGGCGGCGGTCATCGCCCGCAGCCTCGCCCAGCGCACCGACGTGGGAGGGGCGCAGCTGCTGACCCGCTGATGCGGACGGTCCGCAGGGCCGCGAGGATGGGCCGATGGCTTCCGACAACGCTGCTTCCGTTCCCCGCCCCGGCACCGCCGTGGTCACCGGCGCCTCCTCCGGCATCGGGGCCTCCTACGCCCGCCGGCTGGCCGCCGGCGGGCACGACCTCGTGCTCGTCGCACGCCGGGCCCAGCGGCTCGAGCAGCTCGCCGACGAGCTGCGCCGCGCCGGCGCGGGCGCCGTGGAGCTCCTGCCCGCAGACCTGGCCGACGCCGCCGGGCGCGAGCCCGTCCTGGACCGGCTGCGCCGCGAGGACGTCACACTGCTGGTCAACAACGCCGGCATCAACGGGTACGGGCCGTTCGAGGAGGCCGAGCCCGCCGTACTCGCCCAGGTCCTCGAGCTCAACGTCACGGCGCCCACGCTGCTCGCCCGGGCCGCGCTACCCGGGATGCGTGCCCGGGGCCGCGGTGGCGTCATCAACGTCGCGTCCCTGCTGGCGTTCGCCGGCGCGCTACCGCCCGGTCCGCTGCCGCACCGGGCCGTCTACGCCGGCACCAAGGGGTTCATGGTCACCTTCACCCGCACGCTGGCTGCCGAGCTCGCCGGCACCGGCGTCGAGGTCCAGGTGGTCTGCCCTGGCTACACCGCCACCGAGTTCCACCGGGCGCAGGGGCTCGAGCCGGTGGCTGAGGACGCCCCAGAACGGATCACCGTTGCGGCGCCGGCCATGGCGGCGGACGACGTGGTCAGGGCCTCCCTCGCCGCGCTGGGCACGGGCGAGGTGGTCTGCGTCCCGGGCCTGGCAGACCCCGCCGCGGTGGAGCGCCTGCTGGAGGCCGAGGCGGGCATCCGCTCGGGCAGCGGACCGGCCCTGGCCGGCCGTTACGGAGGCTGATCCCACCGACAGCGCGTCCGGGCAGGGCATACCGCCACGGCCGACTGCCCCGTTCGGCCCGGCAGCCCCGGTGTGGCCACCGACCGACTCCACGACGGGTGACAGCCGCAGCGCCGGCCGACCGGGGCCGGCCGGCGCTGCCGGTCACGCGATGCCGGTGCCCGGCTGCCCTGTGCCGCTCCGGTCGGCGCCCCCCGGCCGGCTGCCCTCACCGGACGGGTCCGGCGACGGCTCACCGCTGCCATGGCGCTCCTGTCCCGGACCCGCGGTGACGTAAGGCACCACGTGGTCGTCATGGACACCCGCACGGCGCTGGTAGCCGGCCACGAGCTCCAGCAGTGCCGGCCCGGTGGGCCGACGGCCGGGCGGACGTCGCAGGTCCCGGCCTTGCTCTCCTGGATGAGGACGTTGGGGTCGAGCGAGATGCCGAACAGGTCGTTGGCCGAGTCGCCGGTGACCAGGCCGCTGCCCCCGAAGTGGTAGGGCAGCCACACCTGGTGCAGCACCCGGCCCTCGATGCGCAGCGGCGTCAGGCGGTCGGTGACCATGACCCGGCCCTCGACCGCCGACCGCGCCGTGACGACGTGGCACCAGCCCATGTGCTCCAGCCCGCGCTCCGCCGCCAGCTCGGGGGAGACCTCGACGAACATCTCCGGCTGCAGCTCGGAGAGGTACTCCAGGTTGCGGCTCATCGCGCCGGCGGTGTGGTGCTCGGTCAGCCGGCTCACCGTGAAGATGAACGGGAAGACCTCGCTGTGCTCCTCCGGCGGGCTGGGGTTGATCCGGTTCTCCTTGCGCTCGTACTCCTTGCGCGTCGGGTTGGCCTGCTGCGCGTACAGGGGGTTGCGGAAGACGGACTCGGCCGGCTCGTAGTGCGTCGGCAGCGGGCCGTCGACCAGCCCCTGCGGCACGAACAGCGAGCCCTTGCCGTCGCCCTGCATGACGAACGGGTCGTCGCCGGCCAGGCCCTCGGTGCCCGAGGCGCCCTCCGGTGGCCGACGTTGGCGATGGCGAGCTGGTCCATCTCCTCGTAATCGCCCTGCTGCAGGTCGACGATCTCCCGTTCGGACGAGCCCGAAATAAGAATCATCGGGAAGCAGTTCGTTGTCGCGTTCGCGAGGGCCGTCAATCCGTTGAGAAAGCCGGGCGCGGAAACGGTGAGGCAGACGCCGGGCTTTTTCGTCAAGAAGCCCGCGATGGCTGCCGCATTTCCGGCGTTTTGCTCATGCCGGAAGGAAATCACGCGCATGCCCGCCGCCTGCGCCATGCGAGCCAGGTCGGTGATTGGAATGCCGGGGACACCGTAGATGGTATTGATGCCGTTCAGCTTCAGCGCATCGATCACGAGATGAAAACCATCCGTGAGCTCTTGCTCTTGGGCCTCGACGTTCTGCGCAGTTACGGACATTTCGCTCCTCTTGCTAAAACTTGCTCAAACTCGCCGCTAATCGATATCCACGTAGCGTTCCACATGGTCACGGAGTTCTGAGCGTGTGCTCGCGCACGAGCCGCTCCGCCCGCTCCGTGTCGCGCGCTTCGAGCGCGGCGACGATCTCCTTGTGATCGACCACCGACCGCCGGGCCCGATCCTGCTCGAAGATGGTTCGCTGCCGGATGGCGCGGACATGGAAGAACAGCTTGTCGGTCAGCTCCCGGATCAGCTCACACTTGCCGAGCCCAATGATGGCTTGGTGGAAGCGGATGTTGGCATCTGAGTATTCGCCCATCTTCCGGGCGACCTCATCGGTGGAGAACGCGTCGATCAGGTCGTGCAGGCTTGCGATTTCAGCATCGGTGGCCTCCTTGGTTGCCAACCTCGCAGCCATGCTTTCGAGTGCCGCCCAGACCGTGATCATCTCGAGGATCTCGGCCTTGGTCTTACGGACGATATAAATTCCGCGCCTGGCAACGATGCGGACCAGGCCCTCTTGATCAAGCTGCGCCAGTGCTTCTCTCAACGGTGTGCGGCTTACGCCGAATTGGGCGGAAAGCTGGCGTTCATCGAGACGCAGCTCGGCATTGGCGTCATAAATATTCATATTGAGGATGGCTGCCTTCAGCGCCTCGTATGCCCGAGCTTTAAGGCTTTGGGCCTCTCCCAGAGGCGCGATCTTGAGTTGAAGATTGTCCATCCAAGCGCCTGCAGCTCAGAAATCCGCTACCGGTGCCAGTGCAAAAGGCAACTGGCACCGGGAAGTCTGGTATACCATACACCAGAGATCCGCTCCAAGGCAATCGCCAAGCCAGCAAATTTGCTTGGAGCACACAGCTAAGGCGTCGGCCGGGCAGCCCCCTGCCTCACTTGCCGGCCGCTTCCGCGGTTCGACGCGCCCGCACGGCACGCCAGATCATCTGAAGCAGCGGCAGTATGAACAACAGGAGGGCGACCAGCATGATCGGCATGGAGATGGGGCGCTGGAAGAAGATCGCGAGCGACCCGTCGCTCATGATGAGGCTCTGGCGCAAAGCCTCCTCCGTGGGCGCGCCAAGCACGAGCGCAACGACCAGCGGCGCAAGTGGATAGTTTAGCCGCCTCAAAATAAAGCCGAGTACGCCGAAGATCAGGGTCAGCCAGACATCCAGCAAAGAGTTCTGGATGGCGTAGGAACCGACGATGCAGAGCACGACGATGATCGGCACCATGATGGCATAAGGCGTGCGTAGCATCAGAGCCAGCAATGGCGTTGCCGTAAGGCAGATCAAGAGCGCAGCGACATTGGATAGATACAGGCTGGCAATAAAGCCCCAAACAAAGTCTGGCTGCTCCGTGAAGAGCCGCGGGCCGGGGATGAAACCCCACATGAAAACGCCAGCCATCATGATGGCCGCCGTCGGAGAGCCAGGAATGCCGAGCACAAGCATCGGCAGAATGGAGCCCGTGCCCGCCGCATTGTTAGCCGCTTCAGGTGCAATGACGCCCTCGATGGCGCCTTTGCCGAATTTCTCGGGATGTTTGGAGGTCTTCTGCGCAATGCCGTAGGCCATGAAGGAGGCCGGCGTAGCGCCAGCGCCGGGCAGAATGCCGGTGATGAAGCCGAGCACCGCGGAGCTGATAACAAGCCACCAGTTTCGCACCACGGCCCTTACTGATTCCACTACGTCGTGCAGGCCGAGCTTGGCGGCTCGGGTCATCTCCTCGATCTGCACCTTGTAGCGTTCGGCAGCGTTGCTCAAAACTTCGCCGATGCCAAAGAGACCAATGGTAATCGGCACGAAATGGAAGCCCTGCAGAAGTTCGATGTAGCCGAAGGTAAGGCGAGGTGCGCCGGTCACCACATCGAGCCCAACTGTCGAGAGCAGAAATCCGAGCGCGATCATAATGGCCGCTTTTCCCGGTGCGTCGCCACCCATACCAATGAAGGTGCCGAAAGCGATCAAAAGGACCGCAAACATTTCCGGCGGGCCAAAGCTGAGGGCCAACTCCGCAAATGGCACAGCGAAAAAGGTGAAGAGTACGGATGCGATTAGAGCGCCGACGAAGGACACAACAAACGCGGCCGACATCGCGAGCTGTGCCTTACCCTGTTTTGCAAGCGGCCTTCCATCAAACATGACGGCGACCGACCAGGGATTTCCAGGCACCGCAAACAGAATGGATGTAATAACGCCACCGTACATTGAGCCCCAGTAGATGCCCGCCAGCATCACCAGAGCGGAGATCGGCTCAAGAAAAACGGTGACCGGGAGGAGGATCGCGACGCCAGTCGTGCCTCCGACCCCTGGAAGGACACCGACAAGCAGCCCGAGAATGACCCCCAGCATCATGAAGCCGATGCGAGAAGGGGTAAGTAGGGCATCGAGCCCGGTCATGAGCAGATCAAGGGATTCCATGGCTTTTCCGTCCCTAGGGAGTTCGCGGTCTTTTTGTTATGCTAAAAAAGGCCGGTCCTGTCTCAGAATGGCAGTATTCCAGAGCGGTAGAAGACGCTCATTGGCATCGCAATGTTGAAGCCATGCCGGAGTACGAGCCACAGAACCGCTGGTAGCGCGATACCACCGGCGATTGCCTCATACCAACGGAACTTGCCATACCAAGCCATGAAAAAAGCCAAGTACAATCCGGAGGTGATGTAGAGGCCGCCCCAGCGCAGCAAGACGATTGCAGCGAAGATCGGAATGCCCACCTTGAGAAGATCGACGACTTCCTGCTGAACCTCAAAGAAAGGTTGACGGTCAGGTGTAGTCCACGACTTGAGAAGGACACCCAGTGCTGCAATCGTCATGATGATTGCAAGCGTGAAAGGGAAAAAGCCAGGTTGCGGGCCTTGCTCGCCCCAGCCCCATCCGAGATGGACGGCCTCACTTATGATCAGGCCACCCAGGGCCACGAGTACGAATGCGACTACGGTCTCCATAGTGCCGTAGGTCAGACGAAGCCAGAAGGATGGCATGATCACACCGCGCAATTGTCAGGACCGAATACGTCTTCGCTGCTCAGAGATCGGCGAGCCTTTCAGCGCCGCTTTAGATCCGACCGCAGATCCCACTTGAAGACGTCCTGCATCATGCGGACGTGATTGTCCTCGAACTTGATCAACCACTCCTTGTACTCTTTGGAGCCCTTGAAGATCGGTGTCTGAGCCGTCTTCTTCATGAACTCTTGCCAATCCTCGGTAGCGTGAACCTTGCGCCACAGATCCTCGTACCACTGGATTTGCTCGTCGGTCATACCCGGAGGACCGATAATCCCGCGCATCTGATGCAGCCCGGTCTCGAGGTCAAGCAGCTCGGCGTAGTCCGTGCCTTCACCGATCTTCAGCTCCCAGTGCGTCGGCACATCCTTGAACGCAGGCAAGCGCTCCTTCGCAAATGCTACGATCGGGATCAGCCGTTCAGGATAGTGGGGCAAGGCTTCCGCCGGCTGATTGACGTTGAAGTCCTGATGGCCGCCAGCGACCGCCGAGGCTACATCGCCACCACCCTTTGCAGGAACATAACGGAAGGGCTGACAACCCGCCGCATGCTGGATCAGGTTGATCTGGATTTCGTCCTCCTGACGGGCACCGGTACCGGTCGCCGACAGCCGGTTCTCCTTGCAAGCTTTGTGGAAGTCATCCCAGCTCTTGTATTTGCTCGGATTTACCCACAGGAGGAAAGGATCGATCGTCATCAATGCCAGCGGCGTCAGATCACTGGACGGGTACATCACGGGGATCTGCTGCTGAAGTGGGGTGGTCACCACACTGTTCAGCGTTGGCGAGATGTAGTGTGGATCACCTTTCTGGTTGAGCAGGTGGTTCAATGCTACGGCGCCTGCTCCACCCGGCATATTCACAGGTGTGATGGGTACCGGCGAAAGCTTGTGCTTTTCGATGATGCCGATCCACATGCGCGCGTAGACGTCGGAGCCACCCCCCGGCGACGTTTGGATGATGAACTCGATGGGCCTTTCGGGTTGCCATTGTGCACTGGCAGGTTCAGATATTAGGGAGGCTGTGGCCAAAACGACACCAGCCATCCCAAAGCGATACGCGGCAGCTTTCCAATGTATCATCGCGTTTCCTCCAGCCTGCCTTAATTTTTGCGCTCGCACACCGCTAAGGGCGTGCGCGCTGGTAGATGGTATACCAGGCTAACAATGTTGGCTACCACCTCTTTCATAGATTTGCATATCGGATTGCAGCGTGACAACGCTGCCCGAGCTGGTGAGGTGCCCTTGTTGCGGTGTTGAAACTCAGGCGCGCCCGATCCGCCGCCCGAACCTGCGGGCCATAATCCAACCGACCAAGAGGACGAGGAGAGCACCAGACGTTTCCAGAATGCGCGTTATCCAATACCGCGTTATCGCGAATGTCTGAGATATGCTCTCAATGGCTGTCGCCAGAACGGGCTCAGTCGCAATCAGCTCACCCGCTATCCAGCCGAGTAGGGCCGCACCGGCCCAGACTAGAATTGGAAAGCGCGTCAGCAGCGTCATGATGAGTGTAGAGCCAGCAACCACGAGAGGAATGCTGAGCGCCAGGCCAAAGATGATGAGGTAGGTATTGCCGGCGGCTGCGGCTGCAATTGCCAGCATGTTATCGAGGCTCATGACGAGATCAGCTATGGCAACAATTCGTACGGCCTCGAAAAGACTGCTGCCGCTCCTTACGCCGTCCTCGTGGCCTTCCTCAGAGGTCAGCAACTTAATGGCGATCCAGAAAAGGAGGATACCGCCGACCAGCTTCAACCATTGCACCTCCAACATGTACTGAATGATGATCGTAAAGAAAATGCGGAGGAGAACGGCAACTCCGGCGCCCAGAATGATACCGAGCATCCGCTGCCGCGGCGGAAGGGATCGGCATGCAAGTGCGATGACAACAGCATTGTCACCAGCGAGCACAATGTCGATGCCGATAATTCGTAAGATGTTGATGATGGTGGTGGCGTCTAGTCCTGAAAGGCCCTCAAAGTAGCTTGCGAGTTGATCACTTAACGCGGCTGCCGCAACTAGCAATTCCATCCCATTCTCCTGCCGCTTCCCGCAAGGCCCGGTCATCCGCGCTAGCTGTGTAGAAACGCGCTGGCTTCGGGGCTCCGCATGCGATCGGGGGGCGCACCCTTCTCAGCACGATCCCCATCCTGTTGTCGAGCGGGTTCCGCGCGCAGCCCTCTGTTGGGCCATCCTAGAACCCCTGAGAATCGTTGCTCGACATGGTGGTGCGTGGTATATTGTATTTGGTATGCCAGCCATGCGAGTTGATGAACCCAGCATGGGCTCGCGACGGGCATGAGGGGCAGCCGCCATACGATGCTGCAGTTCGGGCAGTGTTGAGCGAAGTAAGGGAACAATAAAATCGGCCATCCGTCGACTGATTCAGGCCGGGGGGCTGCAGGAGGAGCGCTCGATGAACCTGCACGAGTTCCAGGCCAAAGAACTTCTCGCACAATTCGGTGTTCCCGTGCCGCGTGGCCGAATCGCTGGCAGCGGAGCGGAAGCCAGCGCGGTCGCGCGTCGCCTCGGCTTTCGGCGATGTGTGGTGAAGGCTCAGATCCACGCAGGTGACCGCGCCGCCAACGGAGGTATTCGGCACGCGGCCAACCCCGAAGAGGTTGGAAGATTGGCATCCGAGCTTCTCGGGCGGCCGCTTGTGACCTCTCAGACGGGCCTTACGGGCCAGAATGTCCGCTGGGTTTATATCGAGGAGGAGGTCGCGTTCGAGCGGAGTTTCTACTGCGCCGTCGTTGTCGACAGAACGTCCGGTGGCTTGCTGCTCATTGTCCGCGATCGCGACGACTCGGACACCGGCGAAGCGATCCTTGCAAATACTGGTACAGCAATTCCGCTCGAGCTCTCCGGCAGGAACGTGCTGGCGATTACAGGCGCGCTGCCGGCGCGTTCGGCCTCGATCTGGCAATTTGAATCCCTATTAGCGACCCGGCTTACGCAACTGGCCGAAGCTGCTGTCGCCCTTGACGCCCTTCTGCTCGAGGTAAGCCCGCTGGCGCTCACGCGGGATGGCGATTTTGTTGCGCTCGATGCGAAGGTGATCGTCGACGATAATGCACTTTACCGCCATCCCGATCTCGTTGCCCTGCAGGAGGTTGGCGAGGCGGGCGATGCAGACCTCACGGAGCTGGCAGCGCAACGGCACCAGATCAATTACATGCGGCTCGACGGCGATATCGGTGTGGTCGTCAATGGTGCCGGGCTTGCTCTAGCGACATTGGACCTTCTTCACGATGCAGGCGGCCGCCCAGCGAACTTCATGGACATCCGCACGACGGCAACGAGCCTCGACATCGCATATGCGTTCGAGCTGATTGCTACAAACCCGCGGGTTCGTGCCGTCCTCGTAAATGTGCATGGCGGCGGGATGCAGCGATGCGATACCATCGTCGATGGCATCGGAATTGCGATACGCAGGAAAGGGTGTAACGCTCCCATCGTGATGCGACTTGCCGGCAACAATGCCGAATTCGCGGCCGGGCGCCTCAGGAGTTATGGCATTCCTGCCGTTGAGACGGCCGACATGTGGGATGCAGCCTGCACGGCGGTGCAGCTTGCGATGCGAAAGGCAGCGTGATGGCCGTACTCGCGAGGAGAAACACACGCGTCATTTGCCAGGGTCTGACTGGTCGGGCCGCGAACGCTTCATCTGGGGGCAAATGGTGGCCTACGGAATGCAACTCGTGGCGGGTGTCACGCCGGGAAAGGGCGGGCAGCGTCATCTTGACGTGCCCGTATTCGACACAGTCGCCGAGGCCGTCGACGCAACTGGCGCGACGGCAAGCCTGGTTTTCGTGCCGCCGGAGAATGCTGCTGCGGCTATGATAGAGGCCATCGACGCGGGTATCGGGCTCATCGTCTGTGTGACGGAGCGGGTGCCGGTGATGGACATGATCCGCGTGCGCCAACGGCTCGCGGGTACGCGCACCCGCCTCGTCGGGCCGAATTCTCAGGGCATTCTGGTGCCAGGTGAGACGCAGCTTGGCGTCATGACCACAGTCAACGCGCGCCGAGGCCCAATTGGGATTGCATCTCGGTCGGCTTCGTTGACGAGTGAGATCGTGGCACAGACGACAGCCATAGGGCTGGGCCAATCGACCACCATCGGCGTTGGTGGAGATCCAGTGCATGGCATCGGATTGGCGGAGTGTGTCAGACTTTTTCTCGACGATCCCGCCACCGAGGGTATCATCCTAATTGGTGAGATCGGGGGCAGCGACGAGGAGGAGGCCGCGGCTCTGATTAAAGAGCTGAAGCCGGATAAGCCGATCGTTGCCCTCGTTGTCGGCCAGAACGCACCGCCCGAGCGGAGAATGGGTCACGCCGGCGCGTTGGCGGTTGGCCGGGCCGGTAGCGCAGAGGCTAAGATCAGCGCGCTGCGAGAGGCGGGCGTGCTGATAGCGCCGCGGCCGGATCTCGTGGGCATGACGATGCGGCAAGCTTTGGTGAGCTGAAATGAACGATATGAGCAACTCGGGATCATTTGGCGGCAAAGGCCGAGCCCATCAGCCCGGTTCTGGCCGGCGCAAGGCGCCGATCTATCCCAAGGGCCGCGTCTTGCGCCCCGAGGAGTCGAGGCCGTTCAAGCCAGCTGATCGGTCCCGGACCGTATGAACGCGCGCTGCTGATCGAGTATCTTCACAAGATCCAAGATTCGCGATCGCTGCCCTGCCGGCCGGCCATCTTCATGGCCTCGCCGACTCATGCGCATTCCGATGGCGGAGGTGTACGAGGTCGCGACCTTCTATGCGCACTTCGACGTGGTGGACGATGGCGAGCCGCGGCCGCCGGCAATACCGTGCGCGTCTGCGACAGCCTCTCGTGCATGCTCGCCGGGGCCGAAACGCTTCTGCAGGCGCTTCAGCAGCGAGAACCCGCCGGATGTCCGCGTGGTGCGTGCGCCGTGCATGGGCTCCTGCCGATACGGCGCCGGCCTGTCGAGGTCGGACACAGGCACGTCGATCACGCCACCGCAGAAGTTCATGGCAGTGCGCTCCTCGGGATACCCACGCCCGATTCCGCCCTACCAGGATTTCGAAGCCTATCGCGGAGCGGCGGTTACAAGGTCCTGCGAGCTGCCTCTCGGGCGACGCACGGTCGATGACGTGATCGCGACGCTCTCGGACGGTGGCCTGCGCGGGCTTGGCGGCGCGGGGTTTCCCGACGGGGCGTAAATGGAGCCTCGTGCGCGCGGAAAAGGCCCGCGACTCATGGCCGTCAACGGCGACGAAGGCGAGCCGGACATTTAAAGACCGGCATTATCTGGAACGCCGCCCGCATCAGTTCCTCGAAGGCATGCTGATCGGCGCCTGGGCGGTCGAGGCCGCCGAAGTTTTCATCTACATGCGCGACGAGTATCCGGCAGTGCTCGAGATCCTGCGCCGAGAGGTGCCGAAGCTCGAGGCCGCGGGCCTCACGCGCACACAAAGGTGCACATCCGCCGCGGCGCTGGCGCCTATATCTGCGGCGAAGAGTGCGCGATGATCGAGTCGATCGAGGGCAAGCGCGGCCTGCCGCGCCACCGGCCGCCTTATGTGGCGCAGGTGGGCATCTTTGGGCGGCCGACGCTCGTTAACAATGTCGAGACGCTTTATTGGGTGCCCGAAATTCTCGCCAAAGGCGCGGAATGGTTCGCGTCACAGGGCAAGAATGGCGCGAAAGGCTTCCGTTCTTACTCCGTTTCCGGACGTGTGAAAAACCCTGGCGTGGTGCTTGCGCCTGCGGGCTCGACTGCTCAGGATCTGATTGAGCTTTGCGGTGGGATGGCCGACGGGCACACGTTCAAGGGTTATCTCCCGGGCGGCGCTTCCGGCGGCATCCTGCCGGCTTCGATGGCGGACATTCCGCTCGATTTCGGCCAGCTTGAGAAGCATGGCTGCTTCGTCGGGAGCCACGCCGTCGTCATTCTCTCCGACAAGGACGACATGAAGGCGGTGGCCCTCAACCTGATGAAATTCTTCCAGGATGAGAGCTGCGGCCAGTGCACGCCCTGCCGCAATGGCACGGAGAAGGCGGTGAAGCTCATGTCCGAGCCGCACTGGGATAAGGAGCTGCTCGATGACCTCGCGCAGGTCATGGCCGACGCTTCGATCTGTGGTCTTGGTCAGGCGGCACCAAACCCGCTGCGATCAGTGTTCAAATATTTCCCGGAGGATCTTTGATGGGAGCTCCCCGGGCTGTACCGACGGTGCAGATCGACAATGAGCGGGTACGCGTAACCGAGTGGCGCTTCGCCCCTGGGGCGGAGACAGGCTTTCACGTGCACGAGATGGATTACGTCGTGGTGCCCTCGGCCGATGGACGGCTGAAGCTGGTTTCGCCTGAAGGGGAGGAGACATACGCCGATCTGAAGCAGAGTGTCTCCTACTTCCGTAAAGCTGGCGTGCACCACAACGTCATCAACGCGAGCGAAGGCGAGTACGCGTTCATCGAGATCGAGCTGAAAGGCTGAGTTCGATGAAGTTTCGAATTGCAGGAATTGGAATTAGTGCGGCGGTGGCCTTGACTGCTCTTGTGGCGGTGCCAGGCAGCGCCAAAACTCCTTCACACGGAAACGGATTGGCACACCCTCAGCCCTACGCGGGACAGCATCAGCGCGCGATCACCAGCTTTTCCGAGGAGGAGGTTTCGGGGCTGCGCGAGGGAAGAGGCCTGGGCTTTGCCAAGCCTGCCGAGCTCAATGGGTATCCCGGTCCTCTGCACGTTCTGGAGCTTGCGATCGAGCTTGGGCTATCGGATGAACAGCGCAGAGCCATCGAAGCGATATTCGCTCGAATGAAGGAGGAGGCTCGCGCTGCAGGGGTGCGCTATTTGGAGGCTGAGAGCGCAGTCGATGCTGCGTTTCGATCGGGCGACGCAACGCCTGAGCGCATCACTGCTCTCGTAAGACAAGCCGAGGCTGCAAGGGCCGAGGTGCGGCTAGCCCACCTCAAGGCTCACCTCGCGACGGCGCCGTTGCTTACTGCCAAGCAGCGCCACCGGTACGCAGAACTGCGCGGGTACTCAGGCTCGGACAGCGGACACCATCGTCATCATCAGAGGCATTGATAGGTCCAGTGCATTTTTCTTTGGTGATATCAGCCAGCACGCGCACGGAAGGTCCGCGCTGTTTCGGGCCACAGCTGCTTGATCTCGGCCGGCAGCTGATCGATCACGTCCGCAATCTCGCCGGGATCGAGGTGGTGAGCCAAAAGGGCGAACACATCGCGGACAGCCGGCTCCGGCGGAATTTGGTGCGGCAGCAGGCGCAGCGTGATCTGGTCGAGGAACTTCTGCTTGGTGCGGATCTTTTCCGGTGCATGAGACGGCCGCCAGCCCTTCGTAGTAGATTCCGCGAATGATGAGCGGGAGCTGCTGGCCAAGATCGACGGCTTCGGCCAGGGTCAGGCGGTCGCGAAGCTGGTGAAGCACGGCGCGGAGCACGGCATAGGCCTCCGCCTCGCTCGCAAGTCCGCCATTGTCGCGCAGCTCTTTCAGCCATTCCTGCGTCTGCTGCACGGCATGGGCTATGCTAGATGGCACTGTCATCGTCATCACTCCCTGGGAAATGTCCCGGGCAAGATTGTCGGACGCGTTAGGCGCGTCGTGAATGCGCCAGATCAAATTGGCGCGAGGGCAAAACGCACGAACAGCGGCACAGGTTGGGCCAGGGGTTGGATATGACCGAGAAGATCACGTTCGAGCTCGACGGCAAGCTCGTCGAGGCCAACGAGGGCGAGACCATCTGGCAGGTCGCGCAGCGATACGGCACGACCATTCCGCACCTGTGCTGGAACCCGGAGCCGGGCTACCGGGCCGATGGCAACTGCCGGGCTTGCATGGTGGAGATCGAAGGCGAGCGTGTGCTTGCCGCCTCCTGCATCCGTAAGCCGACCCCGGGCATGAAGGTGAAGACCGCCAGCGAGCGCGCCCGCAAGAGCCGCGAGATGGTCTTCGAGCTCTTCATCGCAGACCAGCCGAAGAAGGAGGAGAGCCACGACCCTGCTTCCAAGTTCTGGAATTGGGTCGAGGCGATGGGGATCTCGACCACGAGCCGCTATCCACGTTCCGACATGCCGGCGCCGGACAACTCACATGCGGCGATAGCGGTCAATCTCGACGCGTGCATCAAGTGCGGCCTGTGCGTGCGCGCCTGCCGCGAGGTGCAGATGAACGATGTCATCGGCATGGCCTATCGCGGCTTCGACTCCAAGCCGGTGTTCGACTTCGACAAGGGCATGGGGGATTCGACCTGCGTCGCGTGCGGCGAGTGCGTGCAGGCCTGCCCGACCGGCGCGCTGATGGAGGCCAACCTGCTCGATGCGTCGGGCAAGCGCGTCGCGTTCGAGGAGAAATCCGTCGACACGGTTTGTCCGTACTGCGGTGTTGGCTGCCAGACCAAGGTGCACGTCAAAGGCGACCGGATTCTCTATGTCGACGGTCGTAACGGTCCGGCCAACGAAAATCGGCTCTGTGTCAAAGGGCGCTTCGGCTTCGATTACATCCATCACCCTGACCGGCTGAAGAAGCCGCTGATCCGCCGCGAAGACGCACCCAAGCGCGGTGACATCGTTGTCGACCCGCAGAACCCTTGGGACGTGTTCCGGGAGGCAACTTGGGAGGAAGCGCTGGAGAAGGCCGCCGCCGGCTTCCGGCGCATTCTGGAGCGTGACGGCGGCAAGGCGCTTGCGGGCTTCGGTTCTGCAAAAGGCTCGAATGAAGAAGCCTATCTGTTCCAGAAGCTCATCCGCCAGGGCTTCGGCACCAACAACGTCGACCACTGCACGCGCCTGTGCCACGCCTCATCCGTGGCCGCGCTGATGGAGGGGCTCAACTCGGGTGCGGTTACCGCGCCGTTCACGGCGGCAAAGGACGCCGACTGCATCATCGTCATCGGCGCGCGGCCGGCGGAGAACCACCCTGTCGCTGCAACTTATCTGAAGAATGCCGCCAAACGCGGGGCCAATCTGATCGTCATGGATCCGCGGGGCCAAAGCCAGGGTATTGCGCGGTACGCCAGCCACGTCCTGCAATTCAAGCCAGGCCGCGACGTGGCGCTGCTCAACGCCATGCTCAACGTGATCATCACGGAGGGGCTGGCGGATGTGCAATACGTGCAGGCGCACACCGACGGCTTTGAGGACCTGAAGGCCCGGATCGTGGACTTCACGCCGGAGCGGATGGAGCCCGTCTGCGGTATTCCCGCGGCGACGATCCGCGAGGTGGCGCGGCTCTACGCGCGGTCCGAGCGCTCGATCATCTTCTGGGGCATGGGTGTTTCGCAGCATACCCACGGAACTGATAATGCCCGCTGCCTGATCGCTCTGGCGCTCGTCACCGGCCACATCGGCCGACCGGGAACGGGTCTGCACCCGCTGCGTGGGCAAAACAACGTGCAGGGCGCGTCCGATGCTGGTCTCATTCCGATGGTGTTCCCGGACTACAAGTCCGTGGAGGACGCCAAGATCCGCAGCATGTACGAGGAGCTGTGGGGCCGCTCGCTCGATCCGAAGCGCGGCCTGACGGTCGTCGAGATCATGCACGCGATCCACGACGACCAGATCAAGGGCATGTACATCATGGGCGAAAACCCAGCCATGTCCGATCCGGACGTGGCTCATGCCCGCGCAGCGCTCGCGCACCTCGAGCATCTCGTCGTGCAGGACATCTTCCTCACGGAGACGGCTTGGCACGCCGATGTCGTCCTTCCGGCATCGGCGCATGCGGAGAAGTGGGGCACTTACACCAATACCAATCGTCAGGTGCAGATTGGCCGCCCGGTGCTCAATCCGCCGGGTGAGGCGCGGCAGGATTGGGAGCTCATCCAGGAGATTGCGCAGCGCATCGGCCTCGACTGGAACTACCGCGACGTGTCCGAGGTGTTCACGGAGATGGCGAGCGTGATGCCATCCCTCAAGAACATCACCTGGGAGCGGCTGCTCCGCGAGGACGCCGTCACCTATCCGTGCGACGCGCCTGACAAGCCGGGCAACGAGATCATCTTTGCGACCTCGTTCCCGACCGCTACGGGACGCGCCCGGATCGTCCCGGCAGATCTTCTGCCTCCTGACGAGTTGCCAGACGATGAGTATCCGCTGGTCCTAACAACGGGCCGGCTGCTCGAGCACTGGCACACGGGCGCGATGACGCGCCGGGCGAGCAAGCTCGATGCGCTTGAGCCCGAGGCAATCGCTGGTCTGAACCCGAAAGAGATGAACCGCCTCGGCATCCGCCCTGGAGAGTTCATCAAGGTTTCGACCCGGCGTGGCCAAGTTGTTCTCAAGGCGCGTGCCGACCGCGACGTTGCCGAAGGAATGGTGTTCATCCCCTTCTGCTTCACAGAGGCGGCCGCGAATCTGCTGACGAACCCGCAGCTCGATCCGTTCGGCAAGATTCCGGAGTTCAAGTTCTGCGCGGCCCGGGTCGAGCCGGTGAAGGAAGCAGCTGTTGCAGCGGAATAGGCAAGCTCTCCGGCGTCAGTGGTTACGTGAGTTTCTAACGCTGCTCTCGCGTAATCCGACCCGGATAGCTCAAGTTGCCGGAAGCAGTCTTGTGGACCCCGACCACGCAGAGGAACGGGGTGCCACCTCCTTGGGATGGACCTGTAGCTCGGCTGTTACCGCATCGAACGCCACGCCCTCGGCGCCCCTTACAGGTACCGTGAGACGGACGCGGCTGCCGTTCAGGATCGGGCTCATGCCCGGGCTGTCGAGCGCGATCGGCAGCATGGGTGCTGTGGCGGGCAAGGCGTCCTGACCCGGTGAAATGTCACGAACCTTGAGCCCGCCGGCGCAAGCGGTGTCCTCGCCGAGGACCACCCAATGCGAGTGCCAGTTCGCGCCATCGTTGTCTAGGATCCCGTCGTTATTCTCATCGAACAGCGGCGTGTCGTCGAAGTCCGGGTGCGCGGTGACGGCTAACGCCAGGATGCCCGACCGCGGTTCGAATCCGACCGTGCCGGGGTCGAGCTGCGTCGGCCAAACGTAAGCGTCGACCTTGGCACCCTGCAGCCTTCCTATGGGAGTGGGTTTCTGCGAGCCTGCGGTGCCGGTCACCTCCATGATGAAGGTGGTAAGGCGACCGTCTGTGGTCGCCTGCGCGCGGGTTACATCGAAAGCTGCCGGCTTGTTCGGATCGGTTTGAGCAGAGATTTCGTGCGCAGATGTGGCCCCGCCTGCAAGGATCGCTAGCATACCGAATGTGGCTGTCCCTGCCCGCTTCATGATCTCTGCTCTGCTCTAAAGCTTGGATAGCCTGCTGAAATCAGATGCTTGATCGGATTCGAAGGTGGTTCGTTGGTACACACCGGTTTGCTCTCAGCAGGGCTAGCTTTAGCCCCGCCTAAACGCCAGCTGGAATGAATACACATCGCGGAGCGTAGCTGCCGTCGCCGTTCTCCCGAACGCAGACGTGCGTGTCATTGTCGCGGGATGGTCGTTGCGTGAAGCCTTTCGGCACCTGAACTTGGATGTTGCCGGTGATCAAAAGCATGCCGCCGTCGGGAGTCCGCTCAACGCGGTCCACCTTCATGCAATCCCGGCCACTGCAGCACTCAATCGGATACCAGCTGTGGGCGCTGGCAGTGGTCGCTGAAGCGACTGCGAGTGCCACGACAAACGCCCCAGAACGCAGGACTTGGAACACCAGCATCCGTCACATCTCCATTAGCCGTGGATATGCACCCGGCCATAACCATCCGCTATTGGACCGGTTCCGGCCTCACCGGCTGCGGAAGTGTCCAAAACGCCGCATAAAACGAGCAGGTTGGGCACCGCTTCGTTCTTGCCAGAGCCCCGAGTGGACCCTGCATGACGGCTGGGTCAGCTGTTGCCATAATCTATGGTTGTGGGGATAACTGTTGCGCTCAAGCTATAGTTGTGGTTCGCGCTGTGGCGAAAGAGCAACTTATTCGGCGAGAGAATGGTGTTGGAAATCTGTGGATAGTTGGTTCAAGCTGTCGCTAGCTGAGGGAATGTGACGAGAATATGAAGTTTGTCCTGTTCTCAGTTAATTGATTTTGTTCGCAGAAGATAATTTAAGGCAAGAATACGGCTTCTCCTCGAAATCTTAGTCATTGAGCATGGCGCTCAAGCCGCTCCTGTCGCGTGCCCAGAAAAAATCAGCATGGCCGCGTTGCCATCTTGCACCAGGGCGTGCTCCGAGGCATCGTCCGCACGCCGACTTCCATAAAGAAGCTTGGCAAATGTTCGGTAGAGTACTACCGGACTGAGGGCGAGAGCAGCAGGGACGGAGCGGGGCCGGACCTGCTGCTTGCCGGGGTCGCCTGGCAGCGAACTTCGTTTGTGTGATTGTAGGCTGATGTTGCGCCTGCTAACTTCCGCACCTCGGCCTACCGTGCTAGGTGTTCCTCGCGAAAGTGTGACCGCATGATCGGGTTCGTTGAGATCAGGTCGGCACCACTCCAGCCAGGGCGATCGATCGCATGATTTCCGCCGCAGTAGATCTGGAGACGTTCATCCGCTCCGAAATCGGCCGACAAGACAGGTGTGACTTGCACGTCTTTGGCGGACCAACCGTATCGATAGATGCTCGGGCCCTCGCGGTGCTGTCGTCGATCCTTGGGGATATCGTCTCATCGACGGCGAGGATCTATCCGCGGGCCGCGATCGCCTTTGATGTCGTTTGGTCCTGTGATCGCCAGGGCCAATGCGTGGTGGAGTTCAGTATCCCATCAACACACAGCACAAGCGGTACGGCGCACACGGAGGCAATCGGCTCGAAGCAGCGGCTTGGGTTCGAGCAATCCAATGCTGGTATGATCCATTGCGAGATGTCGGATTGTGGCGCACGGATCATCATTCCGGCCCGCTACATCGCAAGCCGGCATGCCATGGAGGATTGGTCGAATGGGGCGGCGGCCGACCCGCTGAAAGACCGATCTGTCCTCGTTGTCGAGGATCAGCTCCTGATCGCACTGGATTTGGAAACGCTCCTCCTCGAGCATGGGGCCGCAGCGGTTCGTCTCTGTGGATCAGTCGAGGATGCGCTGCGGTCGATCAAGATGGAACGGCCGGACATTGCCATTCTCGATGTCAACCTAGGATGCAGCACGTCATTTCCGGTCGCCTTCGAGCTCCAGCGGCTTGGCGTTCCTCTGATCTTCGCGACCGGGTACGGCAACGAGGTGGATGTCCCACCTGCGCTGCGCTCAATTCCCCTCGTAGCTAAACCCTACTGCCTGCAAACGATACGCCAGGGATTGCTCTCCACCTCTACGGTGCATGCGTAAACAGATCGAATTGGCGGCCGCTCCAACTAAGTCCAGTCGTTTTCAATTCGTCAGCGCCGGTCGCCAGCCAGCCGCAATTGCTTCGCTTTCCGTGCAGAACCAACGCTCTCCTCGCGATTGATCAATGTCGACCGCGTCGTAGTACGCACTTCCGGGCAGGTGATAAATCCGGCCCTGGCGCGAAATGTTGCCCTTAATGGCACAGCCACCCGGTGCATGCGCTTCAGCCTGAGCCCATCGCTTGGCACGGAAATTCCAGGCGGGCTCGTTCTCGGCCTGCCAGATCCCTAGGCGCCTGTTGCGCGCTTCGTGCTCTTCATTCAGCAGCCGTTTTGAATAGCGCACAAATGCCCAGGCAAGGCCGCGCCGCACCATCTCCGCGTTGATTTCCAGAGATCCGACCCAGCAAACGGCGATCAGCCGATCGTATCTGTCGCGCTCGGAGCCTTCACATCGGACGTTCTCGTCGGCAACCAGCTCAGCGAGGACTCGTGCCGCAACCATCCCGCAATTCCAGGATGGGCCTTCAGCCCGAAAGCACTGCTGGCCAGCCTCGGGTGCGTCTATCCCTTCCAGGCGCACGCGGGTGCCCAAAATTTCGATCGTATCGCCATCGATGACGTAGGCCCGGCCTTCAACGCTTTCATTGTGACGATCCGGAGCAGCTGCCCGCGAGAAATCGACCGGGGAGATGGTTGAGAGCACGAGCGCGAGCAGACCGGCCAGCGAAAGCGCTCCCAAGCTGCGGACAAGGTATCGGCGTTCAGATTCACCCATAAGTTGAACCTGATCCGATTCGTGCGGCAGCGTCGAGGCGCTGATGCGTCCAGGCTTATCAGAAGCTTAACGAGCTCAAGTTTCGAGTTGTCTTAAGCGCGGGCCGTATCAACGGCTCAGGAGGATTCCCGGGCGGTGTACATTCACGGACAGTGCTGTAGTGACACCTTGCCACTCAGCTCCCGTCGGGGGCATGTTCGGTTACAAGAAACGTTGCAACCGGCGGGAGCAGAAAATGTCGGATCCGGGACAGGTTCATTCCGCTGCGGCTCGTGTCGGCGTGCTGCGCGCGGCGCGCGATTGGCTGGAGCGAGACGGGCGGGTCGCGCTGGCGACCGTGATCGATACCTGGGGCTCGGCGCCCGTCCCGGTCGGAGGACAGCTCGCCATAGCCGCGGATGGGAGCTTCGAAGGCTCCGTTTCGGGCGGCTGCATCGAAGGCGAGGTGATCACGGAAGCGGAGGAAGTTCTGAACGATGGCCGCCCAAGGACGCTGGAGTTTGGCGTTGCCGACGAGACGGCATGGCGCGTCGGGCTGCCTTGCGGCGGGCAGGTGAGGGTGTTCGTGGAGCGGCTGGATCGCTCGGGAGGCGGTCTTGAGTTCCTGGAGAAAGCGCTCGCTGCCGACGGCCGACGCGAAGGCATCCTCGTGCGCACCCGCTTGTCCGACGGACAGCGCACCATCTTTGAGAAAACAACGCCAAATATCCCGTCGGAAGTCGCCAGCCGATTGCGGTCCGGCGAAAGCAAGCTGATCAAGACACCGGACGAAGGCGAGGTTTTCCTGCACGCGATGCTGCCGCCTGCGCGCATCGTGGTCATTGGTGCGACGCACATCGCTCAAGTCCTGTGCGAACTGGCGCGGCTCACGGGTTACGAGATCATCGTCATCGACCCGCGGACGGCCTTTGCGTTGCCCGAGCGTTTTCCAGGCGTAACACTCCGGGCGGAATGGCCGCAGGATGCGCTTCCTCAAGTCGGCCTAGACCCCTACACGGCCGTCGTGGTCGTGGCCCACGTGAGCCATATCGACGACGAGGCGCTCAAAATCGCGGTCAAGTCGAACTGTCTCTACATCGGCGCGCTGGGAAGCAGCCGTAACCATGCCAAGCGCCGCCAGCGTCTGATGGAGGCCGGACTGAGCGAGGAGGAGATCGGCCGCATCAAGAACCCGATTGGCCTCGATATCGGCGCGCAGACGCCGGCCGAAATTGCCACGGCGATTATGGCCGAGGTGATCCTTGCGGTGCGGGGACCGAAAGCCGAGCGCAAGAACCAACGCGCCGAAGCTCAGTATGCAGCCAGCGCCTGACAAGAGCCGCGTAGCAGCCCTGCTGTTGGCGGCTGGCTCATCGCGGCGGTTTGGCGGGGGCAATAAACTGTTGGCAGATGTAGATGGTCGACCGCTGATTTATTGGTCCGCCGCCGCCTTCGTGTCTAGCCGGGCTTCGGAGCTGGTCGTCGTGACGGGCCCGGAGCCGGAAGTCATCGAGGCTGCACTCACCGGACTGCCAGCGCAATTTGTGCACAATCCGGATCACCTGTCCGGCATGGGCGGATCGGTAGCCGTCGGGATTAGCGCGTTGGGGGACGATTGCACCGGTGTCCTGATTTGCCCGGGAGACATGCCGGGTGTCTCGACGGATCTCATCAACGCACTAATCGCTGCGTTCGAGGCCACCGGCTCAAGCCGCATCATTCGCCCGATGCTGTCCGGAGAACGACCAGGTAATCCCGTACTGTGGCCGCGCCGCTATTTCCCTGATTTGGCTCGTCTCAAAGGGCCAGCGGGCGGGAGAACGCTACTGGCGGATCTCAATAAGGAAATCGAATACCTGCCCTGGCAGGACCAAGGCGCCGCCCTGGACATCGATACGCCCGAGGATCTCGAGCGGTATCGTCAAGCCAAGCATCGATCGCATAGCAGCTAGGCATTCCTGGCCTTGACGCGAAATGCGTGACCCTGATTGCCTCACCGCGGTGTTTGGAGCTGGGGCACACGCGAGATGAGGACGGGCGAGCTGGAAAAACCAACACCGAAACAGCGCCCTCGGCTTGTTCTCTTTGGATACGAGCTTGCACTCTGGCGGGCGGCGGTCGTCTTGTTGGCGGTCATGCTCGCCGCAGGAATCGCTCTAACGCCTGCGCCGCAAGGCGTTGCTCAAAAGGCGATGGTGGCGCTCGGCCTGATTTCCATGACGGTCGTTCTGTGGGCGACCCTTGCGATTCCACCACCTCTAGCAGCTGCAATTTTCATCGGTTTGGTCATCGTGACGGGGGCGGCAGCTCCCGCGAGCGCGATTTCAGGCTTCCTTTCGAGCTCGCTGTGGTTGGTGTTCGGTGGCCTGATGATCGGGGCCGCTGCTGAGCGTACCGGCTTCGGCCGGTTCATTGCCCGAAGATTTCTCGGAAGATTTCGCAGCTCATTTTCAGCCCTGGTGCTCGGTGTCATTGCCGGCTCGACGTTGCTGACATTTCTCGTGCCCTCGAATATCGGTCGGCTGGCAATTACAATTCCCGTCGTTCTCGCGCTGGCCGATGACGCCGGCTATCGACTGGGCTCCAACGGCCATGTCGGCCTCGTGCTGATCGCGGTCGTGGGGAATTTTGCCGTGGGCCAGGGCGTGCTCCCCGGCAACCTCCTCAACATGATGATCATCGGTGCCGGCGAAACGCTGTACGGCCTCGACGTCAGCTACATGCACTACCTGCTTTTGTGCGCGCCGGTCCTGGGCCTCGCCAAGGGATTGCTCGTCTGGCGTCTTCTCGTGTGGATGTACCCGGCCCCGCTCCGCGCCCGAACGGTGAGATGCGAGACGACCGGCTTGGCCCTGAGGCGAAACGCGTTGGCGTTATCCTCGCAGCTGCGATCCTTCTCTGGGCAACCGACTTCTGGCACGGAATCAAGCCCGGGTGGGTGGCGCTGGCAGCCGGTGCGCTTTGCGTCGTGCCTGGCATCGGGGTCCTGCCTCCGCGGGAGCTCGTCAACCCGCAGCGCCTGCTCATCATCGTCTGGGTCGGCACGGTGTTGAGCCTCGCCGCGGTGATGACGGAGTTCGGGAGCAGGCGAGCTGGTATCCAACGCACTGGCGCAGCTCGCCGGGGTCGAAGGGCGGTCGCCGTTCTACGGCTATTTCGCGATGGCCTATCTTTCGTCGGTGATCGCCACACTCGCAACGTTCGGCGGCGGCATTCCGATCGCCGCAGCCACCGCAGCCGAGGTCAGCGCCGCCACCGGCTTGCCACTCGAAACGGCCGTGATGGCACTAGCGCCCGGAATGTCTGCGATGTTCTTCCCGTACATCGCATCTCCGATCGTGGTTGGCCTCGCGATGGGGCGGGTCAGTCAGCGGGCCGCGATCCCGTTCATGGTTATCTTGGCCCTGCTGACGTGGGTGCTCATCATCCCGCTGAACGGCCTTTGGTGGTGGCTGATCGGGGTGTTGCCATAGGGCCGGATCGCTGTGTCAGTGCCGATAGCTGGTGGCGCGGGATGACCCTTACGGGCTATCGCGCCACCAAGTACAGCTCCGCACCATCGCGGTACACTCTCAGGGCAACAACCGGCCCCGCCTTCTCGATCGCGCGCTGAAGCTCCGCGACGGATTTCACGGCCTCTCGATTGACGGCCAGGATGACGTCCCCCGACCGTAATCCGATGCGTGCGGCCGGGCTACCTGGAGCAACGCGCCGGACGGCTACCCCTTCAACTCTGCCATAGCCGCTCATTCCGGGACGAAGGTCCTCGAGCTCGGCGCCTGCCAGCACACGACTGGCTCTCACCCTATCCGGCGTTTCCTGGCTCTCATCCAGGACAGCTGTGACAGTTTCTTCTTTGCCATCGCGCAGGATGGTGAGCTCCACTTTTGTGCCTGTGCGCATCAAGCCGATGGCATTGCGGAGATCGCGCGAGCTGGAAACCGGGCGCCCGTTGACGGCAATGACGACGTCGCCTGACCTGATGCCTGCGCGTTCGGCAGGCGTGCCTTCCTCGACACGCGCGACCAGCGCGCCAGCGCTCCGGGACAATCCGAGAGCCTGGGCCAGATCGGGCGTGAGATCTTGGATCATGATGCCCAGGCGCCCGCGCCGAACCTCCCCGTGCTCGATGAGCTGCTCCATGACGGCGCGCGCCATGTTGATCGGAACCGCGAACCCAATTCCGATATTGCCTCCGACGGGGGTCAGGATGGCGGTGTTAATGCCGATGAGCTTTCCATCCAAAGTCAGCAGTGCACCGCCCGAATTTCCGGGATTAATGGGCGCATCAGTTTGAATGAAATCTTCGTAGCCTTCGACATTAATGCCGCCTCGACCAAGCGCGCTGATAATGCCAGATGTCACTGTCTGCCCGAGGCCGAATGGGTTGCCGACGGCAACGACGAAATCCCCGACCTTCAGTTGGTCGGAATCTCCGAGCGGCATTGCGGTCAGATTGTCCGCTTTGATTTTCAACAGCGCGATGTCGGTCGCCGCATCGCTACCGACCAGCTCGGCATCAAGCTTCCGGCCATCCTTCAGCGTAACGATGATCTCTTTTCCGTCCCTGATAACGTGATGGTTAGTGAGCACATAACCATTCTGGGCATCGACAATGACGCCCGATCCGGCGCTCAACTGTGGCCTACTACGAGGCAGCTCTGGAAGATCGAAAAAGCGCCGGAAAAATGGATCTTGGAAAAGCGGGTTGGTTTCTATTGGACGCTCGGAAACCACCGATATGTTGACCACCGCTGGAGTCACCCTTTCAAGCAGCGGTGCGATCGTCAAAACTCCGCGTTCGTCCACGGATGCGCCCACCTGGGCAGTGCTGGGACCGCTTAGGGCCGTTGCGACGATGAAAAGCGCGACACCTAGCAATCTGATCATCGTACCCATCCTCCGGTTCAAGGCCGGTAATCATAGCTGCTGATCATCGAAAGGCTGACTTCACAGCAGCTTCCTGGGCCTGCTCATCTCGGTAGATTCCCGCGACAATGCATCAGCTGCCGATCTGGTTTCGCTTTGCGATCGGTCAAGTGCGAGTCACTCGTTTCGCTGGATGTTGAACGGCGTCGTCCGCCTCTTAAATCAGGCTTCGAGTCCGTTTCGTATGTGATGAAGCTGCGGATGGAGCGCCATGGAGCGAAAGACCCAAATTAATCTTATTTACGTCGTTTTGGCGCTCATCGGCGTGGTTCTGCTGCGAGACCTTTGGGTGCAGATGCAGACCATCGAGCCGATCCCCTACAGCCGTTTCGAGCAATATCTCGATCAGGGGCTGGTTCGGGACGTGGTGGTCGGTGAGGACTACATCCGAGGGAACTTCACCCAGCCTCAGAACGGGAAGACGCAGTTCGTCACCACGCCCGTGGACCCCAGGTTGGCTGATCGCCTTCGCGGCAAGGGCATCGAGTTCACAGGTGCCATCGAGAACACGTGGCTGAGCACGCTCCTCTCCTGGATCGTGCCGGTCCTCGTCTTCTTTGCGCTGTGGATGTTCGTCGTTCGCCGGACTCGTCGAGAAGCACGGCTTCGGCGGCGGCCTCATGTCGATCGGCAAGAGCAAGGCCAAGATCTATGTCGAGACGGACACCAAGGTGACCTTCAACGACGTAGCCGGGGTCGACGAGGCCAAGCAAGAGCTGCAGGAGGTCGTCGAGTTTCTTAAGAATCCCCAGGAGTATGGCCGGCTCGGCGCCCGCGTCCCGAAAGGCATTCTCCTGGTTGGCCCGCCGGGCACCGGCAAGACACTGCTTGCGCGGGCGGTGGCCGGCGAGGCGGGAGTTCCCTTCTTCTCGATTTCGGGCTCGGAGTTCGTCGAGATGTTCGTCGGCGTCGGCGCCGCGCGCGTCCGTGACCTCTTCGAGCAGGCTCGCGCGAAAGCGCCAGCGATCATCTTCATCGATGAGCTAGACGCATTGGGCCGCGCCCGTGGAGCCGTTGGCCCGGTCGAGCGGCAATGATGAGCGCGAACAGACGCTGAACCAGCTCCTGACCGAGCTCGACGGTTTCGATCCGAGCAAGGGGCTCGTCCTTCTGGCCGCGACCAACCGGCCCGAAATCCTTGATCCCGCCCTTCTGCGCGCCGGCCGCTTCGATCGCCAGATCCTCGTTGATCGTCCCGACAAGACGGGCCGGATCGCCATCCTGAACGTTCACCTGAAAAAGATTCGGACAGCGCCTGACGTCGACCCCGAAAAGATTGCGGCGCTCACCACAGGCTTCAGTGGCGCCGACCTTGCCACGTTGGTGAACGAGGCCGCGCTGATAGCCACCCGCCGCAAAGCTGATGCGGTCAGCATGGATGATTTCACGCGCGCCATCGAGCGCATCGTCGCCGGGCTCGAGAAGACCAACCGGCTGATGAACCCGAAAGAGCGGGAGATCGTCGCCTATCACGAGATGGGCCATGCGCTCGTCTCAATGGCCCTCCCCGGCGTCGACGAGGTGCACAAGGTCTCGATCATCCCGCGCGGAGTCGGTGCGCTCGGCTACACCATTCAGCGCCCGACCGAGGATCGCTACCTCATGACGCGCGAAGAGCTGGAGGACAAGATCGCTGTCCTCCTGGGTGGACGGGCCGCAGAGTGGCTTGTCTTTGGCCATCTCTCGACAGGCGCCGCGGATGACCTTGCCAAGGCCACGGATATCGCTCGCTCCATGGTGGTGCGATACGGCATGGACGAGGAGCTCGGCTTCGTCAGCTATGACGACCGTCGACCCGGTTTCCTGGGCGAGGTCAGCTACCCCAATGTCGAGCGCCGGTACAGCGAGGCAACAGCAGAGAAGATCGATGCTGCGGTGAAGCGGGTTGTCGACAGGGTCTTCGACCGGACCATGTCGATTCTCGAGCGAAACCGCGAGATTCTTGAGCGCGGCGCTCGCGAGTTGCTCGCCAGGGAAACCCTGAGCGAGACGGACTTGAAGGCGCTCGCTCGCGACCTGATCAAGGCCCGGCCCGACGGTCAGGCGCTCGATGCACATTCGACTCCGGCGCGACGCTGGTGGAGGCTGCCGGTGAATGAGGATCTTTATCAGGTCCTCGGCGTCTCGCGCGATGCTACGCAGGAGGAGATCAGGAAAGCGTATCGCAAGCGGGCGAAGGAGCTGCATCCTGATCTGCATCCCGGCGACAAGGACGCAGAGCGGCAATTCCAGGAGCTATCGGCAGCCTATTCGATCCTCGGCGACCCCGAGAAGCGGGCGCGGTATGATCGCGGCGAGATCGATGCGACCGGGGCGGAACGCCCACAGTACCGCTTCTACCGCCAGTACGCAGATGCGGATCAAGCCGGCCGGTACACGTCTACGGCCGGCTTCGGCGACTTCGAGGACATTTCGGACCTTTTCTCGGAGCTGTTCGGGCGGCGTAGCGCGGCGGGTGGAAGGGCAGGGATCCGAATCCGCGGACAGGATCGCCGCTACCACCTGGAAATCGACTTTCTGGACGCCGTCAACGGCGCCCAGCGTCGTCTGACGCTCCCTGACGGCGCCACTCTCGACGTCACCATTCCTGCCGGTGTCCAGGATGGCACCGTTTTGCGGCTGAAGGGTAAGGGCTCGCCTGGCTTCAACGGCGGTCCGCCTGGCGACGCCCTGATCGAAATTTCTGTTCGGCCGCATCCGGTATTCCGCCGCAAGGGCAACGACATCGAGATCGATTTGCCCCTGACCCTTTATGAAGCCGTGCTCGGCGCCAAGGTCGAGGTGCCGACGATCTCGGGCCGCGTTTCGCTGACCGTTCCGAAGGGCTCCACAACGGGCAAGGTGTTGCGCCTGAGAGGCAAGGGCGTGAAGCCCGCGCGGGGAACTGCTGGCGATCAGCACGTCATAATCAAGGTTGCTTTGCCTGAGACGATCGACCCTGAGCTCGAGGCGTTCATGAAGCAGTGGGGCGAAAAGCACCCCTACGATCCGCGGAAAGAATTGCGGAGGGCATCGTCGTGAAGCTGACGGAAGAACAGGTTGTGGAGGCGGTGGGCACGATCAGCCTCAAACAGCTGCGGGTGTGGGTTCAGCCGCGGCTGGATCGTTCCGGCGCAGGGCGAGGACGGGCCCGTTTTCGATGAGATGGACGTCGCACGCACCCGGCTTCTTTGCCAACTTCGTCAGGATATGAACGTGAATGAGGACGCCGTGCCCGTCGTCCTTTCCCTATTGGATCAAGTTTATGGCCTACGCCGCGAAATGCGGGCCATGATGGAGGCGATCTGCGAGCAACCTGAGCACGTTCAATTACGCATCCGTGACGTTTACCTCGCGCGAACGGAGCGCAAGTTTGGCACCGAGTGATTTCTTACGTCGTGCTCTTATCGGCCGAGATCCCGAAGTTGACAGTATCAGCACGGATTAGTGTGCGGCCTCCCAATTATCCGCCGCATTCGCATCGACCTTCAGCGGCACGGAGAGTGCGACGGCTGGCTCTGGGCTCTTTTCCATGACGTGCTTTACGGTTTCGATGAGCTTCGGAACCTCCGACTCTCGGGCTTCGAACACCAGTTCGTCGTGAACCTGCAGCAACATCCGCGCTGAGGTAAGTCCGGCCTTCTCCAAGGCTTCAGGCATGCGGATCATCGCGCGCCGAATGATATCGGCCGCAGAGCCCTGGATCGGCGCGTTGATGGCTGCACGCTCCAGGAAGCCGCGCATCGAGGGATTGCGCGTGTTGATTTCGGGGTAATGCACGCGACGCCCGAAGATGGTCTCGACGTAGCCGTTCTCGTGCGCGAAGGCCTTCGTCCGCTCCATGTAATCGCGAATGCCGGGAAAGCGGGCGAAGTACGTCTTGATGTAGCTGCCCGCCTCCTCGCGCGAAATGCCGAGCTGGTTCGCGAGCCCGAAGGCCGAGATGCCGTAGATGATTCCGAAATTGATGGCCTTCGCCCGGCGCCGAACTTCCGCAGGCATATCCTTGATCGGCACGCCGAACATCTCGGAGGCCGTCATCGCGTGAATGTCGAGCCCGTCCGCGAAAGCCTGCTTGAGCGCGGGAATGTCCGCGATGTGCGCCAGCACGCGCAACTCGATTTGGCTGTAGTCGGCAGAAACCAACAGCATGCCCGGCTCGGCGACGAAGGCCGTACGGATCGCGCGCCCTTCCTTCGTGCGAACGGGGATGTTCTGGAGGTTGGGGTCGCTCGAGGCGAGCCGTCCCGTCGTCGTTGCAGCCAGCGAGTAACAGGTATGGATGCGTCCCGTCTCCGGATGGATGTACGTTGGCAGCGCATCCGTGTAGGTGGACTTGAGCTTAGCCAGCTGGCGCCATTCCAGCATGGTGTTGACGAGCTTGCGGGCCTGTTCGGGCAGCTCCTCGTTCTGCGCGAGGTCATCGAGCAGGTTGGCGCGCGTCTCCCATTGGCCGGACTTGGTGCGCTTGCCACCCGGCAGCTTCAACCGCTCGAACAACAGCTCGCCGAGTTGGCGCGGTGAGCCCAGGTTGAACTTGTGGCCGGCGAGCTCGTAGACCTCCTCCTCGAGTCGCGCGATGGTCTGGGAGAAGTTGCCACTCAGCCGCGAGAGCACGTTGCGGTCAACCCGAATGCCCGCGCGCTCCATGCTTGCGATCACCGGCACCAGCGGCCGCTCGAGCGTTTCGTAGACGGTGGTCATCCGCTCCGCAACGAGGCGCGGCTTGAAGCGCATCCAGAGCCGCAGCGTCACGTCCGCATCCTCGCCCGCGTACTCCGTCGCCTTGTCGATCGGCACGTTGGCGAAGGTCTTGCCGTTCCGCTTCGGCCCCGGCGCGTGCTCTATCACTTTGTTGAACGTGAGCGTCGAGTGCTTCAGATGGCGCGCCGCCAGCTCGTCGAGCCCATGATTGTTGCGTCCGCCATCGAGGGCGTACGACATCAGCAGGGTATCGTCGAACGCCTTGATCTCGATGCCATACCGGCTGAGCAGCAGCCAGTCGTACTTGATGTTGTGGCCGATCTTGAGAATCGACGGGTCCTCGAGCACCGGCTTCATGGCCGCCAGTGCATCCTTCAGCGAAAGCTGCTCAGGGTCGCTTCCGTCGCCGAAATCGAAGCTATCGCCAGCGGGTCTATGGGCCAGCGGCACGTAGCAGGCCTGTCCCGGCGCGATTGCCATCGCGAAACCGACCAGCTCCGCCTGCATCGGGTCGCGGGATGTGGTTTCCGTGTCGATGCTGAAGCGGCCCACGTTACGCGCTTCCGCGATCCACTGCTGCAGCCGTTCCAGCGTCGTTACCGTCTCGTATTTCGAGCGGTCGATGGCGGGTGTAACTGAGGCTTCCTCGGCGAACGCGACGACGGCTGCGGGCGTGCCGGCACCAGCGGCTACCGTTCCGGTTTCCACCTTCTTGCCGGGAGCAGGTGAGGGCGACGCTGCTTTTTCCGCGGGCCGCCGGGTCGCCGCGGGTTTCTCCGGCATCGGCGGCAGCTCGACCCCGAGCTTTTCAGCGATGCGCCGCGTCAGCGTGTTGAACTCCATCTCGCGGAGGAAGCTGAGCAGGGCATCAGCGTCAGGGTCCTGCACGCCAAGCCGCTCGATGGGGACCTCGACCGGAACATCGCACTTCAAGCGGACCAGCTCCCGCGAGATCCGTGCTTGCTCCGCAAACTCGATCAGCCGCTCGCGCCGCTTCGGTTGCTTGATCTCACCCGCGCGCTCGAGCAGCGTGTCGAGATCGCCGTACTCTCGGATCAGCTCGGCAGCCGTTTTCACGCCAATGCCGGGCACGCCAGGCACGTTGTCGGTCGCGTCGCCCGAGAGCGCCTGCACATCCACCACCAGCTCCGGCTCGACGCCGAACCGCTCCAGCACCTCCTCGCGGCCGATGCGCTTGTTCTTCATCGTATCCAGCATCACGATGCCGGGCTGGATGAGCTGCATCAAGTCCTTGTCCGAGGACACGATCGTAACGTCGCCACCTTTCCTGATAGCGTCGCATGCGTACGTGGCGATCAGGTCGTCGGCCTCGTAGCCGTCCTGCTCGATGCAGGCGACGTTGAAGGCTTTGACTGCGCGGCGGATCAGCCCGAATTGCGGGACGAGCTCCTCGGGTGGGGGCGGCCGGTTCGTCTTGTAGGCTTCGTAGATGGCCGTGCGGAACGTGTCGCGCGCCGTATCGAACACGACGGCGATATGTGTCGGCCGGTCCGAGAGCTTGCTGTCGCCAAGCAGCTTCCACAGCATGTTGCAGAAGCCGTAGACGGCACCGACGGGCAGACCGTCGGACGGGCGCGTCAGCGGCGGCAACGCGTGGAAGGCGCGGAATATGTAGCCGGATCCGTCGATCAGGTAGACATGGCTACCTTTGACGATGGGCACCGGCTCTCCCTCGGGAACGGTGCACTCGGCGATCCGGCGAGCGGACTCTAAAGCGGGTTCTAGCGTCATGGCGGGCACTATACGCGGTCCGGTTTGTCGGGTCAGCAGCCTGGCGCGGAACCGTCGTCGCGGGCGGCAGTTTGGCGGGAAGTTTGGAGTATTTTCCGGTGGATTGTGCCAGCTCAACTGCCCCGCTCGAGGACGTGAGCCTGGTCTAGGCCTGATGCGCAGGGAGTCGTGGAGGAGAGTTCAGCCTCTGGCTCGGCTATTGGCTCCGAATTGCCATCGCTATTGATCGACACTATGTGACGCATACGACGACAGTTGACGAGCACAGCGCCTCCGTGCATCGGAAGTGAGAGGCGGTTGCTAGGGCAGAGACCTGTCCCGACCTGCTGTGATCCGGCGATTGCCCGATCAGGCCAGATCCGCTATCGTTCCGGCCTCACGCACCCATAGCTCAGCTGGATAGAGCGCTGCCCTCCGAAGGCAGAGGTCAGAGGTTCAAATCCTCTTGGGTGCGCCAGCCTTCCCTGCGATTTCCTGCCCGAGCTGCACCGAGTGAATAGCCCCTCGAGGCAGTAAAGTCCTTGCCTCGATATTTCTCTTCAAGGTGCAGCCAGAGTTACGTTCTCATGAAACTCGCGTCCGGCGCGCGTCGGCGCGATGACGCCGGCGCGGATGAGGAAATCGCCGAAGCGCTCGCCATTGGTGCGTTCCTTCGCGTAGCGGGCGAATAGGGGATCGAGCAGCGCGATGATCTCCGCCTCCCGAACATCCTGCGCGTAGAGCTTGTTGAGCCGCGTGCCGTCGAAAGCGGCGCCGAGGTAGAGATTATAAGTGTCAGGACCGCGGCCGACGAGGCCAATTTCGGCGAGATAAGGCCGGGCGCAGCCGTTCGGGCAGCCGGTCATGCGGATGACGATGTCGTCGTCGCGCAAACCCGCGCGCTCCAGGCTCTCCTCAAGCCGGCTCACAAGACGCGGCAGATACCGCTCGCTTTCGGCCAGCGCCAGACCGCAAGTCGGAAGCGCGACGCAGGCCATCGCATTCCGTCGAAGGCCTGAGAGTTTACCAGGTGCGACGCCATGTTTGGCGAGGATCGCATCGATCGCCGATTTTCGCCTTGGCAGTAGCGCGCGCCAGAATAAGATTTCTGGTTCGGCGTCAGAATGAAATCGACCTTCTGTGTCTCCGCGATCTCGCGCAGCGCGCTCTTCAGCGTCGCTCCGGGCACGTCCTTGATGCGGCCATTCTCGATGTAGAGCGTCAAATGCCAGCGCTTGTCGGCGCCCCTGCGCCAGCCGATTTTGTCGCCGGTGTGGGTAAACGTGAACGGCCGCGGTTCGCCAAGACGATAGCCGAGCCGCGCCTCCACCTCGGCGCGGAAGGCTTCGAGTCCGTGGGTCTCAATGGTGTATTTGAGGCGTGCGTGCTTGCGCGATTCGCGATTGCCCCAGTCGCGCTGAACAGTCACAACCTTTTCAGCCACATCGACGGCTTGCTCCGGTAAGCAGAAACCGAGCACATCGGCGGTGCGTGGGAAGGTGTCGGGCTCGCCGTGGGTCATGCCCATGCCGCCGCCGACAGTTACATTCCAGCCGGCAAGGCGGCCATCTTCGATAATCGCGATAAATCCGAGATCGTGTGCGAAAACGTCGACGTCATTATCTGGCGGAACGGCGACAACGGTTTTGAATTTGCGCGGCAGATAATGACGGCCGTAAATCGGCTCCTCATCCGGTGCCGCTTCGCCTTCTTTGATCTCGACTTTCTCGCCGTCGAGCCAGATCTCGTGGTATGCCCGCGTGCGCGGCAGCAGATGGTTGCTGATTGCGCCAGCGAGATCGTAAGCGGCCTTATGCACATCCGAGAGATACGGGTTGGCCGTTGACATGACGTTGCGGTTCACGTCACCGCAAGCGGCGAGCGTGTCGAGCAGGCTCTGATTGATCGCCTGCATCGTCCGCTTCATGTTCGACTTGATGACACCGTGGAACTGGAATGCCTGCCGTGTCGTCAGCCGCAGCGTACCGTTTGCGTAAGTCGAGGCGATGTCGTCCATGGCTATCCACTGGGCTGCCGTTGCTAAGTCCTCCCGGCACGCGCACGCGGATCATGAACATGTAGGCCTTTTCGAGCTTCTTTTTCGCACGCTCCGGGCGGAGATCGCGATTGTCCTGCAAATAGGAGCCGTGAAATTTGACGAGCTGCGCGTCGTCGTCGGAAATCGCGCCTGTTACAGCCTCTGAGAGACCTTCGGCAAGCGTTCCCCGCAAATAGCGGCTGCTTTCCTTGATGTGCTCGTTCTTCGAGCGTCTGTCATTCTGGAAATCAGTCATGGCGCAGATTTCTCGCTGTCACTTAGTCGTCAGTAGACGTCGCGCTGGTAGCGCCCAGCCTTGGCGAGGGCGGTGAGCTCTGCTTTGCCAGCTTCGGGATCGCCGCCCTTGGGCTCCGAAAGAATGCGCGTGAGCATGGCATCGACGTCGCGGCCGAGTTTCTTCTCGTCGCCGCAGACGTAAATATGCGCGCCATCGGCGATCCAGCGGCGGACCTCTTCGCGCCGCTCCCAAAGACGGTGTTGGACGTAAATCTTCTCAGGTTGATCGCGGGAGAAGGCCACGTCGATCCGCGTAAGCGTCCTGTTGGCTAAGTGCTCCTGCCATTCGAGCTGATAGAGAAAATCGTAAGTGAAATTCCGCTCACCGAAGAAAAGCCAACTCTTGCCGGTGGCGCCTACCACGGCCCGCTCTGCGACGAAGCTGCGGAAAGGCGCAATACCGGTGCCCGCGCCAATCATGATGATTGGTTGACTGCTATCCTCGGGGAGTCGAAAATGGCGATTGGGCTTTACGTAGATTTTAAGCGTATCTCCCGGCTTTCGCCGATCGGCCACAAATGTCGACGCGACACCACGCCGGTCCATGCCATGCGACTGCCAGCGCACGGCGCCAATGAGCAAATGCGTTTCGTCGAGATGCGCCGCAGGGCTCGATGCCACTGAATAAAGGCGCGGCGGCAGTGGACGGAGCAGGCTTTTGAGCTGATCGGCCGAGAGTTTTTCGGGGTAGGCCGCGAGCAGGTCGATGAGCTGACGGTCGGAGGCGAAGGCGAGAAATGCGTTGGTATCCGCTGCCAGCGCCGCGACATCGCTGCGGCCGGTGAGCTTGGCGTATTTTTCGACCAAAGGCCGAGAAAGCGTGGTGATGTCGGCTTCGGTCCTGAGGTATTCCACCAGTTCCGCGTTCCCGCCGAGCCCCGTCACATCGAGCACGCGAGCGACGAGCTCGGGATCATTTTCTGGCACGATACCGATAGCGTCACCAGGCTGATAGCTGAACCCCGCAACTTCCGTCGCCAGCTCCACGTGCCATGTCTCGCGCGTCGAGCCGGTGCCGTTGAGGTTGATAAGCGCCGTGATCTCGGCCTCGAGCGGCCGTTCGGCCGTAAACGCCGGAGCCGCGGCAACATCCGCCAGCTGACCGTGGCCGAAGTCCACATGCACGATGGTTCCGGTAGGCGCGGCGTCCGCGGGCTTGAATTGGGCGAGTGTTCGGGCGGTCCAATCCGGTGCGTGGCGGGCGAAGTCGGTGTCGAGATCAGCGCGCTCCGCAACACGCACGGCCCCGAGCGCTTCGAGCCGAGCATCGATGCGTTTGGCCGTTTCGCAGAAATTGACGTAAGCGGTGTCGCCAAGGCCGAGCACGGCATAGCGCACGCCGTCCAGCCGAGGGGCGCTTTCATCCATTAGCGCGGAATAGAAGGCCATCGCACGCTGCGGCGGGTCGCCTTCGCCCCACGTTGCGGCGTAGATGAGGACGTTTTTCGCCTTGGTGAGCACCGAGAGATCGACGTCCGCCATGTCGTGGACACGAGCGTCGAACCCCTGCTTGGCCGCTGCCGATTTCGCCGCGAGAGCGAGGCCTTCCGCATTTCCCGATTCGCTCGCATAGAGAATCGTGAGCGGTACCTTGGCGCGCGGCGGGGCAGCAGGTGCGGGTTGGGCCGCGGCATTGGCTGCCGCATCTAGCCCTGCGAGAAAGCCCGAAAGCCATGCGCGCTGCTCGCGGCTCGATTTGCTCACGATGGTGTTGAGCGCCGCGATGTCTTCTCGCGAGAACGGGGCGAAGCTCGGCACCAGAGCGACGTTCGACATTATTCTCTCCGCGAGGAATGCGATCGATAACTGGAGGCCTAGCGTTCGTCAGCCCGCGACCCAGTAGAGGGAGGCGGCAATATCCTCGGGTGTTTGCTTCCGCTGATTCTCGCTTTCGGCCTCTTCGCGTTCGAAAACCTCCACCCGCGAAGGCCGCGTGAGATTGGCCGCATCCCAACTCAGTCCGACGAAAATGATCGAAGGCCCTCGGATCAATTTCGCCGAAATCGCCACCGGCAGATCAGCAAGGCGTGTTTCGATGGCGCGCTCGTTGGCCCGTGTTCCATTCTCGACGATGACGACGCTTGTTGTCGGATCGGCGCCGTGGGCGAGGAGGTGTTCGGTCAGCGCTGGCGCATTGTGCACACCCATGTAGATGGCAAACGCCTGTCCGGGGCGCGCCAGCGCCGACCAGTCGAGGTCCGGCAAGCCTTCGGCGGTGGCTCCCGCTATGACCGAGAACTGACGGATGCGCTCGCGCTGTGTCAGCGGCAGCTCGACGCTTGCTGCGCAGGCATGCGCCGCCGTGATGCCAGGCACGATCTCGACCGGGATGCCTGCCGCACGGAGCGCGGTCATTTCCTCGACGGCTCGGCCAAAAATAAACGGATCGCCCCCCTTGAGCCGCACAACATGTCGGCCTTGGCGGGCTTCGCGAATGAGGATCTGGTTGATTTCGGACTGCGCGACAGCTGCACCATAGCCGGCCTTACCTACACGGATGCGTTTCGCATCACGGCGGGCGTGCTCCAGGATCTCGGGGGCGACAAGTCCGTCTACCACGATGACGTCTGCTTCCTGTAGCCTCTGCTGTGCGCGAAGCGTCAGAAGATCCGGATCGCCGGGACCGGCGCCGACGAGCGACACGCGGCCTTGAGGCGCGCGACCGGTCTTTATGCGGTGAACGGCATCCTCGAAGTCGAGCTCTGCCTGGACGTCGTCACCTGCGAGCACCGACCTGCGCCAGGGCCCCTTGACGAGCGCGTTCCACAGCCTGCGGCGGGTGTCGAAGTCGGCAATCCGCTTCTGGATGGTCGGCCGCAGTCTTGCCGCGGCGCGACCAAGGCGGCCGAAATGGGCCGGCAACCACGACTCCAACTTGCCCCGGACTTCCTGCGCCAAAATGGGCGACGCACCTTCGGTGCCGATAGCCACGACGATCGGGTCTCGATCGACGAGGGCGGGAACAATAAAGCTGCTCAGCTCGGGGCGATCGACGACGTTCACGGGGATGCCGCGCTCGCGAGCTGCTTTCGCGGCTTCAGACGCCAGAGCTGCGGCTTCAGTAGCGACGAAGACGAGACGTGCGCCGGTGAGGTGTTCAGGAGAAAACGCAGCCTCGACCAGCGTAACCTTCGCACTAACCGCAGCGAACTCCCGCACTTCAGCAGCGAATTCGGGAGCGACGACCGTGATGGCGGCCTCGGTCTTGAGGAGGAGGCGCAACTTTTGTGCCGCTTTCTCTCCGCCGCCAACTACGACGACGCGTTGACCCGTAACGTTCACGAACGCTGGGAAGTAGCGCATCGACAGGTGTCCTGGCCTGAGGGTTGCCCCGGATAGGACCGGGTTAGAACTGGGCGGAAGATAGCCTAGACGAGAGATTTTTTCTATTATGAAGAGTATTATAGGCAGAAAAAGCAAAATTATTCCGCGTGATGGACGCTGGTGGCGGTGTCATTGCTAGAGGCGAAACAACATCAGCGTGTGTTTTGTTTGTGTCCTGACACTGGCTAGTATGTGTGGATGCGCGTCAACTCCCCGCATCGAAGCGCTCGGATCCTTTTCCAGGCGCGGCAGGTCGGTTCGGAGCTGGACCGCGCGGCAGTCCTTCCATGAGATAGACTTCAACATGGATCGGAGAGGCGAGAGGTTCGTGTTCAACGTACGGGAGCTGAGCGGTGCGCTCGGCGACCTTGGTACGTTGCTGCCTCTGACGCTTGGCGCGATAGCCGTAGCCGGGCTGGCCCCGACCCCCGTGCTGGTTGGCTTTGGGCTCTTCTACATTGCGACCGCGCTCATCTATCGGCTGCCGATTCCTGTGCAGCCGATGAAAGTCGTGGCGGCGGTGCTGCTCACGACCGAAATCACTCGGGCGGGCCTCGCGGCCAGCGGCGTCATGATTGGCGCGGCTTTGCTGGTGCTGGGCTCAACGGGATGGATAACGCGGCTCGCTCGGCTTGTGCCGCAGTCGGTGCTCGCTGGGCTCCAATTGGGCCTAGGTCTGGCGCTCGCCTTGGTCAGTCTCGACCTTATTGCCACCGCCCCGCTCGTCGGTGGGTTGGTTCTCTGCGTCCTTGTTGTCCTGCTGCCTCTGCCTGAGTATCCCGCCGCCCTCATCGGCCTGGTTCTGGCAATCGCGCTTGGACAGCTTTTCAATGCACCCGGCACGGAGCTGGCGGAGGTGCTGACGCCAGCAGGCATATCCATCCCCTCGTTGCCCACTTTCAGTGAGTTGGAGCGCGCCTTTGCCCTGCTGGCACTGCCGCAGCTCTCTTTGACACTAACCAACGCCGTCCTGCTTACGGCCCTGATTGCGAGCGACTACTTCAAGGATCGCGCGGCTCACGTGACACCGGCTCGGCTTTCGCTCACCAGCGGTCTCGCCAACCTCCTGCTCACACCCTTCGGTGCACTTCCTATGTGTCATGGGGCGGGAGGATTGGCTGCCCATTATCGCTTCGGGGCACGCAGTGGTACGGCACCGCTGGTATCTGGGGCTGGTGCTGCTGGCGCTTGCGCTGTCGCCAGGGGAGGTCGGATTGGCTGCACTGGCAGCAATTCCGGCCGCGGGACTGGGTTCGCTGCTGCTGGTCGCCGCGGGTGAGCTTGCGGTAACGCGGCGGCTTTTTGATGCGAAGCCATCCTGCTGGCCGGTGATCGCCCTGACGGCAGCCGTCACCGTCTGGGCCGATCCGTTCTGGGGTTTGCTCGCCGGCAGCTGTGCTGAGGTTGTGAGAGTGGTGATTGTTCGCGCTTTTGCTCAGCGGGCGAAGGGCTGAGCAATTGCAGCCAGAATTCTTAATTTGCTGAGCCTGCGGGCTACTTCGAGCGGCACCTTCAGTTGAAGTCGACCACTCCAGACGTCGGCGCCGTCGCTGTTCCCTTCTTGCACCGCGCCGGTCGCTTGCAGGGTCGTTCCTGTACCCATGCCAAAAGTCACGCCAGCCTCTGCCTTAAGACGAACATCCTCAGCCCCCGAGCCAGGCGCGAGCGTGGTTAGGCTGTCGATATCCCAGAAGCTGCTGATGGCCGCTTTAGGCTCGATGAACGCCGATCCATCCACGTTGAGCCGATAACTGAGCTCCGGGCGAATGCTCACCTTGCCGGACCCGATCGTCTGTGGGACTGGCTCATCCGTCGCGGCTCGAGTTTGCTCCAGGTAGTCGAGGGCCATGGTGGACGAAAGGCGCCAGTTGCCGAATGCCTGGGTGTTGACCAGGCGAGCATTGACGCCGCGCTTCTCCGCGCCCCCGCTTGCAGCCGAAAAGGGCGTGGGAGGTGCACTCTCTCCCCAGCCAGCACGCGCATCGAGTGAAATGCCTGGGGCCAACCGAAGCGATGTCATCGGCCCGGCCATCCAGCCTCGATCATTGAAGCTTGTTGGTCCGTAGAGGGTGTGATCGCCTTGGTCATCGAGCTGCACGAGGGCGCCGACCATGATCTGCGGCATCAATTCGAGCTTCAGCCCACCCTCGCTAAGCGCGCTCGCATCGGCATTCGGTGGTGGCTCTGTTGGCGCATTCAGGGAGTAGCGCTGACCTTTCGCTCCGAGCCACAGGTCCAGCCCATCAGGAGTACGGATCGTCGTTCGTCCATGCACCGGCTTTGGAGTTCGGGAGCTGGATAGCGTCGTGTCGCGAGCGGCGTCCCTCGCCTTCAACTCCATGATCAGGGCTTGAGGGTCTGCTGGCAGCCAAAGGTCAAGAGCGTCGGATGCGACCTCGTCGGCGCCATAAGGCGCGCTCTGCTGGTCATTCGTTTCCTGAGAATCGCCTGCGGATGTGCAGGTCACGACGAAGGAGGAGGCCGCCTCACCCTCTGCTGCGAACACGAATGCAAATGTGTCGGGTACCTGTGCGACGAACGTGACTGCTGAACCTGCTGGTCCCGAAAGCAGATGGCGCGGCGATCCCGCTCCGCCGACGAGGTTCAGCGATCCGGACACGTTTGATGCCGCATCAAAAATGATGTCGAGCGTCTCACCGGCCGCCAGTGTGACGGCGCGGGTGGTGTAGGCGCTCCCAGAGAGCTCGACGTTCAGATGACCTCGATTGACGGCATCACAATCGATCGGCTGCGCCATGCCTAGTGGTGCTGCAGCCGCCGTCATCCCCGAAAGAAGGAGACCAACGCAGAATGTGGCGGCTCCGGCCGTAGCAAGACCAAACCTGGAACACATGGCGTGTCTCGGGCAAGAGTTGGGGGATTCAGTCTCAGTCGCGCCTCTGAACCAGCTTGCTGCAACGCAATATGGACGAAAATGTGAGCCAGACTAACACTTTCTGCGTCGTCTCGACCGGCTGATTGTCCGCCCCTGTCCCAATCTGCTGCTCATGGGTGCTGAAAGGATACAGAGCACGCCCATCGAGCCCGCCGAGCTTTACCACACCGCATGCGGTCGGTATTGATCGCGGCAGGTCGGCCAGGTGAATGGCGACCAGGGAGGCTCCGCAAATTCACGAAAGGAAACTGCCCGTCATGTTCCGTACAAGCCTCAGAGCCTTGGCGGTTTTCGCCACGATCTTCGCTTTCGTCCACGCTGCTGAAGCCGAAACCCGAAGTCACGCTCAAGGCGGCCAAGTCCGGCACCTCGTACTATCAGATGGCGGTGCAGATCGCGGAGGCCGTGAAGGCTGGCTCCGGCGGCGAGATCATCGTGACCGTCGAGGAAAGCCAGGGTTCCGTTCAGAACGTGAAGGAGGCCGCGAACCGCAGCGGGAACTACGTCTTCACCACTCCACCAGGGCTGGCGAAGGCTGCGATGGCTGGGACGGGCCAGTTCGAGCCGAAGGACCCGGCGTTCGACAAGCTCCGCAGCCTGTTTCCCATTCCCGCGCTGACTATGCACTACGTCGTGCGCGAGGATAGCGGCGTCACCACCTTCGCGGATCTCGCCGGCAAGAGATTCATCATCGGCAAGGGCAGCTTCGGTGCGAGCGAGGCGGAGAAGAACTTCGAGACGTTTGGGCTGACTGGCAAGGTGAAGCTGGTTGACGTTGAGCTGAGCTCGGCAGTGCCCGCGCTGAAGAATGGTCAGGTCGACGGCTTCGCCACGGCGGGCTCCTTCCCGGCGCCCAATGTGATGGAGGCGGCTGCGGGCCTGAAGATCCGTCTCCTTTCGATGACCGACGAGCAGATTGCTGCCACCGGGCGCACCAGACTAGTGATTCCCGCGGGTACTTATCCTGGAGTTGAAACGGATACGGTGACGACGTCGCTCCCGGTCGGCACCTACACGACCAGCGACATGGACGAGGCAACCGCCTATCAGCTCACAAAGATCTTCTGGGAGAATAAGGCCGACATGGCCAAGGCCAACCCTTGGTGGAGTGGCGTGACGGCGGACATGCTGGAAACGCTGGGGGCTCCGCTGCATTCCGGAGCGCTGAAGTATTACAAGGAAGCCGGGTTCACTTTGCCTGCCGGCCAATAGGCCAGAGGCCGGCGTGGCGACCGGTGCCGTGCAAGATTTGTTGAGGGGCAGCATGCCGGTGCGCCTTGGCTTAGGGGCGCTCGCGCTGGCGACGGTCGGCTTTCATCTTTGGCTCGTCTTTGCTGGGCTGATCCCTAATCTCGTGAGCCGGCCGGTTCACCTGATGCTGGTCTTGCCGTGGGTGTTTGTCGCCGTCCGGGAGGAGAATGCGTTTCTGCGCTGGACCGGCTGGCTGCTCTGCGCCGGCGGGTTGGCGAGCTGCCTCTACATCATCGTGAATTTCGAGCCACTCGATGATCAGTACGGCAGCCTCAAGGGGCCGCTGCAGTATGGGCTCGCGATCGTGCTGCTGGCCACCGTGCTGGAGATGGCCCGCCGCGCCATAAAGGCAGCGTTGCCGATCGTCGCCCTGCTAGCATTGGCCTACGGACTTCTCGGTCAGCACTTGCCGGGGGAGTTCGGTCACCCAGGCATTCCGGCAAACTCGTTCCTCGGCACATTGACGATTGCCGAGGGTGGCATCTGGGGAGAGCTTACTGGCGTCTCCGTCAACGTCGTCGCGGTGTTCGTGATCCTTGGCGCATTCGTCAGCGCCGGCGAAGGCGGCTTTGGATTCATGGCGCTGGCGACCCGGCTAGCCGGGCGCTTCCGGGCCGGGGCCGCCAAGGTCGCCGTCCTGTCATCGGCGTTCTTCGGCTCGATCTCCGGCTCCGCATCGGCCAATGTGGCCTCAACCGGGGCCGTCACTCTGCCTGCGATGAAGCGGCTCGGCTATCCCGCGTCCTTCGCCGCGGCGGTCGAGGCAGTCGCGTCCAGCGGAGGGCAGATCATGCCGCCGTTGATGGGGGCCGGCGCCTTCGTCATGGTCGAGCTGCTGCGCGTGCCCTACACGGCGATCATGACAGCCGCCATTCTGCCGGCCCTCCTGTATTTCTGGGCCACATGGTGTGGCGTCGATCGGTTCGCACAAAGCTATGGGCTGCGAGGGCTCGCGCGCGATCAATTGCCCGATCGGGCAACGCTGATGGCGACCATGCCCTTCTTTCTGGTGCCGTTCGGCATTCTGCTCGGCATGCTTTTTCTGACGAGCTACACGCCGCAGTACGCTGCAGGTATCGCCATCGGTGCCGCTGCCCTGATGCTATTGGCGGATCGTCGCGGCAGGGTCTCACTGGCTGATGGTCTTCGGCGTTTTGAGACCGCTCTTCTGGATGCGTCGAAGCAGATAGCCAGCATCGCCTCGATCATCATTTGTGCCGGCATCATCATCGGCGTGCTGAACCTGACCGGTCTCGGGGTCAAGGTGACCTCGGTCATCATCAGTCTCTCAGGCGGCGAGCTTTGGAGCGCTCTCCTGCTCACGGCCATCGCCTGCCTCATTCTCGGAATGGAGGTGCCGACCACAGCGGCTTACGTCATCTGCGTCTCGGTCGCGGGGCCAGCACTGCAGGAGCTCGGCTTACCGCCGCTGCTGGCACATCTGTTCGTATTCTGGTACGCGCTCCTCTCGACCATCACGCCGCCGGTTTGCGGAGCAGTCTTCATCGCTGCCGGAATGGCGGGAGCGCCGTGGTTGTCGGTGGCAGGTCAAGCCATGCGCCTGGGGCTCGGTCTCTACCTTGTGCCGCTGGCCTTCGTCGCGAACCCTGCACTCATCATGCCGCAAGCTGCGCCTTTGCTTGCCCTGCTCGCACTAGTCAAAATCGGGTTCGGCCTCTGGTTCTTGAGCCGCGCCCTTATTGGTGCCGGCGATCCGCTCTGGCAACGAGGCGCTGCGCTCGTTGCCGGCATAGTTGTGATTTTCGCGTTTGGAGTTTCGGCCTGAGCCGGTAGCAAAAAACTCGGCTGCTGCGGAAGGCTATTTCGGCTCGGCGAAATAAATCCGGCGCTTGCCGCCTTTCAGGTCCTGCTCGGCCTTGATTTCGAAGCGCGACGCGAGCAATTGGCGAAAAATCTCCGGCTGATAATCGTCATATTGATCTTCGCGGTTCGCGAGCAGGATTTGAACCATTTCGTCCTCTCGCCCGACGAACTCGATGACGACGGCGGTGCCGAGGCCTGCTAGCCAGTCAATGAAGTCGGCGAGCGGAACATTGGCCGAGATCACGATGTGGTGAATGAGCGCTAAACAAAGCGTGAGCTCAGGCCGCCCTCGCTCGGCCAAGCCCTTTCGTTCCGCGCCGCGCCAGCCCTGGTTGGGTGAAGCGTCCGTGAGGTTCACGACCAGCGGAAATATGGAGCGGGATGCGGCTCCCGCTTTCTCGCGCTGATAGAAATTCTCGATCGCCATCCAGTCGCCGTCCATGGCGACGACGTAATCCGCGTGCTCCGCCGCAATGCGCGAGAACGTGCCGGTGTTGCAGCCGAGATCCCAGGCAAGACGCCAGCGCCGGGTTGCGGCCGCGGCACGCACGAATTCCAGCTTCCGGTTGAACTCTCGTTCGTCGTAGGAATGGGTGCGGTCGTAATCCGACCATTCCGTTTTTACTGCCGGCAGCCTCAGCTTCGAAATGAGTGCAGCGAGCTTGTCGACATTGCGCTCGATGAGGCGCTTGTCGAATCCTGCACCCGCCAGTTGATCCCGTACGTTCACCCCCTTGCTGAGTAGCGCTGCTGAAGTGCGCTCTGCGCCGCGACATGGAGCAATACGCCCGGGCGGAGCAGGTCGCGCAGGGACATCAGGCGATACATGTCTTCGGCCGGTATGCCGTCGATGCGTCCTCTTAGCCACGGCCGGAAGTCGGCGCCTTTGTAGGCCTGCAACATCAAGGGGTAGAGGAACAGCTCACAAAACTGGCGGTAGCCGACCCACGGCTCCCCTTTTCTGAGCGGCGCGAAAGAGGGAATGTCGATGAAAACAGGGTGCACCCCGTTCCACTGAATATTGTAGGGCGAGGAATCCTTCAGGATCATGTCGGACGCCAGCGCCTCACGCATAAGGTCGAGGTGGAGTAGAGCGGCATCCTTCAACATGCCGAAGGGCCACTCGTAAGGGTACGACACGAACGGAATGCGCGCGTGCTCCAGAAAGCCGGCCCACTGACCAAGTGCCGGCTCCCCTTCCAGATCGACCGACCAAGTATTGACAATTCGACCTGCTCTTCGATTTTTTTCGAAGAAGGGTGCGCGCTGCAGCAGCTCCCAATTTTCGAGCGCGGACTCACTCATTCCACGGAATATTCGGCCGTCACAATAGAAGACGGATCCGCTTCTGTCGCGGTAGGAGCCGGGTTCGAAATGTATCGCCGGGGCCGCACGGTCAAGTGCGGCAGCTGCTTTCGGGAGCAGTGCAGTCATCGCCTCGCCGAAATTTGATCAGTGGTACCGCAGAGTGCAGGCCTTCGAGTTGGGCCTGCTCATGGACGCGTGGCGCGTTCAGCTTCTGTATCCATCGCCTCCACGTGCTTCGGCTTCACGCCGAAGAGCGACAGCAACTTATACCAGTACAGCTTCGCGGCGACAGCTAGACCCGCAACACCGCCGAGTAGCAGCTGGAGCAACATGCTGCCAGACCCGCCGTCGAGGTAAGCATGGGCTTCCGACGTCGTCATAGCGGCGAGCACGGCTGAAAGCGAGAGAAGTGTACCGAGGGAGAGAAGCTTCATTCGCATCTAGATCATCCTTCTGGACATTATGTGGACGAACCGAAATCAGCGCCGGAAGACACGCGCTGAGCTGCGAAACGTCCCAGCCAGAATCATCACAAATGTGTCATGAATAGGTGCCTGATGTAAGCAAGCAAACCGTGAATTGGGTTCTGTACAGCTAGTTTGCAACCCGGTCTGAGGACCAGCGGCCGGGAGGTGATTCGATGGCGAATGGATCGGAGTTGCAGTCCGCCGAGCGAAGGGTGGTGTCCGGCAGAAGGACCTGACAGGGGCCAGTCTTCCCTTGCATCCGTTCCTGTTCGCGATTGCATCCGTCCTGGCGCTACTGGTCCAAAATTGTCCGCCAGACGTTCATCTCCAACGCGGTGCCGGCGCTGGCCGGATCGCTTGCCTTTGCGTTGGTCGTGTACATGGCCGTTGTGGCTGTCCGCCGCAGGTTCGATGCGCGCTCGGCCGTGATCGCCAGCATCTGGGTCGCCGGCTGTTTGTTCCACGACGGCCTAATCGGCGTCGTCAAGTCTGTTCGACAAGAGCTACGGGACGGTATGGTCGCTGCCCATTGCGGTATCGGTCATGATGGCGCTCACCGTGCTCATGATCCGTCTGCCGGCGGCCCATATCAGGGCTGTGCACCTCGCTTTGACAGGTGCCGCATTGGTGATGGTTCTCGTGCCGGGCGCGAAAACGGCCGCCTTCGAGTGGCGAAACCATGCTGCTCGCACGGCCTATGATGCCGACAAGGCGGCAGCTCGAGATGCCGGAGATCGTAGAGGGCTCCAATAGCTTCGACCAGGGGTCGCGTCCGCCTGACATCTACTACTTCATCTTCGACCGCTATGCCTCTCCCGAAACTCTCTTGCGCCACTATGGCGTCGATGTTTTCGGCACCCGGAACTTCCTCGAGCAGCGCGGCTTTCATGTGGTGCCTGCTGCTCATTCCAACTATCACAGGACGGCTTATTCGCTCGCCTCGACCTTCTATATGGATTATCTCGACTTCCTTTCTGAGAACGATCGCTTGGCGGGCAACGACTGGCGTCCACTCCACGCGATGCTAGGCGACCATCGTGTCGCGCGATTTCTGAAGGCGCGCGGCTACCGCTTCATTCAATTCGGATCTTGGTGGACGGGCACGTTCCATAATCCGGTAGCGGACGAAAATCACCCGCATGGCTTCAGTGAATTCAACCTCCTCTATTTGCGCTACACAATTCTACACCCCGTTTTCCAGGTTCTGCCGGCCACGCGTTTCACCCGGCGCCTGGATTGGGATAACGCGCAGTGTCAACGCGTGGGGCCGCAAATAGAGCAAATCAAGAACCTTGGCGAGCAGGACCAACCATTGTTCGTGTTCGCCCATATTCTCGTGCCGCATGGGCCATACAACTTCTCTGCGGATGGGAGGTGTTTGACGATTGAGGAAGCCGAAGCGCGCGGCGAGCACCAGGGCTACATCGACCAAGTCGTCTATGCGAGCCGGATCATGGAAGAGCTTGTGACGGCATTGCAGGCAGAGGGACGAAACCCGCCGATCATCATCATTCAGTCAGACGAGGGTCCATTCCCCAAGGGTTCTTGGGACACGCCATGGCATAAATCATCCCCTAAAATTCAGATGATCAAGACGAGTATCATCAATGCCTACTACTTCCCGAATGGTGACTATAGCCAACTGAGGGAAGACATCACGCCGGTGAATAGTTTTCGCGCACTATTCAACACGTATTTCGGCACAAGCTTCCCACTTCTGCGCGACCGGATTTTCGTTTCCCCGGATGAAAAGCGACTTTACGAATTCCATGACGTAACGGAAGCGGTTCGCGCAGAAAGCCGGCGATCCGTCAGTGGAAACGCGGCCTCGGTGAACCCGGCTACCCTCATAGATTAAGGTCGCCGAAATGTCAGAGACATTTCCGATCGGAAGGAGCCCCAAAAGGCTCTATCCACGTTAGGGTAGCCCTACCGAAACGTCTGGAAGCTGCACGGACTTCTGCACCGTTTAGCCCGAACCGTGCCATGAAATCTCGAGTCGGCTTTGAAGCCGACACGATTGACTGCTGCGGTGAACTCGCGCCGCCAGGCGGCGAAGGGGCCATAGAGCTCCGAGTGATTTTCAGCCGTATTGATGAGGTAGGCGTTGTGGACAGGCAGCTCGACCAAGGGAGCGCCAAGCTCCTGTGCCAACTCCGTCCAGCGGTAGTGCTCATGCATGATGGTATGTGGGTCGCGGCGGAGTGGATCGCGTTCCTGCGGGCGGAGCATCGCGACCGTGCTCGACCCGCAGATTTTATTGAACGGACCTGGAAAAACATTCTGGTCTGGCAGAGCGGCCGTCCGCAGGGTTCGAAAATCGATCGCATAACCTGAAACAACGACGCCACCAACAGCGTTGGACCCGCCTATCAGAGCGCGAGCATGCTCCACAAGCTGGGTGTCGATCCAGTCGTCGGCATCGACGAACATCAACAGCCCACCCCCGCGTCGCATGACGAGATCGTTGATAGCGAAGACCTTACGGCCTCGATCCAGGTTGTCCGAGCGTTGCGGCAGCGCGGGCCAATCGACTTGCAGAAACTCGATCCGCGGATCCTTGGGAAGGACCGGACGGTCATGCCCCGCGATGACGATGTGAAAGTCCTGGTCTGTTTGCGCGAGAAGCGATGTCAAAGTCAGTGTCAGAAGACATTCAATGCGGGCCCAGTTGCTGGCGCACTGACGCGGAAGGAGCGGAATGCCAAAAGTGAAAGGGCATCGAGTCGACACAGGAAACTTTCTGAGCCGCTGATCGTCCGAGCAAAAAACGGCCTGATGATCAGTGCACCCTCGAGCTCGCGGTCTTGCATAGGTTGTCTCAAAGCCCTCACCGCTCCTTTTGCTTTCGCAATGCCCTGGGGAAAGCCGCTGCGGATTGCTGTAATCGCGACGCATGCCGTCCCCTTCCTTGTGCTGCTGACGTACGCCTTTCGCAGTCAGGACATCGAGGAGCGTGATACCAGCTACGATCATGGCTGCGAGCTGGGCATTGTCCCGTTGCGGATTGTCCCCAGTCATGGGCGGCAGCAGGCTCGTCAGGTCGAGGGCATCGCCGGCAACCCAACTCCAAAGGCCGAGCTCCTTATCCACCGATAGGCAGAGAAGGCCGGAGCCGATCTCGCGCAGGCCGCAGGCTTGAACGAAACGCTCTGAGCCCTCAATTCCGAGCGCGCGCGTCACACGTCCCGGCGCGACAAGCTCCATTAGACCGAGCCCAACGCTGAACCACCCGAGCAGACGGGCCATTCTGTCCAGAGAACTCAGCGAACTTGGGCCCGTCTCTATGACGTGCGGGTCGCCCTCGTGCCGCAGCAAGTTGGAAACGTAGGTCAATGCCATTTGAGACCTCGTCTCTCTTAAGGCTTCAGGACGACCTTGATGCAGCTGTCCTGCTTCTCGCGGAACACCCGGTACATTTCGGGCCCATCCTCGAGCCCGGCCGTGTGGGTGATGACGAAGGAGGGATCTATCTCGCCCTCCTCGATGCGGCGGATGAGATCGTCCGTCCAGCGGTGGACGTGGGTCTGGCCCATGCGGAAGGTCAGGCCCTTGTTCATCGCCATGCCGAACGGGACCTTGTCGACGAGGCCGCTATAGACGCCGGGGATCGGAGATCACTCCGCCGGGCGGCAGACGTAGATCATCTCGCGCAGCACGTGCGCGCGGTCGTTCTCGAGCATCATCATCTGCTTGGCGCGGTCGAGCATCGTGTCGGGCTGCGAGACGAGACATGGCTCTCCATGCCGACCGCGTCGATGCACTTGTCCGGCCCTTTGCCGCCGGTGAGCTCGTTGAGCCGCTCGAGCACGCTCTCCTGCTCGAAGTCGATCGTGATCGCGCCGCCGGCCTCGGCCATGCTGAGCCGCTCGGGCAGGCGGTCGATCGCGACCACCTGCTTGGCGCCGAGCAGGATGGCGCTGCGGATCGCCATCTGGCCGACCGGCCGCGCCCCAGATCGCGACGGTGTCGCTCGGCTGGATGTCGCACTGCACGGCGGCCTGCCAGCCGGTCGGGAAGATGTCGCCGAGGAACAGTACCTGCTCGTCGGTCAAGCCGTCCGGCACCTTGACGTGGGTGGTGTCGGCGAAGGGCACGCGCAGATATTCCGCCTGGCCGCCCGGATAGCCGCCGGTCAGGTGCGTGTAGCCGAACAGGCCTGCAGTCGTGTGGCCGAAGACCTTTTCGGCGAGATGCTTGTTGCGGTTGGTTCGTTCGCATACAGAGAAGTTGCCGCGCAGGCATTGCTCGCACTCGCCGCAGATGATCGTGAATGGTACGACGACGCGCTCGCCTTTCCGCAGCCTGCCGTTCATTCCTGAGCCGACCTCGACGACCTCGCCCGATGACCTCGTGACCCATGATGTCGCCGGGCATCATCGCAGGCACGAAATTGTGAAAGAGGTGCAGGTCGGAGCCGCAGATCGCGCAGCTCGTCACCTTGATGATGGCATCGCGCGGTTGCTCGATTTCAGGGTCCGAGACGGTATCGCACCTGATGTCTTCCTTTCCATGCCAGACGAGGGCTTTCATCGGATGGCTCCCTGAGCAGGCCAATGGGACGGCCTGCCGTTACAAGGGGGGACGATCGGGCGGAGGCAGGTCCGCGCCGAATCCATAATTGCCCGCACACACAAAGCGTTCCCTGCTGGCACCCGCGGATGGGACCAGACGGTACAGCCGTCTGCCCGAGTTTGGTTCGCTGGTGAATGCAGTGGCGCTACGGTTTCAGGTGACCGCGTCGGACATGGCATCACGCACGGCTTTGAGATGCGCGCGCATGCTCAGGGTCGCCTGCTTCGCGTCACGCTGCTCGATCGCGTTCACGATCGCACGGTGGTGCTGTCGATAGAGGTCCTGATGTTCAGGTGTGAGCGTTCGGCGCTTCAGCCGATCCCATTCATCGTTCGCCCGGACCTTCGCAGAAATGTCCATGACCATCACGAACACGACATTGTGGGTCGCCTCGGCGATCGTCCGATGCAGCGCTGCGTCCCATTCTTCGAAGCTTTCGAATTTTGATGCGCTCTCGCCGTGACGCAGGCAGAGCCGCATGCGTTTCAGGTCCGGCTGCTTGGCGCGGAGCGCAGCCTCGGCAGCGATCACGGGCTCGATCGCCAGTCGCGCCTCCATCAGCTCCATTGGCGCCACCAGATCCGGCAGAATGCTGTCACCTGGCCCAAACGCTGCGCGGCCGACAAACGTGCCTCGCCCGACCTGACGGCTGACAATTCCTTCCTCAGCCAATGCAGATAAGGCCTTGCGCACAACCCGCCGTTGCACACCCATCTGCTGGGCGAGCTCCCGCTCCGGTGGCAACCGATGACCGGGCGGCAGCGCTCCGCTGGAGATCAGCTCCCGAATGCGTGCGATGATCACGTCAGCCGGCGACGGATCCTGTCCCGTTTCAGTGTCCATTCCTGATTTAAGTCTTCACATGTTGTCGATTTGCGGTTCACGCCATTGACAAACCTGCTCGACCATTTCAGAACCATTTTAGATCTTGACACGATATTGGTACACTGAATTTGAATGCAAAGCAAAGTTGCCACTTGTGGGAGGAAACAAATGAGCAGAGGCTCCAGCGTAACACGGAGGAGCGCATTGGTGGCCGGTGGTGCCGCCCTCGCCGCTCTTTCTTTGCCGCGCGCCGCATTCGCGCAGAAGTTTCCATCGCGCAACATCATGATCACTATCCCCACCGGCGAAGGTGGCGGCGCGGACCGTGATGCGCGACTTTTCACGAATTCGTGGCGCAAGCGCCTCGATACGAATTTCGAGTTCGAGTTCTATCCGGGTGCGGCCGGTCAGGTGGGATATCAATTCTACCTGCGGAAGGAGCCGAATCCGCACGACCTGCTGTTCGCGAACCTCGGCCCTGAGGTCATCATGCTGACCCTGCAGGCGCCGAACATCAAGGTCGGCACGGACATCGTCTATATCCAGCAGACCCTATCGGAGCCGATGGCGGTATGGGTCGGGCCCAATTCGCCGATTGGATCGCTGGAGCAGCTTGTGGACGAGGCGAAGTCTCGCACGGTGACCGTATCCGTCAGCCGTCTGCCGCATCCCGCCTCGATCGGCATGCTGGCCCTCGGTGAGAGATGGGTGCCAAGTTCAATCTCGTGCCCTACGGCGGAGGCAATCCCTCAGCCATGGCGGCAATCACGGGCGAGGTCGACTGCTGCGCTCTCCCAATCACAAATGCGATCCAATTGGCCGACCAAGCTCGTATCCTTGGCGTCTTCGACGACAAGAACGCTGCAGGGGAGGCGGCCGACAACGCCCCAACCGTAAACGAGGTGTTCGGGATCAATCTGCCGCCGCTGACATCCTCGCGAGCCTTCGCAGTGCACGGGGCGACCATCGAGAAGTTCCCCGATGAGGTCGCGCAACTCAAGGCGACCATGCAGCAGACGCTCGAGGATCCGGCTTATGCGAAATCGGTCGAAGACGCCGGCCTTCCCTCGATTTTCATCGATCCGGGTGACCAGGAGCGGGCCATGGCCGTCGCACAGGCAACGGCTGAACTTGCTGACCGCTATCGCACGCTATTGACGGGCAAGTAGCTGAGCTTGCGAGAAACCGCGTAGAGGCGGCGACTTTCGCCGCCCGACTGTTTTCCTGACGACAGTGTCAGACGAAGGCTATCACATGGATGGTGACTCCAAGGAGCGAGTGCGACTGGTCGACCTGATCATCCCGGTATCGGCAGTCGTTTACGCAATCTACTACGTTGTGTCGGTCCGAGACTTTCCGTTCCAGGCACAAATCACGGGTCTGCTGCTGGGATCACTCCTGGGACTGCTGTGCACAATATATTTCATCCGCTTCGTTTGGCAGGCTCGACGCTCAGGCATTCGCATCGGGTGGATTGATCTTATTGGTGAGCCGGCGATCGGATCGAAACGGCTCATATTCGCCGGCCTGATACTGCTCTCGATTTTCGCTGTGCCCTGGGGCGGCTTCACGCTCACGACGTTTGTGTTCCTCGTCGCGAGCTTCCTTCTGTTGGGAGTTCGTCCGCTAACCCGTGTGCTCGTGACAGCGGCAACTGCGGCGATTGCCGGTTGGTTGTTCTTTATCGTCCTCCTCGGTGCCCGGTTTCCACGTGGTCCGTTCGAGCTGCTCATGAGCTATTGGATTTAGCTATGGATCTCACCAGCATCGATACGCTCAGCACGCTTTTCTTACATGCCCTCGGCTACTGGTGGATCATGATTCCGGCGGTGCTTATCGGCATTGTCATGGGTGCTATCCCCGGTTTCGCGGCCCATAACACCATCATCATTCTGCTGCCTTTGACGCTGGCATTCGACGTCGAAACGGCGCTGGTCTTTATGACAGCGCTCTATTGTGCCTCCCACTTGGGTGGCGGAATTCCAGCCATTCTGCTCAATATTCCTGGCACAGGTGGTGCAGCAGCGACGACGCTCGATGGCTACGCAATGACGAAGAAGGGCGAAGCCGCCAAAGCATTGATGCTCTGCTTCGTCGCATCGGTCATAGGAGGGCTTCATTTCGGCGATTGTCACTTTGTTTGCTTTGCCTGTGCTCGCCAAGGCTGGCTACTACATCCACAGCGTCGAAATGGTCGTCATCATGCTTTTCGGCTTGGCGCTGATCGCTGCTATTGCCGCCGACGATATGCTGAAGGGCCTGATTGCCGGTGGCTTCGGCCTATTGTTGGGCTCAATGGGAGCCGATCACATTTATGCGGCACCCCGCGGCACTTTCGGCTTTCTTGAGCTTTTCGACGGCGTACCGCTCGTGCCTGCCCTGGTCGGCTTGTTTGCCATCTCGGAAGCCATCGTGATGATCGAGCAGAGGTTCGTGGTAACGGACGGCAGCACGAACAAGACCGTGAGCTGGGGCGAAACCTTGCGCAATTTCGCTTTCGCCATTTCGAGGTGGTGGCAAATCACCTGGACCAGCCTCCTCGGCTTGCTCATCGGTATTCTGCCGGGGCCGGTGCCAGCATCGCTGCGTTCGTAGCCTATCAGCAGTCGCGCCTTTACTCAGAAGAATCCAGAACTCTACGGAAAAGGTCATCCCGATGGTGTCGTCGCCCCGGAAGCTGCGAATAACGGCGTGACCACCGGCACGATGGTGCCTCTGCTCGCCATTGGCGTTCCCGGTGGCAGCACAGCCGCTGTGATGATGATCGTGCTGCAATACCACGGGTTCCCGTTTGGGCCGCGCCTGTTCGTCGAGAGCCCGATGCTCGCCTATGGCGTCATCGTGGCCATGGCGGTCAGCTATATTCTGATGCTCTTCATGATTTTTCCGATGGCACGATATATGTCGCGCGTGACCGTTGTGCCGACGAACTATCTCGTGCCGATCATCGTCGCGTTTTCACTCGTGGGAGCGTTCGTGCCCCGCGGATTCATATTCGATATGGGCATTGCATTCGCCTTCGGTATCCTCGGCTATATCGCGCGGAAAACCGGGTACCACGTCGCAGCTATTCTGATCGGCATCATCCTCGGCCCGCTGATCGAGCGCTCGTTCATGCTCGCGATGCGAATTTCCAACAATGATCCGATGGTGATGTTTTCATCGAACATCGGCAACGTGCTCTGGGTATGCCTTATTCTCACCTTGGCTGTTCCGCCGCTGATCGAACGGAGGCGCAAGCGTGCGGCGGCAGCAAGCGGAGCAACGGCAGGATAGATGGAATAGGAGCAAGCGATGAAGCTGGTGACCTTCAGCCAGCAGGGGGCGCGCTCGCGTCGGAGTCCAAGTCGAAAGCGGCATTGTTCCGCTAGACGGCTTGGTGCCCGGTGCACCGCTCGACATGCTCGGCGTGATCGACTCAGGCAACGAACTTCTCGATGCAGCTCGCAGTGTGCTGGCGAAAGGCACAGTTGAGCCCATCGCGGCTGAAGACGTCCGATTGCTCGCGCCCATCCCTGTGCCGCGTGCCAACATCATGTGCGTAGGAAAGAACTATTACGAGCACGCGACGGAGTTCGAAGGCAGCGGATTCGACTCTTCGAGCGGTGGTCAGAATATCCCTGATGTGCCGATCTTCTTCACTAAGGTGCCCGGCTCGGTCATCGGGCCGGGAGATGAAATCGACAGCTCTCTCGACAGCGATAACAGCGTTGACTACGAGGGTGAGCTGACGCTCGTCATCGGCAAACAGGGTCGAGGAATTCCGCCGGAAAAGGCGTTCGATTACATATTTGGCTACACCATCATCAATGACGTGACCGCGCGCGCAACACAGCAGCGCCACAAGCAATGGTTCCTCGGCAAGTCGTTCGACACGTTCTGTCCGATGGGGCCGGCTATCGTCACAGCAGACGAAATTCCGGATCCACGGGTGATGCAGCTGGAAACCCGAGTAAACGGGGAGCTCCGTCAAAACGTGAGCGTGAAGGACCTGATTTTCGATATTCCAACATTAGTCGCCACCGCGTCTCGCGGGATGACTTTGCGTCCTGGCGACTTGATTGCGACTGGCACGCCGGCTGGTGTCGGAATCGGCTTCAAGCCGCCGCGCTTCCTAAGACCTGGCGATGTCGTTTCCATCACCATTGAACCCATTGGCACACTGACGAATCGCGTCGCTTAAGTGCACAGGAAACGAAAAGGAGGTTCGCGTGAGTGATCAGATTGTCAAAAAAGAATATTGGGCCAAGAAAGGCGATGTGAACCTTTACGTCTATCGCAAGGTGAAAGGCGAGCCGAAGAAAGGAGATGGCAAGCCCGTCTTCTTTCTTGTCCATGGATCGTCCTTCAGCGGTCCCTCCGGCTTCGATCTCACGGTGCCCGGCAAGGAAAACTACTCCTTCATGAACCATTTCGCCGAATTAGGCTTCGACGTGTGGACAGTGGATCATGAAGGTTACGGACGTTCGACCAAAACCAGCTCGAATTCGAACATCCGCATGGCGGTGGACGACTTGAAAGCAGCCACCGACCTGGTCGCCGAGGAAACGGGCCAGACCTCGTATGCCTTCTACGGCCAATCCTCGGGCGCCCTCCGCGCTGCCCTGTTCGCGGAGCACTATCCGGAGCGCGTCTCTCGATTGATCCTCGACGCCTTTGTTTACACCGGAAAGGATGCACCGACCCTGATCAAGCGGCGCGAGAAGCTGATCAATGGCGGTCGAGCAATATGCGGCCGGTCGACAGGGAATTTTACCACTCGATCTTCAACCGCGACATGCCGGGGACGTCGGAAGAGGGCGTCGCCGATGCGCTTGCGGACGCCGAGCTCGCGCTCTGCAACGAGGTGCCCACCGGCACCTACCTCGACATGTGTGCGCACCTCCCGGTCAATGACCCGAAGAAGATCAAATGCCCAGTCTTGATCTTCCGTGGCGAGCACGATGGGATTGCGACCGAGGAAGACCTGATGAACTACTTCCTCGAGCTTCCGGTCAAGGACAAGCAGTTCGTCATCGTGCCAGGGCTTGCACACGTCGCGCCATTGAGTAAAAACCGGCACATCTTCTGGCACGTCGTGCACCAGTTCCTGACTACGCCTCCGCGAGTGAATTAGGCGGAACATCGCCAGGAAGCTGGCACTCCCCAAGTGCCATCAGTTGAATACACCAGCGCGGCCGCGACAGCGGCCGCGCTTCATGTCGTCTGCGCTTCCAATGACCCTTGCCCTCGCAGCCCTGTTTTCTGTCGTCGTGCTGGCCACGTCCTTCCTGTCAGGCGTGTTCGGTATGGCCGGCGGCATGATGCTCATGGGCGTGCTTATCTTCATGATGCCAGTTCCGACCGCGATGGTGCTGCACGGCGTGACGCAGCTTGCCTCGAACGGCTGGCGGGCGACGCTGTGGTGGCGATACGTCAAGCCCGCCATCGTGGTGCGCTTTGCGATCGGCACGCTGATCGCACTTGCCGTGTTTTCTTTGATTCGGCTGGTCCCCGATCGAGCGACCGTGCTGTTGCTGCTGGGACTGCTGCCGTTCATCGCCGTCTGCGTGCCCGACAAGATTGCGCCACGCGCAGATCGCTTCGGCGGCGCCGAGCTGAGCGGAATGCTGTCGGGTGCCTTTCAGCTCCTGGCGGGCGTGTCAGGACCACTGCTCGATACGTTCTTCGTACGCATGGGACTGGACCGGCGGGTGATCGTGGCGACCAAAGCCGCGTGTCAAATGGTCAGTCACGTGGTCAAGCTCGTCTATTTCGGCGGCATTGCCGCTGCGGAAGCCGATCTGCCGCCCATATGGCTGTTTGTGCTGGCGGTAGCCCTTGCGATTGCCGGGACGTCACTGGCCAGACAAGTGCTAGAGCGCCTGACAGATGCCCAGTTCCGGCGTTGGACGAAGCTTCTCGTCATGGGAATCGGGGTGGTCTACATAGTGCAGGGGACGATGGAGCTCCTCCGCTGAAAAGAACAGCATCTCACCGGTCCGGCTGCTGGTCATATTGATTAAGTCGCGTCAACCTGAGGTGCAGCCATGCATTGAGTGGAATGACACGCTCGCGGAGATCGAGGAGCACGCTTATGGCCGTCACCATCTATCACAACCCAGCGTGCGGGACCTCTCGCAAGACACTGGCTATCATCCGGCAGTCTGGCGAGGAGCCCGAAATTATTGAGTATCTGAAGACGCCGCCTTCGCGTGAGCGGCTGGTGGAGCTGATCCGCGCAATGGGCATCAAGCCGCGTGAATTGCTGCGGCGGAGAGGTACTCCTTATGACGAGCTTGGCCTTGATGATCCCAAATGGAGCGACGACGAGATCATCGACTTCATGGTGGCACATCCCGTGCTGATCAATCGCCCCATCGTGGTAACGCCGAAGGGCGTGAGGCTATGCCGTCCGCCAGAGATCGTTCTTGAAATCCTGCCCAATTCAAAGGAGCGGTAACGCCAGGCCAAGGAGATTCGTCGCCACCCCCTTCGGATTGCATCTAAGAGCCTTTTACTTTGCAATATCCAGTAGTCCGCGATCGCGGTGCGCAGGATCAGTTTCCACCTGCTTCGTCAGATCGCTCGACAGCCCTTGAGTGCTGCTTCGGGCTTTTCATAGTAGATAGAAACTGGTCGGCGTTGGTCAGCAATCTGCCTGCGCTGACATGCGCAACCCGAGGTTGGTTGTTGTATTGGGCCGAAATCAGTACGGGTGATCGAGTAGAGCCTCACTTGAGGCGCTGAAACTATTCTGGCCATAGACCTCGCAGGTGGGCGCGCCAAGGGTCCGAGCATGTTCGTCCCATGTGGACCCAGTGCCGTAGGGGGATCAGGGTGAAGCACTACGTATTGCATCCTAAGGCTGCCTCTGAGCCGACGTGGTCAGAGGCATGGTGGTGGCTCGGAATCCCTATCGCTACGGCGGTAGCGATATTCGCTATTTACATCGTTTCGCCGGAATTCTACCGCGCGAGAATGCTCCCCGAGGGATACGGTATTCTTGAGCTCTCGCACTTTTTCATCCCGCTAGCGGGGTTCTTCATCTGCCTTAGCCTCTTCTCCACCATTCCGGTGAAGTCATGGCCGCTGCTACGGCTGGCGATCGTAGTCTTCGCGATCTCCTGTTTCTACATCGCTGGCGAGGAGCATAGCTGGGGTCAGTGGTTCTTCTATTGGGACACGCCAGAGCTTTGGGGTCAGATCAATCGCCAGAACGAGACGAACCTCCACAACACGATCGTTCTGTTCAACCAGCTGCCGCAGAACATCCTTCAGGCGGCTATTGTCATCGGCGGTATCATTCTGCCGTTGTCCTCTCGAGCCAGACGATTAGTAGCCCGCTATCCCATCATCGTTGCACTGACTCCGCCTGTTGCGATCGTGCCCGTGGCCGTGACAGCAATCGTGTTCAATGGGATCGTCACGATCCAGAAAAGTGGCCTCGTGGGTGAGATGCTGGCGCGGCCGAGTGAGGCTGCGGAAACTTTCTACTACATGTTCATTCTCTTCTACTTGATCATGCTGCGCCGGAGACTTCGGCATCAACACGCAGAAGTGGTCGTGCCGCAGTCGTGAGGCGCGGGAAGAGAGTCTGTCTCGATCTCAGAATGAACGGACGAAGCTTGCATATGCCCAGCCCTGGGTACTCCATGACGCCCGGGTAAGTTGGGCTCAACACTTTCCCCATGCCCGCGCGTCAATTCTTCTGCGCTCAGGGGCACTCGTCCAGGATAGGCTATCCGAGTGGACCTTCGCGGAACTGTGCCGGCACGGCCACATTGCTAAGGTTGGCGGAGCCGGAAGAAAGGTGACAGTGACGAGCTGGGACCGTGTTCGCCGCAAAGCTGCCGCGAATCCGCCCGGTATGCATGGCTACGCACCTAAGGCGTGAAGTGCTGGTCAATTGCACCTGCCGTGTAGCGTTTACGGAGCCATAGGCATGACCTGGTCGATCATCGCGCGAGACGAGGGCACGGGAAAAGTTGGAATCATCGTGGCGAGTCGGTTTTTCGCTGTGGGCGCCATTGTGCCCTACATCAAGACGGGTGTTGGCGCGATCGCGACCCAGGCCTTCATAAACCCGTTCTACGGCCCACAGGGGCTCGCTCTACTCCAGGCAGGCGCTTCCGCCGAGGACACCGTCAAGTTCTTGACAACTGGAGACGAAGGTCGCGACCACCGCCAGGTTCATGTCATGGATCGCGAAGGCCGTTTCGCTGCCTTCACCGGGCAAGCTTGCATAGACTGGTGCGGTCACGAAATCCGCTCGAATTTCTCGGTCGCCGGCAACATTCTCGCTGGGCCGCAGGTCATCGAAGCGACGATCGCCGCCTACGAGAGCGGAGCCTCGACTCCCTTTGCACGAAGGCTGATCGCAGCCATGAAGGCAGGTGAAGCGGCAGGAGGCGACAAGCGTGGCAAACAGTCAGCCGCTTTGTTGATCCATGACGAGCAGGACTACCCGTTGCTCGATCTCAGGGTCGATGATCATCCAGATCCGCTCAGTGAGCTGGAGCGGCTCGAGGCGGTCGCACGGCAGCGCTGGGTGCACTTTCGCCGGCTTATGCCCAGCAAGGAGAATTCCAGTGGCCTCGCAGATAGCCCGGACCAGGAGGAACGCATCGCGGCATCCATTGCCGAGGGCTATGAATGATGCCACTCTTTGCGCTGGAACCTGGCTGAAGTGAAGGGAAAGCGCAGCAATGGCCTCTGCCCCCACTCGGGACCGTATCCACTTCCTGTTCCTCAATGTGGGTCACTTCCTTGACCATCTGCTGACGCTGGTGTTCGCTACGGTCGCGGCTCTGGCGCTCACCCGCGAGTGGGGCCTGAGCTATTCAGCATTGATTCCATATGCGACGCCCGGGTTCGTCGCCTTTGGCGTGTTCGCCTTGCCCGCTGGGTGGCTGGCCGACAAATGGAGCCGGGAAGGCATGATGGCCGTGTTCTTCGTCGGGATCGGCCTGGCGTCCATCGCGACTGGAGTGGCGCGAACGCCCTTCGAGGTGGGACTGGGGCTGTTCGTCATCGGGGTATTTGCCGCCATCTATCACCCGGTCGGCCTTGCCCTGCTGGTGGAGCGGGCATCCAAGACTGGGACGGGAATGGCCATCGGCATCAACGGCGTCTGGGGCAATCTTGGCGTTGCGAGTGCTGCACTGATCACCGGATTTTTCATCGACAACGGCGGTTGGCGTTTCGCCTTTCTCGTCCCGGGGTTCGTCTCGGTGCTGATCGGCCTGAGTTACATCTGGCTCTTTCGTGCAGACATGCGACCTGCCCATGCGTCGACACGCAATAAATCGAATGTGGACTCAGCGCCGCTCTACGCCGGATCTCAGGTCGCTGCTCATCAAGCTGTCTGCGATCATCTTCTTCACCACAGCGGTGTCCGGCATCGTGTTTCAGTCGACGACCTTCGCGTTGCCCAAGGTTTTTGATGAGCGGCTAACGGGCATTGCGGGGTCGGCGACCCTGATTGGCTGGCTCGCGTTCCTCGTGTTTGCCGTGGCGTCAATCGCTCAGATCATCGTCGGTCGTTTGCTCGACAAGCTCGGGCCGCGCACCGTGTTCCTCGGGGCCGCCCTGATCCAGGTGGTCTTCTTCTCCTGATGCCGGGCCTCGTGGATTGGGCAGCGCTGTTCGTGGCCCTGGCATTCATGCTGGGTGCCTTCGGACAGATCCCGATCAATGATTACATGATCGGCAAGTTGGCGCGCTCCGACATGCGCGCATCCATCTACGGTGTGCGCTACATCGTGAGCTTCGCGGTTCTAGCGGCTGCGCTGCCGCTGATCGCATGGATCCATCAGGGCTGGGGCTTCGACCGGCTTTCCAGGTCTTGGCAGTGGCGGCCGGAGCTATCTTCCGCGGTTTGGCTCTGCCACGGCGCCTGCCGGATCCTGAGCCGGTGCCGGCGACGGCGTGAGCCTGACCGCCGAGGGACTCCATAAAATCGGCGACCGCGTCCGCAGCTGCTTCGAGGTTGCCGCGCCGGGTGAACCCCTTTCCGCCCGGGGGCCAAGATCGTGATCACCATCCGCGGCCCAGTGAAACCGGATGCTTGGCGACAGGAAAGCTGCTCCACCTCAGAACGGTTTCCAAACGGATCGCGCTCGCCTTGCACAATGAGAGCCGGGGTTCTCAATCGGGTGAGATGCTGCGTTCTAAGCTGCTCGGGCTTTCGGGGCGGGTGAAAGGGATAGCCGAGACAACGAGGCCCGCGATTTGCCCTTCGGCCAGCAACTCATCCGCTAATAGGCTGGCCACACGTCCGCCCATGGACTTACCGCCGATGACCAGGATCTGTCCGTCTTTAATCTTGGCACCGATCTGCTCGACCGCTGCACGGTATCCGGGACGAGGGCCTCCGCTCTTGGCGGCGGTCTTCGCTTGCAACCCGTGCGCCGGGCTGCCATGTAGGCGAACTCGAAGCGGGTGACGGCGATGCCGCGGGTGGCGAGCAGATCTGCTATCGTCTCGAGGAAGGGGCTTGTCATCGCGCCGCCTGCCCCGTGGGCCAGGACGAGGCGCACCGGAATATCGATTGGTCCCGTTTCGAGAAATTCAGTCATCGGCATCGCCTGGGTCGTGGAGCAGAGCCATCCTTTTTGCACATAAGTGAACACATCTTGGCCTCATTCGGACTCCAACTGAGCGGAAGCAGGAACATCTACGCTAATTCCGGATCTTACATGCGCGCTGTCGCCGTACTTTTGTCCCTCATATTGGCAATGACTGCTGCGCCGTCCCTGGGTGCACAGAATGCACCTACTCCTGCCAAGGAGCTATTCGGCAGAGCCAAGACACCGGCCGCTCTCGAGCCCGAGGCAATCGGCTCTTACGCTCGCGGCTGCCTTGCAGGCGCTCAGGCACTGGCGATCGACGGTCCCGCTTGGCAGGCGATGCGCCTTTCCCGTAACCGGAACTGGGGACATCCGAAACTTGTCGCGCTGATCGAGCGTCTGGCCACGGAAGCACAACGGTACGATGGCTGGCCAGGGCTGCTGGTTGGCGACATCTCACAGCCGCGCGGCGGGCCTATGCTAACGGGCCATGCAGAATCATCAGGTTGGGCTCGATGCTGATATTTGGTTCCTGCCTATGCCCGATCGGCGTTTGACTGAGAAGGAGCGGGAGGAGCTATCGGCGATCTCGATGTTGGGTCCAGACAAGCTGTCTGTCGACCCGAAGATCTGGACAGACGCTCACGTCCGCTTAGTGAAGCGCGCTGCCTCCTATCCCGACGTCGACCGCATTTTCGTGCACCCAGCCATCAAAAAGGCACTTTGCCAGGGTGCCGACAAACTCGGATCCGACCGGAGCTGGTTGCGCAAAGTACGCCCTTACTGGGGGCATCACTATCATTTTCACATCCGGATGCGGTGCCCAGCTGACAGCGCATCCTGCAAAAACCAACCTGCACCTCCCGCGGGCGATGGCTGTGGGAAGAGCTCAACGACTGGCTGGCTCTGATCGCAGCGCCACCGAAACCGACCAAGCCATCCAAGCCGAAACCGCCCCTGACGCTGGCTGAACTTCCGCAGCAGTGCCGTGCCGTGTTGGACGCGAGCCCGCCGAGTGAAGTTTCGGCCGACGTGCCGTTGAGGGTGCCAGCACCGGTCCGGGCTGTCAGAGGACAAACGGCACAGCAGTAGACGGAACGCCTGCCGAGACAAACTTGTGCGCACACAGATGTGTGCTTCAAGAATGCGCGTGCCTATGGGGATGGATATAGTAGTTTCCGGGCGACAGTAGCCTAGCACGCAGCCGTACGCTGCCACGAGCTTTGCTCGTATCCGGCGTCCTAATGGGAGGGGGTCATGGTCGACGATCGGAAAGAGGGTGAAGAGCCATCAACTCCCTCTTCAAGCTCCAACGGCGAAACCAGCGCCCCGGCGGATTTACAACAGAGTTCAGCTCCTGCTCCGGACGCGCCTGTTGATACGATGGAGGCTCCGTCAGCGGCCGATGAATCGCCTGCGTCTGAGCCAGTGGATCAGCCAGCTGCATCGGTCGCCGTGGCAACTGATGGGGCCGGAGGCCCCGGCGAACAGACAACTAAAGCTAGCACGCAGCCGCTAAGCCCTGGCGCTGGCGGGTCCGGCCGACGCGTCTACCAAGCCAGCGCAGTGCGCAAGACGCTGATGTCGTTTGTCTTCCTTATTCTGCTGCCGTTTTTCGCAAGTCTGCCGGCGATGATGGTGCAGCGGATCATGCACCAGCTCTGGCCGGATATGCTGGGCTTCACCATTTTTGCGGCCGCCTTCACTGCTGTCATGCTGCTCGTGTTTTTCGAGCTGCTGCGCTCAATTCGAGCGCGTGTCGTCATCGGAGAAAGCGCAGTCCAGCTCACGCTGCCGGCAGGTCGCGGCATCGCAATGCCGAAGCTATTCTACAAAACACACACAATCCCGTACTCGGACATCGAAGCCGTCGAGACGCGACGCGAACTTTATGGCGGCATCATTGCCCCCGTCATGCTGCGGGGGGCACGGATCGTCACAAAAGGTGGGCAGAAGATTCCGCTCGGATACGTGAGCGAGGCGAATACGGACCCGGCGTTGCCAGTACCGGAGATCGCCGCTGAGATCGCGCGAAGGGCCGGTCTAGAGGTGATCGATCATGGGACGGTTCGCCGGCAGGTTCACAAGAAGATTCGCGGCATCCGGGCAAACGACGGCGACACAGCTCCCGTTACTGAAGCCGACATTGCAGCGCTCAACCGGCGCCATAATAAGGTTATGTTGGCTGTCTGCGGCGCCCTCTTTGTGATCGTGGCCGGCGGGCTGCTGCTTGACATCTCGAAGTCGGACCTGGATCTGGGCGAGAGGGCTCAGCAGCTCGTCCAGCGGCTCATCCCATCGCCGGACGTGCAACGTGCTGGGACCCAACCGTAGTACTGGGTGCGCGGGCGCCGGCGCTCAGTTGGTGAAGACTTCTGATGCGCTGATCGCGGCGGCGACCAAGCCATCCGAGAATCAAGCCGGCGCTGCCAAGGCTGACCCAGGCTGGCAGCTGCAGAACGGATACGAGCATCGGGTCCCACAGATACCCGTGCAAATTGCGAACCATTTTTTCCACGGACCTCAAAAGCACCGGCGTCGACTCGGCCAGCTGGGTCAATAGAGGAGTAAACGGTGCGCCCGGAACGCCAAGCTGCGCACGGGTAGCCTCCGAGATCAGGGCAATGGCCGCGGCCAACAGGAACAAGCCACTAAGAATGCGAAGGATCAGCATCGGCTATCAATCGAGTTGGTCCATTGGACTGGTAGGTTTGACCGCCGTTGTAGCAAGCTCGATCCATCAGAGAGAGCGGCTTAGCGGGGCGGCGGTTGACGTTCATGCAGTCTCCCCAAGAAAATGCAGGACCACCTCACGCCGGTGAGGGGCATCCCTGTGCTCGATGAGATAAAGCGCCTGCCAGGTGCCGAAGGCTGCTCTCCCATTCACCACCGGAATGCTGATTGAGACGGAAGTCAGCGCTGATTTGATATGCGCCGGCATGTCGTCCGAGCCTTCCGTGCGATGCCGGTACTCCTGTGAGCGTGGCGCCAGCCGGTCCAGCGCATCGAGTAGGTCCCGGCGCACATCTGGATCGGCGTTCTCCTGAATGGTCAGCGATGCTGACGTATGGCGAATGTACGCCGTCAGCAAGCCGTCTCGTGCACCGATCTTGCGCAGCCACTCCTGAACTTCATGAGTGAGATCCGTGAAGCCCGGACCTCGGGTGGAGACCGTAATCGTTGTGCTCGCCTGTGTCAGCGCCATGGAGATTGATCGTGCGTCGTTCGATCAAAGCTGAGAGCCGTCCTTTTGCTCCGGCCGCTCCTTCCTCTCCTGCTCTTCAAAACGTTCAATCCTCTCGCGGAACTTGCGGAAGATGCTCTCGAAGTAGTCCAGCGCTCTGTCGACTTCCTCTTCCGTCGGCAGCTCGAGCCTCTTTCTGGGTTCCACGGTGGTGGGTCCATCGCTCGGGGCGCGTCCGGCAGCCGCCTGCTCCTCTAGCCGCTTCACCTCGGCACGCAGCCGCGTGATCTCATCCTGCAGCTTCTGAGCCTCATCCTCCATCAATTCACAGATCCACCTGCCGTTCCGCTGGGCACATACGGACATGGCCCCCGTCTCGGTATCGAGGCGCACAAACCCGTTCTCCGTCGGGCTCATGACATAACGGCCCTGCTTTTCCTGGCTCGCAACCCCGGTGACGCCGAGGGCGACGACGGCAATTATGGAGAAGGCAAGAAGTAGGGCGCGCATCCGCATCTCCCTTCGATTGGTAAGGTTTGGCTGTCCGATGAGGAAGCCGTCGATGACCTGTTGATGTCGCCTCGGGTAGCGTCCGCTTCAAGCTCGCCGGAAAGAAGACGCACCATCGACATCGGAGCGAGCCCCCGCATCGAGCAAAGTTATGCGGCTAGTTTGCGGCAAGTGTGCTCGGAAACACTGAAGAATTACTGAAAATCGTAACAATCGTTAACTGAACTTTTACTAGAACTTCATAGCGTTCCGAAGACGGCTCCAGATCGTGCCGCGTATCGGACCGGCGGATGCGCTCGAGCGGCACAGACGACTCGCGGGAGAATGAGCTTCCCGCTTTCTCCGGCCTCGACCGAGGGCATTCGCAACGAAGCTCGACCTCGCGGGGAAGGAATGTCATACAACAAGAAGAGGAGTTCGACAGACGACGCCTACCGCGCGTCGAGGACAACGCGTCCACACGTTCGCGAACGCGGCGCTGATGAGCTCCGGGGTCTGCTGCAACGCATCGCCGATCATATCGCCGCAGCCGATCGCCGCCAGCAATCGGCTCTGGGCGACGTTCAGAGCCGAAAGGACCGCCTTTCCGAGAATTGGCCTAGTCAGGGCGCTCCAACAGAAGCAGCAGGTCGAACATTCTGGTCAGATCCTCTGCAGGAGGAGCTGCGCCGCCGCGCTTCCACGGCAGCGCACAGCCAGATGTTTGCTGATCGCGTCACTGGAATCAGAGCACACACGAGGCACCAGCATCCCCGGTATGAGGATCAGCACGAGGGATGGGATCCCGCGTCGGCGGAGGCGCTGACGCGACTCTACGAGCCCGAGCATACCGCCGATCCACACACGATCTTCTCGGATCTCACCAGCTTCGATGCGCCGAAATCCGGGCAAGAGAATTGGGCTCAGGACGAATTAGGTTCCGCCACATATCCCTCCTCGAATTATCGGCCCGAAGGTGTCGATCGGCTCGAATCGAGGATCGCAGACCTCGCCATGCGGATCGAGCAGGCGTTGGCACAGTTGCGTTCGGGGAGCGCCGCCGAGGCGCTCGACGCCCGATTGGCGAGCCTCGACTCGAAGCTCGGCACGGCGTTGCAAGGTCTTCCGACGCGCGCCGATGTCGAGCAATTGCAAGCGCTAGAAGGTCACATCAGGGAGCTGGCCCAGTATGTCGAGCGGGCCCATCATCGTCTGACTCGCCTCGACGACATTGAGATGCACTTGGCGCGGCTTGTCGAGCAGACCTCCGATGAGCACCTTATCCAGCTGCTCGATCAGCAAGATTCATTCCGAGTCACACGTTTCGAGACTAGCTGAGGCTGTGGCCGAGCACCTTTCCGATCGCGACAGCTTCCGCGACGAGCTTGGATCAGGGGCAAACCGGCTTCGCGAGCTGCACGAGCTGATCGAGCAGTTCGTCTCCACGCAACGGCAGGAGCAACAGACAGCTTCCGCGCTGGAAGGGATCCAGCAATCTGTCCTGAAGCTGCTCGATCGCATGGAAGCGCTCGAACAGACCTACAACTCGGTCCGGACTGTTGACCACTCAGAAGCCGGGGAACTCGGCGCCGCGCATCGGGACGACGGAACGAAGTCCCGACCAAGGTATCCCCTCAAGCCAGTCGATCCGTATGCACCGAGCGTGGTCACGATCAGCCGGGTGACCAAGGATTCGCCGCCGATGAGCGCTGGCAGCAAGGCCGAAAACACAGGAGCGGAAGCTTCCGGTTTGCCGGCAATGGGCGAGTTGTCGGGACAGGGCTCTGAAGCTTTCAGTGCAGCATCGCACGCGCCCGGGAGCGCTGAACAAGCGCCGCTTCCTAGGACCCGAGAGGCGTTCCTCAATGCAGCCCGTCGCGCAGCCCAAAAGGCCTCGAGCAAGCCGGTTGGTGGTGAGAGCTTGGCGCCACGGAAGCGGGCCGCATTAGGTGGGCGTCGCCCGTCCGGCACAAGTCCGTTGTCAGGCTTTTTGGTCGCGGCGCTGGCGCTGGTGTTGGCTGTCGGTGTCGGGGTCACAACCTACAGCGCCTACAAAGACGAATTCGGCAACGCTTGGAAACTGGGCCAAAGAGTTCTGGAGCTGGGCTCATCCGGTCGAGGCAGCGCGGCCGGCGGACGTTCGGGAAGTGCAAGCCCCACGCGTGACGGGATGGGTGCAGGGGCGCAAAGCCCGGACGCTCCGGGGCATACCCCTCGTCTTGATTCGGGGGAGGTTGCCGAAGAGGCACGCGCGGTTACCTCGTCACCGGGCGGCATCGTCATTGCCCCGACTGTGATTGCTGCGAGCGCTCATGCGGGAGAGGTGCCCGTAACAGCCGCCCTGACGGCGCCAGATGCCAATGCCGTTTCTGGCCAGCCTTTCAACCACACGGCGGCGGACAACAAACCAATGCCCCCTGCAGGCGTCGGACCGCTTTCGCTCCGAATTGCTGCCGCCAACGGCGACCCGTCTGCCGAGTTCGAAGTCGCGGTGCGCTTCGACGAAGGGCGCGGAGTTGCCAGAGACCACGCGGAAGCAGCCAAATGGTACAAGCGCTCCGCAGCGAAGGGCTTTGCGCCGGCCCAATACCGTCTCGGTACACTCTATGAACGTGGTCTGGGACTGGCGGCGGACCGCGGCCGGGCCATGGCCTGGTACAAGAGCGCCGCGGAAAAGGGCCATCTGAAAGCCATGCACAATTTCGCCGTGCTCAAGGCCAGCGAAAATTCACCGGACTTCGAAACGGCCGCTCACTGGTTCGGTAAGGCTGCGAAGTAGCGGGCTGGTTGACAGTCAATACAATCTGGCGATCCTGTACGAAATCGGTCGTGGCGTAGAGCGTGACCTCAAGGAGGCCTACAAATGGTTCGCCCTTGCCGCACGGGCGGGTGACAAGGAGGCAGCCCGGCGGCGGGATCGCGTGAGGTGGATGCTCACTGCCGCTGAGCTCGAGGCCGCCGAGACTATGATCCGCTCCTGGGAGCCCCAACCAGTCGACCGTTTGATCAACGATCCCAGGGCTGCCGGAGAGGCGTGGAAGCGTAACGAGGATCGGGGCTGATCGCGACACGCATGTCGCGATAGACGGCTTGATCCCATTTGCCCTGAGGCGAGCGCCGTGGTCGTCTGTAAGCGTATCTATGAGCCTTCAAGCCCAAAGGATGGCTATCGCGTGTTGATCGATCGCCTGTGGCCGCGCGGTGTCAAGCGCGAGGAGGCGGCGATCAAGGAATGGATCAAAGAATTGGCGCCGAGCAACGAGCTGCGCCGGCTCGCCACTGCTGACGAAAGCGAATGGTCCGAGTTTCAGCGGCGCTACCGGATGGAGCTGTCGAAACCAGAGGTTCAGCCGACGCTCGCACGACTGCGTGAGATCGCCCGATCGGGCACACTGACGTTGCTCTACGCGAAACGCGATACGCAGCACAATAATGCCGTGGTGCTGAAAGAGGTTCTGGAGGAAGGTCTTTAGCTCACACCGGACTTATTCTGTTACAAAAATTGAAACGTTCCGGTTTGCTGAGCGAATTGTAGATTGACCCAGAGCGCGTAGGCTGGCTTAAAGGACAGGACCGGTTACTCACCTAAATTCTGCCTCTTCCGGCTGAGCAGGTCTTCTCCGGCGCACGAGCGGCGCCGGCCCAGGAGTCGCGATGCCGGATCAGGTTGCGGCGCTGTCATGAATCTGTACCTGCCCATCGCCGAAATGCCCGTGAACATTTTCGTGTTCCTTGGCATGGGTGGTGCGGTTGGCTTCCTCTCTGGTCTGTTCGGCATTGGTGGCGGCTTTCTGATGACGCCGCTGCTCATTTTTAACGGTATTCCGGCTGCGGTCGCAGTCGGCACCGAGGCAGCCCAGATCGTCGCCTCCTCCGTTTCCGGTGCTATTGCTCAGTGGCGACGCAACAACGTCGACATAAAGATGGGCACCGTGCTGTTGACGGGAGGTATTGTCGGATCTCTCGTCGGCGTTGAGGCGGTCAAGCTCCTCCGTCAGATCGGTCAGTTCGAGTTTTTCGTTTCGGTCGCCTACGTGACCTTCCTCGGCATCATCGGCGTGTTGATGTTGATGGAAAGCGCCAATGCAATCCGCAAGAGCCGTCAGGGCAAGGCCCCTGCCATCAAGCGTCCGGGCCAGCATCTCTGGATGCACAAGCTGCCGCTGAAGATGCGCTTCCATCGATCGAAGCTGTACATCAGCGCTATACCGCCATTCGCCATCGGCATGGTGGTAGGCCTCTTGGGCGCCATCATGGGTGTCGGTGGCGGGTTCATCATGGTCCCGGCGATGATCTATCTGCTCCGCGTTCCTACGAACATCGTAGTTGGAACGTCCCTGTTTCAGATCGTGTTTGTCACGGGCTTCACGACCATTTTGCATGCGACGCAGAACAAAACGGTCGATGTCGTGTTGGCCATGATCTTGATGATCGGAGGCGTCATCGGTGCCCAGTTCGGCGTGGCAGCCGGGCAGAAGCTGAAGGGTGAGCAGCTGCGGTTTCTCCTGGCAGGTCTCGTGCTGCTCGTGTGTCTCCGTATTGCGTGGGGTCTGGTCAGCATGCCGAGCGACCTGTATTCCATCAGTAATGTTGTCGGGGGCCGTTGATGAAGTTCAACTGGCGGGTCGCGAGGGGCTTCTTGGGAGCCGTCATCCTGCTGGCAGCTTCAGCGATGCTGGTCGGCATCGAGATTGCCGAAGCCCAGCGACGCCAGCAGCCCACACTACCCGCTCGTCCCCCTGAAGCGGGCCGGCCCGAGCGCCCTGCGGCCCAGGCTCCGCAAACTCAGCCCCCGCAGCCAGTGCCCGCTGAGGCGGCTCCGCGAGAGACGGTGCAGGCCGACGTTTCCTCACGCAGCGTGTCGGTCACGTCGAGCTTCACAGGCACGCAAATCGTCGTGTTCGGTGCCGTCGATCATAGCCGGCAGCCGAGCGCGGAATTGGGACTTCTACGATATTGTCATCGTGCTCGAAGGCACACCGACCCGCCTCGTGGCGCGCCGCAAGAGCAACGTCGCAGGCATTTGGATCAATACACACTCCATTACGTTCGAGAGTGTGCCGAGCTACTACGCGATCCTCTCCACGCGGCCGCTCGACGAGGTCACCAACCCGCTCGTCTTGCGCGAGAACGACATCGGCTTCGAGCACGTGCGCATGACGCCGGTGCAGGGCTGGGAAACGGGCGTCACGACGGCCGAGCTACAGGAGTTCGCCGAGGCGGTCGTGCGGCTGAAGCAGAAGGAGGGCCTCTACGTTCAGGAAGATTATGGCGTCGTCTTTATAGGCCGCAGCCTGTTCCGCGCTTCCGTGGACCTGCCCGCCAACGTGCCCGTCGGTCCCCTCGATGTTCGCGTCTACCTCTTCCGAGATGGTCAGATCCTCAGCACTTACACGGCCCGCGTTCGCCTGGAGCGTGAAGGCCTAGAGCTGCTGTTGCACAACTTCGCCTTCAACCAGCCGTTGCTGTACGGCATCTTCACCGTGGCAATCGCCGTCAGCGCGGGGCTTATCGCGTCAGCTGTGTTCAAACGTGGTAATTCATAGACCGAACACGCGTCACCGCCGCATTTTTGCAAGCAACGGCCCGAGAATATCGGAGAAGTCATCCGTCCAGCCGCGCAAGTCGCTGGGCTCCAGTTCATACGCATCCGGCGTGTGGCGGAAGCCATCGATAACGTCTGCGCTCTTCGAAAGGATGGCGACTGTCGACGTTGAGCTGGCATAGCTGCCGTCTGCATCATCGTCTGAAAGAATGAGTTCCCTTCAGCTCGGGCACCAGCGGCAGGGTAGCGGCAACCACCGAGTTGAGATCGAGATAGCGGTTGGAGATGTGCAGGAGCACGATCCCGTCGCTCGTGAGCTTGGAGGCGTAGAGCCGGAGGGCCTCGGCGGTCATCAAGTGCACGGGGACCGCATCGGAGGTGAACGCGTCGACGATGATGAGATCGAAGCTCTCCGGCGGCTCCTTGGCGATCGTCAGCCGCGCATCGCCGATCACAATGTCCGGCTCAGGCTGGCAGTAATGCAGAAAGCTGAAGCGTTCCGGCGTGCTGGCTATTTTCACCACCAGCGGATCGATCTCGAAGAAGCGCCAGCGTTCACCGGCTTGCGCGTAACAGGCGAGCGACCCGGTGCCGAGCCCGATCACACCGTAGCGGCCTAGGCGGCCCTGTGCGGCGAGCCGCTCCCTGGTATCAGCAATGGTGCGCGCCATGGGGCTGTTCGGGTGATAATAGGTCGTCGGCGTGAGATCGTCCTGGTAGACGCCGCTGCTGTCCCGAATACGTTGCGCGCCGTGCAACGTCGTGCCGTGGGTCAGAATGTGAAAGTTGCCATCGCTCGATACGGCGACGCGATAGACGCCGAAGTAGCTTCGCTCTGCTTCGCCTCGCTTCACGCTCGAGGGCAGCATGACGACTGCCAGAAACATCAGCAGTGCGATGACCACCTGTCGAGGAGGATGCTGGACCGACAGAAGCAGTAGGATGGCAAAGGCTGCCACGATCAGCGCCGTGACGCCCCATCTGATGATCAGCAGGTTCAGCTCGTGCAGGGCAGTGCCGAGGATCCCTTCTAAGGTAAGGTCAGAAAGCTGGTCGGTGGCCCAGGGCACCCAAAAGATGGCGAGTACTCCGACGGCTAGCACGATCCAGAGGCGGAGCAGTTCGTCACGGTCCCGCAAAGAGATCGCCAGCGCGCCGGGGCGGCAGGCCATGGTGAGGGCGAGGAGCAGCGGATACTCGAAAACTTCGGAGAAGAGCCGCGGCGCGATCAGTGCCGCGAACAGCCCGCCGAGTACGCCGCCGAGCGAGAGCCACAAATAGAACTCGGTCAGATAGCGGGGCGCTGGGCGCAGATCGTAAAGCGTTCTGTGGGCCACCAAACCAGACGTGAAGAATACGGCAACACCCGTAGCACTCGTAAGGAACCAGCCCTCGTGACGTGTCTGAGAAAGCTGTAGCAGGGCAACGATCACGGCAGCCAGATGCAGAACGAGCAGAACCCGCATCGGAATGAGCGCACGCTCGCGAAACACGATCACATAGGTCAGCAGGTAAAGTGCGAGCGGCAGTACCCACAGGAGCGGTGCCGAGCAACATCGGTGGTGATGTGGGTGGTAAAGGCCGTCAGCAGAGCCGCCGGCACGAGAGCGAGCCCCACCCAGCCGAGCCGGCGAGACCATGAAGGTGGTTTTTCGTCCAGAATGGGTGCCGGAGTGGTCGGCTGTAGCGGGGTCGAGGTGCGACCCCGTAGGGCGAAAAAGCAGATCGTGATCGCTCCGATCAGCGCGACGAAGCCGCCCGCCCATAGCTCGGCCAGGGCTCGAGTGCCCAGAAGCGGCTCGAGCAGGAAAGGATAGCTGAGAAGGGCAACCAGGCTACCGAGGTTGCTGGCGGCGTAGAGGAAGTAGGGGTCGCGTCCATCAGGATGACCCGTGGCAGCAAACCAAGCTTGCAGCAGGGGAGCATTCGCGGCAACGGCCAGAAACGGCAGCCCGATTGCCACAGAGAACAGCCCGAGCTGCCAGAGATAGGGATCGCCGGCGGGCGGCTCGGACCAACCTGCAGGCACGCTGATCGGCAGCGCGAGCAGTGCTGCCCCGCAGACCGCAATGTGCACGAAGCCGGTGAGGCGCGTCGCGGCTAGCCGGTTGAGCAGGTGCGCGTAGCAGTAGCCGGCGAGCAGCGCGCCCTGAAAGAAGCACAGCGCCACTGCCCAGACCGATGGCGAACCGCCAAGCACCGGCAGCACCATCTTCGCGAACAGCGGCTGGATCGAGAACAGCAGGAGCGCGGACAGGAAGGTCGTCGCGGTGAAGAGCGCAACCAGCCCCATCCCCGCGGAGGAGATACTTTCCGGCCCGGCCGGCTGCCAGCTCTTATCGATCATTCACATCCTCGCAGGCAGGCCGGGCCATTCATCCGGGCAGCGACCGTCGCCGAGTGCATCAGGCCCCACCCGAGCTCATTTCAATGGCAAATGCCGGCCTATACCGAGACAGGTGACCCTACCTTCGGCACCACCACGTTCTCCCCGGCCATTTCGGCAACAAATGCGTCCGCCGTTTGGTCGATGATTGGGAATGTTCCGTAGTGGCAGGGGATCACGGTGCTGAAGCGGAAGAACTTCTTGCAGGCGTAGGCCGCCGTCCGCGCGCCCATGGTGAAGCGATCACCAATCGGCACGATGCCGATGTTCGGATGATAGAGCTCGTTGATGTGCTCCATACCCGAAAATAGGTCAGTGTCGCCCATATGGTAAACGGTCTTATTCTCCCGTGTTTGGAGCACGATGCCACACGGATGCCCCAGATACACGCCGCCCGACGAGGAAGAGTGGTGCGCCTGCGTAAATGTCAGGTCGAAGTCGGCGTGACGCACGGTCCCTCCGGTGTTCATGGGCTCGAGCTTTTGCGCACCCTGATTGCCGACGTGCATCGCGAGCTCGAACACTGCGAAAAGCGTCGCGTCGCGCAATTTGCAGATCTCGGCGGCGTCTCCGACATGGTCATCGTGGCCGTGGGTGAGGGCCACATGCGTCACTCCTTGCGTTGCCTCCTCCCAGGACACGCCCGATTTCTCGAAGGTCGGGTTGCCCTTCAGGAAGGGATCGATGAGGAGAACGCTGTTTCCGGTCTCAATTCGGAAGCAGGAATGGCCGAACCAGGTAATCTTCATGAGGATTTCCCTCTGTCACAAGCGACGTTTCCGGTCGGGGGCAGTATAGGTCGGGCTTCAGATGCAACAACCCTTTCAATCAGATGTGAGCAAAGCTTGTGGCTGACAACGCTCTCGGCGAGACAACGACAGAACCCGCCGATTTCGCTGCGCGGCTCGCCAAGGGTAAGCGCTTGCTGGGTCTCGACCTCGGAACAAAAACGATCGGCGTAGCGCTGTCGGACGTCACGCGAACCATCGCATCGCCAGCCGAGACGATTGCCCGTACCAAGTTCAAGGCTGACGCGGCCCGTTTGATCCAGATCGCGGCGGAGCAGGACGTCGGCGGTCTCGTCCTCGGGCTTCCCCGCAATCTCGATGGAAGCGAGGGGCCACGGGCTCAGGCCACGCGCGCGTTCGCCCGAAATTTCAACCGCCTTTCACCTTTACCGATCCTGCTTTGGGATGAGCGCTGGTCGACCATGGCCGCCGAGCGCATGCTGATCGATGCAGATCGTAGCCGCAAGCGCAGGGGGGAGGTCATCGACAAGGTGGCTGCAACCATTATCCTGCAGTCGGCGCTGGATCGGTTGAAGGCGTTTGACGGGCCTTCCGGAGATGAATGAACTTTGCAATCTCGGCGTGTAGTGAGAGTTTGTCTCAGGCGTCGCCCAGGCTACAGTGATTCCAGCTCCCGATCGCGAAGCAGCTCGAGCGCAGACCGTTGCCATGACAGACGAGATCCCCAATCAGTCGCCGCCCTTCGTGGACATCAATCTGTTCACCACCGACGCTGCGTTGCAGGAGGCGGTAGAGCGGGAAGGTGCGGACTATGCCCTCGAGCAGCTGGCCGAGTTCGGGGCGGTTTGCGGCAGTGCCGAAGCCCTCGAGCGGGGACGGCTGGCGAACGAGTATCCGCCGCGGCTGAAGACTCACGATCCGAAGGGCCGCCGCCTCGACATCGTCGAGTTTCACCCCGCCTACCACGCCTGCATGGCGCGAAGCATGGCCGAAGGGCTGCACTGCTCCTCCTGGGAGGGGGACCAAACCGGCAGCGCCGCCGCGGCGGCTAACGTAGCCCGCGCGGGTGCGTTCTACATGGCGGCGCAGATGGAGGCGGGCCACTGCTGTCCGCTAACCATGACCAATGCCTCCGTTCCAACGCTTCGTCTTCAGCCCGAGCTGGCGAACGAATGGGTGCCACGCATCCTATCGCGCAGGTACGACCCGGCTTTTCGGTCGGCCGCAGAGAAGGCCTCGGTCACGATCGGCATGGGCATGACCGAGAAGCAGGGGGGAACGGACGTACGCGCGAACACCACGCTGGCCCAGCCGGTCGCCAATGGTGGTCCGGGTGGGGAGTACATCCTCTCCGGCCACAAGTGGTTCTTCTCGGCCCCGATGTGCGACGCCTTCCTGGTGCTGGCGCAGGCGCCGGGCGGGCTCTCCTGCTTCCTCGTGCCACGACATCTGCCAGATGGCACGGTCAATGCGCTGCGGCTGCAGCGGTTGAAGGACAAGCTCGGCAACCGCTCGAATGCTTCCGCCGAAGTCGAATTCCACGGCGCGCTGGGTTGGCTGATCGCAGAGGAAGGGCGCGGCGTCCCGGCGATCATCGAAATGGTCACCTATACACGGCTGGACTGCGCCGTCGCCTCGGCGGGCCTGATGCGTTTGGCGCTCGCCATGGCCGTCCACCATGCTCGCCATCGGGCCGTCTTTGGCCGATTGCTCATTGATCAGCCGCTCATGGCCCATGTGCTGGCTGACATGGCACTCGATGTGGAGGCGGCAGTTGCGCTCGTTTTCCGGCTCGCCCGCAGCTTCGACCGTATCGAGGATGAACGGGCGGCGGCTTGGCGCCGTCTCATGACACCCGTGACGAAATACTGGGTGTGCAAGATCGCGCCTGTGATGATCGGCGAGGCCATGGAATGCCTCGGCGGCAATGGATACGTCGAGGAAAACGGCATGGCGCGCATCTATCGGGAGGCGCCGGTCAACAGCATTTGGGAAGGCTCGGGCAACGTCATGGCCCTCGACGTGCTGCGCGTCCTGCAGCGCGAGCCCGAGATCGCGCAGGTTGTTTTCCAGGAGCTCGCCCAGGCCGCCTCCGACGATCGCCGGCTGGAGGCCGCACTCGATCGGATCGCAAGTCTGCTCCACGAGCCCAGGCTGCTCGATTTGCGTGCTCGGGAACTCGTCGAGGCGCTCGCGTAACCGCTGCCGGTGCCATTCTGCGTATCCACGGTCATCCAGATGTCGCCGACGCTTTCATCGCGACACGGCTCGCTGGCCCTCCGCGGCAGAGCTATGGGCAGGGCTTGGAGTTTGCGAACACGGCCGCCATCCTGGGCCGGGTGCTTCCGTAGATTTTGCGTCCGCCCACGGCCGTAGCCTCTGGTCTCGCCCGGGGCTGCTGGTGAACTCAGCGCACCACCACCCGCGAGATGACGCGGCCGGCGTTGAGCGCCTGTTCCATAGGCGGTTCCAATCGAACTTAGCCAACAGTGAGAGAGCCCGACAACTGTTGATCTTCGTGTCGTAGTCCACAGATTCACCGTGTAGAACGGTATGACGATTTAGAATGTCGGTCATCGTCGCCCGCTCTTCTGGCGTAGCGGAGATCGGCATTGGCTGCTTGAGCGGGTGCACAGTGCTGCTTCAAACGGCTGATCCGGGTTGACCGTCAAGCAATGAGCGAGTTTCGGCTTGCCATCTCTTCGCGTGTAAAGCGATACGCCGATCAATTCAGAACAGATGCCATCAGCCTGAGCCAAGAACACAGGCACGCTGAGCGCAAACTCACCGCGCCGGTGCGCTGAGAATGCCGCCTTGAGCAGATGAGCCCTCGTCGGACTCGATTCGCAGAGCTCGGCTTGCAACGTTATCGAGTCGCCGTTCGAAATGATCACACATGCGCGCGTGGCCGGTCTGGTGGTCGCCGTCTTCAAACAGATCCGCAACGTCAAACATCTCGCGAAATCCCAGGTTTGGATCAACAACAGCCAGCCGTTCATCGCAAGCACTTCAAGGGCTCGTCGCTGTCTTGGTGGAACGTGCTCAAGAGCCCGCGCGACCTCATCAAGCATCGGAGCAAGGCTGGCCTCGGTGGCGTGTATTCCACTAAAGGAAGGATCCTAGTTGCTGATTGATTCTCAGCTGCGCATCCAAGAGCGGCTGAAATTGCAGGGTCAGCCGTTCGCACTGGTCGATCATCGGTCATGCTGGCGCAGCATACGCAGTGGTGGTCGTCAACTGGCGCGCGAACTCTTCGAGCTGCTGATTGTGCATACATGGGTCTCACACGAAACAAGATCGTAGAACGGCCAGCTTATGAGACGCTCTTGCTGTTAAAAATCGCGCTACCACCGCCAATAATTTCATCGGCGCGACGGATAGAATAAGCCGCAACAAGAACGACGGTCACCCTTGCTTCTTGCCCGCCTTCCGCTTCGCCCACCGCGCCTTCTGAGCGGCTGGAAATCCTTCGCTCGAGCCGCCGCTGACATCTTCCGCCGACGCCGCTTGCCACTAACGATGATGATCCCTTTCCGGTTCTTGGAGCCCTTGGGCCG
>CAWBAM010000019.1:0-46764 GCA_963786775.1 uncultured Pseudomonadota bacterium | reverse complement strand
GGCAACTGCCTCGGTCACAGCGTTTGCACTCCGTCCACGATAAACAAGGTAGTGAATGCAGATTCGTCGGACGCCAGATAAGCTGCGGCCGCAGCCATTTCCTCCACCGTACCGAGCCGACCCATAGGCTGGCGTTCAATGAACATGCGCCGAGCAGCTTCTGGATCTTCCGCGCTCTGGATACGCTCTTCGAGCGAAGGTGAGTGGGTCGTTCCAGGGCAGAGCGCGTTGCAGCGCACCCCCGTCTTGATCACCCCCGAGCGACTGTCTTGGTCAGCCCTATGACGGCAGCCTTGCTCGCGCCGTAGGCGGCACGGTTTGGCACGCCGGTGATGCTGGAGGCCACAGAGGCCACGTTGATGATTGAGCCGCGGCCGCCCGCAATCATGCCAGGCAGTGCGGCGCGAATAGTGTGAAACATCGAGGTAACGTTCTGGTCGAAGCTTCTCGCCCAGTCTTCCTCGGTGCAATCGAGAATTGTTCCGTTGTGCACCTAGCCGGCGCAATTGAAGAGCACGCCGAGCTCACCCGCTTCTTCGATTGCGCGGCGCCGCTGGGCCATCAGTCACATCGAGCTCGATGGGTTTGATCTTTGGATCCGTCGACGGAAGGTCTCCATTTCTCAAAAAGTACATCTGTCGTCTCTAACGCTCCTTCTATCCAGCCTTGGTGGTTCGACCAAGCTTCGCCACAGATATGCAGCGGAACCCCATCGATTGGTTGGATGGCTGCGGCTTTCGCGCGATCGGGACGGCTGCCGAACGCCCAAAGATGAAACGCGCCGCCGTAGGGGTCGTTCGCCCAGCTCTGTACGTAAGCACACAGCGGTTCTGGCGGTTGCCGTCCGAGACCTTGCTGGTGAACGAGTGAAACTTGCGCATGCATGACGCGTGTGACGGGATGGTCCGAGGCAAGCCAGACCGGCTCCACCAATGAACCCCAATAATAGGCGTTCAGGCCGTCCGCATAAAAAGTAATCGCGCCTGGTTGATCGCGTGTGCGATCTGGGGAGCCGGAAGAGTGATAGCGCATCATCCGCGCCGGAAGGTCGGTGGCCGTTCGTCCGCCAGTGAATCTGAGCATCGACCACCAGTTTTCGCGATAGATCAGGGCCGTAGTCGTAATAGGCGATGGCTCTACCGCGTCCAGAACCAATCGAAGACCTGGAAGGGAGCTGACTGGACGAATTGCTTCGATGTTTCGCCGAGGCAACGCCAGAATGACACGGCGGGCCAAGATTGTCTGTGCGCCAGTTGGCGGTTGAAAATGAAGCTTTATCGACAGTCGCGAGCTGGAAGGCAACTCAATTGCCTCCAATCGATGTTGAAGCTGGACGCGGACACCATCATCTTCCAACTGTTCAGCGAGACGGAGGGTTAGCGTCTCCATTCCGCCATCAAGGGAACCCATGCGGCTTTGCGGTATGGAGAGATCGCTTGCAGCCCAATCTAGGACTGCTTTGGCGTTGAGGGGTTTCTCCCAGAAGGAGTATGCAGAACGGGCCACAAGGTAAGCTATCTCCTCAGCCGTGAGAGCTTCGCGCAGGATCTCATTGAGCGGCCATTCGTCGACTGGCCGGCCACGAAAAAGTCCGTCCGTCATCTTACCGTCTCAAGGGGACGAACCGACGCCGTGCCAAAACCATTCGGTGTGCTCTGGGACGGCCCAGCAGACCGCGTTCTGCACTTGTCGCGAGGCCTCCTCCTGGGTCAGGTCGAGCCTTTCCTCCAGCACAGCCTTGACGGCCGCTACATGGGCGGGGTGGTCGAGCATGCCTTTCCTCGCGTTCACGACGATAGACCAAGCACGCAATACGCCAGATGTCGCGCACCGCCTCGTTTGGTTCCTCGGGCTTTGCCCCGTCGTGCATTGTTCAACCCTCGTCCCTGCTAGCCACCGCCGCGCCTCGTAGGCCTGAAGGGCATCAGTGATGGCTTTCAGCTCGTCCTCTTCTAGCGAGGTCGCGAGGCGGGCTGCTACGCTTCCGCCCGCTGCCTCAGGGGAATTCATACGTCACGTTCGTGACAGGTGATCCGCAAGAAACGATCAGAACAGCCTAACAGAGACCAATCGCCGACCAACAAAAGCATTGAAGAGACCGGCGCGGAATGAAACTGTCCATGGGTTTAGATCGGCTTTCCGAACTTGGGCTGATGAAACCATAGATGGTGTTAGTGAAGTCGCCGAGATGGCATTGGCGCACACGATTAAAGACAAGGCTCAGGATGCTTATAGAAGAGGAAAATTGCTCAAAAAGCGGCGCAGGTTGATGGAGCAGTGGCGGATTATGTTTTTGGAAACTAAAAACCTAGTCTCACTGGAGCGAATGTGGTTATTGAGCGAAGAGCTTGCGGCCGACGATATTGGTCAGTATCGGAACAATTTACCTGGTTGCGTGCGCGGTAATGATTTATATAATGAAATTTGATCCCCGCCTAAAATGTAAGTTAATAGCGATTTGCAGTATTGCAGAAATTTATATTATGTATAAGCGTTCTGTGATCAACTTCTGATGGGGTTGCCCTAAGTTAATTAGACTGCCGCGAGTTTTGGAAATCCATATCAAAATCTACATGGTGGATTGGGATTGCTTCTGTCTGGGAGGTACCCAAAGCCTATTATTTGGACCGGAATTTGTTGTCTTTAGCTTCCTTGCGGGATATTGGGTCAGTGCTGTCTGGTATCAGTTAACGTAGGAAGCGTTGTACGCGTAAAGAGGACGGCGATATCTCTTAAAGGGGGGAGGGTTGTGAATTGACTAGGGCACGCTTAGCGCAGAGCTTGAAGGCAGTCGCCATGAGAGCTTGTTCTTCCCGTAAGTGTGTTGTACGGAGGAGTGTTGTACATCGAGGTGGATCTAGTAGTTGGTATCTGGGCTAATTGAGGGGGAGGAGATGAAAGAGGTTGTTGGTGAGTTGCTGTTAGCCACGCATCAGTTGCCACGAGAGACGCTCATCTTCTCAGCGCTGATTCTAGCTTTAACAGTTTTGTTTCACCTTAGATATTCTCATCCGGCAGTTCAGGTAGGGCCGACGAATTCGACCACCACAGGCATATTCGCTACGTTCGTGGCGATTGCGCTGGGGTTATCACAATTTGATTGGTATATGTGGCTGGAAGCGTGCCAGCTTTGCTTGGCAGCTTGAAGACGGCATTTTGGGCGTCGGTTGTTGGCGTTGGGGGCGCGCTAACGCTCAAGATCCGTGATTATGTTAGTAGCCTATCTGTTTCAAAGGAACCTGGACACGTAAAGGGAGCGACCGTAGATGATCTGGTGGGGATACTGCATGAAATACAGTGGAGTATATCGGGCAGCGACGAACGTTCGCTGCTTGGGCAGACCAGACTGGCTCGGCAGGAGATATGTGAAATTTTAAATAGAATTCAGAAAGGTATATCCGGCGACGACGAGGGGTCCCTGCTGTCACAAACGAAACTTAGTCGTCAGGACGTCAATGACCGCTTGGACGATTTACAAAGAGCGCAGTCGCAGGCTCTGGAGAAACTTGCTGATAATGGGATCCAAAGCTCTGATAGAGGGGCTTCAAGATGTAATCAAGCATTCAACTCCCGTATTACCGAGCAGTTTGGAGACAATTTTAGACAGTTGAACCAGGCCGTTGGTCAGCTTCTAGCGTGGCAGGAGAATTACAAGCTGACTATCGCATTGACGATCGAACAGCTCGACAAGGTATCGCAATCAGCAGAGAAGGTCGTGGATAAGTTTGAGACAACGGTCAGCTTAGCATCGGAATTCGCCAGAACCGCAACGGGGTTACAGGAACTGCTTACTGGATTGGAAACGCAGAAGGACCAGCTAGAACTCACAGCAAGAAATTTAGCGGAATTGTTTAAGTCGGCGGGCGAAAGTATCCCACAAGTCGAGAAACCGCCTCGAAGCGATCGCTTTGCAACTTGCGAGAGCTTTCGAACAGAACCAGGCGCAACTGGTCAACGCCCTTAAAGAGGGGCAGAAACAATTAAACGCCTTACTAACAGAAAGTATGGGGCTTGTCTCCAATGCTGCAGAGACTTGTAAGGCTCTCACGACTGCTCTCTCGGAAGCTCAGAGCGAGAGCAATAAGCAAATCGTTGAGTTGATAGCCAAGACAAAAGAACAGGTAACGATTTTCGAAGATAGGGCGCTGACAGAGGAATTGACAAAGTCGCTGGAAAGCCTCGGAAGACAACTAGCGGTCTTGTCCGAAAAATTTGTCGAAGATTACACTCCGTTGACAGAGCGGTTGCGCGATGTCGTTAAGAGAGCAAAAGGGTTAACACATGCCCCGTAGCACGCTGTTTGGATCTGGGTCTAGCGCTCAGCAGGAAGACCACTGGATCCCCTTAAGCGATCTAATGACTGGTTCGATGATGGTATTTTTGCTCATAGCCATTTTTCTATGGCTAAATAGAGGAGCAATCAAAGCAAATAAGAAACATTGCTCTTGTTACGACGCAATGAAGAACAGCTTGTATCGCGATCTTCTAGAGGAATTCAAAGATGATCTCCCGCGGTGGAAGGCGGAACTAGATCCTGATTTGACAATACGGTTTGTTGAGCCAAGTGTTCTCTTCGATAGTGGGAAGGCGGACATCAAACCCGAATTCGCGCGAATCCACGAGTTCATTCCCCAATACATTGGAATACTCAGTGCGCGCTATAGCGGGAGCATAGAGGAGCTCAGAATTGAAGGCCATACGTCGTCGTTTTGGGCAGATTTACCACGAGATGCGGCGTATTTCAGCAATAATGGGAATTATCTCAGAGCCGTACCCGTAGTGTACTGGCCTACATTTTTGATATGGAAAGCATGCGGAGTAAGCGCGATTGGTTAATTTCAAAGGTAACGGCGAACGGTCTGTCGTCATCAAGGGTGCGGCGAAACCCCGATGGTTCAGAAAATTGGAGGGCGTCTCAGAGAGTAGAGTTTCGTGTTAGGACAAACGCGGAAAGCAAAATATCTGAGATAATTCAGGCTGCAACAAAATGAAGCTGCCAGAGTTTAAGAAGTTTCCGCCTTTCTTGCGATTGAAGTGGCAAATGGGATTGGCCCATTCCGCCGAGGGAACAATTGTAATCGAGAAGCCAAGGCATATTTTAACTTCTGAAGAGCTCGATGTTTTAATATCGGGCGAAGGGATCGATGTTAGCTTTGACGAAATTACAATTTTGTCGGACGGTACGTTCGGATATAAGGATAGTCGCGTTTTGGTTTATATACGCGATGTAATAAAATATGGTAATCGACGGAAAGAGCATGATCCAAGGTATCACGTAATGAACTGTATTACGCTTCAGACGATGCGCGCAAACGGAAGGTTTCAGCGTTATGTTGTGGCGGCCGAGCTCAGTGGGAAATTCAAGATAAATATCATTGAAGGCGGGCGTGTAATCAGGAGCGAGAAGAAGAGGCTTTTGGTTTGTCAGAATTGTTTGGATGGATTGGGGTTTTTGAAGGGTTTTCGCGGGAAAAGAATTGGAGGAAAACTAGGCGACGGGAGTTTGTCGAGAAGTTCACCCCCGAGATGTTTTTCAAGAAATATTGAAGATCGTTGATTTTGCAACTACCCGAACACACGGCCGAGACGGCTCCTAATGACGTTTATACCCGCGATTTTTCGGAGATTAGTCGCGCCGTGCGCGAGGAGCGAGATTGGGTATGCGAGAAGTGCGGAACAAGTCTAGCTTCTCCCGATTTGAGGAAATACCAGCACGTCCATCATGTAGATGGCCGAAAATGGAATAACGAGAGAAGGAATTTAAGGGTGCTTTGCATAGCCTGTCATTCTGAAGAGTCAGATCATGGTCATCTGAAAAGTTCAGCTCAGTATAAAGAGTATATTCGGTTTAAGCGGTCTAGATTGGTGGTTTGAGCTTATGGATATAATAGATGCTTGGGCGCTCGCTTGTCGAAAACTCCGGAGCGCAATTCTGGGGGAAGATTTGGGTGGGTAATGGAATAGACGCTTAGCTGAACTTGCTCAGGGGTGGGTGGCTGTACTTCTTTTGATCCTTCTTGGTGGGAAATGAGCTAAGGCCTAAAATCCATTGTCCCCGCAACCGTGATAGTTTGAGCCATCCAGTCAGCTTCACCTTTTGAGGGTCGTCTATCTCGCAAGAGAGGGTGGCGGCGAAGCTCGAATTATCCCTGGCGATCCATGTAAGCGCGTTAAGCGGGTGACTTCACAGTTTAGATCCTCGGCGGTGGTTATGTGACGTTTGCTAATCGAAAATGCGCCGCAGCCATTATCGTCTTGGTAAGTATAGGTTCCGATTAGATGTCAGGTAGGGATTGGGCAAACGAAACCGATGAATAAAATATGCAGGCAAATAGCGCTGGTGATGATCTGTGCGGCGCATTGAAATAGATTTTATCAGGATAGACTCTTAATCCGTGAGTGATGTTCTTTAGTTTAGTCTTGGCCTATTACCTCATCGATTTCAAATCTGCCTTGCGTTCGACTGTAGTTCGAAGATTGCACGTGGCCTCGGCGAGACGAGCAATCGAGGGTCCTTCGTGTTCCGGGGAGAGCTTGACTGCGCGGCAGTAGCTACTTTGAAACTTCAGCCAGCTGCGTTGCGAATCTCGTAAAGCAGTGGACGCCTTCTTGTTGAGGCGGCGAAGCAAATCACCGTAGACCGCCGCAAGTTCCTTACCAATTTTTTCATCGTGTTCCTGAATGCAGGTTGCAACCGCGCCTGCAAGTCCCCACTCCTCACCACATTGCGTAACAATTGTTTGGAGAAAACTGTCTGTTGGTGCGCGGAAGCCAGCCTCAGTTGCAAGAGAAGGGGGGGAAAACGCGATCAAAGAAGAAGGGATAGTGATTGCTATCGTAAGGGTAAATGAGCGGATAAACATGGGTGGTGCATTTCGAGCTGTTGGCGAACACGGTTACTAACGCGAAGGTATATTGCACAGTTTGTCTTCGATCAGCCCCCTATTTGTCGATCGAGCGTGAATGAATTGGCCGTAGGAGCGTGGACGAACGTATAGAGACGTTCCCGTTATGGTGGTTTAGGCCAGAAGAAGTAGACTATATGATACCGCGAGCCATTTTGCGCATAGATGTGACCGCTAAGCATGGCCTTGAGGGGTAGGTCCGACAACCCCTCCTGAGCTTGAGCAAGCATCCAAGCAGCTGAAGAGCTGAAGTCCCTCCATAAGGGGCGGAATGATAGCGGCAATTCAGGTCGCGGCAGCTCAGTTCCGCTGTACCTGAGTAGTGCTTTTGTCCTATTGGGCTGCCTGGCCTGTTCTAGATGAAGGGGGAGAGTGCTCGGTGCTACTGGTTCAGACCCCTGGGCGGAGCCAGTCGGGAGCAGGCCAACTCACGAAGGGTGAGCCTAATCGCCAGCACATGAACGAAGCCATCTTTCCACATAGCCGTGTGGCAAAGGTCGCGGTCTGCGGTGCAGACCGTTCGTCGGTCTTTCAGGCATCTGGAGGGGGAACGGAGTAGGCGGCGAACTGCACCAGGGAGTTCTGGCATAGTGCGCCGCCTACATTGCAATTTCGAAGCGGATGCGTGGGCCACGCACCGTGTATCAGCTCCCGCCAAATGTGGTATGAATTGAGGTAGACTCGAGAAGCTTTTCAAGAATTTAGTGAAATTCAATAGGTTACGAAAAAGATCTTGGCGGAGGGAGGGGGATTCGAACCCCCGAGACGGTTTCCCGCCTACACGCGTTCCAGGCGTGCGCCTTCAACCACTCGGCCACCCCTCCGCATTGCGCCGCGGACTATAGCGATCCCAGCCTCGCACGCAAGCGCGCTGAGCCAGCTCGTGGCTAATCGGCGAAGCTGCGGGTCGCAGAGACCAACTCGTGAATGATACCCGGCTCGGTCATGGCGTGACCGGCGTCGGCGACGATCCGAAGTTCAGCTCGCGGCCAGGCCTTCTTCAGGTCCCACGCATTCCGGAGCGGCGTCACGACGTCATAGCGGCCGTGAACGATCACTCCGGGGATGTCACGGAGCCGATGAGCATCCTCCAAGAGCTGTCCGTCGCGCTCGAGGAAGCCCCCGTGTACGAAGTAATGGCATTCGATACGTGCGAATGCAATGGCATAGCTATCCCTCGCGAAGTGGCGGATGCGCTCCTCGTCCGGGTAAAGGGAGAGCGTCGTGCCTTCCCAGGTGCTCCAGGCCTTGGCCGCCGCGAGCTGCACGTCCCGGTCCGGATGGGTCAGCCGCTTGTAATAGGCCCGGACCATGTCAGAGCGCTCCTCCGGCGGAATGACGCTCTGGTAGGCCTCGAAGGCGTCGGGATAGATCCAGCTGCACCCCTCCTGGTAGAACCAGTCGATCTCGCGTTTGCGGAGCAGAAAGATGCCGCGCAGGATCAGCTCCGTCACACGGTCGGGATGCTTTTGGGCGTAGGCCAGAGATAGTGTTGATCCCCACGAGCCGCCGAGCAGCTGCCATCGGTCGACGCCGAGGTGCTCGCGCAGACGCTCCATGTCGTCGACCAAGTCCCACGTCGTATTGTGCTCCAGTGACGCGTGGGGAATCGAGCGTCCACAGCCGCGCTGGTCGAACAAGATGATGCGGTAGCGCGAGGGGTCATGGTAGCGCCGCATCGTAGCGTTGCTGCCGCCGCCTGGTCCGCCGTGAACGAGCAGAGCAGGCTTGCCTTGCGGATTGCCGCACTGCTCGTAGTAGATCTCGTGGCCACCGGTGACGGGCAGGCGTCCCTGCGCGTAGGGCTCGATAGGCGGATAGAGGCCGTGACGCGCAGTAGGCGCGCTTAGTCCTGCAGGATCATGAGAGTGGGTCATCGAACGCTACTAACGTGACGCTGGTCCTAGAGAGACCATCAACTCATGGCTTGGCTTGTCCGCAGAGCCTACATGGCTCGAGACCGCTCCTTCAATCGCAACAGGCGCATTTCGCGGTCGTACACCGTCTCGCCTCCAGGAATGCGGACATCGTACAGAAGCTCCAGCGCTTGGCGGGACGGCTCCGGGCCGAGCAAGCTCGCACCGATCGCCGCGAGGAAGCCAACTGGCATGCCGAGCACTCCCGCAAGTGCACTATGCAAGCCGAGCGATGTCGCTTCGCCAGTAATGATCGCCATAACTGCGACACCGAACCCGGCACCCATGCCGGCCAAAGCGCCGAGCTTGTTCAAACGCTTCCACCAGATCGAGAGGATGAGCACAGGGAAGAGGCCAGACGCCGACAGCGCGAGTGCCCAGAGCATGAGGCTCAGCGGGTCCGTCGGCGCGACGAGTGCAAGCCAGGTGCCAATCAAAGTCGCGGCGGCGATTGAGATCCTCGCTGTAATGAGGCGGAGCCGGCTAGGGGCTGGCTCCCAGGTGAGACCATTGATGACGTCCTCAGAGAGTGCCGATCCTAGCGCCAGGGTGGACATGCTGATGGCGGCGACGGCCGCAGCGAAGGCACCGGCGAGTGGGAGGTAGACGAGCACCGCCGGGTAGCCGTAGGCGATGGGGAGGGCGAACAGCACCGCATCCCTGTTGAAGGTGAAGCTGGTGATCGGCAGGCGTGGAACCTGTCCGTGCACTCCGGCAAGACCAGCCAACTCGAGTGTCCGAAACCAGTCCGGCAACTGGTCGATGCTGTGCCCGACAAGTGTGTCCATGACGACGTCCCGCATGAAGACGGCAACTGAGGATGCCGTCACCAGGATCGTGCCGACGATGAACGTCGCCCATCCGAGCGACTTGCGCGTGTCGTAGACACTTGGCGCTGTGCCCGTCCGCGGCAACAGCCAGGGAGCGGCCGCAACCCCGGCCATCAGTGTCAAACTCGCCAGCACGAAGCTCAGCGGGCCGATGCTGCCGAATGGCTTGGCCATGCGCTGAGCGATCGAGGTCAGCTCGAGCCCGGCGATTTCGAATGCCAGAGATGAAATGATCGGAATTGGCATACCCTGTTGGGCTTCGAGCCGGCCGAGCGCGCGTAGGACAGGGCCGTGGCTGAGCTGGGCAAATGGCAGGTAGGTGACCGCCGCGGCGACCATAGCGGTCGGCACCATCAAGGCCAGAAGAACAGCGATGCTCTCCGCGCTGTTCGCCCAGCTGGCCGATCGCATCCCGCCAAGCACGATGGTGAGGATGACACCCGTCGCCAGAATAGCAGCGATCATCTGTTCCGATTGGCCCGTGAGCCAGGAGCCCACGAACAGGCCGGTGCGGACCTCGGCTGCAACAAAGAGCAGCATGGGTACGGCCGCGATCGCGGCGGCGGTCACACGCACGAGCCGGCTTTCGCATCGCCGCCCGAGGAACGTCGGCACCGTGAATGCACCAAACTTTCGCAGGTAGGGGGCGATCAAAATGCCCATCACCACGAACCCGCCCGTCAGGGCGATCGTGAGAAACCAGGCATCGAACCCGTGCAGGAAAAGGAGCCCGGTCCCTGCGACGAGCCCCGTGGCACCCATGGCCGAGACGGCAAGGACGAGCCCGTTGAAGAACGGAGGAACCCGGCGTCCGCCGGCGAAGAACTCGAACGGCTCACGCGTCGCCGCCAAGAGGCCGATGCCCGCATAGAAGGCAAGCGGCCCGCCAAGCATCAACCCGCGCAGCAGAGCATCCGAAGCCCCGAGCTGCTCGAAAATCGAGCAGAACGAGCACCAGGGCCGTAAAGGCGCTCGTGAAGATGCCGAAGTAAATTCCGAGCCGGGGATTGACGGCACGGGAGCGCGACGAGAGCGGCATGAGCTGCGTCCATGAGGAGGTAAGTTGCCGGGGGCAAGCGCCGATTTAAAGGTTCTCGTGCCCCCCATGCCAGCGGTCGATGGCATCCTGCCTGTTGACGAAGGACGCGACCGTGACGACGGCGATCAGCACGATTCCGTGACCTGTCAGAAAATAGCCCAGGGGGAAGCCGAGGAATTTGTTCGAGTTGAGCTTATCGGCGTAAAGCGGAAAGACGATTACGACCAGCAGGAACGGCAGCAGGCTTGCCAACATCTGCCACTTCGTGTGGCGCCAGTAGGGCTTTCGTTCCTCGCGCTCCATCATTATTCAAGTCCCCCAACAGACTACGCGTTCCGCTTGAAATTCGGCCCTGAAGCGTTGCCAAGGTAGCGCGTTCGAGTGCGAGCCGCCATCGCTGCTGGTGATCGTCCCCGCGGAATTTCTTTGTCAAGTCAAGCACACCAGCAGGATAGGCTTGCATTGCAGATATGCGACTTGCTTAAATCTCGATCGGCGCGTTTTCGTGGCGTCCGGCAGGGCCGGTCGCGGGTCGGCGCGCCCGTAGGGAGCGGACCAACTCCGCCTACCCGGGAAGGACCGAACCATGACTGCGACCCGAATTGTGATCGTCGATGATCACCCGCTATTTCGAAAGGCGCTCAACCAAGCTTTGGCAACCTCTCTGACTTCGGCTGAGATCATCGAAGCTGGCTCACTTGATGAGCTGACAACGAGGCTCGCTGCCGATCGAGCGGTGGATCTCATCCTCCTAGATCTGACGATGCCAGGAGTGCAAGGGCTGTCGGGGCTGCTTTTTCTGCGAGCGCAGTATCCGGAAATTCCAGTGGTTGTCGTTTCGGCTAGCGAGGATGCGACCACCATCCGAAACGCAATCGGATTCGGAGCGTCCGGCTATGTTCCGAAGTCTCAGCCGGTCGAGGGCATCCGAATGGCGGTTCGCAAGGTGCTCGAAGGGGAGATCTGGGTGCCGCCGGATGTCGACCTCGAGGGCCAGAGCGTCGAGGCGGAGCTTGTCGCGCGCCTGTCGACACTCACGCCGCAGCAGGTGCGCGTCCTTATGATGCTGGGCGAAGGGCTACTGAATAAACAGATCGCCTACCGGCTCAACGTCTCCGAGGCGACCATCAAGGCGCATGTATCGGCCATCTTGCAGAAGCTTGGCGTCGACAGCCGCACCCAGGCCGTGATCGCTATCAACAAGCTCCAGAGCGGTGACTGGCAGCGCAATGCGAGCTGACCGCTGGACCAGAGAATGGTCCGGGTCGCTCGCCTTACGCGTCCACGCTCGCCAGGAGTGCGTGCTCCTGGATGAACTCGCGCCGTGGCTCGACGACGTCCCCCATCAGCTTGGAGAAGATCTCGTCCGCCTCGGCAAGGTCGCCCAGCTTCACCTGCAACAGCGTGCGGGTCTCCGGGTCGAGGGTCGTCTCGGCGAGCTGATCTGCGTTCATCTCGCCAAGCCCTTTATAGCGCTGCAGCGTAATGCCCTTCCGCCCGGCGTCATATACGGCTTTGAGCAGCGATGATGGGCCGGCGATCAGCGTCTCCGAGTCCTTGCGCTTGAGCAGAGCTGGAAGCCTGTAAATTTCAGCAAGGTGCTCGTGGCGTTCGTTCAGGCGACGCGCGTCGAGCGAGCTCAGGAATGCGCGGTCGAGAACGTGCACTTCCTTCACGCCGCGAACCTCACGGCTGAAAACCAGCCCCTCATTGTCCGCGAAACGCCCCGTCCAGCCGCGTTCCGTTTCCTCGGAAATGCTGTCGAGGAGCTCGGCAACCTCCTTCGCCTTGGCCTCGGCCGCCGCTCTATCGTTGAGAAGCGCGGCATCGAGCGCGCCTGCAATGGCGGCCTGTTCGACAACGAACCGCGCATAACGCGAGTGGAGGCCATCGAGAAGCCGCTGGACAGCCCTGGCCTGCATGACGATGTCGCGAAGGTCCTGTCCTGCGCGCGTCTCCCCGGTGCCGAGCTCGAGCACGGCATCAGTCAGACCACTGTCGATCAGGTAGTCCTCAAGGCTGCTCTGATCCTTGAGGTAAGCCTCCGAACGGCCCTTCGTCACCTTGTAGAGCGGCGGCTGTGCGATGTAGAGGTGACCCTTCTCGATAAGCTCCGGCATCTGACGGTAGAAGAACGTCAACAGCAGCGTGCGGATGTGCGCGCCGTCGACGTCGGCGTCCGTCATGATGATGATCTTGTGGTACCGGAGCTTTGAGAGATCGAAGCCACCATCCTCGCCGCGGCCGATGCCGGTGCCGAGGGCGGTAATGAGCGTGCCGATCTCCTGGCTGGACAGCATCTTGTCCATGCGTGCGCGCTCGACGTTCAGGATCTTGCCGCGGATGGGCAGGACAGCCTGGAACTCGCGGTTGCGCGCCTGCTTGGCGGAGCCGCCGGCCGAGTCACCCTCGACGATGAACAGCTCCGTGTTGGCCGGGTTGCGGTCCTGACACTCGGCAAGCTTTCCGGGCAGATTCGCCATGTCCAGCGCACCCTTGCGCCGGGTGAGCTCGCGCGCCTTACGTGCCGCCTCGCGGGCAGCCGCTGCCTCCACCACCTTGGTGATGATGGCCTTGCCCTCTTTCGGATGCTCCTCGAACCACACGGCAAGCTGGTCGCCGACGACGCTCTCCACGATCGGCTTCACCTCGGAGGAGACGAGCTTGTCTTTGGTCTGGCTCGAGAACTTGGGATCCGGCACCTTGACGGAAAGCACGCAGGTGAGGCCTTCACGGGCATCATCACCCGTCAGCGACACCCGCTCCTTCTTCGCGATTCCAGTCTCTTCCGCGTACTTGTTGATGACGCGCGTGAGCGCAGCACGGAAGCCGGCGAGGTGTGTGCCACCATCCCGCTGAGGGATGTTGTTGGTGAAGCAGAGCATGTTCTCGTGGTAGCTGTCGTTCCACCACAGAGCCGCTTCAACCACCACACCATCGCGCTCGGCGCCGAGCATGATGGGGCTGTCGATCAGCGGGTGCTTGGCGCGATCGAGATAGCGCACAAACTGGCCGAGTCCGCCCTCGTACTGCAGCACCTCCTCCTTGCGGTCGGCATGGCGATCATCGATCAGCACGATGCGAACGCCGGAATTCAGGAACGCAAGCTCGCGCAAGCGATGCTCGAGCGTCTCGTAGCTGAATTCCGTAACGCCCTTGAAGGTATCAGGGCTCGGCAGGAACGTGACCTTCGTGCCCCTACGACCCTCCGCGTCGCCGACGACGCGCAGCGGAGCCTCGGCAACGCCGTTCACAAAGCGGACGAAGTGCTCCTTTCCATCCCGCCAGATGGTGAGCTCGAGCCACGATGACAGTGCGTTGACGACGGAAACGCCGACGCCGTGGAGGCCACCAGAGACCTTGTACGGGTTCTCGTCCCCGCCGGCACCGAACTTACCGCCAGCGTGGAGCTGGGTCATCACGACCTCGGCGGCCGAGATACCCTCTTCGGGATGAATGTCGACGGGAATGCCGCGGCCGTTGTCGATCACCGTGCACGAACCGTCGGCATTCAGGATGACCTGGACCTCGCTTGCGTAGCCGGCCAGCGCCTCGTCAATGGCGTTGTCGACGACCTCGTAGACCATGTGGTGAAGGCCGGAGCCGTCGTCGGTGTCGCCAATGTACATGCCAGGGCGTTTGCGGACGGCATCTAGGCCCCGCAAAACCTTAATGTTTTCCGCGCCGTAGTGCTCGGCGCCGTTGTGTTTCCTGGCCGGCTCAGCGTTCATCGAAGACTCTATCCTGTGGGGAAGCGATTTCGAGATGTTTCTTATAGCACAGATTGAGGCGAATTGCGCCGAAATCCTGCCTTTTTTAGATGGGGTTTGACAGGATTTTTTCAAGGAATCTCAGCAGTTTGGCGCATCTGCGTCAGCGAGGCACACGACGTGCACCAATCAGCCGGGTGCGCGAATGCGGCCGTCCTCGACGTGGAGGAAGTGGGCCCGGTCTTCCAGGGCCGAAAAAGCGTGACGATCCGTGCCCGTCATCCAGGCCTGAGAGCCGATCCGTAGCAGCTCCTCGAACAAGGCGGACCGCCGCGAGACATCCAGATGGGCGGCAATTTCGTCGAGCAGGAGGATGGGAGCCGCGCCGGCGCGGCGCTCAGCCAGCAGCTCGGCGTGGGCCAGAACGAGCCCAATCAGCAACGCCTTCTGCTCGCCCGTAGAGCAGAACTGCGCCGGCATCGCCTTCGGCCCGTGCTCGACGAGCATGTCAGTGCGGTGCGGACCAACGAGCGTGCGTCCAGCTGCTCGATCGCGCTCTCGCTCCCGGCGAAGGAGGGCGCGGTAGGCATCCTCGACGTCAACTGCTGGCTGCGTCGCGAGCCGCTCCTCGATCCAGCCCTCGAGTGCCACACGGGACCACGGAAACGGGGAATCAGGTTGGCGCTCGCGCCGCAGGGCGATGGTGGCTTCGAGCGCGGCGGCGGCCTGGATTCGGGCTGCGGCTGTGGCAACGCCGGTTTCGGCCATGATCAGCTCAAGACCGGCGAAAAGCGCATCATCGGTAGCGCCGTCCTGCAGCAATCTGTTGCGCTGGCGCATGGCTCGCTCGAACTGACCGGCTCGCGTCCTGAAGCCCGGATCGAAGCACAAGGTGAGGCGATCGAGAAAAGTGCGCCGATCGCTCGCCGGGCCGGTGAACAGGCCGTCCATGGCGGGCGTCAGCCAGACCATTTCCACCCAATCGGCAAGAGCCCCGGACCCTGACTGGGTAACACCATCGATGCGGACGATCCGGCCGGAACGAACGCTGGACTCCGCGGTGCCCTGAGCCGGGAGCTGCCCAGTGCCGATATCCACCGTCCCCTTGGGGGTATGCACCGTGGCAGCGACCGCCCAGTCGCCTGATCCGCCGAGCCGGCGAGCTGCGGGAAGGGTGCTCGGCGCAGCCCCTGACCGGGGGCAAGCAGCGACACAGCCTCAAGGAGGTTCGTTTTACCGGCGCCGTTGGCTCCAAGGAGCACCACAGGGGCGGTCGTCACATCGAGGCGAGCGTAGGCATAGTTGCGGAAGTTGGTCAGCGTGAGACGCTCGACCCAAATCGACCGCCGAGATTCCGAAACCTGCTCTGTTATAACGTTGTGCGGCACCGGCTCGCCGTTCAAAGCCAGCACTCCTTGCTCGCCGCGGGCAGCCGTTCGCGAAGGATGCCCGCATCGTAGAAACCGCGCGACAAGGACGCTGTTTCTCGTCTCACGAAAGGTGGATCAGTTCGAGCAATGCACTTACCGGGTTCAGGACGGCAATTCCGTACATCGCTCCCACAAGCGGCTTCTCTGAGTGAGGTGCGTAGGTGTGTGAAGCCCGACAACCGCTCGGCCTGCCACTTCTGACTCTCGTTTACACACGCATAGGCATCAGCACGTAAAGCGCGCTGTCGTCATCGTTATCCGTCACCAATGTGGGTGAACCGGGATCGGCCAGCTTGAATACGGCGTTGTCGCTCTCGAGCTGAGCTGCGATGTCCAAAAGATAGCGTGCGTTGAACCCGATCTCGAGCGGAGCGGCAGAATAGCTCACGCCCAGCTCCTCCGTCGCGCTGCCGCCCTCCGGGTTGTTCACAGAGAGGATCATTCTGTCGTCCGCCAGATTGAGCTTCACGGCGCGGCCGCGCTCGCTCGCGATGGTGGAAACGCGATCGACGGCGCTCGTGAACTGGCTGTTGGAGACCTTGAGCACCTTGTCGTTGTTCCGCGGAATGACCCGCGCATAGTCTGGGAAGGTTCCGTCGATCAGCTTCGACGTGATGGTCACCGGGCCGATTTCGAACCGCACCTTGCTCGTCGAGACGCCGACGCGCACTTCCGCCTCACTGTCCTCCAGGAGCCGGTGCAACTCATGCACCGTCTTGCGCGGAATGATGACGCCGGGCATCCCCTCCGCCCCTGCAGGGCAGGGCAGCTCGACCTGTGCCAAGCGGTGGCCGTCGGTTGCAACGGCACGCAGCGTCGGCCCATCCTTGCCTGCTGCAGGGTGAAGATAGACACCGTTCAGGTAGTACCGCGTTTCCTCTGTCGAGATCGCAAAGCGGGTCTTGTCGAGCAGCTTCTTGAGGTCTTGTGCGGCTATCGTGAATTCGTGGCTCATCTCGCCAGCCGCCAAGTCCGGAAAGTCCTCTGCAGGCAGCGTCTGCAGGGCAAACTGAGCCCGACCTGAATACAGGGTGAGGCGCTCGCGCTCAGGATCGCGCTGCATCTCGACCTCGGCGCCGTCAGGCAGCTTACGCACGATATCGTGGAGCATATGCGCCGGCACGGTTACGGCACCCGGGGTCGTGATCTCTGCCGCGACGTGCTCGATCACCTCCCGCTCCAGGTCCGTCGCCTTGAACTCCAGTTGGCTTCCCGATGCCTTGAGCAACAGGTTCGATAGGATCGGAATTGTCGTCCGCCGCTCGACGACGCTGGTGACGTGGGTCAGCGCCCGCAGGAGCTCGCTTCTTTCGATCACTAGCCGCATGGCACCGTGCCTTTCGGGAGTTCCGGTGAACGTCGCCCCCGGTTGGAGGCGAAGGCGTCGAATCGCAGCCGACTGGTGCGATACTCAATAGCCAATCTGGGAGGATCCGGCGCGTAGCAGCAACTTGACGAGAGTTCCCGGCGTTGGCAAGCCCCGCCGGTGCGGCTTTCACGATTTGCTGCCCGCGGCGGGTCGCCGGTGCGAAACAGAGCGACTTAAGGGCCGCTCTGTTTCGGGATGCTGCAGACCGCTTATCCAACCAGTGGTCGCAATGGCAGGGCAGGGCGAGACTTGCTCACCATTTGCCCTGCGCTGTGGGTCAGTTGTTCAGCATCCGCTTGAGCTCTTCGATTTCGTCCCGCAGGCGAGGATTACCGCCAAGCTCGTTCTCGATCTTTCGGATCGCATGCAGGACGGTCGTGTGATCGCGGTTGCCGAACCGGCGGCCGATCTCCGGCAATGACCGGGCAGTGAGCTGCTTGGCCAGATACATGCCGATCTGCCGCGGCCAGACCACCGAACGATGCCGCCGCTGCGAGAGGATGTCGCCCTTCGAGACGCCGTAGTGGCGCGAGACAACCTTCAGGATGTCCTCGATCTTGATCCGGCGGGGCTCCATGCCGTGGACCAGATCGCGGATCACCGTTTCGGCGATGTCGATGGTGATCGGCGTGCGCATGTACTGCCACGTCGCGTGGAGCCGCGTGATAGCGCCCTCCAGCTCCCGGCCGCTCTCCTGCAGCCGATCGGCAAGCAGCTCAAGGATATCGCGGTGGATCTCGAACGACGGATCCAGCTGCCGTTTCTCCTCCATTCTCTTCTCGAGAATGCGCAGCCGCAGCTCGGCATCCGGCGGCCCGATCTCGGTGACGAGTCCGCGCTGCAGACGCGACCGCATCCGCTCGTTGAGCTTTTCGATCTGGTTCGGCGGCCGGGCCGAGGCCACGACAACCTGACGGCCGCCGTCGAGCAGAGAGTTGATGATGTGGTCGAACTCCTGCTCCGTCTGCTGACCGTGAAGAAACTCCAGGTCGTCGATCAGCAGCATGTGGATTGACCTGAACTTCTCCTTGAAGGACAGCGGGTCCTGGCTCTTCAAGGCCTCGACGAACTGATAGCGGAAACGCTCAGCCGTCAGATAAAGCACCTGAGCCTGCGGCGCGCGCCGCCGCACCGACCAGGCGATGGCGTGCAGCAGGTGTGTTTTGCCGAGCCCCACCGCGGAATGGATGAATAAGGGGTTGAAGCCGCGATTGTCGCTCAAAACGGTTTCCGCGACCTGATTGGCGCCCGCGTGCGCCATCCGGTTCGACGGGCCGACAGCAAAGCTCTCGAAGGTGTAACGCGGATCAAGAGGCGAGCCCTCGAAGTCGCCAACGTGCGTGCGCGTCACAATCGCTGGCGCAACCAAATGAGGTGCTTGCCAGCCTGACACGGGCGGCGCCGAATTGGTGGGAACGGCGGCCGCGCGGCCGTCGGACATCCCGGGCGCATCTTGGGATACGGTTCGCACTGGACTCGGCTGACGAAGAGCCACTTCGACTCTCTCGACACCCTCGAACTCGGCGGCGCAGCACCGAAGCAGTGCCTCCGAATAGTGGGACTGAATCCAGTTCTTCAAGAACTTCACCGGGACGGTCACACGTACCGTCTTCCCGTCGAAGTGCTCGAATTCCATCGAGTGGAACCAACTCGTATAGACATCCTCGCCCAGTTGGGCACGAAGCATTTTGCGTACCTTGTGCCCCCGGGGCTCCTGAGCACCTGGGGCGGCCGCCTGTCCCCCTGAGCGCGTCAGAGCCGGCCCATCGGACCTAGCCTGAGCATCGCTGCTCCCGCTGCCCGCACTTCGCGCGGCAGGTCTCATTGGTTCCACGCTATTCATGGCTACACCCGCTGCTTCTGTTGACCCTCTGTCACGGCGTCGTGCGAGTGACCGCCGCCACGGTCGATCCGCCGACGCTTCTTCAGATTTCAATGGCGCTTATCCCTGCGCCCAGGGCAGACCGGCGGCTTTCCAACCAGCCGTCCGGCCGCGGTGGCGTTCGGCATCGAGTGGCCCCTCGAAACCGTCCGCAACATTACGACAGGCCGTATAGCCTGCCTCGGCCATTGCTTGCGCAGCCCTCTTGCTACGCCCGCCTGACCGGCAAAGGAAAAAAAGCTCTGCCTGCTTATCGATTCCGGCCACCTCCAGCATTTCCGAGAGGCGTTCTACGAACTCGGGATTGACCCGGTTGTCCGGAAAAGTTTGCCACTCGATGAGGAATGGCCGTTTGCCAATGGAGGAGAGGTCCGGCAACCCGACATACGCCCACTCCGCCCTGGTGCGCACATCGATGAGGACCGCCGTCGGCTCCTCCTTCAGCCGTTTCCACACCTCTCGGACGTCGACATCCACAATGTGGACGGCCTGCCCAGTACCCACCTCACAAACCTCCACTGATGAACGCAACACTCGTCACACCGTTTATTCAGTGTTCGACTGAAGAAACGGACGAGGACGCAACGTATGACCAAGCTTTTGCCCGGAATTACGCAGGCAGACAGAAGAATTACCTATTGTTTTCAAATACGCTGGAGCACCATCAATTGCTCTCTACTAGTACAATGAGTACGCAAGACTTGAATGACCCGATAAACGACATTTTTGGCCGCCGTCTGTCGACCGAATGGATTTCGTATTAACCACACGTCTCGATGTGAGACAAGATCGGTCGACGGTTGCATGCCGACGACGAAAGGTCGGCACCAGCTTTCCCCAGCGCTTTGGAAAAGCGGGTTTGAAGCAATAAGATTTGTGGAGAACTCCCTTGAGTTCACAACAAGATTCGAGTGCAGCAATGGCCGATGCCAAACAAAAAGGCGCTCGCGTGGCGAGCGCCGAACAAAGCTCATTTTGTTATGAAACCCGGCCTTCCAATCAAGTGGGCAACCTGTCGATGCCCTTCGACAAACCTGTCAGGAATTCTTGATTCCTGAGCGGTTTTCGGCCGCTCGACTGCGACTCACTGAGCGGCAGCTTCAAGCTTGACGTTGCAAATTTATCACACTGATTTGCGAAGGCTATGGCGCCCGCATTAGTCGGGCATAGCTCGTATGCGGGCTACGAGGCGTGACACCTTGCGACTCGCCGTGTTCTTGTGAATCACGCCTTTCTGAGCCGTTCGTGCGAGAATTGGCTCAGCAACCGCAAGTGCCTGCAGAGCTGCTTCCTTCTGGCCGGAAGCGATGGCTTCCTCGACCTTACGCACCATCGTTCTCATGCGCGAGCGGCGTGCCTTGTTGACTGCGGTGCGGCGGGCCGTCTTGCGCACGGCCTTCTTGGCCGACGTCGTATTTGGCATGTGTTGTTCGTCCTCTTTAGTGCTTGATGTCAGGGCCGGCGAATTGGTCATCGGCCGCATCTTGGGCCGGACCTGACAGCGGAATACATCAAACCGCCCGGGACCGGGGGTTCCGGGCGGCACGTTGCAGATCGCTATAATGCCGCTGCTTATGACGGTCAACGGCCCACAGAAGTGGTACGCGAGCCGCTTCTGCCAACTCGTCAAGGCGAGCGGTACCACCTATAGTAGTCGCGGAGGCGGCCAGCCACACGAGCATCGCCAGGCAGGATCGCCGATCCGACGCACGGGACAGGATCAACGAACAGGCAGCTGTGATGCGCATATTGGTGACTGGTGCGGCTGGCTTCATCGGATATCACACGGCCGAGGCACTCCTGGCGCGTGGTGACACTGTCGTCGGTCTCGACAACCTGAGCGCGTATTACGATGTCCGACTCAAGGAGGCGCGGCTCGCTCGACTTCAGAGGCATCCGCAGTTCCAGTTTGCCCGCGTAGATCTCGCCGACCGCGAGGGCGTAGCCCAGGTGTTTGCCGAGCATCGCCCTGAGCGGGTCGTTCACCTCGCGGCACAGGCAGGCGTTCGATATTCCCTCAAGAATCCGCACGCCTACGTCAACTCGAACGTCGTCGGCACGCTACACGTGCTCGAGGAATGCCGCGCACACAAAGTCGACCATCTGGTGCTTGCTTCCACGAGCTCGGTTTACGGCGCCAACACGCGCATGCCGTTCTCGGTCGAGGACAATGTGGACCATCCGCTGAGCCTCTATGCGGCGACCAAGAAGTCGTGCGAGCTGATGGCGCACAGCTACGCCCATCTTTATCGGCTGCCGGTGACAGTCTTGCGCTTCTTCACCGTTTATGGCCCATGGGGGCGGCCCGATATGGCGCTCTTCAAGTTCACGCGGGCGATCCTCGCCGGGGAGCCGATCGAGGTCTACAACAATGGCCAGCATGCGCGGGATTTCACGTATATCGATGACATTGTCGAAGGCGTTGTACGCACGCTCGACCGCCCAGCGACACCCGACCCGGATTGGAGCGGTGAGACGCCCAACCCGGCAACTTCCTCTGCGCCGTATCGCCTCTACAACATCGGTAACAATCGGCCGGTGGAGCTCATGGATCTGATTTCCTGCCTCGAGCGAGCGCTCGGCCGCACAGCAACGAAGACTTTCCTGCCGTTGCAGCCTGGTGATGTTCCGCGCACGGCTGCTAACATCGACCATCTCGCTAATCACGTAGGCTTTCGGCCTAATACGCCGATCGAGGTCGGGGTCGAGCGATTTGTGGCCTGGTACCGCGAGTATTACGGGATCGAAGCTTGAGGTCGCGGACCAGGACGCTGGCACTCGAATAGAACAGATCGAACGGGGGAACACGTGCCGACAGTCATCCCGCTGGTTGCCGTCGCCTTGAGCCTTGGGCTTCTGGTTTTCACTGCCGACGCGCGCGCCGAGGATGTGCGCATGGCCTATGTCCACGCTGCAATCTCGGCAGCGACGGCATTGATTGTTGCTGCCGTTGCGGTCCGCCAATGCCGGATGCTGCTGGCCAAGGCGGCCTCAGCCTCGGAGATCGCCAGCAGCAACGCCTGGTACATGGGCATCATCTGGAGTTGGGGCGCATTGGCGCTCATCGCCATTTACGGCACCGGTGTGCTCGTGTGGCGGGAGTGGTGGCATTTCGTGCTTGCCTTTGCCGTTGCAGCCGGCCTGTCGCTGTACTTCGCCAACGCGCTGAAGAACGACGCCCTCGCTGGCAAAGAGGACGAGTTGATGCTGCGGATTGCGCGATACCTCGCGATCGTGCAGCTCGTCGGGATGGTGGTGACGATGCTCGGCCTCATCATCGACGGCAAAATGGTGCGCTTCCTCACGCTGCGCTTCACGGACTGGGCCGCCAACAACGTGTTCTTTTTCGGCGCTCTTGGGATAGCCGTGATCAGCGCCTATGCGCTGCGGAATAACAAGCACGCCTGATCTGCGTTAGAGGCTTCCGCACCTGCGGGCGCCCTGGCGCCAACCTGATGGAACAGACGATGTCGCTGCAGAGGGTCCTGCCCTGGCTGGTGCTGGCGCTTTTCGCCAGCGTAATCGCAATGATCGTCGGCGTTGGCCGCGATCAATCTTGGGTCACGGGCTCTGCAGCGGGAATTTTCGCCGCTCTGGTCGTGGCGATCGGATTGGGCCTCAACCAGCCACTCTGGCGCCTCGATGCCTACCGCATCACGCCTGAGGCTGCTCCCGTCAGCGCACGGCGCAATGCCAAGCTGATGGCGCTAACATGGGCCTGGGGAGCGGCGGCCATGGCCGGAGTTTATACGCTGGGCGGGCTCAGATGGCAGCACGCCTGGCAGTATGGGTCCGGCATGGTGCTGATCGCGATTTTCACGTGGTTTTTCGGCGCTGCGATTGCGCGCGCCGAGCGGCCTGCGATGCGCCAGATGCTGCTGTTGCGCGGCCTGCAGCTCACCATCGTGCAGGGCGTCGCCGCGGCGGGCGGCGTCGTGTATCTGCTTGCGACGGGCAAGCTGACGACATTCCGGCCGGACTGGGCGGCCAATCAGATATTTCTCGCCGGGGGCATAGCCATCGTGGCGCTTTCCGCGATGGCCGTCATGACTCAGCGCAGGCTGTCGAGGATAGGGCGGATACAGCCCGCCCGGCCTACCGGTTCTTGAAGGATGGCTTCCGCTTCTCGACGAATGCCGCCATCCCTTCCTTCTGATCTTCCGTCGCGAACATAGAGTGGAAGACGCGCCGCTCGAATTGGATGCCTTCCGCAAGCGTCGTCTCGAAAGCGCGGTTGACGCTTTCCTTCGTCATCATGAGCGCCGGCAGCGACATGTCGGCGATCGTCGACGCCACCTTGACAGCCTCCTCCAGGAGGTCAGCCGCGGGGACGATGCGGCTCACGAGCCCGCACCGTTCTGCCTCTTCGGCATCCATCATGCGGCCGGTGAGGCAAAGATCCATGGCTTTCGCCTTGCCGATGAACCGGGCGAGCCGCTGAGTTCCGCCCGAGCCGGGCATGACGCCGAGCTTGATCTCGGGCTGGCCGAACTTTGCGGTGTCCGCCGCGATGATGAAGTCGCACATCATCGCAAGCTCGCAGCCGCCTCCGAGCGCAAATCCGGCGACCGCCGCGATGACGGGTTTGCGGCATCGGGCGAGCCGATCCCAGCTGCCGATGAAGTCCTGGCTGTAGACCTCCATGAAGGTCTTCGACTGCATCTCCTTGATGTCGGCGCCGGCAGCGAAGGCCTTCTCCGACCCGGTGAGCACGATGCAGCCGATCGAGTCATCCGACTCGCAGGCGTCGAGCGCTTGGTTCAGCTCGGCGATAAGTGCTTCGTTCAGGGCATTGAGTGCCTGGGGCCGATTGAGCGTGATGATGCAAACTTTGCCCCGCGTCTCCACGAGAATGTTCTGATAAGTCATCGGTGAGCACGTCCTCGTTCGCCGAAGGATTGATCCCGCTATCTCTGACACTTTCCGCAGTAGAACGTCGAGCGGCCAGCCTGCACGACACGCCGCACGATGCCTCGGCAGCCTGGCATCGCGCAAGGTTTGCCTTCGCGTCCGTAGACGGAGAACGTGTGCTGAAAAGCGCCGATCGAGCCGTCCGCCTGGCGGTAGTCGCGCAGCGTAGAGCCGCCGGCCTCGATGGCATCCCGTAGCACGGAGCGAATTGCCTGCACCAAGCGTTCCGCACGCTCGGTCGGCCGGCCGGCCCCGTTGGCGAGGCTGGAAGCTGGGCGCATCGGGCTGAGCCGGGCGCGAAACAAGGCTTCACAGACGTAGATGTTCCCGAGCCCTGCCACGATCCGCTGATCCATGAGAAATGCCTTGAGGTCTGCCCGCCGCCCGCGGGCTTTGGCCGCGAGGTACTCCGCTGTCAGCTCATTCCCCAACGGCTCGATGCCGAGACCCGAGAACAACGGGTGCATCTCGAGCTCGTCCTCGGGAATGAGAAGCATGAAACCAAACCGCCGCGGGTCATTGTAAGTGATGGTCGTGCCGCTCTCCATTCGGAACACGACGTGGTCGTGTGCGGGATCCCTGCCAGTATCGTGGGTGAACTCGCCAATCATGCCGCCGCGGCCTTGCGGGGTGGCAACGGTAAAGCGGCCGCTCATCCCTAAGTGCATGACCAGCACCTCCCGTTCGAGAGCCGGGCCAGAAGGTACTTGGCGCGACGGCCCAGGCTTAGGACCTTCTTGCCTTGCAGGCGCTCGGTAAAGTGCTCGGGAAAAGGAAATCGAAGGTCGGGGCGGCGCAGCTCGACGTGCTCGAATGTCTTGTCCACCAGGAAGGGCTCAAGCCCGCGACGCACGATCTCGACTTCGGGTAGCTCCGGCACGCACCGCTCCCTCGCTGCAGACGGCACTCACGCCGCCGGAGCAGCTTGTAGCGGCACAAGGTTCGAAGCGCGAGCCCCGCTGGGAGCACTCCGCTCGCGAGCCATCCGGTACGGATCAGGTCGCCTGCGCCACCGTCACCGCCTATGCCCGGGATTGCTGGCATGCACGCCCGCGTGAGCTGCGCGACGCGGCTCCTCGCCGGCAGGTGGTGAATCCATCGCTCCCAGGTGGTACGCGTAGACGAGCGTCCCACCGAGCCAGCCGGTGACCAGCAGGAGCGCCACCGTGATGATCGAGAGGACGAACCCGCCGTTCGTGATGCCGGCAACCGGATCGGCCCACCTGAGGTAGAGATTGATGATGACAAGCGCGATCACGCCGGCGTTGCCAATGGCGTGAGCCCAGGCTGCGTTGAGCCTGCGTATCGGCTCTGTCGTCAGAAAGTCGGTGAGGCCGGCTAGCCCGGCAATGAGGCCTGTCACCAGTCCGATGACCAGCAGCCAGTATGACCCCTGAGCCCAGAAGGGAGCGAGGGTGCCCAGGTAGATGAGGTCTGCCACGAGGGCGAGTACGATCGAGGCGATCGGAAACGGGACCAGCATCGGATGCAGCGGATGACCAGCCACCTGCGCCGTGCTCTCGATCCCGTGTGCGTGTTGCTTGGTCATGGGAGGCACTCCTGACCACTGCATTTACCTTACGTTTCCATAGGCAACTTAAAGTTTCGCACGAGGTTCCGGTCCGTCGCGCCCTGCCGTTCAGGCGCATGGCGCTTGCCTGACGGCTCCGGTATGGTGCCCGCCATGTCACACGACCAACAGCATCACACGGCGGCAACGTTCGGCTTCCGCGAGGTCCGGCCTGAGGAGCGCCAGGGGCTCGTTAATCAGGTCTTCGCGACTGTCGCCGATCGATACGATTTGATGAATGACCTGATGTCGGGTGGGATGCACCGGCTCTGGAAGGACGAGCTGGTGGCCATCCTAAACCCGCCGCGTTCGGATCAGCGCTTCGATCTGATTGATGTTGCCGGCGGCACGGCCGATGTAGCGCTCAGGGCGCTGCGCGCTGGCGGGCCCGGCTGCCGCGCCGTGGTCTGCGACATCAGTGCCGAGATGCTGCGGGTGGGCCGCCAGAAGGTCGAGGCGGCGGGTCGTTCCCAGCAGGTAATGCTCGTGCAGGGGAATGCGGAGGCGCTGCCTTTCCCGGACAAAAGCTTCGACGCCTATTCGATTGCGTTCGGCATCCGCAACGTTACCCACATCGATGCCGCGCTGCGGGAAGCCTACCGCGTGCTGAAGCCGGGTGGCCGCTTTGCATGCCTCGAGTTTTCTGAATGTCAGGTGCCGGTGCTGGACAGTCTTTATGACCTGCACTCGTTTCAGGTCATCCCGCGTCTCGGGCGGCTCGTCGGAACGGGTGAGGAGCCCTACCGCTACCTCGTTGAGAGCATCCGCAAGTTCCCGCCGCAGGAGGCCTTCGCCGAAATGATCCGTGCCGCCGGCTTCGAGCAAGTGACCTGGCGCAACCTGACCGGCGGCATCGCTGCCATCCACTCCGGCTGGCGGATCTGATTCCGGGGACGAGATGGCAAGCGCGCTGATGAACCTGCTTCGCCTCGCCCGTGCTGGCATCGTACTGGCGCAGCACGGCGTGCGCTTCGTGCCACCCGGCACCAAGGCCCCACTGCCGCTGAGGCTGGCTCATGCCGCGACATGGCCCATCCGCGCGATTTCCTGGCCATTCCAGGCCGGCAAACCACGCGAACGCCGCATTACGGATGCGCTCGCCTCGTTGGGGCCGAGCTACATCAAGCTAGGGCAATTCCTGGCCACCCGCGCCGACATCATTGGACCTGAGCTGGCTGCCGACCTCCGCCATCTCCAGGACCGCTTGCCGCCGTTCTCCATGGAGGAAGCGCGCCGCGCGATCGAGGAGGCGCTCGGAGGTAAGCTCGAAAACCATTTCGCCGAGTTCGGACCTCCCGTAGCTGCCGCATCCATCGCCCAGGTGCACAAGGCTGTGGTCGTCGAGGACGGCGTACCGCGGAAGGTCGCGGTGAAAATCTTCGCCCCGGCATCGAGCGGCGGTTCCGCCGCGATCTCGACAGCTTCTATTTCGCTGCCCGGCTCATCGAGCGTTTCCATCCTCCCTCTCGCCGACTGAGACCCGTCGCGGTCGTCGATACGCTGGCCCGCACCACGCAGCTCGAGATGGACCTGCGGCTCGAAGCCGCCGCGATGTCGGAGATGGCGGAGTACAGTGCCAACGACGAGGACTTCCGTGTGCCGCAGGTCGACTGGCGGCGCACGGCCAGGCGCGTTCTGACCGTCGAGTGGATCGACGGCATTCCAATATCGGACCGCGTAGCCTTGCAGGCGGCTGGCCACGATCTCGGCCGGCTCGGGGAGATCGTGCTGCGGACGTTTCTCCGCCACGCCATGCGCGACGGCTTTTTTCACGCCGACATGCATCAGGGCAACCTGTTCGTGGATGAGCGTGGCCGTATCGTCGCCGTCGATTTCGGCATCATGGGCCGGCTTGGCGTGAAGGAGCGCCGGTTCCTCGCCGAAATTCTGCACGGCCTCATCACTCGCGATTACAAGCGCGCGGCGGACGTCCACTTTTGGGCGGGCTACGTGCCGCCCCATCATCCGCCCGCGGTGTTCGCCCAGGCGCTCAGAGCCATCGGCGAGCCGATCCACGGGCGCACCGCATCCGAAATCTCGATGGCCGACCTTCTGGGGCAGCTGTTTGCGTACACCGAGGTCTTCGATATGCAGACCCGGCCTGAGCTGATCCTGCTCCAGAAGAGCATGGTCATCGTGGAAGGCGTCGCTCGCGGACTCGACCCCAATCTCAATCTCTGGACGGCGGCTGAACCTGTTGCGCGTGAATGGGTCGAGGCGAATTACGGCGTTACGGGCCGGCTTCGCGAAGCGGGCGAGGGTGCCGAGGTGCTGGGCAAGGTCCTTTCGGACCTGCCGGGACTGCTCGCGAAAGCGGAGGAGGGCGTCACCGCGTTCGCCGAGATGGCGAAATCGGGCATCCGTCTCGACTCAGAAACGGTGGAGCGGATCGGCGCCGCCGAAGCCCGCCACGCCCGTTGGGGACGAGTCGCCTTATGGGTCGGTGCACTGAGCTTGGCTGCTATCGCGTTGGCGATCCTAGCTGGCTAACCGAGCCGCCGAGCTCCTTACATATCCCCTCAGAACAGGCATCCCCCAAACCACCCTCAATTTGTGCTCCGACCCCACCAAGAATTCGCGCTGGCGGGTACAACGTCCGGGTTAAGAGGCATTGCATTATAGATTTGCCGAGGTGCTCATTTGAAGCGATCAAAGATGAGCTGAGCACAGGATAAGAATTGTCAGCCTCGAATGAGCTCATCTGATGTAATTGTGCTGCTCCGGTTGATATGTGATTATGCTGCGCCGCAACTTGGAGAATCCGAATTTCGCTGCGATTGCGAATTATTTGTTTCAAAATTCCACATCTCAATGCGTTCGCGAACGAACGTTGCCGATTGATGGGCTCTGATCTTGGACGAGATGAATTTTGGGGGATAGATCATCTCAGTTTTGCTGGTCTGATATGCTCACCAGAGCTTGCCATATGCATGCCGGAATAACTAAGTTGGGGCAGATCTAGAAAGGCCGCATCTATGGACGTGGCTTGGGGTTTGAAAGACTGGAGGGTGAACTTCCTATGCCGCAAGGCGACGCCGCTGTGCGCACCCGGAGCCGAGGGATGGCTCCGACAGACATCTCCAATCCGAAGTACTTCCACAAGGTCATAGACTGCCAGTGGGCGTGCCCTAGCCATACCCCCGTCCCGGAGTACATCAGGCTCATTGCACAAGGCCGCTATACAGCGGCCTATATGTTGAACTGGGAGTTGAACGTATTCCCGGGAATTCTTGGCCGCGTCTGCGATCGGCCCTGTGAACCGGCATGCCGTCGGGGCCGGGTCGAGGAAAAGCCTGTCGCGATCTGCCGCCTGAAGCGGGTGGCTGCCGACTACAAAGGCGAGATCGACTCCTTTCTTCCGGAAATTCCCAAGCAGAAGAACGGCAAGCGTATCGCATTGCTCGGTGCAGGGCCGGCATCACTGACCGTTGCCCGCGATCTGATGCCGCTCGGGTACCACTGCGTGCTGTTCGAAAAGGATCAGCAGGGCGGCGGGCTCATGCGCACGAACATTCCCGCATTCCGCTTGCCCGCGAACGTGCTCGACGAGGAAGTGAACCGCATCCTCGATTTCGGCGTCGAGACGCGCTTCGGTCACGAGGTGACGAGCCTCAAGGCCGTTCTCGACGAGGGCTTCGACGCAGTGTTCGTCGGCACAGGAGCCCCGAAGGGGAAGGATCTCAACATCCCTGGCCGCAAGGAAGGCGCCGCCAATATTCACATCGGCATCGAGTTCCTGACCTCGGTCGCCTTCGAGCACGTAAAGAGTATCGGTCGCCGCGTCGTGGTGATCGGTGGCGGTAACACCGCCATGGACTGCTGCCGCACGGCTCTGCGCCTCGGTGCCGAGCAGGTGACGGTAACGGTCCGCTCTCCGCGCAAGGATATGAAGGCGTCGGAATGGGAGATCGAGGACGCTGAGCGCGAGGGCATTCCGATCCTCGACAATCATAATCCCAAAGAGTTCATCATCGAGAATGGCCGGCTCGCAGGCGTGCGGTTCCAAATCATGCGGGCCGAGTACACTGACGGTCGGCGTAAGCTGATCCCCACCGGCGAGGAAGTCGTCATTCCCTGCGACGACGTGCTGATGGCGATCGGGCAGGAGAACGCCTTCCCCTGGATCGAGCGGGACATCGGGATCGAGTTCGGCGAGTGGGACATGCCCAAGGTCGACCGGGTGACCATGATGTCGACCCGGCCGGGGTGTTCTTCGGCGGCGACGCGGCCTGGGGACCGGAAAACATCATCTGGGCCGTTGCGCATGGCCACCAGGCAGCCATTTCCATCGACCTCTACTGCCAGGGCAAGCCGCTGTCTGAGCGGCCGGCGCCGGGATGGACGCTCGTTAGCCAGAAAATGGGCATTCACGAGTGGTCGTACTCCAACGCCTACTCCCCGGAGCGGCGCGTTGCCGTTCCTCATGCTGACAAAGCCGTCTCTCTGCGCAACCTGAAGGTCGAGGTCGAGCTCGGCTACGACGACAAGCTCGCCGCCAAAGAGGTGGAGCGCTGCCTCAACTGCGACGTGCAGACTGTATTCACGCGCTCGCTGTGCATCGAGTGTGATGCCTGCATGGACATCTGCCCGGTCGACTGCATCAACTTCATCGAGAACGCCGAGGAGGCGGAGCTGCGGGAGAGGCTGCGGGTGCCGGCTCGGAATACGTCGCAATCTCTCTACGTCTCGGACGAGCTGAAGACCGGCCGGGTCATGGTCAAGGATGAGGATCTGTGCGTACATTGCGGGCTGTGCGCTGAGCGCTGCCCGACGGGAGCATGGGACATGCAGAAGTTCACGTATGTGGAGGCGCAAGCGTCGCCTGCCTGCCTCACACATCACAACGCCTACCTTCGATGATGCCGGGGACCTGTAGTCATGAGCGGGGTCAATGATTTCGTTTGCAAGTTCGCGACCGTGAACGGCTCGGGCTCGGCGAGCGCCAACACGATGTTCGCCAAGACCATCTTCCGAATGGGAGTGCCGGTCAGCCCGAAGAATATCTTCCCATCCAATATCCAGGGCCTGCCGACTTGGTACGAGGTGCGAGTCAGCGAGAAGGGCTACCTCGCGCGGCGTGACGGCATCGACCTGATGGTCGCCATGAATCCGCAGACCTACCGCGAGGATCTGGCGGAAGTCGTTCCCGGCGGATGGTTGCTTTACGACTCCACCATGCCAAGGCAATGGCCGCGGGAGGACATCACCGTTCTCCCGATCCCCATTGCCGCCATGTGCGCCAAGAAGTGGACGGACCCGCGCCAGCGGCAGCTCTTCAAGAACATGGTCTATGTCGGTGCGCTGACGGCGCTGCTCGACATGGACATGGAGGTCCTCGAGAAGGTCGTCGCTGATCAGCTCCGCGGCAAGGAGAAGCTCATCTCCGCCAACCTGGAGGCGGTGAAGCTGGGCCGCGACTATGCGTTGGCCAACTTCCAGTGTCCGCTACCAATCCGCGTACAGAAGGCGGAAGGCGCGCGCGGAAAGATCATGGTCACGGGCAATAGTGCGGCGGCGCTCGGCGCGGTCTATGCCGGCGCGACGGTCTGCTCATGGTATCCGATCACGCCGTCGACCTCTGTCGCCGAAGCCTTCGAGAGGTATCTGAAGCAGCTCCGCACCGACAAGGACGGTAGGGTTCTCGGCGCTGTCGTGCAGGCAGAGGACGAGCTGGCTGCCATTGGCATGGCGATCGGAGCGGGCTGGAACGGGGCGCGTGCGTTCACGGCCACGTCAGGGCCGGGCATCTCGCTGATGAGCGAGTTCTTGGGCCTTGCCTATTTCGCCGAGATTCCCGTCGTGCTGTTCAACGTCCAGCGCGGCGGCCCTTCGACAGGCATGCCGACCCGCACCCAGCAATCGGACATCATGGCCTGCGCCTATGCCTCGCACGGGGATACCAAGCACGTTCTGTTGTTCCCCTCCGATCCCAACGAGTGCTTCTCGCTGGGCGCAAAGGCCTTCGACCTCGCCGAGCGGCTGCAGACGCCCGTGATCGTGTTGAGCGACCTCGACATCGGCATGAACGAGTGGGTGACGGACCCGTTCACATGGGACGACTCCTACGTCCATGATCGTGGCAAGGTGCTCGACGCGGCCGGCCTCGAGGCTGCGAAGGACTGGGGCCGCTACCGCGATGTGGACGGCGATGGCATCCCCTATCGAACGCTGCCGGGGACGCATCCGACCAAAGGCGCGTTCTTCACTCGCGGCACCTCTCACGATGACTACGCCCGGTATACCGAGGACGGGCGCATCCATGCGCAGAACATGTACCGCATCGCGCGGAAGTTCGAGACGGCGGCCGGCCTGGTGCCGAAGCCCGAGATCGATATGCGCGATCCACGCAGCCGGCTTGGTGTCATCTATTTCGGCTCGACGCGGCCCGCGGTGTTGGAAGCCCTCGACGAGCTCGAGGCCGAAGGCATCCGCGTGAATGCCATGCGCATCAAAGCATTCCCCTTCTCGCCTGAGGTGAAGGCCTTCTGCGATGCGCATGACCGCATCTTCGTCGTCGAGCAGAACCGCGATGCACAAATGCGTTCGCTGCTGATGCTCGAGGCGGGCATCGACGGCGAGAAGCTGTTCGCAACGGTCAATTTCGACGGCATGCCTCTGACGGCTGATTTCGTGCGCAGCGCCATCCGGACCAGCATGGGCCCGGTCAAGATCGCTGCCGAGTAAGGGATTCGAAATGAGCTACATCCAGAAGCCCAGCGCCTATCACCCCGCGCTCAAACGCAACGCTCTCGGCCTGACTTACCGCGATTACGAGGGATCGATGTCGACCCTGTGCGCGGGTTGCGGGCATGATTCGATCACCGCTGCGATCGTCGAGGCCTGTTTCGAGCTCGACCTCCCGGCCCACAGGATCGCCAAGGTTTCCGGCATCGGCTGCTCCTCCAAGGCGCCGACATACTTTCTCGGTCGCAGCCACGGCTTCAACAGCGTCCACGGGCGCATGCCGTCCGTGACGACGGGGGCCAACCTCGCCAATCGCGACCTCGTCTACATTGGCGTTTCCGGCGATGGGGATACGGCCTCGATCGGTCTCGGCCAGTTCGCGCATGCCGTTCGGCGGCGGCTGAACATGGTCTACATCGTCATGAACAACGGCTGCTACGGACTGACCAAGGGTCAGTTCTCGGCGACCAACGACAAAACCTCGCCATCGAAGAAGGGCGAGCCCAATCCGTTCGATCCGATCGACCTGTGCCAGATGGCGATCCAGCTCGGGGCAGGCTTCGTGGCGCGCTCGTTCTCCGGCGACAAGCGGCAGCTCATTCCGCTCATCAAGGCGGCGATCAGCTACCGCGGCTTTGCCTTCCTCGACGTCATCAGCCCGTGCGTGACGTTCAACAATCATCCTGCCTCGACGAAGAGCTACGATTACGTGCGCCAGCACAACCAAGCCATCGACAGGCTCGATTTCGTGCCGGAGGAGCAGGAGATCACGGCGGACTATGATGAAGGCACGTCGGTGCCGGTGACGCTACATGATGGTTCCCGCATCATTCTGCATAAGTTGGATCAGACCCATGATCCTCGGGATGCGGACGCGGCGCTGATGACCATTCGCAGTCACGCTGCACGGGGGGAGGTGGCAACCGGCCTGCTTTACATCGACGAGAGCCAGCACGATCTGCACGAAATTCTGCGTACGTCGGAAAGGCCGTTGAACGCCATCCCGATGTCGGAGCTCTGCCCAGGCTCAGAAAAGCTTGCGAGCATCAACGCAAGGCTGCAGTAGCCTCGCTTTGCACTCATTCACCAGTCCAATTTCACGCCAGCGCGATCTCGCGCTGGCGTTCGTGCACTTGACTTTATGACCGAGTTCCTGAACGCTTCGCGTCGATAATAACGCGAATAAGTATGTGCCCGCTAAGGGCTTTGTGGAGGAGCTCGGGATGGTACGCTCACCAGCGAAACGCGCAATGTTGCGCGGCCACTACGCGATTCGGCCCGGTCTAGGCGGGACTGCCGCGCTGATATCAGCCTGAATGCACGATCGAAGTCCTCCGCGGCTGCACAAGCTGCGGTTGGCGGTTTGTTGCCAATCATTGGAAAGGAAACGCCAAAATGTCTGTGAAGCTGAAACTTGCGTCTTTAGCCGTGGGCGCGGCCGTTGCTCTAGCGGGCGGAGCGGCTCAAGCTGATCAGGTCCGCCTTATGACCGGTCCCCAGGGCGGAATTTGGATCCCGCTCGGTGGGCAGCTCAAAGATATCTGGGAGAAGATGATTCCTGGGCTGCAGGTGCAGTCGCTACCTGGAGCGGGTGTGGCCAACGTCCGTGCCATCGAGACCGGTAAGGCTGAGGTCGGTTTCGGCAATACGATTACCTCCGCCGACGCGATAAGAGGCCAAGAGCCGTTCAAGGAACCGCACAAGAATGTGTGCAATGTTGCTTCGCTTTACCCGCAGTATTTTCAGGCCGTCGTGCTCGCAGAGTCCGGGATAGAGTCTGGTGAAAGATCTCAAGGGTAAAGCCATTACGACTTAACCGAGGGGGAATACAGGCGAGCTCATCACCCAACATTGGCTGAAAGTCCACGGTCTGACCTACTCCGACGTGAAGATGAGCTTCGTCTCCTATACGGACTCGGCCAACCAGATGAAAGACAAGCAGGCGCAGCTGTTCACGTTGGGCACCGGCATTCCCGCGGCGTCCATCATGGACATTGCAGCTGGTGTCGACATCAAGCTGCTCGATATGTCTGCGGATCTCGAGGAGATGAGAAAGCTCAATCCCGGCTACACACTGCTGGAGATTCCGGCGGGGACCTATCCGAAGCAGGATAAGCCGGTGAAGGTCATCGGTTATGCCACCCATATCGTGGCGGCCTGCAATCTGCCGGAGGACACGGTTTACCAGATGACCAAGGGGATCTTCGAGAACGTCGACTCTCTCTCAGCTACGTCCAAGGCAATGGCAGGCTTGACTCCTCAGAGAATGGCCGAGGACGTCGGTGTTCCGTTCCATCCCGGTGCCGCCAAGTTCTACAAAGAGCACGGCATCGACGTGAATTGACTTGAGTTGGGCCGCCAAGAACGGCGGCCCACTCCTCACTCTTTTTGTTTTCCATGCCTGCAGCACTCAATGTTGTGCTGAGTGCGCAATCAGGGAATGAGAATGAAATTCGAGCTGACCCACGCGAATATCGTCCGAGTTGTCATCGGGATCCTTGGCGTTTCGATGGCGCTCTACCACATGTGGCTCATCTGGGTCGGCGCTCCTGAAGCAATCCTGTTTCGCGGCACGCACTTATTGTTCGCGCTGGCGCTCACCTTTCTTATTTACCGGCGAACAACTGCCCAAGCTGGTCAGCCTCCCACTCTGCTTGATTATGCACTTCTGATCCTCGCCACGGCGCCGATCATCCATCTGTTCGTCAATTACGATTACGTCGTTAATCGCATCTATTACGTCGATGATTTGACGACCGCCGACATGCTGCTCGGGACCATCCTGATTGTCATGATCCTGGAAGCTACCCGGCGCGTCATTGGTCCCGCGCTTCCGATAACAGCGCTCGTATTTCTCGCCTATGGCCTTTTTATTGCTGGCGTCGAGCCGATGCGGCTGCTCGACCAGCTTTATATGACGACCGAAGGCATTTTCGGAATTCCGCTTTCGGTATCCGCTGCTTACGTCCTGATCTTCGTGATGTTCGGCTCGTTCATGGAGCGAACAGGAACGGGCCAGCTTTTTATGGATTTCGCCATGAGTTTTACCGGCCATACGGCCGGAGGGCCGGGCAAGGTGTCCGTTTTCTCATCGAGTCTGTTCGGCACCATCTCTGGCTCGGCGGTCGCGAACGTGATGGTCGACGGCCCGATCGCCATTCCACTCATGAAGCGCACGGGGTTTCGCCCACATTTCGCAGCTGGTGTGGAGGCGGTTGCATCAACGGGCGGTCAAATCATGCCGCCGATCATGGGTGCTGCCGCCTTCGTCATGGCTGAGTTCCTGCAGGTCGGCTATGGCCAGGTGATCATCTGGGCGCTGATTCCGGCATTTCTCTATTACGTGGCCTGCTTCTTTGCCGTGCATTTCGAGGCCAAGCGCCATGGCATTATGGGGGTGCCTCGGTCCGAGCTGCCCCGAATGGGGCAGGTCCTCAGGCAACGTGGCCATCTCTTCATTCCAGTGCTCACCATTTTGGTCGGTGATGTACTCCGGCTACAGCGCACCGCTTGCTGCGCTTGCAGGTACGCTCGCCTGTTTCCCGGTCGCATTCCTGCGCGCCTCGACCAGGGGCAATGTGCGGCTCATGAACATCATCGAAGCGATGATTGATGGCGCACGCAATGCGCTTGGCATCGCGCTCGCTTGCGCCTCGGCCGGCATCATCATCGGTGTCGTGACGTTGACCGGGCTCGGCATCGTGTTCACGCAAGTTGTTGTCGGTCTCGCCCAGGATACGCTCCTGCTGGCATTGATCCTGACAATGGTGGCCGGCATCGTGCTTGGCATGGGTATGCCGACGACACCCGCGTACATCATCATGACGGCGCTGCTTGTGCCGGCGATTATCAAGCTGGGCGTCATTCCGCCGGCGGCTCACATGTTCGCCTTCTACTTCGCGATCCTGTCGGCGATCACCCCGCCTGTGGCGTTGGCGGTGTTCGCTGCGGCGGGCCTTGCCAAGGCCGACCTGTGGGCGAGTGGCTGGGCGGCAGTGAGGATCGGAGCGGCCGGCTTCATCGTGCCTTTCATGTTCATCTACGAGCCTGCGCTGCTGATGATCGGCGATTGGTCAACGATACTCTGGTCGTTCGGTACGGCCGCCATTGGCTGTATCCTGTTGGCCGCGGGGCTGCATGGATATCTGCTCAGGCCATCGACGCTATGGCAGAGCGTGCTCCTGGTTGCGGCGGCGTTCTGCTTGGTCAAACCGGGGTTGGAGACGGACATTGCTGGCGCCGCATTTACAGGCATCGTGGTGGTGTCTCAGCTTCTCGCGGGCCGACGGCAAGAGTCCGCCTCGCCGGTAGCGGGGCAAGGGCGCTGACCGGCAGGTGATATCCGCACACGGAACGGTGAAAGCCATGGCTAACGGCCGACGCAAAACGCCTGAGCAATTGAGGTCCTACCGTTGGCTGGGGGTGCAGGACTTGCGGTCCTTCGGCCACCGCTCCCGCCTTCGTCAGATGGGCTACGATACGGTGGACTGGAGCGGCCGCCCCGTCATCGCGATCATCAACACGTGGAGCGACATCAATCAGTGCCACGCCCACCTGCGGGCGCGGGCCGAGGATGTGAAGCGCGGCGTGCTGCAAGCGGGCGGATTTCCTCTCGAGCTGCCGGCCATCTCGCTCTCGGAGCCGTTCGTCAAGCCGACGACCATGCTCTATCGCAACTTCCTCGCGATGGAGACGGAGGAGCTGCTGCGCTCGCATCCGATCGATGGCGCCGTGCTGCTCGGCGGATGCGACAAGACCACGCCCGGGCTGCTCATGGGCGCCATCTCCATGAACATTCCGGTGATCTTCGTGCCCGCCGGGCCGATGCTGCGCGGCTACTGGCGGGGGCAGACTTTGGGCTCCGGCTCCGACACCTGGAAGTATTGGGACGAAAAGCGCGCCGGCAAGATTTCGGAGGCGGAGTGGGCCGAAATCGAAGAGCGGCATCGCGCGCTCGTTCGGCACCTGCATGACGATGGGCACGGCGGCCACGATGATGTCTATCGCTGAAGCGATGGGCATGACGCTGCCGGGAGCATCGTCCATTCCAGCCGCCGATTCCAACCATCCTCGAATGGCGGCGGCTGCGGGGCGGCGCATCGTCGAAATGGTCTGGGAGGATCTGAAGCCCTCAGACATCCTTTCACCTGCTTCGTTCGACAACGCCATTAAGGTTCACATGGCGCTTGGCGGCTCGACGAACGCGATCATCCACGTCATTGCCATGGCCCGCCGTGCCGGTATCGCGCTGTCGCTCGACCGTTTCGATCAGCTGTCGCGCGAGGTGCCGGTCATTGCCAACATCCGTCCATCGGGAGCTTTCCTGATGGAGGACTTCTACTACGCGGGTGGCCTGCCGGCGTTGATGAAGATGCTGGGCGATAAGCTCGACGGCAGCGCAATGACCGTGTCCGGAAAAACGCTGGGCGAGGCGATAGCGAACGCTGCTGTCTACAATGACGACGTTATCCGCTCGCTCGACAATCCGATTTATCCAGAAGGCGCGACCGCGATTCTCAAAGGCAATCTCGCTCCACGGGCGCCGTCATGAAGCCGGCGGCGGCAGAGCCGCGGCTCAGGAAGCATCGTGGTCCGGCACTCGTCTTCCGCGATTATAACCACATGGCAGCCGAGGTCGAGCGTGAGGATCTGGAGGTCACGCCGGACCACGTGCTCGTCTTGCAAAACGCCGGCCCGAAAGGTGGCCCGGGAATGCCGGAATGGGGCATGCTGCCCATTCCGCGGAAGCTCGTGAAAGCAGGCGTTCGCGATATGCTGCGCATTTCCGACGCCCGCATGTCCGGCACCAGCTATGGCGCCTGCATCTTGCACGTTGCGCCGGAAAGCTTCGTTGGTGGGCCGCTGGCGCTCGTCAAAACGGGCGATCACATCGAGGTTGATGTCTCACAGCGACTGCTGCACCTCCACGTTTCTGAGGAGGAGCTTGCCCGCCGCCGTGCGGAATGGGTGCCGCCTGAGCCGCGATACGCCCGGGGTTATGGCGCGATGTTCCAGCAGCATATTGGCCAGGCCGACGAGGGCTGCGATTTCGACTTCCTGGAAAGCGGCCCGCCGGTTCCCGAGCCGGAGATCCACTGAGCGTTCAGCCAATTTCGCTGAGAGATTTGCGGAATCGCGCCAGCGAAAAAGCGAAAAGCGCGGCGCCAATTGCAATAAGCGCAATGAACTGCGGATAGACAACGTCAAATCCGGCGCCGCGGTAAAGTATCGCCTGCGCGAGCAAAACGAAATGCGTTGTCGGCGCGGCGAGCATGATATTTTGAACGAATTCCGGCATGCTCTCGCGCGGGGTCATGCCGCCGGACAGCATTTCGAGCGGTAGCAGCACGAGGATGATCAGACAGACCGAGCTGAGGCATGGAGCGCGCCGCCGTGCCGAGAAAAATGCCCAAAGATGTGGTTGCGAACAAGTGAGCCGCCGCCCCCGCCAGGAATAGCATGACGGAGCCTTCGATCGGCACCGAAAGCAGCCCTGCACGACGAACGCCAACGACAAGGCGCAAGCAGACCAGACGACGAGGCCCATCGACAAGATCTTGGCCAGCATGATTTCGATTGGCCTCACCGGCATGACGAGAAGGTGCTCGATCGTGCCGTGCTCACGTTCTCGAATCAGCGCCGCTCCGGTCAGAATGACAGAAACCATCGTGACGTTATTGATGACCTCGATGATCGCGCCGAACCAGCTTCGTTCGAGAGTCGGATTGAACCGCATGCGATCGACGAGCTGGACGGGGGCTGTCGGGCGCGACTGGTAGCGTTCGACAAAGGCGCTCACCTCACGATTTATGATCGCCTGAATGTACCCGGCGCCGGTGAAAGCCTGACTCATGCGGGTCGCATCGACGTTGAGCTGAATGGCTGGATTGCGCCCTGCCAATACGTCTCGCTGGAAATTCGGCGGAATATCGATGGCGAAGGTGTCAAGCCCCGCATCCATGCGCGCGTCCATCTCGGCCTGGGTGATCATTCGCGGCGGGAGAAAGTAAGGGGGGTAGAAGGCCGCGGCGATGCGCGAGGAAAGGGGGGAGTTGTCCTCGTCAACAATCGAAATCGCGGCTCGATTGAGTGTCTCCGGAAGGGCTGTTGCTGCGGTGTAAATTGAAATTGTGAAGGCGAAGACAATGAGGCCGAGCATCAAGGGATCGCGGCCGAGACTGCGCAGCTCTTTGATGCCGAGATTGTAGATATTCGATAAGCGCATCTTACGTCTCCTGCTTTTTCAGCAGAGCGGCCGCGAGCGCAATCAGAACTGGAACGGCAATGATCAACGGAACAAATGAAGAGTGCAGGTCCGAGAAGGAAAGCTGCTTCGAAAACGTGCCCCGGGAGATGGTCAGGTAATGAGTTGTCGGAAATATTTGGCCGATCACCGCACCCAGACCTTCGAGCGATGAGACGGGATCGATCATGCCCGAAAACTGCGTGGCCGGGAGCATGGTCAATATTGCCGTGCCGAAAATCGCCGCAATCTGGCTCCGCATGAAGGTTGAGATGAGAAGGCCCATCGCCGTCGCTGCGAGGACGTAGATCAAAGTGGCCGCTGTGAGCGTCAAGAAGCTTCCCGTAATTGGCACACCGAGCAGCGTTACGGCCATTACGACGAGGAGGAGAAAGTTGAACATCGCCATAACGACGTAGGGAAGCTGCTTCCCCAAAAGAAACTCGAGGCGGGTCGTGGGCGTGACGTAGAAATTTACAATCGAGCCGAGCTCCTTTTCCCGGGCGACGCTGATGGCAGTGAGCATCGCAGGGATCATCAGGAGCAGCAATGGAATGACTGCTGGCACCATCGCCACGAGGCTTTCCAGATTGGGGTTATAGCGAAAGCGTGTTTCGATGGTGACGAGGCTTGTGCTCGGTATGACCGACATTTGAGATGCCCGCTGAATTAGCCAGTGCGCATGCATGCCTTGCACATAGCCCCTCACAGTCTCGGCGCGTTGTGGCATCGCCCCATCGATCCACGCTCCGATCTCGACAGGTCGGCCGCGCAGCAGGTCGCTGGCAAACCCCGGCGGAATTTCAATTGCGAGACTCAATTCTCCGGATCGCATCCGGCGGTCCAGCTCGGCATAGCTGCTCAATGGTGGACGCTCGACGAAGTAGCGTGAGCCCGAGATGGACAAGGTATAGTCGCGGCTCAACGTTGTTTGATCACGGTCGAGAACGGCAAACGTGAGATCCTCGACATCCATGCTGATGCCGTACCCAATGATGAACATCAGAATGAGGCTGCCGAGCAGGGCGAGCGTTGCGCGAATAGGATCGCGGCGAAGCTCCATGGCTTCACGCCGCGAATAGCTGAACATGCGGCGTGGATCGAAAATGCGGTGGCGATGAAGTGGCGGCGCTGCGGAATGGACCACCGGCGGCGTCGCGGGCATTTGAGCCTCGAGCCCGGGCTCGATTTCCGCGACAGCCTCTTCGAGATAAGCGATGAATGCCTCCTCCAAGGTTTGGACACCGCGCTTCTCGATCAATGCTTGGGGCGTATCACTGACGAGGACGCGGCCAGCATGCATGAACGAAATGCGATCGCACCGCTCGGCCTCGTTCATGAAATGGGTCGAAATGAAGATCGTGACCTTATCGTCCCGCGCAAGGTCGATGAGGAATTGCCAGAATGAATTGCGCGCAACCGGATCGACGCCCGACGTGGGCTCGTCGAGGATCAGCATCTCGGGCCCATGGATCAAGGCAACTGCGAGCTGCAGCCGCTGCCGCTGACCTAGAGGAAGTGAATTCGGGCAGCTCGTCCATGATCTGGTCGAGCTCGAAGCGGCGGGCGAGCTCAGCAATTCGGCCGGGAATCATCTCTTCCGGCATATTGAACAAACGGGCATGCAGCTCGAGATTTTGTCGAACAGTCAGCTCTCTGTAGAGAGAGAAGTGCTGCGACATATAGCCGACGCGTCGTCTGGTCTCGATGTCGTCAGGATCGACCTCTTGCCCAAAGAGCCACGCCTTGCCCTCACTGGCCGGGAGCAGACCAGTCAGCATTTTCATGGTGGTTGTTTTTCCGCAGCCGTTCGATCCCAGAAAGCCGAAAATTTCTCCCCGCGCGATGCGGAAGCGTCACATGATCGACGGCAACGAAATCTCCGAAACGTTTCGTGAGCCCGTGGGCTTCGATGGCAATTTTTTCATCGTCAGCTGCCTCGCGAGGCCGGATTTTGCACCGGCCGATAAGCTCGTCTTTTTTCCTCCGGCAGCATGGCGATGAAAGCGGCTTCGAGCGTGCGGCTGCCTGTCTTTTCAAGGAGGTCATGAGGTGTGCCGGCGCTCAAAACCCGGCCTGCATCCATTGCGATCAGCCAGTCGAAGCGCGCGGCCTCTTCCATGTAGGCCGTAGCGACGATGACGCTCATTCCAGGCCGCCCGGCGCGAATCCGATCGATGAGCTCCCAGAATTGGCGGCGCGAAAGCGGGTCGACGCCTGTCGTCGGCTCATCGAGGATCATGAGATCGGGATCGTGGATCAGTGCGCAGCACAGCCCGAGCTTTTGCTTCATGCCGCCTGAGAGCTTTCCCGCCTGCCGATCGGCGAAAGGGGCGAGGCCGGTGGCCTCAAGCAGGTCTTTGATGCGCCGCTCGCGCTCAGCCGCGCTTTGCCCGAATAAGCGGCCGAAAAAGTCGACGTTTTCGTACACGGAAAGCGTCGCATAGAGATTCCTGCCGAGGCCTTGCGGCATGTACGCGATCCGTGGCCCTACGATTTCGCGCTCGTAGGCGGAGGACATATCTGCGCCGAGCACCTCGATGGAGCCGCTTTGGATGGCGCGGGCGCCGGAAATCAGGGAAAGCAAACTCGACTTGCCAACTCCGTCCGGCCCAATCAGCCCGACCATGCATCCCGATGGAATTTCGAGGCTGACGGAATCCAGCGCCACCGTCTCGCCGTAACGCAGGCTGACCTCGCGCAGGCGAGCGACCGCTTCTCTGCTCGAAGTGTGCAACGTATGATCGAAGGTCATTGCGGCGGTTCGGGAAGCCTGACCTGAAGCTGGGGTGGCCATTCCGCCCTTGGATCAATTTTCACGTAGGCCATGCCCGGCAAGCCAGTTTTGACCTGTGTGAGGTATCGCTCGAGCAGCTCCTTGTCGATGCGGAGCCCGCAGCCTGAACATCAGCTTCTGCCGTTCCTCTGCTGTCTCGACCTCTTTAGGTGTGAACTGCGCGACATCCGAGACGAATGAGATACTGGCAGGGATGACGTATTGGGGTGCGGCATCGATAACGATGCGCGCTTCAGCGCCGATCGCGACACGCCCTGCCTGCTCCGTCGGAAGAAAGAACGTCATGTAGACGTCGGTTATGTCGATCATGTTCAGGACGCGGCCACCAGCCTGCACGACCTCGCCAGGCTGGGCGACAAGAAACTGGATGCGGCCGTCACGCGGGGCGCGAAGCACGCTATCGTTAATGTCTGCCTGAATACGCTCGATCGTGGCGCGTGCGGCCTCGACTTGAGCTTCCGCCTGTAGCACCTGCGATTTGGCCGTGTTCAGCGTGGCCTCCGCAGAAGCAACTTGGGCTTTGGCTGCAGTGACCGCTGCCTCGCGCTCTTGAAGGCCGCACGGTCGTCATCGAGCCTTTGTTGGGTCGCCCAGCCTTGCTTCACAAGCTGCCTCGGCTCGCAAATACCGGCGCCCCGCCGCAACGAGTTCGGCTTCCCGCTGGGCGACCACCGCCTCCGCGGTGGCCTTCTCTGATTCCCGCTGTGAAACCTGGCTCCGGGCCGTTTCGACCGTCACCTGCGCCTGCTCGAGCTGCGCCTTGGCTTCCCGCAGCTGAGCCTCCAGCACGGACGTGTCCATTTTGACGAGATCTTCGCCCCTGCGAACGAATTGACCTTCCCGAACCAGGATTTCGGCGATCCGCCCTGCCAGTTTGGCCGCAATGTCAATTTCTGTTGCCTCGATCCGGCCGTTGCTGCCGGCAATGCCTTGCGGCAACCCTTGTGGCCGCAGCTGCTGCCAGGCGAGAAACCCCAACCCGCCCACGGCGAGGGCCAGGATCACGAGCAGGATCCAGTTCGATGCCAAGCTGCGCTTGTAGCGCGAGGTTTTAGCCATTTCCTCCCGCTCCCTGGATGGAGAGGCCCTCGATTATGACATGTCTGCCGCGGCAGCGGACAGCTAGCATCTGCCAAGGGCTAACCCATTGATCCTGATCATGGTGGGTGGGGGTTTCACTCGTTCTCATATGGTCAGCCGCGCCTTACGAGCGAGAACGCAAAGCGATGTTGGAGAGTTCTCGGGAGGGCGCGGACAAGCCCCGATAGAACGCACACTTCCGATCTCGCTGCCATTGCGCTCGCAACGGAGGATGACCGATGACCCCGCTACGTCTTACCTTCCCGGGCAGTAGAGGCCATACGCTGTCCGCTCGACTCGACCAGCCCGCAGGTCCGGTCCGCGGGTATGCGCTGTTCGCACATTGCTTCACCTGCTCGAAGGACACCATCGCTACGCGGAGCATCGCGGGCAGGCTGGCCTCCCTCGGCTTTGGCGTGCTCCGGTTCGACTTCACGGGGCTCGGATCATCCGAAGGCGATTTCGCGAGCACCCATTTCACCTCGAACGTCGAGGATCTGATCCGCGCCGCTGACTATATGCGAGATCACTTCGAGGCGCCGACCGTGCTAATCGGTCATTCGCTTGGGGGCTCTGCCGTGCTTGCCGCTGCGCACCGCATTCCGGAGGCAAGAGCGGTGGCGACCATCGGGGCGCCGGCGGATATCGCCCATGTGCTGGAGCACTTCCAAACGCGGATTGAGGACATCGAGCGTGATGGCGTCGCAACGGTCACGTTGGCGGGGCGCCAATTTCCGATCAGCCGGGAGCTTGTCGAGGATGCCCGCGGGCATGCTTTGACCGATCATGTCGCTAACTTGCGAAAGGCGCTCCTGATCCTCCATTCACCATTTGATCGGGTCGTCGGGATCGACCACGCAACCAAGCTGTTCGTTGCGGCCAAGCATCCCAAGAGCTTTGTTTCGCTCGACACGGCCGACCACCTCATAACGGATCGTCGCGATGCTGAGTACATCGCGGAGGTCATCGCGGCATGGGCCTCGCGCTACCTACCAGAGGAGAAACCGGTCGAGATCTGGAAATCAGGCATTCTCGTTTACGAGACCGGGGCGAGCAAATACCAGAATGCCGCCATTGCAGGCCGGCATCATCTCTTGGCGGACGAGCCGGAGTTGGTGGGTGGCCTGGACAGCGGCCCGACGCCCTACAACTATATTGCGATAGCCCTCGGCGCGTGCACGACCATGACACTTCGGATGTACGCCGAGTACAAGAAGCTCGCCCTTGGGCGGGTGAGCGTGAGCGTTAACCACGGCAAGGTGCCGGTTGAGCACTGTGAGGATTGTGGCGAGGTGGTTAAGGGGCGCACCGGCAAGATCGACCGCTTCGAGCGAACGATCACCGTCGAGGGTCCGCTCGATCCGGCCATGCGTGAAAAGCTGCTCGAAATCGCGAACAAATGCCCCGTTCACAAAACGCTGGAGTTCCGGGGCAGCCGTCGTGACGAAGCTGGCAGAGATAGAGGAAGTAGAGCAGGCTTAGCTCCTTGTCAGGAGTTTCGAGCCGAACAGCGCCGGGTGAACCCCGGCGCTGTTTCGAAGATCATTGGCTTTGGTTTGAGTTGCCGAAAACGGCCTCCATTTCACGCCGAATCTTGACGGCCGTGTCGTTCGGGTCGATCTCCACATCGTCCCATCTGAGGCGTTCGCCTTCGGCAATATCGCGTTTGAGTTTCACGTTGTGGGCGAAGCCAGCGGCAGATATCCCTCCTTGAGCGACATCTGCGCGGGCGTCTGCTTGCCCCAGACACAATAGCCGCCCTCACCATCCAGAATTTCGCCTGCCTTTAAATTCCGCTTCGCCGTCGCGATCACGTCGGAATTGAAGCAGAACGGCGCCCCCGTGGGCTCTTTCCTCAGGACCGCCGAGGCGATTGAAACACCGAGCTCAAGACCGATCATGTGGACCGGCCTGTAAAGAGCGGCATAACGGCCCGTTTTATCAGGCAAAAGATTATACTCTTTGAAGCACCGGCGGCTGTACTCGTTGTCATCGGCCGCCTCGAACACGACATAGGTGCCCATGGCGAGATTATGCGGCACGTCGGTTCCGTCGCGGTAGACCATCGAGGTCACTTCGGTGACGCCTGCTTTTTCCAATACGCCGCCTTCACTTCGTGGCTTGCAAACGTCGGCGTGCTCGAAGCGGCTTGCGGGCGGAAACGACAATCCGTCGGTCTGGGACTTGAGGCCCGTTGCATTGCAAATCGCGGTCATTTCGATGCCGGATTTCGTGCCGTCGAGGAAGCTGTTGAACATCTTCAAGTTGATGCTCTTCGGATCGTCGATCTTCAGGTATTTCCTGAGCTCGTCCCACAGCGTATCCGGCGTCAGCTTATGATAGTGCGGGAGATACCGAGTGCCCTTTCCAGCGGCCACCACCTTGAAACCGCACGTCCTCGCCCAGTCGACGTGCTCACAAACGAGAGCGGGCTGATCGCCCCAGGCGAGGCTATAAACGACACCTGCCTCCCTCGCCTTTTTCGCCAGCAGAGGCCCGGCGACGGCATCGGCCTCGACGTTCACCATCACGATGTGCTTGCCGTTCTCGATCGCCGATAGGCAAAGCTGGATGCCTGTTTTGGGATCTCCCGTGGCCTCGACGATGACGTCGATGGCCGGATGGCGAATGATCGACTGGGCATCGTCCGTCAGGAAAGTCTTTCCGGTTTTCAGAGCGTCGTCGATCGAGCTGGCGCCATACTGCTCCTCCGGCCACGATGCCATCTTCAGCTGTGACTGCGCGCGCGGGATGTTCAGATCGGCGACGGCTGCAACGTGCATGCCCACGGTCGTCCGCGCCTGGGCCAGGAACATGGTGCCAAACTTGCCGGCGCCAATTTGGCCGATGCGGATTGGCTTGCCGGCCGCGGCGCGCTCCCTCAGCATGAACGAAAGATTTACGGGCGATCCCCTCTATTGATCCACTGTTGTGCTGGGCAGAATGCAGCACAGCGGACTCCGGACGGCAAGCCGCAATAGGAAAGCCCGAAGAGGAGCTCAGGAAAGCGCTCTCAGATCGGCTCGCAGGCGTTCGGGGTCGGTACCGGGGATCAGCTCTTCATTGATCGCCTGTGCCTTCTCCCAAAGCGGCATCGCTTCAGCTAGCAGCCGGCGCCCAGCGGAGGTCAGCTTCAAGCGGCGGCTGCGGCGGTCCTTCTCGTCGACTTGTACCTCTACGAGACCGCGGCGCTCGAGCGGCTTGAGGTTGGCCGTCACTGTGGTGCGATCCATGGCAAGGACGGCTGAAACCTGTCCCATCGTTGGCGGTTCAGGACGATTGAGGGACATGAGCAGCGAGAACTGTCCATTCGTCAGCCCGAGGGGACGTAGCACCTCGTCATAGCGCCGCGCGACGGCACGCGCCGCCCGCTGCACATGCAGACAAAGGCACGTGTC
>CAWBAM010000018.1:0-46264 GCA_963786775.1 uncultured Pseudomonadota bacterium | reverse complement strand
GCGCGAGACCTCCTGCGCTCCCGCGATCAGCCGACGGATCGGCGCCACGAAGCGGCCAGCGAACCACAGGCCCACCCAGATCGCCGCCAGCAGCGCCGTCATCGAGATCATGAAGTACATGAGGGCGTGCGCGACCTTGAGCCCGCCGCGGCGCTTCCGCAGCTCCTCGTACTCGGCCACGCCGGCCTGCGTTTGCCGCAGGTGACCCATCACCTTCGGGCTGACACCCCGCAGGACGTAGAGATAAGAGCCCGGATAAGCATTGAGCTTGGTGACCGCTGCCACGCGGTAGCTGTTGGACGGCATAAGAAGTGGCACCTGTCCCGCCTCGGCCTGAGCGATCACGTGTGCGGGCGGCGGGAATAGGGCAGGCGTAGTCCTCGATGGCGCTGATGATCGGCCGTCCCTGCGCATCGATGACGTACGCGGCCGGCAGATCACGCAAGCCGGCGTGCGCAATCACCTGTGTGCGGAACTGCTCAGGATCATCGCGGAGTGTGTCGGCCGCATCGTCCCGGTCTTTCGCCATATTGACGATATCAGTGCGGATGACCTCCCCGTGCTCCTCGAGGTAAGCGTTGGCCACATCGAGAGATTGGCGATGATCTGGCGCGTCCGCGTGGAAAACCAGTTGTCCAAAGAGCGCGAGAACGTCGTCGTAGCTTCCGATCGCAAGCAGTATGGCCGGCAGCGCTGCAATGATGCTGAACAGCCCGACGATGCGAATATGAAGCCTGGCTCCGGCCTCCTTGTCCCGCCATGCCTTGGCAAGCCCGATCGCCTGCCAGCCGATGACGGCGAACATCGCAAGGATCAGGACGACGTTGATGAACAGCACCGTCAGGACGATCTCATCCCGAGGCACGATGGGCGTGAGCCCGGTCAGGATGAGATAGGTCGCGAACCCGGAAACGAGCGACAAAATGACGATGACAAAGCCGATCCAGAAGGCGAGCGGGTTCGCTTCAGGGAATGGCAGCCGTCCCCCGTCTACAATAGCGGCATTCGCTCTATCCGGATCAGCGGACATCATCCACAGCGCCTCTCATCGGCCTGTCGCGCATTCGCATCAGTCCGCCCGCGATGGCCGGTCGTTCAGACTTCAGCACTGGTACGTAGCTATTCGGTCACGTTGATGGCGCAGCGTAGGCAGTACGACCACAGATCAGCGCCATAACTGTGACATTTTCGCGACAATCACCGATACTCCCCAGCCGAGAGGCAAGTCAAGCCAACCGCCTGTGCCCTGCTCGGCTTGTAAATCAGGCGGCTCCGGGCGTCTTGAAAATTTGAATGTCGAGGTCACGGATACGGCTGCGGAGCGTGTTGCGGTTGAGCCCGAGGAGCTCTGCCGCCCTGATTTGATTGCCGCGCGTTGCAGCCAGCGCTGCGGTTATGAGCGGCTGCTCCACCTCACGGATGATCCGGTCGTACAGCCCTGGTGGCGGCAACTCGCGTCCATAACGCGCGAAATAACGCCCGAGGTAGCCCTCGACGAGCTCTGACAGGGAGAGATCCTCCGTCGACTGAGGCTCATCGATGCGGGAGGTGAGCGATTGCCCCAGCTCCGCGTCGATGATCTCTTCAGTGATCGTATCCTGCGGATAAAGCGCAACGAGGCGGCGGACGAGGTTCTCGAGCTCACGGACATTTCCGGGCCATGTATGCCGCTTCAGGCGCTCCAGTGCTGCCTGCTCGATTGCCTTCTGCCCTTGCCCGGCGCGAGCAGCCTGCCGCAAGAAATGACGCACGAGGTCGTCGATGTCGTCCAGCCGCTCACGCAAGGGCGGCAGCCGCAGCGGAACGACATTCAAGCGGTAGTACAAATCCTCACGGAACAGGCCTTGCTGGATCTGGCTCTTCAGCTCGCGGTGTGTCGCGGCAATGATGCGAACGTCGGTACGCAGGGGATTCGCCCGCCGACGGTGGTGTACTCGCCCTCCTGCAGCACACGGAGCAGGCGCGTTTGAGCCTCCATCGGCATATCGCCGATTTCGTCGAGAAACAGCGTTCCGCCCTCGGCCTGCTCGAAACGACCGGGCATGCGGGTGTGAGCGCCCGTGAAGGCCCCCTTCTCATGCCCAAACAGCTCGCTTTCGATAAGCTCGCGCGGGATCGCGGCCATGTTGATCGCCACGAAAGGACCGCTGCGGCGCCGGCCATAGTCGTGCAGAACACGCGCAACCAGCTCTTTTCCCGTGCCCAACTCGCCGGTGATCATCACTGTCAGGTCTGTTTGGGTCAGGCGCGCGATGATGCGATAGATCTCCTGCATCGCGGGTGAGCGGCCGATTAGTGGCAGCTCATCGGATTCGGAGTCGGCGACACTGCGGATGGCTTTGCGGCTGGGCTCGGCGAGGGCGCGCCCCACAACGCTCACCAGCTCGTTCAGATCGAACGGCTTCGGCAAGTACTCGAAGGCGCCCTTCTCGGCTGCCGCAAGCGCCGTCATCAGCGTATTCTGGGCGCTCATGACGATGATCGGCAGATCCGGCCTCACCCTCTTGATGCGCGGAATGAGGTCGAAGGCGTTTTCGTCAGGCATGATGACGTCGGTTATGACGGCGTCACCCTCACCTTGGGAGACCCATCGCCAAAGCGTTGCCGCATTGCTCGTTGCGCGTGGGATGTAGCCGGCGCGGGCGAGCGCCTGATTGAGTACCGTCCGGATGGCGCTGTCGTCGTCGGCGATCAGGATCGTGCCGCGTGCCATTGGTCTAATCCTATCCAACGAAACTGGTCATCCCGGGCCTTGTGCCCGGGATCCACCCTTCCACAGGCACCGAAGCAAGCGGGGAGGTGGATCCCGGTGACGAGCACCGGGATGACCATGGTGGTGTGATCCGTTTTGGACACATGACTAGGGCCTTGGATCATTTCATGCTTCGCGGATTTGATGTCTCCGCATCAGTCGATCGCGCTCCGGGTCGAACATCCTGCATGGGTAGCAGGACCCGGAAGATCGTCCGCCGCGGCTCCAACTCGCACTCGATGATGCCGCCGTGATCACCGATGATCTTGGCGACCAGGGCGAGGCCAAGCCCGGTGCCGCTGCGCTTGGTCGTGACGAACGGATCGAACAGATGAGGTTTGACGTGCTCGGATACGCCCGGCCCGTTGTCCTCCACCTCGATCATCAAAGGCAGGCTGAACTCGCGCGCCACTACCCGGAACGGACAGGCGCATGCCAGGGCGGAATGCCGTCGTCAGGATGATACGACCGCTCTCTCCGCCCTCCTCGATCGCCTCCGCCGCGTTCTTCACGAGATTGAGGAACGCCTGGACCAGTTTGTCCCGATTGCCCGGCACGGGCGGCAGAGACGGGTCGTATCGAAGAACGAAATCGACACCACGCCCGAACCCCGCGCTGGCAAGACGGCAGACGTGATCCAGCACGTCATGAATATTCACCGGGTCCTTGGCCAGCGGGCGCTCATCGCCGAACACTTCCATCCGGTCGACCAAATTGCGGATCCGATCCGTCTCCGCACAGATAAGTTGCGCCAGCTGCCGATCGGCCGGACTGAGGTTCGGCTCCAGCAGCTGCGCGGCTCCGCGGATGCCTGACAACGGGTTCTTGATTTCATGGGCGAGCATCGCCGCCAGCCCGGAAACAGACCTCGCCGCCGCGCGATGCGTGAGTTGGCGCTCGATCATCTGCGCCATGGTGCGCTGTTGCATCATCAGCACGATGAGCGACGGCTGCTCCGGTAATGGGGTGCCGTGTGCATCCACTAGCCGCGTTCCTTCGAGCCGCGGGATAACAACCTCGATCCCGTATTCGTTGACCGAAGCGCCCGTGCGGCGGACCTTTTCGACCAAATTGACCAGCGGACATCCGAAGGCGACCAGATCGGCGAACCGGTGCCGCTTCAATGTCGCCTGCCCTGCTGAGAAGAACTGCTCTGCGGCCGGATTGGCGTAGACGATCCGTTCGCCCTCGGCGAGCGCCAGAACCGGATGAGGGAGCGCCGCAAGCAGCAGGTCATGTTGGATATGCCGTGGCCCAGCGGCAGTCAGCGAACGCTCACGGGTCGCTTCCGGGCTCATGCAGCAAGTTCCTCTGCGCGATCGTAGAACTCGGCCATGCCACGGAGCACGCGGCGAGGGTCGTCGTCGCGGCACAACCGGCTGCGCCAGATCTTCAGGCGATCAAGCGAAAGCCCGCTCTGCTCCAGATACCAGCCGATGTGCTTCCGGGCTCGGCGCAGCCCGTGTGAACGGCCGTGGTGGAAGAGCATTTCAATGATGTGCGCAACGGCGATGCGGCCCTGCTCGGCCAAGCTGGGCGGGCCGGGATCGACGCCCGTCCGAAGCGCCGTCGCGATGCGCCCCGGCAGCCACGGTGCGCCATAAGCACCGCGTCCGACCATGACCCCATCGGCACCCGAAAGCCTCAACGCCTCTCGGGCGTCATCGACGGTCCGGATATCGCCGTTGACGACAACCGGAATGGACACTGCTTCCTTCACGCGCCGTACGAACGCCCAGTCGGCACGCCCGTCGAAGAACTGGCACCGTGTGCGGCCATGGACCGTGACGAGCTGCACACCCACTCCCTCGGCCAGACGGGCCAGCTCCGGCGCATTGAGCTGGTCATGATCCCAGCCCATCCGCATTTTGAGCGTAACCGGACGACGTGTATTCCTGACGACAGCCTCAATGAGAGAGAGCGCGTGCGTCAGGTCGCGCATCAGCGCGGAGCCGGAGAGCTTTCCTGTCACCCTCCGGGCTGGACAACCCATGTTGATGTCGATGATTTCGGCCCCGAGGTCCTCGGCGATGCGGGCGCCTTCTGCCATCCATCGAACCTCGCGACCCGCAAGCTGGATGACGAACGGTGACGTGCCTATCCCGACGGCTCTGCGCAGCGCGTCCGGGCGTTGCTGCACCAGCTCCTCGCTGGCCACCATCTCGGAGACGACAAGCCCTGCACCAAGCCGAAGGGCCAAGCTGCGGAACGGCAAGTCGGTCACTCCGGACATCGGAGCAAGCACGACGGCGTTCTCAAGCTGGTGAGACCCAATGTTGAGCTGGACCGGTAATACGCGGAATGGGTCTCATGCCTAGATATTGGTCACATTAGTCTTGTGCCGAATGTTTGTGCAGACTAAGGCAGCCGAGCGCATTTCGCAAGTGCGAATTGCGATGTCAAACGCCATCGTTGCATGGGGTGCATGAGGCCGTTAGAGCTTCACGCCACCATTTGTGTGCTATTGGGAATTGCGGAGGTCGAAGGTGCGCGTGGCCGCCCTGATCGTCGCTGCAGGACGCGGCACACGCGCCGCAGCAACATCCGTTCCGAAACAATATCGGATGCTCGGTGGCAGACTGGTTCTGGCGCGCACCATCGCGGCGCTCGCATCAGAACCGCGGATCGAGACTATTCAGGTGGTCATTCATCCCGATGACCGCTCTCTCTATGACGCCTGTTGCTCAGGATTAGATGCGCCGCTCCGGGAGCCGATTCTCGGTGGCGCCACACGCCAGGAGTCGGTCCGGGCCGGACTGAATGCGCTGGTTGATGCCAAGCCGGACGCCGTGCTGATCCATGATGCAGCTCGTCCACTGGTCGATGCAGGGACGATCGGACGGGTCATCGAGGCCCTTGCATCGTTCGACGGAGCCATCGCAGCCGTCCCAGAAAGCGACACGCTCAAGCGCGCCGGGACGGATGGGTGCATCGAGGCGACAGTGTCACGTCAAAATCTCTGGCGCGCACAGACCCCGCAGGGCTTTCGTTTCTCCAAGATTTTCGACGCGCATAACGCTGCTATCGAAGCCGGCCGAACGGATTTCACGGACGACGCGGCAATTGCGGAATGGGCTGGATTGCAGGTCGCCATCGTCGAAGGCAGCGCCCGCAACCTCAAGCTCACGACCGAGGAGGATTTCGCTTTGGCAGAGCGGCTCGTTGGCCCCGCAGGCGCGGGCGAGTATCGCACCGGCACCGGATTTGACGTACATCGCTTCTGCGATGGCGATCATGTCTGGTTGTGCGGTCTTCGGATCGATCATGACCGGGGCCTCGAAGGACATTCCGACGCCGATGTCGGATTGCATGCCCTGACGGACGCCATTCTCGGTGCCATTGCCGACGGCGACATCGGCCAACATTTTCCGCCGACGGATCAGAAGTGGGCGGGTGCTGCCTCGCACGTTTTCCTGCGTGAAGCCGCCCGTCGCGTGTCGGAGCGCGGGGGCCGAATTATGAACGTCGATGTCACGCTACTGTGTGAGGCGCCCAAGATCGCGCCTCACCGCGACGCCATGCGCGCGACCATCGCCGACATTCTCGGAATTGGCGTCGATCGCATCAGCGTAAAAGCCACGACGACGGAGGGCCTTGGCTTCACAGGGCGGCGGGAGGGCATTGCAGCCCTGGCCAGCGCCACTGTGCTGCTGCCTCCCTGCAACCCATCCTCCTGAATTGGCAGTCGAGGGAGCACCTTGCCTTGCATCAGCGGTGAGATTGCAGATCAAGGACAAAGCGTTGTATCTCCACTGGCGAAGCCAGGAGCCTCCGATGAACATAATGACTCAGGAGCCGGACTCCGCGGCAGCAGAGCTTGCCAACATCGCAGAGACGACCTCTGCAAGTTGCATTGCCACGCGGGTGCGCCAGCTCAGCCGAATCATCACCCGCGTCTACGACGACGCCATGCGCCCGCTCGGGATCACGGCCAGCCAGTTCACCCTGCTCACTCAATTGGCACAGCAGGACGGGATCACGGCCGTTGAGATCGGCTTCACGCTCGATATCGAAAAATCGACCCTTTCACGTAACCTGAAGCGGCTGCTGGCGCTCAATTTGATCACCATGGATCCGCCAGCGGGACGGCGCGGACGGGGACTGCACCTCACGGAAAAGGGCCGCCGGGTGATCAAGGAAGCTTATCCCGTGTGGTTGGCGGCCCAGGAGCGTGCCGTGGGCGTCATGGGTCCGGAGAGCAGGGAGACGCTCGACAAGCTGCTGCATCAGGCCGAGAAGCTGGCTGTCGTCTAATACGGGCTCCCGCGCGAGGCGGCGGGCTGCTCCTGTCCCTTCGAGCAGTTTGCGGGTCGTACGCTCTGCGTTCTGAGATTCTGAATCGGGTGCCGCTAACCGCAGGCGCCCGATTTTCGTTTTGGGGGTCAATCAGGAGGTGCGACCGGTTACCATTTCATGCCAGGATCGGTCGTTCGCTCTCCGGCGTTGCTAGACAGTGTGGTGTCTCGGATGTTCCCGTCAGATCTCGTTGATGAAGCACGTGGTCTCATCGAGCTTCTGCGTCAGCACAAGCTCATGCTTGTCACTGCGGAAAGTTGCACCGGCGGGCTCATCTCAGGCTTGCTGACCGAGATTCCAGGCTCATCGGATGTCCTGGAGCGCGGGTACGTCACCTACTCGAATGCCGCGAAAAGCTCCTGCCTCGGCGTCGATCCGCAGCTTATCGCGAACTATGGCGCCGTGAGCGAGGAGGTAGCCCGGGCCATGGCTGAAGGCGCGCTGGCTCATTCGGAAGCCGACCTGGCGATCTCCGTGACAGGTATCGCAGGTCCCGGCGGCGGCTCGGCCGAGAAGCCGGTCGGCCTCGTTCACTTCGCGGCAGCCCGCAAGGGCCAGCCGACGGTGCATCTTGAGCAGCGGTTCGGGGATCTAGGTCGGACGGCTATACGGCTGGGCAGCGTGCGGGCGGCGCTGGATCTCGCCAAGGCTGCGGTCAAGCTCGAGTAAGCGCCGTTCCTTCCGGGCCGTAGAGTGCATCGGCGCGCGCCTCGAAGGCTTCTGCGAACTTCCGAAAAGTACGGTCGAAGAGCGCACCCATCACCATACCCAGCGCCATCGACCGGAACTCATAGACGATGGAAAAATCCACTCGACAACCGTCCGGATGGCAATGAAACGCCCATGTGTTCTCGAGGTGCCGGAACGGACCATCGACGTAGTTCACCAGGATCCTGTGCTGCGCCCGGTCGAGACGCACCCGCGTCGTGAACAATTCGCAGATCCGGCCATAGCCGACGGTCATCGACGCGACGATCTCTTCCAGCCCGTCCTCCTTTTGCGCGCGTGAATGCACCACCAGCTTCTCGCAAAGCGGAAGAAACTCCGGGTAGCGCTCGACGTCCGAGACGAGCTCGAACATCGCCCGGGGCGGATGCTTCACAATTCGCTGTGTTCGGAATGACGGCATCTGGATCTCTAATATTGTTGCTTACGAATATCTTGAACACGCGCCGCCAGTGCATTGCGACCAAACACCACGCGCGAAAGTGCTGGTCTGCCTGATGCTCATCCGCCACGCCCCATTGCCGCCAAACGGGCGGCACGGAGGCGGGCGAAGTCCTCGCCGGCATGATAGGATGAGCGCGTGAGCGGGCTCGCGGACACCAGCAGGAAGCCCTTTGCATAGGCGATGCGCTCGTAGGACTTGAACTCCTCGGGCGTCACGAACCGCTTCACCTCGGCGTGCTTACGCGTGGGCTGCAGGTACTGGCCGATGGTGAGGAAATCGACATCGGCGCTGCGCAAGTCGTCCATGAGCTGCAGCACTTCCTCCCGGCGCTCGCCAAGCCCGACCATGATGCCGGACTTGGTGAACATCGTCGGATCGAGCTCCTTCACCCGCTGGAGCAGCCGCAGCGAATGGAAGTAGCGCGCACCCGGGCGAATCTGGAGGTAGAGCCCCGGAACAGTCTCCAGGTTGTGATTGAACACGTCCGGCCGCGCCTCGACGACCACCTCCAGCGCACCGTCCTTGCGAAGGAAGTCCGGCGTCAGGACCTCGATCGTGGTCATCGGCGTTCGGGCGCGAATGGCGCGGATGACGGCCGCGAAGTGCGCCGCTCCGCCGTCGGCCAGATCGTCCCGATCAACCGAGGTGATGACCACGTGCTCCAGCCCGAGCTTGGCGACCGCCTCCGCTACGTTCTCCGGCTCTTTCGGATCGAGCGGCTTCGGCAGGCCCGTGCGCACATTGCAGAAGGCACACGCGCGCGTGCACGTGTCGCCCATGATCATCATGGTGGCGTGCTTCTTGGTCCAGCACTCGCCGATGTTGGGGCAGCCCGCCTCTTCGCAGACGGTGTGCAGGCCGTGCTCGCGTACGATCCGCTTCGTTTCGGCATACCCTGGCGAGCCCGGCGCTTTGACGCGGATCCAATCTGGCTTGCGCAGCACCGGATTGTCAGGCCGATGTGCCTTCTCGGGATGCCGGGGACGCAGATCGAGGATCGTGACCATGAGCTCGGATGACGAGTAGGACTGTGTTGAGCGTGACGAACTACAGGTGGCCCCAAGCGGCGCATTGATCAACCGCCATGTCGCCGCGGCATGGCTCCTACTTCAGGATTGGGGGCCTCAGCGGGCGATACCGCGTGCGAGCAGCATCACCGCTACAGCTCCGATGGTGGCAACCGCAACCTGATCGAGGAAGGCGCTGCCCAGCCCAAAGCTAACGTTCAGAAGCCCGTGGAAGACATATCCGCCGAGCAGCGCACCGAGAATGCCGACGACCAGATACCTGATGAGCCCGCGCTGGCCGAAGAGCATGCCGCTGATCCAGCCAGCGATCAGCCCGACGACCACCAGCGTCACGAGCGGCGTGTAAGCACCGAAGTCCACGCTTCTCCTCTAGGTCGCGCTGGGTCGCTCATGCAATGAGGCGCGCTAGTACGATGACAACGATGGCGCCTATGGTTGCCGTCACCACGCGTGACGCGATCTCATTCTTGATGCCGAGATTGAGGTCGAGTGCGCCAAGAAGGAGGCCACCGACGAAAGCGCCCAATAATCCGACGAACAGATACCAGATCAGCCCCCCGCCGCCACCGACGATCAGTGAGGCGAGGAACCCGGCGACGATGCCGATGCCCGCCATGATCAGCAGGGATTTCGCATCCGTTTTCATTGCAGGTCTCCTCTGCGAAATGGGACCCATGCAACAAACGAACAGAACGCCTACTGATTTTGGCCGACTTGCCATGCTCCGTCGAGCGTATTCGGCATCGGCGGCAGTAATCGCTACCAACCCATGGCAACTCAGGCGCGATTCTTCGCCTCGACGTGACGGGCGAAATTGTCGAGAATGGCTTGCCAGCCGGCCTGTTGCTGTTCGATGGAATGCGTCGGCTCACTGTCGAAGGTCACGCGCACTCCTACACCGTCGGACCCCGGAGTAAACTCCACGCGAGCTTCACGGTCACCGAACGTATACTCAATCAGCTGGTGCTCGATAATTTTCGTGTAGGTTCCCGCGAAATCGAAGCCCATGCTGCCGTCCTTGGCTTCCATGCGGAAGCAAAAGGTGCCGCCCTCGCGCAAGTCCGCCGTGGCCGCGGGCGTATGCCAATCATCAGATGCCGCGTTCCACTGCATGATGTCTTCGGGCGTCGTGTAGGCCTGCCAGATGAGTTCGACAGGAGCAGCAATCTTCGTCTCGACAGTGATTTTCATGATTGGCTCTCCCAAATCGCGCTCTGATGTCGCGCGGCTAGCATAGCCAGTTCACGTGTGAATGACCCGGCCAAAGGCATCGAGAACGCTTTCGTGCATGGTTTCTGAAAGCGTCGGATGAGGGAAGACTGTGTGTATCAGGTCCTCTTCGGTCGTTTCGAGTTGCATGGCGATGACGAAGCCTTGGATCAGCTCGGTCACCTCCGCGCCGACCATGTGCGCGCCGAGGAGCTGGCCGGTCTTGGCATCGAAGATCGTCTTCGTTAGGCCCTCCGGCTCGCCGAGCGCGATGGCCTTGCCGTTGGCGCGGAACGGGAAGCGGCCGACTTTCACCTCATAGCCCGCTTCCTTCGCCTTGGCCTCTGTCAGACCGACAGACGCGATCTGCGGATGGCAATAGGTGCACCCCGGAATTTTGAGCTTGTCGAGGGGGTGCGTCGGCAGCCCCTTGATCGTCTCGACGCAGATCACGCCTTCGTGCTCAGCCTTGTGGGCCAGCATCGGCGCACCGGCGACGTCGCCAATGGCGTAGATGCCCGGCACGTTCGTACGCCCGTAGCCGTCAGTGACAATGGTACCGCGCTCCACTTTCACGCCGAGCTTCTCGAGCCCCAGATTTTCGATGTTCCCCACCACACCTACCGCGGAGATGAGCCGCTCGGCAGTGATCGTCTCGGTCTTGCCGTTGCCGAGATCAATGGTAGCCGTGACGCTGTTGTCAGCCTTGTCGACGCGTGTGACCGTGGCGCCAGTCAGGATGCGCATGCCCTGCCGCTCGAACTGCCTGCGTGCGAGGGCTGCGATCTCGGCATCCTCGACGGGCAAGATCTGCGGCAGCACCTCGACGACCGTCACCTCCACCCCGAAAGCGCGATAGAACGAGGCGAACTCTATGCCGATAGCGCCGGACCCGATGACGAGGAGCGATTTCGGCATGGCCGGCGGAACCATGGCCTCGAAGTAGGTCCAGATCAGCTTGCCGTCGGGCTCGATGCCAGGCAGCACGCGCGGCCGTGCGCCGGTGGCAATGATCGTGTGCTTCGCAGTGTAAGTGTCCGGCCCCAGCACCCCCTTCGGCGGTGGAATGGTGGGCTCCATCGGCTTCTTCTTTGGCTCTGAGACCACAATCTCGCCGGGCTTGGTTATCGTCGCCTCGCCCCAGATCACGTCGATCTTGTTTTTGCGCATGAGGAAGCCGACACCGGTGTTGAGCTGTCTAGCGACCCCACGCGACCGCTCCGCAATGGCAGCAGCGTCGAATTCCAGCTTCCCTTCGATACTCAGGCCGTAGCTCTTGGCGTGCGCCGCATTGCGGAAGACGTCTGCCGAACGCAGAAGCGCCTTCGTCGGGATGCACCCCCAGTTGAGGCAGATGCCGCCCAGGTGCTCCCGCTCCACCACTGCCGTCTTGAAACCGAGCTGCGCGGCGCGGATGGCCGCTACGTAGCCCCCGGGCCCGGCACCGATCACGACGACATCGTAGGATTTGCTCGGCATGGTGTCCCTTATTCGTGCATCCAAAATGAAAGCTCCGCGCTCGGGCCCGGAGCTTTCCAATCAAAGCGGAACGAGTGGTCCAGTTCCAAGGCGATCAGCGGCCGCGTCACACGTGGCAGCGAGCGCCGAGATAGACATTGAGCAGATAATTGTAGCGATCGACCTCGGCCTGTGCCTGCGCCGACAACTTCCTGCCGCTGCTCGCGGCTTCCACCTTCGGGCGAATTCCTTTCGCATCGAGCCGATTTAGCTCCGCGCGGACGGACTGACAGCTATAGCCAGGCGGCATTGGCCGTGCCCCAGGGTCGCCGTATGGGTCGGCATTGCTGGCGCACCCCGCCAATCCAGCAACGGCCGCCAGAAGAACCGCTGCTCTCAGAATGCCATTCGTGCCCAAAGTTGCCTCCGCCCGTTCGACGCAGCTTTTCGGGTTGTGTTCATCACAGACGAAACGGTTTCGCAAGTCCTCATCGACAATGACTTGTCGAACAAACTTCCCCCGTAACGGGCGGGTAACGCAGGTCTTGAGCACGCGAGCAATTTCAGTTGGCGACAGTCTGTTACTCGGCTCGCGGGCCCTCACCCCCGGTCCAACCGCCGTGCGAATTCTGTCTGCTTGCCGGAAGCCAGAATGCGCGCCTGCTCGATCCAATTCTCCTGCTCGATCCGTCCAGGGATGTCGAGCGCGCGGCTGATCCGCTCCACATCGGCGGCCGTCCAGTTCGCAATTTGCTCGTAGGTCCGATATCCCATGCTGTTGAGGCGCTTCTCGATCAGGACCCCAATGCCGCGAATCCGCTTCAGATCGTCGGTTCTCACAGCACCTTGCGATCCAGGACCAATGGGTCTTGACGCCTCTCGCTCCTCTGTCCGGAAAAGTTGGGAGCGCACGGACCGCAGCTTATTCAGATCGACGTTTTTCGAGGGTTCGCGCTCCGGTGCGCGAGGCGGCTCACCGGCTTTCTCGGCCTGTGCCGCGCGAATGGCTTCGGCGAGCTGTGTCGGCCGCGGCGGATTAATGTTCGCGCGCTGGCGATCAAATTCACGCGAGTAGGCGGTCTCCCCGCCACGCGCGAGGATTTGCGCCTGCTCGATCCAGTTCTCCCGCGAGATGCGTCCGTCGGCTCCGAGCAATTGATCGATACGCGCCACGTCCGCCGTCGTCCAATGCGCGATCTGATCGTAGCGGCTGACTCCTTGCGCGTTCAGCAGACGCTCAATCTCCGGGGTGATGCGACTGATGCGCTGAAGGTTGTCGCGGCCGAGGCCCAGGATGGGAGTCCGTGGCCCGGTACCGGAAGCGGGGGTACTGGCGACTGCCGCTGGCGGCCCCTTCGCTGTCGGCCTTGAGGCGGCGGCACTGGTGATCGGTCGTTGCTCACCTTCGTCGGGGCTGGGTTTCGCAAGCGTCTGACGGCTGCGTGAGTATGCCGTCTCGCCTCCGTTCATCAGGATCTGAGCCTGCTCGATCCAGTTCTCCTGCTCGATCCGGCCACGGAAGCCGAGTGCCTGGCTGATGCGCCGTACGTCGCCCTTCCTCCACTCCGCGATCTCAGCATAACGGCGGACGCCGAGCTCGATGAGCCGCTGATGTAGATCAGGATCGATGCCGCGGATACGGGTGAGATCGTCGGACGCCGGAGCGGAAGGCTGCGGCTCAGCCGTGCTCTGGGCCGGTGTTGCGGCGGGCACATCCACACGCGGCGCCCATGTGCTCGACTGCCCGGAGCTGCCAGCTGCAGCCGGCAACGGCGGTTGCTCATCCCGTTCAGCGCGCTCAGCTGCAGTCCGCGCGGCCGCCTGTTGGCGGGCCGTTGCCGCCGCAAGGGCGGCAGCGGCGGCGGCCGACGTACCGATGGATCGCACTCGGCGCTCGGGCGGCGAAGCTTCCCCTTCATTAGATGGGGGAGTGCGCTCGACACGGGGCTCGGCGGATCCGGGTGAAACAGGTGTCTCATTCGTCGACGGAACGGGCTCGTCGCCCGCCGGCTGAGTTGGGCTTGCGTATGCGATCGCTTGATCGCTACTCCCGTCCGCACCAGTTTCGCTCTCAGGTGCACGCTCGAGATACGCTGAGGCTGGCGCCTCTGCGAACTCGCCACCGGCAGCCAGCCCGCCTGCCGCTGCCGCAACGGGTGCGGGATCCTCGAGATCGGCGCGGCGGTGCAGCGGCTCCGGGGGTGGGCTGCCTCTCTGCCGGCCGTGCGGGGGCAGGCGCGAAGAAAGTCCTGCGGATCAGGCAACCCGAAAAGGCCCCCAGAAAATAGGCCCCGAGCAGGAGCAGGGCGGTCTGCCAGAGCAGAGTTGTCATCCGTGGTCCCCCCTTCGGCGCGGCTCGCCTTTCCTCGTTCCTTACGCCGGCCTAGCGATCCCCGACTCGGTAGCAGGACACCCAGCCCACGAACAGTCCGATGGCGAACGCCAGCAGCACGTACCAGATCAGCTTTGCCAGCAGAAAGTCCATTGCCACTCGCCCCCTTCGTGCGGTTTTCAGTGATCCTTGATAATGATTTCTACTCGCCGGTTCAGGGCGCGGCTCTCTGGTGTGTCGTTGGGCGCAACTGGGCGGGTTGCGCCATAACCCACGGCCTTGATCCTTTCGACGGGAATGCCGCGGTCGGACAGGAAGTCGACGGCCGTTTTGGCTCGCCGCTCGGAAAGCTTCTGATTGCCATCGGGCGAGCCCTCCGCGTCGGCGTGGCCTTCGATCTCAAGCCGCACGTGCGGGCATGCGATGACCACCTGGGCGAGCTTCTCGAGCACAGTCTTTCCATCCTCGCGCAGCTTCGCGCTGCCCCGGTCGAAATTCACCGTGCCATGCAAAGTTGCCCCAGCAATCGCTCGATCGCAGCGCTCGTCCGCCTCCGTCGTCAACGCGGCGTGCTGCTGTGACGGGCGAGCCATCTCTGGCCCGTGGAGGGCGACCGCAGGCTCATGTGTCGTCGAAGGAGCCGAGCCGTCGTCTTCTCCCTGAATCCGGGCTTGCTCGGCAGCTTCATCCGGTTGCTCCTCCGCAGTGTCACTGCCGTTAAGGCGTGCCTGGGCCGCTTCCAGCGTCAGTTGCTCTTGCTCTGTCGTGCTAGCGGCGAATTGCTCCTGTTCTGTCTCGGTCTGGCTTTGGGCCTCCTGCTCGCGACGCTGAGCTTCCTCCTCCGCCCTGCGCGCTTCTTCCTCGGCTCTCAACCGCTCCTCTTCAGCCGCGCGCCGGGCCGCCTCGGCCTCCGCCTTGCGCTGCGCCTCCTGCTCCGCCCAGATCATCGCATCCGAGCGGACCTCCACCGTATCGGTGCCCATGTAACCTTTCGGAAGACTACGGAGCTGCTGTTCGACGAACGCTGCAACCGCCGTATCGGGCGCCTGGCCTGTCACGATCAGGTTCTGGCCTTCGAGACGCGCCTCGCCGCTGCGAAGTCGTGAAAGGATTGCGAGGGCCGTCCCACCAACCTTGACCCACTTCTTGGAGTGGGTCGCCGCGATCTGTGTGCCATCAATCAGCTGCACCCCAGGAAACAGCTCACCGGCCATACGGGACAGCTCAACCTTCGTGGCCTCGTCGGGAACCTGCCCCTCGAGCACCAGCTGACCATCTCCGGCCACCGCGCGCCAGCTCAGATCCGGCTCGGGTGGAATGTCCACGACGAGCTTGAGATCAAGCTCACAAGCGCGATTGGCGGACGCTCGCAGCTCGTTCCGAACTGCTTCGGCCTTCTCCTCGTCATCCGTGACCGCTGCCAACCTCAATTGGGCATCTGACATTTCGAGGCGGCCATTGCCCAGTGTCGCGAGTGCCGACAGTCCGGCCCCGACACAGGTTAGTAAGCCGTCGGGAGCACCCGCACCGAGCTGGAGCTCGTCGACAACCGTCAGGCTCTGAAAGCGGGATTGCGCCGCCTCCATCAAAGCCTTGCGTGCATCCTCGTTAGGTACGTAACCGGACAGCCGCAGCGACGACTCCTCGATCACCACGCCGACGGTATACGGGCTGACCGTAGGGATCGTCGGCTCTTTAAAGTCGATCTCGGCGTCGACTTTGATCGACTCCGGAATGCCGTCCCTCACGCTTTCGCGCAGCTGTTTGGCCGTTTCCTCCTTGGTCGCCAGCCCCGAAATGCTAAGTTGGTTCGCCTTGATCTCAATTTTGCCTTCCTCGAGCAAAGCGAGCTTTCCAAGCGCACCTACGGCCGCTGCGACGAGGTTCTCGGGCTCACCTGAGGCGATCCGCATGCGGTCGACAATGACTTGCTGCGGGAAGGCGTTCTGTGCTGCGGAGAAGATTTGTTCGCGCGCCTGCTCATTCGGAACATATCCGCCGAGTTGAAGCTGGTTTGAAGAAAGCCGAGCGCCCCAGACGTAAGGTTTAACAGCGGGTGCGATGACCCGGTCCTCTTTCAGCGCTACGCCCTGCGGGAGGCCATTGGCCAACGAAGATTTCAGCGCACGATAAGCATCTTGGTCCTGAGCCTCGCCGACGACCGTCAGCCCTTCCTTGCTCAGCTCGACGGCCGCGTCGGGCTTCAAGCGAGAAAGTTGCTTCAATCCAAAGCTTACGCCGCCAAGCCAAACCTCCGTGTTCGGAGCGCCCCGCGCCAATTGCATCCGATCCTGAATCTCGAGGTCGGGAAACGAGGCCTTCGCCGTGCCGATGATAGCCCGCCGAGTTGCCTCGTTCGGTACATAGCCCGTCAGCTTCAGCCGGCCCTCTCGCAGCGTGGCGCGCCAAACGTAATCCTTCTGCTCCTCGACAAGCCCGGCGCGATTGCTGACCTCGCGTACGCCCCAGATGGCGCTCGTGATCTCATATGCCTTCCGCAGCTCTTGCTCGTCAGGCGCGCTGCCACTGATCAGGCCATCCCGGCCAGAGAAGCCGACCTCGGCCCAGCTGAGCCCGGCCTCGTCGAGGGCTTGCCGGGTCTGCTGCAGCAGCTCCGCTTCAATGCGGGCGAGCACGCCCTGAAGATTCATGATTCCGAGCAGGCCAATGATCAGAATGCCCCCCAGAAGCCAGCGCAAGGGATTGCATCTCATGCCGCTCTTGTCTCCCTCGTCCCCCGTGACAGGCGAGTGATTTTCCTCGATTGTTCACCTGCTCGCTAAGTCACGCCAGTCACGATCACGTTGGCCGCGCTGTAGTCGCCACCGTTCGCCCGGCGGAACTATAGTCAACAGATTTATTCAATGGAAGTTGGCTGCTTAAAGCGCGACGCTGTAGAGCGCTACGAGCAAGGATATTTCGATCTTGGGTATTAGATCGACTAAGTCACAGTCGATGTACACTTTGACATATTCTTCACAAGCAACCGGCCCGGTCCGTGCAAGCTGCATTTATTGTCAAGCCATCAAGCCAAGAAGTTGCCAACCTGCAAAGACGGGTCGGCAAATTGGCGCTGCGCCCCACGAAGGCACATCGTATTGACAATGATCATCGCCCTCCTATCGTGGGTTGCGAAGTGCCACTGCGCACCAGCTCGAGCCGAAATTTCGAGAGCACAGGCGCGCCATTTTTGGAGCCAATCCCGTGCAAGACGTCCCGACCAAGCTTAAGCAGTACCAAGTCTATATCGATGGTAAGTGGTGCGATGCCGCATCGGGCAAGACGTTCGAAACGATCGATCCGTACACCGGCGAGCCTTGGGCGCTGATCCCCGAGTGCGATGCTGTCGACGTCGACCGCGCCTGTGAGGCCGCCAGCCGCGCGTTCGAGAGCGGCCCATGGCCGAGAATGACACAAACGGAGCGAGGCCGCCTGCTGCGCAAGATTGCCGGTCTGATTGAAAAACACGGCGAGTACCTCGCGCAGATCGAGGTTAAGGACAACGGCAAGCTCATCTCGGAGATGGCGGCGCAGCTCAAGTACTTGCCGGAGTGGTACTATTACTACGGCGGCCTAGCCGATAAGATCACCGGCATGGTGGTGCCGGTCGATAAGCCTGACCACTTCACCTACACGCTGCGCGAGCCGGTCGGCGTCTGTGCCATGATCATCCCATGGAACTCGCCGCTTCTCCTTGTCGGCTTCAAGCTTGCACCTGCGCTGGCCGCGGGCTGCACCGTTGTCATCAAGCCGTCGGAGTACACGTCCGCCTCGCTGCTCGAGTTCATGAAGCTCGTGATCGAGGAAGCCGGCGTGCCGCCGGGTGTGGTCAATGTCGTGACAGGCTATGGCGCCACGACGGGCGAAGCCCTCGTCACCCATCCTAAAGTGGCGAAGGTCGCCTTTACGGGTGGCAGCGCAACTGGCTCGCGCGTGGCTTCACTGGCGGCGGCGAGCTTCAAGAAGGTCTCGCTGGAGCTCGGCGGCAAATCGCCCAACATCGTCTTCGATGACTGCATCATCGACGAGGCCGTCAACGGCGCCATCTCGGGCATCTTCGCGGCGACGGGCCAAACGTGCGTCGCTGGCTCCCGCCTCCTGGTCCAGGAGAGCATCCACGATGAGTTCGTGGAGAAGCTCGTTTCGGTCGCCAAGACCGCAAAGCTCGGCAATCCGATGAGCTACGAGACCCAGGTTGGCCCTGTCACGACGCCGCCGCAATACCAGAAGGTGCTCAACTATATCGATATTGCCAAGAACGAGGGCGCCAACTGCGTGCTGGGTGGCGGCCCAGCCGGACCTGAGATGGGTGGCGGTAAGTACTTCGTTCAGCCGACGATCTTCACCGACGTTGACAACAAGATGCGGATTGCGCAGGAGGAGGTCTTCGGCCCCGTCCTCTCCGTCATCAAGTTCAAGGATGATGAGGACGCCATCCGCATCGCCAACGATGTCATCTATGGACTTGCCGCCGGCGTTTGGACGCAGTCCGTCAAACGGGCGACGATCATGCCGCGGCGGATCCGTGCCGGCACGATCTGGGTCAATACTTATCGTGCGATGAGCTTCACAATGCCGTTTGGCGGGTTCAAGAGCTCAGGCGTCGGGCGAGAGAACGGACTGACCGGCATAGACGAGTATCTGGAAACAAAGAGCGTCTGGGTCTCGACGGCATCCAACACGGGCAATCCGTTCGTCATGAAGACGGCGGTGCAGTCATAAGCCCATCAGCGGAGTGTCGAGCAGCCAAGTGAGCACTAGCTCAGCTCAGTTGAGATCATTAACCTCCGTCGCCTGACAAAGGTGACGGAGGCACGCGGCTAGTGCTGCCCACGATGTGAAGAAGGGCGGCATCGACACGTGTCGCAGTTTCGTGCCAGCGCGTGAGCTGCAACCGTTGCTCCCGCGCCCCACGCATCAAGGCTGCACGAGTTTCCGGCTGACGTAAAACACGGGCCAATGCGGCGGCGAGCGCGGCGGTATCACCGTTGGCACGATCAAGGCCGCGCTTGGGCTCAACCATTCCGACACCGCGCCTGCCGCCGTCGTCACCACCGGAAGGCCCCGCGAAATGGCTTCCGCAATGGCCATTCCGAAACCTTCGTGCCGAGACGAGGCAACATAGATGTCAGCTCCGCGCCAAACCTCCTCGAGCGCATCGTCGTCGAGCTCACCTGCCAGATGCACCCGGTCCTGAAGTCCCGCTGCGGCGATGCGAGCCCGCAAGGCTGAGACGTGATCCGGTGCCCGCGTTATGTTGCCGACGATCGTCAGCCGCCATGGCTCGTCTCGAAGTAAGCTCAAGGCGTCGATCAGAACACCATGGTCCTTACGGGGAACGACTGCGCCGACTGACAGAAGCGCTAGTTCGCTGCCTCGGGAACCTTCAGACACGGACGACTGTCCGTCCCTGGAGGCGCGATGACGATCCGGCTCGGCTCGACTTCAAAGTTGTCGCGAAGAAATTCTGCAGTCGTTCCGGACGTCACGATCGCCAGCCTTACGTGGCGAAGCGCTTCGCGTTCAGAGCGGCCGAATGCATTGTCCGCCTCTGCATCGTCGCGCCAGCGCCGTACTGCTCGAGCATCAGCGGATGGTGCACGATCATCACCAGCCGCAACCGCTGCGCCTCTCGCTGCGCCACCTCCGGCAGCACGCCGAGGCACAGTTGATCGGCAATGACGAGCGTCCCGTCCGCCAGCCTCGCGAACGCCTCCGCCGACTGCGCGCGGGCTGCTTCATCCGGATGCGGAAAGCCGGCGGGGAGAACAAGCTCGCGCACATGCCAACCCAGTGCGGCAAGCTCCTTGATCACTCGCGTGTCGTAAACCCACCCGCCGGTGCGTCGCTCGTAATCGGCAGATATTGCGAACACGAGCTCGCCGCGCCTGGTCCCGCTCCCCATCCCCGCAGCGGCTCCATTGTCGTTCGGATTTGGGAGGCCCATCACGTCTCGTACATCTAGCGGAGCCGCCCAATGCGACGGGCGCTCCGCGATCACGAGGATCCAGCTGGCGCGATCCATGGCGCGCAGATCAACGCGCCGGATCTTACCCGTGATGGTCATTGGCATCTCGTCGATAAAGCGGATCTGGCGCGGGTACTCGTGCGCAGCGAGGCGCTCACGGACGAACGTCTGAATTTCGTTGGCCAGCTCTTCCGACGGCTGCACGCCTGGAGCCGGAACGATGAAAGCGACAACGATCTCGCCACGGATCGGATCGGGCGAGCCTATGACCCCGGCCAACGCCACGGCAGGGTGCTTCTGCAAGCACTCCTCCACCTCACCCGGACCGATGCGGTAGCCTGCGGAGCTGATGATGTCGTCATCGCGGCCTTGGAACCAGAAGTAGCCGTCCTCGTCCTTCACCGCGACGTCACCAAGCAGGCACCAGTCGCCGCGGAATTTCTCGCGGGTTGCCTCCGGCCGGCGCCAGTACTCCAGGAACATCACGGGATCGGGTCTCCGTACTGCGACGATGCCGGTTTCACCCGGTGGCAAGACAGTGCCTTCATCGTTAACGATCTCGACCACATGGCCGGGGATGGCCCGACCCATCGAGCCGGCGCGCACCGGGAACAATTTCCCCGAGTTCCCGACCACGAGATTGACTTCGGTCTGGCCGAAGAACTCATTGAGCGTCAGGCCGAAGGTCTCCTGCCCCCAGGCGATCATGTCCTCGCCCAGCTTCTCACCGCCCGTGCCGATGGATCGCACATTGTAGGCGAAACGGGACCGAGGATCTGGCACCTGGCGCATCAGGCGCAGAGCTGTCGGTGGCATGAAGACGTTCCGCACGCCGTGCTTGGCGAGGAATGCAAACGCCCATTCGGGGTCGAACTTGGCCCGCGCTGCACCGACCACCGGCACCCCGTGATAGAGCGAAGGCAGCAGGACATCGAGAAGTCCTCCGGCCCACGCCCAATCCGCAGGAGTCCAGAAGCGGTCCCCAGGCTGAGGGAACATGTCCTGCGGCAGCGATACGCCGGGCAGGTGCCCGAGCAGCACGCGTCCCGCATGGAGCACGCCCTTGGGGTTTCCTGTCGTTCCCGACGTGTACATCAGGATAGCAGGATCATCCGGGCCGGTATCCGCATTGGCCCGATTGGGTGAGCCGCGCTCGACCAAGTCCCAGAATCCGAGATACTCGCCGGAGCTCTTCCCGTCGGCGCACACGACGTGCGACAGCGTCTCGACCCCCTTGATCGCGCTGCCAACCCGCTCCCATCCCCCTGTCGTGGTGATGATCACGAGGGCGCCGCTGTCCCGCAGCCGATACTCGATGGCGTCGGGTCCGAACAGATTGAAGAGCGGCAGCGCGATCCCGCCGAGCTTCTGCACAGCGACATGGGAAATGAGGCTCTCCGGGCACTGAGGCAGATGGATGCCGACGATGGTGCCACGCTTCACGCCAAGATGGTCGAGCGCATTGGCAAGACGGCTCGCGGTCTCCTCGACCTCGCGAAAGCTCCAGATCCGGACATTGCCATCGGCCTGCTCATAGATCAGCGCAGGCGCGTCCGGAGCCGTCCTGGCATGCCGGCTGCAGACCGCCTCGGCAATGTTGAAACGGGACGGGATCTCCCACCGGAAGGTGTTATAGACCTCCTCGTACGTGCTGCCGGCGAGGTGCATGATGATGTTCGCTCCCCTCTTTCGCGCCTCTAGGCCGCCATGCCGCGGGTATTCTCTCCGAAGCCCGCCAGCGCGCGTTTCCGTGTGACGGTGCGCACCCGGCCTCCGGCCTGTTGCGGCGCGACTGATTGTGTCATGTCCGCCGCCTCGAGCAGCTTGGCGAAATCGACTCCGGTGGAGATGCCCATGTGCTCGAAGGCGAACACCAGGTCTTCCGTGGCCGTATTGCCTGAAGCACCCGGTGCGAAGGGACATCCGCCGAGGCCAGCAGCCGCGCCATCGATGATGCGCACCCCAGCTTCGTACGCTGCGATGGCATTGGCGATACCAAGATTATAGGTGTCGTGCCCGTGGAACGAGAACTCGACTTTGTCGCTCGCGTAATCGCGGACCAGCGTCGTGAAAAGCCCGCGAACATGGTTGGGTGCAGCGCGCCCCGTCGTGTCCGCAATAGAGATCTCGAGCTCCGGCACGATCTTCAGCACCCGCTCGACGCAAGCGATCACGCGTGATTCCGGTGTCCGGCCTTCGAACGGGCAATCGAAGCTAGTGGCGAGCCCGAAGCGTAGCCTCATCCCCTCGCCAAGCTCTTGCCAAGCTTGCTCGAAGTCCGCGAAGCTCTGGTCGACGGACCGCCGGACGTTCGACTGATTGTGGCTTTCGCTCACCGAGACCACCCAGGCGACCTCGCGCACACCCGCCGCCTTCGCAAGCTCCAGCCCTTTTCGATTGGGAACGAGAACGTGCACGCGAAGGCCATCGGGCAACCGAGCCCGTTTCAGCACCTCTGCGGTATCGGCCATCTGCGGAATTGCTTTCGGGCTGACGAACGAGCCGATCTCCAAACGCTGCAGCCCCGTCGCAGCCAACGCATCGACGATACGGACCTTGGTGTCGGTTGGAATCGGCTCGCGCACCGACTGGAAGCCGTCACGCGGCGCGACTTCTACGATAGTGACAGCACTCATGAAATTTCCTTCCCGGCAAGCTTGGTCAGGCCGACCGCTGCTTCCGATCTGATAAACGATCGACTGGCCGCTTGCCAGACAAGTGGGCAAGAGCACGCAGTTTCTCGGCCGTGTCGTCATCGGCGGGGAAGAACGCTTCGATTGCGAGCTCCTCGAAGGTTATGTCGATCGGCGTACCGAACACCGTCGTCGTGCTGATCAGTGAGAGCACACCAGCATCGCTGCGGAAACGGAGCGGCGTCACGACACCATCCTGGGGTAGGTCAGCCGTTGTAGAGCGGTGGGTAGACGCCACCGGATAAGACGACAGCTCGCGTAGTAGATCCATCAGCAGGGGATCCGCGCTGGCCTCGATCTGCTGGCGCAGGCGCGCGAGAATGTGGTGCCTCCACTCGGTGTAATTCTCGATCCGCGGTGCAAGCCCGCGCGGATGCAGGCTGAGACGCAGCACATTTACGGGTGGAGCCAGCAGGCTCGTCGGCAGCACCTGTCATCATGTGTGATACGGCGTGATTTGCCGAGACGAGGTTCCAGTGCCGGTCGACGGCGAGAGCCGGAAAGGGCTCGTGGCCCTTGAGGACCAGCTCCACCGCCTTGCGTGCCTGTGTCAGAGCCGGATCGTCGAGAGACCGCCTCGGAAAGACCGGCGCGTATCCCGCCGACAGCAATATGGCGTTCCGCTCCCGCAGCGGAACACTGAGCCGCTCGCAAAGATGGAGCACCATCTCGCGGCTGGGCCGCGCCCGGCCCGTTTCGATGAAGCTCAGATGCCGCGCGGAAACATCGGCTGCGAGAGCCAAATCGAGCTGGCTCATGCGGCGCCGCTGGCGCCACTCGCGAAGGTGCTGGCCAAAGGACGAGGTCGCGGCAGTCATCGCCGAAGCATTACAGCGGCGGCGCTCTGCATCCAATGACCTCCGAGGTAATTGCGGCGCTTCCGCCCGCTCCATAGCCTCCCGGGCACCGGCGCTAACCGGCCTGTCAAATCAGGAGATGCTTCATGCTTCATGCTTCACACCATCACCTCGCTCTCGCTTCGCCAGGTTCTCTGCTCGATGCCGTGGCAACCGGCGCGACGGCCGTCCTGCTCGTCACGACCGCCGGCCTCCTCGCCGGGCCACTCGGACTCCCCGAGGCGCTGCTGCGCGGAGCGGGGCTTGTCCTCGTGCCGTTCGTCGCGCTGGTGGCGTGGACCGCCTTTCGCGAGCCGTCACCCACAGGCGCCGTTCTCACGATCATCGCGGGCAATGCGATCTGGGTCGCTGCCAACCTGCTGGTGCTGCTTTCCGGCTACGTCGCACCCACGCTGGCAGGATATGTCCTCATCGCTGCTCAGGCGCTCGTGGTGGGCTTCTTCGCGGAGCTGCAGATGATTGCGCTGCGGCGCTCGCGGGCGATCGAGGCTTGAGCGACTCCAGATCAAAGGAGACTTCCCGTGTCCTAAACCAGAGTGCGTCAAATCACTTACTCTGAGGAGGCAGGTGACGGCGCCACAGGCTCGCCGGTGTCGGCCACGGTCGTGGTTCATGTCCGGCCTGGGTATGAAGATGAGTTCCTGCGTTTGTTGCACCCGCTGCTCGATGCCATGCGACACGAGTCGACGTTCATCAACGCCACCCTGCATCGCGACCCGGACGATCCGACCCGCTTCATGATCTACGAGACCTGGGCAGACCAGCGGGACCTCATCGAGGTCCAACTCCAGCGGGATTACCGGAAAGCCTATCTCGATCGCCTGCCCGCGATCCTGTGTGAAGAGCGTCAGATCACGGTATGGCGGCCGATGCGCTCTGACTTCGCACTCCCAACGGGCGAAGCACGAGAACGGCGGTAGCGGCCAGTGTCAGCAGACGAGCGATCCGGCGCGGCCGTGCTACGTTCGCGCCGGCTTTAGACCACGCCCAATGCCCGCATCGCTTCGGCGACACGGATGAAGCCCGCGATGTTGGCGCCAGCGACGTAGTTGCCCGGCATACCGTAATCCTCCGCCGTCTCCGCGCAGCGGTCGTGGATCTGCCGCATGATGGTTGCCAGGCGCTCCTCGGTCTCCTCGAAGGTCCAGGTATCCCGGGAAGCGTTCTGCTGCATCTCGAGCGCACTGGTGGCCACGCCACCCGCATTGGTCGCCTTGCCAGGGCCGAACAGAACATCGGCCTCCAGAAAGTTGCGCACGGCATCGGGGGTGCAGGGCATATTCGCCCCTTCGCCAACGGCGATCACACCGTTCTGGATAAGCCTGCGCGCATCCACGCCATTGAGCTCGTTCTGCGTTGCGCATGGCATGGCGATGTCGCAGGGGATCTCCCAGATGCTGCCCTTCGGCACGTAATCGGTCGTGTCCTTCCGCAGCTTCGCATATGTCGGCGATGCGCTCGCGCCGGACCTCCTTGATCTCCTTCAGCAGCTCCAGGTCGATGCCGCTCTCCTCGACGACGTAACCGTCGGAATCCGAGCACGCGATCACGCGCGCCGCCGAGTTGCTGAACCTTCTCGATCGTGTAGATGGCGACGTTGCCCGAGCCTGAGACGACGACCTTCTTGCCTTCGAAACCCTGTCCGCGCGTCTTCAACATCTGCTCGACAAAGAAGACGGCGCCGTAGCCCGTCGCCTCCTTGCGGACTCGCGATCCGCCCCACGTCAGGCCCTTGCCGGTCAGGACGCCGGACTCGTAGCGGTTGGTGATGCGCTTGTACTGGCCGAACATGTAGCCGATCTCGCGCTGCCCCACGCCGATGTCGCCAGCGGGGACGTCGGTGTACTCACCGAGATGGCGGTAGAGCTCGGTCATGAACGACTGGCAGAACCGCATGATCTCCTGTCGGACCGGCCCTTGGGATCGAAGTCCGATCCGCCCTTGGCGCCGCCGATCGGCATGCCGGTCAGCGCGTTCTTGAACGTCTGCTCGAAGCCGAGAAACTTGATTATGCCGAGGTTGACGCTGGGATGGAAGCGCAACCCACCCTTGTAGGGGCCGAGTGCGGAATTGAAGCAGACGCGGAAGCCGCGGTTGATCTGCACCTGCCCTTTGTCGTCGATCCAGGGCACGCGGAAGATGATCTGACGCTCGGGCTCGCAGATGCGCTCGATCAGCGCCTCATCGGCGTAATCCGGATGCTTGGCGATGACCCGGCCTAGGCTGTCGAGGACCTCTCTGACGGCCTGGTGAAATTCGTCTTCGCCAGCGTTCCGCCGCAGCACTTCTGCAAATATCGGCTCAAGCTTCTCGTCCAAAGGAGACACCGTCGCAACCTCGACAATATTTCATAGGCGACAGAGTGGTTCCCAAGACCACGCTACCGGCGCGTCCCAGGCTCACTGTGATCGCTGCGTGCAGACCCCCGATTGGAAATTCCGAGCAGGTGCACCCGGAAAATTCGCCTTCCTTACAGCAATGATCAATTCGTGAGCAAGGTGCTTGCCTAGGCGCCAGACCAATGTGTCGCGGGCCGCTGCTGCAGCGCAGCAGAGCGGCTCACAGCTCCAGGCTGAATGTGCAGCGGTTAAATTTTGATTTTCGGGTCGAGCCAGTCGCGAAGAGAGTCGCCAAAAAGGTTGAAGGCGAAGACAGCAAGGCTGATGGCGAGGCCCGGGAAAATGATCATCCAGGGGCCTCCCGATAGAACTCTTGCGAGCTGCCGGAGAGCATCAGGCCCCAGGCCGCTGTCGGCTCCGTGACGCCCAGGCCCAGGAACGACAGCGATGCCTCGAGCAGGATCGCCTGGGCGATGAACGCCGTGAACATGATGAGGAACGGCGCCACGACGTTCGGTGCGATGTGGCGGAAGATGATGCGGCTGTGGCTGTATCCCGCGGCGCGTGCAGCGTCGACGTAAGGCATCTCCCGTATGGCGAGCGCTGCGGAGCGCACGACGCGGGCCACCTTCGGGATCATCGGTATTGCGATGGCGATGATGAGATTGATGTCCAGTCCCGCAACCGGCCACTTGCCCAGAACGGCCACCACGGCCAGCGCCAGCACGATGATCGGGAACGACAGCAGAATGTCCATGAAGCGCTGGATGGCCATGTCGATCCGGCCACCGAAGTAGGCGGATACGACACCAATGATGGCGCCGATACCGGACCCCAGCAGTGACGATAGGAAGCCCACCGCAAGCGCGGTCCGCGCACCGTAAATGATGCGGGAGAACACGTCGCGCCCGAAGGCGTCCGTTCCCATCCAGTGATCCCAGGAGGGCGGCGCCAGCATCGCGCCATAGTCCAGCGCCAGCGGATCGTACGGGGCGACGTACTCGGCGAACACGCCGGCGATGAACAGCGCCACGATAAAGACCAAACCCGCAGCTCCCAGCGGCTGGGTTATGGCAAACCGCACGATGGGGTGCCGCTTCTTCGGCACCTTGTAGGTGATGCGCGGGGTCTCTTCAGCGACAGCCATGTCAGCGATACCGGATGCGCGGATCGAGCGCCGCGTAGAGCAGATCCACCAGGAAATTGATGACGATGAAGAAGGTGGCAACGAGCATCACCAGGGCCTGCACCATGGTGTAGTCGGCTCGCGTCACCGTCTCCACGAACAGCTTGCCGATGCCGTTCAGGTTGAACACCTGCTCGGTCACGACCAAGCCGCCGATAAGGAATGCGAACTCGAGGCCGATGACGGTCACCACCGGCAACATCGCGTTTCGCATCGCGTGGCGCGAAACGACCAGCCGCTCGAAAACACCCTTGGCCCGTGCGGTTCGGATGTAGTCCTCCTGTAGGACCTCAAGGATCGGTCGAGCGCGTCATGCGCGTGGCGACAGCCGAGTAGCGATAGCCCACCGCCAGGGCAGGCCAGATGAGCTGCGAAAGGTTATGCCACGGATCCTCGTAAAACGGCGTGAATGTCAGCGGCGGAATCCAGTTGAACATGAGCAACAGCCCAGGATCATGAGCATGCCGAGCCAGAAGGACGGCACGGCGAGCCCCGCGATGGCGAAGACCTGAATGAGGCGGTCGATCCAGGTGTCCTTGAACAGAGCGGCGAGTGTGCCGAGCGGAATGGCAATGATGGTCGCAAGAATGGTGGCCATGATCGCCACCTGAAACGAAAGCTGGAAACGGCTCGAGATCTCGTCCCAGACCGGCCGCCCCGTCCACATCGAGACACCGAAATCGCCGACGAAAATACCCGTTATCCAGTCGACGAACTGCTCCCAGAGCGGCTTATCGAGACCAAGGCGCGCACGCTCTTGGGCCAGCACCTCAGGGCTGACCTGCCCGCCATCCATGAGGTAGCGCAGCTCGACAATGTCTCCCGGCATCAGCCGCAACAGCACGAACACCAGAACCGCCACGCCAAACAGCGTCGGTATCATCAGAAGCAGACGGTTAATGGTGTAGCGCAGCATAGCGGGACCGCCCGGTTCCCTCTCTACAAGCTCAGGTTGGGGAGATTACGGGACGGCCGCATTCGGCCGCCCCGCTTGGCTTCGTTACTGGTCGAGCCACACGTCCTGGAGATCCTGGTTCAGATAATGGCTCGGCGACATGTGCCAGCCCTTGATCTGCTTCCAGTTCACGATGATCCGGTGCCACCAGACGACCGGAATGTTGTAAGCCTCCGTCAAAGCGTGTTGCTCGAACTCGCGCAGGATCTGCTTGCGCTTCTCGACGTTGAGCTCACCCTTCTGCGCTTCATACAGCTCGTCGAGCTTGGCGTCCTTCGCCCGCGAGTAGTTGATCGGGGACCGATCCGCCGAGAGGTATTTCGCGAGCTGCAGGTTGGGATCGTCAACAGCATCGCAATGGAAGTCGAGCCCGGCTTCGAAGTTGCCGCTGCGCAGGTTCGAGATGTAGGCAGCCGTCTCGGGCTGGTCGTGCTCGACGGTGATGCCGATCTGCCGCCACTGGTCGATCAGGATAGACGCCAACCGGCGTGTACGGCATCGGCACGTTCCGGTTCATCAACTTGAAGCTTAGATCCTTCACACCCGCTTCCGCCAAGAGCTTCTTGGCTTCCTCGCGAGCCGCGTTGATGTCACGCCCAAAGCCCGGGAGCTGCTCCAGGTCCTTGTCGGTCGCCGCAAGCTCGAAGCCCGGTCTCAGCACGCCACCGACGTGCCGCACGAGCGCAATCTTGGACAGCGCCTCGGCTCCCTGCCAACGGTCGATGGCGAGAGATAGCGCCCGGCGCACGCGTGCGTCATCGAACGGCTTCTTCTCCGTGTTGAAGGTCACGACGAGGCTGCAGATCCACGGGCTCTCAAACACCTCGACCTTGTCGCCCAGGGCATTGACGAGCTTGTCGCGATCAGCCGGCGAATGGCCGCGGAACTCTGCGAGGACCTCGCCCGCCTGCAACGCATTCACGCGCGCTGCGGTGTTGGTGATGAAGATCGCACGGTAGCTGTCGAGGTAGGGGCGCCCTTCGACGTGATAGTCCTCGAACCGCTCACCGACCCAGTGCGAGCCGGCAGCATGCTCGACGAACTTGAAGGGTCCGGTGCCCAGAATGTTGCGCTCTGGAAACTTCGGATCCTCCTTCAACTTCGCCGCGCTATAGATGCAATCCCACGGCGAGGCGAAGTTGGTGAGCATCGATGCGTTGGGCTTCTTCAGCTTGAAAACGACCGTATGCTCATCAGGTGTCTCGATGGAGTCGATGTCCTCATAGACCGCCTGGCGGATCGAGCGCGCCCCGCCCTGAGGATTGCGGATACGCTCGTAGCTGGCCTTGACGTCCTCCGACGTCAACGGAGTTCCATCGTGAAACTTCACGTTCTGCTTCAACTTGAACGTGTAGGTTAGGCCATCCTCCGACTGCTCCCAGGACTCTGCCGAGATCGCCGACCACCTTCGGATAGTTGGCCGGGTCGAACTTGAGCAGCGTGTTGTAATGGGGGCGCACCGGATGAATGAACGCAAACGATGTCGCCGCGTGGCAGTCGTAGTCAGGCGGCTCAGCGCTGACAGCAAAGCGCAACTCGCCGCCCCTCTTGGGGGTTTGGGCATCTGCAACGGCAGGCATGAGTGCGACCGCCGCCGTGAGAGCCGCCGATACTGCGAACTTCGACATTAACGTCCTCCCAGCCAAAATAGAAAACAGGAACGCGCTCCCCCATCAGATGTGAATGCAGGCCGCGTAGTGGTCCTCCCCGAACTTGCGCAACTCAGGCACGACGACCTTACATTCCTCCGTCGCCCTGGGGCAACGTGTACGGAACACACACCCTGAGGGTGGATTGAGGGGGCTCGGCACCTCACCTGAGAGAATTGTATGGTCGCGCGCCCGCTCGGCAGCCGGGTCCGGAACAGGCACGGCCGCCAATAGCGCCTGCGTGTAGGGATGCAGAGGATTCTCGTAGAGAGAATTCCGGTCTGCGATCTCCATCACGCGGCCGAGATACATCACGGCGATCCGGTGAGAAATATGGCGAACCACAGCCAGATCGTGGGCGATGAACAGGTAGGTGAGGCCGTACTTCTCCTGCAGGTCCTCGAGGAGGTTGATGACTTGCGCCTGGATCGACACATCGAGCGCCGAGACGGGCTCGTCGCAAACGATGAACTTCGGCTCCATCGCGAGGGCACGCGCAATACCGACGCGCTGGCGCTGTCCACCTGAAAGCTCATGCGGGTAGCGATCCGCCATGTACGGATAGAGGCCGACCTGGGTCAGCAGATCCTCCACGCGCTCCCGCGCGGCCTTCTTGCTCGGTACCATGCGGTAGACCAAGAGCGGCTCCGAGATGATCTGGCCGACGGTCATACGCGGGTTGAGTGAGGAATACGGGTCCTGGAAGATTACCTGGATGCGCCGGCGCACGTCGCGCATCACGTCATGGCCGGCTTTGGTCAAATCCTTGCCTTCGAAGATAATCGAGCCGGAAGTCGCTTCCTCCAGCTTGAGGACCAATCGGCCCACCGTGGTCTTGCCGCACCCGGATTTACCGACGAGGCCAAGCGTCTGTCCGGGCGCGATCGAGAAGCTGACGTCGTTCACCGCCCGCACGATCGCCGACGACCCGCCGAAAAGCTTCGAGCCCGAGGACACGACAAAGTGCTTCGTCAGACGCTCCAGCTTGATCAGCGGCGGGCCGTCGGGGCGTGCCACATCGAGCTTGGCCGGGCCGGCGAACGTCGACAATCCGATGGCCTGTGGGCCCTTTTCAGCAAGCTCGGTGGCCCGGATGCAGGCCGAATGATGCCCGTTCTCCACCTCGACGAGTGGTGGCAGAGCAGCCTTGCACGACTTGATTGCCGCTGCACAGCGGGGAGCAAAGCGGCACCCCGGCGGCGGAGAAACCAGGTTCGGCGGCAGCCCTTCGATCGTCTCGAGCTTGGCTTCCCGCGGTCTGTCGAGCCGCGGCACGGAGCGCAGAGTTCGTAGGTGTACGGATGGCGCGGACGCGCAAACACGTCGTCGGCAGTGCCCTGCTCCGCCATGCGCGCCGCGTACATGACGTTCACGCGATCGGCGTAGCGCGCCACCACGCCCAGGTTGTGCGTGATGATGACCATCGCGATGCCAAGCTCGCGGGACAGATCCTTCATAAGCTGTAGGATCTGGGCCTGGATCGTCACATCCAGCGCAGTAGTCGGCTCGTCGGCGATGATGAGCTTCGGATTGCAGGCGAGCCCAATCGCAATCATCACCCGCTGACGCATGCCGCCTGAGAACTGATGCGGGTATTGGTCGAGCCGCCGCTCGCCATCCGGAATGCCGACCTGGCGCATCAGCTCGGCCGCGCGGGCGCGGGCCTGCTCCTCGCTCATGCCGAGGTGGATCATCAACGGCTCCATGATCTGGAAGCCGATGGTGAGCACCGGATTGAGCGAGGTCATCGGCTCCTGGAAGATCATCGAGATCTCCCGGCCGCGAATGGCGCGCATCTCCTCTTCGCTGAGCTTCAGGAGATCGCGGCCCTGGAACATGATCCGGCCGGCGACGACGCGACCCGCCGGCTTGGCGAGCAAACGCATGACGGTGAGCGCTGACACGGATTTTCCGCAGCCGGACTTGCCGACGAGCGCCACCACCTCACCTGGCTTGACCTTGTAGGACAGCCCCTCGACTGCGCGAACCACACCGGCTGTCGTCACAAAGTGGACGTGGAGATTATCGACCTCCAGCAGCCAGGGAGAAGACGCGGCAGCCTCCGCCGCGTCTGCGCGGGGCACAGGATCAACAACGACTTCTGCGGTCACGGCTGGGCCGAACCCGGCCGCTCGGTGCGGCTCTCTACTGTGTCACCGTAAGGAACAAAATCGCTGAAGGGGCGTCTGGATTGGGTGCGAGTGTCACTACTACTGGCCATTACGCCTCATGCTGTGACGCGTACTTGCGTACCCGCCATCCTCCCAACGTTCCTGGGCCGGAGTTTGTCGCCGTAGCCGCGCTTTGTCGGTGGCCAGCCAACTCCGACTTCTCGCCAAATCCCTCGTCTTCACAAGAGGTTCTGATTTCGTGGGCATGCATAGCGCCCTATGACCCATCCGGCAACCCGTCGGCTCGTAAACTTCCGGCGAAGTTGCATGGAAGCCAGCCCCCGTATGGCTTCTCTTTCCGGCCCTGGCCTCTCGCCTCGGCAGAAACTCGCCGATCGCTCCGGCTGTTCGCAGACGCGGCAGCAACGACGAAAGGTCCTGTTCCCTACGAAACAGCGAAGGCTCCGCGGATCTGCTTTTTGCCCGTCCGCGAATTTGGCGCTCGCCAAATCGTTTGAATTGATCATGAGACAGCAGGAAAACCCATGTCGAAAAGCTCCAGCAATCGCCTGCCGCAGCTTGACGGCGGCTTGTTCCTTACTGATGGCGGCATCGAGACGACGCTGATTTTCCACGAAGGCATCGACTTGCCCTATTTCGCCGCCTTCGACCTAATGAAGACGCAGGAGGGCCGCGCTGCCCTCGTCCGCTATTTCGAGCGGTACGTCGCCATCGCCCGCGCTGATGGAACGGGCTTCATCTTCGAGAGCCCGACCTGGCGCGCGAGCTCAGATTGGGGCGCGCTCCTCGGCTACTCCCGCAACGACATCGCGGCAGTGAACCGGGAAGCCATCGCGCTCATGCGGGATCTGCAGGCGAAGCACGGTGTTCCTCAGCTCCCCATGGTTGTGAGCGGTTGTGTTGGACCGCGGGGTGATGGCTACGACCCTGGGCAGGTGATGTCCGCCGAGGAGGCCGAGAGCTATCACGCGCACCAGATCAGCGCCTTTGCCGAGGCCAAGGCCGACATGGTGACGGCCATCACCATGACGAACGCCAACGAGGCTATCGGCATCACGCGCGCTGCGATGAAAGCGGGCATGCCCGTCGCCATCTCGTTCACGACGGAGACAGACGGCCGTCTGCCGACAGGCCAGAGCCTCGCGGACGCGATCGCCGAGGTGGATGAGGCCACCGCTGCAGGCCCCGCCTATTACATGATCAATTGCGCTCACCCCAATCACTTCATGAGCGCGCTGCCGGCTGGCGAGAGCTGGACGAAGCGGGTCCGCGGCCTCCGCTGCAACGCGTCGAAGCGCAGCCACCAGGAGCTCAACGACTTGCCGGATCTCGATGCGGGCAATCCAGTCGAGCTCGGCGATCAGTATCGCGAGCTGCTGCAACTCCATCCGCAAATCAACGTACTGGGCGGCTGCTGTGGAACGGATCACCGCCACATCGCGTGCATCAGCAAAGCCTGCCGGAGTGCCATGGCGGCCTGAGTGAGCTTCGCCCGGGACCCGATCCCCACCAGTCCCCCTCGACCCCCGGGTTCCGGGCGACCCTTTCTGGAGACAACGAATGATCGTCAGCAGTTCAGCGCCATCAATCGCGACCCGCCCTGCCCGGCGCGACGAAGCTGCTCTCCTTGCCGAGCTCGTCAATTACGCGGGCGAAGGGCTGCCGCTTTACCTCTGGGGCAAGCTTGCTAGTCCCGGAAAGTCGTCTTGGGATATCGGCCGCGAGCGCGCGGAGCGGGATGAGGGCAGCTTTTCGTGGCGCAACGCAACCATCATCGAAGTGGATGGCAAAGGTGTCGGCTGCCTCATCGGCTACGAGATTCCCGATGATCCGGAACCCATTCCCGAATACATGCCAACCCTGTTTGTGCCCCTGCAGGAGCTGGAGAATCTGGCTCCATCGACCTGGTACGTGAATGTTCTGGCCGTTCTGCCGAACTATCGCGGAAAGGGCCTCGGCACGCAGTTGCTTCGGCTGGCCGACGAGACCGGCCGCAAGCTCGGCAAGAAGGGCATGAGCGTCATCGTTTCTGACGCCAATATCGGTGCCCGCCGCCTTTACGAGCGCTGCGGTTATCGCGAAACCGCACGGCGGAAGATGGTCAAGGAGAGTTGGGTCAATCCTGGGCGAGAGTGGGTGTTGCTGACGAAACCGCTCTGACACCCGCTGCAGCGGTTCCAGCACTCCGCCAGCGCAGCTCGCGCGGCCGGTATCCCGTGCTGACCGCTTTCGTTCCGACAAAAAGGGCGCCGATTTGCACCATGGGTGCAAATCGGCGCCCTCGTAATCAGCTGCCGGACTTCGCGTTCGGGAAGAAGAGCTGCTGCCCCTCGATCTTGTAGTCAGCGATGGCCTTTTGCCCCTCGTCGGAGATGATCCAGTCGATGAACTGCTGCCCGTACTCCTTCTTCACGTGGGGGTGCTTCTCTGGATTTACGAGGATGATGCCGTACTGGTTGAACAACCGCTGGTCGCCCTCGACCGCGATCTCCAACTGCTCCTTGTTCTTGAAGGAGATCCAGGTGCCGCGGTCGGCGAGCACGTAGGCACCCATTGCGCTTGCGGTGTTGAGTGCCGCGCCCATGCCCTGGCCGATTTCGCGATACCAGGACGGCTTGCTGCCAGCGGGATCGAGACCGGCCTCCTTCCAAAGGCGCAGCTCAGCCGAGTGGGTGCCAGACTTGTCGCCGCGCGAGACGAACGGTGCGCCGGCCTCATGATGGCTTTCAGCGCGGCCAAGATATCCTTGCCGCCCTTGACCTTGGCCGGATCGGACTTGGGGCCGATCAGCACGAAATCGTTGTACATCACGTCGTAGCGCTTCACGCCGTGGCCTTCGGCAACGAACTTCTCTTCCTGCGCCTTGGCGTGGACAAACACCACGTCGGCATCCCCGCGGCGGCCCGTGTCGAGCGCCTGGCCTGTACCCTGTGCGACGACCTTCACGTCGATGCCAGTCTTTTCCTTGAACATCGGCAGGATGTAGCCGAAGAGGCCGGAATCCTGTGTCGATGTCGTCGACGAGACGACAATTGACTTCTCCTGTGCCGTTACAGGCGCCGTCGTCAGACGCGGCGGCTGCCAATGCGGCAATGGCAAATGCCAGAAGCCGAATGCGCATGGTTGCTCCCCTTGAGTTAGATGACGAGGTCGCCCGCCACGAACCGGCGTGCCTCTTCCGTTGAAGGTTGCGTGAAGAAAGCCTCGGCCGGCGCCCGCTCGATGAGCCGGCCTTTTGCGAGAAAGACCACCTCGGATGCGAGCCGCCGGGCCTGCCCGAGATCGTGGGTGGTCATCACGATCTTGACGCCCGACTTCGCGACGCGTGCGACGATGTCCTCGACCGCCTTGGTCGATGCGGGATCGAGGCTCGCGGTCGGCTCGTCGAGAAACAGCACTTCGGGATCGCGAGCCAGCGCGCGAGCGAGCGCGAGCCGCTGTTGCTCGCCGCCGGACAGCCTGCGGGCCGGGCGGTCGTCCATCCCGGCTAGGCCGACTTCTGCGAGCAGCCGCGCGATCTCCAGCCGATCCGGGCGGCGGCCCGCAGCCTTGAGCGCATAAGCCACGTTTGCGGCCACCGTCCTGCGCAGCATCATCGGCTTCTGGAAGACGAATGCGCGCGTGCCCGGCGTCGGCTTTTCGCGACCGTTGTAGGTAATGGAGCCGGCCGTGGGCGTAAGGAGGCCCATGGCGAGCTTGAGCAACGTGGTCTTTCCCGAGCCGTTTGGCCCAAGCAGTATCGTTGGCGGACCAGCCGAAATCTCGAGATTGATGCCGCAGAGGATTGAGACGGCCCCGACGCGTAATCGACCCCCGCGAAGCGAATGGGCAGATCACTCCGAGCACGCCGGCGGTCGTGCTTTCGTTATGTGCAGCTCATCCAGCATGGGCCTCCGACCAGCGCCGAACAGCCCAGGCCAGCGCATTGACGACCAGGATCAGCGTGATCAGCACCATGCCGAGACCGATGGCGAGGGGCAGATTGCCCTTGGAGGTCTCGAGCGCGATTGTGGTCGTCATCACGCGCGTGAAGTTCTCGATGTTGCCGCCGACGATCATCACCGCACCGACCTCGGCGGCGGCGCGGCCGAAGCCCGCCAGCAATATCGTCACGAGTGAGAAGCGGGCATCCCAGAGCAGCGTCTTCACCCGCGCGAGCGGGCCGACCTCCATGGCCGTCAACTCTTCCCGGTACTCGGTCCACAGATCCTCGATGACCTGACGGCTGAGGGCAGCGATGATGGGCGTGATGAGCACCGTCTGAGCGATCACCATCGCCGTAGGCGTGAAAAGCAGCCCCAGGGGCCCGAGTGGCCCCGACCGCGAGAGCAGAAGGAAGACGAGCAGGCCCGACCACGACCGGCGGCAGACCCATCAGCCCGTTGAGCACCACGATGACGGCATGCCGGCCCGGGAAGTTGGTGAGCGCTACAATTGCACCGAGCGGCAGCCCAACGAGGGCTGCGAAGAAGGTGGCCGAAAGAGTGACGAGCAGAGACAAACGGACGATGGCGAACAGCGTCGCATCGCCTGTCAAGATCAACTCCAGAGCGCTGGAGGTATCCAACGCGCCTCTCCCCAATGCCCGTTGACCAAGGGCATTGAGTGTGTTTGATCCCGAAATGTCAAATTTTAGAATCTGATGCAATAAGATGCAGAAGAACGCAGGCTTAGAGTTGCTGACGACGGCAGAAGCTGCCGAGTATCTTCGACTTAAAGAGCGGAAGCTTTACGAACTGGTTGCGGAGCGGCAGATCCCGTGCACGAAGGTGACCGGCAAATGGCTGTTCCCGCGCGCCGATCTCGACCGCTGGTTGCTTGCGGGTATGGTGCGCCCGGAAGGCGTAGTTCCGGCCGATCCGCCGCCGATTGTCGGCGGAAGCCATGACCCGCTCCTGCAATGGGCGCTAAGCGAAAGCCGCGCTGGGCTGGCCATCATGCCGGAGGGAAGCGAAGCTGGTTATCGCCGCTTCCTGCGCGGGGAAGTCATCGCTGCAGCGATCCATTTCCACGATCTCGACGATCCCGAAAAAGATGCAAACATCGAAATCGTGTCTCGGGAGCCGACGCTCTACGATGCCGTGCTGATCGGCTTTGCCACGCGGGAGCAAGGGTTGCTGGTCGCACCTGGAAATCCACTGGGGCTGAAGTCGATCCGGGACGTGCTCGACAGAAAGGCACGCCTCATCGTGCGGCCTGCAGGTGCGGGCGCCCAACAGCTTCTGCTGGCTCTTCTCAGACGCGAGGGCGCGGAGCTTCAGGATGTTGCGGCTACGATGGAAGCGCCGACGGGGCCTGACATCGCGCAGGCCATCCGGGCCGGCCATGGCGATTGCGGCGTCGCAACACGGTCTGTTGCCACCGCTGCCGGGCTCGACTTCGTGCCCCTCCAGATCGAGCGGTTCGATCTTCTCATGCGCCAGCGCGATGCCTTCCGCCCAGCGCTGCAGAAGCTGCTGAAGCTGCTCAGCTCACCTGGCTTCGCGCAGCGCGCAGCCGAGCTTGGTGGGCTGGATGTGTCCGATGCCGGCAGCGTGCGCTGGGCTCCCTGATCGGAGCGGAGATCACCAACAAAAATAGCCGCGGCGGATGATTTCGCCGCGGCTGCTTAACGCCCAACCGGCTTGTTCAGCGAAGATATGGGCAGAGGACCTCACGGCCCGAACGGGTGATGATCGTCCCCGTCTCGTAGTCGAAGGACCGGAAGTCCCTCGCGCACCGGTCGAAACGATTACGGGCATGGGCCTCGCTGATGCCCTTTGCAATGAGAGCGGTCATGATGCCGACAGCCAAGCCGGCGCCGAAAGCACCTCCACGGCTCTTACGGCGATAACGCTTGTAACGAGGGTAATGTCTTCTTCCGACCTCGATCACCTTGGCGGTCTCTGCATCAGTCGAAAGCTTGACCGCCGGGACGATTGAACTTGTCGCCGGCCTGACAGCCTCCGGTGCAGGCGTCAGCACAGTTGCTGATACTGGCTGCACGGCCATGACACCGCACATCAGTGTTGCCACAAAAGCTTTTCTCATCGACACACTTCCTTCGATCGCTGGGAGCAGAGGGCTCATCGTGCTCCTAGTGACGTAATCCGGCACTGGAATGGCAATATCGTGAATGCCCCCGTAAAACGCCCAGCTATTCAAGCCAAATCCCCCAGATGAACCTGGGCTATCACATCAAGCGTTTCCAGTTCACTTAGGAAGTGCTTTGGAATTGCAAACATCAGTACCATTCCGACAGATTTGGGCGATCCTCGGTCGCAGCACTGGAGCAGCTCGTCAGGCTGTCAGCAAACTTCAAATTTTGACTTCAAGAATGCGGCTGATTTTGGCTGATCAGTGATCATCGCAACCGAGGTGATCGGCTCCGGCGCGGCCCACTGACAAGGCGGTCGAGCGCCGTTTAGCCCAGAGCCAAAGCGCGGGCTCGGACGAGTTCGTGCCGCCAATCGGCTCGTTTATGACCTGTCATTCGGTCCCGCGCTGAAGCGCTTATCCACACGCGCCGCCCAGCGGAAGAAGGCGTGGCGAAGGACGTCGATATCCTGGCCCAAGGTGGCGCCGGCCTCACTGCCCTTCGCCTCGCCGGACCGCAGCCGCCGACGAAGTTCCGCGTGTTGGCGCAGCATGTCGTCCCACTCGCTCTGGAGTTGGTCGCTAATCATGCCGTGATGCTCCAATGTCTTGCGCATCTCGCCGATGTGCGCTTCCAACTCGTCGAGCCGTTGGGTCAGGTCGTTTCTCAAGTCGTCCATCGAATTTGCTCCCAACTGATCGCAAGTGGCTCCCCGTTGCGTACGAACAACTCCCAGGCCCCCTCAGTGGCTTCATCCACGCGAGCAAGAGCTCGTTGAGCCCAACACGGTGCGACTGGAAGAGCTTGCGCTAGCAGCCCTGATCGGATCACGTAGGCTCGATACAGGAGCTACGATTGATCACTCTTGACGACATCCGCGCCGCTCGTCCCCGCATCGCGCCGCACATCCGGCGTACACCCATCCTGCGGCTCTCAGGCCTCAAGCAGCCGCTGCCTTCGGAACGGGTGACGCTGAAGCTCGAATGCCTGCAGGTCACGGGCTCCTTCAAAGCGCGCGGCGCCATGAACCGGGTGCTTGGTGCCACGCTCGATGGCATTCAGGCGGGTTTGGTTACGGCCTCCGGCGGCAATCACGGGCTGGCTGTCGCCCGAACTGCTCATGTGGTGGGTGTGCCTGCCACGGTCTTCCTGCCGTCCAGCGTGTCCCCCTCCAAGGTGGAGAAGCTGAAGGCCTGGGGCGCGCGGATCGAGTTCCGGGGAGAGGTATTCGACGAAGCGAACGAGGCAGCGTTGGACTTCGCCCAGCGATCAGGCGCGCTTTACATTCATCCCTATGCCGACCCTCTCGTCGTAGCCGGCCAGGGCACGCTAGGTCTCGACATCCTCGACGATTTACCGGACCTCGACGCTATCCTCATCGCAATCGGCGGTGGTGGGCTGATCGCAGGAGTGGCAACCGCTATCAAGACACTGCGGCCGTCAGTGCGCATCATCGGCATCGAGCCCGAGGGAGCGCCGACGCTCCATGCTAGCCTCGCCGCCGGTCGCGTCGTCACGCTGCCTGAGATCACGACGTCGGTGGCGACGATGGCCGCCCGGCGCACCGATGAGCGCATACTCGCAATCGCCCAGCGCGACGTAAGCGAAGTCGTACTGGTGAGCGACGATGAAATGCGCGAGGCCGCCCGCTGGCTTTGGTTCGAGGCCGGCATTTCGGCAGACCTCTCGGGCGCGGCCGCAATCGCAGCTCTTCGCTCCGGCCGGCTCGACTTGCCACCCGACGCCAGCATCTGTGCCCTCATCTGCGGGGCTGGCCCAGATGGCATAAGCTGAGCCAACGCGGCGAAGAGTTGGCCCCACCTCCAGTGACGATGGGCTACTCGCCGCGGAAGAGACCCTTTCGGCCTTCGACCATGACAACTGTGGCGAGCGCCGACAGGCCGAGCACCGCGAAGCCGATGGCAAGCGGCCGGATGGTCCCGTCGAACCAGGCCCCGATGGCCCAGCCGAAGATCGCACCCGCGCCAGTCGTGTAGAAGCCGATGAAGGAGGAAGCCGTACCGGCCACCGCACCCATCGGTTGCATCGCGATGGCGTTGAAGTTCGGCATGATGAGGCCAAACGAAAAGAACAGGCTTGCTGCAAGCACCGCGAAAACGAGAAGCGGCGGCTTGAAGGGCGACCATGCGGTGAGCAGTAGCGCACTCGTGCAGAATGCCACCAGAGCAGTGTGAGAAACACGGCGCATCCCGTGTCGCTGCACGAGCTGGGCGTTGGTGTACGCGGCGATGGCCTGCACACCGGCGACCGCCCCGAAGACGAGTGGAAAGCTTGCCCCGAGGCCATAAACCTCGACGAAAATCTGTTGCGCGCTGTTGATGTAGGCCATCAAGCAGCCGAACACGAAGCCGGTCGCGATCGAATAGCCGAGCGTCTGCCGGGACGTGAAGACCCATCCCAGCGCGGTTGCCAACCCGATCGGCGTCCGCTGGCTCCCGGATCGATGCGTTTCAGGCAGCCGGTAGGCCGACCAGATGGAAGCCGCAATCCCAACTGCCAGCAAAGCGTTGAAGATGAGGCTCCAGTCACCCAGGAAGAGCAGCCCCTGCCCCATGCTCGGCGCCAGCACGGGCACGGTGATGAAGATGATCATGACCAACGAGGTCACCCGCGCCATCTCCCATCCGCTGAAGAGATCACGGATGACAGCTATCGAGATGACACGCGCGGACGCAGCTCCGAACCCCTGAACGGACCGCGCGAGAAACAGGTAGGTGAAGTCCTCAACGGTAACGGCTGCAAACGAGCCCGCAACATAAATGGCAAGGCCCGCCAACAACATGGATTTGCGTCCGAAGCGATCCGACAGCGGCCCGAAGACGAGCTGCCCCGCGGCAAGGCCGATCATGTAGCTCGTGACGACGAGCTGACGATCGTTCTCGTCGGCAAGCGCGAAGAACTCCCCGATCTGCGGCAAGGCAGGCAGCATGATGTCGATGGAAAGCGCGGTCAGCGCCATCAGCAACGCCATGAGCGCCACGAACTCGCCGAAGGGGATCTGGAGCTCGCGTTCACCACTTCCGGGGCGGTGCTGTGGATCAGGTCTCGAGCCGGTATCGTTCATGCCACCTCTGCTTCCCGCCCGATCACCGGCTGCCGTGCCGGTCCGGACTGAGCCAAGACGTCTCGCGCCCCCAGACAGAATCCAGTGCCGAACGTGTGTCAGTGCTACTCTAGCGCCCAGGGACGGGCTGTGTGACCTGTGGTCGTGGATTGAACCAAATTAAGGCGAAATGAGAGGCTCGCAGCAGATCGGCGGCTGGCCGGGCGCCTCTTATGCACTGCGGTCAGATGTGACCTGATGCTGGGGATGGGCTCGATCCTGCCCGAAGCCTTGCCCTTTGAACTCAACCGTCGCAAGACAGGCTCTCATACAATTTGTCTCTCGCAGACGGGATCTGATGTCCCTTTCCCAATGGCTTCTGCTCATCCTCCTCTCACTGCTGTGGGGAGGATCGTTTCTGTTCCATGGCATGTCCGTGCATGAGCTGCCGCCGCTGACACTGGTGCTCTGGCGAGCGGGACTGGCGGCCCTTACCCTTATTCCGGTCGTTTATGCTTCCGGACTCCGACTTCCATCCAGTCTTCGGGCTTGGTCACCTTTCCTGGTGATGTCTTTACTGAACAATGTCCTCCCATTCCTGATGATCGCCCGCGGCCAGAGAGAGATTGCGAGCGGCCTCGCGTCCGTTCTGGGCGCTACGACGCCGCTGTTTGCGGTTATCTTCGCGCGCCTGTTTCCGGATGGTGAGAAGCTGACGGCGCATCGGCTCGCGGGCGTGATCGTCGGGATTTTAGGAGTCGCCATCCTGGTCGGGCCGGAAGCGCTCATCGGTAACACTTCGAGCCTTCTGGGAATGATGCTCTTGTTGGGGGCCTCGGCGTTCTACGGGATGGCGGCTCAATGGGGGCGCCGGTTCAAGGATACGCCACCTCTGGTGACGTCCGCTACGCTGCTGACCTGTTCCACGATCGTCATGTTGCCTCTGGCCCTGATCATCGATCAGCCCTGGCAGCTTCCCGCTCCCAGTGCCTCGGCGACCGCTGCCGTCGTTGCGCTCGCGGTCCTGTCCACCGCGTTCGCCTACATCGTGTATTTCCGCATCATGGCCGTCTCCGGCCCGATCAACACCACGCTTGTTGCACTGCTCATACCGGTGAGCGCCATCGCATTCGGAACCGTTTTCCTGAACGAGGTGCTACTACCGCGGCACATCGCGGGGGCGTTGGTGATCGGCCTCGCGCTGGTCATTCTCGATGGGCGTGTGGTGGTGCGTCTGAAGAAGCACCTGGTATGGCGGGCCTAACTGTTCGCAGCCTCCCGAAGATCGGCCAGGAACCGATCCACCGTTTCCGGCTCCGTATCCCAAGCGCACATGAGGCGGCAGCCCGTCTCTCCCAGGAAGGTATAAAATCGCCAGCCTTTCTCTCTGAGCGCTTGCTGCAGGTGTGGCGGGATCTCCGCGAAAACGGCATTGGCTTCGACCGGTGCGATCAGTGCGACGCCAGCGATATCCTCAAGGCCGGCGGCGAGCCGATCCGCCATCGCGTTCGCGTGCCGTGCGTTTTCGAGCCATAAGCCGTCATCCAGCAGCCCCAGCCAGGCGGCCGAAACGAGCCGCATCTTGGAATTGAGCTGCCCGGCTTGCTTGATGCGCCACTGGAAATCGTGCGACAGCGCGTGGTCGAAAAACACGATGCACTCGCCGACAGCGAGACCGTTCTTCACCCCGCCGAAGCACAGCACATCGACACCGGCCCGCCAGGAGATGTCTGCCGGCGCGCACCCAAGCCGCGCCACTGCATTGGCGAAGCGGGCGCCATCCATGTGCACCTTGAGACCATAGCGCTTCGCGACGTCGGTAAGCGCGCGCAGCTCTTCGGGCTTATAGACGGTTCCGAGCTCAGTCGCCTGAGTGAGTGACAGAACGGCTGGCTTGACGTGATGAGGCCCGGAGTAGCGCGTTGCCAGCGCCTCCACCGCCTCCGGCGTCAGCTTCGCCAGAGGCGTATCGGCCGTCATCAGCTTGGCGCCACCGGTGAAGAATTCCGGGGCGCCAGCCTCGTCCGTCTCAACGTGCGAGAACGCGTGCGCGATGATGGCGTTGTAAGGCCGGCAGAGCTGGGCCAGCGCCAGAGCATTCGCGGCCGTACCATTGAAGACGAAATACACATCGCAATCCGCCTCGAACAGCGCCGCGATCCGCTCCCGCGCCTGCTGCGTCCAAACATCATCGCCGTAGCCGGTGGCGTGCCCGGCAGCGTTGGCTTCGAGGACCCGCGCCAGCGCCTGCGGGCAGATCCCTGCGTTGTTGTCGGACGCAAACTGCTGGCGCATGGGCTGGTCGCAACTGACATTAGGCTGACGACGTTACGGCGCGCACCCGCCGAAGCCCTCAGCATTCATCTTAGCCTCGTATTTCGCCGCCACCTGAGTACCAGGCGTGAGGGTCGCTTTCACCGCATCCCAGTTTTCTGGCTTCAGGATAATGAACCACCCCTTGTCGTAAGGGTCTTGGTTGGCGAGCTGCGGGTTGGCAATGAGATCATCGTTCACCTGCACCACCTCACCAGCCGCTGCAGACTTGGCAGGCCCCACCCACTTGCCGCTTTCGACCGTCGCGCAACTCTTACCCGCGTCGACCTTGCGCCCGACCCGCTTCGGCGTGAAGGCTACGAGCTGGCCGGCCATAGCTGTGGCGACGGTCGTCATGCCGAGCCTCACGTTGCCGTCGCCCTCTTCCTTGAACCAGATGTGGTTGTCCACGTCGTAAAGAAGATCGTCGGGCAGATTGCATCCTTTAACAACGGGCATGGAAGTCCTCTGAGCAGTTCGTCGGAGACATTACAGGCGCGTTCGCGTCGAAATCTGCAAGGCCGATCAACCGCCGGCGGCTCGCAATGGCCGAGATGAACAGCAGAACTCGCCGAGGCCTGCGACCTCCATCTTGCCGGAGATGAACAGGCAGAGATGCCGAGCGACCATTGCAGCGGGCATGACCCGCTTGGGCGTGTCGGGATGGTCGGGCTCGAGCGTGATCAGGTTATAGTGATAGGCAAGCTCGCGGGCCGTCTCGCGGCAGGCATTGAACGACGGGTCGCCCTTGGCTCCCTGCCTATGCAGCGCCAGCAGGCGGAAATCCTTCCTTCTGCTCCGAAGTTGGCGTTTCGCCACGTGCGATGATCCAATGCTCCAGGATCTCCTCGCCGATCGCGACGAGCCGGGCCACAGCCTCCTGCGGCGTCAGCCCTGCATTGGCAATTCCGTCGATCTCGGCCTCGATCTCGGCGAATGAGCGCATAATCGAACTCAGGTCAGCCGCTTCTCGACGACGAGCTCCATCCCGTCGGAGATGTTCGATTGGATGCCGAGCTTGCGCGGCCGTATGCCCAGCGCGAGCCCGAGGAGCTGGGTGAAGTACATGATCTTGACGTTGGTCTTCTTGCCGAACCGCTTCTCTGCGCGCACCTGATGCATTTCCAGTCCCGTATGACAGGTCGGGCATTCGGTGGCGATGACGTCGGCCCCGGACGCTTCGGCGGCCTGTAGGATATTCAGCACAAGCTTCGTCGACGTGTCGCTATCCGAAAGCGTGTGCGCGCCGCCGCAGCAGGCGGTTTTGAGCGGAAACTCGACATTCTCGGCGCCAGCGGCGGCAAGCAGATCGTCCATGAAATGGGGTTTTGTCGTCAACTCGGAGCCAGCGCCTTGTGTCCTTCTCGGGAAAGATATGGCGCGGCCGCGACGTACATGCAGCCGTAGTAATTGGCGACCTTCAACCCGGCGAGCTTACCTTTTTGCGCTCCTTGATGCCGTCCTCGCCGACCGTTGCTTTGAGCCAGTCCAACGCGTGGATGGTCTCCACTTGGCCCGCCTTATAGGTGGCGTGACCGGCCTTCTTGGACAGCCGCTCCGTAACCTCCACCAGACTCCCGATCGTGGGCCAAGTCGTATTCGGCCTTCTTGAGGTTGTGATAGCAGCCGTTGCAAGGCGCCATCACCACCTCATGGCCCATTTCATTGGCAGCGATGGAGAGTACGCGCGAGCTCAAGTAGGTCTGCAGCTTGGGATCGATGTTCTTGACCTCCATCGCCCCGCAGCAGTTCCAATTCTTCACCTCTTTCAGGCCAAGCTTCAGCTCTTTGCGCAATTGCCTTTGTCGACACGTTATAGGCGTGCCCAGTGCCCTCGAGAGCGCAGCCCGGGTAGTAGGCAACGCTGCGATACTTTCGGGCCTTTTTCCGTCACATCAACCATTGTGGCTCCCTGATCCCTCCGGCCTTACGGTGAGGGAATTCCTCATTCCGCTGCTTCCAGCTTGTGGGTATCCTTGTTGTCATTTGCAGCCGCAGGCTCTTTCTGTGCCAATGCCTTGCGACGGCTCACCTCCTGCTCGTGCAGGTATTCCTCGATAGCCGCCTGCGCCTTCCGCCAACCACGTGTCCTCGGACGGAACACTTGAGCCAGAGCCATTCTGAATTCCCCAAAAGGCTGGGAGCTTCTTTGCTATTCGCCAAGCCGATTTCGACGATCCAATCCTGCAGGAGAGGCTGCTTCGTTCGTTTGAAGAACCCTTGCAGAACCTCACCTTCTTCGATCCGGCCGCGTTTGACGATCTGGGCGGTGAACTCTTCATCGAAATGCATCGACGGCGATTTTGGCGTGTAACCCTTGAGCTCCAGCCAGTGTGCCGTCGCTTTCATCACGCCTTCGGGCACCACGTCTCGCGGACAGGCATAGGTGCATTTGTGGCAAGAGACGCACTGCCAGATGATGTCCTTGTCCCGCAGCAGCTCGGATTCGATGCCCATCCGGATCAGATAAATCCAGTAGCGAGGGTTAAATCGTGGCTCGATCGCATTGACAGTGCATGCGTTGGTGCACGAACCGCATTGCCAGCAGCGGTGAATGTTCTCGCCGCCGGGCAGCGCCGCAATTTCCGCTTCCAAGTTTTCGTTGTAGTCCGTGACGACCCGCGGCTCGATGAACGTCGACCAGTGGCCCGAGACGTTCACCCCATCGATGACGAGATTCTCGTGGGTTTTCAGGTTCTCCGGGCGGATGAGGGATTTTTGCGTGAATAGGCATTATCCAACTCCGCCGTCAGCGTCGGACCGTAAAGACCTTAAAACAATGCGTC
>CAWBAM010000017.1:0-73304 GCA_963786775.1 uncultured Pseudomonadota bacterium | reverse complement strand
GCAGCGCTGTCAGGTATCCGGTGAGGCATCGCTCTCCAACTGGCGATTGAGCTCGGTTCTCAGCTGGGACAGCTCCTCGGGGCTCGCCGGAGGTGCCGGAATGATCTCGGTGACCTTGAAGACGACGCGCGATTTGCCGTCACGGGTCTCAGCGGACCCGGTGCCACCCTCTGGGGGGATGAATGCCTGGCCAACTGCGCCATCGGGTAGCCCAGGCGCGCCACCAAGCCGCTTGACGTTGCGAGCCGGCTCCGAGCTTGCCGCCGACCTCTTGGGCCAGCGCCTCCATGCTTTCACCCTGACCGGCCCGCTCCGCCAACTTGGAGCCGAGCTTCCGACAGCCGACGCCGCATCTCCTGCTCGCGCCAGAGTGCTGCAACGTCGGCTTCGGCTTCCTCAAACGAGCGCTGCCGCGCCTCCGTCACGGAGATGACGTCGACCCAGGCATAACCACCGTCGGCGAGCTCGACGGCGTCTCCCTCGAACCCGACTTGGCCTTGGAAGGCGGCATTCAAATCCGCTGTGCATCGGGTACATCGAGCGCCGTCGAGCCATCGGGTGCTTTTCCGGCCCGGTCCGTAGCTTCGACCTCTATGAAGGGCAGGCTGAGCTCCTCGGCGATGTCCTTCAGCGGCTTGCCCGCGAAGCGGCGATCGTCGATCTCATCGTAGAGGCGGTTGAGCTCCGAGCCGGCCTTGTCCTGCGCAAGGCGGTCGCGGACCTGGTCCCTTACCTCGTCGAGGCTCATCTGCTTGCCCGGCTGAATTTCGGTCACCTTGACGAGCACCGTCGAGAATTGACCGTCGATTACGCCTGACACGGCACCATTCTGCAGCGAAAACGCCGCGTCCGCGATGGCCGGATCGATCATGTCGCTCCGTGACAGGAGGCCGAGCGTGTAGTCCGCTTCCGCTATCCCACGTTCTTCGCGACCTCCTCGAAGCTCTTGCCCTGCGCGATCGCCGCAGCGGCCTGCTCCGCTTCTTCACGATTTTCGAAGGCAAGCTGCAGCACGCGCCGGCGCTCCGGCACTTCGTAGCGTGCCTTGTCGTGCTCGTATGCGGCGGCCAGCTCTTCCTCGGTGATCGGCACGCGCTTCTTCACCTCGTCCACATTGAGGTTGATGATCGCCAGCTTCCGGTACTCCGGCGTCATGAAGCGCTCTTTGTTGGCCTCGTAAACCTCTTTCAGCTTGGCCGGGTCGGGTTCAGGTAGACTGATGGCCACGCTGGGATCGATCGTGAAGTGCTCGACCGTGCGGGCCTCATTCCGGTACTTGTGGAGCGCCTCGGCGAGCGCATCCGGCGCACGCACGCCTGCGGTGATCGCGTCGGTCAGCTGCTGGCGGATCTCTTCGCTGCGGCGGAGCGCGAGGAAGCCGTACTCGCTGAGCCCGAGCTGGCGCGCCACGTTTTCCAGCGCCATTCGGTTGAACGTGCCATCTGGGTTCTGAAACGAAGGATCGTTGCGGATTGCCTCGGCAACGGCCTCATCGGTGATCGAGAGCCGCAGCTGCTGCGCATGCGCGTCGACGGCCGCCGAGCCGATGAGGCGCGATAGCACCCGCTGATCAATTCCAAAGGCGCGGGCCTGCTCCAGCGTTGGCCGCCGCCCAGCTGGCGGGCGAGCAGATCGATCTCGAGCTGCAATGCCCGCTGGAACTCGTCGGACGTAATCTCCTTCTTTCCGACACGGGCGAGCGCGCCCTCGTTGTAGCCCGTGAACACATCGGCCACGCCCCAGACGGCGAAGCTCAGGATCAGCAAGCCCAGAAAGATCTTCGCCACCCACCCGGTGGCTCCGCGTCGCAGGGCGTCCAGCATCGATCAGGTCTTGTCCTTGTGCTCGGCCGCGCCTCTGCCCGGGAAGTCAACAGGATAGGCGTGCCCCGGCGGCCACGGCCACGTTCGTCTCGATGTGATAAGATGCCAGCCCGTCCTTGAATGCAAGGTAGGATCACCTGATCATAGCGACGCGTCAGTGCGTTCCTTACGCGCAAACGAGAATCGCAAGGAGCCTTCATGACTGCCACACTGCCAAACCCCGCTCCGATTTGGCCGCTCATCGCAGGAAATTGGAAGATGAATGGGCTCAGGGCCCAGCTCGCGGAGGCAGAGGCGGTGCGCGATGCAATTGTCCGTGAGGAGGTGCCGCATAGCATTGACGTGATGATCTGCCCGCCTGCGACGCTGATCATGGAGCTGGCTCGCATGGCGGAGGGCTCGCGGCTTGCTGTTGGTGCCCAGGATTGCCATTGGCTTCCGTCCGGCGCCCACACTGGGGACATCTCGGCGGAGATGTTGCACGACGCTGGGGCGACGGCGGTGATCGTCGGCCACTCGGAGCGCCGGGCCGACCACGGTGAGCTCGACCACATCGTGAAGGCCAAGGCGGAGGCGGCGCTGCGCGCTGGGATCGCCGCGATCATCTGCATTGGCGAGACTGCGGGCCAGCGGCGGGCCGGTTTGACGCTCGACGTGGTTGGGCGACAGCTTGCGGGCTCTGTTCCCGAGGCATCGACGGCAGCCGACACCATCATCGCCTACGAGCCCGTCTGGGCGATCGGCACCGGGCTTACGCCGACAACTGCCGAAGTAGCCGAGGTTCACGCCTTCATCAGAAAGTATTTGGAGGAGAAATTCGGCAACCAAGGCCGGGAGATGCGCATTCTTTATGGTGGCTCCGTGAAGCCCTCGAATGCGGCGGAGCTGCTTGCCGTGCCGCACGTCAACGGTGCGCTGGTCGGTGGTGCCAGTCTCAAGGCGACAGATCTGCTCGGCATCGTTGCAGCATGTCCGGTGGGATGAGGGCGTGGCGCAGTGACACGAAAGGAGCGGCAGCATGCATCTGGTGGCTCTAGGATTGCGCACCCTGCTGCTGTTGGCGGGCACTGCGCTGCTCATGCCTGTGACAGCGGTGCTTGCCGCCCCGCTCGATAACGAGACATGTACAATGCTCAGGAATGAGCAACTGCAACTCGAGGCGGCCGGCGTACGGGACAGCATGGCGAACGACCCTTTGTGGTCTGCTGCCAACCTGCCCGCCGCGAGGCTCAATGACATCAAGCGGCTGATCGAGCTGGATGAGCAAATCACATTTCGATGCCCACCATTGCAGGTTGTGGTTGCGACTGCCGAGGGCAAGGTGGTCATTCCGCTTCCAACGAGGAAGCCAAATCCCAAAGCCGCTGTCCCGCGGCCCAGCCGCAAGCCCGCCGCTCATTAGCTGGCTTGAGTTGGCGTGCTGAATCCTCTGCGGCGATGGGAGGGGTGGCGGCAGCACACGCGTTGGTGTAGAAGGCCGCAATCCTCGTATCGCCCAAACAGATCTCCGTAATTTCATCGGAAGCGAGCCGAAATGGTCACCGTCGTACTCCTCATCCACATCATGATCGCCGCTGCGTTGGTTGCCGTGGTGCTGTTGCAGCGGTCGGAGGGCGGCGCGCTCGGAATTGGAGGCGGTGGCGGCGGCATTCTGACGGGACGTGGCACAGCCAACTTGCTGACGCGTTTGACCGCCGGGCTGGCCGCAGCATTTTTCGTAACGAGCACGATCCTGTCGCTGATGGCCCAGCGCTCGGCTCCGCCATCCGTGTTTGACCAACCGTCCAGCCAACCGGGGACCGAGGGGCCGGCCACCCCCGGCCAGGACAGCACGCCGCGTGGTGGCGTTCTCGATCGGCTACAGCCACCCGGGACGCCTAGCGTTCCACAGGACCGCTGAGAAAGCTCTTTAGTTTCGCCTTAATTCGAAATTCCGCGGGCCAGTACGGTCCGCGGTGCTCGTGTGCTGCGCATCAGCCACCGACGCTGTGTTTTGATCCCGGTCAGGGTTGCCTAGCCGCGCGACGAGAGACTACACCAGTCAACGCGGGAGGGATGATCGAGCCCTAAGCGAGACTGGGAGGACAGGGTATGGGCATTCGGACGAACTCGGCGCACGTTCTTGGCCGTTGCGCTCGCCGCAACGCTGGCGCTGCCGGCCTCAGCACAGCAGATGGATCAGCTCACGATCATGGCGCCCGCCGCACCGGGAGGCGGTTGGGACGGCACCGCCCGTGTCATGCAGGAAGTCTTGCAAGCGGCGGGCATCGTGAAATCCGTCACCGTGGAGAATGTTGCTGGTGCCGGGGGCACCGTAGGGATCGCCCAGTTTGCGAAGAAGAAGGGCGACGGCAACTCGCTGATGGTGTCCGGCCTCGTGATGGTCGGGGCCATTCTGTCGAACAAGTCGCCGGTCACTTTGGCTGACGTCACCCCGATCGCACGGCTCACCTCTGAGTGGGAGGCCATCGCCGTCCCGGTGGATTCCGACATCAAGACGCTCGATGACCTCATCGCCAAGCTCAAGGCTGATCCTGGCTCCGTCTCGTGGGGCGGTGGCTCAGCCGGCGGCACGGACCACATCGCGGCCGCACTCTTCGCCAAGGCCGTGGGCGTCGATCCCGCGAAGGTCAATTACATCGCCCATTCCGGCGGCGGCGAGGCTATGGCCTCGATCCTCGGCGGACACGTCACGCTCGGCATCAACAGCGCCTCGGAGCTCGAGCCGCAGGTCAACGCCGGCAAGCTGCGGTGGCTGGGGGTGAGCAGCGACGAACGCATACCGGGCATCGATGCGCCCACCTTCAAGGAGCAGGGCGTAGACCTCGTCATCGGCAACTGGCGTGCGGTCATGGCCCCTCCCGGTATTTCTCAGGCCGACCGCGAAAAGCTGACCGCTGTCATCGACGCGATGGTCAAGTCGGAGCAGTGGAAGCAGAAGCTCGCCGAGCGCAATTGGCTCGACAATTATCTCTCGGGTCCTGAGTTCGAGCGCTATCTCGCCGAGGAGAACGAGCGGGTGACCGAGGTCCTGAAGTCCGTCGGACTCGTGAATTAGCTCGATCTCATCTTGCGCTGCCGCCTCCTACAGGCTGGCGGCAGCCCTGAACATTGGAGAGTTCCGTGACGGGCCGCTTCAATGCCCACGCGCTGGTTGGGCTGGCGCTCGTGCTCATCGGCGCCGGTCTTTTCGTCAACGCGCAGGACATTCACGTCTCGCCGGCCGTGGTGCTTCTCGGTCCGCGGCTCTTCCCGATGATTGTTGCGATCGCGCTTGTCGTGCTCGGAGTCCTCACCATTTTGGCTGCGTTGTTCGGGTCGCGCGAAGGCACCACGGCGGAGGGCGAGCCTCACGCGCCCGAGAACGACTGGCCGTCTTTCCTCACAGCGCTATCCGGTCCGGTCCTATTTCTGATCACGGTGGAATCCCTCGGCTTTGCCGTCGCTACCGCCTTGTTATTCGCTGCCGTCGCTCGCGCATTCGGATCGCGGCGTCCGGTCCTTGACCTCGGCATCGGCATCCTCATTGGCCTGATCATCCTGGTCGTCTTCTCGTACGGGCTCGGGCTCATGCTGCCCATGGGGTCCGTGTTCGAAAGCCTGCTTGTCGGGTGAGGCATGGATATCTTCGGAAATCTCGCCCACGGCTTTGCGGTCGCCCTTACGCCGCTCAATCTGATGTGGTCGCTGGTGGGCGTAACGCTGGGCACCGCGATCGGCATCCTCCCCGGAATAGGGCCGGCGCTGACCATCGCGCTGCTGCTGCCGGTCACCTACAAGCTCGATCCTACGGCAGCGTTCATCATGTTCGGCGGCCTCTATTACGGGGCCATGTACGGCAGCTCGACGACCGCCATTCTGATCAACACGCCGGGGGAAACGGGCTCGCTCGTCACCACGATCGACGGCAACAAGATGGCCCGCAAGGGACGCGGAGCTGCGGCATTGGCAACGTCGGCCATTGGCTCCTTCGTGGCCGGCCTCATCGGCACTTTGCTTCTCGCGGTGCTCGCGCCCGAGGTGGTGAAGCTCGCGCTGTTGTTCGGCCCGGCCGATTACTTCGCGCTTATGATCGTTGCCTTCGCTGCCGTCTCGGCATTACTCGGCAGCTCGGTTTTACGAGGCCTGGTTTCCCTGTTTATCGGCATCACGATCGGGCTCGTCGGGATCGATCAGCAGACGGGCCAATCGCGCTTCACCTTCGGAATCCTCGAGCTGCTTGACGGACTGGGGGTCGTCCTCGTTGCCGTCGCTCTTTTCGCGGTTGGTGAAGCCCTTTACCTCGCTTCTCGAGCGGACCTGCGGCGGGAGGAAATCGTCCCGGTTAGAGGTCGAGCGTTCATGACGCGCGAGGACTGGGCGCGCTCGTGGAAGCCGTGGCTCAGGGGCACGCTGATCGGCTTCCCGTTCGGAGCTCTCCCGGCTGGCGGCGCCGAGCTGCCGACCTTCCTATCCTACAAGGTCGAGAAATCGCTGGCGAAAAAGCCGGAGGAGTTCGGCGAGGGCGCAATTGAGGGGGTGGCGGGTCCGGAAGCGGCCAACAACGCTGCAGTGGCCGGGGTGCTCGTTCCGCTACTCACCTTCGGCCTGCCGACATCCTCGACAGCAGCCATCATGCTGGCGGCATTCCAGCAATACGGTTTGCAGCCTGGTCCGCTGTTGTTCTCCTCGAACAGCGCGCTTGTTTGGGGCCTCATCGCGAGCCTGCTGATCGGCAATGCGATGCTGCTCGTGCTCAATCTTCCGCTGGTCGGCCTGTGGGTGCGGCTGCTCTACATCCCCAAGCCTTGGCTTTACGGCGGTATTTCCGTGTTCGCGATGCTGGGCGTCTACGGAATCAACCGTTCGCTGGTCGACGTGATTGCCTTGATCGCCCTCGGCCTGCTCGGCTGCATGATGCGGCGCTTGGACTATCCGATCGCGCCGGTCATCGTCGGTCTGATTCTGGGGCCGCTGTCCGAGATCCAGTTCCGCCGTGCCGTGCAGATCAGCCAAGGCGATCTGTCCGTGTTTTTCACGCGACCGATTTCGGCAGGGCTGCTGACCATTGCAGCCCTGATGTTGATCGGCGCCGTCGCCGCCCACTGGCGCAGGAGCCGGAAGGCGGCATTCGCGTAGCCCCTTCGGCGTAAAACGCTAGGCTGCTTCCGCCATACTGACGATCGGTTGGTCCGGGAAGGAAAGCTGCTCCCGCGCGCGCCATTCGGCGGTCACGTAATTGACGATGAGCGATTTCCGCACGCCATTGATTTTGCGTGGTTCGAAGCCGTGATAGGTGACGTCCGACGGCACGAAAATCATCGCCGAATTTGAGGCGAACGGAGAGCGGCCAACGTGCCGCTTTTCGATGTCATAAAGATCCGTACCCGAGATCGGCGTGGCTCGGATCACGCGAGAGGTAGATCAGGAATGTGAACAGCTTGACGCCGAGGTCCGTATGAGGCTCGAGCCAGAACCCGTCCGTATCCTGCGCATATTCGATCCGCAGGTAAGCACCGCCCAGTTGGATGCCGAAGTGGCGCTCCACTGCGCCGGTTACGCGCGGGTCTTGTAGGGCTTGTGAAACAGCGGCGACAATTGGGAATTTTTCCTGGTTCTCCCGATCGAAATACTTCCGCGTCGCATTATGGATTTCGCGCTTTCCGGAAACGCCGCCAAGCGCCGGGGCAGGAAAAGGAAGCGCGAGAATTTCGTCGATGACAGGCTCGGGCATGCAGCGGGTCAGCAGCCAGTGGCGATAAGGAAACTCGTTCACTTCAGCCGCGGCGAAGCTCTCGAGAAGCGATTGGACGATGGCGCCTGATGCATTGGTCATACCGCTTACCCCGTGATTGATGGCGAAGACAAATCAAGCGCGCCTTCAGGTAGAATAAACGCCATACATGCACGTAAAGCGCGAACTGCCGATCAATGGCCACAATGGGGCAAAACTGTGTCACGTAGCCCGTCGTCCACGATGATTCGTGCCGTTGCCCTGCCGGACATCGACAAAAACTTGCGAGTCAGATGTGATGGCCCGCCGGGTAGGGAGGGGGCTATCGGTCAATGGAGGGGGTTCGCGGAAAAAGGGATCGCGCCGACAAACACAAATCGCGCAGATGGCCTGCTTCACTCGACAGGCGCAGCCGCGTGCCCGCCATCGGCTGCCTCGTCGTTGTGACGGGGTTGCAGATATCCACGCTCGATCTCATCCTGACGGCCGCGCGTCGGCGTATACCGAATACGGAGTTCGAGTTTCCGAAACGGATCACCACCGGTCGTAGCGGCTGCTCGGATGCTGAGCTCGCGGTGACGCGGAGATTATTTCGTCAGATCGAGCAGGAGGGCGGGTTCGTCGCGACTTGGCAATCTGATGGTCAACGTTTCGGTCTGCCGGACAGCTTGCGCAAGCTGCTTCTCGATGGTCGCCGGCTGGTCGTCGCAGCACCGGCGGAGGTTGTGGACGAGCTACGCGGGATCGGAGCGGACTTGCGTGTTCTTCGCCTGACCTGCCGGCTCGACGCTGCCTTGGCGTCATTGACGCCGCGAGCATGCCTGCGGCGGATCGTAGGGTCACGCCTGGCTGAACGACTCGAGGCTCGCACTTTCGCACCGAGAACTGATGTCATCCCCTATGCGGGCGATATCCCGTCGGCCGTTCGGGCGCTGACCGATAGCTTGGTTCGCCTCGAGCATGAGCTTCTGTCATTGGTTGACGCACCAGCTACCGAGGTTGGGCTCAAAATGGCGAGCTAAGGCATTCGAGCGCGGCGCGCCTCCGCAACGGCTGCGGCACTGTAGCGGATTTGTCCCGCGCAAAATTTCTGCGAGCAGCTCATCCCGAAAACCAGCCATCCCGGTCGGGCATGCCTTGCGGTCTGAGCGACAGCTGCGGGGAGGGAAATGTCGCTTTTTCTTGAAATCCTCACGCAGGTCACACTGCCGATCATCACGCTCGTCGCGATGGGCTGGATTCTTCAGCCGCGACTGAAGCTCGACGTCGGCAGCCTCAATCGGCTCCAGGTCTACGTCGTCATGCCGGCGTTTCTGGTTCACTTCCTGTCGACCGGCAATCAGCCGCTCTCGGTCGTGTGGCCCGTCGTCTATTTCGGCGTCGTGCAGTTCCTGATCCTGATACCGCTGGGCTGGTTGCTGGTCCTGATGTTTCGCATGCGCCGGTCGTTGGGGCCGATGATGGGGCTGGGAACGGCCTACGCCAACGTGGGCTTCTTCGGCATCCCCGTGACGCAGCTCGCATTTGGACCGGATTATCTGATCTACCAGTCCGTGCTGACGGCATTGATGGCCATTCTCGTCTGCACGGTCGGCGTCTGGCTGTTGGCACCCTCCGGCGGCGGCAAGCTTGGCAAGCTGCGAAATGCGTTTGAGACGCCGCTCATACCTTCGGTCATCCTCGGCCTTGCGCTGCGTGGTCTCGAGGTCGAGATGCCTGTCGTCATCAGCCAGCCATTGCAGTTCCTCGGCTCCATTTTCACGCCGCTGGCGCTCTACACATTGGGCGCACAGGTGGCTGCAGCGCGAGCCGTGAAAATCGAGCTTGGGCCTCAGACCTTGATGCTCGTGCTCAAGTTCTTGGCTTCACCTCTGCTCAGCTGGTGGATCTGCCATGCAATGGGATTGCCGGACGATATCACGGCTGTCATCGTCGTCGCGGCAGCGACCCCCGTGGGCGTACTGATCACCATCTTCGCGGCCGAGTACAAGACGGAAGCGGAGTTCATCTCGACGGCCGTCGTAATATCGACGGCACTTTCACCGATCTTCGTAACCGGATGGATTCTCGCTACACGGGTTTTTTGACGCGCTCCTGAAGGCATTGCAGCACGAGGGCGGTTTCGTCTAGGCTCCGGCGGTTGCGTAAGAGGGCGCGGGAGGACTAACTCATGTCGATCGATCTTTACACCTGGTCTACGCCGAACGGGCGTAAGGTCTCTATCATGCTGGAGGAGGTTGGTCTCCCGTACACGGTTCATCCAATCAATATCGGGAAAGACGAGCAGTTCGACCCAGCGTTCCTGAAAATCAGCCCCAACAATAGAATTCCTGCCATCGTCGATCGCGACAATGGATTGTCCCTTTTCGAGTCCGGGGCCATCCTCATGTATCTTGCCGAGAAGACGGGTAAGCTCTGGCCGAAGGAGGGTGAGGCCCACTGGCGTACGGTCGAGTGGCTGATGTGGCAAATGGGCGGTGTGGGGCCGATGCTCGGGCAGGTGCACCACTTCGTGAAATACAATAAGGGCAAGGCGCCCTATGCGGAGGAGCGCTACACGAAGGAAGCCCTGCGCCTCTACGGCGTGCTCGATCGCCGGTTGGCTGAGGTTGAGTACGTGGCCGGGGACTACTCCATTGCGGATATCGCGATTTGGCCGTGGATCTCACGGTTCGAGTGGCAGGAGATCGACCTCAACAAGTTTCCCAACGTGCTACGCTGGTACCGTGCTATCGCCGGACGGCCTGCGGTGCAGAAGGGTTATCACGTGCCGGTGCCGCAGCCATCCATTCCCATGCCATGACATCCCGTGGGATAGGGGCACCCAGGAACACCTAGGTTTATGTTCATGAAGGAACAGGCAACATGAAGGGCCAACGCAATTTTTCCGGTGTGATCGCGCCGGTGCTGACGCCGTTCGGCGAAGATGGCGCACCGGATCCGGACCGCTTCATCGAGCACGTTGAATGGTTGCTCGAGGATGGCTGCACGGCGCTGGCGCCGTTCGGGACGACGAGCGAGGCGAACTCGCTCGGCCTCGACGAGCGCATGGAGCTGCTCGAGGAGCTGGTCGACAGCGGCGTCGATCCGTCCAAGCTGATGCCCGGAACGGGCTCGTGCTCGGTAGCCGATGCGGCCATTCTCACACAGCACGCGGTGGATCTCGGCTGTGGCGGGGTGCTGATGCTGCCGCCGTTCTACTACAAGAATCCAAGCGAGGAGGGGCTTTTCCGGTTCTTCGCCGAGGTGATCGACGATGTCGGCGATGACCGCCTGCGGGTTTACCTCTATCACATTCCGCCGGTTGCCCAGGTCGGTTTCTCGTTGAAGCTCATCGAGCGGTTGAAGAACGAGTTCCCAGGCATCGTAGTGGGACTGAAGGATTCCTCGGGCGACTGGTCCAACATGAAGGCCATCCTCGACGCCTTCCCGGACTTCGAGCTGTTCCCGGGTTCGGAGCTCTATCTGCTCGAGGGCCTGCGCAACGGGGCCGCTGGTGTGATCTCTGCCACGGCGAATGTTAGCGCACGCGCCATGAGGCGGCTCTACGACGACTGGCGCGGGCCGAATGCGGACGCCCTGCAGGAAGAAATCTCGGCGCTGCGGAAGACCATCCAGAGCTTCCCCGTCATTCCGACTCTCAAGGCGCTTATTGCGCACTATCGCAATGACCAGGGCTGGGCAGAGGTGCGTCCCCCGTTCACGCCGCTTCCCGCGGCGGAGGCCGAGCGGGCCATCAAGATGCTCGCGGACCAGCACAATTTCCGGCTCGAATTCGCTGAAGCTGCCTGACCCTAGCCGCGGCTGAACGAGAAAACCCCCTCCTCGGTTTGAGGAGGGGGAGGCTGGAGGGGGAGAGTCGATCAAGGAAGTCGTTGCGCTTCTGCTCGGCCCTGGCGCTGCCAACTGAGCGCTGGGAGGAGCGTCTCGACGCCTGCCGGTTCGGCTCACGGGAGGTGCAGATCCGATCGGCTCAGCTCGAGGTCGCAATTGTGTTGTAGCGTTTCGCGCAAAAGTGGTCGAGCAAATGGTGGCAACACGTTTAACGCGATCTTATCGCAAGCGATGTCCGCTGCGGATCATCCCTTGCTGCTCGACGCACGAATCTCAGACAGCGATTGTCGCGGCGTAATCGCCTCCGGATCGATCTTGAGTTCGATGACAGAGGGTTTGCCAGCGGCAAGCGCGCGCTCGAACGCGGGGCGGAACTCATCCGTCGTATTCACTGTCTCGCCATGTGCGCCGAAGCTGCGCGCAAATGCTGCGAAGTCGGGATTAACCAGCGTCGTGCCGACGACCCGCCCTGGGTACTTCTTCTCCTGGTGCATGCGGATCGTGCCGTAGGTGCCGTTGTTGCAGACGATGGTCACGATATTGAGGCCGTACTGGACGGCCGTAGCCAGCTCTTGGCTCGTCATCATGAAACAGCCGTCGCCGGCGAATGCCACGACGGGCCGTGTCGGATGGGCGAGCTTGGCGGCAATGGCGGCCGGCAACCCGTAACCCATCGACCCGGACGTCGGCGCAAGCTGGGTGCGGTAGCCCTTGTATTGGAAATAGCGGTGCACGAATGCCGTGTAGTTCCCGGCACCGCTGGCGACGATGCCGTCCTGCGGAAGCATCTCGGAAACCGTGCTGACGACCTGTTCGAGCTGCACGGCGCCCGGTGTGGCGATTGGCTTCAGCGATAGCTCGTAGGCGGCCCTGAGATCCGCGCGGCGCTGCTTCCACGGGATCTGCGCTGGCGGTTTCAGGTCATCGAGCGCGGCCGAGAACTGCACCGCTGTTGCCGTGATCGGCAGGTCCGGTGCGTAGACCGTACCCAGCTCATTGGGATCGGGATGAATGTGAACGAGCCGCTGCGCCGGGTTTGGAATATCGACAAGCGTATAGCCGCTCGTCGTCATCTCGCCGAGGCGGGCGCCGAGCACGATCAGCACGTCGGCATCGCGAACCGCTGCGGCCAGCTTGGCGTCGATGCCGATGCCGGCATGCCCGACATAGCAGGGGTGGCGGTTATCCATATAGTCCTGGAAGCGAAACGCGGCGGCCACCGGCAGGTCGAATCGCTCAGCAAAGCGCTCGATCCGCGACTGCACCTCGGGGCTCCATCCAGGGCCGCCGACGATCATAAGTGGCCTCTGGGCCGTGCCAAGCAGATCGGCCAGCTCGGCCATCGCCGCAGCACTCGGTGCCGGCTCGGTGATGCGGGCTGCGCGGGTATCCTTCACCTCGGCCTTGGAAGAGAGCATGTCCTCGGGCAATCCGAGCACCACTGGCCCTGGCCGGCCGGACGAAGCGACGTGGAATGCGCGGCTCACGTACTCGGGGATGCGGTCTATTGACCGGATGACCGCCGCCCATTTCACGAACGACGAAAAGAGCCGCTTCGTCTCGATCTCCTGAAAAGCCTCGCGATCCTCGTGCCGCTCGCCAGGAAGTCCGACGAAGAGGATCATGGGCGTCGAAGTCCTGCTGGGCGACATGCAGGCCGCTCATGGCATTGGCAGCGCCGGGTCCGCGGGTGACGAAGCAGATCCCCGGTGTACCGGTCGCCTTGCCCCAGGCCTCCGCCATCATCGACGCGCCGCCTTCCTGGCGGCAAATGATCGTGCGGATGCGGTTCGAATCATAAAGGCCGTCGAGCGCTGCAAGGAAGCTTTCACCTGGGACCGTGAAGGCCGTCGTGACACCCTGTGCCTCGAGCTGATCGATCAGAATTTTGCCACCGTGCCGCATATTCGCTTCCCTTGCGGAGGTCCTGGTTTCGAACCTCAGTAGTTGTAGCAATCCGACTGAGGACCGTAGTCGAAAATGAGCGCGTCAGCCAGTCGCGGCCCCGTTACGGCGCGCGCCGCGCTGTTGCACAATGCCGGCGCACTCGCAAGGCCGTCACTGCACTGTGCATGTGAAGAGGGAGAACAGGGCATGTCTGACGACGAACCGATTGTCGCCCAGAAGGGCCCCTATCAGGTTGAGCTCGTGGAAGGGCGCACCTACTCGTGGTGCAGATGTGGGCGCTCCCAGAGGCAACCTTTTTGCGACGGCTCGCACAGAGGAACGAGCTTCGAGCCGGTCCGGTTCGTCGCCGAGACGTCTGGCATCGTCAATCTCTGCGGCTGCAAATCGACAGACGACCCGCCATACTGCGACGGCTCACACAACTTGCTTTGAGGCGAGGCCGTCGATCTGATTTCGACGAGGCCCCAAGTGCGCGCACAGCTAGGTCCCGGCTGGAGGCATCGGGCGTCAAATCAGGTCATTGCGTCGGCGTTTGCCGCTGCTTCGTAAGCTTCTGTTGCTGCGAGCCAAGCCTCTTCCGCTTCGGCAAGCTGTCTTCCCAAATGTCCGCGTTCGATCGACAGCCGCTGGGCTTTCTCAGGATCGCGCGTGTATAGGTTCGTGTCGGCAAGCGCGGCATCCAGTTTGGCGATTTCCGCCGTAATCCGCTCGACCTGCTTTTCGGCTTGCTGCATGGCTTTCTTGAGCGGCGCCAGCTCCGCTCGTCGTTCCGCAGCGGCTCGGCGCATCTCGGCACGGCCAGTGCGCCGCTCCGAATTGGCGGCCTCCTTGCTCCGTTCCTGGTTCCGCGCCCCGCGTTCGGCGAGCAGCAGCTGGCGATAGTCGTTCATGTCGCCGTCGAAGGGGGTCACGGTGCCATTGCGGACGATCCACAGCCGGTCCGCGCACGCTTCGACTAGATGGCGGTCATGGCTGATGAGGATGACTGCGCCTTCGAACTCGTTGAGCGCCTGTGTCAGCGCCTCACGGCTGTCGACGTCGAGATGGTTCGTCGGCTCGTCGAGAATGAGCAGGTGCGGGCCGTGAAAGGCGGTAAGCATGAAGAGCAGCCGCGCCTTCTCGCCGCCCGACAGGTTTGCGCAACGGGTATCCGCCTTATCCGCGCCGAAACCATAGCTGCCAAGCCGCGTACGCCTTTGCGCTTCGCTCGCGTCCGGCATCAGCTGCGTGATGTAGTCATAAGGCGTCTTCGCGGGATCGAGCTCATCGAGCTGGTGCTGGGCGAAATAGCCGACTTCGAGCCGGTTCGCCTTGATGACGCGGCCGGACATCGGCGCGAGCTTGCCCGCAATGAGCTTTGCAAAGGTGCTCTTGCCGTTGCCGTTCTGCCCGAGCAGCGCAATGCGATCGTCGTTGTCGATGCGCAGGTTGAGATTGCGCAGCACCGGCGTGTCGGCATAACCGACGGTAACATCCTCGAGCCGGATGAGCGGACTTGCCAATGCCTTCTCCGCTTTCGGGAAGGTGAACGGCACGACGCTTTGCTCGGCCTCCACAACGATCGGCTTCATCCGTTCCAGGACTTTCATCCGGCTTCGCGCCTGCGCCGCCTTGGTCGCCTTGGCCTTGAAGCGCGCGATGAAGGTCTCGATCCGGCGGCGTTGCTCGTCCTGCTGCTTCTTGAGGGCCAGCTGCTGATTGATCCGCTCCCGCCTCAAATCCTCGAAGTCGTCGTAGGTGCCCGAGTAGAGAGTCAGCTTGCCGCGATCGAGGTGGAGGATTGAAGTGACGACGCGATTGAGCAGGTCGCGATCATGGCTGACGATGAGCACGGTGTGCGGATAGGTGGCGAGATAACTCTCGAGCCACAGCGTGCCTTCGAGGTCGAGATAGTTCGTCGGCTCGTCAAGGAGCAACAACTCCGGCTCGAGGAAGAGTACGGCGGCAAGAGCAACGCGCATGCGCCAGCCGCCCGAATACTCCCGGCAGGGCCGGCGCTGGGCCGCTTCGTCGAAGCCCAGACCGGCGAGAATCTGTGCAGCACGGGCAGGTGCGGAATGGGCATCGATGTCCGCCAGGCGCTGATGAATGTCAGCAATGCGGTGCGGATCGGTGGCCGTTTCGGCTTCCTCTAGCAGCTTGGCGCGCTCGGTGTCGGCTGACAGCACCCAGTCGATCAGACTTTCATCCCCGCCGGGCGCCTCCTGGGCCACATAGCCGATGCGGGTATGCTTCGGCATGCTGATCGAGCCGCCGTCAGGTGCGAGCTCTCCAGTGAGAATGCGCAAGAGGGTCGTCTTGCCCGCACCATTGCGGCCGACAAGGCCCACTTTGTGACCAGCCGGAATACCTGCGGTGGCACCATCGAAGATCAGCTTGCCTTCGATCCGAAATGTCAGGTTGTTGATGTGCAGCATTCGGCCGGAGATAGCGGCTGAGCCACTGCTTGTCACCTTGGCGCGGCAGAAACCCGGCAGCTCAAATCATGGCATTGGGACCGATATTGCCCTGAGGGCTACTCTGCCGCCTCCCGTGCAGACCGCTGGTCGTAGGCGGCACGAGCGGCGGTTACCCGTCCGTGATTGGCGACGGCCCACTGCCCGAGCGCGCGCAGCGGCACCAACAGATCTCGCCCGAGGTCCGTCAGCTCATATTCGACCTTCGGCGGGATCGTCGGGTAGACGGTTCTCGTTACGTAGCCGTCGCGCTCCAGGCCGCGCAGCGTAACCGTCAGCATCTTCTGCGAGATGCCGTCGACCGAGCGCTTGATCTCGCTGAAGCGCCTCTTGCCCTGGCCCAGCAGCATGATGATCAGCACGCTCCACTTGTCGCCAACGAGCGAGATCACGTCGTTCACGAGCCGACACTGGCCAGGAACATAGCCTTCACATGGTTCCATACGGGTGCCTAGGTCTCGAAAAAGTGCCGTCTTGTGGAAGGGAGCACAGTCTCACATGTAAAGCAAGTAACCTTTTTATACGGAGGCTCCTATGAAGACTGTTGCTGTGCTCGTCGGCTCTCTGCGTCGGGACTCGATCAACCGGAAGTTCGCCGAGAGTCTGGCAAAGCTGGCAGCCGGCCGCTTGGATTTCCGCTTCGTGGAGATTGGTGATCTGCCGCTTTACAACGATGACCTTTGGGCCGATCCGCCTCAGTCGGTATTGCGCATGAAGAGGGAGGTCGAGGCGGCTGATGCTGTTCTGTTCGTGACGCCGGAGTACAACCGTTACTTCTCGCCCGCCATCAAGAACGCCATCGACTGGGGCACGCGCCCTTGGGGGCAGAACTCCTGGTCAGGCAAGCCTTCAGCCGTGATCGGAGCAACGCCAGGCGCGATTGGTACGGCGGCAGGCCAGAACTCTCTAAAAGCGCTGCTGACCGTAGTGGATACGATTTTGATGGGTCAGCCGGAGGTCTATTTCACGTACAAGCCCGAGCTGTTCGACGAGAACAACAATGTCGTGCCAGGCGAAACGAAGGATTTCCTGAACGCCTGGATCGACCGCTTTGCGAACTGGATCGAGCGGACCGGAACGTCCAAGACAAAGGCGAAGGCCGCTTGAGCGGCCCTGGGGTGCCCGAGTCGGACGGGCGCCTCATCCCCCCACGACCGGCCTAAGAGATACGTAGAGCAAGCGCAGTCGGACATTCTCGTCGGAGAGGGAAAGCTGCGCTGCGAACCAGTCCTGCACCAGCTTGCAGACGAGCTGAGGCGGTGCCTGACCGAGTGCATTCTGGTTCGAAAACAACTGCATTTCCCGATTGGTCCAGCCCCGCTCGATCAGAGCCTGTTTGACCTCCTGATAATCCGAATCACGGGGCGGCAAGTGCATTTGCGGCGAGCGCCGACCCTCCACAATCGCTTTGAACACGGCTATGGCCAGGCGCTGCAGCACTTCTGCATGCTCGCGCACGCCCATCAATTCAATGATGTGAGGGCTCGTCTCCCCGTGGTTAATGAAGTGAAAGCAGGCCTGATCGTTCTGCTGGGAAAGGTGCTGCAAGTTGTTGAGAAAGCTGTCCGCAATGGTGTGCAGTGCCTCGGGGGAAGCAGCGAGCGCATGCTTGGCATTCTGCCGGCGTAAGGCGACGACAGCCTCGGTCAGGCGCCGCGCGATCACGGAACGATCGACGCCTTCCGATCTGAGCCGCGCAGCTTCCTGGAGCTGCTGGTCGTACCAATCGGGGAACTCCTGCTTGAGGAGCTGCCAAAGCTGCCCCTGCTGGGACTCGACGTCGAGTTGATCGGGGCCAATGGCGGCCGTCGGCGTGACTTCGGGCGATCCCGTTTCGCTATCAGCGGCGTTGGAGCTCTCGTCAGCGGATGGGTTTACGGACGCTCCGGGAGTTTGGATGAGCGCCACGAGCCTGGTTGGGCTCGGAATGAGATCCATCGCGAGCCAGAGCGCGCCGCCGAGAAGTGCGACCAGGACGGTGACGATCGCGACCCGCTTCCAGCTCCGACGCGGTCTCTCCGGCGGATAATCGTCATCGAAGTCGTCGTCGTCCCCAAGGTCGTGCTCGTAGGGTTCGGAGACTGCGACTGGAGCTGTGGTTGCCCGAGCAGGCTCGGGACGAGCGTAGTGTCGCTCGCGCGGAGCAGCGCGCTGAGCTTGCCGCTGCCCGTCTTGGGCGTAGTGGGTCTGCCCTTGTGGCCGATGAGACGGACGTGGCGGCTCCGGCCGTGGGGGGATTGTCGTGGGAAATACGGCGGGCGCGGCTCGCCAATCCGGAAAACCGTAGCGCCACACGAGATCGGTCGGGCGCAGATGCCCGAGCTCGACGAACTTCCGCATTTCCAGGTCCGTCAAGGGCCCGTACTGCTGTCCGTCTCGCGCGATATACCACTCTATCTGAGGATCAGCCCCCGCCATCGCTCGCTTACAGCCTTATCGCATACATCGGTTCCGAGCATAAGGTCGTCCTCGCCTCGGGAGCAACGGCAGGTTTGGACGGCTTGATCGGCAATCGCTGGAATGGTTTACCGGCAATGACCCACAAGCGCGGCACCATCAACCTCCCGTTGATAGTCTCATATCTCCAGCGCCGGCAAGACTAATGCGTCCTTTCCCTGGGCGGTTTCATGGCAAGCCTCCCTTGCTGGCCTGCTGACCGACGGCTATAACCCGGCGCCAACCAGCGGACAGTAGCGAATAAGAGGGCAGCATGGCCATCGAGCGTACTTTATCCATCATCAAGCCGGATGCGACCGAGCGGAACCTGACCGGCGCAATCAACGCACTGATCGAGAAGGCCGGGCTTCGCATCATAGCGCAGAAGCGCGTGCGCTGGACCAGGGCGCAGGCCGAGAAGTTCTACGAGGAGCACAAAGGACGACCGTTTTATGACGAGCTGTGCGATTACATGAGCTCCGGCCCAATTGTCGTTCAGGTGCTCGAGGGCGAGAACGCGATCGCCAAGTACCGCGAGGTCATGGGTGCGACCGATCCGGCCAAGGCGGCCGAAGGCACCATCCGCAAGCTCTATGGCCGCTCAGTGGGCGAGAATTCGGTTCACGGCTCCGATAGCCCCGCCTCCGCGGAACGCGAGATTGCTCTCAACTTCTCCCCCGAGGAGATCGTCGGGTAGCGAGGATCAAGAGCCCGGGGCGAACAATGATCAAGCCAGCGTATGTTCAGGTCATGGCCCGATACAACCGCTGGCAAAATCGCTCGATCTATGCTGCCGCGGACACCCTTAATGACACCGTACGCAAGGAGCCGCGCGGAGCCTTCTTCGGCTCCATCCACGCCACGCTCAGCCACGTGCTCTGGGCGGACGAATCTGGATGCACCGGCTTGCGGGGTGGCCGGCCCCGACGGTGAAGAGCATCGCGGAATCACTTGTCTACGTCGAAAGCTGGGACGAGCTGAAACGCGAGCGCCAAGTGACCGATGATGCGCTTATCGATTGGGCTGAGCATCTGGAGCCAGAAGCGCTCCAGGGCGACCTCACGTGGTACTCGGGTGCGAGCGGCCGTGAGCTGACCCGGCCCAGAGGCCTATTGGTCATGCACCTCTTCAATCATCAGACGCACCACCGGGGCCAGGTGCACTGTCTTCTGACGCAACTTGGCGCCAAGTCGGACGCGACCGACCTGCCCTTCATGCCTGATTAGCGAGACTGCACCTTAGAGGTGTTTCTTCGGCGCCAGCGCCCGTTGTGCCCAGCAGGGATAACTCGCGTAATCGCCGCCAGGATCGAGATTGCGGGCTTCAATGCATTCCATCGAGTTGGACTGCTCTGATTCGCGATACCGATACCCATAGCGGGGCGGAGGCGGCGCATAAGCCCATGGCGGGGGTGGCCCGTAGTCGCGGTAGGCGTAAGGCGCGCGGGCTCTTTTGCGCGCATCTGCATCATCCGGAACGACGGCGAAAGCGCCAAGCGCGATCAGGGCGGCAAGAAAAAGTCTCATGATCAACTCCATTCGCCAGGCGCACTGAGCCTGGCAGGTATCCCATCCATACAACTAACGTTCCGTGCGACCCCGCTCCGTTTCGCTTTCACTCCGTCGCGAAAGCCGTTAGCGTCAGATCTGGTGCGATATTGATTGGAACGAAACATGGACGCCCAGGTTCCGATCGGCTATTCGGCCTGCCCGCACGACTGCCCGTCGACCTGTGCACTCGAAGTGGAGCTGCTCGGGAACGGCCGCATCGGCCGAATCCGCGGGTCGAAGGAGAACACCTACACGGCCGGCGTCATCTGCTCGAAGGTCTCGCGCTACGCCGAGCGCGTCCACCATCCTGACCGCCTGCTCTATCCGCTGCGGCGCAAGGGCCCCAAGGGATCGCGCGAGTTCGAGCGGATCTCCTGGAAAGATGCGCTCGACATCACCGCGGAGGCGATGCTCGCGGCGGAGCACAAGTATGGCCCGGAAGCGGTCTGGCCCTACTACTACGCGGGCACCATGGGCCTCGTGATGCGCGACGGCATCAACCGGCTCAGGCACGCCAAGCGCTACTCCGATATGTTCGCGTCGATCTGCACGACGCTGGCCTGGACCGGGTTTGTCGCCGGCACCGGCAAGCTTGCAGGTCCCGATCCGCGCGAGATGGCCAAGTCCGACCTCGTCGTGATCTGGGGAACGAACCCGGTCAACACGCAGGTCAACGTGATGACCCATGCCGTCCGGGCGCGGAAGGAGCGGGGCGCCAAGATCGTCGCCATCGATATCTACCGCAACGGCACGATGGAGCAGGCGGACCTCGCACTTTGCCTGCGTCCGGGCACGGATGGTGCGCTTGCCTGCGCCGTCATGCATGTGCTGTTCCGCGATGGGTATGCGAACTGGCCATACATGGAGCGTTACACGGACTGTCCGCGCGAGCTCGAGGCGCACTTAAGAACGCGGACGCCGGAGTGGGCGAGCGCCATCACGGGGCTTTCGGTCGAGGAGATCGAAACGTTCGCGCGCATGATCGGCACGACGCCGCGCACCTATCTGCGGCTCGGCTATGGCTTCTCCCGCCAGCGCAACGGCGCGATCAATATGCACGCAGCCTCGTGCATCGCGTCTGTCACCGGCTCTTGGCTCCACGAGGGCGGTGGGGCGTTCCACAACAACGGCGCGATCTTCCACTGGGACAAGACGATGATCGAGGGGCTCGATGTCCGCGATCCCAGTGTGCGCGTGCTCGATATGTCACGCATCGGACCGGTGCTGACGGGCAACCCGATACGACATCGGCGACGGCCCGCCCATTACGGCGCTTTTCATCCAGAACATGAACCCGGTGCAGGTCGCGCCTGAGCAGCGGCTCGTCAAAAAGGGCTTCATGCGCGAGGACCTGTTCGTATGCGTGCACGAACAGTTCATGACGCCGACGGCCCAGATGGCCGATATCGTGCTGCCGGCGACCATGTTTCTCGAGCACGACGACCTCTATCAGGCGGGCGGGCAGCAGAGCATTCTGTTCGGCCCGAAGCTCATAGAGCCGCCGGGCGAGTGCCGCTCGAACCACGACGTCATTGTCGAGCTGGCCAAGCGTGTCGGGGCGAAGCACCCCGGCTTTGAGATGACCCCGCGCGAGTTGATCGATTGGACGCTGCGCAAATCCGGCTGGGGCACGCTGGAGGAGCTGGAAGAAAAGAAATGGATCGATTGCCAGCCGGATTTCGAGACCTCGCACTTCCTCAACGGATTTGGCTATCCCGACGGGAAATTTCGTTTCCGGCCCAACTGGGCCGATGTGCCGGTTGGGCGCAGGCACGATTGGGGCCTGTCGCACCTGCCGCCATCACTGCCCGACCATTGGGACGTGAACGAAAAGGCGGATGAGAAGCATCCGTTCAAGCTCGCAACTTCGCCCGCGCGCAGCTATCTCAACTCGTCGTTCAATGAGATGCCTTCGAGCCGCGCCAGGGAGGGTCGCCCTAGGGCGAAGATGCACCCGGATGATCTGGCGGCCTTGGGGATCAGTGATGGTGCGCGCATCCGCATGGGTAATGAGCGCGGGGAAATCCTGATCCATGCTGAGGCCTTTGCGGGCGTGCAACGCGGCGTCGTCATCGTCGAGAGCATCGCGCCGAATGCCGACTTCGAGGGCGAAGAAGGCATCAACACACTCACGAGCGCCATCCAGGCGGCCCCCTATGGCGGCGCCGCTTTTCACGACAATCACGTTTGGATTGCGCCGGCGTGAGTTTGCTTGCGCGGCGCTGCCCGGAAGAGCTCTAGAGCAAGAAGAAAAGAGATGTTCTCCCTTCAGGATCTATTCGGGCCAGGTAGAGCAGGCTGCTCCGCCGGACGGTGGTCCGGCTGAGCAGTCGGATCCGTAGGGGCCGTGTCCTGTTCTCGAGACTCGATCTTGTCTTCTAGTTTGATCGCATTCGCCTCGACGATAATTCGTTCGACGAGATTGAACGCGTCCTCGCGGAATGCTTTTCGCGATCCATCGCGGCTGTAGAACATATGGCCGCCAGGATAGACGATGCTGGTCACGCGCTGCCGGTCGCCATAGGCCGGAAGCTGATCGAGAACGAGCTCGCTTGCGAAGTAGGGTGTCACGAGGTCTGTAAACCCGTGCGCCACTAGCACGCGAAGGCGCTCATCAAGCGCCAAGATCTCCCGGAGCTCGCTTACGGACTCGGGCGGAGTGGGAGAGTTGCCCCAGATCCAGTTACGGTTCACGCGTCCGCTCAGATCCTCGTATGAGCGATCGGTGCGGTAGTTCAGCTTAGAGGTGTACAGCTGGAGCATGGCGCTCGTGAGAGGAGCCTTGAGCGCCGTAGTGAAGGGGTCGCGATAGCGTGCGCGCTGCGCGTGCGGCTCCGGGTCGAGCGCTGTGATGCTCGCGTCGTAAAGACTTGCGATCCTGCCTTTGGGTCGGTTCACCTCGTCACTGTAGATGCTGCCGCTGATCCTGCCGCCGTAGCGTCTCACCGTTTCCTCGGGGAGGCCCGTGATCTCGGCGACCTTGGAGGCGATGCGATCCATCGCAGCAGTATCCCTCGGACCCCGCATGAGATCTCTCAGGTAATCTCCCCTGGCGTATTCCTCGACATCTCTCAGGGCTTCGCGCGTAATCTCCTCGCTGTGGCGCTCCATTTCCGCAGCCGCAAGGGACGGTAGCAGCCCGACGTAGGCCAGCGGCGGATAGCTGTGGCGCCGGCTCGCGAAATCCAGCACCGGCGAGACAAGGATCAGCGCGTTGAGCGCAATCCCGCGCTCGGTTTGCAGACTGTGAGCGATTTTCGGCCCGCGAAAACCGCCATAGCTTTCGCCGACGAACAGCTTCGGAGAGGCGAGCCGATCGTTCTTGTAGACCCACTTCTGGATGAACTCAGAAATGGATTCGATGTCCCCCTCGAGCGACCAGAAGTAGGACGGGCCGCCGTCCTCGCGGCTACCTGAGCGACCTGTCCGCCGGCGATCTCGCTCCTCTTCGCTGGCGTCAGATCCTTCGGCAACCATCTGGCTGAAGCCCGTGCCGACCGGATCGATGAAAACGAGATCGGTGAAGTCGAGCCAGGTTTCGGCGTTGGGAAGCAGCGGCACGGGGGCCGAGGGCGAGGCTGCGGCCTTTTCCATATCGATGCGCCAGGGCCCGAGCGAGCCGATGTGAAGCCATGCGGACGAGGCCCCCGGACCGCCGTTCAGCACAAACGTCACAGGCCGTTGGCCGGCTCGCATGCCGTCGAGCGTGTAGGAGATGTAGCCCATCTCCGCCAGCACCTTGCCCTTGGAGTTCGTGATGGGAATGGACCCCGCCGTTGCCTTGAATCGAAGCGTGCGGTCCGGCAGCTCCAGCACGTGCTCCGTAACCACGTCGGGTGGCAGTCTGGTCGAGACCTCGGCCGGCTTCGCTTCTTGGGCAAGCGTTGCAGGGGCTGAACCGGCAACCACTACGGTGACAGCGACCGCAACGGCTCTGAGGATCGATACAAAGGACTTGCGGTCGGCCATTTCTTCCCTCGGCTTTACGAATTCCGGCGGAATTCCCGGATCAAGAAACGCATCCACACGCAGACAGGCGCGAGAGCAGATCACGCGGCTCGCGCCCGCCGCTTCGTCCCGCGGATACTGCTCAGGCGGCCTCGGCAAGGCAAGTGCAAGAGGTTACGCGAGCGACTGCCCTCGCAGCTTGAAGCATCGTTTCGGCTCTCCCGTTGCAGGAGTGCACGGGCTGATGTGCTATGTCGCAGGCGCTACGCTGGCCTTGCTGGCACGATCCGTTTTCAATGGGATCCATAGCCGGTACAGCGAACACCACAATGCGCGATACAAGCCAAAGTAGAGTTCTGCCCGACGACCTTTTCCTCGACGCGGATCAAAGCCGGGAGGCACGGCCAATTTGGCTGGTGCGGGAGGACCAAGCTCTCGACAGCATTGAGGGCCTGACGGCCATACAGCAATCATGGCTCCGCTCCATGGGCTTTAAAGGGAGCGCGAAGAAGCACCTCGCTGTGCCGGGAGCAGACGGTGAAATCGCTGCCGTGGTGCTTGGTATCGGGAACGGCGAGAAGGGCGAACCGTGCGGCCCCTCGATCCTGCTTGCGGGCCAGCTCGCCTCCAGTTTGCCACCGGGACAGTACCGCTTCGCAGAGGCCGTCGATGCACCGGAACTTGCGGCCGTCGCATGGGGAACTCGGGCGCTTATCGGTATCGTCGATACAAGTCGAACAACAACAATGAGCCGCCGCCCAGCCTGGCACTTCCGGCCGGCGCTGATCGCTCTGTGGTCGAGCGGATTGTCGAGGGGGTCTGGCTCGGGCGCGATCTCATCAACACGCCGGCGAGCGACCTTGGACCCGCGGAGCTCGAAGCGGCCGCCCGCAATCTCGCCGAACAGCACGGGGCAAACATCGACGTGATCGCAGGCAGTGAGCTCGCAGCCGGCTTTCCGTTGATCCACGCGGTCGGCCGCGCGAGCGACCGGCCGCCGCGGTTGATCGACCTCGTCGGGGCGCTCCTGACGCGCCCCAAGGTGACGCTGGTTGGCAAGGGCATTTGTTTTGATACGGGCGGGCTCGACGTGAAGCCAGCGAACGCCATGTTGCTGATGAAGAAGGACATGGGCGGTGCCGCGGCGGCGCTTGCGCTCGCGCACATGATTATGGGGCTCAGGCTTTACCGGTGCGCCTGCGCGTGCTCATCGCGGCGGCCGAGAACAGCATCAGCGGCGACGCCTTCCGTCCTGGTGATGTGCTGCGCAGTCGCTCAGGCAAGACGATCGAGATTGGCAACACCGATGCCGAAGGCCGCCTGGTTCTGGCCGATGCCCTTACGCTCGCCGACGAGGAGAAACCCGACGGCTCATCTCGTTCGCTACCCTGACGGGCGCTGCGCGCGTGGCGCTCGGTCCTGACGTGCCGCCACTCTATACGGACGACGACGCGTTCGCGTCGGAGCTGATGTCGACCGGCATGGCCATCGGCGATCCCATGTGGCGCATGCCGTTTTGGAGCGGCTACGAACGCAACCTCGACAGCGAGGTGGCGGACATGAGCAACGTTTCCGACGGGCCCTTCGCCGGCTCGTGACTGCGGCGCTGTTCCTGCGCCGCTTCGTACGCAACGCAGGCACGTACGCGCACCTCGACATCTACGGCTGGCGCCCAGCGGCTCGGCCGCTTGGCCCGAAAGGCGGTGAGCCCCAGACCGCGCGTGCCGTCTTCGAGGTGCTACGGCGCGCCTACAAACCAGCAACGGGAAAGAGGTCGTGAAGGCAGACGTAGAGAAGCCGCGCCTCGATCCGCGGCTCAATGCATACCGTGAAGATCTGGCAGCTGAGTCCCTGCGCGGAAAGGTCGAGGCTCCGCGCTTTGTCGCCGGCACGAAAAAGCAGGTGATCCGCACCGCAGTTGCCCTCCGGCGACGCCCGGCTGCGACTGCAGGGCTCGACACGGAGGCGCTGTTTGGCGAAGTCCTCACCGTCTACGACGAGGCGGACGGCTGGGCCTGGATCCAGCTCGAGCGTGACGGCTACGTCGGCTACGTGCCCGCAAACGCGCTTTCCGCGGAAATCCGGCCGGCGACGCACAGGGTCTCCGCCCTCGGGACGTTCCTCTACCCGGTGCCCGACATCAAGTCGCCCCCGATCATGCACCTCAGCATCAACGCTCATCTCGCAGTGGAGGAGAAGGTCGACCGCTTCTACAAGCTGGCCGGCGGGGGTTTTGTCGTGGACCGGCACGTGACGGAGCTGGCCCGCGGGGCGCGAGACTTCGTGGACGTCGCCGAGCGGTTCATCGGCACGCCGTATCTTTGGGGCGGCCGCACACGGGTCGGTATCGACTGCTCCGGTCTGGTGCAGATCTCGATGGAGGCTGCAGGTCTAAGGCGCCGCGCGATACAGACATGCAGCAGGCCGAGCTCGGTGACCCTATCCCGATAACGCCCAACCTAGACGGTCTGCAGCGCGGCGATCTCGTTTTCTGGCCTGGTCACGTGGGCATCATGTGTGATGCCGTCATGATGGTGCACGCGAACGCCCATCATATGGCTGTCACCATTGAGCCATTGGCGGAGGCGGCCCAGCGGATATCCAAGACCGGCTGCGAGATCGCGGCCATCAAGCGCCTGCCGGCCCTATCGGCGTACAGTGGCTAGCATCCGTGCCCCGTGAAGGGGGCCGCGTGGTCGAGCGAACGGCGTCTAAGCCCGGACGCCGCTCAGTTCGGCTCGCATGCCGACGAACAGATCCGGCGCGGAACGCGCTCAATCAGCATCGTCACCGCCGATACGGCGCAAAGGCCTCTACCTCAGCCTCCACCTCGACGCCTTCGATCGAAGGAGCGTCAGGGTTGGGCCGCCGGAAATGGCCTTCGTTCGTCCCCGGCAGATCAATCAATGTTTCTGTGCTGTACAGTATCCCGGTCGCCTGTCCTCTCCAGCGGCGGATCAAGACGCGACCGTTGGAGATGGAACGGACCATCTGAGGAATGTCGGTTAGTGCATCGAACGGTTGGTCCTCGTAGATCTCGCCGCCAACGATAATGTCGAACTTGCGATCAGGGCGGAGGATGATTTCGAAGGGGCACGCTGTGGGGGCGTGCGGAACAGCACTGATGCGCCACGCGCCGTCTATGGGGCCCAGCTCGATTTTGGCCCAGGGCGCCATCTCCTTTGCCCAGGTCTCGAGTGCAGCAATGACGTGTTTGAGCTGTCTGCGAAAGGTATCGTCGGATGACATTCCAGGCCGTCGAGCAGGGAGGATCGTGTTGTTGGCGGGAGCCTACCGCGAGTCGCCCGCAAGTAGCAGATCATCTGCTCAAACGGTTTAATTCCACTGAACTTTTGACTTAGTACCCCCGCGCACGATCTACCAAGTTTTCCAGCGGCTCTCCGGCCTGATGGCGCCTGATCTGGCGCAGCATGTAGCGAGAGATGGCCTCGGGCGTGGTTTCGGCTGCGTTGTGCGGCGTAACGATGACTCGTGGGTGGCTCCAGAGTGGACTCGTCTCCGGCAGCGGCTCGGTCTCGAAAACATCGAGAGAGGCCGCATACAGCTCGCCGGCATCGAGTGCAGTGAGGATGTCGGCTTCAACCTGCAGCCCCCCGCGCCCCGCGTTGATGAGAACGGGGCCCGGCAACTGCGGATGCCGTCCCTGCTGGGATAGCCTGCGGAGGAGGTCGCGGTTGATGATTCCCCGGGTCTCAGGCGTTAGCGGCAGCGTGCAGGCGAGGATATCGGTGCCGGCGAGAAATGCATCGAAGCCTTCCTGTCCAGCGTAGCACTCCACGCCTTCGATGCTCTTCTGGCTGCGGCTCCAGCCGCGGAGCTGGAAGCCGAGAGGCTTTAGCGCCTTCGCAGTCTGCCTCACCCATGACTCCGAGCCCCATCAGGCCGACGCGCACCTCGTGCATCGCGGGCTCGCCGCGATACTCCCATTTGCGCTGCCGCTGCAGCTCCAGGAACTCGCACATGCGGCGGGTGTGGAACAGCACGTGCAGCACGAGGTAGCCCACCATGCGGCTTGTCAGGTCGGGATCGACAAAGCGCACGATGGGAACGTCCGGCAGCTCGGGGTCCTTCAACAAATGGTCGACGCCCGCCCCGACGGAGATGATGAGCTCGAGATTAGGGAAGGTCTTGAGCACGCCCATGGGCGGCCCCCAAGCGAGCGCGTAACGGATGTCCTCGACGCGCCCCGCCTCGGGCCACACTCGGATGTCGAGGCCGGCGTTCAACGCCCGCGCTGCGGCTGCAAACTCCTCCGTCCGCTGGCTTCCTATGATGAGCAGCGCCATCGCTCCCCCCGCTTCGATCGGCTCAGACGGCGAGCGCTCCGCGATGCTCGACCTTGAGGTCGAATGCGGCTGCGAGCAGGGCCTTCGTGTAGTCGGACTTCGGTGCGCGGAAGATCTCCTCAGCGGGACCTTCCTCCACCACCTTGCCGTTGCGCATCACGATGACGTAGCTCGACAGCGCCCGCACGACCTTCAGGTCGTGACTGATGAACAGGTAGGCCAGATTGTGCCGCTGCTGCAAGTCCCGAAGCAGATCAACGATTTGCGCCTGCACGGACATGTCGAGGGCGCTCGTCGGCTCGTCCAGCATGACGAACTTCGGCTCGAGCACCATGGCGCGCGCAATGGCGATGCGCTGGCGCTGGCCGCCGGAAAACTCGTGCGGGTAGCGGTCCTGGGCTTCGGGGTCGAGGCCGACCTCGCTCAATGCCTGAGCGACGCGGGCGCGGCGCTCATCATAACTCAGGTCGCGGCTGCTGGATGAGCAGGCCTTCCTCGATGATCTGCCCGACCGAGAGGCGAGGAGACAGTGAACCATACGGGTCCTGGAAGACGATCTGCATCTCCTTGCGCAGCGGCCGCATGGCTTTCGAGTTGAGGCCGTCGATGCGCTTGCCGAGGTAGGCCACCTGTCCCTTCGAGGAGATGAGGCGCATGATGGCAAGGCCGAGCGTCGTCTTGCCCGAGCCAGACTCGCCGACGACGCCCAGCGTTTGCGCCGGCGCGCAGCTTGAGCGACAGTCCATCCACCGCCTTTACGTGGTCGACCGTTCGCCGCAACAGGCCCTTGCGGATGGGGAACCAGACCTTGAGATCGTCCGTCTGGACCACAATCGGGGCAGTCGGATCCATCGGCGGCGGCTCGCCCTTTGGCTCGGCGCTGATCAGATGGCGCGTGTAGGGGTGCTTCGGGTCGGCGAAGATGTCCGCGGTCTTGCCTTCCTCCACCACCTTGCCGTTGTTCATCACGTAGACGCGCTCGGCCATCTTCCGCACGATGCCGAGATCGTGCGTGATGAGCAGCATGGCCATGCCGAGCTCGGACTGCAGCTCCTTCAGAAGCTCCAGGATCTGCGCCTGGATGGTGACGTCGAGCGCGGTCGTCGGCTCGTCGGCAATCAGCAGGTCCGGCTCGTTGGCGAGCGCCATTGCGATCATGACGCGCTGGCGCTGACCACCTGAAAGCTGGTGCGGGAAGGCGGAAAGGCGCTTCTCAGGATCACGCAGGCCGACGCGGCGCAGCAGCTCCAGCACGCGCGCGCGGATGGCCTTGTCGTCCATGCCCCGGTGCAGCTTCAGCACCTCGCCCACCTGCTTCTCGATGGTGTGCAGCGGATTGAGCGAGGTCATCGGCTCCTGGAAGATGATCGAGATCCGCGCACCACGGATGTCCCGCATCTCCGCCTCGGAGACCTTCAGCAGGTCCTTGCCATTGTAGATGATCTCGCCTGACGGGTGCGAGGCGGCAGGGTAGGGGAGGAGCCGCATGATCGACAGGGCGGACACCGTCTTGCCCGAGCCCGACTCGCCGACGAGGGCGACCGTCTCGCCCTTGTTGATCTCGAACGAAACGCCTTTGACGGCGAGACTTGTGGTGTCGCCCGACCGGAATGCGACCGAAAGGTCGCGAACTTGGACGAGGGGGTGACCAGTCTTCATCCTGACCTCACCGGAATGTCTTGCGCGGATCGAGCGCGTCGCGCACGGCCTCGCCGATGAAGATGAGCAGGCTCAACAGCGTGGCGAGCGTGAAGAAGGCCGTCAGCCCGAGCCACGGGGCCTGCAGGTTCGCCTTGCCCTGGGCCAGTAACTCACCGAGCGACGGCGAGCCGGGCGGCAAACCGAGTCCGAGGAAGTCGAGTGCGGTCAGCGCCGTGATGCTGCCCGACAGGTTGAAGGGCAGGAACGTTAGTGTGGCCACCATCGCGTTCGGCAGCAGGTGCTTGAACATGATCTTGCGGTCGGAGAGGCCGAGCGCGCGGGCCGCCGTCACGTACTCGAAGTTGCGGGCCCGCAGGAACTCCGCCCGCACCACGCCCACGAGCGACACCCACTGGAACAGCAGCAGCACGCCGAGTAGCGTCCAGAAGCCTGGCACCAGTACCGACGAGATGATGATCAGCACGTAAAGCGACGGGATCGACGACCAGATCTCCAGCACGCGCTGGAAGAAGAGGTCGACCCGCCCGCCGAAATAGCCCTGCACCGCACCTGCCGTGATGCCGATGACCGACGAAAAGAACGTCAGCAGAAGTCCGAACAGCACCGAGATGCGGAAGCCGTAGATCACGCGGGCAAGCACATCGCGGCCCTGGTCGTCGGTGCCGAGCCAGTTGCGGTTGCCAAGCTCATTAAATCGCGCCAGCTGATCGGCTGGCGCCTCGCACAGCTCTGCGCTTGTCGCCCAGAGCGGGGGCGCCGGGAAGCCGAGGCAGCGGTCCTCAGGGCCCTTGATGCGCGGATAATCCTTGTTGATCGAGGTGTAGGAGTAGCGGATCGGCGGCCAGATCATCCAGCCGTTGCTCTCGATCTCCTCGATGATGAACGGGTCCTTGTAGTCCGTCGTCGCCAGGAAGCCGCCGAACTTCGACTCCGGATAGTCGACCAGCACCGGGAAAAGCAGCTCGCCTTTGTAGGAGACGAGCAGCGGCTTGTCGTTGGCGATAAACTCCGCGCCAAGGCTCAGCACGAAGAGCACGAGGAAGATCCAGAAGCTCCAATAGCCGCGCCGGTTGGCTTTGAAGTTTTCCCAACGCCGCCGGTTGATGGGAGACAGCGTGAATCGCCGGCGCGCCACGCTTGCGACCGATCCACGAGGTCGGCTGGCGCTGGAAGCCGGGCGTGTCGAATTTTCTCTGGACCTCGATGCTGGCCGCGTTCTCGCCGGGCGCAATTGTCTTCAACTTGTCGTCTGTGCGCATGTCCATGGCTCAGACCTCCCGGCTCTCGAAATCGATCCGCGGATCGATCAGCGTGTAGACGAAGTCCGAGATCAGGTTCACCACCAGGCCGACCAGCGAGAAGATGTAGAGGGTCGCGAACACGACAGGATAATCGCGGTTGATGATGCTCTCGAAGCCGAGCAGCCCCAGACCGTCCAGCGAGAAGATGGTTTCGATCAGCAACGAGCCGGTGAAGAAGGCGCTGATAAAGGCGCCGGGAAAACCGGCGATGATCAGCAGCATCGCGTTCCGAAATACGTGGCCGTAGAGTACTTGTCTCTCGTTCAGCCCTTTGGCCCGCGCGGTGACGACGTACTGCTTCCGGATCTCGTCAAGGAACGAGTTCTTGGTGAGGAAGGTCATTGTCGTGAAGGCGCCGAGCGCCATCGCGGTGATCGGCAGCACCAAGTGCCAGAAGTAGTCGATGACCTTGCCCCACAGCGTCAGCTCATCCCAGTAGTCCGATGTGAGGCCCCGCGAGGGGAACCACTGGAAAAACGAGCCGCCGGCGAACAGCACGAGTAGCAACACCGCCACGAGGAAGCCCGGAACGGCGTAGCCGACCACCAGGAAGCCGCTGGTCCAGATGTCGAACCGCTCGCCGTCGCGGACGGCCTTGCGGATGCCGAGCGGGATCGAAATGAGGTAGGTTAGCAGCGTCATCCAGAGGCCGAGCGAGATCGACACCGGCAGCTTCTCGATGATGAGATCGATGACGCCGACATCGCGGAAGTAGCTCTTGCCGAAGTCGAACACGAGGAAGTTCTTCATCATGATGAAGAACCGCTCGTGCGCCGGCTTGTCGAAGCCGAACTGCTTCTCGAGCTGCTTGATGAACTCCGGATCGAGGCCCTGGGCGCCGCGATACTTGGAGCCGACGGCATCCTGCCCGGCCTGTTGCGCGGCCGCGGGTCCCGCAAGTCCGTCGCCCTGACCGCCGCCGATGCGCGACGTGGCCGCGACATCCGTGCCTGAAATCTGCGCGATCACCCGCTCCACCGGCCCGCCTGGGGCGAACTGCACGATGGCGAAGCTGATGACCATGATCCCGAACAACGTCGGGAATATGAGTAGTAATCTCTTGAGAAGATATGCGCCCATTCGGCGTCTATTGCTCCCTCCGCCCTGGAGCGTAGTAAAGCCTAAAGTTTTGCAGCTTTCTCCGCGTCGTACCACCACGTGTCTACTATGCCGCGGTCGTATTTCGGCTTGGTTTCCGGCCGGCCAAACTTGTTCCAATACGCGATATGGTGGGACGCTTTGTACCACTGCGGCACCCAGTAATGGCCCGCGCGCAGCACGCGGTCCAGTGCCCGGATGGCCGTCACCAGCTCCTCCCGCGACTGGGCCTCCAACGCCTTCATCGCCAGGGCGTCGACGACGGGGCTCTTGATGCCCGCGCGGTTGAAGCTGCCCTCCGTATCGGCGGCCTCGCTGCCGAAGAAGTTCAGGAGCTCCGCGCCCGGCGTCAGCCGCATGGAGAAGCGCTGAGTGATGATGTCGAAATCGAACGCCTTCACACGCCGCTCGAACTGGGCCGGGTCCACGCGGCGAATATTGGCGTCGATGCCGAACGACTTCAGGTTCTTGATGTAAGGGCCGATGATGCGCTCGAACGTGGGCTCGTAAATCAGGAATTCAATCGAGAGCACTTCGCCGTTCTTGTTGACCCGCTGATTACCCTTGAGCTCCCAACCGGCTTCTTCCAGAAGCTTGGCCGCCGTCCGCAACAGGCGCCGATCCGAGCCTGATCCGTCGGAGACAGGGGACGAGTAGGCTTCCTCGAACACCTCGGGGGGCAGCTGGTCGCGATACGGCTCGAGCAACGCCAGCTCCTCCGGCGATGGCTTGCCCGTGGCCTTCATATCGGAGTTCTCGAAGTAGCTCGCCGTGCGGGTATAGAGCGAATAGAAGAGGTTGTTGTTGGTCCACTCGAAATCGAAAGCATAGTCGAGCGCCTTACGCACGCGCCGGTCAGAGAACTTCGGCTTTCGGTTGTTGATGAAGAAACCCTGCGCTGCCGATGGGCTCTCGTCAGGCAAGGTCAGCAGGACCATCCGGCCATCCTTCACCTGGGGTATGTCGTAGGCCGTCGCCCAGTCCTTGGAGGTGAACTCTTCGCGGAGGTCGTAGGCGCCCGCCTTCAGGCTTTCGAGCTGGGCGGTACGGTCGCGGAAGTATTCGTAACGGATCTCGTCGAAGTTATAGCGCCCGCGGTTTACGGGGAGATCCTTCGCCCAGTAGTCCTCACGGCGCTTGAAGGTGGTGAAGCTGCCCGGCTTGAAGTCCGAGATCCGGTATGGGCCGGAGCCGAGCGGCGGTTCGAGCGTCGTCTGATCGAACTCGCGAGTCGCATAGTAGGCTTTCGACAGAATGGGCAGCGTGGCGACCGTCAGCGGCAGGTCGCGCGATCTCTCCCCGGAAGACGTAGCGCACCTTCTGTGGCCCCAGGGCCTCGGCACGGACGACGTCTCGCAGCAGATCCGATAATGCGGGTGTCCCTTGTCCTTTAGAACATTGAAGGTGAAGACGACATCTTCCGCCGTCACCGGTGAGCCGTCGCGAAACTTGGCCTCGGGGCGCAACTGGAAGGTCACCGAGCTGCGGTCGGCTGCAAGCTTGGCCGCTTGGCGACGAGGCCGTAGACCGCGTCCGGCTCGTCCATGGCGCGGACCATGAGGCTGTCGAAAAGAAGGTCGAGCCCCTGGGCAGCATCCCCGTCGAGAATGAATGGGTTGAAGCTGTCGAAGGTGATGGTTGCGGCCGGGCCGATGTGCGCCAGGCGGCCGCCCTTCGGCGCGTTCGGGTTGACGTAGTCGAAGTGCTGAAAGTCCGGGCCGTACTTCAGCTCGCCGAATGCTGATAGGCCGTGGCTCGCTATCTCATCGGCCGATGCGCGGACACGGCGGCGAAGAGCCCGAACAGAAGACCCGCCGCGGCGCGCAACAGCCGATTGTGAGTGCCGCCGTAGAGGGCTTCGCGGTCCCGTCTCATCCCCGCCCCCGCTTCGCGTTGAGTTCCTTCTGCTTCTCAGCGTCGAGCCACCAGACCCGCATGAACGAGGGGCTCTGCTGCCGGCAGCTTATCCGGCCGACCAAACATGTCCCAGACGGCGATGCGGTCGAACGGCGAGTGCCACTGCGGGATGACGTAGTAGTTCCACAGCAGCACGCGGTCGAGCGCACGGGTGGCTGCCACCAGCTCCTCACGGTCCGCGGCGTAGATGATCTTGTCGATCAGCTTGTCGATGGCCGGATTCTTGATGCCGATGGAGTTCATGCTGCCGTGCGTATCGGCAGCTGCCGAGCCCCAGAAGTTGCGCTGCTCGTTGCCCGGCGAGTTCGACTGCGGGAAGTAGTCGACGATGATGTCGTAGTCGAAGGTGTCGGTGCGCCGCTGGTACTGCGAGGTGTCGACGATGCGAACGGAAACCCGTACGCCCGAACGCTCCAGGTTCGTCTTGAACGGCAGGACGACGCGCTCGAAATCCGGCTGAACGATCAGAATCTCGACGGCGAGCTGCTCTCCCTTTGCGTTGGTCAGCACCCCATTTTGGGGCTTCCAGCCGGCTTCTGCCAGGAGCTGCGCTGCCTTACGCAAGTTGTTGCGTTGGTCCTGCGGTGTGGCGTTGACCGGATTCTTCCATTCCGTCGTGAACACTTCCGGCGGAACTTCATCCTTGATCTCATTCAGGATCTCGAGCTCGCGCCCTGTTGGCAGCCCTGTTGCCTGCAACTCGGAATTGCCGAAGTAGCTTCCGACGCGCTTGTACTGGTCGAAGAACAGGTTCTTGTTCACCCATTCGAAGTCGAAGGCCAGATTGAAGGCCTTGCGCACGCGGATGTCCTGGAACTGCGGCCGGCGCAGGTTCAATGACGAACGCCTGCATGGGCGTCACGCGGTGGATCGGGATCTCCTCCTTCTTCACGAGCCCGCGGCGGACGGCCTCGAAGTCGTAGGAAGTCGCCCAGGCCTTGGCGCTCGTCTCTTGCCAGTAGTCGATCTGGCCGACTTTGAAGGCCTCGAATGCCGGCACCCGGTCCCGGAAATAGGTGAAGATGAACTCGTCGAAGTTCCACTGGCCCTTGGAGACGGGCAGGTCCTTCGCCCACCAGTCCTTCACCCGCTCGTAGACGATGCTGCGACCGGATCGAACGACTTGATCTTATAGGGCCCGGAGCCGAGCGGGATTTCCAGGGTGCTGCGAGACAGGTCGCGCGGCTGGCCGTTGGCGCCGGTCGCTTCCCAGAAGTGCTTGGGCAACACGGGGAGCTGGCCGACGATCTGCGGCAGCTCGCGATTCCCTTTCTGGTCGAAGGTGAAGGTCACCTCATGGTCGCCGGTTTTCTCGGCGCGGACGACGTTACGGTAGTAAGCGTTGTAGTGCGGGTGCGCCTTCTTGAGGGCTTCGAGCGAGAAGATGACATCGTCCGGCTTGATCGGCTCGCCGTCGTGAAAGCGGGCTTCCGGGCGTAGGCCGAAGGTGGCGCTCGAAAAGTCGTCGGGAAAGGAGACCCATTCGGCCACAAGACCGTATTCGGTCGAGGGCTCGTCTGGGCTCGAGGTCATCAATGTATCATAGATGAGGCCGACGCCCGCCGCCGTGCTGCCTTGCACGGAGAATGGGTTGAGGCTGTCGAAGGAGCCCATGGCCCACTGGCGCACGGTGCCGCCCTTGGGCGCATCCGGATTGACCCAGTCGAAGTGTTTGAAATCCGGTCCGTATGCTGGCTCGCCGACGAGCGAAAGGGCGTGATGCCGTGTCTCGCTGCCTGCCGAAAGACTACCAACACCGGTGCTAAGGGCCATTGCCGCTGCGGCGAGCGCCAAAAGACCTCTGCCTATGCTACCGTTGACGCGTGTGGCCACACGATACTCCCGCCTAAGTGGTGGAACACTGGCCCATGCCTCGCCGGGGCACGGGCCAACAAATGAGGCCTCCGTGGCTCCGGAGCAACCATCGACGCCGTTATAACAGCAAAAGCGACCCCGCCAATCTATGGCCGGGTCGCACACGGTCGTAGCTCGATCACAATCTGGCCAATAGCCCCGCGAGCCGCGATGCTAGGGCCCGCTGCAGTACCGCTTAGTTGCTTGGCAGCGGCGGCGGATTGTCGCTCAACGTCCGCAGGTAGGCGAGCAGATCGGCGATTTCCGCATTATCCCTGATGCCGGCAAACGCCATCTTGTTGCCAGGGATGTAGCTGCGCGGGTTGTGGATGAAGTTGGCCAGCTCCTCGTAACCCCACTCGCCGCCCTTTTCCTTCAGGGCTGCCGAGTAGTTGAAGCCTTCCTGCGAACCTTTTGGTCTGCCGACAATGCCCCAGAGGTTAGGCCCTGTCATGTTGCGGCCACCCTTGTCAGGCGTGTGGCACGTCGAGCAGCGCTTGAACGCCGCCTGTCCGCTATCGGCGCTAGCGTTCTGCAGCAGACTGGCAATTTCCTCGAAGTTCAGGCCAGCAGCTGCGGAGGTTTGGGACGACTCCGCGGCAGTCGTGGTCTCGACCGGCAGCTCGTATCCTGGCTTGGCCAGCCGCTTATGGCTCATCTGGATATCGATGAATGTCGCCGATCCAAACATTAGGAGGAGCGCTGCGATTACAGCCCCGGCGATCTTGTTCAACTCCCTGGTATCCATCGAATCCCCAGCCCTCTGCCCGCGCCAGTCGCTTCTTATGACTCGTGCCTCGATCGGCGGCCGACTATAGAAAGTCCCAATCTTCATGCAACCGGGGTGGCGGTTCGGTCCAGTCGCTCGTGCCGAGACCAATTGTCACTCGCCAAAACGTCAGTCCTGCTCGAAGCTGCACACTCATGACCCGCACGCTCGTCGTCATTCCGGCCCGTATGCAGGCCACGCGTCTTCCCGGCAAGCCGATGGCGGACATCCACGGCAAGCCGATGATCGTCCACGTTTGGGAGCGTGCGCGGGCGGCCGATGTCGGCCGCGTTGTTGTCGCGACAGACGCGGAGGAGATCGCTTCCGCTATTCGTGATGTGGGCGGGGAGGCTGTTCTGACGCGTGCGGATCATGCGTCCGGCTCGGATCGCGTGTACGAAGCATTGCAGAAACTCGACGCAAGCGGCGCTGCCGATTTCATAATCAATCTGCAGGGGGACCTGCCAACGCTCGAGCCGCGCCTTGTCCGCGAATGCCTGGCGCCGCTGATGGACCCCGGGCCGGATATTACCACCCTCGCAGCCGAAATCAGGGAGCCCGACGAAAGGGTCGCTCCGAGCGTCGTGAAGGTCGTTGGGACCTCGATAGGGTGTGATGGGGCGCGTCAGCTCCGCGCGCTCTACTTCACCCGTGCGACGGCGCCCTTCGGCGAGGGCCCGCTCTATCATCATATCGGCATCTATGGCTTCCGCCGTGCGGCGCTGGAGCGGTTCGTAGCCCTCCCGCCGTCACCGCTCGAACAGCGTGAAAAACTCGAGCAGCTCCGCGCGCTCGAGAACGGCATGCGCATCGACGTGACGCTCGTTGACACCGTTCCGCTGGGTGTCGATACTCCCGCTGATCTGGAGAGGGCGCGCGAGATGCTTGCGGCTTGACACGAGCCGAGTTCTGAGCCGAAACCCCGCCCATTGCTCCATCTATCCTGAACCTGAACATCATGCCGCAGACAAGGACCAGATCTCCGGCCGGTGCCAGCCGCCCCGGACAGCAAGCCGCTCACAGCCGGAGGACTGGCGGCGCCGACCGCATCGCCTATCAGGGCGAACCAGGCGCCAACTCGCATATGGCTTGCATCGAGGTCTTCCCTGACCTCGAGCCGATGCCCTGCCCGACCTTCGAGGATGCGCTGGCCGCGGTGAAGTCGGGTGACGCACGCTACGCGATGATTCCTATCGAGAACTCGGTTGCGGGCCGCGTCGCGGACATCCACCACTTGCTGCCGAATGCTGGACTTTTCATCGTCGGCGAGCACTTCCTGCGCGTGCGCCATCAGCTCATGGCTTTGCCGGGGGCAAGCCTCGAGACGATCAAGAGCGTGATGAGCCACACGCAGGCGCTGGGGCAATGCCGCAATACGCTGCGGCGGCTCGGCCTCAAGCCGGTGCCCGAGGCGGACACTGCGGGCTCGGCCCGGATCGTTAGCGAGCGGAACGACTTGAGCCTCGCTGCGATTGCATCGACCCTTGCTGCCGAGATCTATGGCCTCAAGATCCTCAAGAGCGACATTGAAGACGAGGCCCACAACACCACCCGCTTCGTCATCCTCGCAGCAGAGCCCGACGACGCCGAACCAGGCCAGGGGCCGTTCGTCACCACGTTCATCTTCAGAGTTCGGAACGTCCCGGCCGCGCTTTACAAGGCTTTGGGCGGATTTGCGACCAATGGCGTGAACATGACGAAGCTGGAATCCTACCAGCTCAACGGCGCCTTCACGGCGACGATGTTCTATGCCGATATTGAAGGCCATCCGGCGGATCGGCCCGTTCGGCTGGCGCTCGAGGAGCTGTCGTTCTTTTCCTCGGAGCTGAAGGTGCTGGGAACGTACCGTGCGAGTCCGTATCGGGCGATGGTCGAGCGGCAGAAACACGAGTGACGCTGCCTCGTCCAGCGCCGAGGCCCGAAGCCGAACGGAATAAGAAGCCGATCAGAATAATAAGGAAGGAGGAAACATGAGGCTCAAGGACAAGGTCGCAATCGTCACCGGCGGCGCATCCGGGTTCGGCAAGGCCATCGCTGAGACTTACGCAAGAGAGGGCGCCAAGGTCATGGTCGCCGACATCAACGGCCAGGGCGCCCGCGATGTCGCCAGCGGTATCGGCAACTCGGCTGCGCACATCGCCTGCGACGTCTCGAAGAAAAGCGACGTCGACGCAATGGTGGCCGAGACAGTGAAGGTGTTCGGCGGCGTCGATATCATGGTCAACAACGCCGGCTATACGCACAAGAACCAGTGGCTGCTGAACGTCACCGAGGAGGAGTTCGACCGCATCTTCGACGTCAATGTAAAGGCGATCTACCTCTCGACGCTGGCCTGCGTGCCGGAGATGGAGAAGCGCGGCGGGGGCGTCATCATCAACACGGCATCGACAGCCGGCGTGCGCCCGCGGCCGGGGCTCACCTGGTACAATGGCTCCAAAGGTGCGGCGATTATCTTGACGAAATCCATGGCCGCAGAGCTGGCGCCGAAGAAGATCCGAGTCTGCGCCATAAACCCAGTCATCGGTGAGACCGGCATGTTGGAGCTGTTCATGGGCATGCCCGACACGCCGGAGAACCGGGCAAAGTTCCTCGCGACAATCCCGCTCGGCCGCATGTCGAAGCCGAGCGATGTGGCCAATGCCGCGCTGTTCCTGGCTGACCCGGCTTCTGAATTCATCACCGGCGTGGCGCTGGAGGTTGATGGCGGGCGGTGCATTTAGCCTCTAGGTAGGTTGGAGCTTCCATATCGGAGCGGTCAAGAAGCATCGCTCCGCGTTGCTCTCTGGCTCCTCACTGCCTGTCCAACAATGCCGGACGGAGCGACATGACCTTGCAGTTCAGTCATTTCAGAAGCCTATGAGCGGGTCGGAAATTGGGAGCCAGCAGCCTGCGCCGCCCGAGGCTTCGGCGAGTGCAGTGCGCGTGCAGGTGGACGTCCTCAAGTCCTTCGTCCAAGACCTCTTCGCTGCACAAGGTCTGACTGACTGAGGATGCCGAGACCGCGGCTCATGCGCTCGTAACGGCTGACGTGCGTGGGGTCTGGTCGCACGGGGTGGTGCGTGCCCCGATGTACTGCGAACGTCTTGAACGCGGGGTTGCCAAGGCCCGGCCCAGCATACAAATCAATCGCGTAGCGACTGCGGCTGCACTGATGGATGGTGACGACGGTTTGGGCCTGATCGTCGCTCCACGTGCGATGGACGAGGCGATCGACATCGCACGCCAGCACGGCATCGGCCTCGTCGGCGTGAAGCGCAGCGGGCATTTCGGTATGGGAGCGCTCTACGCGCAGCAGGCGATCGATGCGGGCTGCATCGGGCTAGTGTTCACCAATGCTTCGCCGGCCCTGCCTCCCATGGGGGGCGCGGAAAGCCTTCTTCGGCACCAGCCCCTTGGCCTTCGGTGCCCCTACCGGCGATGGTCCGCCGTTTCTCGTCGATATGGCGATGTCTACAGTGGCCCGCGGCAAGCTCAAATTCGCAGCTCAGCGCGGCGAGGTGATTCCCCCGGGCCTTGCGCTCGACGCCGAAGGCAGGCCGACGACGGACGGTGCTGCCGCGTTCAACGGCGTCATGCTGCCCTTCGGGGGCGTCAAAGGCGCGGCGCTGTCATGGATGATGGACGTCTTCTGCGGCGTGTTTACCGGGGCGGCCATGGGCGGGGAAGTCGCCAATCCGTTCAAGGATCTCGAACGCCCTCAGAATGCCGGACATGTCTTCATTGCCATTCGCGCCGATCTGTTCATGCCGTTGGCCGAGTTCATCGAGCGCATGAACACGGTCAGCGCACGCGCCAAGGCTCTCCCGCTTGCCGAAGGGTTCGATCGCATCCTCTCGCCGGGGGAGCCGGAAGCCTTGCGCGCGGCGGAGAACAGGGAACGCGGCGTTCCTCTCACTCCCGACGTGTTGCATTCCCTGCAAGAAACGGCCAAGCGTCTCGGTGTTCCGTTTCCGTTGATTGGTTAAACGTTTATCAGCGGACGAACTTGTAATCGAATCCGGAGCCGTATGGCGTGACGCGGCCAACGGTCGGGCTGACGAAGTGGATCGGCAGAAGGAGAACCGGCGTGTCGGCGACCGTCTCAAGAAAGCTGCGGCGGGACGCTGCGGCTTGCTCGTGATCGAAATCGAAGATCGTCGACCAGCTGGGCTCACGGCATTGCAGAGCGTGATGGAACAGGTCGCCGGTAACGATGGCCTTTTGGCCTTTTGAGCTGATATTGACGCAGCAATGGTGCGGGCTGTGGCCCGGTGTCAGCGTCAACGTGAAGGTCTCGTCGAGCTCGTAGCTGTCGTCGACGAGCAGCGCCTGCCCCGCCTCGACGATGGGGAGGCAATTGTAAGTCCACACGTTTCCGGGCGGATCCTTGCCTTCCTTGGTTGCCTGCTCCCAGAACGCATATTCGTCCTTATGGAAGATGTACTTGGCGTTCGGGAACGTCGGCACCCAGCGTCCATCGACGAGCCTGGTATTCCAGCCGCAGTGGTCGATGTGGAGGTGCGTGCAGAAAACGTGCGTGATATCGCCGAAGTCCAATCCCGCGGCTTTGAAATTGTCGAGCCATGGCTGCTTCGGGAAATCGAAGGGGGGTGCATACCCCTTGTCTTCACCCGTGCACGTATCAATCAACACCAGGTGCCGCGGCGTTCTGACGACGAACGTCTGATACGTCATGACCATCTTGCCCGATGCGAAATCGAACATCTCGGGCTCGAGCGTCTCCAGATGCCGCCGTCCTATCTCCGGGTCATAGGCAGGGAACATATCCTCGGGCTTACGCCACGGCCCGTCCCGCTCGATGATGCTGGTGATGGTGACGTCCCCAATCGTAAGTGATCGCATCAAGTCTGCTCCCTGCACCGAGTTTTCTTTTAAGCTGAGCACGCCTGCGGTGAATTGGAAAGATCGGAATTGCGCGGGGCCCTTCGTTGCTGACGGGTCGCCTCCGCTCGCTGCCGAAACGGCGTATGGCAAGCACCTGCGCCCTGGAGATCCGCCGGAACGGCGCAAATGCAGTATGCGTTCGTTCAAGATGGAGCTGTTGGAGAAAATCCTGCGAAGCACGCGCTCCTGGCCCTCATGGGCTCGCTCTCTGAGCACAACCGGGCTTGTCGTCTTCTCCCTCTTAGCACGGCTCGCGATTGGATATGGGCTTGAAGGCTACGCCTTTCTTCTTTTCTTTCCTGCCATTATGGTTAGTGCGTTGTTGTTCGATCGCGGTAACGGGATATTCGCCACCGTTCTCAGCGGCATCTTCGTTGCCTACTTTCTCATTCCGCCGCTTTACACCTTTTCTCTTAAATCCTCTTATGACCTGGTTGCCCTGGGGCTGTTTACGATCGTCGGCCTCTTGATGGCCATTCTGATCGAGAGCCTCCACATCACCGTCGGCAAGCTCGAGGAGAGCCGCGCGAACGCTGAGGCCAGCGCTCAGGAACGGGCTGTGCTGCTCTCGGAGCTGACCCACAGAATGCGCAACCACCTGGCGACGATCAGCTCTTTGCTGAGGCTGCAGGCCAGGTCGACCGAGGAACCGTCTGCCAAGGCGGCGTTGATGACTGCAGCACACCGGGTCAACGTCCTGGCTCGCGTGCATGAGCGGCTCGCCATCGTGGGTGGTGGCGCAGTCGTCGACAGCCAAATCTTCATCGGCCACTTATGCGATGACCTGAAACAAGGATTGATTGGCTTGAGGCCGGTCGCGATCGAGTTGTCCGCTGAGAGTCATACGATCAAGTTGCAGAAGGCTGTCGCGATTGGGCTCATCATCAATGAGCTACTAACGAATGCTTTGAAGTACGCCTTTCCCAACGACCAAAGAGGCACCGTCCGGGTTTCGTTTTCCCGGCACGGCAGTGAATACCGACTGACCATCAGCGACAACGGGGTCGGGATGGAGCGGCTGGGAAATGGTTCCGGTATGGGCATCGAGCTTGTACGAGCGTTAGCGAGCCAAAGCGGAGGCGACGTCGAGGTCAGCGATGCTCATCCCGGATCACAGTTTGTCGTCACCCTCCCGGTGCAGCCAAAATCACTCCGCATCGGCTGAGCACCGCGCGGCGAGACTTCCGAGGTTCGATCAACACAGTCTGCTGGGCTCGGTACGGCAAACCGGCCGGACCGAGTGGGGGACCCAGGGCCCGACGATCACTTGCCGCTGCGCCGAAGCCCTTATCTGGGCTGAGCTTTGGGCTGCACGGCCGGCTGCGGTTGTGGAACCCGTACAGGTTGTTCGTCAGCTGATTGGTTGTTCTCGGCCGACAAGCGCCTATCGCTGTCGATGAAGCTGCGGAGCATCGATGTGAAGAGGTCCGCGGCCACAGGACTGATCTTCTGGTACTCTTCCCAGGAGCTGACCTTGGCGACCTTCAGCCAGCTCTCGTACTCATCATAAGCCAGCTCCCGGACCGTGGCGCCGGCCTTCTCGAACGTTTCGGTAGCCGTTTGCAGCGCATCCCGCTGGGTTTCGACGAAGTACATGTCTGAAATTTCTGCCGCTTCCTCAAAAGCCTTTTGCTCCTCAGGGGTGAGCGACTCCCACGCAGTTCGCGACATGATCAGCGGCTGGAAGGAGGTCCAGATGCCATATCCTCCGAAGGTCGCATAGCGTGCGTGCTCGTAGATCCGGAAGGATACATGGAACTCGTAGGAGGTAAGCGCCGCATCCAGCTCCCCCGCGCCCATTTTCTCAGCGATCTGCGTAGACGGCATCGAGGGCGTCTCGCCACCCGCGGCCTGGATCATGAGGTCGAACGCCTTGTCTCCAGTGCGCACCCGCAGGTCCTTTACGGTCTCGGGACCACCGAACTCCTGCGCGCGGGCTGCTACGCCGCCGCCCAGCCACCACCATGTCAGGATGCGAATGCCCTTTTCCATAGCGAGGGCCTGCAACTTCTCCTCGAACTCGGAGCCCTTGAGCAGGCCGGCGAGCTCGGTGTTGGCGGGCACTCCGGGCAACAGGCCGATGGAGAACTCGGGCACCTTCTTGGTGCCGTAGAAGAGGGGATAGATGGCTAGGTCGAGGCGCCCGTCGACCAGCGCATCGAACTGCTCGATGGGCTTGATGCCCAGCTCGCTCTTCGGGTGAATGCTGAAGCTGATGCTGGGGACCCGCTTTTGCACCTCGGTCGCGAACACGCGCGCGGCTCGGTCGCGGGCGTCGATGTCCGCTGACCACTGATGTGAGATCCGAAAGTGACGTTGTGCTTCAGCTGCCTGCGGCAGCCAAGCTGCACCGAGCAGCACCATTGCGATGAACAAACAGCCCGAGCGCAGCATGGATCATGTCCCCCCGTTTAGGCCCCGGATTTGATACGCGGATTTGTGGCGGCCTAGCGGCCACCGATCGAAACCCTTGCCACGTCACATCGTCGATTCCAAGGCGGATGTGATTTCATTTCCAGGCTGAAGGGCAAAGCGCCCACTGGCTTGCGGCGCCGGATTGGCATATAAGCGCCACACGTCTGGTTAGCCTCAGGTGCTGAGAGATGTTCTGCAAGCTTTGCCGGTTGGGCCGGGCGGAGCCACTGCAGGCGTGAGCCATTTAGGAGAGAAGTCATGCGGGCGCCCTGGTCTCCCGACAGCTGGAGGTCGAAGCCGATCGTCCAGGTTCCCGAGTATCCGGACAAGGCTCAGCTCGCCGAGGTGGAAGCCAAGCTCGCTACATTTCCGCCGCTCGTTTTTGCAGGTGAGGCGCGCCAGCTCAAGAAGGAGCTTGCGGGGGTCGCTACCGGCAACGGCTTCCTGTTGCAGGGCGGTGACTGTGCGGAGAGTTTCCTCGAGCACCGGGCCGACAATATCCGCGACTTCTTTCGCGTCTTCCTTCAGATGGCGGTTGTGCTGACCTTCGCCGGCGGCTGTCCGGTGGTGAAAGTCGGGCGCCTTGCGGGCCAGTTCGCAAAGCCGCGCTCCTCGCCTGTTGAGAAGCACGGCGACGTGGAGCTGCCCAGCTATCGCGGCGACATCATCAACGGGAGCGAGTTCACGGCAGAGGCGCGCAAGCCTGATCCGCAGCGGCAGCTGCAGGCCTATCGTCAAGCTGCAGCGACGCTCAACCTGATCCGCGCCTTCGCCATGGGCGGCTATGCGGACCTGGAGCGGGTGCACCAGTGGACGCTTGGCTTCGTGAAGGACTCCCCCCAGAGCCACCGCTACCAGGCGCTCGCAGACCGCATTTCAGAGACGCTGGTCTTCATGCGGGCTTGCGGGATTACGTCGGAGAACACCCCGCAGCTCAGGACGACCAACGTCTACACCAGCCATGAGGCGCTGCTGCTCGGCTTCGAGCAGGCGTTGACCCGGCTCGATTCCACGAGCGGCGAATGGTACGCAACCTCAGGGCACATGGTGTGGATCGGGGATCGCACACGGCAGCCGGATCATGCTCACGTCGAGTTCTGCCGTGGCATCCGCAACCCGATCGGCGTCAAGTGCGGCCCCTCTCTGGAACCTGACGAGCTGTTGCGCCTGATCGACATCCTCGATCCCAAGAACGAGCCTGGCCGGCTGACGCTCATCTGCAGGTTCGGCGCTGACAAGGTGGAGTCGCACCTGCCGAAGCTGATCCGCGCCGTTCGTAGGGAGGGCCGTAACGTCGTGTGGTCCTGCGATCCGATGCACGGCAACACGATCACGGCCGCTTCGGGCTACAAGACCCGGCCGTTCGATCGCATCCTGAAGGAAGTCGAGCTGTTCTTCGATGTCCATCGCGGCGAGGGCACGCACGCCGGCGGGATTCACGTCGAGATGACGGGCCAGGACGTGACCGAGTGCACGGGCGGCGCGACGGCGATCACGGAAGCCGATCTCTCCGACCGCTACCACACGCATTGCGATCCCCGGCTCAACGCCGACCAGGCGCTCGAGCTCGCTTTCCTGATCGCTGAGCGGCTGAGGCAGGATCGGATGAACGGTGTGCAGCAGCAGTCGGCGGCAACTGCTTTTGGTTGAGAAACGATGGCGACGTGCCGAGTAGCGAATGGTGGAACCTGACGCTCCGATCATTCGCTATTCGCTAAGCGCTCATTCCCGCTTAGAACTGGTGCATGCCCAGAACTTTCAAGATCGCGCTGGCTCAGCTCAATCCAGTGGTCGGCGACATCGCCGGTAATGTCGAGAAGGCCAAGCGTGCACACGCGGAAGCGGCCCAGCTCGGGGCCGATGTCATCGTCTTCCCCGAGCTGTTCATCACCGGCTACCCGCCCGAGGACCTCGTGCTCAAACCTGCGTTCGCCGCGGCGGCACGACAGGGACTGGAAGATCTCGCCCGGGATGTTGCGAACGGCGGGCCGGCATTGATTGTCGGCACCGTGTGGGCGGAGGAGGGGCGCGCCTACAACTCGGTGGCGCTGTTGGACGAAGGCGCCATCCAGGCCGTGCGCTACAAGGTGGACCTGCCCAATTACGGCGTCTTCGACGAGAAGCGCGTGTTTCATTCCGGCCCGCTGCCTGGACCGATGAACGTGCGCGGCGTGCGTATCGGCGTGCCGATTTGTGAGGACATCTGGCAAGAGGACGTCATCGAGTGCCTGCAAGAATCCGGCGCGGAGATCATCGTCTCGCCCAACGGCTCGCCCTTTGACCGGTTGAAGCCGGACCTTCGCCTCAATGTCGCTGTCGCGCGGATCACCGAAAGCGGGCTGCCGCTCGCATACCTGAACCAGGTCGGCGGTCAGGACGAGCTCGTGTTCGACGGCGCCTCCTTCGTTCTTAATTCCGATGCCAGCCTCGCTGTGCAGCTCCCCGCCTGGGAGGAAGCGGTCGTCGTTACCGAATGGGAGCAGCAGGACGGAGCGTGGTGGTGCAAGCCTGGCCCCAAGGCCGTCGTCGAGGAGGATGCGGCCGCTGCCTATCAGGCCTGCATGCTCGGGCTGCGCGATTACGTGGACAAGAACGGTTTCCCTGGCGTGGTGCTGGGCCTGTCAGGCGGTATCGACTCTGCGCTGGTGGCTGCTCTGTGCGTAGATGCGCTCGGGCCGGAGCGCGTCAGCTGCTACATGCTGCCCTACCGTTACACCTCGAACGAAAGCCTGTCCGATGCGGCCGAATGCGCTGCAGCTCTGGGCGTGCGGTACGAGGTCTTGCCGATCGAGGCCCCCGTCGCGGGCTTCATGTCAGCGTTGGAGCGGACCTTTGCCGGACGCGAGCCGGATACTACCGAGGAGAACATCCAAAGCCGCGTCCGCGGCACGATGCTGATGGCCATCTCGAATGCATCCGGCAGCATGCTGGTGACGACCGGCAACAAGTCCGAGATGTCAGTCGGCTACGCCACGCTATATGGCGACATGAACGGTGGCTTCAACCCGATCAAGGATCTCTACAAGCTGCAAGTTTATCGCCTCGCGCGTTGGCGCAACGCGCACGTTCCCAAGGGTGGCAAGGGGCCAGCTGGCATCGTCATTCCGGAGAACATCTTGACACGCGTTCCCTCGGCGGAGCTACGGCCGAACCAGACGGACCAGGATTTGTTGCCACCATACGAGGTGCTCGATGACATCCTGGAATGTCTGGTCGAGCACGAGATGCCATTGCCCGAGATCGTTGCTCGTGGTCACGACCCAGCAACCGTGAAGCGCGTAGAACGGATGCTTTACCTCGCCGAGTACAAGCGCCGCCAGTCGGCTCCCGGCGTGAAGATCACGACCCGCAGCTTTGGGCGCGACCGGCGTTATCCGATCACTAATAAGTTCCGTGAAAGCCTTGAGGCGCCGGCCTCCACCCAATCAACAATTCGCCTCCACGCCTCGTCAGGCCGCGCGCTGACGGCGGCGAGGTGTCTTGAGCCCTTCTCCAGCAACTATGCGCGACGATGGCTCCCACGATCGCACGGAGGCAAGGGAAGCCGAGCTGACGTTCGAAGCGCGAGCGCTGCAGCTTGCGGAGCATATCGACATCAAGGGGCTGGAGCGCGAGGGGCAGCTCTCCACCAATCCGCTCGCCTTGCCGGTCGGCGAAAAGGGCATGGCGGTGCTGTTTCGCTTCGGCGCGGCCGTCTTCATCCGCATGACCCCTCGCGAGCAGGAGGAGTTCATCGCCGGGATCAGCAGCCGCCTGGTCGAACCGACGACGGTACACGAAAGCGAAAGCGTCAGCATCACTATCCGGCCAGACGCTGAGGATTCCGTCACGCTCACCGGAAATGTCGTTCTGAAGGACGATGCGCCTGAGCGCTTGCTGCTCGTCGCGGAAGCGTTGGCCGTCAGCGTGGCCCTGGGTTACGACGAAATCCGCATTGCGGAGGCATTCGACCGCATCGAGCCTGTCGCCAACAGCCTCATGCGCGGCAAGCTGCTCCGAGGCAGTCGTGCGGCGCTGGTCCGCCAGATTGGAGAGGCGCTTCACATTCAGCAGCGACTGGCGGGCCGCATCGAGGCCGCCGATCGACCAGACGTGCTCTGGGACCATCCCGAGCTCGAGCGTCTCTGGGTCAAGCTTGCGGACGACTACGACCTGGCAGTGCGGGCGCGCGCCATTGGCCAGAAGCTCGAGGTGATCCGTGAGACGGCCGACACCATGGCCGACCTGCTTTCCACCCGCACGAGCCATAGGCTCGAGTGGTACATCATCATTCTGATCCTGGTCGAGGTGCTCCTCGGCCTGTATGACCGGTTCCTGAAATGAGCGACTCGCGACTCGGCCGCGTTTGCCTGCGGGCTTGCGCGGTGTAGGGTGCCTGTCGCGCGAGTAGCGAGCCCGAAATCCGAATGACTGTAACCGTCCGTTTTGCCCCAAGCCCGACTGGCCGCCTTCATATCGGCAACGTGCGTACCGCCGTGCTGAACTGGCTCTTTGCGCGCCGGCATGGCGGCACCTTCATCCTCCGCCTCGACGACACCGACATCCAGCGCTCGACCGAGGAGCTTGCTCAGGGAATCCGCGAGGATCTCGAGTGGCTGGGCCTGACCTGGGACCGCGAGGAGCGCCAGTCGGCGCGCACGGCCCGCTATGACGAGGTTGCCGAGAAGCTGAAGCGAGCGGGCAGGCTCTATCCTTGTTATGAAACGGCTGAGGAGCTGGAGCGGCGGCGTAAGCGCCAGCTGGCCCGCGGACTGCCGCCCATCTACGACCGCGCTGCTCTGAAGCTTACCGACGAGGAGCGCCGCCGGCTCGAAGACGAAGGACGGCGCCCCTACTGGCGATTTCGGCTGGCGAATACGGACCCATCCGATCCGTTGAAGCCGCAGCCGACGCTGGTGACCTGGGTCGATCTGGTGCGCCGCGACCAGACCGTCGACGTCGGATCGCTCTCCGACCCGGTAATGATCCGCACCGACGGCACGTACCTCTACACGCTGACGAGCGTGATCGACGACATCGATTTCGGGGTCACTCATGTGATCCGCGGCGAGGATCACGTCACGAACACAGGCGTGCAAATCCAGCTGTTCGAGGCGCTGGGTGCCGAGCCGCCCATCTTCGGGCATCACTCGCTGCTGGTCGGAGCCGATGGGCAGGCGCTCTCGAAACGGATGGGCCACCTTTCTGTAGCGGCGTTGCGCGAAGCGGGCTTCGAGCCCATGGCGATCCTGAGCCTTGCCGCATTGCTCGGCACCTCGGAGGCTGTCGAGGCGCATCAGAGCCTCGATGAGCTGGTGCATCTCGTCGACGTGGAGAGGGTCTCACGCGCGCCGGCGCGTTTTGACGAAGCGGAGCTGCGCGCGATCAATGCCCGACTCCTCCACGAGATGCCGTACGAGAAGGTCAAGGATCGCCTCGAAAACCTGGGCATCACCGGAGGAGAGGCGTTCTGGCTGGCCGTGCGCGGGAACCTGACGCGGTTGGCGGATGCCGTGGAGTGGTGGGCCGTCGTCTCGCAGCCGATCACACCGGTGATCGAGGATGAGGAGTTCTGCCGCCGCGCCGCCGAGCTCCTGCCGCCGGCGCCCTGGGATGAGGAGACCTGGTCGGTTTGGACGAAAGCGCTCCAGGCCGAGACGGGGCGCAAGGGTCGCGCGCTTTTCCATCCTCTGCGTTTGGCGCTCACAGGCCGCGAGCAGGGGCCCGAGCTCAAGTCCCTCCTCCCGCTGATCGGCCCTGAGCGCGCGGCATCGCGGCTCAGGGGCGAGGTGGCCTGAAATTTCTGGACAGATCCGTTGAAGGGTTAGCGCGAAGCACGCGCACCTTCGAGCTTCGCCGGGTTTCGCGCGATCCTCTTTTTCCGCGGAAAGTGGGGCTGCTATCCCGGAAACGGCTTCAACGGCGGTTCCACACCGTCAGGCAGCGGCGTGCGCACGACGTTGAGAACCATGGCAAGCGTCGAGTAGTGGCCGCAGATGGCGCAAAGGTCGATGACGCCTTGCTCGCCAAACAACTTCACCACTTTCTCATAAGTTGAATTGCTGACAGTGCCCTTCGCATGCAGCTCGGTGCAGAAGCGATAAACGGCGTCCTCGTCTTCGGCGAGCTGATCGGGCACGCGGCCTTCGGCAATGGCGTCGGCAATCGCTGGCGAAAGGCCTGCGTGCATGGCGACCTGCCGGTGCGTGTACCACTCATACTGCTGGGTCCAGCGCCGCGCCGTGATGAGGATCGCCATCTCTTTGAGCTTTGATGGGATGGGGCTCTCGAAGCGGATGTAGCGGCCGAGATGGTCCGCCGCTTTGAAGATCTCGGGGCTGCGGATGAGCGGCAGGAACGGACCATCGACGTCGTGGCCTCGCTTTGCCTTGAATTCCTCGGCCACGGCACGTTGTGCCTCGGTCATGCGCTCCGGCGGTATCGGCGGCATACGATCGTCGGGTGAGCTGCCGACCTTGGGCATGATCTTCATTTCAGGCGCAATTTGCTCGTGGCTCATTCTTTGTCTGCCTTTCTCACGGGAGTCTGTTTCGGTTCTTAGTTGTCGCTTGCGAGCCGCACCGTGGCAGAAAGTCCGCCATCGACAACCAGCTCAGCACCGGTGATGTAGCGCGCTTCGTCCGATGCGAGGAAGAGGGCCGCGTGTGCAATATCCCAGGCCGTGCCCATACGGCCCATGGGCGGTTGGGAGTTCCGGCGGCGTCGCAGCGCTTCCACGTCTCCGCCACCCCGCTCGCCTGCGAGCCGATGCTCGACGAGCGGCGTGTCCATGAGGCCCGGCACGATGATGTTGCAGCGGACGTTGTCGCGCGCGTAGCGCACGGCGGTGACTCGCGTGAAGTGAATGAGGCCGGCCTTTGCCGTCGAGTAGGCGACCACCTCGGGGCCGAAATGCGCCAGTGCCGCGATTGAGGAGAGGTTGACGATGGAGCCGCCGCCTTGGCGGATCATGATGGGGATCACGTGCTTGCAGGTCAGGAACACGTAGCGGACGTTGACGTCGAATTGGCGATCCCACACCTCCAGCGGCATGCTGACGACATCGCCGGGCGCGGAGCCGCCGACATTGTTCACCAGCACGTCGATGCGGCCGTAGGTTTGCATGCAGGCATCGACCATGGCCTTGATCGACTCCGGATTGGTGACATCGACCTCGCCGATCGTGATGGTGTGGCCTTCCGCCTCCGCGAGCCGCTTCGTCTCGGCAGCCGCATCGATGTTCTTGTCAGCGCCGAACACCTTCGCGCCTTCGCGGGCGAAAAGAACGGAGATGGCGCGCCCGTTTCCCCACCCAGGTCCCACCGAGCCTGCACCAACGACGAGCGCAACCTTGCCTGCAAGCCGCTGCATGTGTTTCTCCCATTGTTCAAGATTTATGAGAGCTGCCCAATTTGGCGGGTGTAGAAGGCAGTTTCGAACGATCTCTCGAGCAGGGGAAGCTTCGTCTATTCGACTATCCCTTTAGCCGCAGCGGCAGCCCGCTGCCACGAACTCAACCACGTCGGCAACGCGAGCAATCTCCTGATTGAGCCGGCCTTGCGCGTCGCGGAAGGCGCGGGCCAGTGCATTGTCAGGCACGATGCCCAGCCCAACCTCATTCGAGACCAGCACGACGTGAGCTGGGCAGGTTTCGAGCGCCGCCAACAATTTTTGGGTTTCCGCCTCGATATCGCGGCCGGCGTGCATGAGGTTCGACAGCCACAGTGTGAGGCAATCGACGACGAAAATCTCTGCGTCGTGGGCGTCGGCAAGCGCGTTCGCCAGCTCCAGTGGAGCTTCGACAGTTCTCCAGGTAGATCCCCTTTCCTCAGCGTGTCGTGCAATTCGCGCCCGCATTTCGTCGTCGCGTGGCTCGGCTGTTGCAATGTAGACTTTCCGAGCGAATGCCGACGCCAACTCAAGTGCTCGGCGCGTCTTACCAGATCGTGCGCCGCCGAGGACGAGAGTCACCTGTCGCGGTCCGACCGCCTGCTGATACCCACCTTCGTTCGCCATCGTCAGACCTCAACGCGATTGACGCACCGCCTGGCTCCGATTACCGTTTCGCCCGACGGTTCTCCATCCGGAGATTAAAAGGGAACGCGGGACGACTGACCCAAATCGGGAGTTCGAAGCCGCGGCCGCCCCCGCGACTGTGAGCGAGGAGCTTGCATCCGGTAGGCCACTGGCTGACCAAATCAGCTGGGAAGGTGGATGCAGTGTCGATTTGCGAGCCAGGAGACCTGCCGTCGGAGAAGAGCGTGAACGGACGGGGTGATCCGGTCGCGATTGGCGTGCGATCGTACTGCGATCGGCGTCCAGTCTCGATTCCCCCCGCCATTTTGAATGGGGGATACCATGGCGATTTCCTCAACTTATGTGACACGTGTCGCTGGATGGGCATTGCTCGCCTTGTGCGCGACCACGATGCCCGCCTTAGCCCACCATGCGATGGGTGGAGAGATACCGCAAACGTTTATGCAGGGCCTGCTCTCCGGCCTTGGCCATCCTGTGATCGGGATCGATCATTTCGCGTTCATCGTGGCTGTCGGTGTGGCCGCAGCGCTCGCCGGCCAGCTGTGGACCTTGACGCCTGTATTCGCGATCGGCGCTTTTTCAGGCTGCCTCATCCACCTTGGCGGCGTCACATTGCCGATGGCAGAGCTGGTGATTGCGGCCTCTGTGCTTCTGCTCGGCGCGATTATCGCCAGCAACCGCGATGTTTCTCCCTTTGCTCTTGGAATTCTTTTCGCTGGCGCCGGGCTTTTCCATGGCTGGGCCTATGGCGAGTTGATTTTCGGTGCTGAACCCACGCCGCTGATCGCTTATCTCGCGGGGTTCACGCTGATCCAGCTGGTTATCGCGATTTCTGCCGGTTTCGCCAGCCGTTGGATGATTGAGAGTGACGGCAAAACGCGAACGAATGTCCGCCTTGCCGGTGCCGTCGTAGCGGGAATTGGTCTGGCCCTGTTCGTTGGCCATATCGAAGCTCTGGTGTTCCCGAACGTCCAATAAAGACGCGCGGATGCAAGAGGGGTGCTCTGCTCCGGCGGAGCGCGAGCACGTACTCTTGACAGCTCAATCGCGCGCTCGATGAGGCTGTTTTCAGCCGACCATCACACGTTGACCACACGTGGGAGACGGAATTCGCGATGGCCCAGCGGATACCCTGCACCATCATCACCGGCTTTCTCGGAGCCGGGAAAACAACGCTGATCCGCTCGCTGGTCGAAAAGCCAGGCGGCCGGCGGTTGGCATTGATCATCAACGAATTCGGCGACATCGGCGTGGATGGCGAGCTGCTGAAATCATGCGGCGTGCCGGGCTGCTCGGAGGAAGACATCGTAGAGCTTGCGAACGGCTGCATTTGTTGCACCGTCGCCGATGATTTTCTCCCGACGCTGCAATCGCTGCTTCGGCGTCCGGCGCCTCCGGACCATATCGTCATCGAGACGTCCGGGCTGGCGCTGCCGCAGCCCCTGCTGCGCGCTTTTTCATGGCCTGAGGTGAGAACGCGGGTCACTGTTGACGGCGTGGTGACTGTCGTCGATGGCCGTGCCGTGGCCGATGGCCGCTTTGCTGCTGATGAAGACGCCGTTGCCCGGCAGCGCGCCGAGGATGAAAGCCTCGATCACGAAAGCCCGCTTGAGGAGCTGTTCGAGGATCAGCTTTCCTGCGCGGATCTCATCGTTCTGAGCAAGGCTGATCTGCTTACGCCAGAAGAGCTGGCGCAGGTCGAGGCAAGGATCGCGCAAGACAAGCGGAATGGGGTTGCCGTGGTCCGCGCGGCCAACGGCAATTTGCCGGCTGGCGTCCTTCTCGGCATCGGCGCCGCCGCGGAAGACGACGCTCACAATCGCCGTTCACATCACGATGACGAAGATCACGGCGCGGAGGATCATGACGATTTCGAAAGCTTTTCTGTCGACATCGGCAGTGTCGAGGGGCCGGAAAGCATCTCCGCGCGCATCCGGCAGGTTCTATCGAATGGGGACGTGCTTCGAGTGAAGGGCTTCCTGTCTGTGTCTGGCAAACCGATGCGCCTTGTGGTGCAGGGAGTCGGGCAGCGGCTGGAAACCTATTTCGATCGGCCCTGGCGTCCGGATGAGGCGCGCACCGGCAAGGTCGTAGTGATCGGGCTCAAGGGGCTGGACCGCGCCCGTATTTCCTCCGTCTTGGTCGGCGCTCCATCATGAGCATCGGTTGGGAATTTTCTATTTCGCTGATCGCAGGCGTGCACTCACACCGCATCGAGAAGGGCTGATCCATGCACATCCTCGCAATCGAGAGCGGCACGATCGATGACGGTGAAAGTGCTGTCGACCTGGGACAATCGCCGGCCGAAATTATCATTCTCTCAGCGGCCGATACCGAGCTTGCGCTGCTGAGCCGCGCGTATGCTGAGTTTCATAGAAAACGAAATGGCGATGTTCCGTCCTTACGGCTCGCAAATTACTTGAAGCTCAGGCACAACTATTCGGTCGATCTTTACATCGAACGGACGCTTCAGCACGCCCGGTGCGTGGTCTTGCGGCTGCTCGGCGGTTCATCCTATTGGGGCTACGGGGTTGAGCGGATTTGCGAGACGGCGCAAGCACGAGAGCAAATGCTTCTCGTGGTCCCCGGTGACGACAAGCCCGATGCGGCCCTCTTCGAGCTTTCGACAGTACCTCACGAGGATCTGCTCAAGCTGTGGCGCTGCCTGAGCGAAGGCGGGCCTGGCAATGCGCTGCGGTTCTTCGAGGGCCTGACAGGCTTGTTGAAGGGCGAACGAGTTGGGGCGATCGCACAGCCACTTCCCAAAGCTGGAGTTTATCGTTCCCTTCCCGCAGCCAATTTATCCAGCAACAGCTCCAATGCGTTTCGTGCAGTTCTGATTTTCTATCGCGCACTTATGCAAGCAGGCGATCTGGCGCCCGTCGATACGCTCATGGATGCGCTCGCGCTGCGCGGTTTTGATGTGGAGGCGCTTTATGTTTCGAGCTTGCGGGAAGAAGCAGCCGCCGATTTCGTGCGGCGGACATTCGAGCAAAATCCGCCCGACATTATCCTCAACGCCACCGCGTTTGCCACAGGTGAAGGCGAGAGCGCACGACCTTTCGGGACGGATGCACCGTGGTTGCAGGTTGTTTTCAGCGGACAATCCCGGGAAACGTGGGAAAGCTCGACCGCAGGCCTCTCGCCACATTACATCGCCATGCACGTCGCCTTGCCGGAGCTCGATGGCCGCATTCTTACGTCGCGCCGTCGGCTTCAAGCAGGATGTTGGCCGCGATCCGCTGACAGAGCTGCATGTGGTCGAGCTGCAATCCGCTCCGGATCGTGCAGAATTTGTCGCCGACTTGGCTTTGGGCTGGGCACGCTTGCGCCGCACCCCGAGAAATGAAAGGCGCATCGGCCTCATATTGGCGAACTATCCGAACCGCGACAGCCGCATCGCCAACGGCGTCGGCCTCGATACGCCAGAAAGCGCCGTTGTTGTCTTGAAGGAGCTTAAGGCGGCAGGCTACGAGCTCGGAAACGTTCCTAACAGCTCCGATGAGCTGATGGCGCTGCTCGCATCAGGTCCGACGAACGAAAGAATCGAGGGCCGCCAATCAAGAATTCAGCTCGACATAGGCACTTATAGGAAAGCTTTTGCTGAGTTGTCGCCGGCCGTTCAGGATGCCGTCTTGAAGCAGTGGGGAGCGCCGGAAAACGATCCGTTTTTCTCTTTCGGCAGCTTCCAGCTACCGCTCCAACAGTTCGGCAACGTTGTGATCGGCATTCAGCCGGCGCGAGGCTACAACATCGATCCAAAGTCGACCTATCACGATCCCGCTTTGGTGCCGCCACACGGCTATTTGGCATTTTATATCTGGCTCCGCGAGGTATTCGGCGCACACGCAGTCATTCATTTGGGAAAGCATGGCAATCTGGAATGGCTGCCGGGTAAGGCTCTTGCGCTTTCCGCCAACTGTTTTCCCGAGGCGGTGCTTGGCCCGGTTCCGAACATTTACCCGTTCATTGTGAATGATCCTGGCGAGGGCGCTCAGGCGAAACGCCGAACATCGGCGGTCATTATCGACCACCTGACCCCGCCGCTCACCCGCGCCGAAAGCTATGGCGAGCTCAGAGAGCTTGAGGGATCGGTTGACGAATACTACGACGCATCGCGGCTCGACCGGCGCCGCGCGGAACACCTCGGCGCGCGGATTATTGCTGAAGCCGAACGCCTTGGGCTCGATCAGGATTGCGGTATTAGCCACACTGAGTCAATGGCAAGCAAGCTCCAGAAGCTCGATGCTTATCTGTGCGAGCTGAAAGAGATGCAAATTCGGGGCGGTTTGCACATTTTCGGACGCACGCCGGAAGGTCAATTGCGGACCGATCTGCTGGCCGCTCTTGTTCGTGTGCCACGCGGACCCGCTCCATCTGACGCCTCCATCCATCGGGCATTGGCTGGCGATCTTGGGCTCGGTGATTTCGATCCGTTGGATTGTGCGTTTGGCGAGCCGTGGCGCGGGCCGAGGCCGCAAGCTCTGGCCAAAATCTCGTCCGAGCCATGGCGAACATGCGGTGACACGGTCGAGCGCTTCGAAAAGCTCGTTATCGAATTGATCGAGGGACGCTGTGCGGCGGATCCCGCGTGGCGACAGACAGCGGCAGTTCTTGAACACCTTAGAGCCGATATTGCGCCACGTCTCGACGCATGCGGCACCCAAGAGATCGAAGGGCTGCTGACGGCACTGGACGGATGCTTTGTTTCCGCAGGCCCCTCAGGCGCGCCAACGAGGGGCCGGCCTGACGTGCTGCCCACCGGTCGAAATTTCTACTCCATCGACAACCGAACGGTGCCGACCCCGACAGCATGGGAGTTGGGAAAGGCTTCCGCCGAGCAGCTTGTCACGCGTTACCTGCAGGAGCACGGAACATGGCCGAAGGCCATTGCGCTCAGCGCCTGGGGAACGTCCAATATGCGCACCGGGGGTGACGATCTTGCCCAGGCGCTGGCCCTCATGGGTGCGAGGCCCCAGTGGGAGCCATCCTCGCGGCGTGTCACGGGCTTCGAAATATTGCCGCTCGCACAGCTCGGGCGTCCACGGATTGACGTAACGCTGCGCGTGTCGGGATTTTTCCGTGACGCTTTTCCAGCGCAAATCACTTTGATCGACAGCGTTGTCCGCGCGATCGCGGCCCGCGACGAGCCGGAGGAGGAAAATCCGATCCGCGCCCGCGTTCTGGCTGACGCTGCACGGCTTGCCGCGCGCGGTGTGCCTGTAGCGATCGCGCGGCGGCGCGCCTCCCACCGCGTGTTCGGCGCAAAGCCTGGCGCCTACGGTGCCGGCCTCCAGGCCATGTTTGATGAGCGGCTATGGAAGACCGAAAAGGATCTCGCTGAGGCCTTTCTCGTCTGGGGGCATTACGCCTACGCGGGAGATACGCCGGGTGCGCCGGAACGGGAGCTGTTCGAAACGCGCCTGCGCCAGGTCGACGCCATCGTTCACAATCAGGACAATCGCGAACACGACATCCTGGATTCCGACGATTATTACCAGTTCGCTGGCGGGCTCGCGGTGACCGCGCGCGTGCTCAAGGGAGAACAGGTGCCCGTCTATCACGGCGACCACTCGCGGCCGGAGCGCCCCGTCATTCGCCGTTTGGAGGAAGAAATCGGGCGTGTCGTGCGGGCCCGCGCGGTGAATCCGAAGTGGATCGAAGCGATGATGCGCCACGGCTACAAGGGCGCGTTCGAGATTGCCGCGACGGTTGATTACCTGTTCGCTTTCGCCGCGACCACCGGCGCGGTGCGCGATCACCACTTCGAGGCCGTTTACAACGCTTATATCGCTGACGAGCGGGTGCGGAATTTTATTGCCGAGAAAAACCCCGGCGCGTTACGCGATATTGCGGAGCGCCTGAAAGAGGCGATCGATCGTGGCCTCTGGTCACCTGCGAGCAACAGCGCGTATGCTCGGCTCGATGAACTCTTAGCTCGCCGCAAGGAGCCGTCCAATGACCTCGCAATCTGACAGCGCTTCCGTCGACGACATCAATGCGCGTCACGCAGCTAAGATGGCCAAGAAGAAGGCCGCGCGAGATCAGATCATGGCGACCAAGACCCAGGAGCGTGGGCTTTTGATCGTCTACACCGGCAAGGGAAAAGGGAAGTCGACCGCAGCCTTCGGCATGGTATTCCGCGCTATTGCTCATGGAATGCCGTCAGCGGTGGTCCAATTCATCAAGGGCGCCATGCCGACGGGCGAGCGCAAACTGATCGAGGAGCATTTTTCCCACCTTTGCCAAATCTACGCGATGGGTGAGGGGTTCACCTGGGAGACGCAGGATCGCGAGCGCGATATCCAGCATGCCCGCGCCGCTTGGGAAAAATCGAAAGAGTTGATCAGGAATCCCGAAATTCGGCTGGTGCTCCTTGATGAGCTCAATATCGCAATTCGGTACGGCTATGTTCCACTCGAGGAAGTGTTGACATTCCTCCAGAACGAAAAGCCACCTATGACACACGTCATCATCACGGGGCGGAATGCGGCACCGGAGCTGATCGAAGCGGCCGATCTCGTGACGGAAATGGAGATGGTGAAGCATCCATTCCGCTCCGGCGTGAAAGCTCAACCGGGAATCGAGTTCTGACGTCAGCCCAATGGCCCGCGCTCCGAAGACGCCAGCAATTATGCTTCAAGGCACCGGCTCCAGCGTGGGAAAATCGTTGCTTGTTGCCGGGCTTTGCCGGTATTTCGCGCGCCGTGGCCTTAAGGTTCGGCCCTTCAAGCCGCAGAACATGTCCAATAACGCTGCGGTGACGCCGGATGGCGGCGAAATCGGGCGGGCTCAGGCGCTGCAGGCGCGCGCCGCGGGAGTTGTGCCCAGCGTTCACATGAATCCGGTGCTGCTGAAGCCGGAAAGCGAAACCGGCTCGCAAATCATCGTGCAAGGGCGGCGATGGGAAACTCTGAAGGCACGGGAGTATTGGACGCGCAAACGCGATTTGATGCGAGCTGTGTTGGCCAGTTTCGAGGAAGTGGCATCCGGCGCTGATCTGGTGATTGTCGAGGGCGCGGGAGCCCGGCCGAGATCAACCTGCGATCCGGCGATATCGCAAACATGGGGTTTGCCGAGGCGGCGAGCGTTCCCGTCATTCTCGTCGGAGACGTCGAACGTGGAGGCGTTATCGCAAGCCTCGTCGGGTGCAAAGCCGTTCTTTCGCCTGAAGATGCGGGCCGGATCGAAGGGTATATCGTCAATAAATTTCGCGGTGACGTTTCGTTTTTCGAGGACGCTTTAACAGCAATTACCGAACGTACCGGGTGGCCGAGCCTGGGCGTCGTCCCCTTCTTCCCACGGGCGATGGACCTTCCGGCGGAGGACGGCGCTGATCTCGATGACAAAGTCGCAGTTCGCACATCCGATCGCCGGCCGATCCGAATCATCGTCCCGGTGCTGCCCCGCATCGCCAATTTTGATGATTTAGACCCGTTGCGTCTTGAGCCGGATGTCGAAGTCGAGATGATCCGGCCAGGGCGGCCGCTGCCGCTCGATCGCGATCTCATCATCTTGCCCGGCTCGAAATCCACGATTTCAGACCTGGAAACGTCTGAAGATCGGAAGGATGGGATATCGATATCCGCGCGCACGTGCGACGAGGCGGTGTCGTGCTGGGCCTGTGCGGCGGGTTCCAGATGCTAGGAAAACAAATCACCGACCCGCACGGCATCGAAGGCCCGGCAGGCTCTGCATCCGGGACTTGGCTTGCTGGCGGTGGAGACGGTGCTCTCTCGGAACAAAACTGTTCGGCCGGTTGCGGTCTCGACTCGCTTACGGGCTTACCTGTCTCTGGGTATGAAATTCACCTGGGGGTGACCAGTGGACCAGACACGGAACGGCCTTTCGTGGTTATCGACGGTAAGGCCGATGGTGCACGTTCTGCGGATGGGCGAGTGCTCGGCACCTATGTTCATGGACTCTTTGCGAGCGATGTTTTTCGCGCGCATTTTCTCTCCGGTTTCCGAAGCGGCGAAATTCACCTGCTGGCCTACGAAGCGCGAATCGATGCAACGCTCGACGCACTCGCCGACCATGTCGCGCGGCATATCGATTGTGATCGGCTGATGGCGATTGCTGCAAAGCCGTATTCACAGAAGCTGAGCAATCAATCCGACCACCGCGACAAGGAAAGCGTGCGCCAGACACGCAGCAACGAGCAACCGCAATGCTGACGCAATATCTGACGGCTTCGCGTTTGGGCGGCCAGCAGGCATTCATCCAAGCGTCTTCGACACGGCCGCTGGCGTAAACCCGCGGCCCGGCCAAGGCCAACCCGAGTGCGCCGGCCATGGCTGCCTCCGGCCAGCCGGCATTTGCGGACCTGTGTTTGCGCGCATCGCGGAGCATGGCGTCTGAGCGCACCTTTTGCACTGCCGCCAACCGCTGGTGCAGCGCCGGCCAGGAGCACGCCGGATATTCGCGCCGGTATGTAGTTGAGCAAATCGTCAAGCCGCGCCGCCGCCCAGCCGAATGCGCGATAGCGATCGCTCCGATGACCGATCATGCTGTCTGCCGTATTCACGGCCTTGTAGGCGAGAATGCCCGGCAATCCTGCAATGAGGTACCAGAACGCCGGCGCGACGATCCCATCGGAAAAATTCTCCGCTGTCGATTTCTATTGCGGCGCGGCAGACACCCGCCTCATCCAGGGCCTCGGGATCGCGGCCGACGATTTTCGATACGGCCATTCGTGCCGCCGGTAATCCGCCGTCGATCAAAGGCTTGCTTCACGCAGGCGACATGCTCGTAAAGACTTCGCTGAGCGAGCAGAACCGTGACGATTAAGAGTTCTGCGAATTTACCCGGAATGCTGTCGCTGCAGGAGAAGCTGCAGCACCACGCCCAGGCCAGCTCGCGGCACTCACCACAATAAGCAGCGCGATTATTCCGGCCACTCGTCGCGTGGCAAATGGCCAAGTTTCTCGGTTCAGGTTGTTATCGAGAAAGCCGATGAGGCGCCCCATGACCACCACCGGGTGAGGGATGCGCCGCCACAGCCAGGGCGGATCCCCGATCAAGGCATCCGCGAAGAGCGCAACAAGCAGCAGCCAGGGCGCAAATGGCTCCAGAATCATTTTTCGTCGAGGATCCGCTCTGCCGCATCGCGCAGGGTTCTGGCGGCAAGCGCGATGCCTGGGCTGGCGCAGACGATCTGACTTGAAGGGATCACGATCCGGCGGTGACGCGGCACCAATTCTTCCAACGCAGGATGACTAAGCAGCGCGACTCCCTGGTCGACCGCACCAGGATCGGCGCTATCGAGGATCAGAACGTCGGGTTTCGCCTTGAGAACCGCCTCGAGCGAGGTACGGCCGACGTATCTGATACCGAGATCGGTCGCCGCATTCACGATCCCGAGCCGTTGCATGATGTCGTGGATGAGGGTGTCTGTACCGGCGGCGAATGCGCGGCGTTGAAGTTGAAGAGCGCGTAGCAGTCTAGAAGACCGCGGCTTCAGGTTCGCAAACGCGGCGTCGATCTCTGCCACGAGGGCTTCGCCCGCGCGCTTCTTGGCCCAGCAGCGATGCCACTTCCCTGATATGTTTTTTCACGTCCTCGATCGATCGCGCCGGCGAGAAAGTGGCAATGCGAATGCCCTGGGCCGCGAGCTGCGCGCGGGTCGCGCTCCGCGTGAAGCTTCCCGCCAGCACCAAGTCAGGTTTGAGCTTCAAGACTTCTTCCGCATCTCCGCGGATCGTCGGCAGACCCTCGGCCCGGTCGGCATAAAACGACATGTCCGGATCGCGCGCATAATGCGTGAGAGCAAGGATTTGCTCCCGATCCGCCAGCGCCAGGATGAGTTGATCGGCGCACGCATTTATCGACACGATCCGTCTCGGTGCGGCGGCTTCCGCCGGAAGCAATTCAAGGCAGGCCATCGCACCTATTGCGGCGAGGGCACACCTAATCCACCGGGGTACAGGTCCTCTCACAATCGTGCCTTGTTCGCTCTCGCGCGAGCTGATACCGCTCCAACAGCCCTGCGACACATCTCGTGGCAGGCGCCCTTATTGGGCGGAACCGATCTCGACGAGGTTTGCGTTATGTTGCGTTTTGCGTACAGCGCCGCATGCGCGGGCGTGCTTGTATCCTTGCCAATCGTCGTGAGCGAGGCAAGCGCCCAGCAGCAATCAGTGCAGCTGCCAGAGCTGGTGATCGAAACCGAGCCAGACCCTCCCAAGAAGCAGCAGGCCTCGACCGGCAAATCTGGTTCCTCGACGAAGGCGCACGCCGAGGCGGCACCGGACCAGATCGTTGTCACCCCGAGCCGAACGGAGGAGCCTGCCGCGAACGTCGCAAGCGCCATCACGGTCATTGACCGCGCCGAAATCGAGCGAGCTGTTGGGTCCGGCGCGACGGTTGCGGATATCTTGAAGGGGTTGCCGGGTCTGAATATTGCCCAGTCCGGCGGGCCGGGCGGCGAAACCAATGTGCGCATTCGCGGCGCCGACAGTGATCAGACGCTCGTCATGATCGACGGTGTGCGCATCAACGATCCTGCGAGCACGGGTAGCGAGTTCGATTTTTCGGTTTTTTCGCTTGTCAACGTTGAGCGCATCGAGATCTTGAGAGGGCCGCAGTCGGGTCTCTACGGCGGTGACGCCATCGGAGGGGTGATCAATATCATCACGCGCAAGGGTGAGGGGCCGCCGCAAGGCTTCGCAGCGATCGAAGGCGGAAGCTACAACACGTTCTCGCAGCGCGCGGGCGTGAGCGGTGCCAATGGCCCTGTGAGCTATTCGTTCGGGGCATTTAATTTCCGTACGTCAGGCTTTTCCCGGTTCGATGGTGGACGTGAAAATGATGCCACCGAGAAGCAGGCGTTCAACGGCCGGGTCGACTATCAGGTGGCGCCGAACTTCTCTGTAGGCGCACGCCTTGGTCTCTATACGCTCGACGCAGAGCTTGATGGCACACGGGGAGACACACCGGACTATACCGAGCGCACGCTGATCGATGGCGCCTTAACGAGCAAGCTCGACCTTTTCGGCGGTGCGATGCGCAATACCCTCACGCTCTACGCCAACCAGACCAACCGTCTCTTCTTTGGTTGCGATGATCCAACCTGTACGTCCAACTTGACCAGCAGGTTTAAGGGGCAGCGCGTCGGCATCGAGCTGCAATCGGACTTAGATATACGTGGCAGTGACAAGCTGACGGTGGGCGGTCGACTTGAGCAGTTGGCCGGGGAAAGCTGGGATGTTTCCAGGAAGCCGACCGAAGTTTCACCTCACGAACGCTACGACGTGACTGAGATCAACAAATCGGCCTTCGCCATCTACACGTTCAATCCCATTCGTGCGTTCACATTAAGCGCCGCAGGCCGCGTGGACGATTTCGACACTGGTCAGCTTATAGGCACTTACCGATTTGCCGCTGCTTACAAATTCGAGGAGACCGGAACTAAACTTCGCGCCAGCTATGGCACAGGGGCCAAAGCGCCCACAATTCAGCAGCGCTTCGACAATACGACGCTCTTTGGATTTCTGCCCGTCAGTGGCAACCCCGATCTTGAGGTCGAGAAAAGCCGCGGCTTCGATATTGGCATCGACCAAAGCCTCTTGGGCGGCACGATGGACCTCTCTGTGACGTACTTCAACAACGACATCAAAGACCTCATCGAGTTCGACACCGCCAAGGGAACTTTCGTGAACATCGATGCCGCCAAAACCCAGGGCGTGGAGGTCGCGGCGGAGCTGCGTCCCTTCGATTGGCTTCGCCTGCGAGGAAGCTACACCTACCTCGAAGCCATCGATGCAGAAACAGGGCCAGCAGCTTCGCCGCCGACCGAAGCATGTCGCGAAGGGTACGGTAGCCGTCGAGCCTTTTGCCGGCGCCCACATTGCCGCGACTCTGGTGTATCAGAGCCGGCACTACAATTTGAGGCCTGGTCCCGATGATCGACAGGTCGTGGATGGATTTGTGAGACTCGATCTAACCGGTGACCTCGAGATCAATCCCGATGCAACTCTGTTTCTAAGGGCCGAAAACCTCACCGACACCGATTATCAGGAGGTGTATGGGTTCAGCACCGCAGGACGGTCGGCGTACGCAGGCCTCCGGCTGAGCTTCTGACGGGATCGCATGCCATCTAGAGTCTTTCCACGAGGAACTGGGCTGTCAGCAGTCCTGGCACTGCTGGTCGGGCTGCTGTGCATCATCTCTTTGCAGATCGGCTCCGTCCCGCTCGGTCCTCGAACAGTGCTCGGGGCTCTCGCAGGGCACGGTGATCCGGTGGACGTGATTATCGTACGCGAGCTCCGCCTGCCGAGGACCGTTCTCGCCGCTCCTGATCGGCGCAACGCTTGCGCTGTCGGGCGCGGCTTTGCAAGGGCTGCTGCGCAATCCCCTCGCGGCGCCGTCCGTGTTTGGGGCGCCGAGTGCCGCCGCCTTTGGCGCGGTGACGGCGATTGCGCTGGGGCTCGCAGATACGCTCTCGTATTCTCTTCCGGTTGCCGCGATCGTCGCGGCACTGGTCTCCGTCGCTCTGCTTTTTGCGCTCGCAGGCGCCTCCGCCAACATCCTGACGCTACTGCTCGCAGGATTGGCTCTGTCCAGTCTGGCAAGTGCGGGAGTGTCGCTTGCCCTCAACCTCGCGCCCAATATGTTCGCGGCGCTGGAGATCGCATTCTGGCTGTTGGGCTCTCTTGAGGATCGCAGCTTCCGTCACGTTGCCATGGCCGCTCCGTTCATGGCCGTCTCCTGGGTGCTCCTGCTTGCGCCTCGCTCTGGCTTGACGGCGCTGACGCTCGGCGAGGACGTCGCGCGCACGAGTGGCGTTCGGCTTGGAATGCTGCGCGTCATGACCTTGGTCGGCGTTGCTTCGGGTGTTGGAGCGAGCGTCGCCGTCGCCGGCGTCATCGGCTTCATCGGCCTCGTCACGCCGCACCTCGTACGGCCGCTGGTCGGCCACGATCCGGCGCGCGTGCATATCCCCTCGATGCTGGCTGGCGCAGCGCTCTTGCTCGCGGCCGACATCGCTTCGCGCGTCATCCCGGCAACCACCGAAATCAAGGTCGGTGTACTGACGTCTTTGATCGGAGTTCCATTCTTCATCTGGCTGGTGTTGCGCCAGCGCAGCCGCGATCTCATGCAGGCGGTGGGCTAAGATGGCTCTGGTCGCGGAAAACATCGCGGTGCGCGCAGGCAGCCGCCTGATACTCGACGGCGTGAGCTTGAAGCTCGCGCCGGGGGAACTTGTGTTTCTTCTCGGGCCGAATGGTGCTGGCAAGACAACCCTGCTACGGACGCTCGCGGGTCTCATACCAGCGTCGGGTCGCGTGCTCTGGAAGGACAGCGATCTCGCCACCATGAAGCCGCGCGAGCGCTCTCGGCTTATGGCCTACATTCCCCAGGGACATGTCGCACATTGGCCGATCACTGCCCGAGAGGTCGTCGCGATCGGGCGCTTCCCGCATACCTCGAGCCTCTCACGGCTGTCGCCTGCAGATGCTGATGCCGTTGAGCGTGCGCTGATTGCCGCGGATGCGCAGCATCTGGCTGACCGCATCGTAACTGAGCTGTCAGGCGGCGAGCGGGCGCGGGTGATGCTGGCGCGTGCGTTGGCCGTAGAGGCACCCGTGCTGCTCGCCGACGAACCTATCGCAGCGCTGGATCCGGAGCATCAGATCGGCATGGCGCAGCTCATGCGCCAGCTTGCGCACGAGGGCCGCGCCGTCCTCGCCGTGGTGCATGACCTCACGCTCGCGAGCCGCTTCGGAGATCGCGTTGTCGTGTTGAATGGTGGTCGGCTGGTCGCAGACGGCGAGCCGTTGCGAACGTTGACGCCAGATTTGCTGCAGCAGGTATTCGGCATCAAGGCAGAAATTCTCGCGTCTGGGTCGTCGAAGGCATTGGTCCCCTGGTCCATATCAAGCGACGCGCCGAACCGCTTCGGCTAAAGCGGTTTCGAGACGCTCGAACTGGGATGGCTCCGGCAGCCCAAAGCGCAGCCAAGTGGGTGCGTAGTCGAACACGCGCACGAGAATTCCGGCCCGCGCAAGCTCTTCGTAGATTGCCCTGGCACGAGGGTGCTCGGCCAGGATGAACAGGCCGGCGTTTCCGATGACGGAGAGTCCATTGGCGCGCAGAATTCGGCTCTAGTTGGCCGGCAAGCTCGGTGATTCGCGCTCGCGTGGCGTCAGCCCAGGATTCGTCGCTCAACGCTTCTATGCCGATTTCGATGGCCGGCCCGCTTACGGCCCAGGGCCCCAACCACGCTGCGAGCCGGCTGATATCTTCTGCAGCGCCAATCGCGAAGCCCAGCCGGACGCCCGCCAATCCATAGAATTTCCCGAACGACCGCAGCACGAGCAGCCCGGGAGGGCCGGTGTGTGGCGCCATGGACAGGCTTGGGTCGATGTCGGCGAACGCTTCATCCACGACCAATAGCCCTCCGCGCGCGGCAAGGTGTTCGCGGAGAGCGTTGAGCCGCAGCGGCGGCCAGCGCCGGCCATCCGGATTGTTCGGATTGGCGACAACAACGACGTCGGCGTTGGTTCTCTCCGGCAAGTCCGGCACATTCCAGACCTCGCCACCTTCGAGCTCCCAAGCAGTGCGGTGCTCGCTGTAGGTCGGCGAGACGATTTCCACCCTGGCGCTGGGGCGCAATCGCGCGGCGAGTTGGATCAGAATTCTGAGTTCCGGGTGCGCTGACGATCTGCGCAGCAGGCGCAACCCGGTAAGCGCGCCGCGCGGCTTCGATGAGAGCGCCTTCGCGATCAGCTTGCGGCAGCCGTGACCAAGAAAAGCTGTCCGGGCTGGAGAATGGGTATGGAATCGGGTTGATTCCGGTCGAAAGGTCCAGCCAATCGGCCGTCGGGCGCCCGAACTGTTTCTGCGCCTCGCTCAAATTTCCACCGTGTCGCATATCCGGACGCTTCGCTCGTCAACCCGCAACTGCCTTTGCGCAAACCAGCACCAGAAGCAAGCTCGTTTCGATAACCTCTATGGAGGCTCCAAGGCAGTCGCCGGTCACCCCTCCAAGCTTGCGCTGCCAATACAGAACGACCCCGAAAATGATCAGCACCGCGAAAAGCAGAGCCGGGGCGAGGTAAAGGCTGGCGGCCACAAGGAGAATGCCGTTGCCGGCAATCATCCTCTGCGAAATCTCCCAGCGGAAACGCTCGCCGCTACCTGCAGCCAAAGGCGGCACGGCGAAGCTGACGACGAGCACTCCGAGTTCGAGCCCAGGCCGGTACCAATATGAGCGGCCAGACAGGTGCGGTCTTGGAGAGTTCCGAAAGGAGAATGAGCTTCGTCAGCAATACTAAGACAACGGCAATGACGCCGAAGGTGCCGATATGGGGATCACGTAGAACACTGAGGAAGCGTTCCGGATCGCGGTGCGCCGCCCCCATGGCGTCGGCGACATCCGCAAGACCATCGATGTGGAGCGCGCCTGTGACCCACACCCACGCGATCAGCACTGCGAGCGCTCCGACCGAGGGGCCGAGCATACCGGCGATCGACTGCGCGAGAAGCAGAATTAGTCCGATCAATGCTCCCACTGCCGGAAACCAGACGGCCGAACGGGGCAGGTCTGAGGCATGAAAATCCGCCACCTCTGGCGACGGCAGCCGGGTCAAGAATTTGACGGCGAGAAGAAAGCCGCGGAGCGGGCGAGACTTCACCGATAGTTTCATGTCGGCCATCTAAACCATGCGGCCCGACACACTGGCTTCGTCGAAGGTCGCCATTTCATTGTGAAGGGCGCAAGCCATTCGCAAAATCGGAACGGCAACAGCTGCGCCCGAGCCTTCGCCCAACCTGAGCCCGAGATCAAGTATCGGCTCGGCCTGTAGCGCTGCGAGAACCGCCGCATGGCCGCGTTCCGCTGATCGATGAGCAAAGAGCAGCCAAGGCCGTACGCTGGGATTGATCCTGCACGCCGCCAGCGCTGCCACTGATACGATAAATCCGTCGACCAATATCGGAATGGACTGCTGAGCGGATGCGATGATTGCACCGGTCAGAGCCGCAATCTCCAGGCCGCCGACGAATTGAAGGGCAGCCCACGGCGAAGCTTTCGCCCCCATCAACCGATGGAGTGCCAGCGCCTCAGCGACCACCGCGGTCTTTCGCGCGACACCTGCCTCATCTAACCCTGTGCCCGGTCCGACGACCTCTGAGGGTGGCAGCCGGAGCATTGCGGATGCCATCGCGGCCGCGGAGGTGGTGTTGCCTATTCCCATCTCTCCGAGCACCATCAAATCAGGGCGTCGCTCACTTGATCGCGCAATTGCCCGCGCCCCGGCGGCAAACGCAAATGCAACCTCTTCATGGGTCAGCGCCGGTTCCTGCGAAAAGTCACGAGTGCCAGCCCTCGGTTTGTCCGTGATGACGCCAGCGATCGGCTCCGTCGCAAAGGAGCCGGCATCAACCACCTCGAGGTGAGCACCAAGCGTCCGGGCCAGCACTGAAATCGCCGCTCCGCCAGAGGTGAAGTTGCGCAGCATCTCGACGGTAACGGTGCTGGGGTACGCCGACACCGATCGGGACGTGACACCGTGATCTCCAGCGAAGACAATGATTTCTACGCGATCTGCCCCCGGCCGTTCCCTCCGCTGACGCGCGGCAAGCTCGATGGCAATGCTTTCGAGGTGTCCTAGTGCGCCGTGCGGCTTTGTCAGCGAGGCCTGCCGGCGCCGCGCTGCTTCGGCGTGTTCCTCAGACGGATCAGGGCAAGAGCGGGTCCAATCTATCATCGTAACGAATTCGGCTGGAGGGACGGGCGCGTGTCGGTCAACTAGGGGCCGATGATTGAAATAAGCTTTCTTGCAATTTGGACAGGAATCAGATGTGCCAGCGCCGCCCTGGCGATGTCTACCGTACGCGCAGGCGTCACGCTCAGGCTAGAGCAGGGGACATGGCCGTGTATCTGGCTACAGGCCGGTCTTATGACACCGATTCCGGACGATTGCCAGCGGGCATGAGCGGCGCTTGAGGTGGCCTGGCCATAGGCGATCGGGCACTGGCCAGCCCGAAGGCGCTCGGGTCGCGCACGAGCCGCAAGCGCAGCCAACATCCAGTCGCGAGCGAGGTGATGATGGAGGCCAGCACAAGCGCCGTGAACATCCGATCATCCACGATGCCAGCCGCATGAGCTACGCTCGCCAAAACGATTCCCGGCCCGCCGCGCGTGTTCATGGCAATGCCATAGTCGAACGACCTAATCCATTCGATACCACTCGCACGGGCTGCGACCGTGCAGCTGGTAACCTTGATGGCGCTGCTTGCGACGATGAAAAGCAAAGTAAGCTGGACATCCAGCTGGTGTGCCAGATCGAGACGCAACCCGACGAGCGCGAAGTAGATCGGCACGAAGAACCATATGGAAATATCGGCAATGCGCTGCTTTACGGCCACGAGCTGCCGTGAGTTGAACCGCGTGATGACCAGTCCAGCGAGAAGCGCGGCGAAAACAATGTTTACGTTCAGAAGACTGGCAGCTGCGACAAATACGAGGCAAAGGAGCACGGCGTAGCCGGTCAGCGACGCTTCGCTAAATTTTCCAAAAACATTTTGACGAATTGCGCGAAGGACTGCGGGCGCGAGAAAAATGGACGCAATTACAAAGAGCATAGTAATCACGACGACTCGCGTGATCCCCGCCGCATCCGTGGCGTTGCCATGCTGTACGGCCGTGGCCACAGCCAGGAGGGTCCATAAGACGAGATCCTGAATCGTAGCCGCCCCAACGACGTTACGAGCGAACAGCGTTTGCATCATGTTGAGATCGAGGAAAATGCGCGAGATCACGGGGATCGAGGTAACGGCAACGGCAATTCCCATCACAAGTTTGAAGGCTAAGTCATCCCCTACACGCGTGTCATCGAAGATCGAGGCGCTTGCGTAGCCGATTGCAAACGGCAGGATGAGTGCGCCAATAACAAGTGCAAATATGACGCGGCTGGTTCCTCCTTCTACCTCTCTGGACATGCTGAAGCCCGCGGTAAACATTAACAGCACGAGGCCAAACCAGTAGAAGGCGGCAAGTAAAGCCCCTTGCGCTGGAAAACCGGCAAAAAGCCAATTGTGAACATCAAGAGAGATCAGACCAAGAACCGAGGGGCCGAGAATGATGCCGCCAACGATCTCGCCGATCACACGAGGCAATTTAAATCGCTCAAACAAGTAGCCTCCGGCCAGTGCTGCGGAGAGTAGGAGCACTAGCGAAAGGAAGAAGCGAGCTAGCTCAGAGTCGTTCATAATCGTTTCTCGGGGCCACCGATGCTTTCCGTCAATCAAGCCCTCGATGTGTATCGACTCACAATGAGCGCTGAAAGTTCATCCAGAGATTGTGTTTCTGTATCGAGTATGAGGTCCGGGTTCGCGGGTGGTCGATACTCTGTATTGTACCCGATGAGGGTATCGATTTCCCCGTTCATCGCCTGCCGATAAAGCCCTTTCGGATCTCTTCGGGCGCAGGTCTCGATGGAGCAGGTAACGTAGCCGACCGTCAAATTGCGAACATTGGCTCGAACGTATGCGCGCGCATCTTCTCCGGCGGTCAGGGCTGAAACCACGACATGCAAGCCGGAGTTCTCTGGCTTTATTGGCCAGGTGTACCAGAGCGGATACAACACGCAGCCGGCTCTTTTCAGAAAATCCGAGCCCTTCATCAAAAAGCTCGCGAACTTCATCTCCGTCGAAATGGATTGCGGGTACCCCTCGTTCTCGGAGCTCCATCACGATGCGGGAAGCAAGCGTCGTCTTACCTGCGGATGTGGGACCAAGTAGCCACAATACTGTGCCGGGCTGCACGGAATGGGCCTGCGCCGATTGACTTTCGTTCCCCCGACTAGGCGTCATCAGTTTGCCACCCACTATTCCTGGAATACTTGCCTTGCCATCATGAGCTCGGCGCGCACGACGTCTTGCACTTCCGGGCGGATCATCCAGCTCGGCAGATCTCTGGCCGGATATCAAAGCACGCCTGATTTCAGAGCCGCTGATAGGCCTTGCCGTCTTGCAGGTCTTCAAGTCGACATAGCGGTCCGTTTTCAAGTCGTAGCCAATCTCTTCAAAAAAGATCGGCTTTATGCCAAGATCCCCCAGCTTGTCGAAGAGTTGCCTGCTTGCATTTTTGCCGTAAAAGGCACCGACACCAGAATGATCTCTCCCAACTATGAAGTGGCTGCACCCCATGTTCTTGCGACATAGAGCTGTGAATACGGCTTCGCGCGGGCCAGCGAACCTCGGATAGGTAATGAAGCTTGCGAGCACCACCCTTCCTGGCGGATAGATGCCGTAATCCAGCAAGGCCTGATACCCATCGAGGATAATGCGCGGAGCAAAGTCGCCCTTTCGGGCTACACCGACTAAAGGATTGATCAGGAGTCCATCCGCATGGGTTCGTTCGAGCGCCCTGATCTGGATCGTCTCATGAGCACGATGAACCAGGTTGCGGCTGTGGAAGGCAACGACGCTCGTCCATCCCTTTTGCGCGAAAACAGTGCGCAATTGGGCTGGTGTGAGCTCGTAACGTCGGTAGGGCAGTGGAAGAGGCTGCAATAATGTCACCTCTCCCGCCAGGAAGTGATGGCCACGCGCGAGCGTTCGCGCAACCCCGGGATGGCCTTGCGAAGCGGTTCCGAACCACTTGCGGGCAAGGCGTTCGACGTCGAAGACGAACAACTCCGATATATCGAGAATGGAATGTGGAGCCCCACAGTTGCTTGTCAGGAGAACCCGATCCCCCCTCGTATATCGTCCCGCTACTTCAGCGGTCACAGCTAGGATGACCGGCATGGTCCAGACCAGTCCCGAAGGAAGGCGATTGTCCTCCAGAACACTCTCGAGCGTCTCCTTATCCATGAAGCCCGTTAGCGGCGAGAACGTGCCACGCGCGATCTGTTCGACATCGGTCAATTCCTCGTCCGGAACGGCGATTGCCGGCAGTTTACCGATTTCCTGCTGGCCATCGGCGGCCATTCGGCAAATGAGGCGCCCGCCATGAGGCTCGACCTCCGGGAGCAGAGATGGCGCGCGTGTACGGATCTGGCGCATACCGTTCTGCCTACACCGGAATTGCTGAACGACCCGAGCTACCATTCTGGCGCAATTTTCAGGGTATTTCCCGATCGCCGTTTCCGCGGCAAGGACGAGTCCGTCGGCGCCGTCTGCTAGAGTATTGTAAATATCGTTGACCTCTGCCCGTGTGGGAGTTGGTTCAGCAGTCATCAGATTCGAGCAGGTTCGTGGCCACATAGGCCTTGGCGCCGTACTCGTGGGCTTTTCGAATGATGATCTTCTGGAGCGCCGGGATCTGCTCGATAGGAACCTCGCGGGACAGATCACCTCGGTCAATCAGCACCGCGTTCGATTGACGGGCAATCTCCGCCAGATTGTTCAAACCGCTGATGCACTCGATCTTCGAGATGATGACCGGGTCACCACCTGCCTCGTTGCGGATCAGATCGACGTCGGCTGCACGATGAGCGAACGAAAGCGCAAAATGGCGAACTCCCATTCTGCAGCCAATGGCAATTGCGGCGCGATCCTTTTCCGTTAAGGCAGGCATCTCGAGAGTTCGTTGCACGGTAACGGCCTTGTTCTGTCCTATCCGGCCACCCGTCAAAATCCGCAACGTCGCCGTCTCATCCGTCTTCTCGACGATCTGGGCAAATACGGAATTGAAATCAATGGCGATGAAATCGCCGAGCTGCAAGCTGGCAATAATGTTCGGCGGATAGAAGCTTATGCTGGACGGATCTCCTGCGATCGGACGACCGTGGACCGTTAGGAACTGGTTCTCCCTAACGGTCAAGGTGCCGTTGGGTAGCCGTCCCGTGCGCACCTGTGCGCCTTCAGTATCAAGGCAGATGGGAACTGACGTCAGTTTTCGGATGAACGAGATAGTTTGCTCGAGCTCCTCAATCTTGGTGTGCGAAAGGTTGAGGCGAAAAAGCGATGTGCCAGCACGCTCCAGACAATGAATTACTCTTTCGTTCAAGGATGCCGGACCGAGTGTGCACAGGAGCTCGGTTTCCCTCTGTGTCATTACTTCACCTAAATCGTTTCAACCGCAATGAAATGCAAATGGAGCAGGGCGCCGCGAGATGCAGCGTAGTTGCGGTTCAACGTCCGCGCAAAGTTCAACAATGGGATAGGAGTGGATACCGAAATTACCCCGAAGTGGTTATTTTGGTCTCTCTCAATTAGCCCGGATTTGAAATGGCATGCGGTGAGGTGGACACCTAGGGTTGTTCTATATTGGCACAAGCCGATTTTGCGGGAAATCTGTGCCGCGAGATTGATGCAGGACGCGTGAAGCCGTGTTGATAGCGTCTTGCGTGCGCCTTGGGTGCGGGCTCTTCCCGAGCGGTTCCGACAATAAATCGCAATGCCGAGGAGACGGAGCTAATGGCCACCAATGCGAATGACGCCGTGATCTTCGAGACCCA
>CAWBAM010000016.1:0-32962 GCA_963786775.1 uncultured Pseudomonadota bacterium | reverse complement strand
TCGTCGATTTAGCGCCACCCCAAATACCGACCTCGGTTTCGCTGGTCCGTACAACACTGGCTTCCGATTGGTCGCCACCCAGTCCGGATCCATCTGGGATCGCGTATATCGCGCACTTGGGTGTGTTGATGATCTCGGATGGCGAAGTCAACGAAATGCCTAACCTGTTCACCGGCGACAATTTATTCATGATGAACCTGAATGGCTCATTCGCCGGCTCTCTGACAGCCTTTCATTTTTCTGATGAGCCGACAGGTGTTGCTTATAATCCAAATAATTGGCATTTGTTTTTCACGGATGACACGGGCGCAAGAAGCGTTTACGAGCTGGATCCCGGCCCGGATAAGATTTATGGAACGTCGGATGACGTGATAACGTCGTTCAAGACGTCAGATTATGGCAGCACGGACCCTGAAGGGATCACGTATGATACAAATCGGGGGGTCCTGTACATCGCAGACGGGGCGGGAAAAAGAATCTACACCGTCGACCCAGGTGCCAACGGCAAATTCGACGGTGTAGCCTCGGCCGGCGGCGACGACATCGTGACCAGCTTCGACGTCGAGGCATTGGGGATACGTGATCCGGAAGGCGTTGAATACGACCCTGGAAGCGACATCCTCTACGTCACAGCCTCTCGCAATTCCATCGCCATGCTCACGCCAACAGGTGAGCTCCTGGGTTTTCTTGACATTTCCGAAGCTGGACCGCGCAGTCCGGCAGGACTGGCTCTCGCGCCGAGCAGCATAGATCCCACGCAAATGAGCCTTTATGTTGTGGATCGCGGCGTTGATAACAATTCAGACCCGAACGAAAACGATGGAAAGATTTACGAGTTCATCTTCGATCAGTGGCTGATTGCCTGAAGCACATTTAACCAGTCATTGATTTGAAGGGTTCGAGTGGGTGCTGGAATTCAGCACCCATTTTGTGCGCTTGCGCATGGACTCTCGCTTGGCGCGAACCAATAAATTTGAATAGTTTTATTGTCGGGCTCGGTCAGTTGGGTTGGCAAGCTCGCTTCGGGTCAATATCGAATTGTTCGGCAGTGCTTATGGGCGTCGTCGCGGGAGCTGTACGGCCTAGCTGAAGCGGTGCTTCCGCGGATTTACCTGGGTTATGACGCCGAACACACGTCGTTGGATGTCCTTGATCCCAGAGTGCTGAAGTTGACGGAGGGCGCGGCTGGCAGTTTCGATCTCAGTGGAACCCCATTTGAATGCAAGAATCACGTTGTCTGCTACGGCAGCGATCGTGCGTGCCTCCGTTGCGCCAAGGAGGGGCGGACTATCGATGATAATGCAGTCGTATTGCCCTCTGAGGTCATTTAGAATTGAAGACAGCTGGTCGGCCATCAAAAACGAAAGAGCGTCTTCCCGCCTGTTTGCCAAAGGGAGGCAATCGATGCCGAGCTTCGCAATGTTTCTCACCACAACACGCGCAGAATCCGCCCCTTCGGATTTGTCAGCGGCGTCCTTTCCAATTTTCCCGAGAGCCGCGGCGACCGGTTTGCTCCGAAAGTCGAGATCAATGAGCAAGACCCTCTGCCCAAGCATGCCAACGCTAACGGCGAAACTGACGGCCAGCGTGGTCTTGCCCTCGCCCGGCTCACTCGAGGTAACGGCAAAGACGGCGCAGTTCCGGAACTGCCGTTGACGGGAAGGAATGCGGCGCCGGGAGAGCGCCGTGGTGACCACCGACCGGATTGCCTCACCATAGATGTTGAACGGCTTGTCGATCAGGTTATGTCGTGCTCGGTGCAGGCGGAAGCGACGCCGCTTGGGAAGGAGCCCGATACATGGAACTCCCACGAACTCTTCAACGTCTCGCTCGGACCGAACGCGGCGGTCGAATTGCTCCTTTACGATTACCAGTAGGCCGCCGGTGATAGCGAAGGCAACGAAAGCTGGTAAGACGAACAGTACCGGCGAAGGCGAGCTCGGCTGCTCAGGTGGCATTGCTGCCGAGACTATATGCACGTCCTGCTGAACCGGGCCCTGAACAGAGAGCTCAGTCTGCTTTCGGAGGAGGCTTTCATAGAGTTGCGCCGCAGCACTTGCCTCCCGTTCCAGCTCTTTTAGCTTTGTTTCAGCCTCGCGCAGGCTTTCGCGGGATTGCTCGAGAGACCTGAGGCGCTGGGCAGTGCGATGCAGGCGTTCCTCAAGGGCGCTTCGACTTGATTGGGAAGGACCATCAGCGGCTCTGATTGGAGGTTCGCTCGATAACTGAACGCCGTTCAACCCGGCAACGCCCGGCGAAATTTCATGGTGGTCCTGCAAGGGCGAGAGGCTTGTGTTTCCCATGCCGGCTTTGGCGAGGTCGATGGCAAGCTGCCGTCTCAGTTCGGCGATCTGGCGGTCCAGCGCTTCAATGCTCTTTTCGTCGAGCAGTCCTGAAGCTATCCGATGGTCGCGTACGGCTGCTTCTGCCCGTTCGAGGGCAACCTTGGCCGAAGGGATGCGTTCAGCCAATTCCCGTTCGAGCCTTCGACGTTGCGCCAACTGCCCCTCACGGCCCCTCTTTACGTAGTTTTCGACGATACGATTTGCGATGAAGGCAGCTAGGTCTGGATCATTCGCGGTAAAGGTTACTGCTATGACACGGGAGCGCTGCTCTTTGTAAACACTGATGCCTTCTTGAAGCTCGGCAAAATCGATCATCTGAAGTTCATCAGCGATAGCTTCGCCGTCAGAATCCTCCGCTGTTTGCATTGGAGAGGCTTCGACAGACGCATGCGGAAGGATGGTGGCCAATGCTCCTTGGAGTTTCGCCCAGGCAGTCATAATGACGGTGTTCAGGAAGGGCGAATGCGTGGCCTCTGCAGAGCGGCGCGGGGGTGGATCAGTAGCGAGGCTGTCCTGCACCTCGAGCAAATGCCTGGGGGAAACGATGAGCTCTATGTGTGTGTCGACGACGGCTTCGTCCAGAACATCTGCGGGCCCCGCATCTGAGCGGGCGACAAGCAACTGCGCTTTCGAGGTGTAGCTGGGTGGGATGTTCGTGCCTATGACGAGGGCCAAAATGGCGCCGGTCGTGGCGAAGGTAGCAATCAGCTTCCATCGCCTTCGCAATAGCGCGATGAGATCCTTTAGATCCGGTGTACGGTGCTCTTCATAGGTCATTTGTTGGTCTGATTAGCGAGGGAGTTGCCCCTCATGTTTCAGATGGTGCAGAATGCATTGCGAAGCGCTGCCTTCCGCCAGTGTTGGCAAGCACATTACTCCTGGCAGAACTGATCTTTCTCATCAGTTCCGGGTGTTGCACCGATAGAGTTCTATCATTCTCGCGGTGCGTAAATTACACAAATTCATTACCCAATCCCAATTTTCAGGTACCCATTGGTAGTGATTGCTTCCAACAGCACGTTTCAACTCTCATGCTTTGTGTCGACCATGAGCTGCCTCTGGCAGTCGTTCAATTGGGGTCACTCGATGCTTCTTCGTCAGCAGCTGCACCCTTCGGTGAAATCGTTTCTTGTTGTACTGCACCTGGCCTCGGCTATTGTGCTCGGATCATCATGGACCGCCGCCGCTTCGGAATACCGGCTGCGCGCAGGCGATGTTATTGAAGTGTCGGTCGCAGGTCTCCCCCAATTCGGTCACCGCGCGCCAGTACAACTCGATGGCAGCATCACGATTCCCACAATCGGTACGCTCGATGTCGAGGGAGAATTATTGTCGGACGTCCGGGAACGTATTCAGGCCGCTTTCACGGGCAAGCTGCTAACCGTTTATGCCTCGGATGGCCGCGAGCTGACACGTACTGTCGAGCGCGAAGACGTCTCGGCGACCGTCGCACAATATGCTCCGATTTGGGTATCGGGCGATGTTGTTCGACCCGGCGAGCAACGCTTCCAACCGAGGATGACGGTCCGTCAAGCGATTGCGTCCGCGGGGGGGATACGGTCGTCCATCATGAACGGAGATACTGGCCGGCGTTATGATCCCATTCCGCTGCAGAGTGACTATATCGCAAGCTGGCTTACTCTGGCCAGTCAAGCGGTACGCGTCTGGAGGCTGCGGCATGAGCTCGGGGAAACAGGGGAGTTCGATAAATCATCACTCCCGCCGGCGCCGGTTTCGGAAGACGTGCTCTCCCGCATTCTGGTCCTTGAGAAAGACATCATTGCGTTGCGAAAGGAGGACATAAGGCGCGAGCGCGCTTTCTTGGAACGAAGTGCCGCGCTAGCGGAGGAGCAGATCAAATCCTTGTCCGAGCGGCTGGAGCTGGAGAAGCAAGGTGAGCTCGATGACACGGAAGAGTATGAGCGCCTGCAAGAGCTTCTGCGGAAAGGTCACCTGACCAATATGCGCGTCGTGGATGCCCGGCGCGCGTTGCTGTACTCCTCAACCCGCCGATTACAGACGGCTCATGCCCTCATGCAAGCGCGTAAGCAGCTCGACGAATTCTCGCCGCGCGTTGGAAAAGCTCGAAGACCAGCGGCGGCTCACAATTCATGAAAGCTTGCAATCGGCTGAGCTCAAGTTGGCCGAGGAGCATGCGCGCCTGCGCAGCATACAGGCACAGTTGGATTTGGCAGGGATCTCCGTTCCCCGCGAGTCGGAGAATGCATCACGTCCATACATCACTCTGATTCGAAGAACTGCGACGAACCCAGTCACATTTGAAGCCAGCTACGATGATGAGATCGAACCAGGCGATATCATCGAGGTGGTTTTGAGAAGGTCGCCAGTGTCGACAGGCCACGATCTCGGTGCGGTGAACACGAGCCCGCCTAGATATGCGCTGGAAACGAGATAACCAAAGGGTTCGTCAGTCAGCTCGGACGCTGTCGGAGCCAGGGCGGCATCAAGGTCGAGAGAACGCGAACCGCAGATCGGCCATCGTCGCCAAGGAACAGCGCCGGCATTAGCCAGCAAAGCGCAAGACCTGAAAGGATCGAAAGCATCGCCACATCGATCAGCACCACTATTGCCGAGACCTCGAGCTCTCGTAGGTGGTTCACCACAGCCCACACGATCAATCCGATTGTGCCCGCGAGTGCTAAGCCTGGAACATGCGCCCTGGCGAAATCCGACCAGCTTATACCTGTTAAGGTCAGACTCAGCTGCGCCATTAAAAAATAGTTCATTGCGATTCCGGCGACGATGCCGATCATGACACCCGGTAAGTCCCAGAACTGCCCGATCAACGAGCCCACCGCGATGGCGATGGCAAAAGCGGCTTGCCGCCATGCACGGGCATATACCGCGCCGGTTGCGCGCGCAATCGTGTCGCTGAGCTTGTAGCTCGTGCGGAACAGCATGCCGAGCGCTAAGATCTGAAGCGGCAGGACAACTCCCTCCCATCCGGTTCCGAGGAGGGCAAAGACGAGCTCTGGCGCAACGATTGCCAAAATTAAACCGGCGGGTATGGTGAACAACGCGCAAGCTGCAACACCGCTACGGTATGCTCGCGCAAGCCGCGCCTGTTCCTGCTGGACGAGCGCCATAGTCGGAAAAAGCACCGCGATCGAGGATCTGACCGAAAATGACTGCGGGCGCGGTCATCAGCTGCGAGGCAAGAGCATAAATTCCTAGGGCCTGAGCGCCAAGGAAACGGCCTACAATAAGCTTATCGACCTGTCCTGCCAGAAAGTTACAGACGCGAGCAAGAGTAAATCCACCGCCAAAAAATAGCAGGTCTGCGATCGCTTGCCGGTCCAGAAGTGGCCACTTGGGATGAGGTTGGCCGACGAGGAGTGCAACCGCTCGAGTAAGGTGCTGCGTAATGAGTGCTCCGACGAGTGCCCAGACGCCAAAGCCGTACCAAGCCAACACCGGACCAATGAGCACGAAACCGGTTGCAAAGGCAAAAGCATCTATGCCCGCGAGCCATCGAAATCGCAAAGCGCGCTGCGCCATCGCTTGTGCCACCATCGAGAAGCCATAGCAGACGAATACGACACAGGCGCCGCGCACCACGGGAGCAAGCTCGGCGAGGCGCAAGAAAGCCGCTATGGCAGGAGCAATTATCCAGATGAGTCCCGCTGTTAAGATGCTGAGGAGAAAAGAAAGCGTAAATCCCACCCGCAGGTGGCGCTCCTCGAGCGACGGCCGTTGTACAATCGCCGGCCCGATGCCCAGGCCTTCAAAAATAACTGTAAACTTGATGATAACCAAGGCTGCGGCGTAAAGGCCAAAATCATCCGGCGAAAGCAGGCGCGCAAGAACGACAAGAGCAAATACCTCCGAAATGGCGAGCGCCCCCATGGATAAGGCTGTCCAGAGCATGCCCGCCAGGCTGCGTTTCGCCAGACCGCGCCGCTTGTCACTCAAGGCTTGCTCCGTCCCGACGAGACGTCTGCGAGATGTCTGGCCAGGAAAGCTGGGCTACGTAGGCCGCGACAGGTCCGCCGGGCTCGTCCCAATTGCTGGCCCAGATCACCTGTGAGCCATCGGGTGAGGGAGAGCCGTGTGCCTCGCTCAGATAATTGTGCTTGGCGCTGTGGTGATGGACGATGCGCCGAATTTCACCGCTTCCATCAGTGCGGATTGCTACAATCTCTCCATAAAGTGGGAGTCCCCGGCGACGAGCGGCGCGCTCATAGGAGCCACCAAATGTCACGAAAACCCAGCCCGGCCGTCTGATGCTACGAACGGAAGCGTGCTGCGCGGGACCGCGCGGTGTCAGCACGGTTACGGCTCCATCTGATAAGCGGCGTTTGATAAGCTGGTACTTGTCTGGTTCGCTCTTGCTGATTCCGACATAGACATCACTGCCGTCTTCATCGATCATCATATCGCCGTGGCCGGGCCGGTGATGCTCCGGCCAGTGCTGCACCAGTTTGCCGTCCACTGTGAAAATGTAGGCTATGTCCGTCTTGTCCGGCATCTCCTGATAGCAGAAGGTGTACCTGCCCGAGGGGGAAATCGTGCAGTAGTGATTTTTGCCGTTCAGGCGGTCGAGCTGAATATCGGGATATTTCGTTCCGGTTCGAATGTCGTAAGGGAAGGCGACAAGGCGGCCAGACGGAGATAAGGCACGAATCACTAATCTATCGCCGCTCCATGACAAATTGTTCTTGCCAGGTCCGAACTGAAGTTGAGAGTAACCTGGTGGATCATAGATGGTCTCTCGCTCTCCACTGCGAACTCTCCAGCGGTAAATCTCGCTGCTGCTCACGCAAATCATCTCCTCGGGGTTGGATGGGTGCCACTCGCAGGTGCCGGATGGATAGCGCTGGAAGAGCGGCTCGTAGGTTCGGCCATCCAGGAAGCACAATCCGGGGCATCCTTTTTGGATTACGAGAAGCGATTGATCTGCGTTCCAGGCCTGGGTGCTGGAGTACCGATGCCGACAATACTGTGGCTTACACACGATACCAGGCAGCAACTCCCGTCCCGGATCAGTGATCCGGACAAAAGGAGTGTCGAAGGTCGGATCGCGAGTTGGTTGAAGATAGTTGGGGCGAGGAATTGGAGGGGTAGCTACAAGCGGCGTATTGTACAGATCGTCAGAAGCCAGGCTGAAGTGGCTCCAGATGGTGGGCAGAAACCCTATTGCAGATATTGCGCACGCAAATCGAGCCGGCCATTTTCTTGATGTGATCATTCCGATCCTCTCAAGAGCTGCACGGAGCCGCACAGCTGCAGTTCTGACGCCCCAAAACTTGTTCGTCCATTGCCGTCAAGCGCCGATGCTCAACAGAGGATTGGTCGGTGTAAATAGTCTCGTTAGCATTAGAGTAGCCACTCCCAATGGATAGGCGTGAGTACCCAATTTGATAGTCGCCGACATTCGGAATTATGGGAAACTGAAAAGGATCGCCGCATTGGGTTCGCGGGCGAGCATGGAATATCTGACATCAAATCCCATTACTCTCTCATTTCAGACATGATACGGGACTGCCTGCTTGCGCTGGGAATTCTGCTGTCGACGGCAACGCAGCTTCGTCTGCCCGGGCTGCCGCTGGGACCGGGCGAGGCGCTCCTCGCGGTATGGATGTGCATGGCGGGCATTGAGGTCATGCTCAGACGCTCCCTGCCCCTTACACCCGCTCTCTGGCGTCTACTCATATTCTGGGCAGTATTCACGATCGCCCAGTGCATTGGCCTTTTCGTTGGGCTTGCCATCGAGGATTACAGAGATAATGGGGGTGCGATGCGTACGGCCGTGGCCTACGCCCTTGTGGCAATGCTATCGTTCCTGGTGGCTATTCTCCCCGGGTGGCGCGTGGCACGCGTTGCTTGGCTCGTCGCCGGGATGGGGGCAGCCGCTGTCACGATTCTCGCCGCGGCTGGCTATGGCCTGGTTCCTGTGCCTGGCTTCGACTTCTGGATTTACAACAGATTCATCGGTTGGTCGATGAATCCCAATCAGTTCAGCCTATTGTGCACTGTTTTGGTTCTGCTATCTCTCTATCTTGACAGAAGTTGAGACAAGGCCGCGGATGAGGTTCTTGGCACTTATCTGCCTCGCGGCCGCTTTTCTTGGCGGTGTTATCACCCGCAGCGACTCCTTCATCTTGGCCGTCCTTGTCGCCGGACCTCTTTTCCTTGGAAATAAGCTCTTGAGGAGCGCGTTTCGTGCACAACGAGACACCTCCATAGCCACAAATCTCGCCGGCTTATTGTTGATTTCAAGTCCAGCACTGCTCGCCGCCGCGGCCCCTTTCGGACCGATGATCCTTGACGGTATGCAGAGGACTGCTGTTGAGACGATGGAAAAAAATGATCAAGCAGCGGGGCGCTTCCAGCTGTGGCGGGAGGCAACAGACATCGGCGTTAGTTCGGGCATGCTCGGGCTAGGACCGGGGCCCCATCTCGTTGGCAGCAGGCAGTGGAAGCTACCGCCTCCTTCGAAGGGAGAAGCGCACAACACGATTTTCGACCTCCTTACGCAAGGCGGCCTCCTTGCCTGCATCAGCTTCCTCTGGATAACTGCAGTTGCCTTCCTAGCTGCCCTCCGGACAGGATACTCCGCACTCGCTTATCTCGTCCTCTCCCTGTTCGTGTTCTCCAACTTCCATCTGATCGTGCGACATCCGATTTTCTGGTTTTCCATTGCAATATGCCTTGCAGCAGCGGATGCAATCGCATGTGCGAGTATAAGGCATTCCGCGCGGCACGTCTCTCCGGGCTTTTGGGCCCGGCTCACGGACGCGGCTGCTTATGATGCGAAGTAACGACTTATTTTAGAGCTGGCGGCACCTCATATCCGCAGACCTCCATCTCATCTCGGATGTGCGGAATAACTGCCTTGAGACGTTCGGTATCGAGGCGTTTCCACTTTTCCTGACGACTTGGATCGATCATCTCTCTAGCCTTGTTCAAGATTTCGTCCGTGAGATCCAGGCCGCAGTGCTGGTAAATTCGCCGCAACCAAACATCCGGTGCACTCATCAAATCCTCGTACCGAAACGAAAGTACGCGACCTTCGCCAAGCCTTTGCAGATCCTCCCGTGCCTTTCGATTGCAGATAGCCCATTGTCGAGCGATCAGCACCAACCTGTCAAATTCCTTCAAGTCCACCTCAAACCCCTTGTATCTTGGACCATAAAAAGACATGTATTTTTGTTTCGTGAGGCGCCGCATTACAAAATAATTGAAGAAGTCTCCAGTATAGTAGAGAATTTGCGTCGCCGGGGTATTCTTTAACGTTCTCAAGAGCCCCCGCCATTTCTTTCGCCCTTGCCACTGGAGCTCCATAGAGCTGATGCACGAAAATGGATTCCGAGTGATGTACAGGTACGTAGCCTCGGGGAAAATGGCAGAAACATAGGGAACGCGGAGAACATTCGAGGGGGTGTTCTCAATGATCCGCCTCCCGCCGTGAGCCGTCTGGTATCTCTTGAAATCGAGCGCGAATGTACCGAGCAACTCTCTCAGTTGCATCGCGGTCGTCGAACTCATCATGCGGTCTTCGGGGATCGGCATATAGCCACAGCGTTCTTGGCTCGTACCAAGTTACGACAGATGGGTGCAGCCCAATAAGATTTTGAGCGAGTGTGGTACCGGACCTGTAGTTTCCGAATAGGATAATAGGCGGCTTCAGCATGTTGGTCATTGTAGCTGCCACGCTAGTCAGCGAATGAACGGATAGGTGCATTGTAATGACTGTCATAGTTGTCGCCATATTACCCCGAATTAGGTGCCTCATGCCTAGAACAAGGTACTTAAGCACCGGAAGCATTACACTTATTTGCAATATGAGGGTGCTTTCTTGCTGTTAGAGTTGGTTGTCATGATTTTGTTATTGCCGACCAGGAATTCGGCGGAGCTTGCATAAGGCAATTCCGTCAGAAAGCGAGAACAAGATGAAAGCCGTCATCCAGTGTGGTGGTCAGGGAACGCGTTTGCGGCCCTACACGATGGTTCTGCCCAAGCCGCTTATGCCAGTTCAGTCTCAACCAGTGCTCGAGCTCTTACTAAAGTGGCTTCGCCGGAATGATCTGAGAGAGATTTACATTACGACGGGTTATCTTGGGCATCTGATTAAAAGCTTTTGTGGGGATGGTCGGCGGTGGGATCTGAGCATTCGATATACTGATGAGCAGGCTCCATTGGGTACAGTCGGCCCGCTAAGCTTGTTGCGCGATGAATTGGATAGCACGTTTCTCGTCATCAATGGCGACGTGATCACCGATCTTAGCCTCAGTGCCCTCGCGAGCTATCACCGCAGTACGCGCGGTGCCCTTACAGTGGCGACAATGCGCCGGGAGACCCGAATGGAATTCGGCGTTATCGAGCAACAAGGCGGGCGGATTACCGGATTTAAGGAAAAGCCGATCGTCTCCAAACTGGTAAGCATGGGCGTTTATTGTATGGAGCCCGCTGTGCTCCAATATATTCCCTCTGGCGTACCATTCGGCTTCGATGATCTTATCCTGTGCCTGCTTCGACGCGGCGTTCCGACTCACAGTTACATCCACGAGGGGATCTGGCTCGATATCGGCCGGATCGATGATTTCCAGTCAGCACAGGAGCTCAATTGGGATGTTTTGTCGCCCTCATTTGAACATGTCCATGCAGCCTGAGTTCAGCATCTGTTCCTCATACAAACGCAGAAGGTTTTGGGGTAGCGGGACGCGCTGATAACAACCTTGATAACCTCCAGGTTGTTCACGTCGCGCAACCACTCTTCGGGCCGAGGAAAAAATCGCTTTTTCTCACGTGCTCGACGATGGCTGGGTCACGATGGGCTCGCGGGTGCGTGCCTTCGAGCTCGCCTTTGCTGAGCGACATGGCGTAACCGATGCTGTGGCAGTTAGCTCATGTACCGCTGGTCTTCATCTCACCCTCGCGGCGTTGGGGATCGGCCCAGGTGACGAGGTTTTGGTTCCCTCTTTGACTTTTGTGGCGACCGCCAACAGCGTCTTATATGCTGGAGCCTCGCCAGTCTTTGTCGATATAAGCTCGATGGATTTTCCCCTGATGTGTCTCGAGGACGCCGCGGAAAAGTGTTCGTCGAGAACTAAGGCTGTAATCGTCGTGCTCTACGCCGGCTGCGTAGAGCAGCGCAGCGCTTGGGGCGAATTTGCCGCCCAACGGGGCCTCTTCCTGATTGCGGATGCTGCACATGCAGCTGGCCTCGAGGATGCTGCGAGCTTCGGCGATGCATCAGTTTTCAGTTTTTACGGCAATAAAAACATGACCACCGCAGAAGGCGGCATGGTGGTGTCGAATTGCCCCGAATTCCTGGGGCGCTGCAGACAAATGCGCAGCCATGGCATGACGAGTGGTACGTTCGAGCGCCATCAGAGCGGCGCCCCTCGGTACGACGTTACGATGCTCGGTTACAATTACCGCATGGACGAACTCCGGGGCGCCTTGGGACTCATCCAGCTTGGACGCCTTGACGGCTGGAATGAGCGGCGACGCGTACTGACCGCTCACTACCGCGAAGCACTGGCCGCGAATTGCCCTACCATTCTAGTTCCTGATCTTCACGGTTCCAACTCTGCTCACCACATTATGCCAATTTTGCTCCCGGCAGATACGGACCGTGATCAGGTGATCGCTTCGTTACGTGCCGACAACATCCAAACGAGCATCCATTACCCGCCCATCCACAAGTTCTCTTTCTACAAAACGTTGATGCCCCAGTTGGATTTGCGGAAAACCGAGGAGTTCGCTCGTCGTGAGCTGACGCTACCCCTGCATCCCGCTATGCACGACCATGACATTGAACGGGTCGTCCGCAGTCTGGCCGTAGCACTTGCCCGCTCATGAAAGACCTTAACCCACAGAGGAACTCCGGCATGGCTCACTACAACCGCCCGCAGGCGCGCTTTAGCGGAGATGTTGGCCGCGCTCTTGACGTTGTGCTCGCCGTGGTGGGCCTGGTGGTTTTGAGTCCTCTCATGCTGCTTATCGCAATTGCAATCGTCGCAGAGAGTGGCCGCCCAATCCTGTTTTCACAGGTTCGGCTCTGGGCGAAATGGTAGGCATTTCCGAATGTACAAGTTTCGTAAGTTTCGCCCAGACTGCAGCGCTTTTGGGCTTCCACTGACGCTCAGCAATGATGCTCGAAGCTCAAACGTAGGGCGCTTTTTGGCTAGAACAAAGCTGGACGAGCTTCCTCAGCTCTATAACATCCTGCGTGGAGATATGGCATTCGTCGGCCCGCGACCCGAAAGTCTCGCATTTGCTAACTGCTTTGAGGGACAGTATCGACCCGTTTTGGAATATAAGCCCGGGATATTTGGTCCGAGCCAGGCAGCGTTTCGCAACGAAGCAAGACTGTATCCTGCTAATGGGGACTTGATCGCCTTTTATAGGGAGGTACTCTTTCCCCTGAAGGCATCTTTAGACCTCGAGTATTACCCAAGAAGGACCCTACTCAAGGACCTGGCCTGGATCGTTCGTGGTATCCTAGCAGTGTTCGGATTTCATCCAACATTGGCCCACTTGTCTGAAATCGACGCTTTTGGGCTCAGCCGGTCTGCCACGACGGCCGCTGATGCACATCAGGTGGTGCGGCCGGCTCGCCGCGCAAGCGCGACATAGCGGCGTCTAGAAATTGGTTTCACCGGATCGGGACGTGAGGACGACGATATGAAACGGGTGGCTCGGCAAGATCCCTTAGATCAGCTACGACGTAAATTGCTGACAAAATGTGCCAATTCAGCTCGCGCTGATTGGCATTCAGACGAGCCAGAAGGAACATAGGTCATATAAGGAGCGTAGGTCATATGTTGGGGCAAGGACGCCAACCGACGTGGCCAATTGCGATCACGGGTTCAGATCATGGTAGCGTCCTAGTCGAGCTATTTGGGCCGGCTGCCTGTGGTAAGACAACACTCGCGCGTGCCGTCGAAACGGCACTCGGAGCAGGGGGAGTTCCAGTACGTCTTGTCGCAAGCTCGCGTCCCCAAGAAAGCGGACCAACGCAGGCTCAATTGGCAGCAGTCGTGACAGCTCCTCTGAGCCGAGCTTTCAAGCTTTTTGCTGCTTTGGGCGCGTTGAGCAGCCCCGCCGACCCACTGGAGCGGCAATTGATGGAAATGCTACCACCCAAAGGTTGGATGGGGCAGCTCCGGGTCCGACGCTATTTGCGAAATCTCTTTCGCTCCTGGGATGCCGCGCGAAAGTTGAGAAGTGTTGTCATATTCGATCAGGGATTTATGAACGCATTGTGTTCTATGGCGCTGTATTCTGACCTTGTTGACCGAGAGGTATTGCGGAAAAGTATAGCCCTTCTCCCCACGCCTGACGTTCTAGTTCGCGTCGACACACCGCGAGAAATTCTTACTACTCGGCTTACCAAGAGATTGCAGCGGCAAGGCCCCATCGAGCGGCTCTTCGAGCGAAAGATTGAAGTGGCTCTGCAACAAGTGGAAATTTTCTCCTGGTTGGACGAGCTACTGATCGCGCAGGGTAGGTCGTTTCTTCACGTGTGCGGGCAGGACCACGAAGGTCTCGAAAAAGCTGTCGGAACGATTGTTGATGAAGTGTTCAGGAGAAGAGAGAGCCGACGTGAGCTCGCTTAAGATGATCGAGGGCCAGTTCGGATCGTATTTGTGATCTCGCAGGCCGATGACATTGGCGGTGCTCACGTCCACGTTCGAGATTTGGCTTGTGCCCTCCGCCAACGAGGCTACGATACGATCGTATTGGCTGGCGGCCAAGGTGCCTTTGCCGCTCAGCTTAGTGCTCGGGGCATTCCCTTCTACACCCTCCGCAACATACACCGCAGCGTTGGCCCGCTCAAAGGCATGCAGGCCATTGTAGAAATTCGTCGGCTATTAAAGGAGTTGCGTCCTGACTTGGTGTCTACGCACTCGACGACAGCGGGATTAATCGGGCGTATCGCTGCCTGGAGTTTTGGCATCCCAGTTTTGTTTACGGCCCATGGTTGGGGATTTACTGACGGTCGCCCCTTGGCCCAGAGGCTAGCGTTTTGGTTGGCAGAGAGGGCAGCGGCACCCTTCTCCGCCCGGATAATCACGGTTTGCGAGTTTGACCTGGAAGCCGGGAGGCGAACTCACGTCGCAAGACGTGACCGGCTTGTAGCGATTCCGAATGCAATGCCAGACATTTCGGACTCCCTTCGGGCCAATCCGGAGAGATCGCCGCCGCGGATAATAATGGTCGCGCGCCTTTCATGGTGGAAGGACCACCAGACGCTTCTGCGAGCTCTGGCCGGACTGGTAGAACTGGAGTGGACCCTCGAGCTGGTTGGGGATGGCCCTACGCGCCCTGAGGTTCAGGCACTGACGGCGTCGCTGGGACTGGCACAGAGGGTGTACTTCCAAGGATTTAAAGCCGAAGTCGCGTCCCACTTGGCAGAGGCTCAGCTGTTCGTGCTGGCCTCAAAATGGGAAGGCTTTCCGCGCTCGATCCTGGAGGCGATGCGAGCTGGCTTGCCGGTAGTCGCGTCGGATGTTGGTGGTGTCCGCGAGTTGGTTCGCGATGGAGAGACCGGCTTTGTCGTTCGCGCGGGCGACGCCGAAGAACTCCGCGACAGGCTTCGCCGTCTCATCACTAGCCCGGAACTGCGACTTCAAATGGGGAGAGCTGGAAGAGCTCTTTATGAGGAACGCTACTCTATCGAGCGCCTCGTAGCCCAGACCACGGCACTTTATTCGGCGGTACTTGCAGAGGGCTGAGCGATGACAGTCGCATCGTTTGCTAGTGATCCAACGGATGCTGCTGATCAATGCGCAATCTGTGGATACTCTGGGACCGGTTTTTCGAAGCGGGGCTACTACCGGAAATGCCCCGAGTGCCGGGGAGTTTCTCGGGCTGAACCAGAGCATCCCGAGGCACTTGATGAGTATTGGCAAGGGGAGGAGTTCTGGTCGGAAGAAGAGGTTTGGAAGAGAAAAAAGCGCGAACCTGTTTTCCGAGAGGCGTACAGAATACTGCAAAGCGTCAAGTCAAAACCGGGATCTGTTCTCGATGTAGGATGCGGGATTGGAACGTTCTTAGCCATCTGTAAGGAGAATAGCTGGCAGGTAACCGGCATAGATCCATCTCCCGTCGCTGGAGAGGTTGCAAAGCGAGAGTATGGTTTGGAGATTCTTACTGATACATTCCCCAGCAACCACTTAGTCGGGCGTTGTTTCGACGCCGTTTTCGCGGCCCAAGTTCTGCACCATCTCCCCGATCCCGCTCGGTTCTTGGCTGATATGGCAAAAGTTGTAGCAGAGGACGGAGTTATCATACTGAGAACCCCTAATCTTGTTCCCGAAGAAGGCATGCTATGGGTGCAGAAACTACTTGGGCGCAAGGAGGAGTTCTTTTGTGGGCCTACCTTGCACATTTTTCACCCCGACACACTTAGGCTCCTATTCGCCCGCGCAGGATTTAGCGACGTGCAATTTCTTATTTCTCGCCCATTCATCGAGCCGATACGCGGCTACTCACCATGGGCAAATCTACGACGTATCCTCACCGACGGAGTGAAGCTGGGTGTCTATTGGGGCGCCGACGCTCTGTTCCACCTGACCGGAGGGCGGGTCATCATGGGCCCTTCAATCTTCGTTGTAGCCCGACGGAATAAGGGGGGCAACAATGAGAAGAGAAGCTTGCGAGAAAGGGCTGAGCCAATTCGAGAGGTGCTCAGCAGTGTAGTGTCTCCTCGCCTCCTGCAAAGCTTCGCTTACAGTTTCGCCTACTACATTCACGAGCAAGTCGTTTGGCGAAGGCGTATTCACGCTGATAAGAACATTCGTATTCACGCTACGGCGTCAATACGATATGCGGAAAACGTTTACATTGGACGCAATTCACACATTAATCACAATTGTTGCGTCTGGGCCGGTCAGAAATCAAGGATAGTGCTTGGTAAGGATGTTCTGATGGGACCCGGTGTGTGTCTCTTCGCTGCTAACCACGGTACGGCGAAAGGGCAGCCAATGATGTGGCAAGAGCGGAAAGAAGCAGACATTGTGATTGGTGACGATGTTTGGCTAGGCGCTAACAGTGTTGTGACAGCGGGCACTCGGATCGCGAACGGTGTAATCGTGGCTGCGGGTGCGGTGGTGACGAAAGATGTAACCGAGGAGAATGTGATCGTTGGCGGCATTCCCGCGCGTGTAATTGGGCAGAGGCGGTAGAGATGAACATTGCGCGGGGGAATGCCGCATTTACCGTTGACGTGGAAGATTGGTTTCATGTCGAGAACTTGAGAGCGGTAATCAGCCGAGAGAGCTGGGATCGCCTGGAATTGCGTGTCGAGCGAAACGTTTACCGCATTCTTGATCTTATGGCTGATCGCGGGGAAAAGGCACGTGGTTCGTTCTGGGCTGGGTCGCTGAAAAATTGCCGGCAGTCGTACGGGCGATTTACTCGGCTGGACACGAGGTCGCGTCCCATGGGTTCGGTCACGAACGCATCAACATGCTCTCAATCGAACAGTTCCGCGCAGACGTAAAGCGGTCGAAAGATGTGCTCCAAGACATAGTTGGAACTGAGATCATCGGATATCGTGCTCCCTGCTTTTCGATTACCGACTGGGCGGTGGACGTGCTTTATGAACTCGGATTTCAATACAATTCATCCGCGTTTCCAGTCATCGCCCACGATCGGTATGGGAAGGTGGCCGGCGTGACTGCTACTGGCAGGCAACTGTATGAAATCCGCCCAGGTTTCCATGAGGTCTGTGTGTCGACTCTTCCGATATTTGGCTGGGGTCTTCCCTGGGGCGGAGGTGGTTACTTCCGACTTCTTCCTTACCGACTATTCCGAGCCGGTGCTCATCGCCTTCTTGCAAGCGGTCGGCCCTACGTCTTCTACATTCACCCCTGGGAGCTGGATCCTGAGCAGCCGCGCCTGGCGGGTTTGCGCCCACACCACGCGTTCCGACACTATTTTAACATTGAACGAACCGAGGAGCGACTTTGCGCGCTGCTGGAGGAGTTCCGTTGGACCACCATACGTGGGCTGATAGCGCAGCGCAAAGGATGTCTCGAATAGAACTGTGCGGGGCAGCAAGAGTTAGTTCGGATCGCCGAAGGAAAGTGTAGCGTAGTTTAGCGGAGCCACCGATGGAAAGGGATCTTTTTGCTGAGTATCCAGAGGATACGGCACGGCGCCTGGTTAAGGAGCGAAAGCGTCTAGCCGCGAAGTATGGCTCTTCTTCCCATCGCCACGTGCTGCTGGTAGGTGGATCAGGCTACATCGGAAGCCCGTTGGCAATATACTTGCTCTCCTGTGGCTACCGGGTCACCAATCTCGACTTACATGTCTATGGGCATGGCAGCATTCCATTGGCTTATCTCGGGCATCCGCAATATCGTATAGTGACCGGGGACATGGGTAATGCTTCGAACTCGATTATGCGCTTGATGGCGTAACTGACGTTGTTCTGCTTGCAGGTCTTGTGGGTGATCCCATCACCAAGAAATTTCCTGAGGAGTCTGCCGCGATAAATGACGTGGCCTTGCGGCGCTGTATAGATCAGTTGAACGGAAGGGGCTTGGAGCGGGTCATATTCATTTCAACATGCTCGAACTACGGGTTGGTCGAAGAGGACGTGCTTGTCACTGAAGAATCACCGTTGTTACCGCTATCATTATATGCCAAATCCAAAGTGGCTGCAGAGGAGTACATCCTGTCCTTGAAAGGTAAGGTCGACTACCATGCGACCATATTGCGGTTCGCAACAGCGTTCGGGCTATCACCGCGGATGCGCTTTGACCTGACAGTGAACGAGTTTGTCCGCGAGCTCTGCCTGGGCAGGACGCTGGTAGTCTATGATGAGCAGAGTTGGAGACCATACTGCCACGTCAAGGACTTCGCTACACTCATCGAGCGAGTGCTAGCGTTTCCAGCTGAGGACGTTTCCTTCGAGGTCTTCAATGCCGGAACAGAAGGGAATAACCACACCAAAAAGGACATAGTTGAAATTATTTTATCCCGACTTCCCGACCGTACAGTTTGCTACAGTTCGAATGGGAGCGACCTGCGCAACTACCGAGTTGATTTTTCGAAGGTGCGGAACCGCTTGAACTTTGAACCGAGATATTCTGTGGCGGATGGTGTCGAGGAAATAATTTGGGCAATCGAAGAAGGCTTGCTCGAGCATGTGGAGCGTCTGCCGAACGTTTATGGTAATTATGATCTCCCACTTCTTAGGTCATCTGCGGCCGCTTAAGTACTTAGCGGGGTGCGAGTTAAGCACAGTTCAATGGGCTGCGTTGGAAGTTTTAGCTTGCTACACGCCGCCTTCACGCCTGGTTATGATGGCTTGCAAATAGGGTCCTGATTTTACGTCGGCCAGCGACTCAGGCCTCGGGTAAAATCCTCTGAACGACACAAGTTGTGATTAGCAAGATACTAAGCTTAATGATTAACTGGCCCCAAGCGAGGCGCGGCAGATGAGCCGGGCAGCTTCAGGTCCGTATCTGGGAGCAATTCAGGGACGCGTGACCCATTTATCCACAGAGCCGCCTTCGTTCGGTTCTTGAGGCGCAGCTTTCTCAGTATCGCTTTTACATGGACCTTCACTGTTTCGTCTGAGATGTCGAGCTGTCTGGCGATCTCCTTGTTCGATTTCCCTTCGCCAAGCGAGCGCAAGACCTCAAGCTCCCGAGCAGAGAGGCCGAAGAGTTTCATCTGCGAGTTGTCGTTGAGACGTGTTGCAGCGTAGGCTTCTGCCGATGTATCGCCAATCGTAAGAACGTGCGCCGGGAAGATTCGTTCGCCGAGGACGATAAGCTCAAGTGACTTTATCATCGCATCAGTTCGTGTTGTTTTCGAAATGAATCCATGAACGCCTGTTTGGAGCGCCTGCATGGCCGCATTATGATCAATCGTTTCTGAGAGAAGAACAATGAAGGAATCCGGAAAGCGTTGCTGTAGTTTCGCTATGTCGGACCGAAAAGAGGCAAGGCTTTGTTCCACATCAATGATGAAGAGATCTATTTGGTCATCCTCTCGGGTCGCATTCCACAAATCTTTCATGGTCAAGTAATGCGCATGCCGAGAAAATGCCGTGCGCGCAAAGGTTTGAACGATCCCTGCGCACACCAGATGGCACGGCTCTACAATCACAACCTTCCACCTCTTCTTCATGTGACCTCTCCTGGTCCTTGGTGCCCCTAGCCTCTTGGAGGAAAAGCCGTGCACCGATCTACGATCGTCAATCCGAGCTTAGCGATGGTGCTGCTTAGCTATGGCCGAGTTTCGGTTCGCTTTGACGTTTGACAAGCCCGCAGCGACTCAATGCAATCGAGGGCCGCGTCGAGGTCGCAATAGTTTAGCCGCGCCACAGACGCATCTGATAATGCTCGGCAAAGCATGCGGAAACCGGCTCTGGTCAAACTATGCTGATCGTTGAGCGCCTCTCTCAGAATGTCTACTAGGGCGTCGGCGCGGCTCATGGGCCTCAGATCGGTGTTGCCTGTCGCAGAGAGCTCGGGGAAGATGATGGTACGCAGTGATGAAATTGGCGATGAATTGAGCGTTCGACGGGGCGGAAGATACTTGACCCGCTTCCCATCGGGGCGGGTGCGAGCATGCATGATGTTGAGGTGCGGGTAGCATTTCCGGAGAGCAGGCCAGCTACCCTCTTTTGTGCAGAATGAGAATGGTAATCCACTAATTGTTCCTAACTCTGGATCGACAAACACAGCATCCTCCCCGATCAAGGCGTAGCCATGGGCGTTGAGGTAGGCGGCGAGGGTGGTTTTACCCGAACCGGAGCTGCCTACGAGTAGGATCGCATCGCCGCAGCGGGAAAGAGCAGCCGCATGGATGGCGATCGAACTCGGGAGCGCAGCCAAGATTGCCTCGAGGATTGCCAGTTTCAGCCACGCCACAACCTCTTCTGGGGAACATAAGACGGTAGCGCGTCCCCACCAATCGTCCCCCACAATTCTACCGCCCTCCCGCCGAATACTGATTTCAGCAACGACTTTATTGGTCCGCGTGCTGGGCAGATGGCAGAGGACCGGCTCGATAGCTGCGAGGAGGGTGCGGTCCCGCTCGACATATACAGTGACACCACTCACCCAATAAGATCGGAACTGAGAGCCGAGGCGGGCTATGGTGCTTACATTTGAAGGGTTTGAGTGCGGCGCGACGCTAATTGGTGCGGTTGACTTCTGGGAGCTCCTGCAGATCAACTTCGCATCTGACCATTGTTCAATACAGCTCCTAACGAACAACAGAGCCGTGGAAAGGGAATAACCGGACTGGGATGCCAATTCGGCCGCAGCAGCGGCAATTGTGTTCATATAAGGGTCTTGGTCCGCCGTGCCGTTCCCCCAAAGGAGCTGCCACACAATGGATGAAAGAGAATCAAGGGTAACGAGTTGTTGTTGTCGTTCTTGAAATATGATCAAGCTGTTGTCGAGTACAAACCAGGCGACATCGTTACACGGTCGGAGCTCAGCCTCATCACTTTCCAGACCCGTACCGAGAATTGCCATTGTTTAGTAGGGAAAGCTCACCACTACACTCGGAAAAAGTGCTTCAAGAACTTAAATACGAAGCTGATCTTCTTCTTGTGGGGCTTGTGATGTGGTTTGGATGGTTTATGCGGACGGCCACTCGAACCTGCAATCGCCTGCGAGTCGAGGCTGGTGGATAAGAGTATGGCCATTGCAGGGGGAGTAATCAGCGCCGCTTTACCTACAGTCTTCAGAAAATCTCTACGTTCATTTTTTTCCGCGCCGTCTTGCTCGTGGTTGTTTTGGGAGCGGTGCTTTGCTGTATCTGACATTCTAGCGTCTCCAGGGAGCTCGAAGTTAAACCGGGGCGCTGGCTTTGATACCTCAAGTTTGTTGAGCCAATGATAGAACACACAAAGATCAGTGCAACAGGTACCTTTAGCGCATAAGAAAAGTCCAGGTGGATACCAAATTATGACTAGGCGCTTACGAGTTAATTAGTTCTCGCAGTGTGCAGAACCGATTGGAGGGCCCGGGCTACACGAAAGGCGATCCGCGTCGGCAGCACAACGAATACATCATCAAGCGCACCGTAAAGGTTCCCCTCAGCCTTTCTAATTAGTCTACGGTACATCGCAGCGGAGAGGCGGGAGATTGGTGACTCGGGTCGATCGTCTACTCCGAAGAGCTTAGCCAGATTGTACATGTACGTGGCGCAAGCGATTTTTCTGAGCCCCGAAGCGAACCTTCCGCGCACCAGGTGCCAATCGACAGAGTCGGTTTTGAGGATCTCGAGCGCATCTAGGGCATGGCGGAGGTGGAGCTTACCGTAAAGCAGTCCCCGGTCCTCAAGCATGTCGTGACCGATCAGATAGCACAATCGGTCCGTAGGCGATGGAATGCGGGCGCGGTTCGAGCGAAACTCAATTGTGCGGGAGTGATGTGCCATACTCGGCGCGGACATTGAGGTTCCTGCATCGGGCGGCCGATGATGAATGTGCACGAGCCCGGGATGATCTGGCCTGTAGAGCTTGCTGGCGGTATGGCGCCTGCTGCGCCTTTCCCAATGCAAATAGCCGGCGTCGAGAAGTGAGCGAATACCGACTTCGAGCTCGGTCGGGAGAAGCATGATATCTAGATCGGCTACAATTCGGCTGGTCTTGCCAGCGGAGGACGCCAAGGCTGCCGCGCCTGTCAGCAAGATAGGTATGACACCGGCTGAGTTCATGGTATCGAGAAGTTCGCACAACTGGCTCTGTAAGCGTTCATTTCGTATACTGTTTGCTTGATAAACGCTTTCCCAGTAATCTTTGATACTCTGTTCTTCCTCGGTTCGCGCGGGAAATCTGGATTGGGCGACGTAGAGCTGAGGAGTGACCAAGTAGAGGTTTGCCAGGTTCGTAAGGCGTACAAGTGAAGCAGGAGGCGTGGGGCTTCCGGTAAGGGCTTGTGCAAGGATCTCCAGATGGGAACGCATTCTCGCTCCGTCGGGGTTCTGGACTCTTCTACCATTCGCGGAGGCTACGTTTCATCTGATCCATTATGGGTTTGATGAGGTACGAAAGCACCGTTCGATTTCCGGTCTTGATGAATGCTTCAACCGGCATACCGGGAAGTAGTTGTAGCCCGCCAAGGTGTTTGAGATCTAAGGGATCAGGTGTGATGCGTGTAGCGTAATAAGCCTGGTTCGTCCGTTCGTCGTGCGTGATGTCTGCGGCGACGAGTGAGACGACACCGCTTATCTCCGGGGTATCGTTGAGGCTGAATGCCGCGAATCGTAGGAGGACCTCTTGGCCAACTGCAACTTTGTCGATATCGGACGGAGCCACTTTGACCTCGATGACGAGGTCGTCATCGTCTGGCACGATCAACATGATGGGCTCGCCGGCGGCGATAACGCCACCGATCGTATGAACTTTCGACTGGTGAATCGTACCATTGGTTGGCGCCCGAATATTAATCCGGGACATATGGTCTTCGGCTGCAATTCTGCGCTCCTCGTACTCGGCAATTTTCGCGTCCACCTCGCGGAGTTCGTGGGCGGTTTGGGAGGAAAATTCTTTCTCCAGTTGGAGGGTCTGTATCTCAACCTCCGCAATGGCGGCGCGTGCTTCTGCAATTCTTGACACAAGTTGCGCGCGTTCTCCTTCGATGCCGAGTTGCTTCCCGTTCATATGCAGTCAGCCGCGAAATGGAAACGAGCTGGTTCTTCCATAACTGGCGGATGCCCTCGATCTCTTTGCCAATAAGGGCGATCTCCTGCGCCTTGGCTTCCACTTGCGCCGAAAGGCCATGGATCTGCTTCTCAAGCTGCTCTTTGCGCTCGCGCAATCGCGCTTTGTTGCCTTCCAGAGCAATCCGACGCAGCTCAAAGAGCCGTTGTTCGAGTGAAAAAATCTTTGCCACTTCAGGGTCGCTCAGGCGCTCGGAAAGTTCCGGAACAGGTACCAAATCGCCTGCGCCGTCTCGTTCCGCCAAGAGCCGGGATTTGCGGGCATAGAGTTCGTCTAGACCCTTTCTCACGATGTTCAGGTTGGCCCTTGGTATCGTGTCATTGAGCTGAACTAGTAAATCGCCAGCTTCGACGCGATCTCCATTCCGGACAAATATTTTGCCAACGATACCTCCCGAAGGATGCTGTACCTTTTTTTCGCTGGAATCGACGGTAACGTGTCCCTGCGCAATTACAGCCCCAGAAACTTCAGCCAATGCAGTCCAGAGACCCAACCCACCAACTAATATGAGGATGGCTATGACGCCGCCAAGCAAATTGCGATGCATGGAGCGCCGGTATGGTGTCGTTGCGAACATCATTCGAAGACACTGCTCATGAACTTTGCACGTAGCGAAGCGTTCATCAGGTTTGACGCGCCAGATACACCGGTTTCAAATTTGTGGCGGGGCCTCTTGCAGGAGTGGCGAGTGAGGCGAGCACGCGATCTCTTGGCCCAAACATCTGCATTCGCCCCTGGCGCATAACGAGGAGGTAATCGACTGTGGCAAGCACATCCGCACGATGAGCTACGATAACGACAATTCCGCCGCGGGTTTTGACGCTCCGGATTGCGGCCAAGAGAGCAGCCTCTCCTGCGGAGTTGAGATTTGAGTTCGGCTCGTCCAGCACGATCATGAAGGGATTACCGTAAAGAGCGCGCGCGAGCGCGACCCGTTGGCGTTGCCCGGCCGACAGTGCTGTACCGTTCTCTCCGATTTGTGTTTGGTAACCATCGGGTAAGCTGACGATGAGCTCATGTACGCAAGCCTCTTTCGCAGCGGCGATGATTCTTTCGGGATCCGCATTGGGATCGAAGCGCGCGATGTTCTCGGCAATGCTCCCCTGGAATAATTCGATATCTTGTGGCAGGTATCCTAGATACCGGCCCAGGTGCTCCGGGGGCCATTGATCAAGTGGAGCGCCGTCCAGCATGATCCTGCCTGTAAATGGACGCCACGCGCCAACAAGTGCACGGGCAAGAGTCGATTTACCAGATCCGCTGGGCCCGATCACCCCGAGGGCCATGCCCGCTTCGAGACTGAACTCGATACCTTGCGCCGTAATTCGTGGGATGCCCGGCGGCGCGATAGTTACCGCTTCGACCACCAATCTCGATGACGGGGCGGGAAGAGGCATTGGCTGCTTATTGGTCGGCAGAGACGCCAACATTCGGCTTAATCGATTCCAGCTTTGGCGCGCGGCCACGAAATTGCGCCAATGGGCGATTGCAAGGTCCACGGGCGCAAGTGCGCGCCCCGCCAGAATAGAGCCAGCAATAATGATGCCAGCCGTGGCTTCACCCTTGATGACGAGCCAAGCGCCCACTCCGAGCATTGCGGACTGGAGCATCAGCCGGAGAGATCGGGCAAAACTGCTAAATCCGCCGGAGATGTCGCTCACGTGCTGTTGATGCCTGATGTGTAGACGGCCTGCCTCACGCCAGAGGGCATGCAGTCTTGCCGCCATGCCCATTGCGGCGATCACCTCGGCGTTGCGTCTTGCTGCCTCTGCAAGGCTAGTACGGCGGATTGCGCTCGCGGCGGCTGAGTTCATCGGCCTTCGCGTAAGAAGCTCCGTCGTAATAGTTAATGTTGATAGTAAAATCGCGCCGCATAATGCCGTTAGCCCGAGAATTGGGTGGAATGCTCCAGATAATCACGAGATAGAAAGGAAGCCACGGCAACTCGAAGAGAGCGTTTGGGCCTGGGCTCGACAGGAAGGCTCTGATGTTATCGAGGTCGTGCTGCGGCTGAGTTCCCGCCGATCTGTTGGCCTGAAGATGGAGCGATCATTCCAGAAAAGACGCGTTCGCCAACTGCTTCGTCCAGCTCGGCACCGATTCTACTCAGGACGCGCCCTCGCACAAGGTCGATAATTGCCTGGCCGATGAAAAGAATGCTCGCCAAGAGCGACAGAGCAATGAGAGTCGGCACGCTTCGGCTTGGCAAGACGCGTCATATATCTGGAGCATGTAAATCGCGCCTGTTAGCATGAGAATGTTACTGACACCGCTAAATGCGGCGACGCCAAGAAGCGCACCCCTGCACGACCTCAGTGCATCTGACAGTTCAGACCCGGGCGATTCCGACGGATGTCGCGTGCTTTCTCGTAGGCTGCGCTGTCTAGCGAAAGCTTCGCTTTTCCTTGCATCAGCATCCTGCGAACGAGCACAGAGCAGTCACGTACACAGGCTTGGATCCAGCCGGGACACTAGATGATTCCGAGACAGCTGGTGCAAAATTAGCGACATTATCTACTAACCCGGGCAAGACCAAGAGTTGGCAACAAGCGTCAATAGCTTTCCGGCAGAAAGGCTGGTTTGGAAAACCTCGCCTTTGGTGCATAAGCTCTGCGCCTATCTTCGCAGCCAAACGAATGCTTTCGATACCTCAAACGGATTAAAGGAACAGCCAAACATGTCTGAATAGATTACAGAACACTGTTTCCATACTCTCACTAGCGTCGACAATCTTAATTTCGGGATCGATACGGCGCAGTTCCGCCATTAGGGATAGCCTGGCGTCAAAGGCTTCCTTTCGGATCCCGCCTGGCTTACGTCTCTCGGAGACGGAGTAGTCCGAAACAAGGTGTAGCGTGAGATGAGGCCGCATCTCTTGCATTCTGCGGTACAGGGTGCGCTCTAGCCGGGCGAGCAAGCTTGATGACAGGGAGATGGTCTGCCGAGGTTGGGATGATTGGACCATCCAGGTATCCTCGCTGGAGAGATTGCGGCCAGCGGTCACAAATGACGATGAGGCCACGCGTCGCCGAACGATGCGCGCGCCGGACCATAGCGTACCGCTCAACCGCAATCAGGAGACCCCAAAACGCCAAGCCCGCTGTCGACATAAAGGATGTCCAGTTCCGGAGCGCCCCGCTACTTCCTTTGTGCGCAATAGCTGACTTTAGATGATGCTTGTGAGGAGCGATGAGTTCATCGCCAGCTTCCGCGTCCACCATCCCTTGCCATCTCCGGTTCCGGCATAAGATTTCACGCAGCCAAACTTCCATTGGAAAGTTTTCACTAGGCGGTCGACCTGCGTGGATTTACCCACGCCGTCCGGGCCGACAAGGGCAACGACGAGACCACCGTTCGCGGGTCGCCGCTTAGGGGCGATACTGTGGGGAGCCAAGCGCTGAACTAGCCTTAGCATTAAATAAGTTGTCTTGCGGACAAGGTGGACGGTGCAATCTGTTATCGGTAGGACCCCGAAAACCGCACTCGCTCCGGATTTTGCGACGAAGCTTCCGGAGGTCGCCGCGATGAACGAGAAGGGTATTGTCCTCTCGTCGAATCCGGCAGATTGCCGGTCCGTAGCACGTGAGCAGGATCTCATCGGAACGGTGTTGGTTCTCTTCAGATGCAAGAATAATCCGTGAGAACAGTCCACCCAAACCACACAAAGCAAGCCATGATTTCCAGGGTGGTGTCCAGCTGCCAAAGGCGAAACGTGTTATCGCTCTCCGGAGCTCGGTGTCAGGGGTGGCAACGGGAATGTTTACATCGCCGATCTTGACGCGTTCCCATTGGCAAAGGAAAGCGTCGGGACGCAGCAGATAGCGCTTTCGGAATCCCCAGCCAACGCGAAGTCCAATGTGTACGTCGAGATGAAGGTACTTTCCGTGCGCGAAGTCTGGTATAAACCAGTCTTCTCGCCCCGCGCAGACGTTATCGTAACACGCTAGGCTTACCCCGCGAATTCCGTTAAGCCCGGCGACCACTGCGCAGAACGTACCATGATCAGCCTTCTCGACCAGGAGATCAATGTCATCAAGTCCGGCTAACCCTTTTTGGAGACCGGCGCTATCCTGAATGACGCCGTATCTTACTCCCACTTTGTCTAAAGCACGTGTCAGCTCGGCTGCAACAGGTAAGGGCTGAGGAGGGTCTCTGATGCTTATTCCAGGATCGGCACCGCTGTGGCGCCGCCAAGGTCCCGACCGCGGCCAACGCGTTGGCAATCGAGGCCGTAAGTGGCTCGGAGAGGATGAGGTTGGGTTCATGTGTAATGCAAAGCCACTCTAACTTTTATCAACCAGAGGAGCGTTGTACATCGCGCATGCGCCGCTGTTACAAATTCAGTGTGTTAATCAAGCTGGTGAGCGAGACATCTGATTTGAGGATCCACGGGATTTCGAGATCCAGATTTGGCCATTGGACAGCTTTGAGACCATGAGACACAATTAAGCTTCTATATGCGAGCAATTGGATAAAAGGGAGTCAATTCAAGCGCGAGTGAGCTCATACGTGCCTTTTAGGGGTAGATCTTCAACATTAGGAGTAGTTGCAGACTAGCGTTTGCGGTATTGCCACATCATTCGTCGAAACGACCAAGGGATGGCCCAGGGCTTCTTGTTCGACACAAGCCGCGATTTCGATCGCAGTCTTGGTGAAAGCATTCAGTGTTTCCTCATCCGGTGTGCCGGGTAGGGAAATGAGGTGCGGGGGCTTCAGCGGCTCAATCCTCATCGTGCGCTGCCTTAAGTGACGCACGATTTCAACGAGTCCGTCTTTTGGGTGTGCAAAACCGAAGGTAGATTGCCGCTCCAGTTCGACCTCTGAAACGAGTGCGCCTGCTCGTCGAGTCAAGTTAGCTGCGGCAGCAGCTCCTCAGGGGTTCTACTCGGGTTGAGGGGCCTTGACGAGCTTGAGCGCCTGCTGGGCGGCGGCGGGCTCTGATGGCTCTCGGCTCGACACCTGGACGGTTGGAAATGCGAGCTTAATGCCGTTTTCATCGAAAGCCTTCTTCAGCAAAGCATAAGCTTTGCGGCGGATCGCAAACTGCTCGCCCGGACGAGTCATCATCTTCAGACGTAGCTGAATTGCAAAGTCGCCAAACTTCTCACCCCCTGCATTTTGAGCGGCTCGATGATGTGGGAGCAAATCGGGATCCTGTGCGAGCGCTTTTCCGATTTGTTTGATGATCTTCTTCGCTTTATCGAGATCGGTGTCGTAGGTTACGCTGACGGTCACCTTGTCGATGACCCAATCGCGGCTTAAGTTCTCAACCGCACCCAATTGCCCATAGGGCACGGTGAATATGGGGCCGCGGTGATGCCGCAGTTTTAGCGAACGCACGCCGAGCGATTCGACCGTTCCCTTGAAATTGCCGCTTTGGATGTATTCCCGGCGCGAAAGGCGTCGTCGAGGAGATAGAAAACGCCGCTGATGATGTCCCTCACCAACGTCTGGGAGCCAAACCCGACGGCGACACCCACGATGCCTGCGCCCGCGATCAGAGGCCCGATTTCCACGCTAAGCGCGGAAAGAACCATTAGCCCAGCCACGACTTCCACCAGGACGAATGTGGCATTGCGGAAGATCGGAAGCAGTGTTCGCAGGCGCGCCTGTCGGAGGGCTTCCTCCGATCCTGGCGGCGCCGTAGCGGCCATTCGTGCCAGGCGGCGATCGATCAGTGTCTTGGTCACCTGCCAGATGAGGTCTGCGACGAGAAGGATTACGATGCTGCTCAGAAGTCCTCGGGCGAGGCGTAGGGGAAGCGTATCTCGGCTCGTCATCTCCACCAGATCGATATGCCATGCGCGCGCCAGCACGAGCGCCGCTCCGATGATGAGGAGGGCCCGCACGCCACGCTCAAGGTAAACGACCGCAAGAGCGTCCCCTTCGGAGGTCGCAGAGCCTTCCGGCGCACGCAGGGCATGCCGAATGGCGCGCTCCGATACTCGAATGGCGGCCGGGAGCAACAGGGCCACAGCTCCGAGCCAGAACGAGCGTGTGAACCCGACCACCCAGAATACCCACAGGGCCACGAAGTACAGGGACAGCAAGGAGGCACCAATAGCGCCGGAGATTCGCGGCGGCCGGCCCTCGGATGACACTTCGTCGGGGTTCGACTGCGGCCAAGTCCAGGCAACACCAATGCTGATGGCCAGCAGGCCGAGGCCCAGCAAATAGGCGACGATCGCGCGTGCCGCAGGGGAGAAGCCCAATGCGGTGAGCACGTCGACGGTAGCCCATCCCAGGGCGAACCAGCCGACGAATAGGGCCAATCGCCAATACCAGTAGCGCGCGGCGTCTGTCGCTATTGGGAGGAGGCCGAAGATTTCGATCTCCCCCGGATTTCTGGCAGTGGGCGCCAAAAGGAGCTGCCCGGCCATAAGCGTGAGCCGCAGGATGATGACTGCAATCAAATATGCGACAACGATCTGACTGAGAAGGGGCGGCCAGTTGAAAGCCAGGAACGCGCCGAGGCTTCCAAGTGTGAAGATCGCAATATCTCCGAGATTGAGGGCTAGGCGCAGCCCCACAGCCCGTAGCCGCTCCGACGTTGCCGTCGACCGCGAAGCTGTCGCGCGATCGCGTAGAGAGGAAGTGACGGTTCGAAATAGCCACTCGGTTCCGGCACCAAGCGCGAGAAAGCCGGCGAGGAGAATGAGCAGCGTTACCGGACGCCGCCCTTGCAATTCATCATGCAGACGATGCGCGGCGGCCCGGAACTCATCCGGAAGCCATGGCAGCGCTGCTGCGAGGGAGGCCAGATGCTCCTTCAAGAGCGTGATGCGCCCCGTCATCATCTCGGAGGCAGCCTGAGCCGGCGCTGCGTCGGGTTGTGGGAGCGGTTCTCTTTGGTGCTTGTCGATCCAGTTGCGACAAACCGGGTCCTGCAGCAATTCAAAAAGCTGCTGGACCTGTGGCGGCTGCGCCTGCTGCGGGGGCGCGGTCTGGGCATAGGCTGGCGAATAGCCAATGAGAATTAATGCCAGGCCCGGCAGTAACCAAACAATTGCCGCGGAAAATCGGCCAGCTCGGTGAGGCGCTGCACCAGGTCGGCAATGGCATCCGCAGAGCATCGATCGGGTCCGCACCTGCGCATCAAACAATTTGGCGGGACTATTTCCACCAATGGGCGATCTGAAGCAGCGCCACCTTCTGACATGGCTATAAAACGCAGATCCGACAAGCACTGCTTGCTCAAGCCGCGGCCGCGGCCATGGGCGGCACCGCAAACGCTCCGATCAAAACCGTCGCAAGCAGTCCGGCGCTGTGGCCATTTTCGCCTATGCTCTCCTCAATACGAGGACGGTCCGGATCCTGCCCGACCATTTCGCCGGCTGCCTTTGATCATTTCGACAAACTTCTGCACGCCGACGGTACCGAAGGCACGAATAAACGCAACGATGAAGCGTCTGCGGTGGCGCGCCACTGGAAAAGCCTTGGCCGACGGCAAATCGCCGCCGGCCCGGTCCCCTTAAATTTGTCCGGCAATCAGTCGCGAGTTTTCTGCTTGAGGATTTCGCCCGTTGCCGGGTGAAGATAGGCCTTTACGCGCTTGCCATCTTTGGTGGCCGAAACCTCGTAGACGCCGTCGTCGATCTCGATCTCGCGAATGTCGTAGCCCTGCGCAGTGAGCTTTTCGGCGATCTGAGCAAACGACAGCCATTGCTCTTTGGGAACGTTTAGGCGGACACCGTCGTCAGAGGCGGCGGCCAAGCCGGCTGCTGTCGCTGTGGCGAGAGCAAGTGCGGATACCATCAAAACCTTGCGCATTTTCGTCTCCATTTCTTGACCGGCACCAATGTCCGGCGCGCAAGGACAATGGCAAAGTGCCGCTGACACCTCACTGATGATCCATGTCAGTGAATTGTCAGCTTGGCTGCGGCAGAGAGCGAGGGATGAAAACAGAACTCGACAGACGAACGGTGCTCCTCGCACTTGCGGCCCTGGGCTTCAGCACGCCCGCCCATGCGGGCGACGATGACGACCGCAAACGACGCAAGCGGCACGATCACGAGCGGGCCCGGCGCGCGCTCGAAGAAGGTCGCGCGCGGCCGCTGGCTGACATTCTCGCCGAGGTGCGCCCCCGTCTTGGCGGCGAGGTCATCGAGGTCGAGTTCGACCGTGAGGACGGGCGCTACGTCTACGAGTTCAAGGTGATCACGCCCGCGGGCCAGCTCCGCGAGATCGAGGTCGACGCGCTGACCGCGGAAATACTCAAGGACGAGGCGGACTGATGCGCATTCTCGTGGTCGAGGATGAGCCGCGCATTGCAGCCGATGTGCGCGCCGCGCTCGAAGCGGCCGGATATCTCGTCGACATTGCCCGCGACGGCGAAGAGGCTTGGTTTCGTGGCGACACCGAGGACTACGATCTCGTGGTTCTCGACCTTGGGCTCCCAAAAATTGATGGTTTGGCGGTGCTCAAGCGGTGGCGGAGCGCGGGCCGCACCATGCCCGTGTTGGTGCTGACGGCCCGCGGCTCCTGGTCGGAGCGGGTCGAGGGAATTGATGCCGGAGCGGATGACTATTTGCCCAAGCCGTTCCGCATGGAGGAGCTGGTTGCACGCGCGCGCGCCGTTATCCGGCGCTCGGCGGGTCATGCCGGTTCGATCATCGAGGCAGGCTCGCTGACGTTGGACCTCCGGCAGATGCGACTTACGAAGGACGGCGTACCGATCGCGCTATCACCGCTCGAGTATCGCCTCATCGCCTACCTCATGCATCACAAGGGACGTGTCGTGCCAACGCCGGAGCTGCTCGAACATGTCTACGGTGACGACGATGGACGCGACGTGAATACGCTTGAGGCCCTCGTGGCACGCCTGCGCAAGAAGCTTGGGCCCGGCGCGATCGAAACGCGGCGCGGTTTCGGCTACCTCATCGCAGCCGAGGACACATGAACGGCGGCTCGCTTCGACTTCGGCTCTTCTTTGCCGGGGCGCTCTCGATCATTGCGGCATTGGCGCTCGCAGCGCTGGGTCTCGTGCTCCTGTTCGAGAGGCATGTCGAGCGCCGCATCGAGAGCGAGCTCGCCGTCTACCTCGATCAGATCATCGCCAATCTGGATCGCGGCCCTGATGGAACGTTGTTCGTTGCCGATGTGCTTGCAGATCCCCGCTTCGACCGGCCTCTCTCGGGGCTCTATTGGCAGGTCCAGGCGGGAGATGCCGTCTTGCGGTCGCGGTCGCTGTGGGATGGCGATCTTCCGCTACCAGCGGGACGAGCTGGCCGACGGCAACGTTCATCGGCATCGGATCATCGGACCAGCTAGGGCAGAGCTTCTCGCTCTGGAGCGCAGCCTCAGACTGCCGGCGCGCCTTGGCAATGTGTCTGTTCGAGCTGTCGTCGCAATCGACGCCCGCGAAATCGCAACAGCCACCCGGGTGTTCGCCGCCGATTTGCTGCCTTATCTCGGCGTCCTTGCGGCAGTTCTTATCGCGGCCGCTTATGCACAGGTCACATTCGGACTGAGCCCGCTCGCAAGTGTTCGCAAGCGCCTTGCAGCCATCCGCGAGGGCCACGTGACGCGCCTCGGCGCAGCCTTCCCCAAGGAGGTACAGCCTCTGGCTGCCGAGATCGATGCCTTGCTGGAGGCGCGCGAGCACCAAGCGGAACGGGCGCGGGCACGGGCTGCCGATCTCGCTCACGGGCTCAAGACGCCGCTGCAGGTCCTGACCGGTGACGTGGAGCGACTCAGGCAGAAAGGCGAAGCCGGTATCGCCGCCGACATCGAGCAGATCACAACGGCAATGCGCCGCCATGTTGAACGCGAGCTGGCACGTGCGCGCATGAAAAGCGGTGTTAAAACGGCCCGCACTAACGTTCGCGAGGTGATCGACCGCGTGCTCGCTGTCGTGACGCGAACGCCCGAAGGCGCTCGGCTCACCTGGGAGGTTGGCTGCCCGCCGCAACTCCTGGCGCGGATTGATGCCGACGATCTCGCGGAG
>CAWBAM010000015.1:0-66091 GCA_963786775.1 uncultured Pseudomonadota bacterium | reverse complement strand
GTGATAAGGCCTTTCTTCGGCCATGCGGTCGAGCACGCGATCGCGGGCCCAGCGGGCGGCATCCGGGCGGCGGTCCGGCCTGCGCCATTCCGGTGACTGGGGGAGCGCGACGAGAAGCGCCGCCTCGGCGATCGACAGCCGCCGCGGCTCCTTGCCGAAATAAGCGAGCGATGCCGCCCGCACGCCCTCGAGGTTGCCGCCGGACACGGCGCAAGCAGGAGATGAAGCTCGAGAATTTCTTCTTTCGACAGCTGCTGCTCCAGCTGGAGAGCACGGACGGCTTGGCGCCATTTCCCGGGCAAGGTTCGCACGTGCTCGCCATCGAGCAAGCGCGCCACCTGCATTGTCAGCGTCGAGGCACCGGAGACGATGTGCCTGTTACGAACAAACTGGTAGGCGGCCCGAGCAACGGCCAGCGGATCGATGCCCCGGAGCTGATCCCAGAACCGGCGATCCTCATAGGCCAGGAGCATCGAAATGTAGCGGGGGTCGACCTCTTCGACCTTGACGGGGAGCCGCCGAGCGGCACCCTCCGGCGTCGCGAACGCTCTGAGCAAGTTGCCGTCCCGGTCCACGACGGTGGCCGAAACCTGCTCCGCTGCCGGCGAGCGGGGGCGGCCCCAGCATGACCATGGTCACACGTACAGCGCCGAAGACCGCCAGCACCAAGACCAGGAGGGCTGAACCCATCAGGATGAGCCATCGATCCCCCCAAGTCTTGGTTCCTATCGCTTCGTCCACCGCAGCTATTCCCTCGCCGTGACCTCCAGTCTGCCGGATGCCGTCCGCGCAAAGCGCTCAGGCCGGTACATATCCTCAACCGTTGCCGCGGGGTGCACGTAGCTGCCCGGCGAAACGGCACGCACCATATAAGCGACCGTGAACGTTACCGGCCGTCCGCTCCCGCTCTGCTGGCCCTCGTCAGCTCCCAGATCAAACGCCGCAACGAACCGATCGTCCCGGAACTCCGTGTGCTCGGGCTGCACGGATGTCCTGAGCCACGGGAAATTTCTGAGATCCGCACTGTCGATGAGACGCGGATTATGCCATTTCCAATCCGGCCGGGAGAACGATCGACGAGCAGAATCCGTCCACGAACACCCGCCTCGACCTTCAGAACAACGACGAACCGATCGGTTTGCCGGACCTGTCCGACCACCACCTGTTGCACTGCCCAGTTCGATCGGAGTGCCGCCGAGGGTGTAGAACGCGCGGTCGATCTTGAAGTTTCGGGCGATCGGCGGCTCCGGCGTCATGGCGGCTCCGTTCACAGACACCATGACATCGACAGCCGTCTGCCCTTCGTTGCGGACGACGACGTCCCCCGCGCGGACTTCATCCGCACCAAAGGTTCGATTGAGGGCGCCGGTGTGCGCCGCGCCGTTGACCGAGAGCCGGGCATCGCGGCTCTGCTCCATCAGCGCCCGGGCGGCGAGCAGCGGCCAGCGCCTGCTCCTGAGTCGATGTATGGGATCTGGGAGGCGTGAGCCCGGGTCAGGCTGGCGACCAGAGGCTGGGCGTCATTCCACGCCGTACGCGTTTCCGAGGCCAGCGTGACCAGCGCAGCTCGGTCGCGAAGCACCGAGCCAAAGTCCCGCCGGTCGGCGCGATCCGCCGCCTCGGCCGATGCGAGAGCCTGCCGGAAGACCTCTTCCGCACGCGCCCGATCTCCCAGCATCGCCAACGCCGCAGCGAGCTGTGCCTTGGCGAGCGGCGTGGCGAAACGGTCAAGGCGCGTATCCGCGTAATAGCGGACCTCGCCAATCGGCGCCCGGCCGTTCCGGGCCAGAACGTAGAGCGCATAGGCCCGGTCCTCGCCGCCGTGTCGAAATCCTGCGCGTAGTTGACGAAGTTCTGCAGCCGCTCGAGCGCCAGCTCGAACGCTTGCGGCTTCACGTAGAAGCCCTGCTCGCGGGCGCGCGTCAGGAACTCCGTGACGTAGTTCATCTTCGTTGCCTCCTCCAAGTGCCCAATGCGCCCGAGGGGTACTGCATAAGACGCGTGCCATCGCACCCTCGATCTGTCTTTGAGCTCGTTGTCAGGCTGGCAGCCCAGCCGCGACGGCGAGCTGATTGGCATAGAGCAACGGCAGCTCTGCTGCTCGGCGCAACCGTAAGGATAGCGATCGAGTTGCGTCAGCAGCCCAGGGTCCTCCAGACCGGCCGCCTGCCCAACGCTGACAGACACCCGGGTGAGGCCAGGGACGAGCTCGGATAGGAGATCAGCCCCGAGCGTGAGGCGGCACGGGCGCCAGCCTACTGACGGTCACTCGACGGATGTCGCCGGCTGGCGGATTTGCCTCGAGCGCCAGGCTGCGTCGTATTTCGAGCCCGTCTGGTCCCGCAATCACGATCCTGTACTTGGTCTGACCGACGTGTTCCGGCGCGATGGTGAAAAACTCGCTCTTGCGCTCGTTTGCGGCCAGCGTCAGCTCGCGCTCGGCCAGTGTCGTTAGGCTTCCATCCGCGACTTCCTGCTCAACCGTGAGCGAGAGAGGTCCGGTGACGCCTTCAACATTATGCAGATCGACCTCGAGCCGCGCCTGATCACCCAGCGTCAAGAAGCGTGGAGCTGAGGCGGTGACAGCCACCGGATCGCGCACCACAACATCTGCTGATCCGTGCCCGACCTTGTCGCGCGTCCAGGCCACAGCCATCAGGCGGACAGTGCCGTTGAAATCCGGCAGGTCGAAATGGACCTGAGCAGCACCATCGGGTCCAACACGGACGATGCCGGAGAACAGAGCGACCGTTTGCCCGTCAGGCGGACTGCCCTGCATCCCCATACGGCTTCCGCATCTCCGCCGGAACGCAACCGGCCCCGCTCTGCGCGCATGCCGTCGATGAGCCGCCCATAGTAGTCGCGGATCTCCGTACCGAGACGGCGCTGCCCCAGGAACCAGCGCTCCGGCGCCGGTGCCTCGTACCGCGTCAGGTTGAGGATGCCGACGTCCACGGCGGCGACTGTGACACGCGCCTCTTCCTCAGACGCCAGCCCTTCAAGCTTGATTGGCACCGTAAGGCCTGCGCCGGACCGCACCTGCGGCTGAGCTTCCAAGGAAACGTTCAGCGTTCGTGCGCTCTGGTCCAGCGGCAGCCATGCGACGCCGATCGCCCGGCTTGGCATCCGCTTGGCCTGCTCATCCATCGGCCTATAAAGCATGGCCGTGACATAGGCGCCGGGCCCCCAGTCACGCTCGACCGGGATCGTCAGTTCACCGCCTCCTTTCGGCAGCTCGACTTCCTGGCTCGCTAGCAAGCCATCACCCAGAACCGCCACGAAGGCGCGGCCACCGTACCGATCCTCGATCTTGAGGCGGGCAACGTCACCTACATTGTAGCTCGGCTTGTCGAGGGCGATCTCAAGAGCCTCTGGACTGTCCGTCCCGTCCTCGGAATACCATCCGGCCGTGAAAATGGTGCTGGAAGCTGGACCGCCCGCGTCGGCAGACGCGACCTCCAGTCGATACCGGCCCCAGTCGACCTGAGCCGCGATGCGCGCGGGTTTCTCAGCGTCAATGTCGATGACGCCACTCGCAACCTTCTGAGCGAGCGTGATCGGCTCATAGGCCCAATAGCCGTCGCGGTTGTACCACTGCCATCTCTGCTCGAGCCGCACCAGCTGCCACTTGGCACCCGCCAGCCGCGCCCGCTCGCCGTTGCTGCCGAGATGAATGACGTCGAATTCGGCTATCGTTCCTTCGCTAACCCGACCATCGCGGAACAGTGGCTTCAGTCCGATCCGTGGCAGCGGGACCTCGAGAGGCAAAGTGACGCTTCGCTCGATGGTACGGCCACTGGGCTCCCTAAGCCTCAGGAACAGTTCAGCCTCCAGCGGCCGCGCTGTCCGCGGAACCGACGGCAGCATGACGTGAAGCTCTGCCCGGCCTTCCGAGTCCGTGCTGGCAAGCCCGTCAATGGCATTGCGCACGGGGCTGACTGTGTCGTCCGCGAGGCCGAATTGATAGTCTGGGTAGGCCGCGAGACCACCCGCCGCCGGCCTCACGACGATGTCGCCCTCGATGGCGAGACCAGCAGCCGGCGCGCCATAGAGATAGCGACCCGAAACTTTGATCACGCCTGGCTGCCCCGGCCTGAGCGCTTCAGCCACCGGATCGATCGTCATCTCCAAGCGCTCGGGAAGGAAATCCTCGACAAGGAAGGCTACGCTGGTCAGCGGGTCGTCCGAAGGATCGGCGTGCAGGCGCGCGCGCCACGTCCCCGTCATGCTGGACGGCGCCAGCCGAAGCGTCGTTGTATGACCACCGAGCTCGTCCTGCGTTAACGCTACCCGCGTGTGCTCGACACCATCGGGCCTGGTGACGATGAGAGTGACCGGGACGCCGGAAGCATTACCAGCCCGATCCCGAACCAGCGCAGTCAGGTGCACATCCTCGCCTGGCCGGTAAACGCCACGCTCCGTGAACAGAAATGCATCGAGCGGCCCGGGGCTTCCCGCCCCTTCACCCCACGATCGGACAAATCGAATGCCGACGTCGTGAGGTCGAGAAAGGCATAATCGCCGCCGTCACCTTCCGCGATGAGGAGCGCCGGTGCCAGACCGCCCTCCCCGCGCGTCAGGCCGCGCTCGAAGTGAACGTGGCCCGCTGTATCCGTCCGCCCCTGCCCGAGGACCTCATTGTTCTCGCGCCACCAGTCGCACGGCGACGTTCGCAACGGGCGCAGTGGTTGCGAGCGACCGGACGAAAGCATGGATGCCATCGTCCCCGGTGAAGGTGGTCAGGCCAAGGTCCGAGACGATGAACCACTGCGTCGCAAACGGTCCGTACTCGTCTTTGGACTCGGCCGGTCTTGCGACGAGAGCATAGGCGCCAGGCTCCAGCTGGGGCACAGCCTCCCCAATGGGCAGCGCCGTCGTCACCTCCTCGTTGAGACGCATGGGGACCTCGAGCGTGCCCGTGAAGACCCGCACGCCCTTGGTCTCACCCAGCTCATCGAGGTCCCAGCGCGAGAGCTGTCGCCTCAGGTCACCATTGACCAGCGCGGAGACAAGACTGCGGTCCCCAATCCGGTAGACCTCCACAGCAACCTTGTTGGTATTGACGGAGACCACCGGAATGCCTGCTTGGCCGCGGCTCGGCAGGACATAGCTACGCCCCGTGAAGCGCACGAACGGTGATCTGTCGCGGACATAGATAGAAAGCTCCGCCGGCTGCTGCAGGACCTCATCGACCTCCGAGGGCAGTCCCGCCCGCACGAGCACCTGATATCGCTGCCCGTGGGAAAGACCCTCGACGCAAAGCTGCGGGCCTTCGACCGCGATGGCTTGCGGATCTTTCCCATCGACCGCGACGAATTTCGTCAGATCCTGACCGCGGAGGATGTTCTCGGAGAACTGAAGGCAAACCCTCGGCTGGGCGACATCCTGCTCGACGGTGTAGTCGACAAGGCGGAAGCCGTGCTCAGCCCTCAACCTCTCGTACTCCTGCCGCACCTCCGGATCTTCGGAGATCGAAAGGCTGATCTTCAAAGCATCCAAAGCCGGCCGCCAGAACGATCGGTACTGGAGAGCACGACCGAGCACTGCCAGCGCCTGCGCTTGGACGGCAGGGCTCGTGGCGCGCTTGTAAGCAAGGTAGGCCGCGGCGCTCGCATTGGCGGGCAGCTCGTAACGCTCGCTGGGATGATTGGGGTCGGGAGATGTGGCCAGGAGGGCTCGCGCGAGCAGCAGCCACGTCTCCGCGTTCTCCGGGGCCAGCACAGCGGCCTGAGCGAAAGCGCCGGCTGCCGCCCTCACATCTCCGGCATTCAGCACCCTCTTCCCGTGAGCGATCAGGTCTTGCTGTGGACGCGACGCTGCCGCCGCCTTGGTCGCCAGCTCTTTCTCGTAGCGCTGGGCCTCTCTGGCGATCTCCGGATGCGCGAAAGTATTGGTTTGAGTACTACCTTGTTGTGCCGGAAGCCAAAGAACGAGGGCAAAGAATACGAGGCGGAGGAGTTTGGTCATGGCACATCCCTCGCGAGCAGATCCGCCCAGGCCAAGCTTTCCGGCACTAAGGGCCTGACCTTACACTCGCTCAAGTTGCCCCACCGACAAGGGGCCTTCTGAGAGATATCCCTTGATGCCGCCAACTTGCGCCAGTTGCCGCTCGTTGGACTGGACTTGAGCAGATGTGCGTGGACCGAGCTTGGGACTGGATTTTGGCGAGATCAATCCGACGGGGCGGATGAGATGCGGACCAACCTCGTCATCCATTGCTGGCGACGAACGCTCGAGCACGGGCTCGGTTGCCTGCCAGAGGCGCTCGAAGAACAAGCCTGCGCGCTGTGCCGTCTCGGGATGGTCGGGTGCGTAAAGCTCGCAAGCGTCATGGCTCAGCGGGTCTCGCCGCATGCTGTCACCGATCCAACTCGTCGTTGAACCGAGCACAAGTTGCTCATGGGCTTCGAGAAGTCGAATGTCCCGTGCCCAATGCACTTGCAGCGACCAGTCCGAGGCCCGGCAGGCTTCGGCGATCTGCACCGTCTCAGCCGTGCCCAAAAAGGCGAATATGGCGCGTACGGCGAAATTCTTGAGCCGGTCCGCTGGCCCCAAGCGTGAGAACCGTTCTGGCAACAGGGCTTTCGGCAGATCGGGCAATGAGCAGACACTTGGCTGCCGTCGGGCTCTCTTGGGCGAATTCTCCGGTTGTTTCAAGGTATTGGAGCAACAAGCTCCTTATTCTGATGTGCTTTTCTTCACGTTTGACGAGGCCGGGCTGAGGAGCAACTTGACGGGACATGTGCAATCCTCTCTGGCACGCACCGAGGGCTGGCGCTGCCGTCGACTGGGTGATTGAGCACAATTAAAGCGGGAACGCGGTTAATGATTGATGAGCGGTCGCGCGACTGTGGATCACGATCGCTATTGCTCATACGAAAGCCGCAGTATCGTCATCCGCTTGCCATTACAGGCTGGCAATCCCGAACTCTGAGAAAGGCAGGAAGGCGACGACATCGCCGCGCTTCACCTCTGTCACATCCTCTGGGATGTCGATCAGGCCATCGGCAACCCTAAGGCCCGTAATGAGGCCCGAGCCATCGCGCGCGAACTTGTCGACCGCGAGGCCTTCCGGGGTCTGAACCAGCATTCCGCGCCAAAATTCGCGCCGGCCAACCTTGCGGTTGGGGAACTCGAAAGCCGCCTTCATCGGCCACCGCCGCGGCTCCGGCCACGGAGCGCCGGACAGCCTGCGTAGCAGCGGCCATACATAAATCAGAAAGCAGACAAACACCGCAACCGGATTGCCGGGCAGGCCGATGACGATGCTGCGGCCAATCTGGCCGAACATCATGGGTCGTCCCGGCTTGATGGCGAGCTGCCAGAAATGGCGCGAGCCGAGCGCCGCGAGTGCGGCACTCATATGATCCTCCTCGCCCAGGCTCGCGCCTCCCGACGTCAAAACAACGTCATACTTTTCGGCCGCACGTGCGAGGCGCGTCTTCACCTCGTTAGCATCGTCGGGCCAGATGCCGAGGTCTTCGGCCTCACAGCCTGCAAGGGCGGCAAGACCGGACAGCATCGGCGCATTCGCATCATAAACTTGGCCAGGGATCAGCTCCGCGGAGCCAGGGCGGATCAGCTCGTCACCGGTCGAAACAATCGCAAGCCGTAGGCGCGCGAAGCAATCGACCTCACTGAGACCAATGGAGGCGAGCGCGGCGAGATCCTGCGGCCGGATCACGTGACCGGGTGAAAACAGCACCTCTCCTGCCCGTACGTCCTCACCTGATTGGCGCACATTGGCGCCTGGCTTCAGGCCGCCGGGAATGCGGACCTTCGGCGGGTGGCCGGCTGGGGTTTCGACCCACTCGCAATCCTCTTGCATGGCGACAGTGTCGAGGCTGGGCGGCATCGCAGCGCCAGTGAAGATCCGAACAGCCGTTCCGGCTGGCGGGTTCCGTTATGGTGTGGCCGGCCGCGGCCCGCGCCGAGATCTCTAGTGTTGCGCCGCTTGACCGGTCGTAGCTTCCGTAGGCGAACGCAAATCCGTCGACGGCCGAGTTGGTGTGAGCGGGGACGGGGTGAGGGGCAGAAACAGACCTCGCGATGACGCGGCCGAGACTTCTTTCCAGCGGCACACGCTCGACCGCGCAATGGGAGAAACGCGGTCGCGTAGCAGCGCGATGGCCTCGCTATGGAGCATGCGCTCCTGAGCAGGCCTGAAGCAGTCGTCGATGAGTTTGCCGGACATGAGAACGACGCGTCCCGCGGCCTGGAAGGCTCATCCTCCCAGAGCTCCAACGACCTCATAGCACTATGACGGGACGAGCGTGACGAGAAGCGTCGGGCGACAATTCAATTGTCGCCCGACGCTTCTCGTCACGCTCGTCCCGTCATAGTGTATGAGGTCGTTGGAGCTCTGGGAGGATGAGCCTTCCAGGCCGCGGTGGGACGCGTCGTTCTCATGTCCGGCAAACTCATCGACGACTGCTTCAGGCCTGCTCAGGAGCGCATGCTCCATAGCGAGGCCATCGCGCTGCTACGCGACCGCGTTGCTCCCATTGCACCGGTCGAGCGTGTGCCGTTGGAAAGAAGTCTCGGCCGCGTCATCGCGAGGTCTGTTTCTGCCCCTCATCCCGTCCCCGCTCATACCAACTCGGCCGTCGACGGATTTGCGTTCGCCTACGGGAGCTACGACCGGTCCAGTGGCGCAACACTAGAGATCTCGGCGCGGGCCGCGGCCGGCCACGCCTTAATCGGAGCCGCCGCCAGCCGGAACGGCTGTTCGGATCTTCACTGGCGCTGCGATGCCGCCCGGCCTCGACACTGTCGCCATGCAAGAGGATTGCGAGTGGGTCGAAACCCCAGCCGGCCACCCGCCGAAGGTCCGCATTTCCGGCGGCCTGAAGTCAGGCGCCAATGTGCGCCAATCAGGTGAGGACGTACGGGCAGGAGAGGTGCTGTTTTCACCCGGTCACGTGATCCGGCCGCAGGATCTCGCCGCGCTCGCCTCCATTGGTCTCAGTGAGGTCGATTGCTTCGCACGCTTACGGCTTGCGATTGTTTCGACCGGTGACGAGCTGATCCGCCCTGGCTTCGCGGAGCTGATCCTTGGCCAAGTTTATGATGCGAATGCGCCGATGCTGTCCGGTCTTGCCGCCCTTGCAGGCTGTGAGGCCGAAGACCTCGGCATCTGGCCCGACGAGCTAACGAGGTGAAGATGCGCCTCGCACGTGCGGCCGAACAGTATGACGTTGTTTTGACGTCGGGAGGCGCGAGCCTGGGCGACGAGGATCATATGAGTGCCGCACTCGCGGCGCTCGGCTCGCGCCATTTCTGGCAGCTCGCCATCAAGCCGGGACGACCCATGATGTTCGGCCAGATTGGCCGCAGCATCGTCATCGGCTTGCCCGGCAATCCGGTTGCGGTGTTCGTCTGCTTTCTGATGTATGTATGGCCGTTGCTACGCAGGCTGTCCGGCGCTCCGTGGCCGGAGCCGCGGCGGTGGCCAATGAAGGCGGCTTTCGAGTTCCCCAACCGCAAGGTTGGCCGGCGCGAATTTTGGCGCGGAATGCTGGTTCAGACCCTGGAAGGCCTCGCGGTTGACAAGTTCGCGCGCGATGGCTCGGGCCTCATTACGGGCCTTAGGGTTGCCGATGGCCTGATCGACATCCCAGAGGATGTGACAGAGGTGAAGCGCGGCGATGTCGTCGCCTTTCTGCCTTTCTCAGAGTTCGGGATTGCCAGCCTGTAATGGCAAGCGGATGACGATACTGCGGCTTTCGTATGAGCAATAGCGATCGTGATCCACAGTCGCGCGGCCGCTCATCAATCATTAACCGCGTTCCCGCTTTAATTGTGCTCAATCACCCAGTCGACGGCAGCGCCAGCCCTCGGTGCGTGCCAGAGAGGATTGCACATGTCCCGTCAAGTTGCTCCTCAGCCCGGCCTCGTCAAACGTGAAGAAAAGCACATAAAAATCAGGAGCTTGTTGCTCCAGTACCTCGAAATGACGGAGAACTCGCCCAAGAAAGCCCGGCGGCAGCCAGGTGTCTGCTCATTGCCCGATCTGCCGAAAGCCCCGTTGCCAGAACGGTTCTCACGCTTGGTGCCAGTGGCCGGCTCAAAAATTTCGCCGTACGCGCCATATTCGCCTTTTTGGGCACGGCTGAGACGGTGCAGATCGCCGAAGCCTGCCGGGTCTCGGACTGGTCGCTCCAAGTGCATTGGGCACGGGACATTCGACTTCTCGAAGCCCATGAGCAACTTGTGCTCGGTTCAACGACGAGTTGGATCGGTGACAGCATGCGGCGAGACCCGCTGAGCCATGATGCGTGTGAGCTTTACGCACCCGACCATCCCGAGATGGCACAGCGCGCAGGCTTATTCTTCGAGCGCCTTTGGCAGGCAACCGAGCCCGTGCTCGAGCGTTCGTCGCCAGCAATGGATGACGAGGTTGGTCCGCATCTCATCCACCCCGTCGGATTGATCTCGCCAAAATCCGGTCCCAAGCTCGGTCCACGCACATCTGCTTAAGTCCGGGCCAACGAGCGGCAACTGGCGCAAGTTGACTGGATCAAGGGATGTCTCTCAGAAGGCCCCTTGTTCGGTCAGGGCAACTTGAGCGAGTGTAAGGTCGGCCCTTAGTGCCGTAAAGCTTGGCCTGGGCGGATCTGCTCGCGAGGGATGTGCCGTGACCAAACTCCTGCGCCTCGTATTCTTTGCCCTCGTTCTTTGGCTTCCGGCACAACGAGGTGAGTGCTCAAACCAATACTTTCGCGCATCCGGAGATCGCCAGAGAGGCCCAGCGCTACGAGGACGAGCTGGCGACCAAGACGGCGGCAGCGTCGCGTCCGCAACAAGACCTGATCGCTTACGGGAAGAGGGCGCTGAATGCCGGAGATGCGAGGGCGGCAGCCGGCGCTTTCGCTCAGGCCGCTGTGCTGGCCCCGGAGAACGCGGAGACGTGGCTGCTGCTCGCGCGAGCCCTCCTGGCCACATCTCCCGATCCCAATCATCTCAGCGAGCGTTACGAGCTACCCGCCAATGCGAGCGCCGCGGCGTACATTGCTTACAGCGTACTACGAGCCCGGCCGTGCAAGCGCAGGCGCTGGCAGTGCTCGGTCGTGCTCTCCAGTACCGATCGTTCTGGCGGCCGGCATTGGATGCTTTGAAGATCAGCCTTTCGATTTCCGAAGATCCGGAGGTGCGGGAGGAGTACGAGAGGTTGAGGGCTGAGCACGGCTTCCGCCTTGTCGACTACACCGTCGAGCAGGATGTCGCCCAGCCGAGGCTTTGCCTTCAGTTTTCCGAAAACATCCTGCGCGGCCAGGATCTGACGAAATTCGTCGCGGTCGATGGGAAAGATCCGCAAGCCATTGCGGTCGACGGCCCGCAGTTTTGCGTCGAGGGCCTTTCCCACGGGCAGCGGTATCAGGTGCTCGTGCGGGCGGGACTGCCCTCGGAGGTCGATGAGGACCTGCAGCAGTCGGCGGAGCTTTCTATCTATGTCCGCGACAGATCACCGTTCGTGCGCTTCACGGGGCGTAGCTATGTCCTGCCGAGCCGCGGCCAAGCAGGCATTCCGGTGGTCTCCGTCAATACCAACAAGGTTTCTGTGGAGGTCTACCGGATTGGGGACCGCAGTCTTGTCTCCGCGCTGGTCAATGGTGACCTGAGGCGACAGCTCTCGCGCTGGGACCTCGATGAGCTGGGTGAGACGAAGGGCGTGCGGGTCTTCACGGGCACGCTCGAAGTCCCGATGCGTCTCAACGAGGAGGTGACGACGGCGCTGCCCATTGGGGAGGCTGTGCCCCAGCTGGAGCCTGGCGCCTATGCCCTCGTGGCAAGACCCGCCGAGTCCAAAGACGAGTACGGACCATTTGCGACGCAGTGGTTCATCGTCTCCGACCTGGGGCTGACCACCTTCACCGGGGACGACGGCATCCATGCTTTCGTCCGGTCGCTCGCGACCACCGCGCCCGTTGCGGACGTCGCTGTGCGACTGGTGGCGCGGAACAATGAGGTCCTCGGGCAGGGGCGGACGGATGCCGCGGGCCACGTCCACTTCGAGCGCGGCCTGACGCGCGGGGAGGGCGGTCTGGCGCCAGCGCTCCTCATCGCTGAAGGTGACAGCGGCGATTATGCATTTCTCGATCTTACGACGTCGGCGTTCGACCTGACCGATCGCGGGGTTAAGGGACGCGAGGCACCTGGGCCGCTCGATGGATTTCTGTTCACGGAGCGCGGCGTCTACCGGCCCGGCGAGGATGTGCACCTGACTGCACTGGTTCGGGACCGCGCTGGTAATGCTTCCGAGGTACCGATCACTCTCATCGTCACCAGGCCCGATGGCGTCGAGCATACGCGGGTGGCGCTCACGCAGGACGAGCTCGGTGGTCATACAACGACGCTTCGGTTGGCGCACTCCAGCATGACGGGAACGTGGCGCGCGCGCCTGCACGCCGACCCTTCGGACGACCCGTTGACCAGCGTAGCCTTCCTTGTCGAGGATTTCCTTCCCGAGCGCCTCGATATGACAATCGATCCGGTGGCGGAGGCGCTCAGGCCGGGACAGCCAGGCGTCATCAAAGTCTCAGGGCGCTATCTTTATGGCGCGCCGGCCGCGGGCCTCGCTATCGAAGGTGACATCGTTGTGAGGCCGGCAGCGGGTGGTCTCGCGGCCCACCCAGGCTATCAATTCGGCCTCGCGGACGACACAGTCAGTCCCGTGCGCAATGCCATCGACGGGCTTGCCAGCACGGACTCGGAAGGCCGGGCAGAGCTTCACGTCATGCTGCCGCCGGTTCCGCGGACGGCACGGCCGCTGGAGGCTGAACTGTTCCTGAGGCTCAGGGAGCCCAGTGGCCGTGCCATCGAGCGAAGCGTCACTTTGCCTGTCGAGGTCCCGCTGCCACGGATCGGACTGAAGCCACTGTTCCGCGATGGCCGGGTCGGCGAAGGGACAACAGCCGAATTCGACGTCATCCATCTCGGCAGCAACGGCGAGCGGGCGCGGCTGGCGGGTGCCAAGTGGCAGCTGGTGCGGCTCGAGCAGAGATGGCAGTGGTACAACCGCGACGGCTATTGGGCCTATGAGCCGATCACGCTCACTCAGAAGGTGGCGAGCGGCGTCATCGACATTGATGCCGAGAAACCCGCGCGCATCGCGGCTCAGGTCGACTGGGGCCGGTATCGTCTGGAGGTCGCGTCGGCCGACGCGGGCGGTCCAGCTTCCAGCACCGTTTTCACGGCCGGATGGTACTCCGAGGAAGGGACGGACAGTCCAGAGGCTCTCGAGATCGCCCTCGACAAGCCGAGCTACAATGTAGGCGACGTCGCCCGCCTCAAGATCGAGGATCGCTACGGTGGCCGCGCCTTCGTGGCGGTTCTGGGTGATGGCTTGCTGGCGAGCCAGGAGGTCGAGCTGCCGAAAGGAGGCGGCGAACTGACGATCCCGGTCGAGCGTGACTGGGGGCCCGGCGCCTATGTCACGGCCATGCTTTATCGGCCGATGGATGAGCGGGCCAAGCGGATGCCAAGCCGGGCGATCGGCGTCGCATGGCTGCCGCTGGACCAGAGCGCACGAACGCTGAACGTTTCCCTGGAAGCCCCGACGCAGGTGCGGTCCGGCGCAGGCCTTACGGTGCCAATCAAGCTTGAAGGGCTGGCGTCTGAGGAAGAGGCGCGCGTCACAGTCGCCGCCGTGGACGTCGGCATCCTTAACTTGACGCGGTACGAGGCACCGGCCCCGGAGCGCTGGTTCCTAGGGCAGCGCCGTCTCGGTACAGAAATCCGCGACTACTATGGGCGGCTCATCGACGGCATGCGCGCAGAGCGGGGCCGGTTGCGTTCCGGCGGAGATGCGGAAGCCGGTATGGGGATGCAGGGCAGTCCGCCCGACGGGGAAACGGTGGCCCTGTTCTCCGGCATCGTCCGGGTTGGACCCGATGGTGTTGCTCAGGTCCACTTCGACCTGCCGGATTTCAACGGCACTGTCCGCCTGATGGCTGTCGCCTGGACGCGCGACAAGGTCGGGCACGGATCAGCAGATGTTGTGGTGCGCGATCCGGTGGCTGTGATCACCTCAGCACCGCGCTTCCTGACGTTGGGCGATCAGGCGCGGCTCGAAGTCGATCTGCACAATGTTGAGGGCGTCACTGGACCTCTCTCGCTCACGGTTGAGCAGGAAGGCGCGGATGGAAGCCTAGCGACACTGGCCGAGCGCGAGCTGGCGCTGGCCGCAAACGAGCGCAAGAGCGAGTTTTTCACCATTGCGCCGGGACACGTCGGTCAGACCACGTACAGGATCGTGATTGCTGGACCAGACGGGCTCGAAATACGACGCAGCCTGACGCTCGAGGTGAAAGCCGCCAGCCGGCGACATCCGTCGAGTGACCGTCAGTAAGCTGGCGCCCGGTGCCAGCCTCACGCTCGGGGCTGATCTCGTATCCGACTTCATCCCCGGCCTGACCCGGGTGTCTGTCAGCGTTGGGCAGGCGGCTGGGTCTGGATGTTCCTGGGCTGCTGACGCAACTCGATCGCTATCCGTACGGTTGTGCCGAGCAGGTGACCAGCCGCGCGCTGCCGTTGCTCTATGCCAATCAGCTCGCCGTCACGGCTGGGCTGCCACCTGACAACGAGCTCAGACAACGGATCGAAGATGCGATCGCACGCGTCTTCGAGATGCAAGATTTCCTCGGGCGCATTCGGCACTTGGGGGCCGAGTGGTGGCGACATGTGGCTGACGAGCTACGTCACGGAGTTCCTGACGCGCGCCCGCGAGCAGGGCTTCTCCGTGAAGCCGCAAGCGTTCGAGCTGGCGCTCGACCGGCTGCAGAACTTCGTCAACTACGCGCAGGATTTCGAGCACGGCGGCGAGGACCGGGCCTATGCGCTCTACGTTCGGCCCGGAACGGCCGGGCGCCGATTGGCGAGGTCCGCTATTACGCGGATACGCGCCTTGACCGTTTCACCACGCCGCTCGCAAAGGCACAGCTCGCTGCGGCATTGGCGATGCTGGGAGATCGGGCGCGAGCGGAAGAAGTCTTCCGGCAAGCTCTCGCCTCGGCTGACGCAGCCGATCGCAACGATCGGCGGGACTTTGGCTCGCTGCTTCGCGACCGAGCTGCGCTGGTCACGCTGGCTTCGGAAACGCGTACGGCGTGGAATGACGCTCAGCCTCTGGTCGCCAGCCTGACCCGGGCTCACGCCTCCAGATCCCATACATCGACTCAGGAGCAGGCGTGGCTGCTGCTCGCCGCCCGTGCGCTGATGGAGCAGAGCCGCGATGTCCGGCTCTCGGTCAACGGCGTGGCGCACACTGGCGTCCTCAATCGAACCTTTGCTGCGGATGAAATCCGCGCGGGGGACGTCGTCGTCCGCAACGAAGGGCAGACGGCTGTCGATGTCATGGTGTCTGTGAACGGAGCCGCCATGACGCCGGAGCCGCCGATCGCCCGAAACTTCAAGATCGACCGCGCGTTCTACACCCTCGACGGCACTCCGATCGAACTGGGCAGTGCAACAGGTGGTGTCGGACAGGTTCGGCAAACTGATCGTTTCGTCGTTGTTCTGAAGGTCGAGGCGGGTGTTCGTGGACGGATTCTGCTCGTCGATCGTCTCCCGGCCGGATTGGAAATGAAAATCCGCGTCTCATCGACAGTGCGGATCTCAGAAATTTCCCGTGGCTCAGGACATCCGTGCAGCCCGAGCACACGGAGTTCCGGGACGATCGGTTCGTTGCGGCGTTTGATCTGGGAGCTGACGAGGGCCAGCAGAGCGGGAGCGGACGGCCGGTAACGTTCACGGTCGCTTATATGGTGCGTGCCGTTTCGCCGGGCAGCTACGTGCACCCCGCGGCAACGGTTGAGGATATGTACCGGCCTGAGCGCTTTGCGCGGACGGCATCCGGCAGACTGGAGGTCACGGCGAGGGAATAGCTGCGGTGGACGAAGCGATACGAACCAAGACTTGGGGGGATCGATGGCTCATCCTGATGGGTTCAGCCCTCCTGGTCTTGGTGCTGGCGGTCTTCGGCGCTGTACGTGTGACCATGGTCATGCTGGGGCCGCCCCCGCTCTCGGCAGCGGAGCAGGTTTCGGCCACCGTCGTGGACCGCGACGGCAACTTGCTTAGAGCGTTCACGACCCCGGAGGGCCGCTGGCGGCTCCCCGTCAAGGTCGAAGAGGTCGACCCCCGCTACATTTCGATGCTCCTGGCCTATGAGGATCGCCGGTTCTGGGATCACTGGGGCATCGATCCGCTAGCCGTTGCTCGGGCCGCCTACCAGTTTGTTCGTAATGGGCACATCGTCTCCGGTGCCTCGACGCTGACAATGCAGGTGGCGCGCTTGCTCGATGGCGAGCATGTGCGAACCTTGCCCGGGAAATGGCGCCAAGCCGTCCGTGCCCTCCAGCTGGAGCAGCAGCTGTCGAAAGAAGAAATTCTCGAGCTTCTATCTTCTGCTTGCGCCTTTCGGCGGCAACCTCGAGGGCGTGCGGGCGGCATCGCTCGCTTATTTCGGCAAGGAGCCGCGGCGGCTGTCGATCGCCGAGGCGGCGCTTCTCGTTGCGCTCCCCCAGTCACCGGAATGGCGCAGGCCGGACCGCCGCCCGGATGCCGCCCGCTGGGCCCGCGATCGCGTGCTCGACCGCATGGCCGAAGAAGGCATCATCACGGAGGCCGAGTTCGAGCGCGCGCGTAAAGAGCCTGTTCCGCGGTCTCGCCGCGATTTCCCGCGGTTTGCGCCGCATGCCTCTGAAACCGAGGTGCGCGAACGGCCGCATCGCAGCCTGCACCGCCTGACGCTGTCCCGCGAGCTGCAGGCTCAACTCGAGACGCTGGCACGGGAGCATGCAAGGGCGCTGGGCCGGCGAATTTCGGCTGCGGTGCTCGTCGTTGATCATCACACGGGGGAAACTCTCGCCCATGTTGGGTCCTCGGACTATCTCGATGAGGCGCGGTTCGGCGCGATCGACATGACCGGCGCAATCCGATCGCCGGGCTCCACCTTGAAGCCCATCATCTATGGTTTGGCTTTCGAAGCTGGCCTCGCGCATCCCGAGACGCTGATCGAGGATCGGCCGACCCGCTTCGGACAATATGCTCCGAAGAATTTCGACGAGGATTTTCGCGGGTCGGTCACGATCCGCGAGGCCCTGGCCCACTCCCTCAACATTCCTGCCGTGAAGGTGCTGAATGCGGTGGGCCCGGCGCGGCTGATCGCTCGAATTCGCAGCATCGGTGTCGAGCCTGTTCTACCAAGCCATGAGCAACCGAGCCTTGCCATCGCCCTCGGCGGCGTCGGCTTGAGCTTGCGGGATCTGGCCACTCTCTACGTCGCCATCGCTCGCGGCGGCGAGGCCATCGAGCTCCGCCACCGCTATGACGATGGCGAGGTTGGGCCGCCGAAGCCGCAGGCGTCTCTAAAGCGGCTGATGTCGCCCGTCGCGGCCTGGTACGTGGGCGACATCCTGAAATCTGCGCCACCACCCATGGCCAGTCTCGGTGGCGCAATCGCATACAAGACGGGAACCTCCTACGGCTATAAGGACGCCTGGGCCGTGGGGTTCGATGGGGCCCACACCGTCGCGGTCTGGGTCGGAAGGGCTGACGCCACCTCGACCCCGGAGCTAACAGGCCGGCTCGCCGCAGCGCCTCTTTTGTTCGAGGCTTTCCAACGGATCGGAGTGAAGCGGGTACCTCTCGCTTCCCCGCCCTCCGGCGTGTTGCAGGTGTCGGGCGGAGCACTACCTCCGCCGCTTCGGCGCTTTGCGGAGCCGGGTGAGAGCACCTCCGCTGTCGGAGCGTACCTCGAGCCGCCTGTGCAGATCGCCTTTCCGCCCGATCGGGCTGAGCTGGACCTCGGTGATGCGGATGGTCTGCTATTGCTCAAGGCGGACGGAGGCGTGCTGCCGCTGACCTGGATGGTGGACGGGCAGACCGATCCCCTCCGAATCGCACCGCCGCGATGTCGTCTGGGAGCCTGAGGGGCGCGGCTTCGTCAAGCTGACCGTGACCGACGCCAAGGGTCGGGTCGACCGGGTCAGCGTACGTCTCCGCTGACATTCACATCCTAAGCAACACACAAAGGCTAAGAGGATTGCCGTCTGGCCAACGTGCACGCGGCCGCGGTAGGCTCCGATGGAAGGTATCGAAAGGCACGCGCATGAGCTTGGCGTACCTCATCCGGCTGCTGACCGTACTGCTGAGTTTGACACTGCTTGCGGCTTGCGGAGAGCAGGACGGGGACAGGCTGCCGGCAGTTGGAGCGCAAATCGATCAGACGTCCGTATCCGGCGTTTCCGCCGGCGCTTACATGGCGGGGCAGTTCCAGCTCGCGCATGGGCGCGATGTCATCGGTGCAGGGATCATCGCGGGAGGGCCGTGGGGCTGCGCGGAAAGCCTATATGCCGATGTGATGCCCGGTCCTGGAACCGCCTTCATCAATCTCTCCCGCGCGATGAACGGCTGTATGCTGAACGCTCTGCAGGCCTGGGGCATTCCGGACCCGCAATGGCTCGCCAACCGCGCCAATCAGCTCGCAGCCAAGGACCGGATTGATCCGATCGATACCGCCAGACGCGATCGTGTCTATCTCTTCACGGGTCGCGAGGACCGCACGGTCGTTCCGGCCATCGTCGCTGCGGCGCGCGAGTTCTACCGCGCCATCGGCATCGGCGATGATCAAATCATGTTCGTGCACGATTTGCCGGCAGGCCATGGCTTCGTCACCGAGGACGCCGGCTTGGCATGTGACGCAACCGCATCGCCCTACATCGTCGATTGCGACTACGACATGGCGGGAGCGCTGCTCCGGCACATCTATGGTTCACTCGAGCCGAGGACCGAAAAGCCGACCGGCGAGGTCATCACCTTCGACCAGGGCGAGTTCCTCGAAGGACTTGGGCAGCCACGGCATGGCCGATACAGGCACGGTCTACATCGCGCCGGGCTGCCGCGAATGCCGCGGGGTGCCGGGTCCACATTGCCTTTCACGGCTGCAACCAGAACACGGCTGCCGTGGGGGACGCATTCATCACCGAGACCGGCTTTCTGAATTGGGCCGACAGCTAACCGCCTGATCGTGCTCTTCCCGCAAGTGAGCAGCACCCCAGCCAATCCGCAGGCCTGCTGGGACTGGTGGGGCTACACCGGCCCCCAGTTCTTGACGCGGGACGCACCGCAGATTGTCGCAGTGCGTCGTATGCTGATGCGGCTAGCAGCCTCACCTTCGATGATCTAGAGCAAAGCGCGCGCCGCTTTCGTGTGCAATATTCGGCCTCCCGGGCTTTCCGGGGGATCATTGTCGGTCACGGCGCGATCATTACTGGGGGGACACATCATGACCGCCGCACGCGTGGAGTTGGGCCGCGTTGCCGGTGTCAGGCGTTTGATCAGCGGCGACGGGCTCGGTGTGGTGCTGGCGCTCGCTGCGCTCGTGGTTTGGGTGTCGAACAGTCCGTTTCCGTCGATCGTCTCATCCGATGCTCAAACGGAGGAGCGCGCGGCGACGGCAGAGCCGGGTGCAGCGCCTGAGGCCGAACGCGCCGTGCGACGTGAGCACAAGTTCGGCGGCTATGGCGGTGTCTCCTACACGCATCCCAGCGCGGTGCGCATCGTCAATCCCGGCCTGACCGACTTCACCGCCAGTGGCTTCGAATGGATTGGTCGACCATTCAAGAGCCCGATCTACTACGGCCTGCGGACACAGCACTGGCTGCCTGGCGCGCTCACCGGCACCATGATCGACTTCACGCACGCCAAGGCGATCGCGGTGAAGGACGACGTGGCGACCTTCTCTGGGGTGCTGAACGGCGAGCCGTTGCCGCCGAGCGCGAAGGTCGGCGATGTTTTCACCCATCTTGAGTTCAGCCACGGCCACAACATGCTGACCTTGAACGGCATGGTTCGGCTGCCGTGGTCCCTTGCTGCCGGTGCGGCCCTACTTCGGCCTCGGGGGCGGCGCATCGTTTCCCCACACGGAGGTTGGCCTGCGCGCTGAAACTGGTAAGCGCACTTACGAGTATCAGTTCGCCGGCTTTGCAGGGCAGGTTCTGGCTGGCATCGAGATCCCGCTCGGGCGTGCATCGCTGTTCTTCGAGTATAAGTTCAGCTACGCGCCCTATAGCGTGCCGCTCTCACACGAGCCTAAAGGTTGGGTCTTCGTCACCGATGTGTGGCGGCAGTTCCGGGCATGGTGGACAGGCGAGAAGCCGCCCGGCGGCATGTTGACAACGACACTCGCCAGCTCATCACGCGATCAGCGGAGTGCTGGTTCGCACCAGCTCTGCGGTGCCGGTGAAGAAGTAGGCCATAGCTTTTCCGCTACGCAGCTTTCAGTGGGAGGCGCTACTGAAGGAAGGCTCCAGCAGCGCCTCCGTTGCTTTGCGGTCCTTGCTGTCAACCGTCGATGGTTGGTCGATAGTCCGGGGTGCCCCAGTGCCGGATTCGGGCTGGGCGAGACGACTCGTCCGATGGCAACATTCCGTAATGCCGGGCGAGCCGTGTCAGGGCGAGCTGCAGGACGACCTTGCCAGAACGCTGCGGCCAGCCCGCTGCCTTCTCGGCTTCCTCCAGCCCCTTAAGGTGACAGCAGACGTCGATGAGGATGCCGGACAGCTCAGGCCCCACGGCTTTGAGTGCCATCCGCACTCGCTCTCGCGCCGCGACGATGTGATCCTGAAGCTCGATGCCTGCCCCCGGGGCGGCTCGACGCTGCCTGCGGCTTGAGTATGTGGCGTCCCAAGTGGAGGTGACCTTCGGGGTCATCTGGGCGAACCAGAAGTCCGCTCGCAGACGCTCGCCCGCGGTGAACTGTTCTTCCGAGATGAGCGGTTTTCCGTCCTTGTCGCGGCGACGGCGAAGCCAGGACAAAGGGCTCTCCGCATCGTTGATCGCCGGGGCCGACGATGAAGGTCGGGTTGGCTTTGTCGCTTTTTCAGCCGTGGGTTGCATTGAGCGCGGCGCGCAAAGCGGCGATGCCTCTGGCCGTCGGCCCCAGGCGGTTTTCGCCGATGTCACGCAAGAGACCAGCTTCGATCGCGGCGGCCAGACGTTTACGGTCGACCTTCGCTACGGCTTTGCTGAATCGATTACGGGGAGAGTAGGCCTCAGCGCCGTCGGACGTGAGCTTGAGAAAGGAGCCCGGTGAGCGAGCACGCGCAGCCACGCTGGCGCGGGGCAGCCATCACGAAGTTCCATCGGGTAACCTTTTGTCTTCAGATGTTTTCGCAGGAATTGGGTTCGGGTCACTCCAGGTCGGAGCAGTCCTGGCTCGGTGGTGCATAGACGAGCACCTTGGTGACGTTCTCCAGAAGCTGGAGTGCGCGATCGAACTCCGGCTCATCCTCCCGCTTTCGCTCAACGACCTGGCACGCATGGGCTGCCGTCGTGCGATCGCGGCCGAACAGCTCACCAGCCTCGGTAAGGGTGAGCCCGCAAACCACGTGAGCGAGATACATCGCGACTTGCCGTGCCATGGCCACTCTCGCGCGGCCCCGCGTCGGGCGGCGGATTAAGTCAAGATCAATGGCAAAAACGCGAGTGACGATCTGCTCCAGAATGCCCTTGAGATCCCACAGCTCGTCCTTCCCCTCGGACGCCTCTCGATAGCGTTCGTGGGTGTGCCAAGACGCAGCAGATTGCATGAAGATTTTCCCCCAGCTTGATCTTCGCCGGTTCCTTTCCGGCTTGTGGACGCAATGAGGATAAGACCAAGCTAGGCTATCCCCGGAGAGATGCTGGGCTTTAGGTGAATGGCGGGGATAAGTCGGAGTAGGGTTAAGAGCGGGTTAACATCTTCAGTCGACCGATTGAATTTTCAAGGAGATTTTCCCGGCTATCCGGCTGCGAGCATAAAGTTATCCCCGCTGCCTTCGGCAGGGCGATCCTGTCCTCATCCGAGGCAGGGAGTGAGAATAATGCAGCTAGCGGAGCGAAGGGTCGGCAGGTCGGAACGACTGGCATTCGCCGCCATCATCACGCAAACCTGGCCGAATCAGAACGGCGCCGTCGCTTGAGATCCCCTCTGGAGCGGCGAACTACGATCGCAAACGGGAATTGCCAAGTTTGCTGGCATTATGGCCCTGGGAAATTGAGGATACGAGCCTCGAAGGTCACCAGCGTCTGGTTGACCTGCTGCGCAGGGCGCTGCGGCGGGAAAGACAGCGAGGCATCAGTGGGCATTGGACTTACGATGTTGCGCGTCACGCCCGGCTCCTTGCTGCGTACAAGTGTGAATCTGCAGCCCTCAAGGCGAGGCTGGCGCGGGCAAATGCCAAGGCCCGATCAACTCGAATCGTAGTAATGTCCTGGAAAATCGAAGCGCCCCCGATCTGGAGGCGCTCTCGAGCGAAGTGCGGATCAGCCAGCGTTTGTTGCTCGCCGCGTGCCGAGACCCATCTTCTTGGCTAATGCCGAGCGCGCAGCCGCATAGTTCGGCGCCACCATTGGGGTAGTCGTGGGGCAGCCCCCACTTCTCGCGATACTCCTCGGGAGTGAGATTGTAATGCGTGCGCAGGTGGCGTTTGAGGGATTTGAACTTCTTTCCGTCCTCGAGACAGATGATGTAGTCGGGCGTCACAGAGCGCTTGATCGGAATTGCGGGCCGCAGCTCCTCGCGCTCGGGTGCGGGCAAGTTATTCGTTACGCGACTGAGAGCCTGATGAATATCTTGGATGAGAGCCGGTAGCTCCGAAGCGACGACCTCGTTGTTACTTACATAGGCAGAGATGATCTCAGCCGTCAGCTCGACGAGCTTGGTTTTCGCCATCTCGTCCATCTTCTTCTCCATCAGTCACAACCCCCGGACGTGTTTTTCGAGAGCAGAACAACCGGCCGCGAAGGCAATGCTCTCAGTACTGTGCTAGTTTATGCGTCCCAACAACCTGCGTGAGCAGTGCAGGTTGAGTTTATGGACAACAGATGGGTTGGGATGTCAATACTGACTCAAGCTCAACCAAAAGCTTTTGCCAACTAATTCAGGATTAGTTGCACAGACGTATTTGGCGAGATGTGAGATTTTACTGTCGCTGCAGTTGCAAGTGTGCCACGAATCTCATGACTTGTTTGCAGAGACAGTCTTCAAAGCTCCAAGAGGGGTGATGCGTATGTCTAGCAAGGGTCCTGACTTGGGCCAAAACATGGCAAACGTCGCCGGAAGAGGGCGAGCGCTCGTGTGGCGCACCGTCTGGAATGAAATGGATCGGGGAGAGCAGTTGAATTGGGTGGCGGCTCCCATCCAGTCGATCGGCTTCATATATGAATGCTAGGCGCATTCCGCACCGAGCCATGCTTGCCGGCTAGATATGACAGGAGGTCCCGTGATGCCGGATGAAACGCCGCCGCGCCGCAAGCCGGAGATCGTTAAGTCCGAGGCCGAGTGGCGACGGCAGCTGACGCCCGAGCAGTTCTACGTAACCCGGCAGGACGGCACCGAGCGCGCCTTTACCCATCCCTATTACAGCGAAAAGCGACCTGGGACGTATCATTGCGTCTGTTGCGGTGCCCCGCTGTTTTCATCGCGCGACAAGTTCGATCCTGGAACAGGCTGGCCAAGCTTCACACAGCCAATAATTCAGGATGCAATCATCGAGCATGAGGATCGCGCGCTGTTCATGCGCCGGGTCGACGTGCGATGCGCTCGCTGTGATGCTCATCTTGGCTACGTCTACTCCGACGGGCCGGAGCCGACCGGGCTTCGCTATTCCCTCAACGGCGTGGCGCTCCAGCTCAGGCCGGAGGAGGGGCATCAATAGCTTGCGCGAACGACAAATGTCATTCCTGGTCGAAACAAAGTAATTGCCAGACCTTTGAGCTGATCTGGTGAACAATCCGGAGAAGTTTTTCATGGATGCTGCCGCTCGCAATCCCTCCAAGCCGACCGACGCCCCTACGCACGTAACTCCGCCGAAGGCCAAGAAGCAGCCCGTCAAGTCTGTCTGGCACGGGGTCGAGCTGGTTGACGAATATGCCTGGATGCGCGCCGAGAACTGGCAGGAGGTAATGCGCGATCCTTCGCTCCTTCCAGCCGAGATCCGGGCACATCTCGAGGCCGAGAACGCCTACACGGAGGCGATGCTCGCGGATACGCGAGAGCTCCAGGAGCAGCTCTTCCAGGAAATGAAAGGCCGCATCAAGGAGGACGACAGCTCTGTGCCGGCTCCCGATGGTCCCTGGGAGTACTACACGCGCTATCTGACTGGTGCACAGTATCCGCTGGTGTGCCGGCGGCCCCGCGGCGGCGGGCCTGAGCAAATCCTGCTCGACGGCAACAAGGAAGCGGAGGGAAAGACCTACTGGCAGCTCGGTGGGACGGCGCGCAGCCCCGACCACAAGCTCCTGGCTTATGCTGTCGACGACAGAGGGTCCGAACTCTACACCATTCGCGTGCGAGATCTCGAAACGGGCGCGGATCTTCCCGATGTCATCATCAATACGCGGGGTGGAATGGCGTGGGCGAACGATAATCGTTCCTTGTTTTACATTCGCCTCGACGAGCACCAGCGCCCGCGGTTCGTCGGCCGGCATCTCATCGGCAGCCCGAGCGAGCAGGACATCATCGTCTATCACGAGCCCGACGCCGGCTTCTATGTGGGCTTGGGCTATACGCAGTCACGCAAGTTCATCGTCATCGATGCTCACGATCACCAGACGAACGAGTGCTATCTGATCGATACCGATGCACCTGACGAGCCGATGCGGCTCATATCAGCGCGCCAGACCGGCCACGAGTACGGAGTCGAGCACCACGAGGACCAGCTCATCATCACGACGAACTCGGGCGGTGCGGAGGACTTCCGCATCTGCACGGCGCCCCTCTCTGCACCCGGCATGGAAAATTGGAAGGACTTAGTGCCGCATAAGCCCGGCCGACTGATCCTGGAAATGGTCGCCTTCAAGAATCACCTGGTTCGCCTCGAGCGTGAGGATGGGCTTCCGCGGATCGTCGTTCGGCGTTTCTCTGACGGGACCGAGCACGCCATTGCCTTTGACGAGGAAGCTTACTCGCTAGGCATCTCACCGGGATACGAGTACGACACGACGACCCTTCGCTTTACGTACTCCTCGATGACCACGCCGGCGCAGGTTTTCGACTACGACATGGAGACCCGCGATCGCGTGCTTCGGAAAACTCAGGAGGTGCCGAGCGGGCACAATCCGGACGACTACGTTACGAAGCGGCTCTACGCACCGGCCCCGGATGGGGAAACGGTTCCGATCAGCTTGCTCTATCGCAAGGGGACGCCGATCGACGGCTCCGCACCGCTATTTCTCTATGGCTACGGCAGCTACGGAATTTCCATTCCGGCGAGCTTTTCGGTTTCACGGCTGTCGCTCGTGGACAGGGGCTTCATTTATGCCATCGCGCACATTCGCGGCGGTAAAGAGAAAGGATACCGCTGGTACACACAGGGCAAGCACAAGACGAAGCGAAATACCTTCACAGATTTCATCGCTGCTGGCGAGTATCTTGTGTCCGAAGGCTATACCCGCCGGGGCCGGATCATCGCCAATGGAGGATCGGCGGGAGGCATGCTGGTCGGGGCAGCCGTGAACATGGCGCCTGATCTATTTCTGGCTGTGATCGCGGATGTGCCCTTTGTTGACGTACTCAACACAATGCTCGACAAGGACCTGCCATTGACGCCGCCTGAATGGCCGGAATGGGGCAATCCGATCGAAGTTTGCAGAGGACTTCGAGCTCATTCGATCGTACAGCCCGTACGATAATATCGAGCCGAAAGTGTATCCGCACATTCTTGCTTACGCCGGGCTCACCGATCCGCGGGTCACTTATTGGGAGCCGGCGAAATGGGTCGCAAGGCTGCGTGACAGAAAGCTTGGCGACAATCTGGTGCTGCTCAAGATCAATATGGATGCCGGCCATGGCGGTGCCTCGGGCCGCTTCGAGCACTTGAGGGAAATCGCCTTGAGTTATGCGTTTGCTTTGAAGGTGGCCGGGCTTGCTGAATTGCCTTCAATTTGATCCAAGGCGAGCGGAGCAAATTTAATTATGGTTGGCGGCTCGCCGTCGCAGTTTCTCGCGCCAAACTGCGCGCCAGCGGCAATGCCAGCAGGCAAAGCACACTCATAAATGCGAAGGCGGCCCCACCCAGCCATCCGAACAACCAGCCTGAGATCAACATCACCAGCGCTGTCGCCGCGCCAACACCGACTGTGTTGTAAATGGCCTGGGCAGTTGCCTCGAGCTCGACCGGGACGTAGGTCGCGATAAGTCGCATGCAGGCAAGGTGAAGCAGCGCGAACGTGATTTCGTGCAAAGGTTGGATAAACGCCAAAACTAACGCGTCCGCAGTTACCGCAGCAACGGCCCAACGGAAGGCTCCGGCCAGGGCTGCGAGCGCAATGCAGCCGGACGGCGTCAGGCGCCGGAGGAGCGCTGGCCCGATTAAAAAGAAGACGACGACCTCCGCTATGACTGCCATCGACCACAGCAGACCGGCGATTTGCGGGCCGATGCCCGCTGCGTTCCAGCGGATCATGGCGAAGGTGTCATGCATGCCGTGACTGCCGAGGATCAGTGCCGCTGCGACCACCATTTTGCAAAAGACTGTTGAGTGCCATAGAACCCGCGCGCTTTCGCGGTCGATTGCGGAGCTTTCCGGTGCCTCGGCAGCGATTTCGGGCACCAGCGCGATCGCCGCGGCTGCTCCAAGGAGCAGCGCAGCTTGCCACCACAAGATCGACGCTAATCCGAAAGAAGCTATGGCCCATCCGACGGCGATCGAGCCAAGGATAAAGGCCGCCGAGCCGGTTCCGCGCACCCAACCATACTCGAACCCGCCGCGCGGGCGATGGGCAGCCACCACGGCCAACGCATCCGTCAGCGGCGCGAGAGGAGCGAGCGCAATGGCTTGCGCGAGGCTCACAAGAAGGATGGCCCAGAAGTCCCAAACCAAGAGGTAGAGCAAGGCTGCCGTCGCGGCTCCAACGGCACAGGCCGCGACGACTTCGCGTCGCGCGCGCCAGCGATCGGCCATGCGGCCCGCGAGAGGCGCCGAAAGCAGTCGAACTGCAGTGCCTGTCGCGAAAATCAAGCCAATCTGCTCGGCTGGAATGCCGCGCGTCTCGATGAAAGTGGGCAGGTATGGAGAGGCTACGCCGAAGGAGGCATAAAGGAGGCCATAAAGGGTGAGGAAGCGGGGCAGTGGCCCAAGTTGTAGCCTCTGACCGACGCCCGGTGTTTCTGCCATCCAAATCGACCGCGACTGGCTGCTACGTCTCAGCTTACCCGAGAACGCCGCGGCCTACCCATCGTGCCAGCACAATGGAATTCAAGCTCCGCACTCAGTTGAGGAAGCAGGCGAGCTCCTGGCGGGCATGATCTCTGCCTTGTGGTGGCAAGGGCCCTGGATTGAGCTTGCAGTCAAAGGAGTGGTGGGGCGGAAATTCTCGGACGAGCGGCGAGTAGGCGCCAATACTATGACGCCTACTCGCCCTGGCAATTTATTGCGGCTGTGGCACGATGCGGATGTAAGATTTTGGAGCTTTCCAGCCCTGCGGGAACTTCTTGCGCGCTTCCTCGTCTGAAAGCGAGCCGGCGATAATGACATCATCGCCTTGCTGCCAGTTGGCTGGTGTGGCCACACTGTGCTTCGCCGTGAGCTGCAGAGAGTCTATGACCCGCAAAATCTCATCGAAATTGCGGCCCGTGCTCATCGGGTAGACGAGGACCAGCTTGATCTTCTTGTCCGGCCCGATGATGAAAACGTTCCGAACAGTTGCGTTGTCATTCGGGGTACGGCCTTCCGAGCTGTCGCCTGCGTCAGCAGGGAGCATGCCGTAAAGCTTCGACACAGTGAGGTCGGAGTCCGCGATCATTGGGTAGTTTGGTGCGGCTCCTTGTGTTTCTTCGATATCGACTGACCATTTCTTGTGGCTCTCGACCGGATCGACGCTCAACCCGATTATCTTGACATTCCTCCGATCGAATTCCGGTTTGAGTTTCGCCATCGTGCCGAGCTCGGTCGTGCAAACCGGCGTGAAATCTTTCGGATGTGAAAAGAGAACGCACCAGGAATCGCCAATCCATTCATGAAAGCGGATCCGACCCTCAGTGGTCTCAGCCTCGAAATCCGGTGCCGTACTGTTGATCTGCAATGTCATTCTGATCTCCCCTAGGGGTGTCTCTATCAATGATCGCGAATGATAACGTCTATGTCGGAGTGCTCCGGCAGTGGACGCCAATTCAATTCACGGTTGGTGCATCATACTCGAGAGGTGAGCAGTTGCAATGAATTAACCGCCTCGCGAGCGCTTGGTGGCGGAGTTTACAGCCTCTGGTTATGTTCACATCCGCGGGATGACATTGAGTGATGAGATCTCCATTTTTGCGCCCTGGGGGACCCCGAATGGGTACCGTTGTCATAAAATGCAATGTCACGGGAAAGGATTTCTCAGTCGGAATTGAAACGGATGAATTCAGTTTCAATGCTCTTCCCGACCTCAGGTTGAAAACACGCTGCCCGTTGTGTGGATCAGAACACGAGTGGTCACCCAGACAGGCGCGCTTGCGAAAGGATTTCCGGCTGCGATACGCAGGCGCAGTTCTCGGAGGTACCGAGTCGTCGGTCAAGAATTGAGAGACTTGCCCGTTGGTCCCGTGGGCTGCGTCCTAACCCCCCAGCGCAGATGGAGGTTGGGCGAGGATCGCTTACTGGCGTACAGTCTCGGAGTTGCAACGAGATTGCCAGGTTGAAAGCCGATGAAGCTAAAGCTGCACCACGTAAATTTCTGCACGACCAATGTGTCCGGCATGACCGAGTTCTACCGGACAGTTCTAGGCTTAGAGAACGAGCCCTCCCTGCAGGCAACCCGGGTCGTCTCCCGAGGGTATGCTGGCAACGTCGGGTTCGTCACTGACGGCCATACTCAGATCCACCTGGCGGAGAAGGACTTGGGTGTCACCTTCCGGACCGGTCAAGCCATCAACCCGTTGGAGCGAGGCCACATCGCCTTCCGAACCGACGATCTCGAAGCATTCAAGCGGCACCTGGAGGAGAAGGGGATCCCGTACTCCGATTATGGCGCTTGGGCGATGAACGGGTGGGAGCAGATCTTTTTCTACGATCCGGACGGCAACATCATCGAGGTTCATCAGGTCCGCGATCGAACCTAGTTCAGAAGCAGCCTCGGCCGCCCCGGATACCCACCAATAGCTGATGCGGTCGCGGTTGCCGCGTGCTAAGATATAGAAGTGAGAAAGCATGAGATGGGCGCCCCGTCGGGGGGAGACCGCGAGGCGCCCTATGCCACCGATCGAGACTAGGGGGCATGACCAGTGGGCACATCGATAACCTCGATGGGCTGGATTGGTTCCACGACTGACGATCAGCTGTGTTGATTACCAGGGCGTGTGCCCAAGATGCAACACAACCATAAGTTGCTGATCTGTGACTGCGCTTTTTTGGGTCACCACGTCCCAAGAACGTTTTGAGATTTGATGCGTTCCATGATGTTGCGGTCAGTTATGTAAGCGTTCAATGCATTTGGCGAGCCAATCACTGGTGCTCTCTCGCGACGTTATTGATCACATCTCTGCGTTCGTCGGGGTTTTGGACCCGGACGGAACGGTCATGGAGGTCAACGAAACGGCGTTAAAGGTCTCGGGTGCCTGCCGCGGGGATGTGCTCGGTCGTAAGATGTGGGACATACCCTTCTTCACTTACGATTCAGCCGTTGCAGGCAGGATTCAAGAAGCTGTCGAGGAAGGCGCTCGGGGGACATCTGCGCGCTTCGACGTATCAGCCCGCACCGCCACGGGCGAAATCGTCATCGTCGACGTGATGATCCGGCCAGTGCGTGACCAGAACGGCCGGATCAAGCTCCTGGTCTTGTCTGGCATCGACATTACCGAGCGCAAGCGAGTGGAGGACGAGCTGCGCCGGAGCTTGGACCTGCTCGAGCGGGCTCAGCGGGTCGGCCGTCTTGGGCATTGGAGCTACAACATTCCCGCTGCGCAGCTGAGCTGGTCTGCTGAGGCTCGGCGGATGTTCTTGGGCGACGAAAACGCCGAGCTTACCACGGAACGGATGTTACAGCTGGTTCACCCTGATGACCTCGAACGGCTGCGTGCCGAGTTGCGGGAAGCGATCGAGACCGGAAAAAGGTTCGTATCGTCCTATCGTATACGTCGCGAGAATGGCGAGGAGCGCATTTTCGAAATGGAGGCGGAGCCCGATTATGGCCCGGATGGGCAGCCGCTCCGAATGTTCGGAATTACGCGCGACGTCACAGAGGCGCGATTGCATGAACGAGAAATTCTGGAACAGCAGCGGATTATTGATCAATCGCTCGAGCCGATCTTCTCCTGGCAAATCGAGGACGGTGTCACCCATCTGGAATCGTGGCTGCGAGCAGCTGTTACGGCTACTCGAAGAATGAGGCTTTTGGCCAAGCTCCCTATAAATTGCTGGCATCACAGTTTCCGTCGCCGACCTCCGAAATCCTTGAGCTGCTCCAGGCCGGAGAATCTGTGGACGGGGGAGGTCGTTCAGACCACCAGAGATGGGCGGCAAGTCACCGTCGAAGCGCGCATCGACCCCGCGCAGGTTGATGATCGCATGCTTGTCCTAGAGGCGCATCGGGACATAACAGGACGCAAGGCGGCAGAGAAGCAGCTGAAACTGAGCGAGGAGCGCCTGGCCATTGCCGCACACTTGGCTGGGGTTGGCTTTTTCGATTTTGATCAAATCTCGGGCAAAGTTGATCTTTCGCCGGAGCCCTGGTCAGGGGTGTTACCCGAAACAGCTACGATCGAAGATGCGGTCATGGCTGTTCATCCGGCGGATCGCGACGCATTCCGCAATGCAATTGCCAAGGCGCACGACCCAACCGGCACCGGAGAGTTTGAGCAGGTTTTCCGATTGCTGAAAGATACTGGCGAAATTCGCTGGATCAGAGTGAAATCCCAGACCTTTTTCGAGGGTGAAGGAAAAGATCGGCGCGCCGTGAGAACCGTCGGTGCCGCGATCGACATCACCGAACGGCACAACTGGGAGGAGCAGCAGCGGCTGCTCATGGGCGAGCTGAACCACCGCGTCCGAAATACGCTTTCGGTGGTGCAAGCTATCGCCACTCAGACGCTACGCAGTGCAAAGGACCCGGAGACGTTCGTCCAGGACTTCAAGGGGCGGATACAGGCCATCGCCAGCGCTTACAAGCTACTGAATGAGACGACTTGGCAGGGCGCTCATTTGACAGATCTTATCCGAGAACAGCTCGCATCTGCTTGTGGCGCTGGGCAAATTGCATTTGATGGGCCCGAAGTCTGGCTTCCTCCGCAAGTGGCGCTCAATTTGGGTCTTGTGCTGCACGAGCTTGGCACGAATGCCCAAAAGCATGGGGCACTCTCGGTTCCCAGCGGCTGCGTTCAGCTATCGTGGGCCGTGCGAAAGGAGGACAAGAAAGTCCGTTTTGGAAATGAGCTGGAGCGAATTGGGTGGCCCGCCCGTTCGCCCTCCGGAAGCACGCGGGTTCGGCATGGCGCTGATTGAGCGGACAATCGGTGGTACGGTCGAGGGCGAGGCCAAGGTCCGCTTCGACCCGGAGGGATTGCATTGCTTGATTGAGCTGCCCTTGAGGTGATTGCTCGAAATCCGGTGCAATACTCCCAGCTAAATTTGGCCGGCTTGGTACTTGTCGCTTGACCCTGTTATGTGCCCGCGACCTGCTTGCTTTCGACCAGAGCAATCAGTCCTTTCAGCAACTCCGCCGGACTGGGCGGGCAGCCGCGAATGTGCAGATCGACCGGAATAACCTCTGAGACGCCGCCAACGCACGCGTAGCTGCCGGCGAAAAGGCCGCCATTTACCGCGCAATCACCGACCGCCACCACCCATTTCGGATCGGGCGTCGCGTTATAGGTCCGCTCCAATGCCTCACGCATATTTTTCGTCACCGGGCCAGTCACCAGCAGCACATCGGCGTGGCGCGGCGAGGCCACGAAGCGGAGGCCGAAGCGCTCAAGATCGTAATAGACGTTGTTGAGCGCGTGAATTTCGAGCTCGCAACCGTTGCAGGAACCCGCGTCCACCTCGCGGATGGAAAGGCTGCGGCCGAGCGCCCGGCGTGCGCTTGCCTCCAGCCGTTCCGCCAGCTCGGCCAGCATGGCGTCGTCGGCGGGCGGGCGCGGCTCGGTCAATGTGCGACGAACCAAATTCTTGAAAAGGAGCTTGCGCATTTACGCCTTCACAGGTCGTGCCCCGAATAGGAGCAGTTGAAAGATTTATTGATCAGCGGGAAATCCGGCGACGATGTTGTCCTCGATGGCTGCCTCGAGCAGCGGCCACTGGAACCACGACGGGTCGCGCAGATGACAGCGCGCGACGGTGCCATCCTCGGCCAACCGCACCCAGACCAGAATGTCGCCGCGGAATCCCTCGACTAATGCGATACCCTCGCTGGGGCCTCGGCTCGTTGCGTCCAATCTGGTGAGCACGCGGCCCGGAGGCAGAGTATCGAGGAAATTCTCGAGAAGGGTGAGGCTCTGATAGACTTCCTCGATGCGAATCCAGACTCGAGCATCCACATCTCCTGCGGTTCGTGTCGGGATTTCGAAGGAAATCTCGGAGTACGGCGGATAACCGGGCCAATGGCGTGCATCGAACCCGCGGCCTGAAGCGCGGCCAATATATCCGCCTGCACCGTATTGGTGCGCCAGACCGGGGTTCAGAATGCCGGTCGTGACCGTGCGGTCCTGGAGAGATGTGGTGTTCTCGTAGAGCTCGACCAGCTCGGGAAACTGCCGGCGGATTTCGGCAATCAAGGACCGGATCGCATTTCGCTCCGTCCTCGTCGAGATCGTAAGCAACGCCGCCGGGCACAACGCGGTCCATCATCAGGCGATGGCCGAAGCAGACGTCCGAGGTGCGCAGCACCCGCTCGCGCAGGGCGCCGCAGTGGGCGAGCATCAGCGAGAAGGCCGCGTCGTTGCAGATCGCGCCGATGTCGCCGAGGTGATTGGCGATGCGCTCCAGCTCGGCCATCACGGCCCGCAGCCAGATCGCACGCGCCGGAACGTCGATGCCGAGTGCGGCCTCCACGGCTCGTGCAAAGGCAATCGCGTATGCCACTGTGCTGTCGCCGGAAACGCGCCCAGCCAGCTTGGCCGCGCGCTCGATCGGCGCGCCCACCATGAGCGACTCGGTGCCTTTGTGGACGTAGCCCAGTCGCTCCTCAAGCCGGACGATGGTTTCGCCGTTGGCCGTGAAGCGGAAATGTCCCGGCTCGATGATGCCCGCGTGCACGGGGCCGACCGGGATCTGATGCATCGGCGGGCCTTCAGCTGGCAGAAACGGGTAGTCGATGCCCTCGGCTGGCGCGCTTGATCGTAACCCGTGCGGATATTGAACGCCCCACCGGCCGTGATCGAGCCAGGGCCGCTTGTCTTGAAGCCCGAGGGGCATGAGCCCGAACATATCGCGGATCGTCCGCTCGAGCCGCAATGCCGGCGGGTGGACGCTGGCGACGGAGGGAAAGCGCCCATCCGGGCAGGGCAGGCTGACGACGAAGGGCGCGCCAGGTTCGCCGGTGTCTCCCTCCGGCGCCACGAGAGCCATGTGCACGGCCTCGCCATCGCTCCAGTAGCCGAGGAGCGTCGCGTTGCCGGTTCCGAGCTCCCGGGCGCAGCGGCGCCAGCCGTCCTCGGCAACGACCAGGCGTGGCCAAGGCCTCTGCGGCGCGAGGGTAGCGTTGGCCGATATGGTATCTCGCAAACTCATTTCGCTATCCGAGCAGCCGCGCCACGTTCTGGAACCAGGTGACGAGTGGTCCCGGCAAATAGATGCCGGCGATGAGCACCAGCGCCAGATGGGCGTAGAGCGGCACGTAAGAGGCTTCGACCGGACCCAGATTGCCGGTGGGCTTGCCGAAGGCGATATCGCTCATCCTGAGCACGAGAGCGCCGAACGCCACGAGCAGTCCGAACACCAGCGGAACCGCTAGCAATGGCTCCCGCGCGAAGGTCGAGCTGACGATCAGGAACTCGCTCATGAAGATGCCGAGCGGTGGCAGTCCGGCGATGGCGACAACGCCGACTACGAGGCCCCAGCCGAGCGCGGGGTGGCTCTGCGTCAGCCCGCGAATCTCCGCCATCTTCTGTGTGCCCTTGACCTGCGCGACGTGACCCACGGCGAAGAAGATCGCCGACTTGGTCAGGCTGTGCATCGTCATGTGCAGCAGCCCGGCAAAGTTGGCGAGCGGCCCTCCCATGCCGAACGCGAAGGTGATGATGCCCATGTGCTCGATGGACGAGTAGGCGAACATGCGTTTGATGTCGCGCCGGCGATAGAGCATGAACGCCGCGAAGATCAGCGATACGAGGCCGAGCACCACCATCAGCGGCCCGGGCGAGATGGCATCGGGATTGGCCGCCAGCAGCATCTTGAAGCGCAGCACCGCATAAAGCGCCACGTTCAGCAGCAGGCCTGAAAGGACTGCCGAGATCGGCGTCGGGCCTTCCGCATGCGCGTCGGGCAACCACGCGTGCAGCGGCGCCAGGCCGACCTTGGTGCCGTAGCCGAGCATCAGGAAGATGAAAGCAAGGTTCAGCAAATCCGGGCTGAACTCAGCCGCTTTCGCGATCAGCGATGTCCAAACCATCGCGTCTTGACCCGCGCCCATGACGGGCTGCGCCGCCATATAGACGAGGATGGTGCCGAAGAGCGCGAGCGCGATACCGACACTGCTGAGGATGAAATACTTCCACGCCGCCTCGAGCGCTTCGTGCGTGCGATAGATGCCGACCATCAGCACCGTGGTGAGCGTCGCAAGCTCCACGGCCACCCACATGAGGCCGATGTTGTTGGCCAGCAGCGCGAGGTTCATGGCGAACATCAGCGCCTGATACATCGCGTGATAGAAGCGCAAGTTCGCCGGTGTGAGCCGCCCGATGTCCAGCTCGTGGCCAATGTAGCTCGCGCTGAACACGCTCGTCGTGAAGCCCACAAACGTGCCGAGCACGACGAAAACAATGTTGAGATCGTCCACCAGCAGGTAATCGCCGGTCTCCGGCCGCACCACCAGCAGCCACAACGAGGCGAGGAACGTCAGACCTGTCGAGAGTACGTTGAGACGTGCCGTCAGCCGATACCCTGGCAGCAGTGCGAGGATGATGGCGGAAAGGCCAGGGATCAGCAGCAGTGCCGACACCGGCTCCAGCAGGATATCGGAATTGCCGATCATCTGCGCTCACCCCGGAACTGATCGAGCGCGCGGATATCGACCGTGTCGAAGCGCTCGCGGATGCGAAACAGGAAGATGCCGATCACGATGAAGGCGACGAGAACCGAGAAGGCGACGCTGATTTCGACGACCAGACGGCATGCCCTTCGCGCCGGTTGCGGCGAGGATCAGTCCGTTTTCGATCGACAGGAAGCCGATCACCTGACTCACGGCATTACGCCGCGTCACCATCATCAGCAGTCCAAGCAGAATGACGGAAAGCGCGAACGCCAGGTCCTGGCGGGCCAGCGGATCGGCGGCTTCCGTGGCGCGCAGCATCACCACCATGGACAGGGCAACGAGGCCAAGCCCTGCAAGCATCGTCGGCCCGATGCCGCCCACGGTTTCGATCTGGCGGTGAATGCCGAGCTTCACGACGACCCGGTGCAGCGCCACCGGAATGATCATCCCCTTCAGAATGAGGGCGATTGCGGCTGGAACGAACAGATGCGGGGCATTTTGAACATGGGCCTGCCACGCGATGGAGAGCGACAGCACGACCGCGTGCAGCGCAAAAATATTGAGCAGGCCGAACATGCGATCCTGGTAGAGCAGCAGGAAGCTGATCAGCACCAGGCCGCCGGCCAGCAGGTGGGCGATATCGAGTGCGAACGGCTCCATCAGAAGCTCCGCGAAACGAACAGCAGCAAGGTGCCGAGGAATCCGAGCATCAGTGCTGTCCCGAGGAATTCGGGCACCCGGAACACCCGCATTTTGGCAATCGAGGTTTCAAAGAAGGCGAGCAGGAAGCCGCCAACTGCGAGCTTGCCGAGATAGGTGATGAGGCCGATGGCGAACGCCGTGATGCCGGCACCGTTCGAGGCAAGACCCCAGGGCACGAAGATGCAAGCGATGATCGACGTATAGAGCAGCAGTTTCAGTGCTGCGGCGAGCTCGATCATGGCCAGATGGCGTCCGGAGTACTCCAGCACCATCGCCTCGTGGACCATCGTCAGCTCGAGATGCGTTGCCGGGTTGTCGACAGGAATACGCGCGTTCTCGGCGAGCGCCACGATGATGAGCCCGACCAGCGCCAGACCGAGCGAGACGCGGAGGCCAATGTCGGAGGTCAGCATGTGTCGGCGATGGTCGAGAGCTGCGTCGACCCGGCCACGAGTGCGACGGTGAACACGATCATGATCATCGCCGGCTCAGCGATGGACGAGAACAGCATCTCGCGGCTCGACCCGATGCCGCCGAAGCTTGTCCCGACATCCATGCCGACGAGCGCCAGGAACAGCCGCGCCGTACCGAGCAGGCGATGATGGCGATCAGATCCGCCGTCCAACTGAAGTAGAGGCCGGTCGCAAATGTGGGCACGAGCGCCGCTGCAACCCATGTCGCGCCGAAGATCATGTACGGCGCACTGCGGAACAGCCACGAGGCGTTCTCGGCCAGCACCACCTCCTTGCGGCAAAGGCGGATGAGATCGCGATACGGCTGTAGGAGCGGCGGCCCGCGCCGGCGCAGCAGCCGTGCTTTCACCTTGCGCGTATAGCCGAGCAGCAGCGGCGCCAGCAGAAGCACCAGCATCATCTGCGCGCCCTGAACAATGAGATCGAGGATCAGGGCCATATCGCCACCATCAGCAGGAGAAGGACCAGCGCCAGGAACACGAGGCTCAGGTATCGGCGGATGGTCAGGAACTGGAGGTGATTGAGCTCTCCGCGCAGAACCGGATCCAGCCCTGGATCGGCGCGTAGAAGATCTCCCAGATGAGGTCGATCAGGCGGACATCGAGGATGGCCGGGCGCGGATCGCCGGGCGGTGGCATGTCCACCCGCTCACGGGCAAGGAAGGCGAACTCGCCGAAGACGCGGCGCACCGGCTGCGCAAAGCTGTCTGCGGTGTATTGCGTTGCCGGGCTCGGCTCGGGAACCCGCAGTCCCACGGCGGCGCGCGGCGGAGGTCATGCGAGGCATAACGGTGGATGACCTCGACGGCGAGCATCGTCGAGATGATGATGAACACGAAGAAGAGCAGTCCGTTGTAGGAGCTGCGGCTCTCGGCGATCGGAATGATCGAGAGCCAGGCGTTCGCGGTCTGCGTCGGCATCGTCAAGCCGACGTGGCCTGCACGACCGGCGCAATGCCGTCGATGACAGACCCGGGAGGATGCCCGCGATGAGGCATGCGCCAAGCAACAGACATGCCCGCCCGCGACAGCGGATCCGTTTCAGTGGCGGCCTGAGCTTCGGCGAGCGCGGCCGGCCGAGGAACGTGATGCCGAAGGCGCGCACGAAGCACGTTGCCGAAAGCGCGGCCGCCAAGGCGAGCATCGCGCCAGACAGCGGGGATCATCAGCTTCAGGCCCCATTGCGGCAGGTCCGGGCTCAAGAGGATCGCCTGGAACAGCAGCCACTCCGAAACGAAGCCGTTGAGCGGCGGCAGTGCCGAGATGGCCAAGCAACCGCCCAGGAACAGGAAGGCGACGATCGGCATGCGCTGAATGAGGCCGCCGAGCTTTTCGATGTTGCGCTCGCCAGTGCTGTTGAGCACGGCGCCCGCGCCGAAGAACAGCAGACTCTTGAAGAAGGAATGGTTGAGCACGTGGAACAGCGCGGCCGTCAGCGCGAGGGCCGCAGGGGCCGCGTAGCCGGAGGCCTTGAAGGCAAGCGCCAAGCCCAGCCCGATAAAGATGATGCCGATATTCTCGACCGTGCTGTAGGCGAGCAGTCTCTTCAGGTCGCGCTGCATCAGCGCATAGAGCACGCCCAGAACCGCCGTGATGCTGCCGAGGCCCAGCACGGCAATGCTCCACCACCAGGACGGCTCACCCAGCAGGTCGAACACGATGCGCACGAAGCCGTAGACGGCGACCTTCGTCATCACGCCGCTCATCAGCGCCGAGACGTGGCTCGGGGCGGCAGGGTGGGCGAGGGGCAGCCAGACGTGCAGCGGCACGAGACCCGCCTTCGATCCGGTGCCAATAAGCGCCAGCGCGAGGACGAGGCCGGGCAGCCAGGACGCATGCTGAGCCGCGCGGATATCGGTCAAACCCGTAGCCGCCCGCAGGACCCGCGAGCAGACCGAAGGTGAGGAGCAGCGTCAGCGTGCCGAAGCTCGCCATCAGCAGATAGATGTAGCCGGCGCGCGTGTTCTCCGCCTCCTGATGATGCGCGACGACCAGCGCCCAGGACGCGAGCGACATGAACTCCCAGGCGACAAGGAAGCTGAAGGCGTCGTCCGCGAGGACGACGATGTTCATTCCGGCGAGGAACGCCGGATAGAACGGCAGCACCCGCCGGGGTGCTCCTCGTGCTCGCCGTACCCGAGCGCATAAAGGCTCGCGGCAGCGGCGCCGAAATTGATGACGGCGAGAAAGAAAGCCGACAGAGCATCAATACGAAAACGCGCGCCGATCCACGGTAGCCCGACGGGCAGGGTTGCTTCGGGGTCCGGGCTTGGCCACGTCAGCAGCCGAACGACTGCGACGATCAAAATGACGGACGAGAGAGCGAGAGAAGCGGAGTAAATGATGCGACTGGCGCTGGGCCTGTTGTGCACGACCACACCGAGCCCCGCGAGCGCAAGCAGTGCCGCCACACACGTGAGCACCGCACCGATCGCCATTTGAACCTATCTCCGCATCCCTAGGCTGTGGCCGGGCAGGAGGGCGTTACGCCTGGCCATCGTCCCCTATTTCATTCCATGAGGCGAACGCCCCGTCCTTTGCCCGTGCTCGGAGCGTTCTCGCCGATCAACTCGACGCCCGCGGCGTTCAGTGCAGAAACGAGCTTGGTGAGCAAATCCACGTTGCCGCGGATCACGCCTTCGCTCGCTTCCATGCGCTGAATGGTCGGCAGCGACAGGCCTGCCATCTCGGCCAGCTTGCGCTGATCGATCCCGAGCAGAGCCCGCGCCGCACGAAGCTGCGCCGCAGAAATCATGTCTGAGACATCAGAAGTTGACCGCTGGACCTCAATTAGGAGTTATCGGCCAGCACTTCTCAAACGTCAAGCCCAAGAAAGGGACGAACTGTCTCCGTTGCCTGGGAGAGGCTCAGGAGGTTGAAATTTCTTGAGCTACCATGATGGTTTTATCCGAATGCCGATGATCATTCGAGCCGCTCACGGGCTCAGCCGTTCAGCTCTGAGCCCAGATGCGATCTACCCACTTGAGGACCTTCGGCCAGAGTCGGTGATGCGCCTCGGGTGTGACTAGCGGCCCGAGGTGCTGGAGCATAGGCCCCGGCGCGCCTCTGTAGGTCAGAACGGTGGCTGAGCAATCGGGTGCAGCGGCCAAGCCTGCAAGAACCGAGGCCGGCGGAACAATACCTCCCGCGGGATTGACGATGGCTATGACGGGGCATTTCAGCCGTGCAATCCCTGTCCGACGTCGCCCGAGGACGAGGCGGCCACCAAGCAGATTGTCCTCGCGATAGAGTTGCTCAAAGAGGTCCTCGAAAAGCTGTCCAGGCAGGGGAAGTTCATCCAAACTCCAGCGCTCGACCCTCGCATGAATGGCAAATGCCGTCGGGTCGAGGACACTGGCGATCAGGTCGGCCTGGCGCTGGGCGTGAAAGACCTCCGGCGCTGCGGCTGCACTCAGCGCGTTGATGGCGGAGCCGGGCACCGGACTGCCGATCAGATAGCGGATATAGCGCGCATGCGGAGCCCGTTTGACGGCTCTTGCGAGCGGGCCGCCATGCACGCCGAATGCAAGCGGGGCGTCGAGAAGAACAAGCCCGCCAACGCGCTCGGAAAACAATGTCGCGAAGATGGCTGCGAGGGTTCCACCGAGCGAGTGCCCGGCGAGAATGGGTGTTGAGACACCCGTCTCTGACTTGATCACATCGATGGCGGTGCTTGGGAGTTGACACCCATACTCGGCCAACCCGAGCCCGTCCTGGGTTTTTGTCGGCGGGAGCCACTCGAGCAGATACACGCTGGCGCCGCGACGAAGGCAATGCCGGACCACGCTGACGCACGGGAGCAGATCCCAGATGTATGCCCGCTTAAATGGAGCCGGGATGATGAGGATGATGGGGCCGCTCGCGGTCGCATTGGCCGTCGTAGGCGCGCAATCGTGCGCCGAGAAGCTCAGCGGCGGTTCGCCAGGGGTGCTCCTGCGGGCCGAGGCCGATCAACATCCAATGCAGCGCCGATCTGGCGGCGCATGTCGTCCATCCATTGCAGCGTCATCAGAGCGAGCACGGCCCTACCACTTGGAGTGGTTCCTCTCTGGAAAACCAACTGATCTGGCTTCGAGTGGTCCCCTCGCATCAAACATGAATGGCCGTTGAGCCGAGGAGGATTGCACCAAGGCTTGAGTGCCCGATGCGAACGTGCTGCTGGAATGGCGTTTTCGAAATTCTATGAAGTGGCCCGCTCCGAAACTTGAAAGAAAGCGCGCCGGAAGGTCCGGCGCGCTTGATCACCTTCACTCGTTCTGAAGATCAACTGCTCTCGATCAGATCTGCGCGGCGCTTCAGCAACGAGCCGGCCTTGCTGCTGGAGATCTTGTACTCCCAGCCTTTGGTCTGGCGAGTGATCTTCTCCGCAATCTCCTTGGCATCGCCGTCGCCTGTCGCTGCCAAAGAGAGCCAATAGTCGTCGCCGTCCTTGCGCAGCCAGAGCGTCACCTCGAGGCCGTCCTTCGTGGCGAACGAGACAATGTTGACATCGCCTGAGGGCGGGCTGTCCAGCTTACGGACGTCGTCCGCGTCGATATAAGCCGCTGCGCGCAGAATGCCGTCCGCAGCGGAAGCATCCTTGAGCTTCGCGTCCTCAGGAAAACCGACGAATTTCGCCTTAGCGTCGCCGCCGGCCTCGCGCTCTATCCTCAGGGGCTCCTCGCCGGGGATGTGGACGGCCAGCCACTGGATGTTGTTGGCTCTCGGTATCGAAGATTTTCGGCTCGGATCCAGGAGCGGATGCGCGCAAAAGAGGTTGAGCTCGACGTTGGCCGAGCCAGGTCTGCGCATCGCCGGCCTTGCGGACATAAGTGCCGCTCTTGCCCCGTGCCGAACGCCTCCCAATGCCGCTTGCCGATGATCAGATCAGCAACGACCTTTCCGCTGCCATCCATAATCTTGAGCGAGCGGGGACTTGTCCCCCTTTCCGCCGTCGGATCCTCCAGCTCGAGAAGGGCGTGGCGGTCCGGGCATCCGCGTTTTTGCTTCGATCAGCTCGGCCTGGGCCAGCTTCACGAGCAGGGAGCGCACCTTGTCGGGATCGGCTGGGTAGCCATCCCGCTCCTTGAGCGTCCACTGGCCGTCGGCATTGCTTTCGAGCGTGATTGTTTTCCCCTCTCTGGCTGATGACGAGGCTACGGACCTCGGCCTCGCCAGACGCCCAGCGCCGGCACCAGTTTTTCACCGGCGATACGTCCCTGATCCCATTGATTGTGCGTCGTGTAGACGACCACCGCGGCGATGCTGGATACGACAGCGGCCAGTGCAGTTATCACGAACGTCTTGGGTTTCATGGTCGTGATCTCCCCGAGCAATTGACTGGTGTCGTCAGCGTCCTGCGCCGGCGACGCAGGACGCCCAGCACGTAGCAACCGACGCCGAGCAGCAGCGGCACCCGCGCCGATGTTGGCGAACTTCAACCAGGCATCGAGACGGTCGATGTCCTCGCGCAGCGCACGCTTCACTTCACGCAGATCGCGGCGAACAAAGCCAGCTTCGGTGCGGAACCGTCTCGATCGCTTTCGCGCTCCTTGTCGGTCAGGATGGATCGTTTCCGCCTTCGCCGACGCGCTCGAGCTGGGCAAGCTGATCTTGCAGCTCCTTGAGCTTTGCCGTCAGCGCCTGCTCCTTCTCGCGGTAGCGGCGCTCCGCGTCGCGGCGGATTTCGGCCACGAGCTCGAACGGCCGGTCGACGATGCCACGGCCGCGTAGCGTGAGCAGGGCATCGGATCCGGAGAGGTTCTCCAATGCTCCCACCACAAACGCCGAGTTGTGCGCGTTCGGTATGGCGATCTGCTGGCCGAGGAACTCGCGGACATCAACCCAGAACTGGTCGCTCAGGAGATCGGTATCAGCGACGAGGAGGAACGTTGATGTTCCCCCCTCGGTCCGATGCTCTGCCTGAGGCCCTCTTTTTTTCAATTCCGAGGCGTTGTCCGACGATCCGGCGCTCTGCATCAGCAGGCAGTTTTCCGGACTCCATTGTCTTTCGGACTTCTTATCTTCAGCCTTTTCTTCTCTCGGCGGACCGTCTGGATAGGCGCTCTTTGCCTCGCCAGAAACTCGCGCCGCAATTACCAGCGGTTTGCCTCCGGGCTTGTACTCCCGCAGCAGAGCAACTGCATCCGGCATCGGTGAAACCTTCTCAGTCGGAATGCTAGTTGCCTGCGAGCTGGTCTGCACAACCGGCGCCAGCTTCGTGGTGGCCCCTTCGGCTGCGTTCAGAAAGCCTGTTGAAGCGAGGTTCAGCCGCTCGATCCCGGCGGAGAGAACGTCGCCCTGGTCGAGATTGCTGCTGCCCAAGGAGAGCCAAGCGACGTAGTCGGTGACGACGTTGTTCACTCCGCCACCGAATTGCACACGCCGCGCATGCTCGATGTCGCCGGCGACTTGCTTAGCATCGAACTCGATGCCCCAAGCTTTGAGCAGCTTTCCGAACTCGTCGAAGTTCGGAGTGGCGCCCATGGACATGGGCGAGGGTGGCTGCAGCGTCTCCGGCACGGGATCGACAAAGGCCAGAATCCGCCCGCCCTTCAAGGCGAACTGATCGATGGCATAAGCCGTCTTCGCCGACAGCCCGTCAGGCTGGACGACCATCAGCACATCGATGTCCTCGGGTATTTCGTCCAGCTCCTTGCTGAGGCTCTTGACCTCGAAGACCTCGCGGATTTGCTGCATCACCATCTGCGGCGGCAGCGGCGGCCCGCGCATACCCATCATTGGATTGAGGCCACCTTCGAGCGGCAGTGTGGAGAGGAGGCCGATCACCGGCTTCTTCGGGTTGGCCAGCGCATAGATGAGCTTGGTGACGTCGTACTCGATGAACCGCTCACGCTCGGGCGCGAAGAAGCCGATCGTCTCCTCGTCGTCCGTGGAGTTGGCCCCAACCATGCCGAAGTAGCCGAGGTCGCCTTCCGGATTGAGGCGGATACCCCGCAGTCCCGCAGCCACGGCACGGTCCTCAGCATCCGAGAACGGCTCGGGATCGATATAGGAAACTCGGAGCTTGTTGCCCGAGATCGAGCGATACTGCTCAAGAAGGGTCCTCACGCGCTCGAAGTTCTTGGCGAAGGAAGGCGCCGCCTCGCCGAGCTTGTGTGAGTAGTAGACCCGGACGTCGATCGGCTCCTCGATCTGGCTCAGCGCCCTCCGGGTGCCTTCGGAAATCGTATAGAGGCCCTCTTTCGTGAAGTCGGCCTTTACCGATCGCAATGCCGTCGCGCTGATCAGATTGATCGACAGGAAAACGATCCCCGCGAGGACAAGGCCTGTCCAGGCCAGCGTATGCCGCGGCAGGCGGGAAAGCCACCCGGCGTGCCTTTCAGAAGATGATGTACGCTTTGTAGCCATTGCGCACGTCCTCCGCTCAAGCGGCTTTCTTCTGATCGATGATGATCCGGTTCGCGAACAGAGCGAACACGATCACCGATGCGTAGAAGATCAAAGCCGGCAGGCTGACGATCCCTTTCGAGAAATCTTCGAAATGGGACAGGAAGCTGAGGCTCTGAATGGCTGCAACGACGAACTGAGGCGCCCAGACGCGGAAGGCATTGAGCACCATATCCACGCCGCTCATCAGCAGCAGGAAGCAAACCGCGGCCGCAACGATGAAGGCGATGACCTGATTTTTGGTCAGCGCCGACACGCACGAGCCGATGGCCAGGAAGGCGCCTGCGGTCAGGAAGCTGCCGACGTAGCTCGTGAGAATGACGCCGTTATCCGGTGTCCCCAGAACATTGACTGTGATCCACATCGGGAAGGTCAGCACCAGGGCCACGCCAATGACTGCCCAAGCGGCCAGGAACTTGCCGAGGATGGCATCGCTTGGCGAGATCGGCAGGGTCATCAGAAGCTCGATGGTGCCCGTCTTCCGTTCCTCCGCCCAGAGCCGCATGGCAACGGCCGGCACAAGCAGCAGGAACAGCCACGGGTGATAGACGAAGAAGCTCGTCAGGTCGGCCTGATTACGGTCGAAGAAGTTGCCGACGTAGAAGGCGAACGCGCCGGTGAGCGCCACGAAGATGATGAGAAAAACGAGCGCCAGCGGCGTGGCGAAATAGGCGCCGAACTCGCGCTTGGTGATGATCCAGGTGCGCTTCAGGCTATCAAGCATGGCGGTCTCCCTGATCCGACGTCGTGATCTGCCGGAAGACATCGTCGAGCTTGCCGCGCTCCACGTAGATCTCCTCGACGGCGATTGCGGACTCACGGATGGCTTGCGTGACCTCGGCAGCGATCGACATGCCGCCTTTCGGCAGCGCCCGAAGCTGCAGATGTCCGTTGACCCTGCTGACTGTCTCGACAGCCGCAATCGAGGAGAACCGCTCCAGCGTCTGGCGGACCAAATCGGCATCGGACGATGCGACGCGGATCGCAATAGCGCCGTGGTTGGGAGCGCGCTGGCGTCAGGTCCTCCGCAGTGCCGTCGGCGACGATGCGCCCCTTGTCGATGACGACGGCGCGGCTGCAGACGGCTTCTACCTCCTCAAGGATGTGGGTCGAGACGATGATGGCCTTGTTACGGGCCATCTCGCGGATCAGCTCGCGAACCTGATGCTTCTGGTTGGGATCGAGCCCGTCTGTCGGCTCGTCCATGATGAGCACGTCGGGATCGTGCAGAATTGCCTGAGCGATGCCGACCCGGCGTTTGAAGCCTTTCGAGAGAGTTTCGATGCTCTGGTCGAGAACGGAATGTAGTCCGGTCTTCTCCACCGCGGCGTCGACGCGCTTACGGGCCTCGGCTCCGCGGAAGCCGCGGATCGCTGCGATGAAACGGAGGAACTTGGCGGGTGTCATCTCCGCGTAGGCAGGAGCACCTTCGGGCAGGTATCCGAGGCGTGCCTTCGCGGCGAGCGGCTCTTCCTGCACATCATAGCCCGCAATACGTGCCGTCCCGGAGTCCGGCTCCAGAAAGCCGGTAATCATTTTCATCGTCGTGGATTTGCCGGCGCCGTTGGGGCCGAGAAACCCGAGCACCTCTCCGGGCATGACGGTCAATGAGATCCCGTCGACCGCCTTGATGCTGCCGAAGCTCTTCTTCAAAGCCTCGGCTTCGATCAATGCAGGCATGGGCCCTCCCTTATTCATCAAAGCGTTACGCCTGATCACGCGGGTTCGGTAAACGGCGCTCTCGTGTCGAAAAAAGGGCACGCGCTTATCACGCGTGCCCTTAATGGAAGGACCTTAGAAGTCCATCCCGCCCGGTGTCGCCGGGGCAGGAGCCTGTTTCTTCGGCTTCTCGGCGATCATCGCCTCGGTGGTGATCAGCAGGCCCGCGACGGAAGCGGCATCCTGCAGAGCCGTACGGACCACCTTGGTCGGGTCGATGATGCCCTTCGCGACGAGGTCACCGTACTCGCCGGTCTGGGCGTCATAGCCCCAGTTATACGTGTTGTTGTCGAGGATCTTGCCGACGATGATCGAGCCATCCTCGCCGGCGTTCTGCGCGATCTGGCGCGCCGGAGCCTGGATCGCCCGGCGAATGATGTTGATGCCGGTCTTCTGATCCTCGTTGGCCGGGTTGAGGCCATCGAGCGCCTTCAGCGACCGCAGCAGAGCAACCCCGCCGCCCGGAACGATGCCTTCCTCGACGGCCGCGCGGGTCGCATGGAGGGCGTCGTCGACGCGATCCTTACGCTCCTTCACCTCGACCTCGGTCGCACCGCCGACCTTGATCACCGCAACGCCGCCAGCGAGCTTCGCCAGACGCTCCTGCAGCTTTTCGCGGTCATAGTCGGAGGTGGTCACCTCGATCTGCTGCGTTGATCTGAGCGATGCGGCCGTCGATGTCCTCCTTCTTGCCGGCGCCGTCGACGATCGTGGTGTTGTCCTTGTCGATGGTCACCCGCTTGGCCCGGCCGAGCATATCGAGCGTGACGTTCTCGAGCTTGATGCCGAGATCCTCGGTGACGACCTGGCCGCCGGTCAGGATCGCGATGTCCTCGAGCATCGCCTTGCGGCGATCACCGAAGCCCGGCGCCTTGACGGCCGCGACCTTCAGGCCACCGCGCAGCTTGTTGACGACCAGCGTCGCCAGCGCCTCGCCCTCGACGTCCTCGGCGATGATCAGCAGCGGCTTGCCGGTCTGCACGACCGCCTCGAGCACCGGCAGCAGCGGCTGCAGCTAGGACAGCTTCTTCTCGTGGATCAGGATGTACGGATCCTCGAGCTCGACCCTCATCTTGTCGGCGTTGGTGATGAAGTAGGGCGAGATGTAGCCGCGGTCGAACTGCATCCCCTCGACCACGTCGAGCTCGGTCTCGAGGCTCTTGGCCTCCTCGACGGTGATCACGCCCTCCTTGCCGACCTTCTCCATCGCCTCGGCGATCATCTCGCCGATCTCGTCGTCGCCGTTGGCGGAGATCGTCGCCGACCTGGGCGATCTCGTCCGTATTGGTGACCGTCTTGGAGTTCGTCTTGAGCTCGTCGACGACGGCTTCACCGCCATGTCGATGCCGCGCTTGAGGTCCATCGGGTTCGCGCCGGCGGCCACCGACTTGGCGCCCTCACGGACGATCGCCTGGGCGAGCACCGTCGCGGTCGTCGTGCCGTCGCCGGCCACGTCGTTGGTCTTGCGAGGCGACCTCGCGCAGCATCTGCGCGCCCATGTTCTCGAACTTGTCCTCGAGCTCGATCTCCTTGGCGACCGTCACGCCGTCCTTGGTGATGCGCGGCGCACCGAAGGACTTCTCGATGACGACGTTGCGGCCCTTGGGGCCCAGCGTCACCTTTACGGCATCAGCAAGAATGTCGACGCCGCGCAGCATCTTCTCGCGCGCGTCGTGCGAGAATTTCACCTCTTTGGCAGACATTGCATTCCTCCTTCAGCGGCGACCGTTTCATTCGGCGCCGAAGTCAGCAACACTCGTTGGCCGAATGCCTTTGCGATCCGGCCTCACTGATGGGCTTTGTTAAATTGGGAGATACAATCGATTAGGCTGCAGCTTTCGCCGTGGCCTGCTTATCGAGAACGCCCATGATGTCGCTCTCTTTCATGATCAACAGCTCCTCGCCGTCGATCTTGACTTCGGTGCCGGACCACTTGCCGAAGAGCACGATGTCGCCGGGCTTCACGTCGAGCGGAGTGATGTTGCCTTTCTCGTCACGGGTGCCGGGCCCGACGGCAAGCACCTCGCCCTGCTGAGGCTTTTCCTTCGCGGTGTCCGGGATGATGATGCCGCCGGCTGACTTTTCCTCTGCCTCGATGCGGCGCACCACAACACGGTCATGCAGGGGCCGAAACTTCATCGATCCAACCTCCATTGCCCTAACCAGCTATGTGCTTTTCGAGACGCGGGCCCGAACTGCGGCGCCCGCTCAGCCGATGTAATTAGTCGCACCTTTGGCACTGTCAAGGGGTGAGTGCTAAAGGTCGGCAAGGCCCGTATACGCAACCAAAATGCGAGCTTGCGGCGACGGTTGGCTCGCTTTCTGCGGCATGGAAGCAGCTGTTTCCATTAAGGGCTTTAGGCACTCGTGCGAGCCTACCCGCAGGGCACACCTAACCGGCAAGAGCGCTTCGGTTCAGCCGGCAGGAGAAACGAGTTAACCGGAATAGCTCCTTAACCAGATTTAGGCGCCGCGACTTGCGCCTTCAATAAATGAGACTGACGCGCTCCCCAAGGCGTCTCACGTAACTCTCCCCTGTCATTATTGGAGCGTCCCTTCAGATTTTGGGCGCGGCATCCGCGGGCAAAGCAAGAAACTCGAGTTGTTCGGATTTTTGAAATGAAGCTTGATAACGTACCCTTTTAGAGGCAGTCTACTCTGTGTTGCGACAGTCGCTGTTGCGAAAAAAGAGAGTTCAGGGAGTTGCGATAATCGCAGGAGGAAGCCGTGACTAGGTTGGGCTGGCTCCCAATTGTGGGGGCATTTCTCATCGCACCTGCTTTTGCGCAGGAAATTCCCACTTCACCCGAGGAGGTCGCGCGGCCCGGAGGGAAGATCACCGGGGCGAAAGAGCTCGCGCTCTCAAAGTGGCTGACGGGTTTAATGATCCTGTCGGCGTCAGCGCGCCAACGATGGCTCCGGCCGCATCTTCGTGGTGGAGCGTGTTGGGCGGGTAAGGTTGTAAAGGACGGTAAGGTTCTTCCAGAGCCGTTTCTCGATCTGACGAACAAATCCGCTCGGCACGCGACGTGCAGACCGGTTTTGTCGAGCAGGGGCTCTGGTCGATAGCGTTCCATCCGAAATTCAAAGAAAACGGCTATTTTTCGTCCACTATTCGTCATTGCCGTTCAACGGCGCTTCGATCGTTGCACGTTATACCGTAGACCCGAACAGTCCTGACCAGATCACTACCGAACAGTCAACAAAACCGTCAAGGTGCTGATGAACATTCCGCAGCCGTATTACAACCACTACGGCGGAATGATCGCCTTTGGACCGGACGGTATGCTCTACATCGGCAAGGGCGACGGCGGTTGGGAAGGCGACCCGCTTAATGCTGGGCAGCGTCTCGAACACTTCTCGGCAAATTGCTGCGGATCGATGTCGATACGCCGGACGACGTTCCCTACCGGGTTCCTGCCGACAATCCCTTCGCCCAGGCCGACAAGCCTCAAATGATGTCCTTATTCGGAATCACTGAGAAAGGTTTCGACCAAAATCAAGATCCGAGCGCGGCCGGAAATTCTGGGCTTATGGCCTTCGCAACCCCATACATGTTCCATTTCGACAAGGTTTCGGGCGACCTTTTCATCGCAGACGTCGGCCAGAACCACTGGGAGGAGATCAACTGGCAACCTGCTCGTCGAAGGGGGAGAGAATTACGGCTGGAGGTTGAATTAAGCTTCAGTGCCATCCGCACGACAGGCCCTGGCGAGAAGTGCCCGATCGTCGGCGTCTTGCCGGCCGCCGAATATCCGCATGAGGAGCCTTATCCCGGTGCTGAGAAGCTTAAGGACGGGTGGGGTTGCTCTGCCCAGGGCCTCGGCGTTGCAAACTATGCCGGGCTCAACAAAGCCTACCTCGTCGGGGACTGGTGCTCCGGCCGCCTGTGGGGCGTTCAGTGGGATGAGGGCAAGTGGAAGATGCAGGAATTCCTGCAGACCCAGCTGCAGTTCACTGCCGGGACGGTTGACGAGGATGGCACAGTGCTCGCCGTGAATTGCTACTGCTTCTATCTCGAAGACCAAGGTCCGACTGCAAATCCCCCGGGTGCTCTGTGGCGCATCGTGCCGGCTGACGAAGTTCCCCCGGGTGCCGAGGTCGCAAAAGTTGCTCTAATAACTGACAAGAATCCTTTGGACCGATGCCGAAGGGGCCGGCCCAGGTCGGCCCCTTGGTTTGGAGGCGGACGTGAAGCAATCCAGCAGAATTATCGTCTGTGTTTTGTTTATCCAATTGGCCTGGGCGCTCCCAAGCGCGGCGACGGAACCTGCCGTCGAATTCCGCCATGCGCTCGACAACTCGCCACTGGAAATTAAACCTCGTCCGGGCGAAACGGTTACTCCCGCCGTTGAGCAGTTCCTCGCTACCGGCAAAAACCCATACATCGGCGATGCCACCGCGCTCGAGGCTGGCAAGCGTATTTATCAGCGGAATTGTCAAGCCTGCCATCTGCCTGATGGTTCGGGACGGCTCGGCCCCAGCCTGATCGATGATGAGGTCATCAATCCGCGCGCCGGCACGGATATCGGCGACTTCGAGATCGTTTACGGCGGTGCTCGAGGAGCGATGCAATCGTTCTCCAGGCGAGGCATGAGCCTCGACGATATGTTGAAAGTTGTTGCTTATGTCAGGAGCTTGAAAAAGGCTGATTGATTAAGCCAGGCTGGCCGTTGAGGCGCAGGCGTTTTGAGAAATTACTTCTCGTGTAATTCGAGCATGCGAAACGGTTGGCTTGGGCGTGCTCTGTTGCGTGTTAAGCGCGCGGTGATTTCGGCTGGCGCGCCAATTGTTCGAGCGATCACACGACTGGTGTCCTAATGGCGCTGCTGTGATCGAGATTGGGTAGACGACGCGTGGCCGCTTCGACGTTCGCGAACTCAGCTCTAGCCCGTTGCCACCTGAAACTCGGCCATTAAGGTGTGCTCTGAACCAGGCTCGAGGCGGATTACGTCATCTCCGGCATTGGCCGTCTCGACGCACAGCATATGGCGGTAGCCGTCCTCGGGGATATCGCCGAAGGTCTTCGCGCGCTCCTCCCACGGGTTCCAGACAACGCTGCTCGTGCTCCCAGACTTGCTTATGACGATTGCCCGTCCGAGCCCCATGTCACGGATGACGGCCTTGTCCGAGTGGCCGAGGTAGATGCGATCGATTTCACCGCTAACAATGATCGGTCCCGTCTGCCGCTTACGGGTGTAGGCGTCCAGCTTGTCCAGGTAGTCGAGCCCTTCGAACCCGCAAACCTCCACTTGGGCGATATCCGACACGTAAAAGTACGAGTGCAACGCCTCAGTCAGCTGGAACGCTTTAGAGCCGGTATTGCGGGTTGTGAGCTCCAACTTGAGCGTTGCGCCTGCAATGAGTCGCAAAGTCAATTCTGCCTGATATGGCCATAGGACGGCGTCCTCCGGGGTTGTCTCGGTCTTCAGGATCAGCTCGGTGGCCTGTGGCAACTTGCACGACCCGGCTACGGCCCAGCGTCGTGCACACACGAAGCCGTGGATCGGTTTGGTGGGGTCAGTGGGATGTGGACCGAACCAGGGCCAACAGATCGGCACACCGCCCCGCACTGTAAGCTCCGAGTGCTTAGGGCGTATGGGAGAGACCCAGAAAACCTCGGCGTGCCCGTGCGGATACCAGCTCAGCACCTGGGCGCCCTTGCGTGCGATGGTAGCTGAACAGGCTCCATTCCTGATCCAGGCGATCGGCTCGCCATCCATCTCGGCGAAGCCTAGCTCGTTTTCGATTCCGAACTCGCGATCCAGCTCGGCTGCGTCTTTCATGGCATTCAGGCCCTGGCTTGCGACTCCTGATACGGATAACTCGGAATCCGGGCTGTAGACGCGCGCGGTGTATGACTGCAGTCTTGCTTCGGCGAACGCGCAGGCAAAAGAATGCTCACGATCTATCAGGCACGCGAGGGTGGTCTGGTCAAGGCCGAAGGCGAAAACGCAATATCTGAGGCTGTCTGGATTGATCTCCTCCATCCCTCCCGGGAGGAGGAAAGGCTTATCGAACGTCACCTCGGTCTCCTCGTGCCAACCCGCGAGGAGATGGCCGAGATCGAGGTCTCAAGCCGCCTTTATCACGAATTCGGCGCGCACTTCATGACAGCGACGGTCCTCCACCGGTCCGAGACGGCTCATCCGGAGTCGACGGCAATCACCTTCATTCTCACCGAGAAGACGCTTGTGACGGTGCGCTACGCCGAGCCGCGTGCGTTTTCCATGTTCCTCATCCGGGCCGAAAAGGGCGATGCGGCCACGAGTTCGGCTTTGGCCATTCTGATAGGGCTGCTTGAGGCCATCATCGATCGCGAGGCCGACATCATCGAGCGGCTGCAGGCCGATACGGATCGCCTGGCGCACAGCATCTTCTACATGAAGGGTGGCACAGCAACTCGGACGCGCCGGTTCGACGTCATTCTCAAGCAGATCGGGCAGGCGGGTGAGGTGACCTCCAAGTTGCGGGATAGCCTGCTTTCGCTCGGGCGCCTGCTGACCTATCTCGGCCAGGTCGCGGCACAGCGCAAAAATGCGGAGGGCAGCCGGGAGCAGATCACGATGGCGAGTCGGGACGTCCAATCGCTCGCCGACCACCTCGGCTATCTGAACTCCCGCATCTCATTTTTGCTCGATGCGTCGCTGGGGCTCGTCTCCATCGAGCAGAACCAGATCATCAAGCTGTTCTCGGTGGTTGCGGTCGTGTTGCTGCCGCCGACGCTCGTCGCATCCATTTACGGGATGAACTTCCGTTTCATGCCTGAGCTCGACTGGGCTTTCGGCTATCCGCTGGCGCTCCTGGTGATGGTGCTCTCGGCAGTGCTGCCTTTCCTGTATTTCCGCCGCAAAGGCTGGCTGTAGCGGCCGACCGCCGGTCGACATCGAGCGATCCCGCGCATACTCTCCTGCGTCCATTATCATCGGAGGAAACGAGGCCATGGATCTCGGCATTAGAGGCAAATCGGCGATCGTCTGTGCTGCATCCAAGGGTTTGGGAGAGGGTGCGCAGAGGCGCTGGCGCGAGAGGGGGTTGAGCTGACGATCTGCGCGCGCGGCAAGGATGCGCTGGAGCCACGGCCGAGCATCTTCGCCAGCTCGGCGCGCCCAAGGTGACGGCCATTGCCTGCGATGTCACCACGGAGGCAGGGCCGTCCAGCGCCCTGCTCGAAGCCGTGCCCGAACCCCGACATTCTGATCAACAACGCCGGCGGACCGCCTCCGGGAGATTTCAAGGACTTCTCTCTCGACGACTGGCGTAAGGCGGTCGAGGCCAACATGCTGACTCCGATCGCACTGATCCATGCCACCGTCTACGGCATGATGGAGCGTGGCTTCGGGCGGATCGTGAACATCACGAGCGCATCTGTGAAGGCGCCTATTCCGACACTGGAGCTTTCGAACGGCGCACGCTGTGGTCTCACCGGCGCGGTGGCGGCGCTCGCGCGCAAGATGGTCCATCGGAAACGTCACGATCAATGCGCTGCTGCCCGGCCCATTCGAGACCGACCGTCTTCGTGCGACATCTCAGAAGATGGCTGAGGCACGTGGGCAACCGTTCGAGGTGGTTCACGAGCAGCGCAAGAAAGAGACCCCAGCCAAGCGTTTCGGCACGCCTGAGGAATTCGGGGCGACCGCGGCTTTCCTCTGTTCAGTCCACGCGGGCTACATCACCGGCCAGAACATCATCCTTGACGGAGGGCAGTTCCCCGGAACGATGTGAGTCCGGCTGCGCTCCCCGTGCAGGGCGAACAGCTAGCCCTGCTCGACGGGCGTGCCGGCGTCCTCGCGGCCCCATTCGCTCCACGAGCCGTCGTAGAGGCCGGAGTCCGGCTGCCCGATCAAGGCGAGTCCGAGACTGAGAATAGCCGCGGTCACGCCCGAGCCGCAGGTCGTGACGACGGGTTTCATCGGGTCGATCCCAGCCTCCGTGAAGACCCGATGCAACTCGGGGGCGACTTGAGCGTGCCATCCGGATTGAGCAGGCGCGAATAAGGAACGTTCCGCGAGCCGGGGATGTGGCCGCTACGCAGGCCGGGACGAGGCTCCGGCTCCGCGCCCGCAAACCGTCCCGGGCTTCGGGCATCGGCGATCTGCGCGAACCGCTCTCGATGATGCGTTTCACATCCTGAAGGTCGCGAACGAGGCTGGCGTTGAGCCGCGGCGTGAAGTGGCGTTGTGATCGCGGCGGGGTCGGCTCCGAGGTGACCGGGCGGCCTTCGGCCTTCCATTTCGGCAGGCCGCCGTTGAGCACCGCCACATCCTCATGCCCCATGACGCGAAAGGTCCACCAGACGCGGGCGGCCGAAAACATGCCGACGCTGTCGTAGACCACGATGCGCATGCCGTCGCCGATGCCCATTCGTTTCATACGGCTAGCGAACTTCACCGTGGACGGCAGCATGTGCGGCAAAGACGAGGTTTCGTCGGAAATCTCGTCGATGTCGAAAAATAAGGCGCCAGGAATGTGCTCTTCTTCGTATTCAGCCCGCGCGTTTCGGCCAGCTGTCGGCAAGTGCCACGATCCGTCGAGCACGACGAGATCTGGTGCATCGAGGTGATCGGCCAGCCAGTCTGTCTCGACGAGATGTGAGCTGCGGGCGGGAGCCATTCAGAAGCCTCCTGTTGCGCGATCGTAGTTTCGTCAGGCAAACGCCAGCCTGATACGGCGGTTCTGCTTGCCCTTCTTCTCGATGCGAGAAACGACGATGGGGCCGATCTCCGCGGTGGAGCGCACGTGCGTGCCGCCGCATGGCTGAAGATCGACTGACCCGTTCTCGCCGATGGCGACGAGGCGGACGCGTCCCGAGCCGCGTGGCGGTTTGACGCTCATCGTGCGCACGAGCTGTGGATTGGCATCGAGCTCCTCTTCCGTGATCCAGCGCTCGGTCACGGGATGGTCGGCGGTAATCAGAGCGTTGATACTTTCGGTCAGCTGATCCTTGTCGACGGCGCTCGCGTCCGGGATGTCGAAGTCGAGCCGGCCTTCCTCCGCGCCGATCTGACCGCCGGTCACCGGGAACTTCACGCAGTGAGCACAGCAGATGCAGGGCTGTGTGCATCCGCATGTGCCGGTGGCGTGTTTCCCAATCGAGCACGAGGCGGACGGTGCTACCGATCTGGGGCGCGGTTGCCCCTTCCGCGGGCACATGGACGATCGTCGTCCGGTCCTGGTCATAGACCGTGGTGGCGATGGGGCACTGACCTAACCCTTCGACCTCCAGCGCGCCGCGGTCGCCCGGCTGTCCACCGGCCATGGGGTAAAACACCGTACGGTCCAGGATGATGCCGCCGCGCTCGTTCACCGCGAGCACGGTGGCGGTGCAATCACGCAGGTACGGATCAGCGCGGTAAAGCGGTTCGGTCGTGGCCATAGTGCTCACCGTCAGGTCAGGCGTCGTCAGAATCGATGAACACGGACGGTATACTCTGCTGCTGCCCATCCAGCCATGCCGGAACCGGAAGGTTCTTGCTGCGCAGAAAGGCCGGATTGAACAATTTGGACTGGTAGCGCGTGCCGTAGTCGCAAAGCACCGTCACGATGGTATGTCCGGGGCCCATTTCGCGGGCGAGCCGGATCGCGCCAGCGACATTGACGCCGGAAGAGGCGCCGACGCAAAGGCCTTCCTCTTCGAGGAGCTGGAAGACGATCTTCACGGCCTCCGCATCCTCGATCCGCCACGCGTGATCGACCTCGACGCCTTCCAAATTCTTTGTGATGCGGCCCTGGCCGATGCCTTCGGTGATGGAGCTGCCTTCCGCCTTAAGCTCGCCCGTCGTGTAGTAGCTGTAGAGCGCGGCGCCAGGCGGATCGGCGAGACCAATCTGGATATCCTTGCGCTTGGCCTTCAGGCCGATGGAGACACCGCCGAGCGTGCCGCCGGAGCCAACCGCGCAGCAGAAGCCGTCGACCTTCCCTTCCGTCTGCTCCCAGATCTCTTCGGCTGTCGTCTCGATATGTGCCTGGCGGTTTGCGACGTTGTCGAACTGGTTCGCCCAGATCGCGCCGTTGGGCTCCGTCTTGGCGAGCTCTTCGGCAAGCCGCCCGGAGTACTTCACATAGTTGTTCGGATTCTTGTACGGGACCGCCGGAACCTCGACCAGCGTGGCACCGAGCAGACGGAGCGCATCCTTCTTCTCTTGGGACTGCGTTTCTGGGATTACGATCACCGAGCGGAAGCCCATGGCAGCGCCGATCACCGTCAGTCCGATGCCAGTGTTGCCGGCCGTGCCTTCGACAATCGTGCCCCCTGGGCGCAGCAGCCCGCGTTCCACGGCATCTTTGATGATGTAGAGGGCGGCGCGGTCCTTCACCGACTGGCCAGGGTTCATGAACTCCGCCTTGCCGAGAATGGTGCAGCCCGTCTCCTCCGACGCGCGCTTCAACTTGATAAGGGGGGTACGGCCAACGGCATCTGCAACGCTCGAAGCGACGATCACAGGCAACCTCCGGGTTTGCGACGAGCAAGGCACCTTCAGCGAGAATGGCAGCCTAATTGCCACCTGGCGCGGCGGCAAGCACGTCAAACCCGTTCGGTGTTAACGATTCTTTAACCCCTCGAACGGCCGCCCCGGAGCTCAGTTTGGGTCCCGGTTACCCTTACGCCAGGAAGGGTTAGAGCCGTGATTTCCTAATCCGGATCATCTTCCCGCAAAGAAAGACCTCGGATTCACGTTTCTTGAGAAATCACCTCACTTGAACGCCACGGTAAGCAGACTTTCATGTGCGCGCCGGGCGGGCCAGTGGGTCGGCTTTTCGGGTGGGTTGAGCCGGTCGGCGACGAATGTCGCAATCCGTTTGCCGTCAAGCATCACCAAGCCCGCATCGTTGCGCACGTCGACCTTGCCTTTCATGACGAGCACCGCGCGCTTGTCGCCTACGGGGCCGCTCCACAGATCGACACCTCGCGATCGAATGGTGGCGGCTTCTGTCCGCACTTCGATCCGCTTGTTCGGGGCCTCCTTCGGCTGAGGGGAGACAAGCCGAATGGCGCCGCGTACCAGGTCAAGGATCAGCGCCCCGCTACGCCGCCCTTCCTCCCGCAGGTAATCGGCAATCACCAAAACGGCGTTCTCTCCGATGGCAACCCGGCTGCCATCATCGAAGGAGAGGAGGACGCGAGACCCCGGCCCGGTGGTCAGGTGGTCTCGGCGGGAGATCACCTGCCCGGGCTTAGGGTCGTCATAACGAAATCCGTTGCGCTCGATGCGGATTAGACCTTCGGCTCGCTCGATTTTGCCGACGCGGTCGCGCGGATCGCTTGGCTGGCTGGTGGCAGCCAAAGCAGCGGCTGCCGTGATGATCAGGAAGGCGGCAATGTGGGTGGTGCCACGGGCCATGAGAGCTCAGTGTCATGAAAGGTTGTCCCTCATCTTGATGACCAAGACAGTCTCAAGCGCCCCCCGCGCAGGCGCCGGGTTCCCACCCCGAATCACCAACTTTGCATTTTTTGCACGCGAGTTGGCCGGATGTATGTCCGCGCAACTCCTCGCGAAAGGTTTCAGCCGCAAGAATGACGGTGCTTCGGCGCGTGGCGGGATGTAAGGGTCCATTAGCAACTATATATCTTCAACTGAGGCTGAGGCCGGTTGATGCCGGCCGAGTGCCCGGCCCGAGTGCAATGTCGGGTAAAGTCCGTGCGGCGCAGATCGACGGCCCACGGTCACGCGGCCCTTCTGCTCAGGAAGCCGGATTTGGGCCCTTCTTTCAAGACAGCGGCTTTGTCATCGGTGCCGCTCTCGCGTGCGGAAGGAGCCGGATGCTTGCGCATCAGGGTGATTTGTGAGACAGACCGTGGCACAAGCGCCCCGGCGTGACGCGGGCGTGGCGGAACTGGTAGACGCGGCGGGTTTAGGTCCCGTTGTCTTCAAAGACTTGGGGGTTCGAGTCCCTCCGCCCGCACCACTGGGATTGGAGCTTCTTCCTGGTGGCTACGGCTGTCGAGTTCTCTCCGCCCGTGCGATGTGTGGGTCGGGCTGGTGCGGCGGGTACCGGGTGGTCGGACCGGCGCGCCTTTTGGGGTTGCAAGCGGATTATTCCAGGCAGGTTTCGGTAGATGCAGGTAACGGAGACGCTTTCGGACGGCTTGAAGCGCCAGCTCAAGGTGGTGGTCGGCGCGGGCGAGATCGGGGCCCGGTTCGATGCCAGGCTCGACGAGATCAAGGACCGGGTTCAGCTCAAGGGTTTCCGTAAGGGCAAGGTGCCGGTCCAGCATCTGAAGAAGATCTTCGGTCGCTCGCTCATGGGCGAGGTGCTTCAGCAGACGATCGAGGAGAAGAGCCGTGCGGCTTTAGAGGAGCGCAAGGAACGGCCTGCCATCCAACCGCGGATCGAGCTGCCCGAGGATCAGCAAGAGATCGAAAAAGTCTTGTCAGGTCAGGCAGATCTCTCGTTCGACATGTCGTTCGAGGTGCTGCCTGAGATCAATCTGATCGACTTCTCGGAGCTGAAGCTCGAGCGTCCGGTCGCCGATGTCGATGATAAGGCCATTGAGGACGCCATCGGTCAGCTCGTCGAACGCAGCACCACCTTCGAGACCGCCGAGGGTCGGGCTGCCGAGGACGGCGATCGTGTAACGATCGACTTCGTCGGCAAGATTGACGGCGAGCCGTTCGAGGGCGGCGCCGGCGAGGGTGTGAACATTGTCCTCGGGCAGGGGGGATTCATCCCTGGATTTGAGGACGGGCTTAAGGGCGTCAAGGCCGGCGAGGAGCGTACGATCTCCGCCAAGTTCCCGGACGATTACCCGGAGAAATCGCTGGCCGGCAAGGATGCGACGTTCGACGTCAAGGTGAAGGAGGTCGCGGTCCCCAAGCGGCCTGAGGTCAACGACGAGTTCGCGAAGAACCTGGGTGCCGAGAATCTGGAGAAGCTGCGCGAGCTGGTGACGCAGCAGATCAAGCGCGAGTACGATCAGGCCTCCCGTGCCAAGGTGAAACGTGCGCTTCTTGACGAGCTGGAGAAGCGGCACGGCTTCGACCTGCCGCCAACCCTGGTCGAGCGGGAGTTCGAGGCCATTTGGCGCCAAGTGACGCAGGGGCTCGAGCAGGCCGGCCGTACGTTCGAGGACGAGGGCAAGACCGAGGAGCAGGCGAAGGAGGAGTACCGCAAGATCGCCGAGCGGCGGGTGCGGCTGGGCCTGATTCTCGGCGAGGTGGGTGAGAAGGCTGGGATCCAGGTCACTCAGGACGAGATGCGCCGTGCCCTCATGGAGCAAGCCCGCCGCTTCCCCGGCCAGGAGCGCCTCGTCTACGAGTTCTACGAGAAGAACCCCGGTGCCATTGCCGAGCTGCGCGCACCCATCTTCGAGGAGAAGGTCGTCGATCACATCCTCGCGCAGGCCAAGGTCGAGGACAAGAAGGTCGATCGGGAGGAGCTGTTCAAGCCGGAGCCCGACGAGGAATAATGCGGCAATGACGCGGGCGAGACGCTAGTTGCGTTTCTTCTAAGCCATAGCTACCTGAGGTTGATCCGTTCTGGGCTGGGAGGGGGCGACAACGCTTGCCGGCTTCACTAAATACAGCCCATGGAATCTTACGACAGAATTTCAGGCGGCCACCCGGAGCTCCCGGCGGCCGCCAAGTAGGAGAAACGAGCCCATGCGCGACCCCATCGACACCTACACCAATACCTTCTGGCCAATGGTGGTCGAGCAGACGACCCGCGGCGAGCGCGGGTATGATTTGCCCTCACGCCTGCTGAAGGAGCGGATCATTTTCGTGACTGGCCCCATCGAGGACCAGTCGGCCGCCTCGATCTGCATGCAGCTTCTCTTTCTCGAGGCCGAGAACCCGAAGAAAGAGATCTCCATGTACATCAACTCCCCCGGCGGTGTGGTGACCTCCGGCATGGCCATTTACGATACCATGCAGTTCATTCGGCCGCCGGTTGCGACGCTCTGCATCGGGCAGGCTGCCTCGATGGGCTCCCTTCTGCTCTGCGCGGGCGAGAAGGGGATGCGGTATGCTTTGGCGAACGCCCGCATCATGGTGCACCAGCCATCCGGCGGGTTCCAGGGCCAGGCTTCCGATATCGAGCGGCATGCCGAAGACATCATCAAGATGAAGCGGCGGCTCAACGAGATCTACGTGAAGCATACGGGGCAATCGTACGAGACGATTGAACGGACCCTGGATCGTGACTACTTCATGACGGCTGAGCAGGCCTGCGAGTTCGGCATCGTAGACCGCGTTCTAACCAAACGCGAGGAGTTCGAGGCTTCCGTTGATAGCAAGCTCGCTTGAGGCCAGAGGTGTAATCGACGTAGCCTCAGCAGGGGCGACGACCGCGCCGGTGGGAACGGCGCGGTCCAGGAGACCAGATACCGACGACCTCAGGTTCAAACTGAAATTCAATTGAGATCACCAAGCCGCATTGCGGCCAACTTGTGCCAACATCGTTTGAGCCGATGCTTGTGTCGGGCTGCCGTGGTGTGGCGGCCACGACGTCAGCGGATACTGCGTGGCTTCGAAGTCGTTAATCCATTCTTGATCATGAGGCACTTAGCGTGCTCAGATCGGCTAAATGGATTTAGCACCTTTACGGATACCGGTTAAGGTGCTCATGGGAACCGTCAATTCTAGCGCCTCCCGGCGAGGGTGAGACGAGCGAATGGCCCAGCAAGAAAAGAACACCCTGTACTGCTCCTTCTGCGGCAGAGTCAGCATGAGGTGCGAAAGCTGATCGCCGGACCGACGGTATTCATCTGCGATGAATGCGTCGAGCTCTGCATGGACATCATCCGGGAAGAGAACAAGAACACCCTGGTGAAGTCCCGCGACGGCGTGCCCACGCCGCAGGAGATCATGGCGGTTCTCGACTCCTACGTGATCGGGCAGGACCATGCGAAGCGCGTGCTCTCGGTGGCGGTGCACAACCACTACAAGCGGTTGAACCACGCGGCAAAAAACAACGACGTCGAGCTTGCCAAGTCGAACATCCTGCTGATCGGTCCGACGGGCTGCGGAAAGACGCTGCTTGCGCAGACGCTCGCGCGCATTCTCGACGTGCCGTTCACCATGGCCGATGCCACGACGCTGACGGAGGCGGGCTATGTCGGTGAGGATGTTGAGAACATCATCCTGAAGCTGTTGCAGGCAGCCGACTACAACGTCGAGCGGGCGCAGCGCGGCATCGTCTATATCGACGAGGTCGACAAGATCAGCCGCAAGTCCGACAACCCTTCGATCACCCGCGATGTGTCAGGTGAGGGCGTGCAGCAGGCCCTTCTGAAGATCATGGAGGGGACGATTGCCAGCGTTCCGCCCCAGGGTGGTCGCAAGCATCCGCAGCAGGAGTTCCTGCAGGTTGATACAACCAACATCCTGTTCATCTGTGGCGGCGCTTTTGCGGGCCTGGAAAAGATCATTTCGCGGCGTGGCAAAGGTACCTCCATCGGCTTCGGTGCACGTGTCATTGCTCCCGATGAACGGCGGACCGGTGAGGTGCTGCGCGACGTCGAGCCGGAGGATCTGTTGAAGTTCGGTCTGATACCGGAGTTCATCGGCCGTCTGCCGGTGATCGCGACACTCGACGACCTCGATGAGGACGCGTTGGTTCAGATCCTCTCGGAGCCGAAGAACGCGCTCGTGAAGCAGTATCAGCGGCTGTTCGAGATGGAGGACGTCAAGCTCACCATCACGCACGAGGCGCTGAGGGCGATCGCGCGGAAGGCCATCGAGCGCAAGACCGGCGCACGCGGATTGAGATCGATCATGGAGGCCATTTTGCTCGACACGATGTTCGAGCTGCCGAGCATGAAAGGGGTCGAAGAAATCGTGATCGGGCCCGAGGTGGTCGAGGGCGGAGCGCGGCCGCTTCGGATCTACACGGAACGGGCAGAGGAAAAGGGGTCCAGCGCCTGAACTGGTCTGCGGCCGTTTGCGCAAAAGTAGCGTCACTTGACGGACTTGTGTCCGGCCCGGGGGCTCCTATCTCTCTAGTCTCTTGGGCGAGAGGTCGTGCCGAAGGTCGGCTTCGCCCGAACCTGACAGAGGAACGGGCGCCGACCCGTATCCATCGGAGTGCGGTAGCGATGGCGACACTGTCATCGTACGGCTCGACCTCCACAAGAGTGGATGCGGCACGAGTTCTGCATGCTTTCCGGCCGGGGTATACGACGCGGTACGGGCGGAGGGAGTAGAGAAAACAATGAGCGATATGAAAGTAACCAAAGAGAAGGGGGCGGGCCGGGATCTCTATCCTGTTCTGCCACTTCGCGACATCGTCGTCTTCCCTTACATGATCGTGCCGCTCTTCGTCGGACGCGAGAAGTCGATCAACGCGCTCGAGGAGGTGATGCGCTCAGACAAGCACATCCTGCTCGCGGCGCAGAAGAATGCTGGCGACGACGATCCGGCAACCGATGCGATTTACGAGATGGGCACACTGGCATCCGTGCTGCAGCTCCTGAAGCTGCCGGATGGCACGGTCAAGGTGCTCGTCGAGGGGACCACGCGTGCGCGCATTGTGCGCTACACGGATAACCCGGACTTCTTCGAGGCCGAGGTCGAGCGTGTCACGGAAGAGATCGGTAACACGCGAGGAAATCGAGGCGCTGGCCCGTTCGGCGGTGTCCCAGTTCGAGAGCTATGTGAAGCTCAACAAGAAGATCTCGCCGGAAGTGCTGGGTACGGTGAGCCAGATCGAGGACTACTCGAAGCTCGCCGACACCATTGCCTCGCACCTGGCCATCAAGATCGCCGACAAGCAGCAGATCCTCGAGACCACCGTCATCTCGGATCGCCTTGAGCGTGTCTATACGCTCATGGAGAGCGAGATCGCGGTGCTGCAGGTTGAGAAGCGTATTCGTCAGCCGCGTCAAGCGCCAGATGGAGAAGACGCAGCGCGAGTACTACCTCAACGAGCAGATGAAGGCGATTCAGAAGGAGCTCGGAGATTCCGACGAGCGCGATGACATCGCCGAGTTCGAGGAGAAGATCGAGAACACCAAGCTGTCGAAGGAGGCCAAGGACAAGGCTCTTGCTGAGCTGAAGAAGCTCAAGCAGATGAGCCCGATGTCGGCCGAGGCGACGGTGGTGCGCAACTACCTCGATTGGCTGCTGTCGATCCCGTGGGGCGTGCGCGGCAAGGTAAAGAAGGACCTCGCCGAGGCCCAGGAGATCCTGGACAAGGAGCACTACGGTCTCGAGAAGGTCAAGGAACGGATCATCGAGTATCTCGCGGTCCAGAACCGGACCAACAAGCTCAAGGGTCCGATCCTGTGCCTCGTCGGCCCGCCAGGTGTCGGTAAGACCTCGCTCGGCAAGTCGATCGCCAATGCCACGGGCCGCGAGTTCGTGCGCATGTCGCTCGGCGGTGTGCGGGACGAGGCGGAGATCCGCGGCCACCGGCGCACCTACATCGGGTCCATGCCCGGCAAGGTGATCCAGTCGATGCGCAAGGCCAAGCGGGTCAATCCGCTGTTCCTGCTCGACGAGATCGACAAGATGGGCTCGGACTTCCGGGGTGACCCGGCGGCGGCGCTGCTCGAGGTGCTCGATCCGGAGCAGAACTCGACGTTCAACGATCACTACCTCGAGGTGGACTACGATCTGTCGAACGTCATGTTCGTGACGACGGCGAACACGCTCAACATCCCGCCGGCCCTGATGGACCGCATGGAGATCATTCGCATCGCGGGTTACACCGAGGATGAGAAGATCGAGATCGCCAAGCGGCACCTGATTCCGGGCCAGAAGCAGGCGCACGGGCTCGAGGACAACGAGTTCTCGATCAACGATGATGCCTCTGAAGCTCATCATCCGGCGCTACACGCGGGAAGCCGGCGTGCGTAACCTGGAGCGGGAGATCGCCAAGCTCGCGCGGAAAGCGGTGAAGGAGATCCTGACCAGCGACTCCAAGTCGGTCGAGATCACGCCTGAGAACATCGAGCCCTATCTCGGTGTGCCGAAGTTCCGCTACGGCGAGGCCGAGCTCGAGGACCAGGTCGGCGTTGTCACTGGTCTGGCGTGGACCGAGGTCGGTGGCGAGATCCTCACCATCGAGGGCGTCATGATGCCCGGCAAGGGCAAGATGACCGTCACCGGCAACCTGCGCGACGTGATGAAGGAGTCGATCCAGGCCGCCAACGCCTATGTGCGGTCGCGGTCGGTGGACTTCGGCATCCCGCCGACGCTCTTCGAGCGCAAGGACATCCACGTCCACGTGCCGGAGGGCGCAACGCCGAAGGACGGGCCGTCTGCAGGTGTCGCGATGGTCACGGCGATCATCTCGGTGCTCACAGGCATCCCTGTCCGCAAGGACGTGGCGATGACCGGCGAGATCACGCTGCGCGGCCGCGTGCTGCCGATCGGTGGCCTCAAGGAGAAGCTCCTTGCGGCGCTTCGGGCCGGCATCAAGACCGTGCTGATCCCGGAGGAGAACGTGAAGGATCTCGCGGAGATTCCGGAGACCATCAAGAACGCCCTCGAGATCATCCCTGTTTCGCGGATGGACGAGGTGCTCAAGGTGGCTCTCGTGAGGATGCCCGAGCCCATCACGTGGGAGGAGCCCGCGACCGCAGTCGCCGGAGGCGATGCCGGGCAGGACACGTCGCACATCACGGCACACTGATTGTGTTAGATGCGCAACATTTGGAAAACCCCGCCGAGAATTCGGCGGGGTTTTTTCATGAAAAAAGTGTGGAACTTCGCACTTTTGCCCGTGTTTGCGGGCCAATGCGCGTTTCTCACTTGACGGGCGGAAGTCGTTCGTTCACCGCTCTGTCACCCCAGAGCAACTTGTCTCGACCAGGGGCTCTTCAACCAAGATGCGGCGCCTGGGTCACACTCAATTTCGAGGACGTAGAAGATGAGCAAGAAGGACTTGATCGACGCTGTCGCCCGTGCCGCGGAGCTGTCGAGGGAAAAGGCTGGCGCTGCAGTTGATGCGATGATCAAACACATCGAGAGTGCACTGAGCCAAGGTCAGGAAGTCAGCATTCCTCCGCTCGGCAAGTTCAAGGTGTCGAAGCGCGCGGCGCGCACCGGCCGCAACCCGTCAACGGGCCAAGAGATCAAGATCCCGGCAGCCAACGTCCCGAAGTTCCAGCCCTCGAAGGCGCTTAGAGACAGCCTCAATCGCGCCTGATGCCCTTAATGGCTTCAGTTGAGCAGCGCACACCAACTTCGCTACGTGATCCCGGGCCGTTGTCCGGGATCCAAAGACCCCGCAAGAGAGCCGTGAAGTGAATCCTCGCGCGAAAGCATCGAGGTGATTGGGTCTTGCGCAATCAGCGCTCGCCGAGGAACTCCAGCATCGCCGTATTGACCCGGTCCGGCTCCTCGTGCTGGACCCAGTGGGTTGCGTCCTCGAACCACAGGATGCGGCCGTGATCGCATAATGTAAGGCTGGCTTCGGCGAGGCCACGCTCCAGAAAGCGGTCATGCACGCCCCAAATCACGAGCGTCGGGATGGCGATGCGATCTGTCGCCGGTGAGCTGGGGAGTGCTCGGTACCAGTTGAGCATAGCCGTCAGGGCATCGGGCTCGGCCCAGGCGGCGCGATATCGATCCAGATCGGCTTCGGAGAAAGTTCCGGGCCGGCTCGACGTCCGCATCGCGCGCTTCAACAGGTAAAAATCTCCCGCGCGGAGGACAGCTTCCGGCAGCCACGGAACTTGGAAGAAGGCGACATAGGCGCTGCGCAGAAGCTGGCCTGGATGGCTCCGCATGAAAGGCCGGACAATGGCCGGGTGCGGCGCATTGAGAATCATGAGCCGGTTGACGCGATCCGGTCGAGTGCTCGCCAGGTGCCAAGCCACCAACCCACCCCAGTCGTGGCCAACCAATGCGAATCGGGTGAGATTTCGACTGTCTGCGAGCGCCAGCACATCCCCTGCGAGCTTGTCGATCGTGTAAGCTTCGATGCCTTCGGGCTTTTCGCTCAGGTTGTAGCCTCGCTGGTCCGGCGCAATGACCCGATTGCCCGCACGGGCGAGCGGCTCGATCTGATGCCGCCACCCCCACCAGAACTCCGGAAAGCCATGCAACAGAAAGACCGGCCTGCCGTCCTGCGGACCGGCTTCGACCACATGCAGCGTGATCCCGTTCGTCATGGGCGGCAAACGCGGGCAAGCCCGTTAAGGATCGGCCCGCCTTCGGGGAATATCGATCAGCTGAAGGGACCGCCGTTCCCGCGATCCTGGCCCCGAGCCGCCCCATTCACGAGACGCACGGCATCCTCTGCCGCCCGCACAAGCGCCTTAGCCTTGTTGATGCACTCCTGCTGTTCGTTCTCGGGGATCGAGTCGTAGACGACTCCCGCTCCCGCCTGGATGTGCATGACACCATCTTTAACGAGCGCGGTTCTGAGCACGATGCAGGTGTCCATCTGCCCATCTGCCGAGAAATAACCAACGCAGCCAGCGTACGGACCGCGCTTGTCCTTCTCCAGCTCGTCGATGATCTCCATGGCTCGGACCTTCGGCGCGCCCGACACGGTGCCGGCGGGAAAACCGGCCATGAGCGCGTCGATGGCGTCCTTCTTCGGATCGAGCCGGCCCGATCACGTTGGAGACGATGTGCATCACATGGCTGTAGCGCTCGATCACGAAGCGCTCGGTCACCTCGACGGTACCGATCTCGGCCACGCGGCCGACGTCGTTGCGGCCGAGATCGAGCAACATGAGATGTTCTGCGCGCTCTTTCGGATCGGC
>CAWBAM010000014.1:0-61905 GCA_963786775.1 uncultured Pseudomonadota bacterium | reverse complement strand
TGATAGACTTGTCGGATCGTCTTTCCGCGCCGATCACGTCCATCATCGCCGTGTCGACGCCTGCCGACTCCATCAGCTTGGCGCGGCGTTCATCCAGCAGCGCTGAATGAATGGCGATCTTCAGATAAGGAAAATCGCGCTTCAGTTTTTCGATGACTGGATAGTACCGCTCGTACTTGATCTCGTTGCGGCGGTTGGAGCCGCCGGAGAGCAGAAAACCCTGCAGGTCCTGCAAGAGAATGAGATCGCGCACCTTGCGATCGAGCATTTCCGGCGTGGTGGCCGGAATCATCGGCTCGAGGATTTTCGCCTGGCAATGGTCGCATCGAGTGCGCAGGCGCTGCCCGTTACTGAGAAGGCGGGAAAGGAGTTCTTGCCGCAGCCTTTCAGCTCGCTCGTCGCATACTCCTTGAATGTCGGTGTCGAGAAGCGAATTGGCCGCGCTGCTGACAGCTCAGCTGCGCTTTGTTCCAGCTCGGCGACGAGGTCCGCGTCGAACGCAGCGTCCTCCAGCGCCTCGATCGATGTCAGCTTCTCGAGCCATCCCATGCCGGGATCATATTCGAAAATGCGAATATGAGGGAAGCCGTGATGATCAAGCCCTGCGTGGGAAATAGCGGCGATAGAGGGCGATCGTTGCCGGCAGGATAAAGAGCTGCGCGATCAGCGATGCGAAAAGGCACATCGCGGTCAGCCGCCCGAAAAGCCGCAAAGATGGCAAGTGCGAAAGGATCGGTTACCCCAAGCCCAGCGCCAGAACGATGGTCGTCAGAACGATCACAGGCCCGATATGATGCATCGTGGCGATGAACGCCGCCGTCGCATTGCCGGGGCCTGGCGCGAGCCGGGTCTCCTCGATCCGGAAGCGATTGAGGAAGTGTATCGTCGAGTTCATCGCGAGCGCGAACGCCACAGTGATCGCGATGATGGACGCGAACTGCAGCCCTTCTCCCGTGAGCCAGAGCAACGCACCGGTGGCGAAGATCGGGAAAAGCGACGGCAGAATGCTCGTGACGCTGGACAGAATCGAGCGCAGCGCGATGCCCAGAAAAATGAAAATGACGAACATGTCGCCGACGAGCCCGATGTTCAGCTCCCGGATGAGCGTGGCGGAGTTCCGCGCCGCGATGGCGGGCAAACCCGTTACGGAAATCTTCATAGTCCTGGAACTCATGACGGACCGGCTCCAACGCCTGATCGATCTTCTGCACGACCGGCAGGATTTCGCTCGCGTCCACGTCCGGCAGCCGGCCTGTTACGAGCACCGCCTTCTCGTCCTTGTCGATGAACCTGCGGACGAGGTGCTCGGGCAAGACCTTGATATACGCCTTGACCGTCTCGATGCGGTTGTCGCCGGCTTCGGCGAGCCAGCGGCGCAGGCTGTCGACCGACCAGACGTTGCCGAGCCCCGCTTCTTTCTCCAGCACGGCGTGTGCGCGCGCGATGACCTCGAACGTCCTTGGGTCGTAGAGCGACTGCCCGCCGTTCCACTCGATCATGACGTGGACCGGGTTGGCTCCTGTCAGCTTCTCATCGAGACGGCCGGTGGCCGCGAGCGCATGCTCCTTGTCCGGCACTTGATCGGCGAGCCTGTAGTGCGGCTCGAGTTGCACGTAGGCGAGCCCAGTGAGCACAACGGCGATCAGCCCGGCGAGGAAGTATGGCAGCGGCCGGTAAGCCACGCGATGGATGATCCAATCCGACATGCGGGTAAGGAACCCGACCCCATCGCTTCTCTGTTCCGGTGGCAGGGATACCGGCGCCTTTTCGCGGCGAATGAGCAGCGCGGCCAAGCGTCGGCACGACGACCGCCACGGCGATATAGGACGTGCAGACCGCCAGCAGCGCCGCCTTGCCGAATGTACGAATCAGCGCCGACTCCGCCCAGGCGAACGAGATCAGCGCAAGGCACGCATTCATTGCCGTCAGCAGGCACGCTGGGGCACACGTCGAGCACGGCATTTCGTGCGGCGGTTAACCGGTCGACGCCTGCCATGATATCCCGGCGGATCGAGAACACCAGGTGCATCGAGTCGGAAAAGCCCGAGACCAGGATCAACGGCGTCAGCACGTTGATGAACAGGTTCAGGCGGAAGTCGAGCCCGCCGACGACGCCCAGCGTCCACAAAATCGCAATTGTCGGCCCGAGCACCGCGATCAGCGTCAACGACAGCCGGCGGAAGAAGAAGTAGGCAATCAAAGCACCGACCAGGAACCCCAGCCCATTGTAGATAAGCCGGTCGCGCTCGACTGCATTGCGGATCTCGAGCTGCATCACCGGCGCCCCGGTGAGCTTCACCGTGAGGCCCGATCCCTCGAGCGCCCGTTCTGCCGTTTCGAGAATTCCGCCGATGACGGCCTTCGCCCCCTGCTCCTCCACGACCTGCCGGTCGAGAGACATCACGATCAGCGCCAGCTGGCCGTCATCGGAGAGGAACTTGCCCGAGACGATATCATTCGTGCGCAGCGCCTCGATGATCGCATCGTACTCGGCGCCTTCGGGCAGCTCGTCGGGAACAATCGGGGGCGCATAGCCGGTTGCATCCGGCTTGCCGCGCGCGGACAACATGGACACGAGGCCGTCGACGCCGTCGGTCAGCTGCAAGTCAATGACCGCATCCGCGAAGGCCTGGAGCTGCGGCCTCTCCAGCAGGTTCGGCCCCTCGACGACGGCGAGGACGTCGTATTCGCTGGAGGGGAAGCGCCGGTCGATCTCCTCGTACTGGCGGAACTCGGGGGTATCGGTGCGGAACAGCTCGGAGAGCAAGTCGTCCACCTTGAGCCGCATCACGCCCATGATTGCCAGCACGCTCAGCAGCACGATGACGACTGCCGACACAAGGGGCGCCTTCAGCGCAACCAGCCCGAGCCGATCGATACCAAAGCTGAGCGCAAACGAGCGTTGCGGAGCGCCCTGCTCCGGCATGCGTGATCCCACCCCTTCCGCAGGGCGTGGCTCGGAGACGTGTTCGTTCATGGCGCAGCCAAAAGCCCCGACTCGAAAGAGGCTCCCGCAGGATGCTTGCCACCCGTGCTGTCCAAGGGCAAGTATCGCGGACCAACTCGAAGTGAAGTCTCGCCGGGTTCCTAGCGTGCTTAGGGAGTTAATCCCGAGCGAGGCTTGTCACGATATCCCGCACCTGTTGCCGAACTGTGACATGTTCGATGCGACATGGCGGATCAGCAACGGTCGTGAACCACTGCGGGTCTCGATCCTCGTCGTCGACCAGGTCGCATGAGAGCGCACTGAGCACGTCCACGGCAGGTCCCGGCAGCGATGGAGGGATGGGCTGGCCTGAGAGCCGCGCCCACATGCCAGCCCAAAGTCGCGCCGTCGTCCACGGGTTATAGCCTCCGCCTCCCAGCACGACCGCAGCGCGAGCGCGCTCGATGCACAGCTCCGTCGCCGCCCACAGCGTGTGGTTGCTGAGTTGCATTGCCGACAACGGATCACCGGCCAAGGCATCGGCCCCGAGGGTAACAACGACCGCCTCGGGGCGGAAACGGTCCAGCATCGGCGCAAGAAGCTGCTCGACGATGAACCAATACTCGGCGTCCGTGATGCCGCGTGGCACAGGCACATTGACGGCGCGGCCACCGAGGCGGTCATGGAGCCCGCCGGTACCGGGCCAGCGCCCCTCCTCGTGGATAGAGAAGAAGGAAACGCGCCCATCGCGCGCGAAGGCATCCTGCACACCATCCCCATGATGGGCGTCGAGGTCGACATACAGAAGGCGCGAGATGCCGCCATCAAGCAAGGTGAGGATGGCGAATACCGGATCATTGAAATAGCAGAAGCCGGAAGCTCTCTCCGGGCGGCCGTGATGGGTGCCGCCACCCGGGTGGAAAGCTATGATGCCGTCGAGCGCCAATTGCGCCGCAAGGACCGAACCGCCGACACTGGCGCGGGCCCGCTCCCAAAGCCCCTCGAACAGCGGGCATTCCATTGTTCCGATATTGTAGCGCTCGCGTACGGCAGGGCCCGCACTCATCGACCCACACGCAGCCTCCAGAGCATCCAGATAATCCGGCGCATGAAATCGTTCGAGCAGTTCGCGGTCAGCGAGTGGAGCAATCCGCTGGACACCGGGTGAAAGCCAGCCCAGAGCCGCGCAAAGGTCAAGCAAGGCCGATTGCCGGGATGTCGAGAGTGGATGATGGCTCCCGAAAGCCGGACGACGGAATATTGGGTGCGTGATGAAGAGCGCCTCGCGCTCGCACGCGGCAAGAGGCGGACGAATGGCGATTTCTGGTTGGCTCGTCATGCCAGTTTCAAGTCCGCTCCCGCCTGCCAGCCTCTCGACGCACCGGTTCCCCTCGCGTATACGAATTTGCTAATATAAGCGAGTTGCCTGTTCTGCTCTCCTGGAGACTTCGATGGCCGATAAGACTCTCGACGCGAAAGGATTGAACTGCCCACTTCCCATCCTGAAGGCGAAGAAGGCCATCGCCGAGGTTCCGAAAGGCGGTACGCTCGAGGTGCTCGCCACCGATCCCGGCGCCGTTGCCGATTTCCAGGCATTCTGCAAGTCCACGGGCAATGAGTTGATCGAGTACTCCGAGGAGGGCGGCGTCTATCGCTTCCTGATCCGCCATACGTGACGCGGTCTCCGGCAACCGATACGCTTGTTCTTCCTATGCGACGGGAGGAACAGAAATGGCAGAGATGCGCTACAGGGTTCTCGGCCGATCCGGGATCAGAGTGAGCGAGCTGTGCCTCGGCACCATGAACTTCGGTGGCCCGACTGACGAGGCCGAGGCACAGCGCATCATCGGCGACGCACTGGAGCATGGCGTCAATTTCATCGACACGGCGGACGTCTACACGGATGGCCGCTCCGAGGAGATTCTGGGCCGCGCGCTGGAAGGCCGCCGGCATCAGGTGATCCTTGCGACCAAGGTGGCGCAGCCCGTCGGCGACAAGGGCATCAATGATCGCGGCCTGTCGCGCATCCATGTCATGCGCGCCGTCGAGGCGAGTCTCCGCCGGCTCCGGACGGATCATATCGACCTCTACTATACCCACCGCGTCGACCCCAGAACACCGTGGGAGGAGGTGGTCCGCACTTTCGGCGACCTGATCCGCCAGGGAAAAATCCGACACTGGGCGCTTTCCAACGTGCGCGGCTGGCACATTGCGCACGTCTGCCATATCTGCCGCGCGCTCGGCGAGCCCGAACCGGTGGCCGTGCAGCCCTATTACAACCTGATGAACCGCCAGCCCGAGGTGGAGGTGCTCCCCGCCGCTCACGCGTTTGGTCTCGGCGTGGTCCCCTACAGCCCCATCGCCCGCGGCGTGCTGACCGGCAAGTACCGGCTCAACGTAACGCCCGAGGCCGACAGCCGCGCCGGCCGCCAGGACAAGCGCATGATGGAGACAGAGTGGCGGCCCGAGTCGATCCGCATCGCGGAGGAGTTGAAATCATACGCAGAGGAACGCGGCACGACGTTGATCGCGTTCGCTGTCGCGTGGGTACTCAACAATAAGGCCGTCACCTCCGTCATTGCCGGGCCGCGCACACTGGAGCAATGGAGGCCTTATCTCGGCGCCCTCGACGTGACGTGGACAGCAGAGGACGAGGCTGTCGTCGATCGCCATGTCGTGACCGGGCACCCATCGACGCCCGGATATAATGATCCCGGCTACCCCATTGAGGGGCGCTTCCCCGCGGTCAAATAAAGGAACCGGCCCGTGAGGCTGATCCAGGAGCTCGAAGCGGCACTTGCCAGAGAGGAAAGCCTCTTCCGCGCCCAGCTGCTCCGGGAGGACCTCACGCGGCTGAAGACGCTGAAGAAGCTGGCGGAAACCTCAAAATCACTAGAGGCGTTCCTGAAGCAAGGTTTCTTCATCGGCTGGACGCCTGGGGATGCGCGCACCTTCGAGCTGAAACCCGCTCTCGAGCCGCTACTCGTGGCCTTCCATGCTGCGTTTGAAGGTGGCGAGGACACCCAGGAAAGGCTTGTAACAGCATGGCGGGCATTCGACGCGTTCAGAATGGAGCGGCTGGTTGGTTGCCTTTCCCGTGTTCCGCGTCCCGATGATCGGAACTAGGCCACGGCAAACCGCATTCGCCGGTCACAGTCCTTACGATTAGAAGGAACCCGTTCGGCCAGGGAGGGCACGCCTCATGACATTCTTGACCCGTGGTTCGCTTGGTTGTGCCGGCAAATTACTGGCCACCGTTTTGCTCCTGGCGGCGCTTCCGCTGGCAGTTACCAGTCTTGCAGCGCCAGGGCGAGCGCCCGGCAGCCGCGTCGTAGTTGACTTGCCCCCGGGTTTCGCAACTTCGCCAACATTTTCGGGGTTCATCCACGTCCCCTCCAAAGCCACCATCATCCTGCTTGAAGTGCCAGCGTCGGCGTACCCCGACATGGCTCGGGGCCTTTCCGCGGAGACGCTTTCCAGCCAAGGGATAACCGACGTCCAGACCGGAACGCTCGATCGCGGGGGTGAGCACGTTTACGTCACCGGCGAGCAATCAACGCCCGCGGGTCCATTCGCCAAACAAATTCTTCTGTTCCGGGAAGGGGCCGTCACGGCACTCCTCAGCGCCAGTCTTCCGAAAAGCGCTATCGAGAACGGCAGCATTTCGGCCCAGGCGGTGGAGCGCGCCCTCGCGTCGGCGCGGCTCGCTCCCGGTGCAGGCGAGAAGCCTTATGCGCTCAGCTACACCGGCCCGTTCCGTGACACGGGGGCGTTCATCGGCCAGTCGCACTTCTACGCCATCGTCGACCCGCCGGGAAAGCAGCGGCCCGCGTCTGCCACCCCGCCGAGCCTGATCATTGCCGCCGCGCTCGACGGTCCGCGGATCGACGACCTCGAAGCCACGGGCCGCGCTGGGATCGCGGAGCTGACAGGAGGACAGGAGCCCACAACCCTTGAGAGCCAGCAATTCGACGTTGCAGGCCTCGAAGGCATCGAGCACGTCGTCCCGCCCAGCGGCAGCGGCGAGGCCTCTGACGTCGGCATCTACCAAGTCATCCTGCGCGGCCGCGACGGAGGCTACTACCGCATTGTCGGCAAGGCCCCAGCCCCCGAATGGCCGGCCCTGCTGCCGGAGTTCCGCAAGATCGCCCAGAGCTTCGCGCCACAGCCTTGAATGCTTGACATCACCTGGGCCGGTCTCACATAAGGCTGGCTGGACCTTCGGTTACGGGCGGTTAGCTCAGCGGGAGAGCACACGCTTCACACGCGTGGGGTCGCTGGTTCGATCCCAGCACCGCCCACCACCCTTTTCCAGATTTCGTACTCTCCCTCCCGTTTGGGCGTCCGAGACCGCGGATGCCCCGCTCGGCCTCAGCGGTTGCTCACATCGACCACGGTTCGTAGTCGCCTTTCACGCTAGACGCAGTTTTTGTGTTGGGCGCTGCGCTTTTTGAGGCGATCCCTCGAAACTGTGCCTTGTGCCAGTATGAGTGCCCTTAACACCTTGAATAACCATTCGACCGTCGACTCGAGTAAACGGCTGATCGTCGCCCCGACCTGCACTGATAAAGAGCTCACGGGATTTGGCGCTGATCGATGATCAAGATTTTCAGGCAGTTGCTACCATGTGCACAATATGATTAATTCGCCAGCTCAAATGTGACGTATGCGTGCGGCTCTCGAGTACACTGGGAGCACGTGCAGAGACGGGGGATGAATTGAAAGACCAGGCGAACGCCCGTAGCGGGTTCTATGGGAGGCTGAATTCCGGGCGCCGACCTGCCTTGCTCGTGATCGATTTTCAACGCGGCTTTACTGAGCCCGGCGTAAGCCCCTTGGCGTCGAGCTGCGATGAGGCCGTTGCCTCTACAGCGTCGCTGATCTCCGCTATGCGCGGGATCGGGCCAATCATCTTCACCGTGGTCGCCTACGAGCCGCACTTAAAAGATGCGGGCCTATGGGCGCAGAAGTGTTCGAGCCTGGCGGCGCTGATTCGCGGAACTGCAGCCGTCGAGCTGGATCCGCGCCTTGGCTACGACCCGCAGCACGACATCCTGCTTTATAAAACGCAAGCTTCGGCATTTTTCGGAACACCGCTTGCCGGAATTCTGGCCGCCAATAGCTGCGACATGCTGGTGATCGCCGGCTGTACGACCAGCGGATGTGTCAGGGCGAGCGCGGTGGACGCCATCCAGTACGGTTACGCACCGTTCGTCGTGCGCGACTGCGTGGCAGACCGGTCAGCAGCGCAGCACGAGAGCAATCTGATCGACATCGAGAGCAAATATGGCGAAGTCCCAAGCTTGGCGGAGATTCTAGAGATATTGCAGCCTCTAGGAGCTGCATCTGCTTCGCCCTGAAGCACTCATAGCGGCACACCGGATTTCAGGCGGCCCGCACGTATTTCCTGCATCGAACCAGCAGTCTCATAGCCCAGCTGTAGCTGGGCAACGACTTACTACAACATAAGATCACTTCTAGGAGGAGATGATGAAGTCACTTTTCACCACTGCAACTGCCGCTTTAGCGGCCCTGATCGGACTGAGCCAAGCGGCAGCGGCGGAAGAGAAGTTCGAGCTCACTTTCTCGACATACTTACCACCGTCTTACGAATATATCTGGAAGCCAGTAGAAAACTTTATAAAGACCGTCGAGGAGAAGAGCGACGGCCGAATAAAGTTCAAGGTGTTCCACTCGGGCCAGCTTTTCGGTGGATACGATGAGCTGCAGGCCGTGAGCCGCGGCAATATAGACGTAACAAATCTCACCGGAACGTATCCAAGCGGAACCATCCCAGCACTCGGCATCTTCACGCTGCCGTTCCTTTTTGAGGACGTGAACCATTTGGAGCGCGCTCTCAAGGCTGGCCTTATGGATCTCGGCATCAGCCAGGAGCTTCGGGACAAACACAACGCCGTGGTGCTTGGCACGACCGGCCTTGATCCCTACGAACTCTACAGCCGCCGGTCGCCAATTCTGAAGCCGGAGGATTTCAAGGGGAAGATCTGGGCTACGACTGGTGCAGCGGACGCCCGTGCAATTCAGCTTCTCGGCGGTTCGCCAACCACGATGTCATCGGCGGATCTCTACCTGTCCTTCGACCGCGGCGTGATCGATGCCACCCCGCGTCCGCTTATCACCGGCATTGGGCGCAGCCTGTTCGAGGTGGTGAAACACGTATCCCTGGCCGCATTTACCGTCGATACCTCCATTCTTACGATCAATCGTAAAACCTGGGAGCGGCTTCCCAAGGATCTTCAAGACATCATGACCGAAGCCGCTGCACAGCGCGATACCGAGCAGTTCGAACGCGTTCGGGCCTTCATCGACGAGGCCTTGGCGAAGTATCGGGAGCACGGCGTCGAAATCCACCGCCTTGATCCCGAGGTGCTCAAAGAGCTACGGGAGGCGACCCGCCCCGCAATCGACGAGTGGATGAAGTCCATCCCGAATGGCGAAAAGTACCTCGAGCTCGTCAACAAAACGAAAGCAGAGTGAGAACTCGCGCCAGTTTCTGATCAAGGGACTCGAAATGAAGAAGATTTGGGGTTTCGGAATTGCGTTAGCTGCTGCACTCGGCTTAGCCCGAGTACCAAGCGCCGCAGCCGCGGAGACATTCGAGCTGACCTTCTCGACGTACCTCCCGCCGGCTTACGAGTACGTTTGGAAGCCGATCGAGAACTTCGTGAAAACGGTGGAGGAGAAGAGCGAAGGCCGAGTGAAGATCAAGGTTTTCCACTCCGGCCAGCTCTTCGGTGGGTATGAGGAGCTTCAGGCGGTCAGCCGTGGCAATATCGACATCACGAATATGACCGGGACGTATCCCAGCGGCACCATTCCGGCCCTGGGCATCTTCACCCTGCCGTTCCTGTTCGAAGACACCGCACATATGGAACGGGCGCTGAAGGCAGGTCTCATCGACCTCGGTATTGCGGAAGAGCTCCGCGAGAAGCACAACGTCGTCGTGCTAGGGCTGGCTCCGTGGGACCCTTATGAATTCTACAGCCGCCGCGAGCCGATCCTCAAGCTGGACGATTTCAAGGGGAAGATCTGGGCGACGACTGGCGCTGCGGACGCTCGTGCGATCCAGCTCCTCGGCGGCTCTCCAACCACGATGTCGTCGGCAGATCTCTACCTGTCGTTCGATAGAGGTGTGATCGACGCAACGCCACGCCCCCTGCTGACGGGCATCGGCCGTAGCTTGTTCGAGGTGACGAAGCACATCACGCTGGCGACCTTCGCGATCGATACGTCGATTCTGGCGATCAATCGGAAGAAATGGGACAGCCTACCGGAAGACCTCCAGGCGATCATCAAGGAGGCAGCGGCACAGCGCGACAAGGAGCAATTCGAGCGCGTGGGAGCGTTCATTACTGACGCAATCGCTCAGTATGAGGCCAAGGGCGTGAAGGTCCATCGACTTCCCCCTGAAGTGATTGACGAATTGCGCAAGGCCACTCAGCCGGCTGTTGACGAGTGGATCCAGTCTGTCCCGAACGGCCAGAAGTATCTGGACATCGTCAATCAGACGAAGAGCAACAAATAAGACCAAAGCTCTGCGGATGTAATCCGCAGAGCTTCTCCATCCAGACCTGCGAGGCGCCATGCACTGGTTGGGTCGAATAACCGACAGAATTAGCCGTATCGGAATCTTCATCTCGGAAATCGCGCTCTTGGCGCTGTTGCTGCTTACCGTCTACGCAGTGCTATCGCGCTATGTCCTGCACCGCCCCAGCATCCATGCTTTCGAGCTGAGCGCCTATCTGCTGGTCGTCGCGACTTGGATGGCTGCCGGTTGGGTATCGACAGTGGACCGCCATGTGAGCATGGAAGCCCTAAGTCAGCGGCTCAATACGCGCTGGCGGGCTATTTCGCGTGCGATTGGACATGCGACGGTCCTTGTATTCTGCACGATCTTGGTTGTGGTCGGGACAGCCAGCGTCATCGATGCGATCGAGCACAACTATCGCTCTGCTTCCGTTATTGGCCTTCCCGCTTTGGGCAGCTTACGTGTTGATCCCGATTGGCGCAGGCGTACTTGGTCTCGTCGAGATTCAGAAATTCATCTCCGCCCTTCGGCTCGCTTTCGGTGAAACTCAGGAGCGCGCCTGATGGAAGACTCCATCACCATCATCAGTGCCGTCCTTTCGTTGTTCGCTGTCCTTCTCGTTGCCGGAGCTCCGATTTTTGCGGCGCTCGGTGTCGCGAGTTGTCTCGGCATATACATGCACGGCGGATTCGATGGGCTGATGGCCGTTCCGGATATCCTTCACCGTGGTTTGGCCAGCTACTCACTTATTGCGATCCCGCTTTTTATTTTGATGGGCGAGGTCATCGCGCGCACCGATATCGGCGGGCGCTTATATCACCTCTTCAATCTTTGGCTTAATCGCGTGCCTGGCAATCTCGCCGTTGCCAGCATCGGAAGCTGCGCCCTATTCGGCGCCATGAGCGGCGTCAGCGTCGCTGGCGCGGCCACGATTGGCCGTTTCTCAGTACCCCAGATGCTAAAGCGTGGCTACGCAGGCAGCCTTGCTGGCGGCTCCGTTGCGGCCGCGGGGGCACTGGCGTTGCTTATTCCGCCCAGCATCGGTTTCGTCCTTTACGGAGAAATGGCAGATCAATCCATCGGCAAGCTTTTCATTGCCGGCATCGTTCCAGGGATTTTGATCACTGTTCTGATGATGCTCTACGTCGGCGTGCTTGCCACGCTGCGGCCAGACATTGCGCCCCGCGTCGACTCGGTCGTAACCTGGCGAGAGCGGTTCAGCGCACTCAAGGGAGTGTGGGCAGCAGTGCTGCTCGTGTTCCTGGTCCTGGGAACCATCTATCTCGGAATTGCAACGCCGACTGAAGCCGCTGGACTTGGCGCCGCGGGTGCATTCCTCATTGCCGGGTTGGATCGCCAGCTCTCGCTGGAAAAGGTGCTGGAAATCTTCCGGTCGACCGCCGTAACCAGCGGAATGATATTGCTCATCCTGACGGCGGCGCTGCTTTTTGCGTACATCGTCACCCGTTTGATGATCCCGCAGGCCCTCGTGATGTGGATCGCGCAGGTCGACTATCCGGCATGGGTCATACTGAGCCTGATTCTTCTTTTCCTGCTGGTCATCGGGATGTTCCTCGACATCGTATCGATCATCCTGATCGCCACGCCGAATTCTTCTTCCCGTCGTCACAGCTCTTGGCTTCAATCCCATTTGGTTTGGTGTGATTATGATCATCGCCTGCGAAATGGCGGTCATCACGCCTCCGGTGGGTTTGAATCTTTACGTGATCAAAGGAGTGGCACCGGATCTCCACATCAATGAAATCATTTGGGGAGCCCTGCCATTCGTGGTGATCGAGATCATTGCTATCGCAATACTGACGCTGTTCCCCTCGCTCGTGCTTTGGCTACCCAGCATCATGTAACGGGCACTACACCGCATTATTGAGAAGCTATGGTTGGGACTGGTCGGCGCTGAAGCGGCGCACTCAGCTTCGCGCCCCGCCTGCTCGGCCCAAAATGAAAACCGGAATTCCAATCGCCAGAATGACAATCCCGACGAGCGCACCAATACCCGTGTAAACCACGCTCGAGTAAAGCAGATAAGCCGACGTAAGACAGAACAGCAGCGGCGTAAGGGGATAAAGCGGAACACGGAAACCCCGTGGCCGGTCAGGCTCGCGCCAGCGGAACAAGAAAAGCAAGATCCCGATCAGCAACATAAAGCTCCAGAATACGGGCGCCGTATATTCGACCATAACTTGGAAGCCGCTACGAGCCTGTGTGCCGAACAAAATGAGCGCCAGCGAAATGGCGCCCTGCAGCAGCAAGGCATTGGCGGGGGCTCCGGTATCTTCGTTCCGTCTTCCAAACCGGGCAAACGGCCGAAAGTCATTCCCCAGGGCCAATGTGCTGCGAGCACCGGTAAAGATAGTAGCATTGAGCGTGCTGAGCGCTGTGATGCAGATGATGAAAGCGAGAATGTTAGCCCCCACATTGCCGAACACGGCCGCAATGGGCTCCACCATGACGGTATCGGCCTGCCGCAAACCCGCCAGACCCAGTAGCGACAGCAGCGCGAGATTGGCCACGAGATAAATTACCATCACGGTGCCGGTCCCGAGCAGCAGCACGCGGACTCATGTTGCGCGACGCATTCCGCACCTCGCCGGACAGATAGGCCGTCTCGTTCCAGCCGCCATAGGTGAGCAGAACAAACACCATCGCCAGCCCCAATGCACCAGAACCAGACACCGGTTCGTTCGCGGTGGGCTTCGGCTCAGCCGCGAACCCACAGATCGCAATGAGACCGATGGAGGCAATGGTGATTGCCGTAAGGGCAAGCTGGGTGCCTCCACTGATCGGCGTACCGCGGAGTTGAAGCAAGGTAAGAACGGCGACAGCGACTGCCGCATGGATCGCCGGCCCGTATGGGCCGAGTGGCAGCAAGGTCGCCCCGTAGTCACCGTAGACGAACGCCACGGCGGCGATGGCGCCGGTCTGCATCACTGTCATACGGCCCCAGCCGAATAGAAAACCAAGTCCTCGGCCGTAAGCGCGGGTGAGATAGTGATATTCCCCGCCTGCATGCGGATAGGTCGACCCAAGCTCCGCATAACAAAGCGCACCGATGAGCGTGAGCAGTCCGCCAGCCGCCCAGAGCGCAAGAAATGCAAATTCGTTCGGAACGTTGGCCGCTGCGATCGGCGGCGTCTTGAAGATGCCGATGCCGACGACAGTCCCGACCAGCATGGCGCTGGCCTGGAGAACGGATAACGTCGGCAAAGTCTGCGCCGATGCTTGGGCTGCAAGCGCACGAGCACTAGCCCCGCCTGCCCGGTGCACGGCGCGTTGCGAACCGGACCGCGATATGCGTGCCTTATGGGGCGAAGGTACCTTCAAGTCAGAGGCTTCGCTTGCCAGCCTTCGCCTTCGATCACCTGCTCGGCAATTCGGCCTTCGTAGTGCTTGATGTCACCATTCTCGCTCGGCAACTCGAAGAAAATCCGGTCACCTTCGATGCGCGGGTTTCGTAGAGGAACCTGTTGGCCGTCGATATCGGCTTCGCCTTCGACATCCTGATATCGCTGCTTGAGCCTGAGCGCGAAGCTTCTGCCAGTTTCGCTGTCGCTGACCTGCCAGCGGCCCTCTGCTGATGCGGGCACGACCCACATAAAGACGGTTTTATTTCCCAGCTCTACCGTCTGGTCTGGTCGCCAATCGCCCATGTCCCAATCATGGGAGACCACGCGTGTCCCAGGCCGCAGCTCCTTCAGGATGCGCGGGCGCAGCTTGATGTTGACGGAAGGTAAGAGATAGAGCGTCAGGATCGTCGCTTGGCTGATATCCGTCTCGAACAGATCCTCCTGACGGAATTCCACCTTATCAGAGACACCAGCTTCTTCCGCATTCTTACGAGCCTCGGCGATGCGGCGTGGGTCGATATCGATTCCCAGCCCTCGTGTCCCGAAGCGTTGGGCCGCTGTGATCGGAATACGACCGTCACCTGAGCCCAGGTCGATCAGATAGTCATCTGCCGTCGGGGCAGCGAGCTCCAACATCTTGTCCACGACGGGCCGTGGCGTGGGCACGAAGGGCACATCGAGCTTCGGCCTGTCGGCCTGCGCAATCGGGGGAGCGGCGGACGTGCTTCCGGCGATCAAGATGATCAGGACGGCCACGAGCAGGACAACGAAAGATGGCAGCAACCATGCTCTGTGCTTCATGCCAACCTCGCTGGGGAGCTGAACGGTGGGCGAAATGCAAGCCACAGAAAACGTCGCCGCCTTGGCGGGTGTTCCTGATCTCACGCCGTTGTGTTGAGCCTTGACAGGAAAAGCCCGAAGCGCATCAGCCCTTCCGGCCAGGGGCCGTGACCGGACTCGGAGTTGATGTGGCCAGCATTCCCCGCAGGCACCAACGTCGCACCCCAGCGCTCAGCGAACTCCCGCGCCCGATCCATGCTGCAGTGCGGGTCATCCGACGACGCGACGAGGACAGCGGGAAAGGGAAGCTTCTCGAGGGGGACCGGAGAGAAACCGCCATCGGTAACAGGCGCAGTGCCGGTCCCGTCAAGGTCCGCCGGCGCAACCAGGTAAGCTCCGGCCACTTCGAGCCCGGCCAGCTTCGGCACGGCATGGACGACCGCGGCAACACCCCAGCTATGAGCGACAAGAACCACCGGCCGAGTCGCCTGCCGGACCGCTTCTACGATCCTGCTTACCCAGGCATCCCTGTTGGGCCTGCTCCAATCCTCCTGCTCGACGATGCGCGCCGTGCGCAGGCTGCGCGCCCAGCGCGACTGCCAATGGTCTGGATCAGAGCCGGTCCAGCCGGGTACCAGTAGGATGTCGACATCGGATGTACGCATGCGGGGCTTCGCTCAGCTCTCTCCAAAGACCCGCTTGAAAATGGTGTCGACGTGCTTGGTGTGGTAGCCGAGGTCGAACAACTTTTCGAGCTCCTCCCGCGACAGCTTGGCGCTGACCTCGGGATCGGCGGCCAGCAAGCTCAGGAAATCCCCCTCCCCGCGCCACACCCGCATGGCGTTGCGCTGCACGAGTCGATAGGCGTCTTCGCGCGACAGACCGGCTTGCGTGAGCGCCAGGAGAACACGCTGCGAGTGGACAAGCCCGCCGAGCCGGTCGAGGTTCCTCTTCATGTTTTCCGGGTAGACGACGAGGTTCTCGATCACCCCGGCCAGCCGGTTGAGGGCAAAGTCGAGGGTCACGGTCGCGTCAGGGCCGATCATCCGCTCGACGGACGAATGCGAGATGTCCCGCTCATGCCAGAGCGCCACGTTCTCCATGGCGGGAGCGCATAAGCGCGGACCATGCGGGCAAGCCCGGTCAGGTTTTCGGACAATACCGGGTTGCGCTTGTGCGGCATGGCAGACGAGCCCTTCTGGCCCTCCGAGAAGTACTCCTCGGCCTCCAGCACCTCGGTGCGCTGCAGGTGCCGGATTTCGATGGCCAGCCGCTCGATGGAGGACGCGATCACAGCCAGCGTCGCGAAATACATGGCATGACGGTCGCGCGGGATGACCTGGGTCGACACCGGCTCGGGCGTCAAGCCGAGCTGCTTGCGCCACGTATTCCTCTACTCGCGGATCGACATTGGCGAAGGTGCCGACAGCGCCTGAAATGGCGCATGTCGCCACTTCGGCCCGCGCATTTTCCAGCCGCTGACGCGCGCGTGAGAATTCGGCGTAGGCGTAGGCCAGCTTCAGGCCGAAGGTCGTCGGCTCGGCGTGAATGCCGTGGCTACGTCCGATCGTCACAGTTTCTTGTGCTCGAAGGCCCGCTTTTTCAGCGCCGCGAGCACGCGGTCGAGGTCGGCCAGCAAAATGTCCGCAGCGCGCACGAGCTGCACGTTGAAGCACGTGTCGAGCACGTCGGAGGACGTCATGCCCTGGTGGACAAAGCGCGCATCCGGCCCCACATGTTCAGCGAGGTGAGTGAGGAATGCGATCACATCGTGCTTCGTGACTCGCTCGATCTCGTCGATGCGGGCCACGTCGAATTTGGCGGAAGAGCCTTTCTCCCAGATGGCGTCAGCCGCCTCCTTGGGGATGATCCCCAGGTCGGCCATGGCGCGCGCCGCGTGGGCCTCGATCTCGAACCAGATGCGGAAACGCGTTTCAGGATCCCAGATGCGAGTCATTTCTGGGCGGCTATAGCGGGGAATCATGCGGCTCAACCTCCTATTGACAGGCGCTGGCCTAGCAGACGACACCGTGGGCATCAATGCAGCCCAACGCGCATTGCATTTGAAAACAGCCGGTTAACTAGCCCATGACCTCCGATGTTCTCGTCCTAGGCGCCGGCATGGTCGGCGTATCGGCGGCCTTGCACTTGCAAAAACGTGGTCGCTCCGTCGTTCTCGTCGACCGCCGCGGTGCAGCCGAAGAGACCTCTTACGGCAACGCCGGCCTGATCCAGCGCGAAGCGATCGTTCCGTACGGCTTCCCGCGCGAGTTCAACAAGCTCTGGCGGTATGCGCTCAACATGCTGCCCGAGGCGCACCATCAATGGAGCTCGCTGCCCTGGAACGCCGTCTGGCTGTTCAAGTATTGGTGGCATTCGAGGCCGGAGCGACTCGCTGCTTCAGCTCGCGCTGCCTTCCCGCTCGTCGAACGCTGCATCGTCGAGCACCGCGCCCTCATGGAGGAAGCCGGCATCGCGGATATGATCCGCGAGACGGGCTATCTGAAGCTGTTCCGCACCAATGAGCGGTACGATCAATATTTGCGGGAGCAGGAGGAGGTGCGGCGCGAATTCGGCGTCAACTTCGAACAACTCGATCCGTGCCGCTCTGCGCAAGCGCGAACCCTACCTCACTGGCAACTTCGCGGTGGCCTACTGATGCTCGACCCGGTCAGCGTGACCGATCCCAGCGCTGTCGGGAAGGCTTATGCCAAGCTTCTTCGTTCGACGCGGCGGCAAATTCATTACCGCTGATGCTCGCACGCTCGAGCCAACCACGGAGGCTGGCAAGTGCACACGGTCGACGGGCCGGTCAAGGCGCGCGAGGCCGTGATTGCGCTCGGCCCTTGGTCGGATGACGTGTTGAGGCCGCTTGGCATCCGTGTTCCGCTCTGGGTGAAGCGGGGATACCATGTCCACTTCCGCCCGCGCGGAGATGCCGTGCTCAACGGGCCGATCTTCGACATCGAGAATGGCTTCGTGCTGGCGCCGATGACCCGCGGCATCCGCCTGACCACCGGTGCCGAGTTCGCGCACCGTGACGCGCCGAAAACGCCCGTGCAGCTCGAGAAGCTCGAGCCGATCGCCCGTGCGATTTCCCGCTTGCCGATCGGGTCGAAAACAAGCCTTGGATGGGCTCCCGGCCCTGCCTGCCCGACATGCTGCCTATGATCGGTCCTATCCCGGGCCATCGGGGTCTGTGGGCCGACTTCGGCCACCACCATCTCGGCTTTACGCTCGGCCCTGCAACCGGGCGCCTGCTTGCCGAGATGATGACAGGCGAACCCACGTTTACCGATCCGTGGCCGTACGGGTGGATCGCTTCCGGTAAGACCGGCACTCTAAGCCGCTTGACGAACCCATAACCAATTGGTTATGAGTCATTCATAACCGAAAAGTTATGGGTTATTCATGCACGCTGAGCCGGATCATCTCTTCGCTGCCCTCGCCGATCCCACCAGACGCAGGCTATTCGAACGGCTGAGCCGCGAGGGCGAGCGATCCGTCCGTGCTCTTACTGCCGGCACCACCATTTCGCAGCCGGCTGTTTCTAAGCATCTGAACGTGTTGAAGCAGGCTGGCCTCGTACGCGATCGACGCGTCGGCCGGGAAACGCGCTACAGCGCCCATCCGAAAGCCTTGCGGCCGATCGTGGACTGGCTCGGCGTCTACGCTGCTTTCTGGAGCCAGAAGCTCGACAAGCTCGAAGACCTGCTCGACCGCATGGATCAGTAAAGGGAGGATCCCATGAGCAAGTGCGAAGCCACGCGCTCGCTCGTCTTCGAGCGGCAGATGAAGCATCCGCCCGAAAAGGTCTGGCGCGCGCTAACGGAGAGCCATTTGATCGCGGAATGGCTGATGGAAAACGACTTCGTTCCCAAAGTCGGCCATCGCTTCACCATGCGCGCCGTGCCCCTCCCAGGGTGGTCCGGCCTCGTCAATTGCGAGGTGCTCACCGTCGAGCCGCCACATCGGCTGAGCTATCGCTGGGGCGATGGCACGGAATCCGACAGCGGCCTCGTTACAATTGTGACCTGGACGCTTACGCCGCGAGATGGCGGAACGCTTGTCCGCATGGAGCAATCCGGTTTCCGGGCACCAGACGAGCTCGCTTTCAAGCGCATGGGCAAAGGCTGGCCGCGTGTGCTCGAAATGCTCGATGACGTCGCCGGCCGCACGAATTGATCGAGTCGGAGGATTCGCATGCCGCTCGCCCGCATCGCCATCGTGTATCACAGCGGCTGGGGTCACACGGCTCGGCTGGCTCAAGCTGTCACCGACGGAGTTGAGGAGGTCGAAGGCGCGGAAGCGCTGTTGATGACCGTCGAAGAAGCTCAGACCCGATGGGATGATCTGGCTTCAGCAGACGCGATTATCTTCGGCTCGCCGACCTACATGGGCAACGTCTCTGCGGCGTTCAAAGCTTTCCAAGAAGCAACCTCGAAAGCCGTCATGGCAAAGGGATTTGCCTGGAAGAACAAGATTGCTGCCGGCTTCACAAATTCAGGCGCCCGGTCCGGAGACAAACTCGCGACGCTGGTGCAAATCGCGCTTTTCGCGGCTCAACACGGCATGCACTGGGTCAATCTCGATTTACCGCCCGCCAACAATTCCACGAAAGGATCGGAGGAAGACCTGAATCGGCTGGGCTTTTGGCTAGGTGCTGCCGCCCAGTCGAACACAGATCAAGGCCCGGATCTCGCACCGCCGGAATCCGATCTGCTCACGGCTCGGCATCTCGGACGACGCGTGGCGCAAGTCACGCTGCAGTTCGTTCGTGGACGTATGGTTGAAGAAAACGCTCCGATTGCCGCGGCGCGCTGAAGCTAAGCGCGCTGGAAATCTCTTTGCAGGATCGGCCGCGCCGGATCAGGAACACAACGAGAATTCGGCCCATCCCACATTCCGCCGGAGTTGAGGCAGCGCTGAACCTCGCGTTGGCGCATTTGCTGCCAGACCAGTAACGCAACCAAAAGCGCCGTTACGGCAATCACAACAGCCCAGCGGGCGCGTGTCACGGATAAAGATCCCTGTAAGCCGGCGGCCCAGCCCATGCCTCGCTCGGCACAGCGGCTTCGTACACGCCACGGGCGATGGCGCGGGCCAGGCAATCGGCCGCGGCTTGGCCGATTTCAGTGAGTTCGACCGTCCGATTGCTGAGAGGCTTGTCCTGCATTGAAACGGCGATCACTGTGTCGCCGTCCATTGGCGCGTGGGCCGGGCGTATAGCTCGGGCAAGTCCATCGTTGGCCATGATCGCAAGCCGCTTCGTTTCTGCCTTGGTCAGCTGAGCATCGGTCGCGACGAGGGCAACCGTTGTCGAGGTAGAGAGGCCCCTTTTATCCTGAGTTTATTGGGCCTCCGCCGGCACGCGAGGCGGCAAGCCGTGCCCCCCAAACTCGCGGCCGATTTCGTGTGCGCCGGCCCAGAAGTGGGGCCCGTCGCCAATCGTCACCGATCCAACGGCATTCACGATGGCGAGCGCGCCGACGATGAATCCGGAAGGCGTCACCACGCTCGCGGAGCCGAGGCCACCCTTGAAGTTGACGGTGCTTGCGCCGTATCCGCCGCCCACCGTGCCCAGCGGGAAATCGTCGGCCGCTAGCCTTTTCCGCCGCCTGCCAGCCGAGCTCCCAGTACGGCGGCATACGCCCCCAGTTCTTATCACCCCCGTTGAGAAGGTCGAATATGATCGCCTGTGATGCGATGGGGACGTTTGCGGTGCCAATACGCACGCCGCGTCCCTCCTGGCGCAGGAACGAGACGACGCCGCCCGCGGCATCCAGGCCGAAAAGCGAGCCGCCCGAAAGCACGACGGCATCGAGGCTCTGGATCGTCATTTCCGGCTCGAGCAGCGTCGTATCGCGGCTTCCCGGCGCCCCTCCGAGCGTTATGCCAGAAGCCACGTTCGGCTTGTCGAATATGACAGCTGTAACGCCGCTCAGCACGCGCTCGTCATGCGCGTTCCCGACTCTCAAACCAGGAATGTCCGTGATCAAATTGCGGGGGCCGGGCACCACTACTCTGCCTACTCCTCGACTAATGTCGCCAGCACGGTCCCCTCGGTCACCTGCTGACCTTCGCTCGCGGTCAGCTTGGCGATCCTCCCACGAATGGGCGCGACGAGAACGTGCTCCATCTTCATCGCCTCGATAACCGCGATCCGCTGCCCTTTGTCGAGAAGCGTGCCTTCTTCCACGAAAACTTTCACCACCCGGCCGTTGATCGGCGCACGAACATTCCCAGTGCCGTCGCTTTCGTCCGCAGCACTAACGTCGTAAACCGGCCAGGCGACCTCTGTTTGCCGCAGGTTATGGAGCACGAACACGCGCTGCCCATCCTCGATGGCCTTGGCGTTGATCGCATTGCACTGGATTGGACCAGGCTCGCCCGGCAGCAGCGACGCTCGGACTGTCCTCCGTTCCACAGGACCTCGACGGAGGTTTTTTGGCCCTCCACCACGACGTCGAGCGAATGGCGACGCGGCTCGCCCAGCTGGAATGCATCGAGAGCCGCCCAAGGTGAATAAGGCTCGGTTCGAAATCCGCCTGCGCTGCGCCTCCAGCTCCCGCTGCCGCTGCCTGATGAGCGAGACGACGCCATAAGCGACGGCCGCGGCATCGGTGCCCTTTGATGTCAGTCGGCCAAGCTCCCGGCCGATGAAGCCGGTATCGATCTCCCCCGCACGAAACGCGGAATGCGAAAGCAGTCCGTGCAGGAATGCAGCGTTCGTCTTCACGCCGGCCACGACCGTCTGCTCCAGAGCGCTCGTCAATCGCTCGATAGCCCCGGCACGATCTGGAGCAAACGCGATCAGCTTGGCGATCATCGAATGATAGAACGGCGAAACGACAGAGCCTGTTTCCACCCCCGCATCGACCCGCAGACCTTCCAATTCCGGCGTTTCGAATGCAACGATCCGCCCGATCGACGGCAGGTAGTCACGTGCCGCATCCTCGGCGCACAGCCGAGCCTCGATGGCGTGACCAGTACAGGCGATCTGATCCTGCTCCAGCGGCAGACGGCTCTCCGGCCGCAACTCGCAACTGCCATTCGACCAAATCGAGCCCGGTGATCGCCTCCGTCACCGGGTGCTCGACCTGCAGGCGCGTGTTCATCTCGATGAAGTACCAGGGGGCGTCTGGCCCAAGCTCGCCACCCTCGACCAGGAACTCGACTGTGCCAGCACCGCGATAGCCGACCGCCTTGCACCAGCTTGACGGCCGCCTCGGTCATCTTCGCCCTGAGTTCCGGCGACATACCGGGGGCCGGCGCCTCCTCGATGACCTTCTGGTTACGCCGCTGAAGGGAGCAGTCGCGCTCGAACAGGTGGACGGCGTTTCCGTGGCTGTCGCCAAACACCTGCACCTCGATATGCCGCGGTGAGGTGATCACCCTTTCGATCAACACACGCGGATCGCCGAATGCGGCTTGCGCCTCGCGTTGGGCACTGGCGAGCAGCGGTGCGAAGTCTTCCTCCCGCTCGACGAGCCGCATGCCGCGGCCGCCGCCGCCTGCCACCGCTTTGATCAATACCGGATAGCCGATGCCGCGCGCCGCCTCGGCGAGAATTTCGGGCCGCTGGTCCTCGCCCTGATAGCCCGGCACCACCGGCACGCCGGCTTTCATGGCGACGGCTTTCGCCTCGGACTTTGCCGCCGAGCTTGCGCATCGACATCTGCGCTCGGGCCGATGAATATCAGCCCAGCCGCAGCTACGGCTTCAGCAAAGTCTGGATTTTCGGCCAAGAAGCCGTAGCCAGGATGGATGGCATCGGCGCCCGTTTCCTTTGCCGCACCGATGATCTTGTCGAAAACCAGATAGCTTTCGTTCGCCGGCCCAGGGCCGATGGGCACGACGATATCAGCTGCGCGCGTATAAGGCAGGCCCATATCGGGCTCGGATGCCACCGCGACCGTCTCGATTCCGAGCCGGCGCGCTGTGCGGATGATCCGCAGCGCGATCTCGCCGCGATTGGCAATGAGAACCCGTTTCAGCATGTTCCTATCAGCCCCCGCCCCATAAAGGTCCTTGCTCGCCCCACCTATTTCGGCACGCAAAACCCGTAGTACTGGGCGATGATCGGCTCACCCAGCAAGCCGAGATGGCGCGAGTGCACGGCAGGGTGAGCCTTCCGCTGCGGATCAAGGTCGTACACAGTGGTTATGTTGATGAAGCCCTCGTTGACCACCTCAAGGAAGTGGTTCGCATTGACCGCCACGACCACCTTGAGCTCGCCCTTGCCTCCCTTCTCCGTCCCCAGCTCGGCTCGTTGATTTTCGAGGTCGATGGCGCTGATGGTGAATGCAAGCGGCTTCGCCTCAGAGGCTTTGTAGTCGCCCCCTGCGTAAGCGATGCTGGTCCCAGTTTCGAACGTGCAAGTGAGCGCCTTGGGCAGATCCTTCGCCGGCGACGGCTGGCTCGACCGGCGACGCCCAGGAACGCCGCAGTCAACAAAATCAGGCAAGCAGGAGCGAGTGAGCGGGCGCAGGTGAACCAAACTCTCATGAGCGAGCCCTTTGATCCTTGAAGAGCGCCGCATTCAACCCGCCCGGGGCGCTTGGTGCAATAGGTTACAGTGAGGCAACGATGGTGGCGGCTCTTATGATGACGGTCGGTTGTGCCAGCGGCGCTGAATTCATTGCCGCAATTGCAGGTACGTCGGGCCTTACCACGACTTGAGCCGCCGAGCCCAGAGCGCCATATTGCGGCTCATGGCACGTTCCCCGAAGAAGCCGTCTATGCCCCGGCCGCGCCCGTCGCGCGGACGTTCGGGAAAGCCTGTGCCGCCGCCCCCTGAGACGGCCGCTGGCACGCCCGCAACGAGCGGATTTGGCGAGGCCCCACAGGCGGAGTTCGTTGCGGCGGAATTGGCCTCTGGCGCTGACGTGATTGTAAGGGGCCCAAGCAACGCTCGCATTCTGCCTGCCCTTCGCCACTCCGGCACTCGCCCCGATCGGGGCGAGAGCATGACCGCCGTGCTGGAAGCCCTGCTCGCCCGCCCGGAGCAGCGCACCAAGAAGGGTTGGGAGCTCATCGCGCGCGAGCCGATGATGGCGAGCCATCCGCTCGTCTCCGGCACCATGCCGGTTTTCAGGCCCCACCGCCCACCCCGGCCCGAGAAATCCGAAGGCGGCATCCCCTTCCGCCTCGTCTCGGAGTTCGAGCCAAAGGGCGACCAGCCCCAGGCCATCGCGGAGCTGGTCGAGGGCGTCAACCGGCATGAGCGCGACCAGGTGCTCCTCGGCGTCACCGGCTCGGGCAAGACCTTCACGATGGCCAACGTCATCGCCAGAACGCAGCGGCCGGCGCTGATCTTAGCGCCGAACAAGACGCTGGCTGCCCAGCTCTACGGGGAGTTCAAGAGCTTCTTCCCGGAGAACGCGGTCGAATACTTCGTCAGCTACTACGATTACTACCAGCCGGAAGCCTATGTCCCGCGGACGGACACGTACATAGAGAAGGAAAGCTCGATCAACGAGCAGATCGATCGGATGCGGCACGCCGCGACGCGCGCCCTGCTCGAGCGCGACGACGTCATCATCGTCGCGTCCGTGTCGTGCATCTACGGTATCGGCTCGGTCGAGACCTATACCGCGATGACGTTCACCGTCCGCGTCGGCGAACGGCTCGACCAGCGCCAGTTCCTGGCGGATCTCGTCGCCCTCCACTACCGGCGCAGCGACCAGAACTTCATCCGCGGCACCTTCCGTGTCCGGGGCGATACGGTCGAACTGTTCCCGGCCCACTTGGAGGACCGCGCCTGGCGTTTCTCGTTCTTCGGCGACGAGATCGAAAGCATTACCGAATTCGACCCGCTGACTGGCCAGAAGACTGACGAGTTCAAGCTGGTCAAGGTCTACGCCAACTCCCACTACGTCACGCCGAAGCCGACGCTGCAGCAGGCCATCAAGGCGATCAAGGAAGAGCTCAAGCAACGGCTGGATGAGTTGTATGCCGCAGGCAAGTTGCTCGAAGCCCAGCGGCTGGAGCAGCGCACCCTGTTCGACATGGAGATGCTGGAAGCGACGGGATCGTGCGCCGGCATCGAGAACTACTCGCGGTATCTGACCGGCCGCAAACCCGGCGAGCCGCCACCGACGCTGTTCGAGTACCTGCCTGACAATGCATTGGTTTTCGTGGACGAAAGCCACGTGACCGTACCGCAGATCGGCGGGATGTTCCGTGGCGACTACCGCCGCAAGGCAACGCTGGCCGAGTACGGCTTCCGCCTGCCCTCGTGCATGGACAACCGCCCGCTCCGCTTCGAGGAATGGGATGCCATGCGGCCGCAGACCATCTACGTCTCGGCGACGCCGGGGGCGTGGGAGCTGGAGCAGACCGGAGGCGTGTTCGTCGAGCAGGTGATCCGTCCCACTGGCCTCACCGATCCGGAAGTCATTGTCCGGCCTGCGAAGAATCAAGTCGACGACCTGCTGGATGAGATCCGCCGTGTCACCCGTGAAGGATATCGGACGCTCGTGACCGTGCTCACAAAGCGCATGGCCGAGGATTTGACCGAGTACCTGCACGAGCAAGGTATCCGTGTGCGCTACATGCACTCGGACATCGAGACCCTGGAGCGCATCGAGATCATCCGGGATCTGCGCCTCGGGGCCTTCGATGTGCTCGTCGGCATCAACCTGCTGCGCGAGGGGCTCGACATCCCCGAGTGCGCCCTGGTGGCTATCCTCGATGCGGACAAGGAGGGATTCCTGCGGTCCGAGACCTCGTTGATCCAGACCATCGGCCGCGCGGCGCGAAACGTGGATGGCCGAGTCATCCTCTACGCCGACCAGATGACGGGCTCTTTGGAGCGGGCCATCGCCGAGACGAACCGCCGCCGCGAGAAGCAAAAGGCGTGGAACGAAGCCAATGGCATCACGCCTGAGAGCGTGCGCAAGAACATTGCCGACGTAATGGCCTCTATCTACGAGCGCGATCACGTGACCGTGGATATTGGACTCGCCGAAGATGGCCAGGTCTACGTTGGGCACAATCTGGAGGCCGTTATCGCAGATCTCGAAAAGCGCATGCGCGAGGCTGCGGCCGACCTCGAGTTCGAGGAAGCGGCACGCCTGCGGGACGAGATCAAACGGCTTCGCGAGACTGAGCTGGCCATTGCCGACGACCCATTGGCTCGGCAAGCAGACATCGAGGAGCGCGCTGGACGATACGAAGGCGAGCGCAAATACGGGCAGGCGCCGACGAGTTCCACTAAGGGAAGCCCGTCCGGATCGCGGATCGCGCGAGAATACGAGCCCGTCCAGCCAACCTTCGCGCAGTCGACATCACGCCCTCACAAACCGTCGCTCGACGACATGGGGCCAGGGACGGATCGGCCTGTTCCAGCCCGCAGCCCAAAGGTCGATCCGCGGATGCGTGCTGGCGCCTTCGGCGAGACCATTCGGGGCCCGCACAAGCCCACCCTCGACGAAATGGGCCCACACGCGGAGCGCGGATTACCCATCCCGAAGCCCGCCAAGGTCATAGACATGCCCGATGAAGGCGAACGCAAGCGCCGCCGCGGCAGGCCACGGAAAACAGGCCGGCCGGGGCAGTAGTCAGCTCGCAGATTGGCAGCTATGCTCGCATGGGGAGGGTTATGGCCATGCGAGTTGAACTCGAGTACCCTTCTGGAGGGCGCATACGCGTCGTGGTGGGCACGCGATCTCGAGGCGGTGCTCGCCTGCTTTGCAGATGACGTTGTGTTCGTCAATCATTTGCCGACCGACGTCGTTCCGTTCGCAGGCGCATCCTACGGAAAGGCCGAGCTGCGACAGCAGCTTCAGATCATTTTGGATCAGTTCGATTTCCTTGAGTACCGGCCGGTGCAGATCGTAGCGAAGCGCAGATTATGTCACTCACAAGTTCATTTTCGCTATCTGCATAAAGCGACAGGGCTGACTTACGAAGGCCGGCTGCGACACATTTGGCGAGTTGAAGGCGACAAGATCGTGCGCTTCGAGGAGTACCACGACCCTGAGCGAACACGCGCGTTTTTCGAGCTGTTGGCCCTTTATGACAAGCAAAGCCAGTTCGTTGACCGCGCGACCGGGTCACGCGAATGAGGATCATCGATGACCGCTCGTAGCTTAATCGTGCTCGCCTGCCTCTGGATCGCTGGCGTATCCTACGTCGCCGGCATCAACTGGCCCGTGTTCCCGCTCGATTTGCCAGCAGCAGACCCGGAGGTGCGGGCAGTTTATGACCGCGCGATTTGGGCGCATGTGGTCCAGTATTCACTCATTGCTCTGATTCCCGCCGCTGCACTCTTAGGCGTCTCTCGAGCCGTATCAAGGCGCAGGAAGAATGCTCCTTGAGGATTGCGCGCGCCTTGCTGACTCGGTCGAGAACGTGGAGCCGCTTGCCCCTCGGCGCGACCTCCGTCAGCCGGACAATCAATCCAACGGCTTCGAATTTCTGGAGAGACCAAATATCGGAAATACTTGGTGTAATCACGAAGTCCGCGATCATTTCCCGGGACTAAGGGCCGGGCTTCGTCTTGGACGGCGTCAGCGGTTAAGGACTGCTCAACCTAGCCAGCACTGGCAACGACCGCGGACTCTGCGGGAACGTTGAGTGTCCAAACCAGGCCGTCCTCCCTCCAGTCAAGATGAGCGAGCCCGCCGAGGGCACTGGGCACGATAAAATCCAGCATCGCGAAACCAAAACCCTTGCCCGACGGCATCACAACAGGGGGGCCGCCAATTTCCTGCCAGCTCATCTCAAGGCGGGCGTTGCCAGCCGAATCGTGAAACTCCTTCCAACTTAGCCGGACGTAACCATCAGGTACCGAGAGCGCACCATGCTTGCTGGCGTTCGTGCCCAGCTCGTGTAGCGCCATGCCGATGTTCTGAGATGCTTCCGGCCGAAGTACGAGATCAGGACCGTCCATTCTGATCCGCTGCTCGACAGGGTCCGCGAAGGGCGTCAATTGCGTCCGGATCAGTTCAGTGATTGGGACGCCCTGCCAGTTCTGGCTCACGAGCAGATCATGCGACCGTGACAGGCTGGCAATGCGCGCTCCAAAGCGCTCAAGGAATTCCGCTCTGCTCCTGGATGCGCGCTCCGATTGCCGGGCCATGACCTCGATAATTGCAAGGAGATTCTTGCTGCGATGCGACAGCTCGCGCAGGAGCAAGCGCGCGTGTTCTTCCCGCGCCGCAATTTGGCGAGCGGCTTTGACGAGCGCCACACCGACTTCGTTCGCCTCCTGCATGTGCGTGTTATCGAAGCTGACTGGTTGCCCCTGCCCCAATCCCCGCGCGACTTGAAGCACGCGGCCGATGGCGCTTTGAACGGAGCGCCCAGCGACAAACGCCGCCAACATCGAGGTGAGCAACGCGGCGGCTAGGCCACCCAAAAGGGGCCAGCGGGCGGCACGCTCCGGGGCCATGAGCACATCCCGCGGCACCCAAACGTAGACATACCAGTTGCTGAGTTGCGAAGCCTGAAAGGCGGCGACGCAGTCGCGCCCTTCCCGGTCTGTTCCCTCCAGCCAGCCAGCACCTGTGAGGCCTAACGCCCGCCGTTTCGCGTCCCAAACTGACTGAATGCCGATGCGATTATCATTCGACCGGGCGATAATGCGCCCCTGCCCGTCCACAATAGAGGCGAGCCATTGCTGCGGCCAATCGACGTCCCGCAGAACATCGTTGATGTGAGCCTGGTGCGGCGCGAAGGCCAGCACGTATCGCACCTCGCCGTCGATGACGACCGGTACCCGCGTGACAGACATGTAGTCCCGAGTTGTCGGGCTGATCTCCAGATCACCGACGGCAGCGCGACCTGTTGCGAGGACGTGGCGGAGCGCGTCCGGGTTGATCGTTCTTGGCAGGCGCGCACTGATCGGCAACCGCGTATTGACGAGATGCTGTCCCGTGCGATCGAGAAGGGCGAAATAGCCGCCCGGCCCGTTTGCGCCCCCGGCGGCATCGCGCGCGAGGTCCCCGAAGGCTCTTATATCGCCCGTCCGCAGATGGCGCGACCTGGCCAGTACCTCAGTAAGGTCAATGTAGCCTCGCAGCTCGCGATCAACGGCGCGGGCGAGACTTTCTGCGCGAGCGGAGAGCTTGGCGAGCTCCCCGGCTCGCTCTCGCGCGAAATACCCCTGCAGGCCATAGGCCGCCAGCAGCGCCACCGGAAGCAACGAAGCAAGCGCAACGAGCGCCAAGAGGCTTGAAAGCGGAAGCTGGTAAAATCGCGAGGTCGTTGGAGACTCCGATCGGATCGAGTTTCGAAAGATTAACTAGTACGAGGCACAATGGGTGCCAACGCGCGTCACTCTGGCTGCCGTGCGTATAGACCGTCATATCGGTTCAGTGTCACATAGGCGGCGGCGATTGAGTTGCACTGAGACAAAAAGCCAAATGAAAGGCAAAACGTGACACTAGTTTGCAAATTGAATTCAATACGGGGGCGGACTGCCAAAGTGCCCGAAGCGCGAGGGGGCGTAGCGCGATCGCATGCTGCAAGTCCTGTTAGCCCATGACCGCCACATGCGATTTTCAGCCAGTGGAGCCTGTCGCGAGTACGGGAGAATGCAGACTTAGCTGACAATGTCTCCTGGGCGGAAGAGCTTCGGCCGAGGCCGGGAGAAAGTCTGCTTACCAGCCTTAAAACCGAGCAGCGGTTGCGCGAGTTCGGTAACGGCGGCGAAGGTCGTGGGTGCATCCAACACGATCAGATCGGCGCGATTTCCAATTTCAAGACCGTAATCATCGGCGTTCATCAGACGAGCCGATTGGGAAGTCACCATTTCGAAGCACAAGTTCAATTCATCCGCCCCCCCAACTTGGAGAGCATTGGCATAAAGGTTGGCCATTCGCAGCAGGGAACAGTCTCCGAACGGAGTGAAGGGATTCAGCACATTATTCGTCGAAATGCTGCAGGTTATCCCCTGTTGAAGCAGCCGGTGTGCCGGGGCTATTCCGCGTGGAACGGAATGTGTTTCTCCATGCCCCATCAGGTAGAGATCCGTCGATGGCAGCACCGTGAGCGCCACGCCCGCATCGCGCATCATGCGAGCAGCTTCTTGCAGCAGCGGCGGTGGCGCTGCTGAGAGCTTGGACACATGCCCGACGGCAACGCGTCCCCCGTAGCTATAGATTTTCCGCCTGCCGGCAGACTTCGTAAAGATCCATACGCGACGGGTCGAGGTCGAAATCCAGATGGAAGTCGATATCGACGTCATAATGCCGGGCGAGTTCGAAAATGCGCGCGATCTGGCCCTTTGGATCATCATCCGTGTATGGGCAGCCGCCGATGACATCTGCACCTCTCTCCAGCGCCTCAACGAGAAGCTCATCGGTTCCAGGATTATTGAGCAATCCTTCCTGCGGGAAAACGCAAATCTCGAGGTCTATCGCCCACGAGTAATCTTTCTTGAGCTTAAGAATTGCATCGAAGCCCCGCAGTCCGATGAGCGGATCGATCTCGACGTGAGTCCGCATGCGCGTCGTGCCTTGGACAATGGCCTTCTCCAAAACGCTCTGGCCGCGCGCGTAGATATCCTCTTGAGTGAATTCGCTCTTGAGCTGGGAAACTTTCGCGATCGCATGCGAAAGCGACTCCGAATGTCCGCAGCGGTTGAGGATGCAGGCTTTATCCAAATGTATATGCGTTTCTATGAAGCCGCCGAAAACGAGGCATCCTTGAACGTCGATCTCACGGGCATCGGTGTTGATTTCCGGCGCGATCTCGACGATGTGCCCGCCACGAATTCCAATGTCGAACTGATGGCCTTGGTCGTGGCCATGTAACGACGCGCGGCGCAGTACAAGATCCAAAGGCCCTGTGCTCATGCCGGCACCTTCTGCGACTCTGTCCCGGAGGAGTCATTGCCGAGATATGCTTCCAGAAGTGCAGGATCGCCGCGTAACGCCTCCGCGGTTCCAGCCCGGACGATCTGGCCCTGCTCAAGCACGTAGCCCCGATCGGCGACCGTCAAAGTCAACGCCGCCATTTGATCGACAAGCAGAATGGTCGTGCCTTCATCTCGCAGATCGGCGAGCACCGAAAACAGCTCTTCGATCATTTGCGGAGCAAGCCCCAGCGACGGTTCGTCGAGAAGCAGGATCCGCGGCTTGGCCATGAGACCACGCGCGATTGCCAGCATCTGCTGCTCACCACCTGAGAGAAGACCGGCACGAAGATGGAGGCGCTCGCGAAGACGCGGAAAACGATTGAGAAGCGTTTCGATCTCCTCCGAATAGTCGCCCTTTCCACGACGGAACGCGCCAATACGAATATTGTCGAGAACACTCAGCTCGGGGAATACCTGACGGCCTTCGGGAACAAGCTGCAGGCCATCCCGCGCGATCTCATGCGCGGGCATCCGCTCGACCGATTTGTCACCAAGGGCGATCTCGCCGGAAACGGGTCTCAATAATCCGCTGATTGCTCGCATCGTTGTCGACTTGCCCGCTCCATTGGAGCCGAGCAGGGCCACCATCTCCCCTGCCGCTGACCTCGATGCTGACCCCTTTGAGAACACCGACGGGACCATAGCCAGCATCGAGATTGCTGACCGTCAAAATGCGCTGGCCGGAGCCGGTCCAGCCATGTTCGCGAGGCTTGGCGCTCAGTTCGCCGGAACCGAGATAGGCTGCGATGACGGCCGGGTCGTTGCGCACCTGGGACGGCTTGCCAGAGCAAATTGGTTTTCCGGCATCGAGCACCAAGCGTCACCATGAGCATGAAGCCCAGAACCGAGCCCACCATCATCGCGCTCCCCTGCGCGAAGTTAACGGTATTGGACACGGTCCAGGTGATGTGGAAGCCGAGCGCGATAAGGCCATACATGGCCCCGAGCCCGAGCCCGGTGACGATCGCCGAGGTGAGAAGCATTTTGCACCCCTTCAAATGGGTGGCTGTCGACAAGCAAGGGCGGGCAACAAATAGTCACCCGCCCCGGATTGTCTCACCGATCAAGAGGAATGATTTCACCTTTTACGAAATGGGTGAATGTATAGTCCTCTGGACCAAGTGCATCATGGTTCTCAGGCGAGAACGGCTTCTTGTAGTGCTTGATCAAGCCTTCATAGCTATCGATGGCGTAGAACGCGTCGCGCACCGCCTTGCCATCGGTGGAGCCGGCCTTCGCCAGCGCAAGCGCTGTCAGATGCATTGCGTCATAGGCATTGGCAATGCCCGTCGCAGGCGTCACGTCTGCAAGTGATTGAATTGAGTATTTCGCTTTGAGCTTCGCGAGAACGTCGTCCGCCTTGGCTGATTGTTTCTCGCCGAAAGTAAAGGTCTGGATGAAGTGTACATCCTCTGATCGCGGCCCCGCGAGCTCAGTAAAGCGTCCACCGGCCGGACCCCAATGGGAGACCACCGGCACATCCCAGCCCATACGCTCGAGCGATTTGACGACCTGAGATGACGGTGCCACGTTCGCCACCAGGAACAATACATCGGCACCCGCCTGTTTCAGGCGGCTTAGCTGCGGCACGACATCAACGTCATTTGTCTCGAATTTCTCGATCCCGACCGCCTGCATGTTTCGCTTTTTCAATGCTTCGGTCAGGGCCTCCTCGTTTGATTCACCCCAAGGATTATTGATCAGAATCATACCAGGCGCCTTCGCGCCTTTCTTCTTGATCGCATATTCTACAAGCGCTTCACCGACGTAGGCGTCAACCGCCGACACTCGGAAAACGTAATTGTCGGCGGCGCCGTTGCGGGTAATGTTCGTCCCCCCTGCCCAAACGCCCATGAACGGGACCTTGGACTGATTGGCGAAAGGAACAATCGCAAGAGAGACCGGTGTGTCGAGCCCGCCGAACAACACCGCTACCTTCTCGCGCTGAACAAGCTCGCGAGCGGCCAACAATCCCTTGCCCGGATTACTCTCATCATCGCGAGCGACAAGCTCGATCTTCCGACCGTTGACGCCGCCTGCAGCATTGATCTCGTCGATCGCCGTACTCAGGCCGCGAATAATGGCTTCACCCGACTTTGCCGACTGGCCAGAAAGGGCAGCGACAAGTCCGACTTTGATGGTTTTCCTGCCCCTGAGCAACACTAAGCGGAACAATTGCGCTCGCCGCAAAAAAGCCAGCCAGCGTCAGGCGCCGCCACCACTGTTGTTGTTCGGATAACATACTCGCCTCCCTTTCTATTCCTGCCAGCCATTACAAGTTTGTGGGGCCGGCATTCTCACGTGCGCACACGTCGATTGTTTACCGGCGGCCGGCGCGGCATCTTCCTGCTTTATGCATGCAATTAATGCATGCAATCTGAGTGCTGTCTAGTTACAATTACTATCCATGCTCGCCTTTCATCCAAGAATGGTGCCAGTCAAATGGATATGTAGCAGGGAGAATGCGCATGAGTGGAACAAGGAAGAGAGCTGACGCAGCAAGGGACACCGAAATCGTCCGTGTGTATCTGGAAACCCATATGATTCCTGACCCTGAAGCGGCCGCACGATACGTTGCGCCAAATTTCGAGTTGACGTTCACAGGGGGTCGTAAGTTCGATACTCCAACCGGAGCGACCGGCTTCAACGCCCGTCGATACAAGTGGGTTAAGAAGAAGATGGAGCGCTTCGAGACAGTCCCCGGCGAGGACGAAACCATCGTCTACAGCTTGGGTACGCTCTATGGGGAGTGGCCTGACGGTACGCCATTTGAAGGCAATCGATATATCGATCGCTTCGTCGTCCGGGATGGGCTTATTGTATCGCAGGACGTCTGGAACGATAGTGCTGATCGCCTGCTTATTAAGAACGGCCTCGACGTCTAACAAAGGCAGAGCGGCTCACAGCGTCAACTTCGATGGACTTTTTGGCCGCGATCGTCTCGCGAGCCGGCGTGCAGTATCGCCGGCTTCGACGTTTTGAGATCACTCCCATGCACTTTGGTGCCGTTGCACGCCTGCGCGTAGGGCGCGAGAATCTCCATCAGGCTTGGTTTCTGAATCCTGGTCGGCGAAATCAGCGCGCGATCCGCAACCCCTTCCAAATGGTGACTCATGATGCGCATCGCAGCCTCGGCATCGCCTTTTTCGAGGGCATTCACGATGTCAATATGCTCAGAAATTGCGCAATCCGACGAATGAGGACGTGCATAGAGCGTCAGAGTTAATCCGCACCGTCTGCAAACTTCCTGAACGTACCGGATGAGGACGGGGCTGCCGGTTAGTTCTACCAGCACTGTGTGGAACTCAGTCGCGAGCCGAACTGAAATCTCCTCGCGCCCATTCCGGGCGGCCTCTTCCTTTGCGATGTGCTGCCGGAGGATGGCAATCTGTTCAGGGGTGAGGTTTCCGGCAAGCCGACTGACAACAAGACGTTCGAGGCTAATGCGCAGATCGAACAAGTCCCTTGCTTCTTCCCAACTGGGGGTCGCAACCTCGGCACCCTTGTTCCGCCGATGTTCCACGAGGCCTTCTGCAGTCAATCGCGCAAGAGCCTGACGAGCGATTGTGCGCCCTACTCCAAAGCACTCGCCGAGGGAATCTTCCGGCAGCTTGGTGCCCGGCTTCAGGGCCTGCTCAATAATTGCTTGGCGGAGAGCATCGCAGATACTGCTGATGCGGTCCTCCTCTGACCTCTTGCCGGAGCCCTTCATCGTCGTTTGCCGGAAGCGCGGCTTAGCCCGATTTCGCTCGGCACGCAGCGCGGTGCTCATACTAATGCATTCCACTATCGCGTGCGATCGAGTTCTTGACGCACAATTTTATACCAAACTGCCTCTTAATTGTAACGTTTCCGAACAGTAGCGCGCAATACTGTAGCCATCCCGGCGAGTCCATCCCAGGGCGAGGTATGTGCCTCCCGCGAAAACATTTCGAGTGCGCGCCTTAGGCCAACCGAGTTCCCTGAAAAATCGCCCCCAAGATATCGTGCTGAGCTGCAGCGAGCTGGCCTGACGCGGCGCATTGCAGGTGCGCGGCACTTATCTCGTTTGTGGCCGAGCTCAAGCACGGCTCCAGTTTACTCCATAGCAGCTGCATGTGTTCCCTTGCGCCTACCGCCTGCAGCGCACCGAGAGCTCCGGCAAGAAAGTCATCGCCAGAAGGCGTAAGGCCGGGACCGAGCCCAAGCAATTGTTCCACCTCGGGCACATTGCGAGCCGGACATTCTGCAATAAGCCAATCAGAAAGGGCGCGGATTGGCCTGGCGGCTATTCGCACGACAGCTGTCTGGCGATTTGGATCGCTAGCTCCACCCCCATTTAACGCGAAGCAGCCTAGCCCAGAAACAGGCGGCGGGAACACGACAAGGTGTCGGTCGAGCTCAGATAATCCGATCAAGAGATCGTTTTTTGACCAGGAAGGAAGGGGCGGCGGTTTCCAAATCTCGGCATCCGATAAAACGATTGGTGCAAGTCCCTCGATCAAAAGGGAGCCGTGCACAATTTTCGTCGCCTGACCGGGCTTGAGGAGAGATCTCCAATCAATATCTCCCTTTGTCCGCAGCAGAATGTTGAGCGGGCCGCACCCGATCTCCGGTGCACCGAAACAGGCCCAATGACGCTCTCTGCACAAGTAGAAGGAACGGCGAAAGACTGCAGCGACTCTCTAAACTGCCGAATGAAATTGTCCGCAAGGCCTCGCGGCCTACCAACTCAGCCACGGCCAGTGGAGCGGCCAAGTTCATCCAGCCACGATGTGCGTGCCGGTCTCGCCAAGCAGTGCTGGCAAAGCGTGCTCGAGGTGACTGATGATTGCCCGCTTGCCCCCTCCTTCGAGGAAGTAAATCGCAGCTTCCACTTTCGGTCCCATGCTGCCCGGCGGGAAATGCCCTTCCTTATGATAGGCCTTGATCTCCTCGAGGGAAACTTCGCTGAGATCGCGCTGGTTTGGCTTTCCAAAATTGACGGAGATGCGCGGAACGGCCGTGAGGATGAGCAGTTCTTCGATGCCGAGGCTTTTGGCAATGTGGGCCGAGGTAAGATCCTTGTCGATCACGGCCGGAATTCCTCTGCGCGTCCGATTCTCGCGCACGACCGGAATTCCGCCCCCGCCACCTGCGATTACAATCGTGCCCTGCCTCGCAAGGGCATCCACCAAGGGCAGGTCGCAAACGTGTTTGGGCTTCGGTGAGGGGACGACATGACGCCACCCACGCCCTAAATCCTCGCGCATCAGCCAATTCAGCTCAGCTGTGATCTTTTTCGCTTCCTCCTCCGAAAAAAACGGCCCCACGAACTTGGTTGGATTCTCGAAAGCTGGATCCTTCGCGTCTACCTCAACCTGAGTGAGGACGCTGGCGACTTTCCTGTCATTGCCAATTTCGCGCAAGGCATTCTCGATGGCCTGCATGAGCAGGTATCCGATTCCGCCCTGACTGTGAGCAACGCAGATATCCATCGGCATCGGGGGAATTCGGCTCATCGTCAGCATCTGCCGCATCATGATCTTGCCGACGACTGGGCCATTCCCGTGAGTGATGATCAGCTCGTTCTCGAGCTTGGCCAAAGGCAGAAGAGCTTGCGCGGTCCGCATCGCCACGATCTTTTGCTCCTCGCCCGTTCCGGCAATATCTTCGGGATGCACCGCATTGCCGCCAATCGCGATCACGAGCCGGCGTGGCAATTGTTCGAGCGTTCGCATTACTGTCGCCTCAATTGCCGCTAACGAGGGCAAGGGCAAGTTGGCAGGCATCAGCATTGGAAGGTGCCACGAGAATGCCTGCCTCCTGTAGCTTGCGTACTTGCGCTGAGCGCACCTGGGGATCGCGCTCGGTACCGCAGACGGAGCTGACAATGAGGGGCGAGTTGGCGCTGCGCCTGCCGACAACCTCGGCAAAATGCCCAGCCGGGTCCGGGTGGGCACCGTAGCCGATCACTAGATCGACAAGTATGACGGCGATAGAGGGATCTTCGAGCGCCGCGCGAAGAGCGTCGTCCCGCACAGATGGGTCGATCATCGGGTGCGGACGGCCCTTTGTATATTCGTCGGATCCCAAATCAATAATCCGCTCGCATCCTTCCGCGTCAGCGTGCCCATAGCGGCTACACCAGGAATCGGCGCGTTCGATGCCAGCCTCCGTCCGCCAGCTGAGAGAATGACCTGTGCTTCTGCGCATAGCGTTCCACCGGAATAGAGCCCAACAATCTTTCCAGCTCGTCTCCGGGAATTGTGGCGAGCAACCTCAATGGAAGCGTCAAACGCTCCGCCGACGCGGCCGTTAAGCGCAAGCTCAGCCGCCTGTTTTAGTGTCTGCGCAAACTGCGCGTTGGGAGGCAACTCAGCGGATTGAGCGCCAATAAAGCAAACGATGAAAGGTTTCGAGCTACCGGCGATGCGCTTGATGACGCTCTGTGCGACATCCGGGTGCGGCGGCTTCGAGATTAGTACCACCCGATCAGTCGACGTATCGGCATTGAGCGCATCTATCGCCATCAACGTGGTTATGCCGCCGATTTCTTTCTTCAAGTCGCGTCCGCCAACGCCGATAGCGTGCGAGATACCCCCGCCGGCTTCGGAAATGAGGCAAGACACCTCCTGAATTCCGGTGCCTGATGCGCCTATGATGCCGATGCTGCCTCGGTTCAGCTCATTAGCGAAAGCAAGGGGTGCGCCGCCGATCACCGCCGTTCCACAATCGGGACCCATCATTAAAAGCCCATTTTCGCGGGCATATTCCTTAAGCGGGCGCTCGTCCTCCAATGATACATTGTCGCTGAACATCATAACGTGTAGCCCGCGGCTCAGCGCCTTGCGGGCCTCTGCTGCCGCGAAGTCACCCGGCACAGAGATCAGCGCGAGGTTAACACCTTCGGATTCTTCTAGCGCCGCCGCAATGGTTCGCGCTCGCCATGCTGCCGACGACCCCACCTCGGCCTTCGGCTTGTCGAGTGACTTCTCAGCCTCGGCTATGGCGACGCGTGCCGCTGCCTCGCTTTCGGCCCGTACGGCCAGGATGAGATCGTTGCCACCCGCCTCAGTGGTCCCGCCGGCCAGCAGACCAGCTTCGCGCAGAATGGCGATATTAGCCGGAGTCCCCATCATCAGGGCCGCTTCTATGACGCCCGGCGCGGCAGCGACCTCGCGCGACAGTCGCATCAATGCAACCGATCGAGTAGAAACCTTTACGGATTTCGTTAAGCACAAATGAGCTCATGACACCCCCAGATCTTCTGCGATGGCCCGAACCGCCTGCGTGAAACAAGCCAAGGGGGCTTTGACGACGCCGGCGCCGACTTGACCGATGCCAGGCTCTTTATGAGCAATTCCAGTGTTGATGACGGGGGCGTAGCCGGTCTCCACTACGAGGCGCACATCGATCCCTGTCGGCACACCGGCGAAATCCATCACAGGTATTGTCCACTCGGGGTTTTGTGTAACCGTAATTTCTCTCATTCTCTTGGTGAAATTAACGGCAGACGACGGCGCGCCGGCGCCTACAAAACCTGCTACAGCAGGCGCCGCCCCCATAGCGAACCCGCCGAGGCCCACGGTCTCCACGATGGCGCTGTCGCCCATGTCCGGGTTCGCATCCTTTGCCGAAAAACCAGGGAAGTAGAGGCCTTCTGGCATTTCGACCGGAGCAGTGAACCACTGGTCTCCCGTGCCGCTGACACGCACACCGAAATCGGTGCCGTTCCGACACATGGCAGTGACTATCGTCGAGCCCCGAATCCCCCTCGCCGGGTCGGTCATGCTCTTCGCCATCACCATCGCAATGTTGAGGAAGAATTGTTCGTTTTTTGCAATGAACGTGAGGCACTCGGCCAGCACCTCTTTGTCCGACGACGAACGAGCAAGGGCAGGGGCGATCTCGCGCAGGAATATGCTCGAACAGGCTACGTTTCTTTGATGCAGCTCGTCCCCCATGGAAAGGCCGCGCGCAACCAATGACTTGAGCTCGATCCCACCGAGCAGACGAAGTGCTTTCGACAGCTCAGGACCGAACACGTCCCGCAACCAGCGCAGTCGGGCCAGAACGGTTTCATCATTGCCGCCGAAGCGCATAACCTTGCCGAGGCCTTCGTTGATCGCGCAGTACGCACGATTTCCGAAGCGGACATTTTCAACGACAAAAACCGGCATAGACATCGTCGTCATGCCGGTCATTGGCCCCACGCATCCGAAATGGTGGTTAGGATGAAATTCGATCTCTCCGGCCGCTGCCATCTTTTCAGCTGAAGCCAAATCGGGCGCCCAGCCTTCGAATACGATGGCTCCCGCGATGGCGCCGCGCATTGGGCCGCACATCCGGTCCCACGTAATTGGCGGACCAGCGTGCAGGATCATCCGCTCCTTCAAGCCTGCGATGGCTTCGCGCGCCGGTACAACGTCGAGGAGCTTGGGCTCGCCTTCGAGAATGCGCTTTATGGCTTCTCTGTTGGCGTCTTCGATCAACTTAATCGCGCTCTTGTCACTTCCGAGTTTCGCAAGAAGAGCAGCCATCTCCGGGTCACCGCCTGCCGGAGGTGCCCAGTCGACGTGAACCACTTCGATGCCGGCGTTTTTTAGGTCTCTCACGAAGGCTTCCAGGCCAACGTTGACGACCTTCGGCTGAGTGCTCAACAGCTCCTCAGCGGGGGTCCTCTCCTTTTCCGCCACTCTGCACCTCCGTGGAGCGATCGTCGGTTAAACCACGTTAGTAAGAAGTTTCTTACTTTGTCAATCTGTATGCGGGCTTTGTCATCGGGCTATGACCGATGATGCCAAGTCCGATAAATGGCAGCGCTCCCTTGATAGCCTGCTCATATTTGAGGCCGTCCCCGGGGATCAGACCGGCTCACCCAATATCGACCAACCGCTGCAGGCGAGCCTTCTTGTCTCGGAATCAACGCGCGGCAACTGCACCGTCGCTGCGAGGGTCGCTGGCGCCTTCGAGCAGGCCGTCGGGATGCCGCACCAGGGCACCGGCATGCCCCATCATCTCTTCGAATGGCCCGACGACCTGCACGTCGTGGCCGCGCGCTATCAGCGTCTCGATCGTTGCGGGATCGAACCGCGACTTCTAGTTTGAGATTTGTGCTCTCTTCGCCCCACGTGCGCCCGAGCAGCCATCGCGGAGCCGTTACCGAGGTCTGCAGATCCTGCCCATGGAGGACGTAGCGCGAGAAGAGCGCCGCCTGTGTCTGCGGCTGCCCTTCGCCGCCCATGGTGCCGTAAGCCATCAAGCGGCCGTCGCTCAATTCAGCCATTGCAGGCTGGATCGTATGAAACGGAAGCCGGCCCGGCTCCAAAGCATTAGTGCCATTCGGGTCAAGCTCGAAACTTGTCCCGCGATTTTGCCACAGGATGCCCGTTTCGGGCAGCACCACGCCGGAGCCGAATTCCCAGTAGATACTCTGGATAAAGCTAACGCAGAGGCCACTGCTGTCAGCCGCGGCGAGCCAAACCGTGTCGCCCTGCTTCGGCGGCTCGGGCCAAGGCGCAGCGCGATCAGCTGACAGGCCGGCGGAGAGCTTGGAGATGAATTCGTCAGTCAGGAATTCCTCGGCCCGCCGCGCCATGTAATCAGGGTCCGTGACATGAGCATTTCGGACTCGGAAGGCAGCCTTCGTCGCTTCGACCAAGCGGTGAAGGTGATCAGGTCCGTCGGCTACGGCGGCCGGATTGCGGGCGTAGAGCGCCAATATCAGCAAGGATGCCAGCCCTTGGGTCGGCGGTGGCAGATTGAAAATCTTGTGTCCGGCGGCTGTGATTGATAACGGCTCGACCTCAACCGCTTGATGGCGTTGGAAATCCTCAAGACGCAATGGGCTGCCCAGCCGCTCGAGATCCCCTGCCATGGATCGCGCGAGATCGCCGTCGTAGAAGTCGCCGAGGCCGGCGCGCGCTAATTGGTCTAGTGTGTCCGCCAGTCTTGGCTGGCGCAACCGTGACCCGACGGGAGGTGGCTCTCCGTCAAAAAGATAGGTCTCAGCGAAACCCGGTACGTCGCGCAATTCTTGGAGCTTCGCCGTCGCGTTATTATGCAGCGTCCGCGGTACGGGCACACCTTCACGTGCGTACCGAATAGCTTCCTGCAGAAGCTCCGAGACGGGCAAACGACCGCCGAAACGACTGCGGCTGATATCCTGCGCCTTGGCCCAACCACTCACCGTGCCAGCGACCGTAATCGCGGCAAGCGGACCTCGCCCCGGGATTACCTGGACGCCGCGTTCGCGAAACCAGTTTCGATCCACCCCCAAGGCTGCACGGCCGCAAGCCCGAATTCCGATCGGTGGCGAGCCCGGCCGGCCAATCAACCAGAAACCGTCGCCACCGAGCCCGTTCATATGCGGGTAGGCGACTGCGAGCGCGGATGCTGCCGCGATCATCGCCTCGATGGCGTTACCCCCCTCTCTTAAAATCGCCACACCGGCTTCTGCAGCCAAGTGATGAGGTGCCACAACCATTCCGGCGTAGCTTCGCTTGGTCTCTAGCATTCGCGCCCTTCCTCAATCCGAAGTAAGTTTCTTTTTACTTGCGACGGAATGTCAAGTGCCTTGCATCATCCTGGTTTGATGACTACGCAGCATACTTTGCCACGAGGAAGATTTGAGATCGATGAGCGCTAGAGTTGGCCCGAATGTCGGGGCAAAAGAGTTCCCACCTCCGAAGAGCCGAAGCGCGGTAGGGATCCCGTACGCTCGAGGCTCGCCATTTTGCGCGCAGCTACGGCGGAGTTCTCCTTGCATGGCTTCAGCGGCGCGCGCGTCGAGCGGATCGCCGCGAAGAGCAAGTCAAACATGCGAATGATCTACCACTACTTCGGCAACAAGGAGGGCCTTTATCTCGCCGTTCTTGAAGCCGCGTATTCGCGGCTGAGAAGCCGGGAGGCGACGCTAAATCTAAGGCACGCAGATCCCGTCGAAGGCATGCGCACCCTTATTCGTTTCACATTCGACTTTTTTGCGTCGAACAAGGAAGTCCTTGCACTCATTCACGCAGAGAATACCTTGAAGGGTCGATTTATTAAGAAGCTGCCGCATGTGCAGGCTATGACTGTGCCACTTCTTGAATCCATTGGCGACATGCTCGACCGGGGCCGAAAACAGGGCCGATTCCGCGCGCATATCGATCCGGTCCAATTCTATGTGTCACTTGTTGCCCTAAGCCAACTTCATATCCTGAACCGCCACACGCTTTCTGTAATTTTTGCAAAAAACATCTCCGACCCGAAATGGCTGAGTGAAAGACGCGCTCATGTCGAGGAGATGCTGATGGCGTATCTTGAGTTCGGCTCTCCAACTTTCGCGGAGGCTGGAGTTTAATTCCGCATCAACGTGCGCCTGAGAATAAGCTCAGCCGATTGATGAACCCACGCTAGACCGCCGCGCGTGGTTGGTCCAACGGCAAGCGGAGTCGCGCTTCGACACCCTCGCGATTGTAGGTCAGGTGGGCCGTGCCGCCGAGCTGCGCCGCAATGGATTGAATTAGCTTCGAGCCGAACCCGGTTCTCTGAGGAGCGCTGACAGCAGGCCCATTTTCCTCGCGCCAGTAGAACTCAAGATCTGGCTGCCCGGGATCGAACTGCCATCGGATTGTGAGGCGGCCATCCGCGGTGCTAAGGGCACCGTGCTTGGCTGCGTTGGTCGCCAGCTCATGTAGCACCAGGCTTAAAGTCACCGCAAACTCTGGCTTGATGATCACCTGCGGGCCATCGATTTCGATGGCCTTTTCCTGGGTCTGGAAGGGTTCCAGCGCGGTCCATGCCAGCTCACGCAACGAGACCCCTTGCCAAGAGCAGGCCGTCAGCAACGAGTGCGCATGTGCAAGGGCCCTCAGCCGGGCCGAAAAAGCCTCGTTGAAGAGCGCTGGATCTGGTGTGTCTCGCCAGGTGAGAGAGGCGATCGACTGCGTAATTGCCAGAGTATTCTTCACGCGGTGGTTGAGCTCGGAGATCAAGAGTTGCTGCTGCCGCTCCGCGCGCTGCCGCTCCGTAATGTCATCGAAGACGCCGACGCAGCCACGGACGTTGCCGGAGGCATCAAATAGGGGCGAGGCGTGCTCGTAAAGCACACGGCTCGTCCCGTCATCGAAAACGATGTCGACCACCTCGCCAACCACCGCCTGCCCTGTTCGGGCGGCACGCTGCATGGGCAGGTCCTCTGGCGCCACCTCCACGCCATTCTTGAACACGCGGAACGGCAGGCGATCGCCATCCGGGGCGGATTTGGAGGCATTCGCACAAAGCGGCAGACGCAGCATCGCCGCTGCCGCCGGGTTCATGGTGATCTGGCGACAGAGAGGGTCCTGCGCAATGAAAACCCCAACGGGGAGTGCGTTGAGCAGAGCTTCCAACTCCTCGATCCGGTGGCGGAGGTCATCATTCAATCTCGCGATCTGATCTTCTGCGGTCTTCAGATCGGTGACGTCGATGGCAATCCCACCGACGAGCCGCGGCGTGCCCGTGGCATCGGGAATGGGGAACTTGCAGACCAGCGAGTGTCGGGGCCAACCATCCCTTAGCTCGAACGCTTCTACGAACTGCCGGCTTTCTCCCTGTTCAAGGGTGGCGAGATCTTGACGTCGGAAACTGGCAGCAAGGTGGGCCGGGAGAAGCTCTTCGTCGGTGCGCCCCTTGAGTTTCTCGGGCGTCGTGCCAACGGCCTCGGCAGTGGCCGTATTGGCAAAAATATAGCGGCCGGATCCGTCCTTGATCCACGCAAATCCCGGCAGGTGGTGCATGAAGCGCTCGAAACGTTCCTCGCTCTCGCGCAGCGCCTCGATCGCCTGAATTTCGTTTGTCAAGTCGACATTGACGCCGATGAAACCAAGGAATGCTCCGGCGCAGGAAAATCTGGGCTGTGCATTGATCTTGAGGACCCGGTACTCGCCAGAAGCATTGCGAAAACGAGCCTGGACGGTGAAGCAGCTGCGCGTCGCCAATGCGGTTTGCACCTTCTGACGGACGTCACCAAGGTCTTCAGGATGCAGCTTTGAGGCCCAACCAAACTTGAAAAGCTCATTTTCGTCGATGTTCCAGAATTCGCGCAGCATGCGATTGACGTGGAGAAAGCGGCCGTGCGGATCGGTTAGCCAGATCATGACTGGCGCGATCTCGCACATTTGGCGAAACCGCTCTTCACTCTCGCGCAACTTGAGTTCGGTCTCTTTCTCCGGCGTGATGTCGTAGAGCACACCGCGGATCTGCCGTTTTCCGTTCTCGAGAGTTGCAACGTAGGCCCGATCACGCAACCAAACGATCCGACCATCGGCAGCTAGCATGCGATATTCGATCTGATGGTCCCGCCCGGCCTGGATCTCTTGTCTGCAGTACGCAACAACCTTCTCCCGATCATCGGGATGAATATGATCGATCCAGAAGCTTTCTTCATTGAGCCATCGCGCAATCGGATAGCCGAGGAGTGCCTCTGCGGCCGGGCTGACGAACGTCGGTCGAAGAGTGTCCGGGTCGCCCTCCCACACGATCGTCTCGGTCAGGCCGAGGACCAGCTGGCGATAACGCTCGGCGTCCTCTCGTAGATCTCTATCGAACTCGCAGCGCTGCAGAAACTCCGACGCCAGCTGGGCACATTCCCGGGCGAAACGCCGAGGCCACTCACCCGACCATTTTCGTGCCTCACTGGCGAGGCACAACACCCCGAGAGAGCTTCCATCTCCACCCGGCAAAGCGGTGACGAGAGCGCATTTTGCCCCGTGCGATTGCATGAAAGACAACAGACGGCTCTCCCTGGCCTCGACCTCCATGCCGTCGAAACTGATGCAACCTACCGCTTCGAGAACGGCGGTGCAGACGGCATCGTCCTCCCATCGTAAGGAAATGATGTCCCGACATGCTTCGAGACAAACACCGCGCGTCGCCTTCAGCTCGATGTTTCGCCCTCGGCTGCGACTGACCAAGTGGAGCGTCACCAGCTCCGCGCCAAGAAGTTCGCTTGCCACCTCTAGAAGATGCTTAAGCCCATTCTGCGGATCGCGCTCGCGCCAGAGTTGCGAGCTGGCAGCATAGAGTTGCTTCAGAGCACGAATTTCGTGCAGGTCGGATGCTTCTTCGAGGCGCACTGATTTTTCCCTCTTGCAGAGGCACCGTTTACCCGCGGTATTTCCCAAAGCGGTAAGCAGCGCCTGCTCAAGCTGACCCGGCTCGTGAAGTTTGTTCGACTAAAATTGTGCCCCGTAACTGTGCTGTCACGCAAGCACGACTATAGCTTCACATGTCGTCTGGTGAATTCGTGTCAGGGAGATCGTCTCACTATTTGCCTGCCACAGCGTTTGCACAGAGAGAACTTCACACAACTGTCATTCTGCGAGTCAGATTCTCCCCTCCGTTGTGCGCTTAGGCAATTTGGAGCTGAGAGCTTGGGCCTCCCGCTCGGGCCCGGGCAGCTAGGTGGGACGAGATGACGTTGGCCGAAGCTCAAGCGAGTACAACCGAGCTCCACTGTGCCTGCATAATCGTGCAGACCTGGACCAGACCCGAACCGCCGCCAGCGCGACGTTCGAAGTGGCAATGGCATTAGCTTAGTCTCGGCCACCTCATTTATGCTCACAATTTTCATAAGAGCAGCTCGGTAGGATTGAGCATGAGCCCTTACGGCCAGAAAATCTTAGCTCGGAGTTGTAAGCCAAGGGTAAGTTTAGAAAGTTGGCTACCCGTCGCTCCCACTGTGGCGAGGAAAGGCCCGCAACAGTTCACCAGTCGGCGGGAACATTGGGCGTAGGCTGCTTTTGGCGCGCGCCAGAGCTTGCGCTTTTCAGCTGGAGCACCAAGTGGTGGTGTCTCCCACCCCCGCCTTTACACGTCTTCTTGAACTCGATGCGTAGTTGCATTGTCATTCCAAGCATATCATAATCTCATAGTACCCCCATGCGTTCGGGAAGTGTTCGTTTTGTTGGGACAAATCGCAGGCCTCGGTGGCCCCAGGGATCCCGGAAATCAACCGCTTAGCCGCTTGATTGGCTCTTTTGCCGACCCAACTTTTTGGAAGACGTTTTCCGCCTCCGCTGCTGTTGTATTGATCGCGGCCGCTGCACTGCTTTTTGATACAATGACGTCGCGGGTGGTTTCAGTCGATTTCTTCTACGTGGCGATTTTGCTTGTTGCCTTTTGGTATCCCTCACCGAAAGCGCCGCTGATACTCGCCCCACTCGCATCAATACTGATCATTGTGGGACTTTGGCTGGCGATCCCCGATAACGTTCCCATGTGGGAGAACTGGTTGAACCGCCTTTCCGCCATCGCCACGGTTTGGCTGACGGCGCTCTTCGTGTGGTACATCCGCTTATTGGGGCAAAAACTCGCTCTTCAGATCGCCATCAGCGAAGCTCTCTCGCGAGAGGTACGCCATCGCGTCGGCAACAGCTTGCAGCTCGTCGCTTCCTTTCTGCGACTGCGGGCAGCGAACACCAAAGACGCAAAATCACGCGACATTCTTAAGGCTGCTGCTGCACAGGTGGTTGCCATCGGAAAGTTGCAGCGAATGCTTTCGCATACCGGGTCTACCGGGCTCGTTAACTCAGAAAGCTTCATCAAGGCCCTCGTCGATGATCTATGCGGGTCTGCGCCCGAACGTGATGCGATACATGTGACCGTTGAGGCAGATGCCGCAGAGCTGCCTTCGACAACCGCGGTGGTGCTAGGTGCCCTAATGAGCGAACTCATCAATAATGCGCTCAAGCATGCTTTCCGGGGCATCGAACGAGGAACGCTCGCCGTCAGATTTTATGACCAGCAGAACCTCGCCCAATATGTCGTCGAGGTCGAGGATGATGGCGTAGGGCTCAGTCCGTCAGTTAAGGGTGGTTATGGCCTCGATACTGTAACTGAGCTTACCCGTCTAATGGGCGGGACCATCACTCATGAAGCAGTGCACCCATCGGGAGCCCGCCCAGGTACTAGATGGCGACTGGTTGTTCCACATGGCTAACAAAGCCCCCAGTGCCGTTCTACGCTTGGGCTTGACGGTTACCCAAGGATACTTCTTGGAGATTTCAACGTCGTGATTGTATGGCGCAGAACAACGGATGATGACGTGCTCATGCTCGCGCCTCTATAAAGATGAAGTTGTCGTCGGGTTCGTCCTGGTCCTCACTGCGCTCAATCCCGCGGTCGATGCTCTTCCCCATTTCCAATCTTGAGAGATTGGAGCCATGGAGAATCACAAGACGTCCCGTAGTTTTCGCCCGAGGTGCGTGAGCGCGCCGTCGGATGGTGTTCGAGCACGCGCCCGAGCACACCTCGCAGTGGGCGGCGATCATCTCGATTGCCGCCAAGATCGGCTGCACGGCGCAGACGCTGCATACCTGGGTGCGGCAGGCAGAGCGCGACCAGGGCCAGCGAGCCCGGTGCTGACGACGGACGAGCGCGAGCGCATGAAGGCGCTGGAGCGCGAGAACCGCGAGCTGCGGCAGGCCAACGAGATCCTGCGCAAGGCCAGCGCTTATTTTGCCCAGGCGGAGCTCGACCGCCGATGGAAGCCATGATCAGCTTCGTCGATGCGTACCGCGACGAGCACGGGGTCGAGCCGATCTGCAGAGTACTGGCGATCGCCCCGTCGACCTACCATGCCCATGCGCGCCGCCGCGAAACCCGGAGACGGCACCTGCCGGGTCAAGCGCGATGCTCATGCTCATGCGTCGAGATCCAGCAGGGTTTTCGATGACAACTTCCAGGTCTACGGCGTGCGCAAGGTCTGGCGGCAGTTGCAGCGGGAAGGGCTTCGACGTGGCCCGCTGCACGGTGGCGCGGCTGATGAAGAAAATGGCTCTGCAAGGGGTGATCCGCGGCAGGCGGGTGCGCACGACGGTGAGCGACAAGACACGCCTCTGCCCGCTCGATCACGTCAATCGGCAGTTCCGGGCACCACGGCCGAACATGCTGTGGGTCTCGGACTTCACCTACGTCGCGACCTGGACCGGCTTCGTCTACGTGGCCTTCGTCATCGACGCCTACGCCCGCCGCATCGTCGGCTGGCGCGTGTCAGCCGGTCGGCGCACGCCGGCTTCGTGCTCGACGCACTGGAGCAGGCCCTCCACGATCGCAAACCCGTCTCCGGCGGCGGCCTCGTCCACCACTCCGATCGCGGCGTGCAGTACGTCTCGATCAAGTACACCGAGCGGCTCGCCGAGGCCGGTCTCGTGCCGTCGGTCGGCAGCGTCGGCGACAGCTACGACAACGCGCTCGCCGAGACGATCAACGGGCTCTACAAAGCCGAGGTGATCCATCGGCGCGGGCCGTGGCGGTCGCTCGAAGCCGTCGAGTACGCCACGCTCGAATGGGTCGACGCGTCCTCGACAAGCTGCAGTAGCGCCTCGCGCCGTCTCTCGAAGAAGCTGTCGAAGTTATCGGACCGTAGAGCTTCTGGATCGATATAGTGACTGGCAAGGATTGCGTTCATTCCATCTTCGCTTAGACCAACCTGCTTGTGAGATTGAATTGCAGCGAGATACTGAGAAGGCGCTTTACCACCAATCATTCGGTTAGCTCTGTAGGAGATCGGCGTCTTGTTTATGATCGAATTGAAAATTGCAGGTTTAATGCCCTGTTGCTCGCACCATGCCCTGGGGAATATGTGGTGGATATCGAGGGCGATCTCCTCGTGATCCAGCTCCTGAACAGTAGCCTTCCAGAAGAAATCCCGAGCCCCCCGTCGCAGAATAAGAGTGTTCAAGCCCTTATAAGCGGCACTGAGTTCTGACCTTAGCGTCAGGAGGCGGCCTGGTTGGAAAGCCGCCTCGATAACCGTTCTTGGTTCCTGACCTTTATCAGCAATCCAGGCAAGTAAATCTTCCAAATCGTTGGCGATGCGCGTTTCAACAGCGCCACCGTAGAGTTCCCCGAGCACGCCGCACCAATACCACCGGCTCAATTTGTCGAAAATACGCGGCTCAAGCCAACGTTCCTTGATCGTCGAAAGTACGGCCGCCAGCGGTGTCAGCTGCGTTCGATACGGAAGGTCACGGGACGAGAAAAAGCATTGCTTGCGTAGAAACCGCGCAGTGAGTAGGAAGCCATGCTCCACCTCATCCGCCCACTTCAGGTAATCATCGAGGGTCAATGAAAGAATAGATGCGCGCTTCGCGCTGACGGCCGCGACGGCTTTGCCCGTTTTACCTGCTGCGAGATCGTTCTGCCTCTTCTCATAGGTGTGGAGCAGAGAGACAGCCTGTAAGAAGTCCGTAGGCTCTACTGTATCCAGCACGGCTTCCTTCTTTAGGCGCTCCGCTCGACCTTCCACATTACGGAGCCTGCTGCCGTACCAGTCGTCACGGAGATTGAAGTTATCAGCAGCGAAACTTGCGGTAACAAGCTCGAAGACAGACAGTGGCACACCACCAGTGTTGACCTTCTCGAAAACGAGGCAGACAGCCTCCTTGCTTGTGTTCTTGCCAAGCGAGATTACGGGGAGTTGATAGCTTCGGAATGCGTTAAGCACCTTTCTGCGGAACTGCATGTATTGGCCGAATTTCTCCGGAGCGTACTCCTGGAGACTTTCTTCCCATGCATCCGAATTGAGGATCTGGTTACAAGGGAAGTAGAAGGCCTCGCATTCCTTCTGCGGTGTCGAGAGATCAAGCACGACGTCGCGGCCAAAGTTCGTCTTGATCTTTCGGTCTTCCTCGACGGCGATAAAGGCGTCCTCGAGACCATCATCTTCCAGCGCTCGCGCGATATCGACGTAGTAGTAGCGCGAAATCGGCTTACCCTTTTCATCAAACGTCTTTACTGGTTGATTGAGGGCAAGCACCTGGGTAAGCGAGGTCAGTCGTTGCTGGCCGTCCAGAATGAGCCTCTCCGGCTCCGGAATCGGCCCTGTAAAGGTCAAGTTTTCTATGGGGCGAACCTGAAAACGCACATCTCCCCCAGTTTCGAGCAACATTACAGCCGCCGACTGGAAACGAGCGGGCGACGCTTACAAGCAGTGAGCGGACGTGTTCGTCATCCCAAACCCAGCCGCGCTGGAAGTCAGGCAGCTGAACCTTGCCGTCCGTAATCTCGCGAATGATATCCGGCAAAGGTGTCTTGGTGCTGTCGAATGTGCTCATGCTGCTTCTGCTCCCCGTGCGAGTTGTTCGTCGAATTCAATCATTGTAGGCTCAAATGGGGAATAGCCCTGTGGACGGACGTAGGTTAGCTAAGGCTTTCCGAAAGCCTTGCACATTTCTATTGCGTTGATGTAGCCGCCCTTGTTCCTCCGGGAAGCGACATTACGATCAGTGGTATACGGAATTATGCAGAGCAGCAGCGCTGGCTGGAGATTACCCAATCGATGGCATGCTGAAGGCCCACGGCCTGAGGCAATGCACGAGCGTCGCCAAGGGTAAGTCTGTGTCAGTCAGCACGTATCGCGCGCTGTGAGGCGCAGCTTATGGCTGGCGGAGTTGACGCGATCATGAACCAGCGGGCGGCCATCGCGCGGCCCAGTGCGCTGGCGCGTGCTCAGTCATTGGGGACCATATCAGCGGCAAGTGAACCTGCCGTAGCAGCAGACAGCGCGGCGACACAACTGCGTGACAGGGAAGGGTAAGCGAGAACGTTTGTTCTCGCCGCCGTTTGCGACGAAACGTCTTAAGACTCTAATTTTGAGGGGAATTTGGACTGGTGCGGTCGAGAGGACTCGAACCTCCACGGGTTGCCCCGCTACCACCTCAAGGTAGTGCGTCTACCAATTCCGCCACGACCGCAGTCCAGAGGACGTGTAACGTCCCTTAGCAAACTCCCCGGCGGCTCACAAGCTGTCCACCAGAGGCCGCCTCACGTACCAGACCCTGCGCTTGGGTGCAAGCCGGCCTCGCACGTAGATCACAAGGGTCCGACGCCTGCGACAGCACGTGCCGTTGATGCGTCGGTGCCGCTGGCCCGTGCTGCTATAACATATGGAGACCTTCGAAGCGCGATGCGAGAGCTTCAACGGATCCGGCAAATCACGAGGTGCAGGCGAGCATGCGACTAGGAGACCAGCCCCCGATCGAGTGGGCCGTCAGTGGCCCTGCGCCTGTGGACTATGCCGAGGCGGTCGCGGTGATGGAGGAGCGTGCGGCCGCCATAGCGGCCGGCCAGGCGGCCGAGCTCATATGGCTGCTCGAGCACCCGCCGCTATATACTGCGGGCACCAGCACTCGATGGGAGGATCTGATCGACCCAGACCGATTCCCCGTCTACCGCGCTGGCCGTGGAGGCCAGCTCACCTATCACGGTCCGGGTCAGCGAGTCGTCTACGTCATGCTCGACGTGCGCCGCCGGATCGGTGACGTTCGAGCCTTCATCCGAACGCTCGAAAGCTGGGTGATTGAGACGCTGGCGATGTTCGGCGTCCACGGCGAGTGCCGGCCGGACAGAGTCGGTGTGTGGGTGCGCCGGCCCGATAAGGGTGAGCAGGCTGAGGACAAGATCGCGGCCATCGGCATCCGGATCCGCCGATGGATCAGCTTCCACGGGCTGAGCCTCAATGTCTCGCCCGATCTCAGCCATTTCGGGGGAATTGTGCCCTGTGGCGTGCGCGAGCATGGCGTCACAAGCCTGAAAGACCTTGGCCGTGACGTCACCATGAGCGAAGTGGACGCCGCGCTGGCGGAGGTTTTCCAAAGAAAAATTGGCCCTATCCGGCCGGTCGCGCCACCCGCAGCGGATCAAGCCACCGTGCTCCGCCTGCGCGCCGAACTTAAGGTCGAGCCTTTCGGCAAAGAAAAGGAGCCCGAAGGCGCATTCGCGCCCTGAGCTCCTCACACGCAAGCCTGCCTATTGCTTCCCAGCCCCTTCACCTTCCCCGCCCGGAGCGGGCTGTTCCGGTACGTCGGGGCCGTCATAATAAACGAAGCCTTCCTCGATGGAGACGACCTCGTTCCCCTCGAGCTCGTACTCGTCGTCCTCGCTGTCGTTGAGGCGTATCACACAACCTTTCAGGCAGATCCCTTCAAGGACTGCCGATGGCGCCAAGGTGTGGTCCTGACTGCGCTCACCTTCGATGACAGTCACCTTGTGCTGGCGGTCATCGCGGTTGGTCAGGGACACTGCGGCGGCAGCCTCCGCACCTAACGCGGCTACCACCACACCCACCATCAACGCTGCGATAAACGACATCTCCGGCTCCGCGGCAGCAGGCCTAAACCGCTACTTACTTCTTTTTCTTCGCAGGCGCCTTCTTCGCGGGAGCCTTGGCTGCAGGCTTCTTCGCGGCGGCTTTCGCTGTCTTCGCCTTCATCTCTCAATTCCTCTCTCTATCTCTCGCCCAGGAGGGCGCTTGACTCGAGTTTTCATCGAGTTCGCGAAGCAATGTGGGTAGATTCAAGTGAGTCCACAAACGGAATTTTCCGGTGACTTCTATCGAACATTTCGATACGTCATCGAAGCAGGGAGAAGCGCTCAAAGAGAAGCGTGGATATCGGTGCCACGCTCACTTCAGCCATGGACATTAATCTTGCTCGAACCTTTCTGACGGTTGCCGAGACCGGAAGCTTCATCGAAGCCGCCCGCAAGATGAACATCACCCAGTCGACGGTCAGTGCACGCGTCAAGGTGCTCGAGGATCTATTGGGGCGACCGCTGTTCCAGCGCTCCAAATATGGCGCCTCGCTGACGGCCGCCGGCGAGCAGTTCCAAAAACATGCCTTGGCGCTGGTTCGCATCTGGCAGCACGCACAGCTCGAGGTCGGCCTGTCCGGCCAGCATCGGGACCACCTCTCGGTTGGCGGGCCATTGAGTTTATGGGAAGGGTTCCTGCTGAAATGGATCGCCTGGCTGCGCAACAGCATCCCGGACATTGCGGTGTCGACGACGATCGGCCAGTCCGCCGCGCTGACGCAGCAACTCCTTGAAGGCACGCTGGACCTTGCCGTCGTCTACCGCCCGATGCAGCCGCCGGGGCTGATCGTTGAGCATCTGTTCGACGAGGAATTCGTGCTCGTCACGAGCGGCAAGTCCACGAGCCGACGCATCGGAAGCGACTACGTGTTCGTCAACTGGGGGCCCGATTTTCAACAGGACCACGCCGCGGCTCACCCCGAGTTGACGAGTCCGGGCCTCAATATGGAGCTAGGGCCTCTCGCACTCTCCTACGTGCTCAACAATCCCGCCTCAGCCTACTTTCCGATGCGGCTCGTCAAGCAACATATCGCACGTGGGCGGCTGAGATTGCCTAAGCGCGTGCGCAAGTTCGTCTACCCCGTGTACATGATTTATCCAGAAACACGCGACGAGGAAGCCTACGAGCCCATCCTCAATGCGCTGAGACGCGAGGCGGCTCGGCTGAGCTGAGCCTCCAAGCATGCGGCACCTGCAGGCCCCGGCTTTGGTGCATGCGATGCGGATCGCGCTTTCACGGCGGGTGTTCCATTGTGCTTAGGTACTTGCCCTCGGAAGGCACGCATCTATTGGATCAACGACGCCGGCTTCCAAACACCGACTTTAGAATGGCATTTTTCACCTGGGTCACCACCGAGCGCATTATCGACCGAGACACATCGCGGGCGATTTGCTCACCGACGGACATGCCGCCTCTGGGACCTCGCCCGAAAATGACTTTGGCCCATCCCTGCGCGCCCGCCTCCTTCTGCTTCGCCGCCTCGGCCTCGGCAGCGGCTTTCTCGGCAGCGCGTTTGGCCAGAACCTCGTGTGCTGACTTCGGAGTCAAGCGCATCCTCATACTTCCCGTAGACCGGGCTCGTCTCGATCAGGTTCTTACGCTCGGCATCCGTCAGCGGCCCGATGCGGCCCGAGGGCGGGCGGATCAGCGTGCGCTGCACGATGGACGGCTCGCCCTTGTTTTCGAGCATGGAGACGAGCGCTTCGCCCACCTTGAGCTCCAGGATCACCCGCTCCGTATCCAGTTCTGGATTCGGCCGGAACGTGCTTGCCGCGGCCTTCACGGCCCGCTGCTCCTGAGGCGTGAAGGCTCTCAACGCGTGCTGCACGCGATTTCCGAGCTGGCTCGAAACCGTATCCGGCACGTCCATTGGATTTTGTGTGACGAAATAGACGCCGACACCCTTCGAGCGAACCAGACGCGCGATTTGTTCGATGCGCTCAAGCAATGCCTTCGGTGCGTCATTGAACAGCAGATGTGCTTCGTCGAAGAAGAACACCAACTTCGGCTTGGGCGGATCGCCCACCTCCGGTAGCGTCTGCCAGAGCTTGGTCAGCATCCACAACAGGAACGTTGCGTAGAGCCTGGGCTTCTCCATCAGCTTGTCGGCAGCGAGCAGATTGATATAGCCGCGGCCGTCGTTCGTCGTGCGCAGGAAATCAGTGATCTCGAGCTCCGGCTCGCCGAAGAACTGGTTCGCGCCCTGCTCCTCCAGAACCAGCAATCGCCGCTGAATTGCCCCCACTGAGGTCGCGGCGACGTTGCCGTATTTCGTTGAGATCTCCTTGGCGTTTTCAGCCACGTAGTTCAGGACCGAGCGAAGGTCCTTGAGATCGAGAAGCAGAAACTGCTTGTGCCCGGCAGCGACTTCGTCCGCGGCGACGCGGAACGCGATGTTCAGCACGCCTTCCTGGACTTCGTTGAGCTCCAGCATACGGGAGAGGAGCAGCGGGCCCATGTCCTCCACGGTCGCCCTGACCGGGTGGCCTTTCTCGCCGAATACGTCCCAGAAAATCGTCGGGTAGGGCTTGTTCTCGTAACCTTCGAGCCCGACCTCCTCGACGCGCTTGAGGATGAAATCCTTCGGTTCGCCCTTCGCCGCTATCCCCGAGAGATCGCCTTTTATGTCGGCGGCGAACACGGGCACCCCGGCATCTGAAAAGCCTTCGGCCAGAATTTGCAGCGTCACGGTCTTACCGGTGCCTGTCGCGCCGGTGATGAGACCGTGGCGATTGGCGAGCTTCAAGTCCAGGTATTCTGGCTTGCTGCTCTTGCCGACGAAGATCTTGCCGTTCTGCTCCATCACTGGCTCCCCGCGCTTGCGCCGCACTGTATGGAACTCGCGCCCTTATGAATTCGTGTGAACCTTCGATCATTACCGTGATGGCACGCTATTGCCGGACTGAAAAGCATAGCTGCATTCCGGTAGGGGATAAGCGCGGCCTTGTACTCACTTGATCGGACCGATGGCATTGCGGCCGAGTTCGAGTAATGTGCCCGCGGGCCCGGTTGGCTTGAGGGGCAACACCGCGCGATGGAAGAGGTTGTATCTGAATGAGCGGCGAAACCACGGAATTGAAGCTCGCAGCCAACTTCGAACCTGCAACCTATGAAGCTTGGCTGGCGCTCGTTGCCAAAGTTCTGAAGGGCAGCGATTTCGAAGTCGCGGCTGGTCTCCCGCACGCTGGACGATATCCGCATCGCGCCGCTTTATACGCGCGCCGACACGCTGCCCGGCACCGAGACGGCGCGACCAGGTGAAGCGCCGTACACGCGCGGCTTCAGGCAGCCCGGCGAGAAGGCCGGCTGGGACATCCGGCAGTTCCATTCCGCCACCGATCCGGCGGAAGCCAATGCCGCGATCCATGAAGATCTCCGCGGCGGCGTTACGTCCATCGCCCTCCATATCGCTTCGCCAGGCACGTCTGGATTGCCGCTCACCGACGGTGCGTTGGCTGCGGCACTGGAGGGGGTGGCGCTGGAGCAGACGCCGATCACCCTCATTGCCGGAGAGGCAGCCGTCGAGGCGGCAAACAAGCTGGAAGCACTCTGGCGCGAGCGCGGCATCGACGATGCGGCCCGCGCCGGCCACTTCAATGCCGACCCGCTCGGCACGTTGGCGCAGATCGGCCAGCTCAGCGAACCGCTCGACCAGAACCTTGCGCAAGCCGTTGATCTCGTCCGCAAGACCCAGTCCTGGCCGCGCGTGACCGCCCTCGCTGCCGACGGCAATCCCTATCACGCAGCCGGCGCCAGCGAGGCGCAGGAGCTTGCGGCGATGCTCGCCACGCTCGTGGCCTATCTGCGCGCTTGCGAAGAAGGCGGCATTTCACCCGAGCAGGCGCTGCCCAAGATCGCCGTGTCGCTCGCGGTCGATGACGACCAATTCCTGTCCTTGGCGAAGCTCCGGGCGGCGCGCCGCCTCATCTGGCGCGTGGCGGATGCCTGCGGCGCGGGTGACGCTTCGCGACAGGTCCACCTTTCTGCCGTCAGCGCCTGGCGGATGATGGCGAAGCGCGATCCGTGGACGAACATCATGCGCACCACCATCGCGTGCGCGGCAGCGGCGTTTGGCGGAGCGCAATCGATCACCCTGCTGCCGTTCACCTACGCACTCGGCAAGACCGACGCCTTCGCGCGCCGCGTGACCCGCAACATCCAGATCGTGCTGCAGGAGGAATCCAACCTCGGCCGGGTTGCAGATCCTGCAGGCGGGAGCTGGTACGTCGAAAAGCTGACGGATGATCTCGCCCACAAGGCGTGGGAGCTGTTCCAGGGCATCGAGGCGAAGGGCGGCATCGCCGCAGCGCTTACCTCCGGTGCCCTTCAGGATGAGATCGCCGCCGTTGTCGAACGCCGCAACAAGGCCATCGCCACTGGCCGCATCGAGGTGACCGGCGTTTCAGCCTTCCCGCTGCTGGGCGATGATGGCGTGAAGGCGGAACCCTGGCCGGAAGCCATGCCGCTCACGCCCAATCCGGCGGTCAAGATCAACCCGCTTAGGCAGTCCCGCCTCGCCGCGCCGTTCGAGCAGCTGCGCGACGCTGCAGATGCTAACGCGGCCGCGAAAGGCAAGCGTGCCCGCGTGTTTGTCGCCGCGCTCGGCACCCCGGCGGATCACGGGACGCGGTCGACCTGGGTGCGGAACTTCCTGGCCTCGGGCGGCATCGAAGCGCTCATCGGCGAAGGCTTCACCAGCTCCGGCGATGCGGGTGCGGCGTTCGCCAACAGTGGCGCGCGCGTAGCCTGCATCGCCTCCTCGGACGCCGTCTACGCGGAACTGGCCGAAGCAACTGCGCAAGCGCTCAAGTCCGCAGGCGCCACCCACGTTTTCCTCGCCGGCCGACCCGGAGATCAGGAAGCCGCTCTCAAAGCCGCTGGCGTGGATGCCTTCTGGTTCGCTGGCCAGGACCGGATTGCGGCGCTTCAAGAGTTGCATCGCCTGCTCGAGATTGCGCCATCGGCCGCGTGACGCGATATGTGTTAGTGTTCGATCGACGCTGAGATCACGTTCTCCGCGATTTACGCCGAGACCAACCTGGTTTGACGAGCATGACCCGCATTCCCGATTTCACCACTGTCGCTTTCGATGCCCCGCAAAGCAGCGCCTCGCCTGCCGCGGGCTCCGACGCGGCGGCGCCTGTCTGGAACACGCCTGAGGGTATCGCGGTCAAGCCAGCCTACGCGGCCGAGGACATCGCCGGCCTCGACTTCATCGACGGCTTGCCGGGCATTGCGCCTTATCTGCGCGGCCCCTACCCCACGATGTACGTCACCCAGCCGTGGACCATCCGCCAGTACGCGGGCTTCTCCACGGCCGAGGATTCCAACGCCTTCTACCGCCGCAACATCGCCGCCGGGCAGAAGGGCCTCTCCGTCGCCTTCGACCTCGCCACCCACCGCGGCTACGACTCCGACCACCCGCGCGTCAAAGGCGACGTCGGCATGGCCGGCGTCGCCATCGACTCCATCTACGACATGCGCACGCTGTTCGACGGCATCCCGCTCGCCGACATGACCGTGTCGATGACCATGAACGGCGCGGTGCTGCCCGTGCTGGCGCTGTTCATCGTGGCCGGCGAGGAGCAGGGCGTGCCGCCGGAGAAGCTCGCCGGCACCATCCAGAACGACATCCTCAAGGAGTTCATGGTGCGCAACACCTACATCTATCCGCCCGAGCCCTCGATGCGCATCATCTCCGACATCTTCGCCTACACCAGTCGGCAGATGCCGAAGTTCAACTCGATCTCCATCTCCGGCTATCACATGCAGGAGGCCGGCGCGACGGCCGACCTGGAGCTCGCCTACACGCTGGCCGACGGCGTCGAGTACGTGCGCGCCGGCGTGGACGCCGGCCTCGACATCGACGCGTTCGCGCCGCGGCTGTCGTTCTTCTGGGCGATCGGCATGAACTTCTTCATGGAGATCGCCAAGATGCGCGCCGCCCGCCTGCTGTGGGCGAAGCTCATCAAGACCGAGTTCAACCCGAAGGACCAAGCGTCGCTTGCGCTGCGCACGCACTGCCAGACCAGCGGCTGGAGCCTCACCGCGCAGGACGTGTTCAACAACGTCACGCGCACCGGCCATCGAGGCGCTGGCGGCCACGCACGGCGGCACCGCAGTCGCTGCACACCAACGCGCTCGACGAGGCCATCGCGCTGCCGACCGACTTCTCGGCCCGCATCGCGCGCAACACGCAGCTCTTCATCCAGCAGGAGACCGGCACCTGCCGCGTCATCGATCCGTGGGGCGGCAGCTACTACGTCGAGCGGCTGACCTACGAGCTGGCCCGCAAGGCGCATGGAGCACATCGCGCGAGGTCGAGAGCCTGGGCGGCATGGCCAAGGCGATCGCCGCCGGCATCCCCAAGCTGCGCATCGAGGAAGCCGCCGCCCGCACGCAGGCGCGCATCGACAGCGGCCAGCAGACCATCGTCGGCGTCAACAAGTACCGCGTCGACGAACGAGGCCGAGATCGAGGTGCTGAAGATCGACAACAAGCGCGTGCGCGAGCGCCAGATCGCCAAGCTGCAGCGCCTCAAGGCCGAGCGCGATCCCGACGGCCGTCGCGCGCCGCGCTCGACGCGCTCGACCGACGGCGCGCGCGGCAACGGCAACCTGCTCGAGCTCAGCATTGCGGCGGCCCGCGCCAAGGCGACCGTCGGCGAGATTTCAGAGGCGATGGAGAAGGTGTTCGGCCGGCATCGCGCAAACCATCCGGGCCGTTTCCGGCGTCTACACGAGCGGAGGCTGGCGGCCATGAACAAGGAACGTCGCCCGCGTGCAGCGCATGGCCGAGGAGTTCGAGAAGAACGACGGCCGGCGCCCGCGCATCCTGGTCGCCAAGATGGGCCAGGACGGCCACGACCGCGGCCAGAAGGTGATCGCCACGCGCGTTCGCCGACCTCGGCTTCGACGTCGACATCGGCCCGCTGTTCTCCGACGCCCGACGAGGCGGCGCGCCAGGCCGTGGAGAACGACGTGCACATCGTCGGCGTCTCCTCGCTGGCGGCCGGTCACCTGACGCTGGTGCCGGAGCTCAAGGCGGCGCTGGAGGACGAGGGCCGCGGCGACATCATGATCGTCGTCGGCGGCGTCATCCCGCCGGCCGACTACCCGGCGCTGTTACGCGGCCGGCGCCAAGGCCGTGTTCGGCCCGGGCACCAACATCCCCGAAGCGGCCGCCGACCTCATCGACAAGCTCAACGCCGAGCTGGGCTACGGTCCGCGGCAGGCGGCGGAGTAGCCAACCGAGCGATCGAATGGGCGAGCCGCGGCGTTCGGCTCGCGTTACGAAATCGGCGCAGCTTCGCCACGCACCCTTGCCATCCATCCCGTCGACCTGTATTCACGGCCCCAAGGGCCCGTAGCTCAGCGGTAGAGCATCTGACTTTTAATCAGAGGGTCTCGGGTTCGAATCCCGACGGGCTCACCATAGGTTCTCTTCTTGGCATGAGCCGCCCATCGGGCGGATATCAGGCTAACGAAAGCCTCCGCCGGGAGCCAAGCCACTTATAGCTGAAGCTCGTTGCAATCATCATTGCAGCGCCAATATCGGCAACTCTTCTCGCCTCAGCCCGACCAGCCCGCGCAAAGCCGTATTGCGCCAACAATATGGCGGTTCCTGTAAATGTCCCCAAACAACATTGTGAAGAAACCGATGGCGCCGCTACTGGTTGTGTGCAAGCGGGCTTGCAACCTTAAATGCAGGGGATAAGGTGAGCGCTCGCGCTTACGCATGCAGTTCCGGGGGGATGCTGGATGAGCACGCTCTACCAGACGCTTGGGCTGTCCAAGGCGCCGACCGAGAGCAGATAAAAGCAGCATTCAGAAAATTAGCGAGATGTTTTCATCCTGACGTCAACTCGAGCGACGTTGCGGCCGAGAAGCGATTCAAGGAGATCAGTGCTGCCTACCGGACGCTTATGGATCCGGACGCACGCGCCGCTTATGATCGAGCGCTTCTACGTCGTCGGGACCTGAATAAACGCCGGCTTTGGCAACTCGCACCAATCGCGATCGCAGCCGGCACGCTGACCGTAAGCCTCGCCTTCTTCGTCTTAATTTGGGCCCAGAGTTCACCTTCACCTCAGCAAGACAATTACGGAGCGCAGCACGAAGCGGACGCATCAGAACAGGTGCCCGGCAGACGCGCCAGTTGGACGTCCTATAGCAATTCCCGGTTCCTGTTCACGCTTTCGTATCCTGCGGATGTGTTCTCTGTTACGAGTCCGCGGACGACAATGGCGCCGTGCTGGTTTCGACGGACGGGCGCGCTCGGTTGCGCATCTTTGCTGCCAAGAACGTGACTGGCAAAACGCTGTCCGAATATCGCCGCTTCCTCCTCCAGAACCGTTATGAAGATGTGAGCATCGATTACGCGCCGCGCAGCAAGCTGTGGTTCGTGCTTTCCGGTACACAGGGCGAAGAGGTTGTATATGAGCACGTCGGCTTTTCGTGTGATGGCGCGTCCTTGCACGGCTGGCAGATGACTTACCCGGCTCACGAACGCACCTTTTTTGACTTGGTCGCCGATGAGGTCCATCGCAGTACCTTCCTGACCAGCCTCCATTGCGGCGCCGTCCCGCCACTTCCCCACTCCAAGCCGCCAATGATGGGTGCGCCACCTGATCCTCCGCGGTTGAAGCCGCAACTCGCCAGCAGCCATTGAACTAGACCAGCGAGCAAACCGACAACCACTGGATTACTGAAACCGAGCCGGATTGTGCCTTAAGGACGCAGCTATGCTCGGAACCCGACCTCCTGCGCCTTGTTCCATGATGGTCGGGAGGTTTCATCGGAACGCACGACATCGGCAGGATGCATGGGCTCGGCTGTCTGTCGATGCGCTCACCTGCCGCCATGCGCGATCCGAACCTCCAGCATGCGTTGAGAGGAGGTAAGGCGCATGCCTGCTCGCGTAGCCATCAATGGTCTTCGTGGAATCGGCCGGGCGACTTGAAGATTTCCTGGATACGCCCGAGCTCGAGCTTGCCGCCGTCAATGACATCGCACCCGCCGACGAGCGCCTATCTACTCAAGTACGACACCGTCTACGGCCGATACGAAGGGGACGTCCGGCACGAAAACAGCGACTTGATCATCGACGGCAACCGCTATCGGGTCTTGAGCGAAAAGGATCCTGCGAACTTGCCCTGGGGCGATATGGGCATCGATCTCGTATTCGAGTGCACCGGCGCGTTCACCCGAAAACCCGATCTGGAGAAGCACATCCAGGCTGGAGCGAAGCGCGTCATACTTTCGGCACCAGCAAAGGGAGATGGCATCCAACCATCGTCCACGGAGTTAATCACGCCGATGGAGACCGCGTAGTTTCCACCGCGAGCTGCACTACGAACTCCATTGCCCCGGTAATCGAAGTTATCGGGCGACGGATTGGTCTCCTCAAGGCCATGATGACGACCGTACACGCCTACACGGCCTCCCAGAAGCTCGTTGATGGTCCAGCCAAGAATTGGCGCCGCGGACGGGCGGCAGCGGTCAACTTCGTGCCCACCTCGACGGGAGCTGCCGTGGCGACAACGAAGGTGTTGCCGCAGTATCAGGGCATGTTCGATGGCGTCGCGATCCGCGGTCCGGTTCCTGTGGGCTCGATCTCAGACATCACCATGGTCACACAGCGGCCAACGAGCATCGACGAGGTGAACCAGATTTTCGAAGAGGAAGCGGCGAGCAATCGTTACAACGGCGTGCTCGGAGTTGTCGAAAGAGCCCATCGTCTCCTCCGACATTGTCAAGGATCCGAGAGGTGCCGTCGTCGATTTGACAATGACCAATGTGGTCGGCGGCGATCTGGTCAAAGTTATGAGCTGGTACGACAACGAATGGGGCTATGCCGCCCAGATGGTGCGTGAAGGCGTGCATATGGTCACCCATTAGTGTCAGCCGACAAGTATGGGCCGGCCAACCGGCCCATTCCGAATTGTGGATTTCGAAAGGTTGGACGAAATGGCTCGTACAGCAGGTAAAGTTGCGGTTGTCACTGGCGGTGCGCTTGGAATCGGACCGCGACATGCACGATGCTGGCGCGGGAAGGTGCAGCGGTGGCCATTACTGACGTGCTCGAAAAAGAAGGTCAGGAGCTCGCCGAACGCATTCGCGCGGATGGCGGAAAGGCGCAGTTTTGGGCTCTCGACGTTACCGATGAAGCGGCAGTCGAACGCGTTTTCAGCGAGGTTGCAAATACGTTCGGTCGTCCTGGTCAACAATGCCGGAATTTCAGGAGCGGACAAACCCACCCATGAGTTGACTGCCGAGGAATGGGACAAGGTCATCAATATCAATGTGCGCGGGGTCTTCTTTTGCACGAAGCACGCCA
>CAWBAM010000013.1:0-38497 GCA_963786775.1 uncultured Pseudomonadota bacterium | reverse complement strand
CAAACCGGGTGCATCGATATAACGTGCGGGGCCGAAACGCGTCCAGATCTCGCCCGGCCCTCCTCCATCAAACACAGGGCGCAGATCGCCAGCGCTCGTCGCCGCGAAATACGGCATGGTTCAGTGCACTAGCGCTTCAGTCGCCGCCGCAAACGGCAATCGGCCAGCCGAGTTCGACCATTACGCGGACCGGCTTGGCACAGCCTGCTGCGGCCAACTCCGGCAGCAGTCGAAGCTGGACCTCGCTCAGCGCGCCGGGAAGGCCTGTGCGCCGGGCTTTGACGCGCCGGGCCGTGTCGGCATCGCCGCGGGCGCAGGCGGCGATAAATCGGTCCTCGTCTCTGACGTCCTCCGTTACGCCTGCCCTGTGCCAGAAATTCTTCGCAACGTCCGGCAATCCGTAGCGCAGAGCTTGCGTGTAGGCGCTGACACCGTTTTCGGTCATGAGCGTCGGATCGACCGCCGGCGGCGAGGAGTGCCTCGATGTGCGCCGGCGAACGCCGCCACCTGGATCGCCCACGGCGGCAGCCGGCCCTCGCTCAGCTCCTTTGCTCCGGTCGCCTACGACAACGGCAGCCGGAACGTATCGATGTCATCGAAATCCAGGGCGCCAAAAAGGGCGTTGGTGCCGGTGACGATGGCGCCGGCTTCGAGGAAGAGGCGTGTGCAGGCCGGCGCTTCCAACGAATGGTAGAGCAACTCGCCGTAGTTTGGGTCGGCGCCGGCCGCGAGTGGGCGGCTCGTCAGTTGCGGATCGTGGTTCTGTCCGGCCGCGCCACAAAGTGCGGAGAGCCGTTGGTCTTGTGATGGAGCATCGAGGGACGCCGGCGGCCAACGGCTGCCCACGGACTGATTGGAATCGGAGCCAGCATCGAGCAGCAGATCAACCGTCACATGGAGTGGGTCCTTGTAGTCCGCCATGCACAACAGGCTCGAATGCGTCGCAGCAACCAGAGGGGGCAGGTTAAGCGGGCCGCCAGGCCGGTTGACCCGCGGCGGCTCCTCTCCGATCTGGCGCCACACCGCTGCGACATCTCCGACCGCGCACGCGATCCAGGGGGCTCTGCTCGGCGACTTCGGGTAATCGGAGATCGGTCGAGCCGCGGCGTGCGGTCGGGCCGCGGTCCATGCCGCCCGCGATGTCGCCGGCATAGACCATGCGGGAGACCTGCGTCTCCAGCGCGGCCGGATCGGAGGACTGCGCCCGGCTTGCCTCGACGAAGCTCTTGAGATCGATCCAGGACGGGAAAGCCATATTCTGCGAGCGATGCAGGACTGTGCATCGTGAAGGTGCAATTCCAGTCTCGTAATCGAGGCCAGCAGCCGCAGGCAGGGCATGCAAAAACGCTTGAGAGCCGCAGGATCGCTCCGCCGAATCAGCCAACAGGTCTTTCGCCTGCCGTTTCAACTGATCGCTGTTGGGCCTCGAAGCGACTTCATGGAGACCTCCGTGCATCTCACGCCGACGACCCGCAACACGGCTGCACAAAGGTTCTGGAGATTGCCAGCTCATCTCTGCAAGTAGGCTTCTGCCCTTCCCGCGGGTCCGGATGCGGCTTGCACCGCACTGTGGACGCAGTATCAAATTGTGGAGAGGTTCCGAGGAGCGCAACTCGTCAGCGATGGTGAAACCTTGACGCCGTAGCGGCCGACGATTGATATGCAGAGAAAGCCGACGTCGGTCTCCGCAGATGATGATGGACCAAGCGGAGTGACCGTATGGTCGCGAAAGCTTCCGCAGCGGACATCCTCTGGCCAGAGCGGGTGGCATTGAATTCTTTCTCGGAGTCCCGGAGAAAATGCTCGCAGGATCATATTAGCGCCTTGTTCGGGCTAACATTCCCATCAGCGAATCAACTCGCACAGCAATGAGCAATAGTATGATCCGATCGGATCCTCTAGGCTTTTGATCTATTGCATTTTCTTGCGACGAACCGGGAACCACTTTGTCGGAAAATGTTCGAGAGCACGCCTTACCGAGGTCGGTTTGCCCGACCCGCCGATGTCATCGACTGAACAATTCGGTCATCCCGCAAGGGCGCCGAGCAAAGACGACTGTAGCAATTCCATTGCGCGCCGTTTAGCTCGGCACAAATTCACAGTTCTGAGTGCATTCGCCTCGGGGCCAGGTTGTCATTGCAGTCTCTCGCATTTTCCGCAGCCTCTGCCCTGGTGCGCGCCAATGGCTAGGAATGCGCCCATGAGGACGAGGGGCTTCGGAGATGTTAGATATTTATAGGCGATCAGCGCGTTTTGTCTTGTTTTGGGCAGCTACAACCGCAGTAATTATTGCGGCGTCATATGTATTCCCGTTTATCGATACTTCGTTGGTGGTTGACACTATTTCCCGGGGCATTTCAGGGTCTATCGGACCAGATCAGCCGACGGGAATTCGCATACGCGTTGGCGGGGCTGTTTGCTTCGATTGCAGTAGGGTTAGGCTTTGCCTTCGGCCTGATACACGTCCTGCCCGTTGTACTTACCCTTTGGCGAGCAAGGCGTCTGGTCACCGCCGCGCAGGGAGCAATACAAGCGAACCGACGTGCGAGATGCTTCGCTGTCAATTTCAATGGAACCCGCCAGGAGTTGGAGCGCAATTGGCTGATCGGCCATGATTGGATCAACTTCGAGGAAACGCTCTTCGACACCGACAGCGGGAAAGCCATCGGCAACACGGTGCGGCCTCAGGCCTTTTTCAATTCTGGCATTGCTCGGGAGCGTCTGAGCGGCCTCAAGATGATGAATGCCGTGCCCGGCTACTTTGTCGGGATCGGATTGCTGTTGACCTTTATCGGCCTCGTCTCGCGCTGTACAAGGCAGGTGCCGCAGCGGCGGCCGGAGATGCCGAGCGGATGGCCGGTGAGATGGGTCAGCTGCTGCAGATCGCAACCTTTAAGTTCTGACCTGGATTGCTGGGCTCGGCGCCTCAATATTCCTTTCACTGCTCTTCCGCTGGTACTTCATTCAAATCGACGGTGCTTTTGATCGCTTCAATGCTTCACTTGAAGGCGGACTTGTTTACGCCGCACCACAAGCAATTTCGATGGACATCAGCCGAACGCTTCAGGACCAGTTGGACAGCTGAAGGATATCACGCAAGGCCAGTTCTTCGCTCGCATGGGGTCCGAAATCGCGCCTCGTCTCAATGCAGCGATTGTCGAAGCCATGGCGCCAATGGCCGAAAGATCGGAAGCGCCGTTGGCAGTCTCACGACGAATAGCCAGCAAGGAATGCGGGGAGATGTTGCGGTCCTTCACCGACTAACTCCAGCGCGAAGCGGGCACTGAAACGCAAGTAGTCCGCCGCCACTCAGCAGCTCCAGATGTCCATCGTGGAGATGCAAGGCGGTCTGCGCGGCAGCGGCGACGATTTTGCGGCCAAGCTCGCTGAAGCGGCCGACAACCTGAACCGCATGGTTGAACGTGCCGGCCAAAGCTTCGAGACGAGCTCCACGCAGAGCCGGGATGCTCTCGCCGCGGTCGCGGAAAGCCTTCGCCAGACCATGGAAAAAGCCAACGCCGAAATGGACGTGGCGCTCGGCACGGCCGCAGGCGGCGCATCGGCGAATCGAAGCGGCCATGGGTGCCGTCATGGAGAAGCTCGATAGGCAGATCATCCAGATCGGGGACAGCATCGGCGCAATGCAGCAAGCTATGGGAGAACAGGGCGACCAAGCCCGCAGGCACATCGAGGCTTCTGTCTCACACTCTGTCGAGGTCCAGAAATCACTGTTGGCCGATTTTCAGCATGTGGTACAGAGCCTTTCCGACCAGTTGCGGGCCGCCCTCGAGGAAGCGCTGGTTTCAGTCGGTCAGCGATTTGCCGAGCCTCGACTTCCATGAGGGCGATAGAAGGCGCCTTGACGAGCCAGAAAGTGGGCACTCGAGGCGGCCTCCCGAGAAGCCCGCAAGACCGCTCAGGCTTTTGGAGAGAGTGCGACCAGCGTCCGCGCGGCAACCGTTCCTCGTCACCGTTGGTGACAGTTCTCGGGCGTGACGGAGAAGCTTGCGGCGAGCGTACAGACGACGCTGGAGACGCTCAGTGTTGCGAAGGAGGAGGTTGCAACTCTCGCCTCCAGCCTCAGCGCTACGAACGAAAAAACAGGCTCCTTTTGGAGCAGCTTCTCGGCGAAGTTCGATGAGGTGGACACGGCGCTCGCCAAGGCTGTTGAAACCCTGTCGCGCTCGACCTCGGACCAGCAGCAGAGATTAGAGGGACATGTTCGAGAGGTCGATCAGGGCCTGGCTGAGGCAATCGAAAATTATCCCCCCTCCTCGCCAGCCTATTGGAAAGTGCGGAAGCCATTGCCGACAGCATGCAAGCCGCGAAGAGCGTGCGGGCTGCCGAATAGCGACAGATCGTCTGGAGAAGAATCATGATCGCGGCCGGGAGTGAGGAGAACGGCGACAGCCCCGAGGAGGACGAGAACTATTTCGTCTCCATGACCGACATGATGGTCGGTATCCTCTTCATTTTCATTATAATGCTGATGGTCTTCGCCTTTAATTTCCAACAGCAAACCGACGAGACTAAGATTCTGACGGCGGAGCAGGAGGAACAGCTTCGAAAGGCGAACGAGCTTGCCGAGCAGATTGCTGATCTGCGCCGACAAATCGCCGATGAGATAACCGAGCTGAATAAGGCCGATCAGGCGCGCGCCGAACTGCTGGACACGATCCAGAAGCGGCTGGATGCCGTCGGCCTGAAAGTGACCATTGACCGGGACACCGGCGTATTGCGGCTGACAGAGGACGCGATCCGCTTTGCACCCAACAGTTCGGTACTCGATGAGACTGCCGCGCGCAATGTTGATGCGGTCTCGAAGGTGCTTTTGGAAGTTCTCCCGACCTACACGGCCTGCCAAGCCGTGATCACATGTCCACGACGATCGGGCTATGTGGTCGAGACCGTATTCATCGAGGGCCATACCGATAAGACCGGCCTAGATAGCGAGAACTGGCGACTTTCGACGGAACGCGCCGTGAACACCTATCGGCGAATTGTCGACAATTTTCCAAGCCTTCGCAAGTTGGTGAACTCCGATGGCCGGGAGATCCTGTCGGTGTCAGGCTATGCCTATACTCGCCCGGCGGTCGATCGCGACGATGCTGAAGGATATCGAATTAACCGTCGCATCGACCTGCGCTTCGTAATGGAGGCGGACCGGCGGGAGCGCCTGAATGAGGTGCTGAAGCTGCTCGACCGCATGGAGCAGAAAGTCAGCGAATTGCAGACGCCGTCCAACAGCGCACCGACCTCTGCACGCTCGCCGAGACTGGAGGCTTCCCCGTGAGCGGAAATCTCAAAGACGCGATTGCAGACTTGTTGGCACGCCACGGCTCTCCGGCGCGGCAGATCATTGAACCCGCAATTCTCCGCCTCGCGCGAAAACTTCCTGAGGGTATTGGAGATCTCCGCTCCGCCAACAAGGACTACGACGCGATTTCGGTCGTCCTTGTCGATAGCCTTTCTCGAGGCGAACAGTTAACTGGGCGACAGGCGCGCGACGGAGCATGGTGTCTATGGACGACGAAGGCGGCCATTGCCGAACGTGCAGAGACACTTAAACCATTTTTGGAGCAGTTGCGGGATCTGAAGCACCAACGCGCGCTCTCGAGCCCTCGCGCTGTCATATCTCATCAGCTTCCACGCCGATCGTCCCGGCCTCTCTGCTGTGGCCGGCGCGCTGCGGGACTTGGTCACCGTCATGGGCGAGCCGTTCGACGTGCTGCATCGAAAATTCCGCATCTTCGACGAGATCGAAGGGCCCCGGCGTATCGGTGACGCGTCGCTGGCCGGAAGAAAATCGCCGCGTGAAGTGCTCGAAGAGAATGGCTTGCGGATGGAGCAGCCGCTGGCTGGCGGCTATGTCGAACCCTGCGCCCGTCGCGTTTTGCAACGTGCCGCCGACGATCACGCCGGCTACCGGCTTTGGCGCGACTGGATTTCGTCCAGCTTATCGCGGTCAAGAGCGGCACCCGACAGCTCAACTTCCCCACTCACAAGGGCCTCGTGGCAAACGCGCTCTTACTTCCTTATCGCGGAAGCTACGTAGAAAAGACCATCAAGGACCAGACCCTCAATTTTCTGATCTCGCTCGAAGGGCTTGGCGACCCGCGGACCAACAGCGGCAATTGGGTCGGCATGCCCGACGCGCGCGACATCGCCGTCTCCTGGCTGACCGAACAAGCTTTGCGTCAGTTCCTCGACGTGGTCGAAGCCGTAAACCCAAACGAGAACTGGCTATACCGGCGCAGGTTCTGGGAGTCGATGTACGACAACGGGGTGATCCGGGAGGCATGGGTCGTTCTCGATCACGAGGGTGCCGGTGAAGCCCGCCGCCGCTTCGGTAACAACACTAGGTTCGGCCAGTTCAGGTCTGGCGGCGGGGTTCAGGCAGGCCATGCCGTGCTGCTTCTCAAAATCGGTCGCGGCGTTTGTGCAGAGTGGAGTTTCAGCGGCCAGTGCCGCTTTTGGGAAGATGCTGATCACCCGGGCGCCCCCAAGCTCTACCAGACCAGTTACGATGCCGATTTCCTTAGAAGAGGGCGCAGATACGCGCCGGTTCTCGAGATCAGGCATGGTTCGCACACGGGTCCAACGCTTGGCAGCACAAGGCTGCGAGCCAGATATCAGCCATGACCGGCGAGCGCCTCTCCGCGCGGGAGTACATGCTGTGAAAGCGAACTTCTCGTACGAAGCGCGATCGGATGGGGTGCTATTCAAACTTCAGAAGCGCCGGCTCCTAGTCTCGCAGACCATTCCATTGAAGAATTGGACCCAGGTCGCCGGCAAGGAAAGTGCCGCTGCACGCTTCCTGCTTGGCCAGGTGGAGGCCGTTGAAGGCTCGGTTCTGGATGATGGAATCCTGCTTCCGCATCCAACTATTGCGACCCTTCCGGCATCGGTCGCCGAAGTCGTTGGGCTGCCTCCGTTGGGGACGCTTTCGATCACGCTCGCGTTCGACGGCATTATGACCGATGCTCGCGCACGAATTCGCGCCAATTGGTACGATGCCGACGACCGCAAAATCAGGATTGAGCGGACTGGAGCGTCTCGCCCGTTGGGGGAACCTCGAAGGCCGGCTCTCGGACCGCTTTACGAACTCACCGAGGCCATCGACGCCTATAACCGGACCGCGGGCACCGAATCGGAAGTCCGTATCGCGGCCTGGGCGCCGGTTCAGAGCGCGTTGAAAAGGACCACGGCGAAGAGGTTCGAACCGATGATCGCTTCCTGACCAGTTTGACCGTCTATCAGGCCGGTGCGGTCGCCCTAGACGTTTTCGAGACCTCCTACGGCCCCGATTTTTTTTCGGTCGTCATGGGACGCGAAAAAGGCGGCCAGCCTCAACGATGATGCTGCTGCACCGGAGGGAGAGGAAAACGGCGAAGCCGCTCCGCCGCAGCGCGACCTGATCTCCTAGACGCGCTACTGCCCGAAGCCTTGCAGCAGCGTTTTGCGCGCGAGATCTTCGCTGGAGAGGCGCACAGCCGCGACGCGTATGTGCTGGACCGCAACACCTATCTGGTGCTCGACCCTTCCCTGAAGACGGCTCTCGATGTCATCCGCAGGAAACGGGCTGCGCCCAAGACGGAGCGTATCGCCTTCCTGAAGAACCCCCGCGCGGAAATCGCGAAGGCCATCGGCGACGAGAGCGGCGAAGCAGCCTTATCGCTACTCGTCGAAACCTGGCAGTATTCGGAAAGAGTTCTCGGTATCGGTGTCTGGGAGCCGCCGCTGATCCCCTGGCTCAAGAACAAGGGCGGCCAATGGCTTCCTGAGCGCTTTCCGGTCCGCATCGGCAGTGAGGTCGTCGAACTCAACCAGAAGGCTTTTCAAGACCTGAAGACGGAGGTAGCGCGCGCTTGTGATGATGGCCGTGAAGCAATCGTCGTCGGCGGGTGCCAGTACCGGTTGGTCGATGTCCAGGACGCTTTCGAGCGGCTCGGCCTCGATCGCATCGGCAACGAGCCGCCGCTAGAGAAGGAACACGAACTCGGACAGCCCGACAACGAACAGAGCGAGGGGACCCGTCCAGTATCGGACGAACGTCTTGTTATCCGGCAGAACTTCGACGGTAAGGAGTTCGCGGTCGCCTATAATCCGCGCGAGATCGCAATTGATCAGACATTTCCTTCCCAGCCGCTGGTTTCGACCAGTCCGAAACCGCACCAGATCATTGGCTTTGACTGGCTGGTCGCCTGCTATCGAGCTGGTTTGCCAGGCGTGCTGCTCGCCGACGACATGGGTCTTGGCAAGACGTTTCAGGCCCTCGCCTTTATCGCATGGGTCAAGAAGAACCGTTCAAAGCTCAGGTCTCGATCGAGGCGCGCAGAACAGGCCGATTTGATCGTTGCGCCCACAGCCTTGCTGCGGAACTGGATAGAGGAGTCGGAGCGGCACCTGGGCCCCGGCGCTCTTGGCGAACGCATCGACGCATTCGGTTCATCACTAAGGCAATTGAAAGCGCGGCGAGACGATCACTGGTCCCCGGAAACCGCGCTCGACGTTACCAAACTGCGCGCCGCCGATTGGGTGCTGACCACATACGAGACATTGGCGGACAACCATCGGGCCTTTGCCCGTGTCGAGTTTAGTATCGCCATCTTCACGAGGCGCAGAAGATCAAGTCTCCTGGCGCCATCAACACCCAGTCGGCAAAGGCGATGAATGCGGACTTCGTACTCGGCCTTACCGGCACCCCGATCGAAAACAGGCTCTCCGATCTCTGGTGCATTATGGATCGGATCGTTCCCGGATATCTCGGGGACTTGAAGGGGTTCATAGCCACCTATGAGAATGGTGACGAGGACGATCTGAAACGGCTGAAGGCCATGCTCGACAGGCCGCAGGACCAGCGGACGCCACCTGTGCTGCTTCGGCGCATGAAAACCGAGATCTTGGAGGGGCTGCCCAGCCGCCACATCTCTCGCGAGCGTATAGTCATGCCCTCAGAACAGGCACAAGCCTATCGAGAGGCCGTAATGCGAGCCCAAATGGGCGGGACCAGCAAGTGCGACATGCTTCGGGCAATCCACGCTTTTCGCGGGATTTCGCTGCACCCGTGTGGGGCGTCCGAATGCGATCCGCTCGACAAGAAATCGGTCCGGAACTGGATCGCAAAATCAGCAAGAATACGTCACGCCGTCGGTGTGCTCGAGAGGCTTCGTGCATTGGGCGAAAAGGCGCTGGTCTTCATCGAGGATCGCGATGTGCAGGCGCTCTTTGCGGCGGCGATGGCGACGCATCTCGATCTCGATCGCCAGCCTTCAATCATTAACGGCTCCGTGCCCGGCGAAAGGCGGCTCGAGATTGTCGACCGCTTCCAAGCCTCTCTCTTACCCTTCGATCTTCTCGTCCTCTCCCCGAAGGCCGCCGGCATCGGTTTGACAATCACGGCAGCGAACCACGTCATCCACCTGTCGCGCTGGTGGAACCCGGCGGTCGAGGACCAGTGCAACGATCGATGCTACCGCATCGGACAGCAAAAGCCTGTGACGATCCACCTACCGATCGCGGTTCATCCGGACTACGGCAAATCCTCGTTCGACGTGAGGCTCGACGCGCTGCTTGAACGCAAGCGGCAACTCTCGCGGGACATGCTCCTGCCTCCGGTTGCGGATGGCGACGTGGAAGCCCTGCTTGACCAGACGATCGGCAGAGCCTGACGCTCAAGGAAGCGCCGCTTCTGCCAAGAAGGGCGATGGGATCGTGACCTGATCGCCGATCCGTCGGGACGCGGTCAGGATCAACCGCTTTTTGGCGCGGGTCATCGCAACATAAAACAGTCGTCTTTCGCCTTCGAGGGCCCGCTCGGAGTTGGCGGAACGAAGCGGCCAGATGCCGTCGACGACATCGAGCATAACCACCGTGTCGAATTCCCGACCCTTGGCGCGCAGTGCCGTCATTAAATGGACCGGCCGCTTCCACAGGGCATTGGCGTCGTCGTCGGCGTCCATGCCCGGTAGCTTGACAAGCGTATCCTTCGCCTTTTCGAGATCGTCAACGAAAGCCTGGAAATCCTCTCTATAGCTCTCAGAGAACTCGACGAGATAGGCAAAAGGTGGATCGGCAAGAAATATATCCTCAACACCGCGCCCATAATCCTTCTTGAAGCCTGAGTAGAGCGTTTGTAGTGCCTCGATCGCAGCGCGCACGGTCGGCGCATGGATCAATTGGCGCAGCTTGATGGCAAAACTCGCCGCAGTCGCACCTTCGTCCGTTTTCCCGCGAATGGGGCCGTCATAGGTCTCCAGTTGATCGATCGCGGCATCGTAGGACTTTGGGCGAGCGGACCGGATATGACGTGCCATGGCGTCGGCCTCGGCCTTCCGGAGTGGATAGCGCTGAACCGTGTCGCACAGCTTCATGACATCGTCGACGATCGTTGGCACCGTGACGCCTAGGCCCGCCATAGTTCTGGTCCTCAGCGCGCCGAGCAGGCGATCGAAGGTATCAGACAGAAAAAGGTGTAAGTCCTCGGCGGCACAGAATGGGATGTCTTCCCGGGCAAGAAGGATCTGGTATGGAATTAACTGCGCCCGCTTGCGCGACAGCAGTGCCATGCGCGAGCCCGGCGACTTGCTTTCGACGAAGGCACGGATCTCTGCGAGAACGTTGGCGACGGAATCGAGGAACGTGCCGCCCGTGTACATCGCGACATCTGCGTCGGTGGTCGACACCGGTTGCATCGCCTTCGCAACGCGCCGCTGATTGTGGGCAATCAGCCGGGCAGATCTCTGGACGATATTGCGAGGGCTGCGGTAGTTCTTCTCCAAGATGTAAGTCGAGAAGGACCGACCGAGGTAACGGTCTGGTTCGAGAATGAAATCGGGTGCGGCACCGCGCCATTCAAAGATCGCCTGATCGTCGTCGCCGACGATCGTCAGGGCCGATTGGTTCAGTTCGGCAATCGTGAGGATCAGAGCGAGATCCAGTGGGTTGATGTCTTGGAATTCGTCTACGAGGATTTCGGAGATGCGTTCTTCCGGAGCGAGCGCCTTGCCCGCGGCGAGTTGACGTCGCTGGTCGAGCCACGCACCATATTTTTGGTCTTCAAGCGTGAAGGATCCGGTGGCGAACTGCTGTACGCAAGCGGCATTGAAGAAAGGCAGAATGACTTCTAGAAATGGCTCCCAGCGGCGATTGGCGAGCACGCCCAGCTCCTCCAGGCGCACTATGTAGTCTTCCATCAGCGACAGAAGTCCTAGCTGCTCCAGCGCGTCGAGCCGGTCGTCTGCCATCGAAAGCGATCCATCCTCGTGGTCAAAGCCGAGCGTCTTCATTACGTCGAGGAGGCCGGCCAGGAGCTTCGGCAGCTTGAAAGGCTGATGCTTCATGCCCTTTTCAAGGGCCGGGACCGCTGCCCAGGCCGGCGCTAGGACTGTCTTGACCAGGGTCGCACGTTCGAATTCGGAGACATAGAGGCGCGGTTGCGCGGACATCGCCCGTAGGCGTCTATGACCCCACCCATTCAGGGTTGCAACATCCGCTCGGGCCGAAAAGTCGACAAACGCCTTCTCAGTGAGCCGCGCACGCAGTTCATCCCTCGCCGCCCGCGTAAAGGATACGATGAGGAAAGTCGAAACACCGCCAGACCGCTTATGGAGCTCCGCACAGCGATGGAGCAACGACAGCGTCTTCCCACTGCCGGCTGGCGCTAGCAGGCGTATGTCACGTTCAGGCGCGCCCACAAATGCAAGCTGCGTACTGTCCAGAATACTATGAGCTGCGATTTCTCTGATGCTATCCAATGTTTACGCTCCCTGCGCGTTGCCAGCTCGAAGTACTATGGGGACCACTTATTATATGAGAAAGGAAGGAACAGGCAGGCCGTCGCGGTGGGCACAACCACTCAATCGACGGACCAACATTGTCACTGACTGCTTTAGCCGGTCTATTGCTAGACCGGCCGTAATGAACTCACAGTGGCTTTTGCACGAGCACATATCCCTGGTCGCCATCTCTCCAGATCAGACCGCACTCGGCGGCCAGCGATAGGACGGTTGGCAAGCGGTCTTCCGTAATAGCGGGACGCCACGGCTGATCGACCAACGTGACTAGGCCATCCTCTTCGATTGACAATCGCAGCCGCTGATTCTGGCCGTCGAAGCGGTTTACTGCCGTCGCAAAGTGCTGGCTAATTACCAGCGCTTCGATGATGAACTGTATAGCCTGATTTAGTGAGGCATCGCCAAGGGCGGTGAGGCTGCGTCGCAAATCGAACAGCGACAGGCGCGGCGGGCCGCCGGCGGCGATCATGTTTTTTTCTGCGAAGCAACCAGCGAACGCTGAGCACAGAAATAGCGCGTAGAGGCAGGGTGCTATGAGGGCGCTATCCTGTTCAACCATCGCCTCCCTGATGTCATCCATAACCGTGAAAGGATCGAAGGCGGCATCGCGGCGGCCACGTTCGATAAACTCTTCCAGCGAATCGAACTGTTCATCGAGACCCTTGATTATGCCACCTATGCCGGCATCCAGAACAAGCGGGAAGGATGCTTCCAGACTCGCCACGGCGGCCTCGGTGAGGGCAGCAGTATCGCGCACGTTTTCGTAGATGATCATGTGCTCGCACCACGAGAGCATGGCCTCGAGCGCGTAGCGCTGGAGCTGGCGAACCTGCAGAACAACCCATTTCCGGCGCGCGCGGTCGAGCGCAGCGGGTATCTTGTAAGGAACACCGTCGGCAGTTGCCGCAAAATACATTCCTTTGCGGATATCCCCGTCGCTTGCGATGGCACTGCAGTGCGTGAGATGGTGCATGGCGAGCGCCATCGTGATACTGCGCTGCCCAAGCGGGGAACGATAATCCCCTACTGCGTTGCCGTCGTAAAGAGCTTGCCTGAATGCATGACGTTCCGGTTCGGTCAGAGCGCCAACGCCCCATAGCATCCAGAGGGCACGCGCATCCTCTGCACCGGCTTCGACCGGATCAAGTCTGTCGAGCAAGCGACTATAAAGAACCGGTTCGGTGCGCAGCACGTTATCAAGTGCTTCTGCTAGCGTCGTGCCCATTCCGACAGTGCGGAAAAATTCTGATGCAACCGGCTCCAGAAAGCCAAGGCCGGTGACGGTCTTGGAAGCTGGGCCATACCAGAGAGCCGCGATAAGGCTGGTGCTGCTCTGAACTCTTTTCCACTGCTTGAAGGAGAGTGGGACGACCGTTCCGTCACCAGGCGGACCAGCCCCGCTTGCCGGGTATACCGGGAGCATCCGCTATGCGCGCCCCCCATGTGAACAAAATCTCCACACGTTCCCTGAAAGCCCGTACGTCGTCGCTCGAAGGGCTGCTAAATCCGGCGCCATCGCAAAGTTTGTAAAACTTCCAAAAAATCCAGCACAGTAACGAGAACGGGCGTACGTAGCGGGTGACGTTATTAATTCCGGGAATGAGATCAGCCATCAGATCGAGATTGGCCTGCCGCAAGCCAAGAAAGTCCACGCCGTTATTCTCGGAGGAGGGTGCAGGAAGAAAGAATGCCTGTGACGGCAGTGTCTGGCTCATGGCTTCAGGTTCAATGTGAACTTCTGGCAGTGGATGCAGCGCGCGATGCGCATATTTGCAAAGCTGCTCGCCTCACTGTAGCGGAACGCGTAGGAGTCGAAGGCACAAGCGCTCGTGCCGCTCTTCGCCGGTTTAATCCTGCGTCGCCAGTTCGGATGACCGAATGCCTCATAAAGCTGCTTGCCAATATAGGTAGCAAAAACAGGCCAGTCGGCGGGAGGCAAAAATCCGTTAGCCGCATAGTCGAGCGCGTCAGCAAGTTGCTGGCGTATCGTTGGTTGCGACAAGATCGAAGTGAGGGCAGCCTTTATATCGGCCTGGGTGACCTCTCCCAACAGCGCCGTTGCAAAACCCGCGGTTGGGTCGGGCAACAGAGATGCGAATGCGTTCTCAGGGTCGACCGGCCCGCATAGAAGCGTTCGAGATTGTCGTGCAACTCGCCGTTCTAACGGCGCAGATAATCAACGACCTGACCTGGAACCGGCTCAGGTCGAACCGGTGCCAGAAACACTAGAACCTGTTCCAGTCCGGCCAAGGCGCGCACGACGAACCTGTTCCCGCGGAACTGGTCGCATGCAAAAGAAGCCGGCAAGGATCACCTGCCGGCTTTCGCGATGGAAATGACTTCACCAGTCATTTAACGATTGCGGTTCGTCAGGCGGTTCCTCATGCGTGGGATCACCTGGCCGCCACCAACAAGCGCGATGCGGATCGCCGCGAAGATACGCCTTCGCCTTCCTGCCGGCTTCGTCTCGAAGGCCTGCGTCCCTCCGCTCGAAGCCAAGCCCCGCCATTGCGGCCCGCATATGGGCGTGATGTGCCTTCGTCAACTTGTTGATGCTTTCTGCACCTTCGATCCCGACCAGCTTCCAAACCTCAACGGCTGGGATCTTTAGGGCCCCCTCGGGGATGCGGCTTTCGAGCAGTTCCAGCCATGGCCCGAAGTCCGACGCTTCGCGCACCACCTCTGCTGCGGCAGCTTTCAGCTCGGGATCGTCGAGCCACAGATTTTCAGCAGGCTCCGCCTGCACGGCTTCAGCCCACAGCTGGTCCCGAATTGCCGCGATTTCGGTAGGATCAGCCTTGATAACCCGAACGATCCAGAACCGGCGATTGCCCGTGAGATCGCTCAAGTAGCGGCTTTCGTTCGTTGTTCCGAAGAGCACGAATTGCCGCGGTCGGGTGACCGCAAATCGGCCATATGCGAGCCGCGCCCTGTCATGTGTGGTCGTGATGAAGGACTTTACCCGATTGGTGTCGCGTCGCCCCAGGCCATCGAGTTCGGGCATCTCGACGAGCCATGCCCCGGCCGTCCTTTCGATCGTAATTTTAGGGTCGGCACCGATTTCAAGCTGGTCCGTGAACCAGGCCTGGTCGGGGCACAGGGCGCGGATGCCGGAAGACTTTCCGAGGTCCTGCGCGCCCTCCAGCACTAGCATCGCGTCGAACTTGCAGCCGGGATGCATCACGCGGCGGACAGCTGCGCACAGGATTTTCCGTCCGAACGCCCGATTCAGGGGCGTGTCCTCCGCCCCGAAGTAGTCAACCAGCCAATGATCAAGCCGGTGAACGCCGTCCCAGCGCAGGCCGGCAAGGTAATCCAAAACCGGATGATACGCTCGCCGCTCACCAATGAGCGACACGGCATCGGCAATTTTGTCCTTTGCAGGCTCTTTGTTGTTCGAGGCGTAGGCCACAGTAAAGCGGATCTCCGCGAGCCGTTCATCGGTCATGGGGATGATGCCATTGGGGCCGTGAATTTCCAGCTCGTCGGACAGCCGATTGCGCTTGACGAACCACTGCCGATCGGCCAGCCAAGCTTCAAGCTCCACGTCAAACCGGTCCACGCCCATGATTTGCCCTACGCGGCCCAATGGCTCAGGCGCGTTCCGTATAGCGGGCACCGAGCGCGCATCAGAGGCCGGCCGCGACGACCTTGGCGCTGGGGCAGACCCGGCAGGACAGGGAGCGCCCCCAGCAGCCCACACGGCCCTGCATCGGCATGTCGAATGGATCGACACTCATGTCACCGGCTCTTCCGGCGCGGACGCCACCCCACTGGCGGCATGGCAGACGGGAGATGACCAATCTTGTCTCGAAGATACTTCTTGTAGTTACCCATTTGCGCGCCCCCATCGGTTGCTGGTGGTCGCAATGTGCCGCAATCCGTCACTTATGTCTTTGAAATTGCGAGGAAACTAATTGTCTGATTTCTTGCCCTGCCGCGCATAGCGGTCATACGCGTTGCGAATAGTTTTCGTTCTCACTGCCTTCCCGATGCGCTCGTGCACGGTCAATATAGCCGCGTCATAGGAACCATGCCTGCCTTTCTTCTCAGCCTCTACGTTCAGCGCAATAGCTCATCGCGCATTTCGACCAGCGGATCAGGGCGCTTGCCCGTCCTGCCTGGCCTGCGCGTTTTTGAGACCAGCGTGAAGGGAACCTGATCCTCGATTACCATCGGGACGGCATTTGCCATCATATAGGCCAGTGTGCGCAATACCTCGCGGCCGGGCTGATGCCCGGCGAGCACGAAATAAGAGAAGGCGGAGACATCTCCGGCATTGAGGCACCGCAAAATTATGAGATCACGAGCATCACCTATCGTCATTCCACGATCGGCGTATGCACGCGCAAACGTATCTAGTGGGTTGTCCGGGAGTGCGCTCAAGCGTCCCCCCAACCGCATGCAGCGAGACGACATTGCTGCCCCTTGCCATCGCACCGCGTCTGCCGGCAAGGAAATCGCCCCACGCCGCCATCATCTGCCGGCGCTTCTCGATCATGTCGCCACGCCGATAAGCCGCCTCGACGGCGTTCGATATTTTATGTGCGAGCGCGACTTCCGCCATTTCACCCGGATAGGTGGTCTTCTCAGCGATCCAGTCTCTAAACGTGCTGCGTAGACCGTGCGGCACCGCAGGCCGCTTCGACTGCCGGTCCACGAAGCCTGGCCCTCCTTTCTCCACATCGGCTTCATGCAGCCGCTTCATCGTCGCGGAAAGCGTCATATCGGACAACTGGCCGCCGCGAGGCGCAGGGAACACCAGCCCCTCAGAACCGGCAAACGACGGGAGGGAGCGCAACAGCTTGACCGCATCGCCGGACAGCGGAACGCGATGCTCTCGACGCATCTTCATCCGAGCACCTGGAACGATCCACAGCCCCTTTTCGAAATCGATTTGTCCCACGTCGCCCCGCGAACCTCCTGCGAACGGGCGGCGGTAAGGGCGAGGAACTCGAGTGCCCGACTGCCGATCCCATCGCGGCCACGCAATGCCTCAAACCAGCGAGGCGCATCACCGAGCTGGACGGCCGGATGATTTGTCTCCTTCGCCACCTTCGAAGGCGCGGGAAGTAGTTCTTTCAGGTTGCCGGCCCAACGCGCGGGATTGTCGCCGGTGCGATGACCGGCAACGGTTGCCCATGATAGCACAGCCTCAATGCGACCGCGCAGGCGCGACGCCGTTTCTGTCTTCTGGCGCCAAATCGGCTCCAGCACACGCAGAACATCTTGCGTGCTGATCTCACTGACCAGCGTCTTGCCAAGCTCCGGATGCGCGTATGTTTCCAGAGTACTTCGCCACTGCTGGCGATGCTTCTCGTTCTTGAAAGCGTCCAGCTTGGCGGCAAGGTACTTGTCGGTGGCCTCCTTGAGGTCAGCCCCCGCGCCTGAGCCGGATGCCAGCGGCGGAGTTCTTTACGACGGCGGCCGAGATCCTGAAGCGGCAGCCGCCCCACATCACCGATCAGTCCATTCTCCCGCTGCTGAAGCGGATCGGCCTCGAGCCCGGCAAGAGTTTCGACATCGAGTCCAATCCGACGGTCAAAGCAGCGCTCGACAGGGTTCCGGAGGATGCACAAAAACTGATGGCGCAAATGTTGCCGTCGCTCGCGCGCGTCACGAACGGCTGGCTGATGAACACCACGACCATGGGCGTCTACGGCAATGACTACCTGAAACGCGCCATCGTCGCGCAGCAAGGCCTCGGCGCCAACTTACCGCAAGATGCGATTTATCCGCTCAACGTCAGCGACGACGGTGGCCGGCCGCTCGATGGCGCTAACAAGTACACGCTGCACTTCAGCAAGGGAATGATCCCGCCTGTCGATGCGTTCTGGTCGATCACCCTCTATGACGCGGAAGGCTTCCAGGTCGCAAATCCGCTCAACCGTTTTGCACTGAGCAGCTGGATGCCGCTCAAGTACAACAGTGATGGCTCACTCGATCTCTATTTCCAGAACGAAAGTCCGGGCCCCGACAAAGAGGCCAACTGGCTGCCGGCACCAAAGGGTCCCTTCAATCTGACGATGCGCCTTTACGCGCCCAAGGAAGAGGCCCTGACCGGCGAATGGAACCCGCCTCCGGTGACGAAGACGGAGTTGTTTTTGGGATTAGGGAAGTGAGCACAATGCCTTACTCGCTGAGTGCCGCGAACTACTTCGGCCGCGTGAACCGAGCGCAAATCCTTGTTCGCATCGACCAAGCGAACAGAACACACACCCTCGCCGGAAAGGCCCAAGCGTCCGAGCTTATTCGCGCCGAGTAGCAGCTAGAAGACACTTCTTGACTGCCGGAGTAGCTGCGCAAAACCGTCAATGGCAACAGCAACGCCGTTAAGTCAGCGGAGTAGTGCTACCTTCCTGGCTGCGCCGCAAGGTGCAGCCGGAATTGACTGACCACTAAGTCACGTCTTTCTCAAAATCTTGTCCATCGCTTTTCCTCGCGCGAGCTCATCAATCAGCTTATCCAGGTAGCGAATTTCGCGCATGGTCGGCTCCTGTATCTCCTCTACGCGGACACCGCACACCACACCTTTGATTAGCGTACGCGCGGGATTGAGCGCGGGAGCCTCTGCGAAGAACGTCTCGACGTCGGTTTGCTTCTTCAGCTGGGCAGCGAGCTGTTCGTCATCATATCCCGTCAACCAGCAGATAATCTGATCGACTTCTGCCTTGGTGCGCCCCTTCTTCTCTGCCTTTGCGATGTAATGCGGATATATGCTTGCGAAGCTCGTCGTGTAGATCCTGTGCTTTGCCATGTGTCCCGTCGCCATTTATGTAATGCCGTTCACTTTTCCATAGTCTCCAAATGAGGTTGCCAAGCGCAGAATTGGCGTGATTTACAGCCTCTCGCACGATTATTGGCCGATAATGCGGTAGTCTGTGGTCGCTACTCGCTTTCGCATAGGACGTCTGCCTACATAGGTGCGGTCCCGAAAAGCAGAAGCCGATCATTGCGATGTATGTCGTAAGATATTGCGATCAGGCATAATCCAAGCCCCGCACCTCATGTAAGAGTTAGCTCCGCCAGTGCTGTCGCAGAGCGGATGCAGAAATAGAGCGGTCACGCTTGGTTTATTACCGTTCAGACTTTCGACTCGTCAGTGGTCGGCGGATAGATCGACAGCCCTTTGAGCTTTTCGGGATTGAGTATACGCATCACCGACAGGATGCGTTGCCCGTCTGTGTCGAAGGATGTCACCGCGTGGGCGCGGCCGTCGAGAAATCCCACCGCCCCGGCACGGCCATTCACCAAGGTAACGCGGATGTCAAAGCGGCCGGGTAGCTTGCGGACGACGCCCACCTCCATACGTGCGATGCGTTCGGCTCCCAACACCGGCCGTAGGGCCGCCCAGGTTTTCCCGCCACCGTCGCTGACGAATACGGCATCAGGGGCAAGCAAGGCGGCGATGCGCTGAGCATCACGCTCCTGCACGGCTTGCACGTAAGCTTCGACGAGCCGCCGGTGTGCCGCTTCGGAGACCTGGAAACGCGGCCTCTCGCGACGCACGCGCTCGCGTGCTCTGTGCACGAGCTGCCGGCAGGCTGCTTCGCTCTTGCCAAGTGCCGCGGCGATCTCAGGATAGCCACAGTCGAACACGTCATGCATGAGGAAGGCTGCCCGCTCCTCGGGCGCAAGCCGCTCGAGGACGAGGAGGAGGGCCATCGAAACGTCGGAGGCGAGTTCTGTCGCGTGGTCGGGTGGCGGCGGCTCTTCTCCGACCAGCGGCTCAGGCAGCCACGGGCCGATATACGCTTCGCGCTCGGCCGAAAGAGCGCGCAGACGGTCGATACAGACACGCGACAACGCCGTGACTAGCCAAGCCTCTGGCGAGCGAACCTCTGCTGTTCCAGCCCGGTACCAGCGCAAGAAGGCCTCCTGCACAGCATCCTCCGCCTCCTGACGTGAGCCCAGCATGCGGTAGGCCAGCCTGAACAGTCGTGGCCTCAGATTTTCAAGCTCATCGATGGTGGTCGGCATAGCATTTGTTCGACACATCGCTTGATAGACGATCAAAATCGGCCGGTGTGACAGCTCTGCTAGAAATTAGCTTAAGTCGGTAGTCTGGGCGCCCGCTCGAGGTTGTTCGGCTTCAGTGCAGCGGCCTGTCACAACGAAGCGTCAGCTCCGTCTTTGCAGACGGTCACCAAGCCATCAGACGGAGGACGCATGACTCCCAGAATAGACTACGGCCGGCGGGTTCCCGAAGGGCTCAAGGCGATGCTGACGCTCGATTCTTATGTTCGCCGCTGCGGCATCGAGCCTAGCCTTCTCGATCTGATCAATATCCGAGCTTCTCAGATCAACGGGTGCGCCTATTGCATCTATTTGCATTCGCACGAGGCGCGCAGCCGCGGCCAGAGCGAGGAACGCATCTACCTTCTCAACGCCTGGCGTGAATCACCTCTTTACAGCGAACGCGAGCGCGCTGCTCTCGCCTGGACGGAGGCCGTCACGCTCGTATCCGAGACCCACGTACCGAATGAGGTATTCGCCGAGGCGCGTCGGCACTTCTCAGAGGAAGAGCTCGTAAATCTGACGATTGCGGTTGCCAATATCAACGCTTTGAACCGGCTTGCGATCAGCATGCGAGCGGTCCACCCGGCGAAAACCGGCGCCAATTGGCGGACGTAAATGACCTCGCCGTCTCGTGAATTTTCAAGCCTAAACACATCCAAACGCGATAGGGATATGGCACTTGCGGAGAGTGATCGGGCGGCGCTGCGCCGCCCCAATCCATGGGTGGGCCTCTGGATCGTCCTTTCGGCCGCATTCATGGGCATCATGGACGTCTTCATCACTGCGGTAGCGGCGCCCGCGATCCGAGCGGACCTCGGGGCCACCACTGCAGACATGCAGCTGATTCTTGCTGCGTATAATTTTTCCTTCGGCTTAGTTCTGATCACTGGTGGGCGTCTTGGCGATCTTTATGGCCGTCGCCGGATTTTCTCCGCAGGCCTCGCTATGTTCACGGCGGCCTCGCTGGCCGCCAGCCTTTCGCCTGATCCGGTCACACTTATCCTTGCCCGCGCCCTGCTGGGTGTTGGAGCAGGGCTCATGATGCCGCAGGTCTTTTCGATCATTCAGGCCAACTTCGAAGGAGAAGATCGCGGCAAAGCCTTTGGAGCGTTTGCGTTCGTTTCAGGCCTTGCCGCCACGACCGCACAAATCGTGGGCGGCGTCCTGATTGCCGCCGATATCTTCGGTCTGGGGTGGAGAACCATCTTTCTGGTCAACATTCCCGTCGGTGTGCTGGCGTTCGCGGCAGCGCAGATCTGGGTCGCGGAAAGCAAACTTTCCGGCGCCGATGGACATTCGTTGGACACCATCGGCATTTTGCTGCTGACCTTCGCCTTGGTAACCCTGACAACACCCCTCACGTTTGGTGTCGAGCAAGGGTGGCCAGGCTGGGCATTTGCCTGTTTTGTGGCCTTTCCCTTCGCCAGCGCAGCCTTTGTTTTTTGGCTGCGCCGGCGCGCTCGGCACGGCAGGATTCCGCTTGTTGAGCTGTCGTTGTTTTCAAATTCCAGTTTCTCGATCGGAAATGTGTTGGCGCTGTTGTTCTATGCGAACAACGCCGCACTTTTCGTCGCACTTCCAGTATTCGTTCAGCTGGAGCTTGATCACTCCGCGCTTATTTCCGGCCTGATCTTCGCGCCCCTCGCACTGGCATTTTCACTGACCGCCAGTGCAGTCGGGAGGCTCACCGCCCAGGTGGGGCGTCGGCTGATAGTAGTGGGATGCGTCTTACTCTTGGTTGCCTACGGTTGGCTGTTTCTCGTAGCTTTACCAGACGGCACGCAGACATCCATTTGGGCTGTCGTACCAGGTGTCGTACTTACGGGCATCGGCATGGGCTTTGTTCAGCCGACGATCAACTACACCACGCTCGAGCACGTCGAGCCTCGCGAAATCGGGTCGGCTTCGGGGGTACTGAACACCAGCTTTGAACTCGGATATGCCATGGGATCCGTCTTGGGGGGTGCTATGAGCTTGGCTCCCGCCCGCGGAGGATTTCTCGCCGTAATCTGCCTAACCTCATTGCTGATCGCGCTCATCTTGATCGTAGTTCATCTGCATTCTGTTGCGGTCCGAAGGCGGCATGTTTCGCAATGCGCGGCTAGCCTGAAGTAACTGTCGAGCTATCGCTCTAGCTCGGAAACTGCCGCGACCAGCCCAGTGATTGCACCAAACCCAGTCGTTAGCAGCGATACGCAACGTCACTCCAACGTAAATCATAGTCATTGCTGCCTAAGCCGCGTAAAGTGACCTTCTGCCGATGTTGATTGCACCCCCGGAGGAAGGAGTGGATCGTCTCGAATGCGACCGGATGTTCATCGCGGTGATGGAGACGGGCAGCTTTACGGGGGCGGCTGAGCGCCTGGGCACGAGCTCCGGCCAAGCTTCAAAGCTGATTTCGCGGCTCGAAGCCCACCTTGGCGTGCGGCTTCTCAACCGGACGACGCGATCGGTAACGCCAACAGAGGCGGGCCGGGCCTATTACGAGCGTCTGCGCCCGATCATCGACGAGCTCGACACGCTGGATCTCGACATCCGCAACATTTCCCAGTCTCCGCGAGGAAAGCTTCGCCTGACGGCGCCGCTTACCTTTGGCATCCTGGAGCTTGCACCAGCCCTCAATGCCTTCGCCGCCCGTTATCCGGATATCGAGCTCGACGTGAGCTTCACGGACCGGGTGGTCAATCTGCTCGACGAAGGCTTCGATATGGCCATACGCATCGGTCGGCCTGCAAATTCCAGCCTGATCATCCGCCGGCTGTGCGCCGTCCGCATCGTCGTCGTTGGCGCGCCCGCCTATCTGGACGAGCACGGCATGCCCAACTCGCCAGATGACCTCGCGCGTTATAACTGCATCGTCGACACGAACTTCCGCGAACCACAACGGTGGGCCTTCAAAGACGCGAAAGGCCGAGACCGCGCCGTCACCGTGAACGGTCGTATCCGCTACTCCAATGCGGCCGCGTGCCTTCAAGCTGTCGAGGCCGGTCTCGGGCTGGCCCGCCTTCCCGCGTTTGTGGCGGGCGACGCTATCCGCAGCGGACGGGTGATCCGGCTACTGCAGGAGTTCGAGGTCGAACCCTACGACGTCTACCTTCTTTACCCCCATAGCCGCCATCTCGCGGCGAAGGTGCGGCTCCTCGTCGACATGCTCATAGAGCGCTACCAGGGCACGCCCGCTTGGGAAGCAGGCTGGTGAGATTGCTTCCATCGGGACGCAATCATCTTCTGCGAGGCTGGATTATCGCCACCGGCAATCTTCGCCATGTTCTTTTCGTGAGGCGTTGAGCCGGTGATTGGCGATGCTGACCACTGTACAGCGATCGTCCGGACCACGGCACGAACGTCACTCCACCCGGCAGTACGCCGGTTGATCCACTTGCTCACAAGGACCATGACAATGACTTACGCAACCGTTCAGCACACCGCCCGACCGTCGCTCCTGGACGGCGTCACCAACGCCGATCTGGCCGCCACGATCCTGCGCATCTCGATGGGCATCCTGTTTTCGCCCATGCGGGCCTGAAGCTGTTCATTTTCACGCCAGCGGGGACTGCGGCCTATTTCACCAGCCTCGGCTTACCCGGCGCGCTCGCCTACGTCGTTATTGCCGCTGAGCTTTTCGGTGGCCTCGCCCTGATCCTGGGCTTCTGGACTCGCTGGGTGTCGCTGGCACTTGTGCCGATCCTGATCGGCTCGATCTACACGCCGCACGGCGCAGCGGGCTTTTTCTTCTCCAATGAAGGTGGCGGATGGGAATTTCCCGCGTTCTGGGCAGTGACCCTGGTCGTGCAGGCCCTGCTCGGCGATGGCGCATTCGCTCTAAAGCGCGACCACGACCGATGATCTCATTTGGCCGCGGTTCGGGGACCGCGGCCAATTCCATCTGCCCGGAGTAACTGCCATGACCAATGCCACCGACTATTTCGACATGAGAGCCGCGCCGATGCGCATCGGCACCGTCCGGCTGAAAGTACGGGATCTTGAAGCCGTCTCCAGCTTCTACCGCCGCATTCTCGGTCTCTCCCCGATCGCTGAGGGGAAGCACAGCGTCACGCTCGGCACGCGCGAAACCTCTCTCCTCGAGCTCGAGGGCGACACCACCCTAAAGCCACGTGATCCGCGCGAGGCCGGACTTTTTCACACGGCTTTCTTGATGCCGTCGCGTGCCGACCTTGCCCGCTGGCTCGCCCATGTCACCGAAGCGAACGTACCGCTTCAGGGCGCATCGGATCATATCGTCAGTGAAGCCGATCTATCTCGCCGATCCCGAGGGCAACGGCATCGAGGTCTATGCTGACCGCCCCATCTCGCGCTGGCGCAGTTCGGATGACACTATACGAATGACGACAAAGCCACTCGACGTGCCGGACCTCCTAAAGGCCGACCGAGGGAACGAAGTGGGCAGGCTTTCCGCAGGACGGCATCATTGGCCACGTCCACCTGCAAGTCGGCGATACGGCTGTGGCGGACCGCTTCTATCGCGATATCCTCGGTTTCGACATCACAACTCGCTATCCTGGCGCGAGTTTTTTATGGAAGTGGCGGCTACCATCATCAGTTGGCAGCCAACGTCTGGAACAGCCGCGGCGCCGGGCGCCGCTCGCACGGAATGGCGGGCCTCGACAGATTAGAGATCATCGTCCGAGATGGTTTGGTTGCGGACATTGCCGCTCGCGCCCGGAGCGCGGGTATTGAGCTGACGGTCAGTGCGGAAGGCATGAACCTGACCGATCCCTGGGGCACCACCATCACCCTCAGGACGTGACGGGAGGAGCATTCGCCCAGGAAAATGAAGAGCCTGACGCTCGCTCGACTGTTCGCTCGGAAGCACGTGTTCGCTGCGGACTTCCTCAGCATAGCGAACCAATCTACTTGAGATCATACGCAGTGGCGCCAACCCCAAGTGCTTTCTGCGACGGTTTCCAGAGTTGGCCTCCGGGCACCAATCTCTGTTAACCAACCCATTGCGATTCTCGCGTTGAAACTTGAAACCAAAAGCGCGGGACTGCGTTTGGTCGGCGCCAATGAAAGCTTCGATGTGACCACGAGAACGGAGCCTCCGTTTCCCCGGCCCACGTCTACCCGGCCCGAGCATCAGGCAACCGGCCGGCACTATCCGGGAGAATGGGCGAGGCAATACGAGCTCTATCTGGACAAGGAGCCGCGCCGCATCGCGCTCTATGCGGCGCTGTTTGGTGCATTCGTCTTAGGTATGGTGATCTCCGCGGTCATGAGATTTGGCTCGTAAACCGGGCTCATCGAACACTCAGGCCCGAGATTGCGCGTGGGACAGAGCGGGGAGAGCCAACCGCAGTCCGGCAATGGCTAACTAACTAACCCGTCCGCATCCACCACGACCGAGGAGACGCCGATGTCACTGCAGAACAAGGTCGCGATCGTCACCGGCGGCAACAGCGGAATTGGTCAGGCCATCGTTCTTGAGCTGGCTCGGCAAGGCGCCGCTGGCGTTGTCATCGACTACGTCGTGCACCCCGAGGCCACCGCGGAATTGGAGCGAGAGATTGCCAAGCTCGGCGGACAAGCCATCGGCGTGGATGCCGACGTAAGTAAGATTGATGATTTGCAGCGGCTGGTCGATGCGGCGGTCGCTCATTTCGGGCGACTTGATATCATGGTCAACAATGCCGGAGTCGAAACCCGGACCTCTGTTCTCGATACGACCGAGGATCAATACGACAAGGTTTTGGAAATTAACCTTAAAAGCGCATTTTTCGGTACGCAAGTCGCTGCCAAGCAGATGATCAAGCAGGGCGAAGGGGGTCGCATCATCAATATTACGTCGGTCCACGAGGACTGGCCTATGCCTGGCAATACTCCCTACTGTCTTTCGAAGGGAGGAATGCGGATGCTGACGCGCACGGCCGGTGTAGAGCTCGCGCCCCACAATATTCTCGTCGTGGGCGTCGGACCGGGTGCGGTGCAGACGCCGATCAATCTCAGCACTATGGAAGATCCGACCAAGCTCAAGAAGCTGAATTCGGCCATTCCGCTCGGGCGCATGGCGCGTCCGGAGGAAATCGCGAGCGTTGTTGCCTTTCTTGCCGGCGACGGCGCGAGCTATCTCACCGCCACCAGCATTTTTGCAGATGGCGGACTGATGCAAAGCAGTGTCGGGTTATAGCGGATCAGCCGCTATGGATAAGCAATTTGACGTCATCATCATCGGCAGTGGGGCTGGCGGTGGTACGCTGGCCCGGCATCTTGCTCCTTCGGGCAAAAGCATTCTCATCCTCGAGCGCGGCGACTGGCTTAAGCGGGAAGCGCTGAATTGGAATGCGACTGCAGTCTTCCCCGAAAACCGCTACGTCTCGCCGGACACCTGGTACGACCGCAACGGTCGACCGTTTCAGCCGCAGGTGCATTATTTTGTCGGCGGCGCGACCAAAATGTTTGGTGCGGCGCTTTTTCGCCTGCGCCGGGAGGATTTCGGAGAAGTACGTCATTACGATGGGATCTCTCCGGCGTGGCCAATTACCTATGAGGAATTGGAGCCGTATTACACCAAAGCCGAGCAGATGTACCACGTTCACGGGCTACGGGGGCAGGATCCGACTGAGCCCCCCGCCAGCGGCCCGTATCCGTGTCCGCCACTCTCCCACGAACCGCGTATCCAGCAGCTGTTGCGACGATATTGCCGCGGCCGGCTACCATCCATTCCCGGCGCCCAGCGCGATCATGCTGGACGAGAGCAACATGGCGTACAGCACCTGCATCCGGTGCCAAACCTGCGATGGCTTTCCCTGCCTGGTGCACGCCAAATCCGATGCAGAAGTTATTGCGGTGCGACCGGCCCTCGAGTTCCCCAATGTCGACTCTCATTCGCAATGCGCAGGCACTCAGACTCGAAACTAATCCTGCCGGCACTTCCGTCACATCAGTGGTAGCGGAGGTCGAGGGCGAGCAGGACGTTTTCCGTGGAGACATCATCGTCGTGTCCTGCGGCGCGGCGAACAGTGCCAAGCTGTTGCTGATGTCGGCCAACGACAAGCACCCGAATGGGCTCGCCAACGGCTCGGACCAGGTTGGGCGGAACTATATGTTTCACAACAGCCAGGCCGTGCTTGCGATTTCCATTGAGCCTAACCCGACCATGTTCCAGAAAACGATTGCGTTGAACGATTTCTATTTTGGCATGGATGGATTTGATTTCCCTATGGGCAATATCCAGATGATGGGGAAGTCATTAGGCCCGATGTTTCGAGGGGAGAAACCGATCGAAACCGCCCTCCTTCCGATGCGTCTACTCGACGAGATCGCCTACCACGCCGTTGATTTTTGGCTCACGACGGAAGATTTGCCCGACCCGAATAATCGGGTCACGGTTGATCGCTCAGGCAGACTGACACTGAGCTATACACCGAATAACCAGGTGCCCGCACAGAAGCTATACGAGAAACTCAAGTCGATGTTGGGCCATCTGGGAATGCATCCTGATCACCTGATCCCGCGCCATGCCTACATGAAAACCGAAATTCCCATCGCGGGCTGCGCGCATCAGGCTGGAACGTGTCGGCTTCGGACGGGATCCGCGGACATCTGTTCTCGACGTGAACTGCAAAGCGCACGAACTCGATAATCTCTATGTCGTGGACACGAGCTTTTTCGTCAGCATCGGTGCGGTAAACCCTTCGCTGACCGCGATTGCCAATGCCCTTCGGGTAGGTGACCACTTGTTGGAGCGGCTGGCTTGAGAAGCGCAGCGACACGAACTCTGCGTTCGATTGTCCGGGAAAGATCCTCGGCCTGCATCACATGAGCTAAAATGAACTCACCGGCGCCCTTGTATTCTGCGCCAGACGAACTTGACCCGCGGATGTCATCCCGGCGCTTGTCGCCGGGATCCATTGTGTCGCTTGCTCCGTCGCCTGGGGAGAGTTGGATACCGGGGACAAGCCCCGGTATGACAGGTGTAAGTCATGCGATAGGTGCAAGAATAAGAGAACAAAATCGATCAGAGAATAGCATTTCCACACGCCTGAAGCTTTGCCTGCCAGATCACGGTATCGCACAGAATGAACAGAACATCGTTTCGCGGGCCTCCGAAAGTGAAATTCGCCACGCCCGGCGCCATGATTTCGCCCAGCAGATCGCCTTCCGGGGTGAACACCTGAACGCCGGTTGCCGAGGAGGTGTAGACGCGGCCTTGGCTGTCGACCTTGATGCCGTCCGGAATTCCCGGAGTGACCACGGCAAACAGCCTCTCGTTCCGCAAGTGTCGCGCGCCGTGTACGTCGAAAGCGAGGACGTGATGGGGCAGGCCGACGAAATAGGTGCCCGGCGCTTGATTGGCGCCCGTATCGGTAATGTAGAGCACCAATTCATCCGGCGAAAAGGCTAGTCCGTTCGGCTTATTGAAGCTGTCAGCGACAACCGTCGTCTCGCCCGTGGCAGGGTCGTGGCGATAGACGTACGTGCCGACCTCGGATGCGCCCTTGAAGCCCTGGACTTCGCCGTAGTTCGGGTCGGTGAACCATATGCTGCCATCGCTCTTTACCACGACGTCGTTTGGGGAGTTGAAGTGAAGTCCCCGCCAGTGATCAACCACCGTCTCAACCGCACGGGTCTTGAGGTTCATACGACTGATCCGTGCTGGGGTTTCCTTATAGCCCTGCTCGCAGATCACGAGATGCCCCTCACGGTCGAGCGTCATGCCGTTCGCCATGTTCGAGGGAAACTGGACCGTTTCGGGTGCCTGAGCTTCGAACGGAAATTCTTCGCCGACTAATTGCACGCGCTTTATCGCGATATTCTTAGGTCCGGCCTCCGGCACGGTCGTGAAATACAGCGCATGCTCGGCGGGGACATAGACTGGCCCTTCATGGGCGTTCGTCTTGATCAAAGCGGCCAGCTGAAACTGGGGGCCGAGTACTTGATGGAATTCGCCGCGATAGGCGGTATACATTGCGCCATCGTGATCGGGAGAACGAGCCATTGCCTGTGACCTCCCTGTACGTTGTGGTTCGCGCTAAACCCGCTCCGGACACTTGGTTACGAATGTCATTCCCGGCGATAAACCAATCACCTCGCACGTGCGCGATGGTGTCCGGCACGCTGTTTGAGCGGATTCTCCGTACGAACGAGGTTGTGGGCGCTATTGACCAGCGCGATGTGGGAGAAAGCCTGCGGAAAATTACCGACCAAGCGCTTGGCCGATGGGTCGTATTCCTCGGCCAGTAGCCCGACGTCGTTGGCGAGTCCACAAAGGCGCTCGAATAGCCGCTCAGCTTCCTGGATCCGGCCTTGCATTACAAGGTTATCGACGAACCAGAAGCTGCAGGCCAGAAAAGCTCCTTCTCCGGGCGGAAGACCGTCCTTGCTTTCACGCGTATCGTAACGCATTACGAGGCCGTCGACCATCAAATGGCGTTCTATCGCGGCCACTGTGCTCCGGACACGTGGATCGGTAGCCGGAAGGAAGCCTACAAGTGGCATCAGGAGTACGCTCGCGTCGAGCACTTCAGCGCCGTAGTACTGAGTAAACGCGCCAATATCGGAGTTGAAAGCCTTCTGGCAAACATCGTCGTGAATTTCCTGTCGTATGGCTTTCCAGCGATCGAGCAGGCTTCCAATTCCGAACTCCTCGTTTAGCTTGATGGCGCGATCGAATGCGACCCAGGCCATGACTTTGGAGTAGGTGAAATGCTGGCGCCCGCCACGGACCTCCCAGATCCCTTCGTCCGGCTCGCGCCAGATCTCAGCGAGATGATCCAGAAGCGCCCGCTGCAAATCGACGTCGAGTGAGCCCATTCCACCCTTTCGGCCTTGATAAAAGACGTCCATCACTTCGCCATAGACGTCGAGCTGGAGTTGATTGGATGCGGCATTGCCGATGCGCACCGGTTTTGCGCCCTGGTATCCCGGCAGCCACGGCAGCTCCAATTCGGTCAGCCTTCGTTCTCCGTCGATGGCGTACATGATTTGGATTTGTTGCGGACTTCCTGCGACGGCACGCAATAGCCATTCGCTCCAATCGCGCGCGGCCTGATAAAATCCGCCATTCATCAAGCTCAACAGGGTGAATGTCGCATCCCTCAGCCAGCAATAGCGATAATCCCAATTCCGCGAACCACCGAGTTGCTCCGGCAAAGAGGTCGTCGGCGCCGCAACGATGCCGCCCGTCGGGCGATAAGACAGTGCCTTGAGCGTGATCAAAGAACGGCGTACAGCATCCGACCACCTGCCAACTTCGCGGCAACCCTGCAGCCAGTCGCGCCAGACCTCCTCGGTTCTGGAAAGCGCGGCGAGAGGGTCGATCGGTTCGGGGGGCGCTCGATAGGAGCGGCCGTAGCTGAGAACGAAAGGGACCGTGTCGCCTTCTGACACGATAAAGTTTCCGACGGCCTTAAAATTCTCTCCTTTCAATGAAACCGGCGTGCGCAACACAGTCATATTCGGCCCTGCGACGGCACGCAGCGCGTTTTCTTCCAACCGCGTCACCCAAGGGACCACCTGGCCGTAGTCAAAGCGCAGGATGAGCTCGCAGGACATGGCGAGCTGGCCGCGCTTACCCCTGACAATGCGAACGACATCCGATGCCTTGCCTGGTTCCGGTCGTATGTCACCGGTAAGTGGAGCGCGGGGCGGCATGAAATCGACCAGTGTGACGGCACCGTCAGGAGTTCGAAAATTCGGTCTCAAGGACCAGAGTATCCCTGCGGTATCGCCGCTTGATCTGTACCCCAGGATCCACCGGCGCAATCTTCCATCGCCCATGCTCGGGATTGCCGAGCAATGCGGCAAAGCAGGCTCCGCTGTCGAACCTGGGCCAGCAGAGCCAATCGATCGAGCCGTCGCGGGCTACCAGCGCCGCTGTTTCGCAGTCACCGATAAGGGCATAATCCTCGAGTGGGTGTGCCATTGCTGCGGGCTATCGCATTGCAACCGGTTTACGCCGTAAATCCGTCAGATCGAATGAACGCTGGATCAATGGGCGAACCGACTTAGCTGCGGTCAGATCGAGATCCGACACCATCTATATCGCCAGGTTGCCCAGCGGGATAGTTTGGGATTGTCGTGGAACCGTCCTTGGTTAATCGGAATTTGGGGGGAAATGGTGGAGGACGATAATCTGATCCAACTTCCCGAGTGGTGCGGGATTTGTCGGCTTTCCGCCGAAAACTGCTCGCTCGAGCGCTCGTTCGAAGTAACCTTAATAGATTGTTACAGCTATCATCGATTCCAACCCTTGCTCTACCAAGTTGCAACGGCTGCAGTGACGCTCGGGCCGGTGCATCGCCGGTGCGTGCTAATTGTCTCGCCGGACCGTGCGTGTCGAAGCGGTTGATCCGCGGAAACGGCTCGGAGTTTATGATTGTGGAGCTGAGCGAATGTAGTCCTGCCCGCGGCAGCGTGAAAACAGCAGGACTGACGCGAGCCTGAGGGCCATCGCTTATTACGATACTGGCGCTAGGCTTCCGCCTCGCCGACAGACAAATCGAATCGCAAGGCCTGATCGTGAGACAAGGTTTTGCCTATCGGTTGCAGACAGTCGCGGTAGCCGCATGGCTGACGCTGCTCTCAACCGAGTGCGGCGCAGTCACGAACCCAGTTCTTGAGCCTAAAGGCCCGATCGCACACGCGCAACGACAGCTCCTGTTCGACGCCGTAGCCATCATGATGATCGTAATCGTCCCGGTCTTCATCATGGCCGCGCTGTTCACCTGGTGGTATCGCGGAACCAACCGAAATGCGCGGTACATGCCGAACCTCGCCTATTACTGGCCTGCAGAAATTCTGATCTGGGGTGTGCCAGCAGGGATCATATTCTGGCTCAGTTTCCATCTGTGGGATGGCACACATCGGCTCGATCCGTACAAGGGGATCGACCCAGGCGTTGCACCGCTTCAGGTCGAGGCTGTGGCGCAAGACTGGAAGTGGCTTTTCATTTATCCCGAGCAAAACATTGCCGTCGTCAACGAGCTGGTTTTTCCGTCGGGCAGGCCACTGGCCATCAGAATTACGTCGGACACGGTGATGAATTCCTTCGTCATACCGGCGCTGGGCGGACAAATCTACGCCATGGCCGGCATGCAGACGCGGCTGCATCTTCTCGCCGATGAACCAGGGGAGTTCTGGGGCCGCAATGTCCAATACAGCGGGCGCGGTTTTGCCGATCAGCAATTTCGGGCCATCGCAACTGCCACCGGAGATGACTTCGATGCCTGGGTGGTGAAGGTAAGGGCTTCATCCGAGACGCTCGATGCAGCCGCCTACGAGGAACTCGCAAAGCCAAGCACGAAAGTTCCAGTGACCTATTATTCTGGAGTTGAGCCCAACCTTTTCGACACGATCATCGAGAAATGGCGCGATGGTGGTGCCGCTCACCACGTCCCTGATACTGCCGAGGCGGAACACGCGAGGTAAGGGCAATGGGAAATGTTCGGTAGGTTAACCATCGAGGCATTTCCGTTCTATAGCGCCATCGCTGCATCAGGTGCAGCGATCACCGTGCTCGGCGCGCTTTCAGTGATCGCCGTCATTACGTACCTGCGCGCCTGGCGCGTCGTGCTGTTCGACTGGGTCTCGAGCCTCGACCACAAGAAGATCGGCATCATGTATGTCATGCTGGCGCTTGTCATGCTGATGCGCGGCTTTATCGATGCCGCCATGATGCGGAGCCAGCAGGCCATCGCCTCCGGCAACGAAGGCTATCTGCCTGCCGAGCATTTCGACCAGATCTTTCACGTCTCACGGCACGATCATGATCTTCTTCATGGCCATGCCGTTTCTCTCGGGGCTGATCAATCATATCATGCCGCAGCAGATCGGGGCGCGCGATGTCGCTTTCCCGTTCATGAACGCGATCAGCCTATGGCTTACCGCGGCTGGCGCCGGTCTGGTGCTCATTTCGCTTGTTGTCGGCAAATTCTCGACTGCAGGATGGAGCGGCTATCCACCGTATTCAGGCGCCGAGTACAATCCCGGAGTCGGCGTCGATTATTGGCTCTGGGCAGTGCTCATCTGCAGGTGTCGGCTCCACCATGAGCGGCATCAACTTTCTCGTCACTATCCTCAAGTGCCGTGCGCCGGGCATGCATCTTTTCCGGATGCCGCTTTTCACCTGGACTGTGTTCGTGACCAGTATTCTTGATGATTTTCGCGTTTCCGGCACTCACTGTCGCCTGCGGCCTGCTCGCCCTCGACCGCACCTTTGGTATGCACTTTTTCACCAATGCCATGGGCGGCAACATGATGCACTACGTCAACCTGTTCTGGCTGTGGGGGCATCCTGAGGTCTACATCCTCATCTTGCCTGCCTTTGGTGTGTTCTCCGAGGTGGTTGCGACGTTCAGTCAAAAGCGTTTGTTCGGATATATTTCGCTGGTGCTGGCAACCATGGCCATCGGCATTCTGTCCTTCACCGTTTGGCTGCACCACTTTTTCACGATGGGCTCCAGCGCCGACGTCAATTCCTTCTTCGGCATCATGACCACCATTATTGCCGTGCCGACCGGGGTGAAAGTGTTCGATTGGCTGCTGACGATGTATCGCGGCCGGCTCATTTTCAAACCACCGATGCTCTACACGATCGGCTTCCTCGTCACCTTTGTCATCGGCGGCCTTTCCGGTGTGCTGCTTGCCCTGCCTCCTGTCGACTACGTGATGCACAACACGACGTTTCTGGTCGCGCACTTCCACAACATGATTATTCCGGGCGTGCTGTTCGGCTATCTGGCTGGCTATATGTTCTGGTTCCCCAAGGCCTTCGGTTTCAAGCTGAACGAGACAGTGGGGCACGCGTTCGTTCTGGTGCTGGATCGTCGGCTTCTATCTCGCCTTCATGCCGCTTTACGTGCTCGGGCTGATGGGAATGCCGCGCCGCATGGAGCACTATGATATCGCCGCGTGGCAGCCCCACCTCATTGTCGCTGCTATCGGTGCCTTTATCATTTTACTCGGCATTATATGCCTCGGTATCCAACTCGCAGTCAGCATCAGAGATCGCGAGCAGACACGCGATCTGACAGGTGATCCCTGGAATGGCCGATCGCTCGAATGGGCGACGTCGTCGCCGCCAGCGCCGTACAATTTCGCTATTCTGCCGAATGTACAGAGCATCGACGCGTTCTGGGATATGAAACATCGTGGCGTCGCCTATCAGCAGCCTGACCGCTATGTGGATATTGCTCTGCCAAAGAACACCTTCATCCCTGCCATTTATTGGCGGCGCCGCCTTTGTGTTTGGCTTCGCAGTGGTCTGGTACATCTGGTGGCTTGCCGTCCTGGCCCTCGTTGGCATCACACTAGCCATCATCATTCGCGCCTCTGATGACGAAACTGAATTCGTCCTCCCCGCAAGAGAGGTGAAGACCATTGAGGACGCGCGCTTCGCCAAGCTGGCGAAAGCACCACGAAATGAAATGGTCGATGATCCCGGTTTTGCCGGAGGCTCCGTTTTGGAGGGCTCGACGTGAACGAGGGCGCTTCCGCCACGATTGAAACGGCTGCTTTGCCCTTCGCGGAGGCGCGAAAGTACGAGGAGAAGGCCTTTGGCTTTTGGGTTTACCTGATGAGCGACGCGATCATCTTCGCGTTGCTGTTTGCAACATACTTGGTGATGCTCGACAATACAGCCGGCGGTCCCACGGGACAGCAACTGTTCAGCCTAGAGCGCGCCGCCGGCGAGACGACGCTCCTGCTCCTGAGTAGCACGACCTTCGGCTTTGCCACTGTCGCACTAGCTGCATCCAATCGACTGCGCGTGCTGCAATGGCTCATCGTGACCGCGGCTCTGGGGCTCGGTTTCCTGTTTCTCGAGTATTGGCGAGTTCAACGGTATGATCGCCGAAGGCGCCGGCCCCGACCGAAGCGGCTTCCTCTCCGCTTTCTTTGCGCTGGTCGGCACTCACGGCCTGCACGTGAGCGTTGGCATCATCTGGATTCTGGTGATGATCGGCCAAGTTCTGGCCAAAGGGCTGACGAGGCCTGTGGCCTCTCGGCTCATGCGGCTCGGTCTTTTCTGGCACTTCCTCGACATCATCTGGATCGGCATTTTCTCGATCGTGTATTTGCCAGGGCTAATTTAAGAATGGACGCCTCGGGTCTACCGGTGGAACGCAGCGCAAGACCTTACCTCATTGGGTTAGGTCTGGCCCTTATACTGACCGCCATCCCCTTCGCACTCGTCGCCGCGAACGCTTTGCCGCGCTTCACCACGCTGGTCATTATCGCTGTCGCCGCAATCCTCCAGATCCTGGTGCATTTCAGGTTCTTTCTCCACATCGGCTTCCGTTCCACACCGTTGGAGAACCTCGCTGCCTTGGCGTTCGCCGCCATACTGATCGCTTTTATGGTCGGCGGCACCCTTTGGATCATGTTCGACCTCCACCATCGCATGATGGTGTGAGGAAGGGAGCACTGGGATGGATTGGCTGATCAACGACGCCCTGCCGACACTGGCGCGGATATTCATCGTTTGGATTTTTCCGTTCAGTTTCCTCGACAAGATCATCAACTGGGACAACGCACTCAAACAAGCGAATTCGGGTTGGCTTCCGGGCGGGCCGGTTCTTCTAGTCCTGGCGATGGCGGTCGAGCTGCTCACGCCCCCGATGATCGTGTTCGGCTTCTACGATGGCATCGCGGCCTTCATCCTCGCGGGATATTGCGTGGTAACCGGCATTGTTTATCACAATTTCTGGAGCTACCCGCGTTTCTGGTCGCCTGAAAGCGAGGGCTATCCGCACGTCTGGGAGTTTTTCAAGAACTTTGCCCTTGTCGGTGGATTGATATTCATCATGTATGCGAGCGGGTTCATTCAAGCGACGGAGAGGGAGGTCGAGAGGGTTTCGGTCTCGAACATTGCGGCGTCGGTTCTTGAGCGATCGGACCTGATCATGTCGACTGAGCCGCCCAAACTTTCCTATTGGCATGTCTGGGCCGACGATCAAGGCGTTACTCACCAGACGCGTTGCGAGCTCACAGCCTTCCAGTTCGCGAGTGTGGGCGGGAAGGCGGCGCCCCAATGGAACGACCATTTGCTTACGGGAAATACCAATCTCCAGTTCACCGTACTTCCAGTCGGCTGGAGCGGAGATTGGCACCAGAATCCGGAGCCCCAGTGGATCACCGTTCTCTCCGGCCGGTGGTTCGTCGAGACGATGGACGGAACCCGCGTGGAGATGGGGCCCGGGGAAGTCTCTTTTGGGGGCGATCAGAAGGCTAAGCCGGATGCACAAGGCCGCGTGGGACATCGCTCAGGCACACTGGGAAATGAGCCTTGCGCGCTCATGATCGTTCAGCTCGAGGCCAAAAACTGGGCGGGCGCCAAGCCCGGCGCCTTCAAGTAGGAAACAGCGGCAAATGCCAGTGACGCACTTATCGGGTTCAGCCTCACGGTCGCCGACCTGGCGGGCACAGCCGCGTTTTACCGGGATTCGCTTGGTCTCGAAATTGGGCCTGAGCGGGTATTTCACGACCCGGTCTGGAATAGCCTTCTTGGGCTTGAGCCAGACACCTCAGCGCGTGCTATCGATGTTCTGATCGGACACCAAACGGTTGAGCTCTTGGCATTCGATCCTCCCGGTCAACCATATCCCAGCGAACGCGCATCGAACGATCAATGGTTTCAGCATTTCGCTCTTGTAAGTCAGTGATATTGCGAGAACGTGGGAACGGCTGAATAGCGGCGGCTCGGAATGTGAAATAACGAGAGGCCCACCGGTACTTCTACCGCCCAATACCGGAAGTGTTACCGCTTTCAAGTTCCGTGATCCCGAGGGGCACCCACTGGAGCTGATCTCCTTTCCGCCTGGCGTAGGTGCGCCCGTTTGGCAAAAGGCGCGTGGAGGAGGAATTCTCGGCTGCGATCACACGGCGATCTCCGTGATGGATCTGGACCGGAGCCTCCACTTCTATACCGATTTGCTTGGATTTCGCATCGCCAGCCGGTCGCTGAATCATGGCCCCGAGCAGGACCGGCTTGACGACCTCCTGGTGCGAAGTTGACGTCGTCGCACTCGAGCCCACGACTGTTACCACGCCGCATGTAGAGCTCTTGCATTATCGGATGCCGCCTGGCCGGGCTCATGATCGGCGATCTAGGCCAATGACGTGGCCTCGGTTCGGCAAAATTCACAAGGTCGACGATCTCGAGCACGCTTGTCGAACAGCTCATGCCGAGGGTACGACTTTCGTTTCCCCTGGGATAGTGACGTTGAAGGACAGTACGAGCGGCAGCAGCGGTCCGCGATCCGGATGGGCACATGATCCTGCTGGTGGAATGAGGAACTTGCGTTCACCTAAGGACAGCTTATGCGCGTCTCGAACGCGCTAACGATAATATCTTCTTTAGTCTCAGAGTGGTTCAGATGCCATGCCCTTCAAAGTCAGGTTGGTCCGCCACAGATCGCCACCACGGCCAGACGGTGCTGATCACCGAGCTTGATGGACAAATCAATTGGCCCAGTGATCGCGGCCTCTATTTCAACGACACGCGTGTCCTCAGCAGCTGGAGGATCTACGCCAACGGCGAACCATGGGACCTTCTGACCGGCGGCGCCACGACCTATTACACCTCTGAGGTTCACCTCACCAACCGCGCGATTATGACCGAGGATGGCGCCATTCCACCTCACACGCTCGGCCTTGTTATAAGCCGGTCGGTCGAAGGCGGCATGCATGAGGATCTCGATGTCACCAATAACGGCGCGAAACATGTGCGCTTTCAGCTAGAGATCTCTATGCGCTCGGACTTTGCCGATATTTTCGAGGTCAAATCCGGCAATATTGTGCGCCGTGGTCGTATCACGACGGAATGGTTGGTGTCGAAACAGCAACTACGGACGACCTACCGCAATGCTGATTTCATGCGATCGTTGGCGGTTTCTCCCGGAACAGCTCGCGAAGGGAGTTTACGCCAACGGACGCCTGAGCTTCGAGATCTCCTTGGCTCCGGGTGAAGCATGGCACTGCTGCCTCAGTACACGCTTACTGATGGCGACAGGGAGTATCCCGCGCCGATCGTCAGTGTGTTTCGGAAAGTCACAAGCTGGACCATGCCCAGACGCTTCAGGACTGGTTGCGGACGGTGCTGAAGATCAGCACGAGCAACGAGGAGTTCTACCGTCTCTATCGGCAAGCGCTTGAGGACATGGCCGCACTGCGCCTACCTATTGGCACACCGGCACAGACCGTATGGTTTTCATGCCTGCAGCCGGCCTGCCGTGGTTCGTTGCCCATTCGGGAGGGACAGCCTGATCGTCTCGCTCCAGAACGTGCTGATCTATCCGGCTTCGCGCGCGGGGCGCTTGAAATATTGGGCTCGCTGCAAGCAACAGAGCGTGATGATTACCGCGATGCAGAGCCTGGGAAATTCCTCACGAGCTGCGCCGCGGTGAACTCGCGCATTTCAAGCTGATACCCCACACGCCGTATTACGGAACAGCAGACGCCACTCCGCTCTATCTTATTACGCTGCATGAGGCGTGGCGGGCCACCGGGGACCGGAAGCTTATTGAGCAGAAGCTGGAAACGGCAGAGCGCTGTCTCTCGTGGATAGATCAATATGGCGATCGCGATGGTGACGGGTTCCAGGAATATCAGACACGATCTCCGGTCGGCTACGAGAACATGGGCTGGAAAGATGCTGGAGACGCCGTGGTCTATCCCGACGGCTTACTTGTGAAGGGGCCTAAGGCGCTGTGCGAGCTACAGGGATA
>CAWBAM010000012.1:0-21060 GCA_963786775.1 uncultured Pseudomonadota bacterium | reverse complement strand
GAAGGGCTGAGCAGCGGGCGCACGGGATAATCGGCAGAGTCCATTGAGCTAGTCTAACCCCGAGGTGGCTCAAACGGCTTGAGAGAAATCATCTTCGGACTTGGGCGTAAGTGCACTCGAACTTTGTCATTGGAACAATTGGTCCCCGGCCTCTTCGGTCGCATGACACCTTTGCGCCAATTCGCGCGAGGAACTGCCAGGCTCGGGCCAGCTCTTTGCACAGACCACGCGCCCGCCTTAGGATCTGCTGCGTTTGCATGCTGTGGAGGGGCGCGATGGGAGAGAATATCGGCCGCGCCATAACGAGCCATCTATGACGCGGTCCTTTCGGATGTTAATTGGCCTGCCGCTTTAGACGCGTTTGCTCGTGAGATCGGCTCCTTAGGGGCCGTTTTAGTTGCAGTCGACAAGGTGGGCTTGCCCTTCACCATCCTTCAGGCGACCAGCAATTATCCCATCGAGGATGTGCATTACTACTTCGACAACTTGGGCCACTACGATGAGCCCGGAAATGACGAGCAATTCGCCGTCACGCCACGTTTTCAGCTCTTGCGTGACGAAGACGTCTGGGGCGACGTGTCTAGGCTTGATGATGGGCCTGATTACAAGTGGGTACGCGGAAGGATTGGTGCCCACCGTCGTGCAGGTATCCGGCTGTCATCCAATAGGGGATGGATGGATCTTGTAGCGTTGCAGTTCGCCGAACGCGATTGGCGAGAAGTGCCCCAGTCCATGGAGATCAACCTTGGGAAGCTCGCGCCGCATCTGGCGAAGGCTGTTGAGGTGAACCGCACATTCGGATTGCTGCGCGAGAGCTACCGCGCAGTCATGAGCGCCCTAGATTATTTCTGCCTGGGCATAGCGATCGTAACGCCAAGCGGGACCGTCGTTGCTGAAAACCGGGAGTTGCGGCGGCTCCTCGAGCTTAAGGATGGGCTCCATCTGTCCCGAACCCGAAGGCTCGAGTGCAGCAGCTCCAGCAATAATGGCGTGCTTGTGACAGCGATCGCCGAAGTATCCGCAACCTCAGTGGGAGCTGGCGAACAAGTGGAACGGCTTCTGTTCGTGGAGCGGAGGAGCGGGAAGCGGCCGTTTCTTGTCGAGGTTGCCCCTTTGCGCGACGTCACCGGTGAGCTTGATCGTGGATTTGCCGGTGCCGTCGTGTTCGTCATCGATCCTGAGGACACCCGGGCCATTTCGACCGAGCGGTTGGCGCGGCTGTTCGTGCTCTCCCAAGCTGAATCGGAAGTCGTGCGTGCCATGGTGGACGGGCTATCGGCAGCAGAAATCGCCGAGTTGCGCGGCACGACGGATGGAACCGTGCGGTCTCAGATCAAGTCCATCTATGCGAAAACAGGCGTCAGGCGCCGCGCTGATCTCGTCCGGCTTGCCGTAAGTGTCGACCCGCCCATTCAGCGGGGAAACTTAGCATCGACAGGCGCCACCTCGTCACCAGATTGAGCAGCCTGTGACCCGCACTGTCCGTCTCGAACACGCCGGAGAGCCTGGCAGCCATGGATCGATGGCGGCCGTGCTTGCGTTTCAGATCCGGAAAATTGTGTGGCGAGCGGCACAGGTGGATCATGCGAGTAGTTTGCATTTCCCTGCTGACTTTTCTCACTGCCGCGCCCGCCTTTGCGCAGAGCGCCGTCATGAACAAGAACGCGATCGCCTGCTGGCACTACCGCGACTTCATGGCTCTCGTCGCAGGTGAGCACCGGGGGAACTACTGGTGGAGTCACCAGCAGAAACGGGACTATATGGCACAAGGCCGCTGCTTCGCCTTGCGGAAGGGTGAGCGGGTAACAGTCGAAAGGGTGATGAAGAGCCCTTACGTCCGGCTTGCAAGGTTGCGCAAGCCGGACGATTCCAGAAGCTTCTGGACCGATCAGGGCTTCGATCGGCAGTAAGGCGGTCCTGAATTCAGGACGTATTGCCTCATTCGGCTGTCCAGCCTCCGTCGACGACGAGGGAAGAGCCGGTAATCAGGGCGGCTGCATCCGACGCGAGAAATACAATCGCGCCCATTACGTCTTCGACTTGGCCTATCCGGCCGAGCTTTATCTTGTCGAGCACGAACTTCCGGAAGCTTTCGTTTTCGAAGAACGGCCGCGTCATCGGCGTCTCGATGAACGTCGGCGCGATCGAATTGACTCGGATGCCGTGGGGCGCCAACTCTACGGCCATCGCTTTCGTCAGCCCCTCGATCGCAAACTTGGAGGTGCAGTAGATCGTGCGGTTTGGTGAGCCGACGTGGCCCATCTGCGACGACACATTGATGATCGAGCCGGGCTTCTTGGCTTGAAGGAGCCGGCGGACTACCGCCTGGGCGGCAAAATAGGCCGCCCTGACGTTGAGGTTCATCACCGCGTCGAAGTCGTCCTCGCTGACCTCAACCATCGGCTTCGGACGGTTGGTCCCAGCATTGTTGACGAAGATGTCGTAGGGCTCGGCTGCCTCGATGGCCTCCGCGAACTTCTTCGCATTCATCACATCGAGGCAGAGCGTGTCAGCCTTTCCGCCGGCCTCGCGGATTGCTGTGGCGCCCGCTGTGATCTCCGACTCCGTGCGCGCGCAGAGTGTGACGTGCGCGCCCGCTTGCGCCAGTGCGGCAGCCGCGGCAAGGCCGATGCCACGGCCGGCGCCGGTGACGAGCGCACGCTTGCCGTTCAGGGAAAACGACGGTGTCTTGGGTAGAGCAGTCATCATTCAGCCGCCGTACCGTAGGGGATGTTCCGACCACCGTAGCGCCGAACGCGGATGTTCGCCTGCTCTGCGTGACCGACGAATCCTTCGAGCATGCAAAGCCGCGAGCAATATTCGCCGACCATTGCGGACGCCTCGTCCGTCAGCACTTTCTGGTACGTGCAGGTCTTGAGGAACTTGCCGACCCAAAGACCGCCTGTGTAACGGGCCGCCTTCTTCGTCGGCAGGGTATGGTTGGTGCCGATGACCTTGTCGCCGTAAGCGACGTTGGTCCGCGGGCCGAGGAACAGCGCACCGTAGTTCGTCAACTTGTTGAGGAAGAAATCCGGATCCTTGGTCATGACCTGGACGTGCTCGAACGCGAGGCGGTTCGCTTCCACGACCATCTCGTCATCGTCCTCACAGACAATAACCTCGCCGTAGTCCTGCCAGGCCTTCCGCGCGATCTCTCCAGTCGGAAAATCGACAGAAGCCGTTCGACCTCGGCCATGGTTTCGCGTGCGAGCTTCTCGGAAGTCGTCAGCAATACCGCGGGTGAGGTGGGGCCGTGCTCGGCCTGCCCGAGAAGGTCGGTGGCGCACATTTCTGCATCGACGCTCTCGTCGGCGATGACGAGGGTTTCCGTCGGCCCGGCGAACAGGTCGATGCCAACTCTGCCGTAGAGCTGCCGCTTGGCCTCAGCGACGAAGGCGTTGCCAGGGCCGACCAGCATGTCGACGGGTTCGATCGTTTGCGTTCCGAGGGCCATTGCACCGACGGCCTGGATGCCGCCGAGCGAGTAGATGACGTCGGCGCCAGCCAGATGCTGAGCGGCGACGATGGCGGCGGCGGGTTTGCCCTGATAAGGCGGCGCGCAGGTGATGATGCGCGGCACGCCGGCAACTTTCGCGGTCACAACGGACATATGAGCCGAGGCGACCATCGGATACTTGCCGCCCGGGACGTAGCATCCGACGGAATTCACCGGGATGTTCTTATGGCCGAGAATAACACCCGGAAGGGTCTCGACCTCGATGTCCCGGAGTGCCGCCTTTTGCTGCTCGGCAAAATTGCGAACCTGTTCCTGAGCAAATTTGATATCGTCAATCGCGCGAGCTGGAAGCTCCGAGATGCACTCCCGAATCTCCTTGTCGGTCAGGCGATAGTCGGTCCGGTCCCAGCCGTCGAATTTGATCGAGAGCTCGCGCACCGCTTCATCGCCCCGCTTCTCGATATCGGCGAGGGTAGCCTCGACTATGGCGCGAACCTTTGCGTCATCTTCGGCTATTTGGGTCGCATCGCGTCCCTTCTTGAGCCAGCGTGCCATTCAGTTCTCCCAGCAAGCAGCCTTAGCCTCGTCGGCGCAGGCCATTTCAGAAAACCAAGTGTCGCGGAAAATGATGCGGCCATCTACGCGCTGTCAACGCGCGCTAATAGCCCATCTCACATGCAGATTGGGCTTACGCTCCGACTTGGGGCGTCAACCCTGCCGCTTCGATGCCCTTGATGGCGCAAGCCTCATCCTGCTCGGACGTGTCGCCCGAAATGCCGACAGCTCCGAGCAGGGCGCCTGACGCGTCCCGAATAAGCACGCCGCCCGGAACGGGCACCAAACGGCCCTGACTGAGCACCGTCAGCGCACCGACAAAAGCCGGCGTCTTCTGCGACCTCTCAACGAACTCGCGACTGCCGAAGCCCATTCCCAGCGCGCCATAGGCCTTTCCGGTAGCGATCTCAACTCGGAGAATGCCTGAATTGTCCTCCCGCTGGAGTGCCACAAGATGGCCACCAGGGTCGAGAACGGCGACGGTCAGTGGCTGCAGGTTGCGCGCGCGCCCTTCGGCGAGTGCAGCCCTGATGATCGTGTTCGCCTGCTCAAGTGAAATTGTTGGCATTCCATTCACCCTTCCCTTGCCCCGGCTGAAGAGCGCGGGTCGACCCTCCGGGCAGTTCAAGCGATTAACACTATGATTGGACACAAGTCCAGTCGGCGACGCGGGCAATTGCGCCGCGAGGTTCAGAAGGGCTGTCACGAAACCTGCGGCCCGTGACATCTCAAAGTTGAAAGTACTTCAAGAAACTTGACGAAAGGGTTCGGGCCGGTTCTTCTTTCCGGGATCAGAAACACAAACGTCTTTTGGGGAGGAGTGACGCCCGTGAAGGCGCCCGCGTTCGACTATCTTCGCGCAAAATCGATCGACGAGGCACTGACTGCTCTACGCGAGCACGGCGAGGGCGCGAGAATTATTGCGGGCGGCCAGAGCTTGGTGCCCCTCCTCAACATGCGGCTCGCCACGCCGAGCCTGCTGGTGGATATCGGTGGGCTATCGGAGCTGCGGGGAATTGAAGTCCAAGGTGATATCGTTTCGATTGGGTCCCTGACCCGACACGTGGAGCTGGAGCGCTCGGACCTCATCCGCCGTCACGCGCCTCTGCTTAGCAGCACGATGGCTCACGTCGCTTATCCGGCCGTCCGAAATCGCGGCACGTTCGGCGGTGCGATGGCAAATGCTGATCCGATCTGGAATTTGCCAGCATGTGCCTTGGCGCTGGGTGCCGTCATGGTTGCGCGGAGCGTGGAAGGGGAGCGGCGGATCCCGGCTGATGACTTCTTTCTCGGCCATTGCATGACGGCTCTTCGTCCGGATGAAATCCTTGTTCGGATTGAAGTGCCGGTGGACGGAGCAACCCACCGCGTCGCTTTCCAGAAGCTTGGACCTCGCCTTACCGTGATTATGGGAGTTGCTGCGCGGGCGGAGGTGGTGGACGGCATCTGCAAGAGCCTGAGATTGGGTTGGTTCGGTGTCGGCAATACGCCGACGCTTTCCGCTTCAGCCGCAGCAGCTCTCGTCGGAACTTCACCGGATGAAGCGGCTCTCGAGCGGGCCGCGGCAGCGTTAGGTGAGGATCTCAAACCTCATGACGACCTCCGGGGCTCAGCCGCCATGCGCTCCTATCTCGCGCGAGTGCTGTTGCGCCGAATTGCTGCCGATCTGTTCCCCGAGTTTTTGAGCGAAGCCCGCCAGGAGGCGACCGCATGAAGTCCGTACCTATTTCGCTGACCGTCAATGGCGAGGTCGTCGAGGCGCTCGTTCCACCACGGCAACATCTTGCGGACTTCTTGCGCGAAACTCTCGGCCTTACCGGCACGCACATCGGTTGTGAGCAAGGTGTTTGCGGCGCTTGCTCGGTTCGCCTCAATGGGGAGGTGGTGCGTGGATGTCTGGTGCTGGCGGTCCAGGCCGACGGCTCAAGGGTCGATACGATCGAGGGCGTCTCCGACGCCGGCGAGCTAACGCATCTTCAGCGCGCTTTCGAAAATCGTAATGCTCTACAGTGTGGATACTGCACCCCGGGGATGCTCCTGACCGCGGCAGAGCTTCTCAAGCTCAACCCTCGACCGAGCCGAGAAGAAATTCGCGAGTTTATTTCCGGCAATTACTGCCGTTGCACCGGCTATCACGCGATTGTTGATGCGATCGAGGCGGCTGCTCAGGCGAGTGGGGGAGACGTGTCATGAGCGACGTAACAAGCCCAGGTCTGACCGTTCTCGACCGGCCGAACTCCTACATTGGCCGTAGCATCCCGAGGCCGAACCTGCAGCGCCTTACGGAAGGCCGCGGCCAGTTCGTAAGCGACTTGAACCTACCGCGTATGGTTCACGTCGCCTTTGTTCGCTCGCCATATGCCCATGCGCGAATTCTTGGAATTGATACCTCGGCGGCTAAAGCTACGCCCGGAGTTGTTGCCGTCGTCACAGGTAAAGAGCTTGCTGAGGTCATGACGCCTTGGGTGGGCGTCCTGTCCCATCTGAAGGGCCTCAAGTCGGCCCCACAGCACGCGATCGCGGTCGATCGGGCGTGCTGGCAAGGTGAGGCGGTGGCCGCAGTCGTCGCGCGCACCCGCGCTGAAGCCGAGGACGCCGCCGAGCTTGTGGCCGTCGAATATGAGGAGCTCGAGCCGGTCGTCGACCCAGAGGCCGCGCTGGCGCCAGGCGCAAAAGTCATCCACCCAGAGCTCGGTGACAATCTGGCGTTTGAGCGCGTGTTGGATGCCGGGGAGGTCGATAAAGCGTTCGCCGAGGCGGACGAGGTGGTGGATGTCACGTTCGAGTTCGGCCGCCATACCGGGGTCACGCTCGAACCACGCGCCATCGTCGCCGACTGGAATCCGTCCGAGCAGCGCATGACGGTCTACCAGGGCACCCAGGCGCCGCACATGATGCAGAACATCATTGCCAAGCACCTGGGCCTGCAGGAGAGCCAGGTGCGTGTCATCTGCAAGGATGTGGGCGGCTCGTTCGGCATAAAGGTCCACGTGTACGCAGATGAAATGGCGGCCGTGGCGCTGTCGAAAATGCTGAAGCGCCCGGTCAAGTTCGTTGCGGACCGCCTCGAGAGCTTCGTCACCGATATTCATGCCCGCGACCACAAGATTAAAGCCAAAGTCGCGGTGAAGAAGGACGGAACGATTACGGCGTTCGAAATCGACGACATCACTGGGATTGGCCCTTATTCGATGTATCCGCGCACGAGCGGAATTGAGGCCAATCAGGTGGTCAATCTCGTCGGAGGGCCCTACAAAACACCCAATTATCGCGCTCGGGCGCGGGTCGTGTTTCAGAACAAGAATGTTATGTGTCAGTATCGCGGCGTAGGCCATCCCATTGCCTGTGCCGTGACGGAAGGGCTCGTGGATCTTGCGGCGCAAGCGATCGGAATGGATCCGTTCGAAATTCGGCGTCGCAATGTTATTCCCGATGATGCTTATCCCTGCAGCTCCGCCTCGGGATTGAAATTCGAGGCACTGTCGCATCAGGCTTCGCTCGATAAGCTGTATGAAATGACCAACTACGAGGCTTTGCGGGAGGAGCAGGCAGAGCTTCGGAAGCGCGGTATTTATCGTGGAATCGGGCTCGCAGCCTTCATCGAGGTCACCAATCCAAGCGCTGCCTTTTATGGCGTAGGTGGCGCGCGAATTTCTTCGCAGGATGGAGCAGCCGTTCGGCTCGATGCCCAGGGTTCTCTGATCTGCCACGTTAGCGTTACAGAGCAGGGCCAGGGGACGGAAGCGGTTATTGCACAGGTGCTTGCTACGTCATTTGGGGTTCCGATAGATCGGGTCCGTGTGATCACCGGCGACACGGACGCGACGCCTTATGGTGGCGGCACATGGGCCTCACGCGCTGCCGGAATTGGTGGCGAGGCGGCGCTGCAAGCCGGCAAGGCGTTGCGGGAGAACGTTCTCAAAGTCGCTGGGACGATCTTGCAGGCGCAGCCCCAAAGCCTCGACATCCGCGATGGGATTATCGTGGATGCTGATACGGGTCGCGAGCGCATTTCTCTCGATGAGGTGGCGCGCATCGCCTACTTCCGGCCCGATACTCTACCACACGATTTCCAACCTGAGCTGATGGTCGTGCGTCACTACGTGCCGAAGAAATACCCGTTCGCTTTTACGAACGGAATCAATGCGTGCTGGCTTGAGGTGGACGTCGAGACCGGTTTCATCAAGCTCCTGAAGTACTGGATCGTCGAGGACTGCGGCACGATCATCAATCCGCAATTGGTGGATGAACAAATTCGTGGCGGCGTCGTGCAAGGACTGGGGCCGGCCTTAACGGAGCACTGCGTTTACGACGATCGTGGCCGTTTGTTGAATGGGTCGATGATGAGCTATCTCGTTCCGATGGCGGGGGAAATGCCCGATATCGAGGTCGGCCATGTCGTCTCGCCAACGGCTGAATTAGAGCTCGGTGCGAAAGGCGCAGGAGAGGCGGGCACGGCCGGAGCGGCGGCAGCTGTGGTCAATGCCGTAAATGATGCCCTTTCGCCATTCGGGGTGCGGATCACGAAAATTCCGATTACTCCGGAGGTGGTGCTAAGAGCACTTGGCCGAATTTAATCGAATACCCCTTGCAGAATTAGCGTTCTTACGCCAAAACCGCCGTCTCTGAAATTAGAAGCTTCATTGGGGAGGTACCCAAATGGCTGTCAAACTCAGCCGTCGTAAGCTGTTAGCGACAGCAGGCGCCGCGGCCGCGATGTCCTCATTCAAAATAAATGTTGCGCGCTCGCAGGAGACGCCGATCAAGATTGGCTTCCCTGTCCCGATCAGCGGGCCCTACGGCACCGAGGCGAATGATCAGGTTCGTTGTGCTCAGCTGGCCATCGATTGGTTCAATCAGGAATCTCCGCGCAAGGCCGAGCTCGTCGTGCGTGACGATAAACTCGATCCCGGTGAGGCGGCGACGCGTACGCTCGAGCTGATCGAGTCCGACAAAGTTGATTTCATTTGTGGATCGCTGTCGGCGTCGGTGCAGCTGTCCGTAAATCAGGTCGCCAGCAAGCGGGGCGTCATTTACAATTCGATCAGCCAGTCCGACTCGATCAACGAGGCCTCGGATTTCACAAAGTACACTTTCCACGAGGCGCTCAATCCGCACATGACGGCGGGGGCTGTCGCGCGGTACGTCTTCGGGCAGGCCAAGGGGAAGAAGGTTGCCTACCTGATTGCCGACTATGCATACGGCCATGAGATGCAGCGCGGGTTCCGCCGTGTCGCCTCGGAAATGGGCATGGAGGAGGTGGCCGAAGTTCGCCATCCCCTGGGCACGACCGATTATTCGGCCTTCTTCCCACGCATTCAGGCCGCCCGTCCGGATATTCTGCTTGTGGTGAACTTTGGCCGGGACCAGCTGAACACACTTAAGCAGGCAACAGATTTCGGCCTCAAGGAACAGATGCAGATCGTGTATCCGGTCCTGCTCGATACGCAACGGATTGCAGGCGGCTTCGATCCGTTCGAGGGGGTTATCGGGGGTGCTAACTACTACTGGACGCTCGAGGACGAGTTCGAAAGTGCGAAGCGGCTGAACGATGCCTATCGGGCGAAGTACCCTGATCAGGGTGTCCCTTCGGCCTACGGTGCGCTCGGCTATGCCGGCGTGTACGGCATTCTGAAGGGCGTCAAAGAAGCCGGAAGCACCAAAACCGACGAAGTCATCGCTGCGATGGAGTCCATGAAGTACGATGCGTACAAGGGAGAGCAGTACTTCCGCAAATGCGACCATCAGGCGGTGCAGTCGGTGTTGATCATCAAGGCGAAGCCTGAGTCCGAGATGCGGAATCAGTGGGACATTTTCGAAATCCTCGACACGCAGCCTGCGGACGAGAAGTTCCTCCGCACCTGTGAGGAGCTCGGCCACAAAGCTTAGTGCGGCCGGTTCGCGGAAGCGCAGAGCGCCAACTTGGCGCTCTAGCTTCATTTTTGGCCGTTCCTGTTAGATCGCAGCCATCCAAGGCACGCCGTGACCTTAGACCTCTTTCTCCTGCAGCTCTTTACTGGACTTGCGCTCGGCTCGATCTACGTGCTCGTCGCGCTCGGACTATCGCTGATCTTTGGGCTTTTGACGATTGTGAATTTCGCGCACGGCCAGTTCTTCATGCTGGGCGCCTATGTCGGTGCCTTCACGTTGGGCTTTACCGGCAATTTCTGGCTGTCGCTCATCGTCGTTCCAATCGTCGTGGGCGGCATTGGTATGCTGTGCGAGCGTTTCTTGGTGCGCCCCCTCTATGGCCGCGGCATCGACTATCCATTGTTGCTTACCTACGGTCTCGGTCTCATCCTGTTGGAGCTCGTGCGGATCATCGCGGGTACTCAGGGCGTTCCCTTCAACACGCCGCGCCTCTTGGCTGGAGCCGTCGACCTCCATTTCTTCTTCTTCCCGAAGTATCGGCTGTTCCTTATCTTTGCGACTGCTGTCATTCTGCTCGCTCTATGGATTTTGCTGGAGAAGACCTCCTATGGCTTGATTATCCGGGCGGGAGCGCGTGATCAGGAAATCGTTCAGGTGCTGGGTGTCGATATCGGGCGTGTCTGGCTGATTGTGTTCGGTATCGGTGTGGCGATCGCCGGCATCGCTGGCGTGCTCGCTGCGCCAATTCGAGGCGTTTTTCCTGAGATGGGTGTCCCCGTGCTCGTCGAAGCCTTCGTTGTTACGGTGGTAGGCGGAATGGGATCGCTGCTCGGTGCGGTTATCGCCGGCCTTCTGGTTGGCGTCACCTTTAGTTTCACGTCATTCTTCTACCCGGAAATGGCGACGCTTTCGATGTTTGTCCTAATGGCCCTGGTTCTGGTCTTTAGACCGCGTGGCCTCTTCGGACGTGCAGGAGTGCTCGGCTGATGGCGACGGAATTGACTGCAGTCGGCGCAATCCGCAACCGTGGCCCGCTCGAGGGCGTGCGGCCTGCCTTCGATCTCATTGCCCGGCAGCGGGTGCTGTTCACGATTTCTTCCTTGTGGTGCTGCCCTGGTTGGCGCCCTACAAGGCACTTGCGGTGAACATCCTGATTTTTGGGCTGTTCGCGATGGGGTTCAACCTCGTCTACGGCTATGCCGGAATGCTGTCTTTTGGCCACGCGGCGCTTTTTGGTCTGGGCGCCTATGGCTGCGGGGTGCCGATCGCGAAATTCGGTTTTCCTTGGTACGTGGCACTGCCGCTCGGGGTGCTTATCGCAACCACTGCTGGCGTCGTAATCGGATGGTTCGCCACTCGGTCGCGTGGCATCTATTTCGCGATGGTGACACTCGCGCTGTCGCAGGTCGTCTATTACGTGGTTTACCAATCCATATGGCTGACGGGCGGCGAAGATGGCCTGCGTGGCGTCAGCGTACCTTCGATCTCATTATTCGGTATCGCGGAGTTTAATCTGCTGGATCCAACGACGAAGTATTACCTTATCCTGATCATCATTATCTTGGCTCTGTGGATCTTCTCTCGAATTTTGGCATCACCGTTCGGCGCAATTCTCGAAGGGCTGCGTGAGAACGAGAAACGTGCTGCCGCCTGTGGCTATGACGTCAACCGCACACGCTGGTTCGCGTTTGTTCTCTCGAGCGTTTTCTCGGGACTTGCTGGGGCGCTTTATGCCATCCACTTGTCAGTCGTTCCGATCGAGACGCTGCACTACTTCACATCGGCGGTCGTTCTGATGATGACGCTGCTGGGAGGAATGGGCACCTTCTTCGGGCCATTCGTCGGGGCGCTCGTCTACCTCCTTTTGCAGGACGTCGTCTCTGTGATTACCGTTCATTGGCAGCTCGTGGTTGGCTGCCTCTTCGTCCTCCTGATCCTCTTCTTCCCACGCGGGATTTGGGGATCGCTCATGCACTGGCTGCGGATATGAGCACGACACCCGTTATTGCGACCGAGGGCGTCGGCAAGCGGTTCGGCGGATTTCGGGCGCTCAGCGATGTCACGGTGGCCTTCTACTCCGGAAGGCTAACCTCGATCATCGGCCCGAATGGGGCCGGCAAGAGCACCTTCTTCAATGTGCTGTCGGGCGCTTTCCCGCCAAGCGAGGGAAGAGTGCTCTTCGAGGGGCGCGATATCACAGGCACACCGCAGCACGTTTTTCCGCACCTTGGCATCGCCAAGTCCTTCCAGATTACGAATCTCTTTCCACAGCTCACCGCGCTTGAGAATGTTCGCCTCGCCGCGCAGGCGATGAAGTCACGTTTCGATATCTGGACGAAGCGCGAGACACTGTCCGAGCTGAAGGAAAAAGCGGAGGACCTGCTCGACCGCGTCGGCCTTTCGAAGCGCCGAAATGATCTCGCGGCGAACCTCGCTCACGGCGAGCAGCGCAGCCTTGAGATCGCTGTTGCGCTTGCCAGCGATCCGAAGGTCCTTCTGCTCGATGAGCCAACCGCTGGCATGAGCCCAGAAGAGGCTCGCGCAATGATGGACCTGATCCTCAAGCTCAACGAGCAGTGCAGCGTCATCCTTGTTGAGCACCGGATGAAGCTCGTCATGGGCATCTCCGACCGCATCATCGTGCTGCACCATGGCCAGCTTCTGGCGGAAGGCACGCCCGACGAGATTCGAAATCACGACGAAGTGCGCAGAGTGTACTTAGGACAATCGGTTTAGGCCCGTGCTCGAAGTCAAAGATCTTCACGCCTGGTACGGTCACAGCCACGTTCTGCAAGGTGTCAGCCTAAAGGTGGGTGCTGGCGAAGCAGTGTGCGTCATCGGCCGCAATGGCGCCGGCAAGACGACCCTGCTGCGTTCCATCATGGGCCTCGTCCAGAACCGCAAGGGCGAAGTCTGGTTCGACGGACGCGATATTATCCGATTGCCGGTCCACCGCCGGTTTGGATTAGGGCTGGCCTATGTTCCGGAAGAAAGGCGCATTGTCGGCGGCTTGACGGTTCTCGAAAATTTGCGCCTTGGCCTCGTCGCCTCACCCAACAAGTCGCGCGAGCGCGAAATCATCGACCGGATTGCCGAGACTTTTCCGCGGCTGAAGGAGCGGCTAAGCCAGGAAGCCGATACACTTTCGGGCGGCGAGCAACAGATGCTCGCGATCGCTCGCGCCATGGCTTCTGAGCCGAAGCTGATCATGCTGGACGAGCCGTCCGAAGGGATCATGCCGGTTCTTGTCGACGAAATGTTCGAGCTCTTCGCCCGGATGAAGTCGCAGGGAATCACGATTTTGCTTGTGGAGCAGAACGTCGAGCGCGCGCTGCAGCTCGCCGATCGGGCCTACATTATGGACCAGGGCGAAATCGTGCACGCGAGCGATGCGAAAACGCTTCTGGCCGATACCGAAATCCAGGAGCGCTACTGTTCTGTGTAGCGGCATGCTTCGGGTATCGGCAGATCGCTAACGGGGCTGCCTTCGCGCGCGCCGTTTTCCGCTACCCTCGAGCTGCCCGCTGATCTTGGCATAACGATCCGCCACGATTTTCACGCTGCCCTCGAAGTGGCGGGCAAGGATATCCGTTGCCTTATCCGCATCACGCGCGATCGCCGCTTCGGCGATCATGCGATGCTGTCGGCGCACACGAGTTAACAAGTCCTGAGACCCCGCGATCTCGACGATTATGACGCGCCTGTAGCGCTGAAACTGATCCGACAGCGTTTGGCAGAAATGCAGGAGCCAAGGTGAGCCGCATGCGGAAATGAGACTATGGTGAAAGCGGTCGTGACGCCTTTCCCACTCGTCGATAGCCGCATCGTCTCCAAGCGATTTGGGCATCGCGCTTCGCTCTAGCCGATGGAGAGCAGCAAGGATTTCTGCTTCCCAGTCCTCGTCCCCGCGCTCTATCGCCTTGCGAAGGGCCTTACAGCTCAGGTCGATTCGCAGCGAGCAAAGATCGTGTAGATCTTCGAGCGAGATGGGTGCCACCGCATAGCCTCGCTGCCCTTCGAAGTGGACGAGGCGCTCCGAAGCGAGGCGCGAAAGTGCCTCGCGTAGCGGTGCGATGCCGACATTGTAATGTGCACTGAGCTGTCGGAGCGGAAGCTTTTGGCCTGGATGCAGGCGGCCGGCGAGGAGATCACTGCGCAGTCTGACATAGACCTCCTCGCCCATCGTGCGAGCTTCGTCCTGCGCCTCGGAAGCAGGCGGAGTTACGGACACTGGCAAACGACTCTCCCTCCTAGTTGCGGAATCCCCGGTCCCTCGTCTCATATCGCAAAGCTCCTAGCAAATTTCAATTGACTCGTGGATGTTCGATCATTCAGAGTTTGATCGAGAAAGCGCGGCTCGTAAGGTCAATCAGAGTCGCGAGGGATGAAGCCTAGGGCCGAAGCCAGTAGGGGTAAGGAAGCAGGAGCGGGATGCGCTATGACGGGTGAAGTATCGAGAGGTGGCCAGGCGAGGACAGAAGGCGCCATCAAAGGTGGCGGCGAAGCTGGATACATCTTCGATCTAATGAAGCTTGCCAGCGAGAAGAGAGTGGACGCTGGTGGCAACTATTCGACAGCGATCGGAGGTCTGGTCGAAGGCGAGCGAATGCAGTGCGGCCTGATGCAAAAGGCCAGAGGCACTGGGGCTCGGCCGCACTCCCATCCAAACGAGCAGTGGAACTACGTCATTAAGGGGCGCCTACGGGTGAACATCGAGGGGCAGCCTGAGCAGATCGTTGGGCCAGGCACGCTCATCTACTTTCCTGCGAACATCGTGCACTCGACGGTCGCGCTACCGGACGAGGACGTATTGTTCTTCGTCGTAAAGGACATGTCCTACGGTATCGTAGGAAAACCTGTAGATGAGGCTGCGGGGAAATACTACGAGCCGGGCTTCGAGCCTAATTCGCAAAAGAGTTGAATGCCAAGTCCCGCAAATTTCTAGGGAGGATGCTATGAAGATCGTGAAGGCCCTTTGCGGGGCTGCCTTGGGAATAGCTTTCGCTACAGGAGTAGCAATGGCTCAGAGCTACCCAAGTAAGCCCATAGAGTTTATTTGCGCAACATCACCAGGTTCCACGGCGGCGACTTGGTGTCAGTTGATGGCTAATTTAATCTCAAAGCCTGACAATCTCGGCCAACCGGTGCACGTCGTTTACAAGGCTGGTGGTTCCGGGAATGAAGCCGCTGTCTATATGATGGGCAAGCCGGCGGATGGCTACACGCTGCTGCACGCTAACGCGAGTTGGAGCGGCTATATGAATTTGCCCACCTTTTCGCCGGATCCGGCGGACTTCCAGTTGGTAGCCAAGGTGGAGAAATTCCTTTACGTTCTCGCGACGAATGCGAAATCCCCGTATCAGACATTCGAGGATCTCGTCAAAGCTGCAAAGGAAAATCCTGGTACCATAGGCGTCGCAGGAAACAAGATTGGCTCAATTCATCACAAGCATATCATTTCGCTTTTCGATGCGGTGGGGGCGGAGGTCAATCTATATCCCCTACGAGGGTTCCGGGGATGCAGTGAAGGATGTACTGGGCAATCATGTGCCTGTCGGTCTTGGCTCAATCGGCCAATGGGCACCTCACGTCCAGTCAGGCGCGGTGCGTCAACTCGTGCTCATCAATGAAGAGCGAGCCGACACCATTCCCGACGTACCGAGCGTCCGTGACTTGGGTCTGAACTACCCGATTCATCATCAATGGCAGGGCGTATTCCTCCGTACTGGCACGCCTGAGGAAGTACGTGAGAGGGTTGCGAATGCCTTCGCGAGGGCCATCGAAACCGAGGAGTATAAGACGTACTTGAAGAACAGCCCACATGTCGTGCCCGCATTCGAATCCAATCCAGATAAGCTCCGTGAGGAATTCGCGGCGGAGCTCAAAGATTTTGGCGAGTTCATGAAGCAGGCGGGTATGAACTGAGCATTGCGAGGGGGGGGCATCGGAACGCCGCCGATGCTCTTTCCTGTTGCGGGAAAGGAAGACCCTATGCGGATTGTCCGGTGGAAGGCCGAGGCCGTAACTTACGCACTCCTGCTAGCGGGGTTTGGCTACTTATATTGGCTGACATTTTCCTTCGGGAAATCACTCGTTCGGGGTTATCCAGGTGCGGCATTCTTCCCCCGGCTGATCCTTTACTTCACGATCGGAGCGACATTGGCAGCTCTGACTGGCGCCGTCTATTGCAGCGTCGCATCAAAAAGAAAAACAGCTGATAGCTTCGTTTTCGAGGCGCGCGAGTTCACCTTAACTGTTCTTGCCATCGGTGCCTTTATCGCGCTCCTGCCAATTCTTGGTTTCGAACTTACGACTCTTATTACCATGTTTGCCCTGCTCGTCGTTCGGCTCGGCGGTTGGTTGCAAGCGTTCGTTGTAGCCGTTATTGCGATGGTCGTTTGTTATGGCTTATTTGTTCTAATGCTAAACGTGTCGCTGCCGTTGAGATTTCTTCCTGCACACGTAACGTTTTTCTGAGGGGAGAAGCCGTGGAAAGCATATTTTCCCTAATCCTCCCCTCCCTCGAGATCGTCGTCCAGCCGCACAACCTCTTGATTTTGGCGCTCGGCGCAGTTGTCGGTTTGGTTATCGGCGTGTTGCCGGGATTTGGCGCAGCACAAGCATTGGCATTAATGCTGCCATTCACATTTGGAATGGATCATACAACAGCAGTGCTTTTCTTTATCGCCATCTATTCTGCCGCAGAATATGGGGGTTCTGTTCCGGCAATCTTGATCCGTACGCCGGGCACAACCGCCTCCGCAATAACACTTCTCGACGGCTTTCCGTTGTCTCAGCAGGGAAAGGCGAAGCGCGCCCTGCACATTTCCCTGTGGTCGGGAGTTTGCGGAGGTATTGTATCAAGCCTCATCTTCCTTGCAGCGGCGTCCTCGCTGGCATGGCTGGCGCTACAATTTGGACCTGGTGAGATGTTCGCTGTGGGTGTATTTGGGCTCGCAATCGTCACGAGTTTTTTTGCTCGCACGCCGTTGAGGGGCATGATCGGGTGCGGCATTGGACTATTGCTGGCAACAGTGGGCAGCTCGGGCTTCGGTGGGCTGCGATTTACCTTCAACCAACCCTCTTTGCTAGACGGCATTCCGCTTATCGTCGTCATCATCGGGTTCTTGGCTATGCCCGAGGTCTTCGCGCTCATGGCGGAGAAGAAGCCAAAAGGGCAGTCGAAAACCGTTGTGCTTAGGCCGAGCGGCAGGGGGCTCGACCTTTCTGGCCTGCGAAAGCTAATGCCTTCGATGTTGCGGGGAAGTCTGATTGGTACGTTTATTGGTGCTATTCCAGGCCCTGGCGCGACGGTTGCTTCTCTGGTCGCCTACAATGAGGAACGTCGCTGGTCCAAAAGTTCCAAGATGTTTGGCAAAGGGGCGGAGGAGGGTGTTGCTGCACCCGAGGCAGCGAACAATGCCGTAGTAGCAGGCTCGTTGGTGCCAACGTTGGCGCTTGGAATACCGGGCTCTGGTGCGATAGCGATCCTGCTTGGAATGCTGGTAAGCAAGGGTGTTGTCCCCGGACCTCTTCTATTCTCGAGCGGGGATCCGCTTATTATGGCAGTGTTCGCTGGTCTGATCGCCTGTAACATCATCCTCCTGGTGTTTGGCTTGGCCAGCGTCCAGGTGCTGACGTTTATCGCGCGAATTCCGCGCCATATCCTTGCGCCATTCGTAATGCTGATGCTAATGGTAGGTACTTACTCCTACCAAAATTATAGCGCACACCTCGTGATGGTCCTCGTGCTCGGCGCGTTCGCTGTTTGGATTGAGAAGCTTGGTATTTCTGTCATTCCAATTGTCCTTGCTTTCGTGATGGGCCCCATCATCGAGCAGAACCTGGTTCGTGGGCTCGCGATTCACGGCGGCGATGTAAAGTTTCTTTTCGCAAGTCCGATCACGCTGACGATCCTCATTCTCGCAGTCGTTACAATGATCTTCGGATTTATTCGGAGCAGGCGCGACGCGCTGGTGTCTGAGCGCCAGAACGAAGAGCTGGCTACGTAGCGGGACAGATAAATAGAGGATGTAGCGACGTTTATCGCTGCCCGCGGGATGTCCAACTTGGGGACAGTATTCATCGGTTAGGAGGAACGGGAATATGGATGTAGGCGCTAGAGGGCAGGCGATTTGCGGCAATGGCGATGCAATGGCCTGGAACTTCAAGCTGCTGGCCCACCATGAGCTGAACGGCTTTGGTGGCATGGGCGAGGGCATGGCCATCCAGATCGCGAAAGACGGCCGCCGTATTCTGTGGCTGGCTCACGAAGTGCGCCGAAGAACTTTACCGCAGTGGATGTGAGCGACCCACGCGCTCCGAAGGTCGTTTGTCAAACGGAGCTGCCCCAGCCGTATATGCGCTCGAACTCGCTCGAGCTCACCGGCGATGTGATGGCTGTCGCCTACCAAACACTCCAGCCCGGGCAAACGCCGTGCGGTTTTGAGCTCTTCGACATCTCCGAGCCTGAAAACCCGCGCTCCATCGCCTACGTTGATGCGTCGGGACCATGGTCCCGCGGCGTGGCACCGCTCTGGTTCTGCGATGGTGAGTATGTGCACATGGCGGCCGGAGCTCCTGATTTTCAGCCGCGCAATCAGCTCGACGACCAATGCTATCGAATTTTTGACGTCCGCAATCCCACAAAACCGGTAGAGGTTGGCCGTTGGTGGTTTCCGGTACTCGGGAAGGCGACGCCGAGCCCCCACCGAAGCGCCCACCCCGAAGGGAGCGATTTCGGCTTCCGGGCCCACAATACAAACGTCTATCCCCGGCGCCCGGACCGTTGTTATCTCGGCTATCTCGACGCCGGAATGATCATCTTGGACATTTCCGACAAGTCGAACCCCAAGGTGGTTTCTCGTTGGGACAACTCGCCGCCTTATGTTGGCTTCACCCACACGGTGCTGCCGCTGTTCGATCGAGGGCTGATGGTTGTCAGCGACAAGTCCGTCGTTGACGACGCAGCTGATTGGCCGAAACTCTTGTGGATCGTGGATGCGCGCGATGAGACGAACCCCAGTGCCGATCGCGACGTGTCCACCGCCACCCATCGATGCTTTCAAGGGTCGAGGGGAGAATTTCGGCGCTCACAACATTCATGAAAACGTTCCGTCGCCGAACACCTGGTTTTCTGATCAGGTTATCGTCGGCACTTTTTTCAACGCCGGGCTGCGGGCCTATGACATTTCTAATCCTTATCAGCCGGTGGAAGTCGGCTACTATGTGCCTCCAGCACCACCACTTTCACCAACAGGCTCGATTCAGCTGAACGATGTGTTTATCGACGAGCGTGGGATCGTTTACACTGTTGATCGCCACGTCGGTGGGCTTTACGTTCTCGAGATGGAGTTTTGAGCGATTTCATGCTCCACCCGTTTGCTCCGCGCGAGATGCCATTCGGCCGGCCCGTTGCAAGGGCCGGCCTCGGGCGGATTCCGGTCACAGTCGTCACAGGGTTTCTCGGCGCGGGAAAAACGACGCTGATACGCGAGCTGCTCAAGACCCCGGAAGCCGCAAACAGCGCGCTCATCGTCAACGAGTTCGGTGAGATCGGTATCGATGATGCGTTGCTCAGAACCTCCACCGAGAATACTGTCCTGCTTGGAAACGGGTGTGTATGCTGTGCAGCAAGCTCAGACCTGCACCGAACGTTAAGGCAGCTTTTTGCGGATCGTGAGCGCGGCCGGGTGCCCGATTTCGAGCGCGTAATTATCGAAACATCCGGTCTTGCGGACCCGACTCCGGTGCTCCAGGCGCTCGCGACTGATCGCGCACTCGGAACGCGGTTCGCGCTAGAAGGTCTCGTCACCGTCGTCGATGCCGTTCATGCGTTGAGCAATAGCGATCTGCCGGAATGGCGCAAACAAGTTGCGTTGGCGGATCGCATCGTGATCAGCAAGGCCGACGCCGCAAGCGCCGACATGCTCGCCAGGGTTGCGCGTGCTCTCGACGCCATCGCCCCACAAGCGGCGCGCGCCGTGGCCACGGCTGGGCGCGTAGACCCAGCGTTCATTTTGGCGGGCACGGCGGATGCAGGCTTCACACCTCGATCCATGCAGGAGCACGACCATCACCACTCGGATGGCTACGTCACTTTCTCCATTCGACGTGAGAAGCCGATCCACTGGCCGGTGATGCAACAGTCGCTCGACGTCCTCGCGGCTCTGTGTGGCGCGGAACTCCTGCGCCTGAAAGGGCTTGTGAGCGTGCGCGGGCGACCCGGACCTGTCGTCGTCCACCGGGTGCAACATATCGCGCATGCCCCGGAGGAGCTGACGGCGTGGCCCGATGGGGTGCCCGAGACCCGCTTGGTGCTGATCGGGCGTGGTCTGGATGAGCTGCGCGTGAGGGCGTTGTTGGAGGCGGTCTGGGCATTCGACGAGTAGGGGAGGGATCATCGAAACGGCGATAGCCTCTGAAAAGGGTGTGGTCGTTCGGCACGAGCAGTTTTCATGATGCCCATAGGGTGGCAGAACTATCGGGAGGATTAGCATGGACACTAATCGCAGGAATTTTCTGAAGGGTGCAGGTGCAGTCGCCGCCGCAACAGTTTTCGCTCCGTACGTTGCGCGGGCAGCTCAGTTCCCGAACAAGCCCGTTTCCATCATGGTGCCGTTCAGCCCCGGCGGAGGTGCGGACTCTTCGATGCGGCTGATGGCACCCTACTTGGCTGAGGAGCTGGGTGTTCCGGTTTCGGTTGAGAATATCGAGGGTGGTGGTGGATGGCTCGGCTGGTCGGAGATGGCGAAGTGGGATCCGGAAACCGACGACCACAAGCTCGGCTGCATCAACCTGCCCCACCTTTTCTCCTATATGGACCCTCGGATGCAGCGAACCGAAACGCTCGACAGCTTTAACATATTGTGCTGGCACTCCTATGACCCGTGCATTTGGGCCGTGCGAGAGGGAGACGAGCGTTTTCAGACGCTAGCTGAGTTCCTGAAATACGTGAAAGAGCACCCCAACGAAGTGATAGTTAGCTCGACCGGCGTTGGGTCGGATGACCACATGGGTGTCGCCTTCGCCGAGAAATTCCTGCCCGACTTCAAAGTACGTAAAATCTACTCGAACGGCGATGCAAAAAAGATTCATGAGGTGATCAGCGGTACATCCGATATGGTGGCGGGCAACGTCGGATATTACGTGCCGTTCATGCTGGAAGCCAAACTCAG
>CAWBAM010000011.1:0-20676 GCA_963786775.1 uncultured Pseudomonadota bacterium | reverse complement strand
GGTCGGGCTCTCTACAAGAGGCGGAATGTCGGCTGCCGCAATGGTGCTCACCAAATCTCCGGACGAGCCATCTGGTGGCAGCCAAACCATCAGCATTTCAGCGGGCAACCCGTCGCCGGATCGATACGCATGAGCCATCTGGCTGTCGAGATAAGCACTGTCCCCAGCTCTCAGCACGATCGGCGCATAGTGCTCGGTGTGGATTTCAAGAACGCCCTTCAAGACGTAGACGAACTCCTCGCCATCATGGCGAACAAGCCTATCACCGACACTGGTCGCCGAGACGTGCACCCGGTCGAGAAACGGCGACATGCGCTTGTTCCTCAAACCAGCGCAGAGCGCCCCATTTCGTAGCTCTGGGTGCGTGCAAAAGTAATCTCTTCGCGACGTGTGATTGCAATACGAGCCGTGCTCGGCGGCGTGGTGGGCTAAGCCCCCCGATCAGCGTGGTCAGCGGCATCTCGAAGGCCTCCGCCAGTTTCAGGAGGCTCGCGAATGTCGGTGACACACGGTCATTCTCGATCTTGGAAATCGTCGACATGGATATGCCGGAGCGCCGGGCGACCTCCTGAAGCGTCAGCCCCTTCTCTTGTCGCAGGGCGCGCAGCCGCTGACCGATCTCCGGTTCACTCGGCAGCTGTCTGGCAGTCTTGAGCATGATCTTCGTGTCTGACCTCTTCCATGCTTCACCGCGTTCCGAAGAGCTTTCCGTTTGGCGACATCCCGGTCGGCAGTGCAAGTCTGTCTCAATTCATCCCTGCACGCACTTTGAGCGGATGCAAGTCGGCCAGCCCAGGGACTTTGTCCATGGCCGCGGAAAGTCGATCCACGTGAGGAAAACGGCCCACGTCTATACCGAAAAGCGCGCAAGCTACCGCGTGACTCTTGACAGCGATGTCGGCATAGCCCGGTTTCTCTCCAAAAACGAAGGGGGTCGCCGTCCTCTGCGACAGACGTTGATCGTACGTCTCGAGCGTATGCGTCAGCCACTTGCGGCTCCACGCATTGATAGCAGCATCATCGGCGCCGAATGTTGCCGCCAAGTAACCGCGGACGCGCGGAACAATGAGCGGATGAGCATCAGCGATCGTGTCCATCGCGATTGCGCGGGCAAAGGCCCGATCCTCAGGAGTACCCGGCAACAGCGGATAGGTGGGGAAACGTTCCTCGAGATACTCTATGATCGCGGAAGACTGGGTCAGAACCAGTCCATCGACGAGGAGCGCCGGCACAGCACCTGCCGGATTGATGGCCAGGAATTCAGCTCTGTGCTGATGCCCTTCGAGCAAGTCGACGGAAACCTCCTCGAACTCGAGCTCTTTCAGCGCAAGCGCGAGGCGGACCCGATAGGTCGCGATCGAACGCCAAAAGCCGAAAAGTTTCACGCGTTTTTCTTCTTTCTCCCTGTTGTATTCGGCTGGGACAGCCAAGCTGCCCCAGCCAATTATATTTTGCGCTCAGCGCTGCGGAATGATGGGCAGGAGCAAGTAGGACTTGTGTTCCGGCCCGGTGTAGAGCGTCACGTTACCTCCAAAGATCGAGGCTGGACGATCCGTTGGATCGGTGTGCGTGAAAGGCCCGCAACCCGTCCAAGCCGTGCCGAGCGTCTCCAGTCCGGCAAACTTCGCCGCCCGGATAAACATAGTCCCTTCCGCGGACCGACAGAGCGAGACGGTACCCCGCCGGCGCAACGATGCAGCTCGGCCAGATTTCGATGTCCAGCTCGTATATGGCGCCCGGCGTGAGCGGCTGCTTCTCGTCGTGGGTATGGTAGGGGCGCCAGGGCGTGCTGAGCTCCTTGTCGAGCTTGCGGTGCGAGGCGCGCAGCCACCCCTGGGCAATGGGAGTGTTGGGGTCGAGCGCTCCCTGGAAGACGACTTCCTTGAAGTCTGGCGAGAACAGCCGGACGACGAGGAAGAGGTCGGCATCTTCGGTTTCGGAAGATATGAACAGCTTGGCCGCCATCGGCCCGGTCACCTCAGTGGCCTGCTTCAACGGCGGCGTCGTGAAGGTCACGCCGTCCGAAAAGCCGCCGTAGGTCACGCTCGCCGCTTCCGTCGGTTCAGCCTCCGACATCGTCAGCTGCCTGGCGTCCAGGTACATCTTCGTCCACTGAGTCGAAGGGAGAGGCCAATCGCTCTCCGCGCGCTCCACGAAGACTTCGCCCGGGTGGCGAATCTGCAGAAGCACCTTGGGTTGCTTGTCCCAGCCGGTATCCTCGCCCTTGAGATAGTAGCCGAAGAACTTCTTCTGCAGCTTCAGTCCGTAGTCCGTGTAGAACTCGGTCCAATGTTCGCGGCCGTGAGCCTCGAGCCACTTCTCCTTGGACGCGGCACGGAGAAAGCCCTCAAAATTGCCACGGGGATGGAGACCCTGACCGCCCCAGTTTGCCGCGGACAGGAACGGCACGGTGACTTTCGACCAATCCGGATTGCGCGACGCCCAGAACTCATCAGTGACGAGCTTGTTCGCGCGCACATCCTCGAAGAAGTTGCGGCGATTGGAGGCCAGCTCCTCCTCGGTCAACGTCTCGGGGCCGGAAACCCAGTCACCGGTCATGCGGCTGCGGAAGCCGCGCGAACCACGGCCGTGCTGAACCGTGTAAACTTGCGAGCGGGACCATGTGTCGGCAAAGCCGTTGCACAGGATGCCACCGTGATAGCCCATATCGCGGTAGAAATCGGCGGCTCCTTCCCAGATGCACATGGCTGCCAGGTGCTTCGGCTGCAGCGATGCGACTTTCCACGCGTTCATCGCGTAGTAGGAAATGCCGTTGATTCCGACCTTGCCGTTCGACCAGGGCTGAACGCCGGCCCAGTCAATGCAGATCTTGAAGTCCTGAGCTTCGCGCAGCGACCAGATATCCAGAAGTCCAGGCGACCGGCCGGCTCCACGGCTGTCTACACGAACACAGACGTAGCCATCGGGCACCCACTTCTCCGGATCAACGACTTCCCAGTTCTGATACTTGTTGGTCGACCCTGCAGGAACATCAGGGTGCATCTCGCACATCCGGCGCCATTGCTCGGTGTAGAGGTCCTCGAAGTGGAGGCCTTTGCCGTACGGCCCGTAAGTGATGATCACCGGGTACTTGCCGTCCTCAATTGGCCGATAGACGTCGCAGCGCAACACGACACCATCGTCCATCTCGATAGGGACGTCCCAGTCGATCTTCATGCCGTCACGAATAACGGTGGTTTCCGGATATTCCATAAGACTTCTTCCTCCTGACCTCTGACGAACCTCGCCCCCGGAGGCGAGGCCGACCTCTCTCCAATACGCAAATTTTTTCGAATACGATAGTACTAGATATTTCTTGAAAGTAGTTTTCTTTTTGGATAGCGTCGATATCCGCGGACTGGCCAACCGATGAAGCCGTTCGCGAATGGGGCCCACGTTTGGGAGGGGACTGATGCGTCCAAAATTCGGAAGACTTGCCGCTTTCGCCTCGGCGAGCCTCATGGTGCTCGCCATGTCCGCGACATCTGGTGTCTCTGCAAAGAGCCTTGCGGAGAAGTGGCTAGATGGCGAGCTGCCTTACGAGGGGCCCGAGATCACGTACGATGGTCCGACGATCAATATTCGCTTTTCGACCTTCCTGGGTCAGGGCTCGCCAATCATTACCGTCACTGAGCGGGCCATCGAGCGCCTGCGCCAGGAGAGCAAAGGCAAGCTCAACGTCCAAGTGTTCTACAACAACTCGCTGCACGATTCGCAGCGCGGCGGCTTCGAGGGCGTAGCTGGTGGCATCTCGCAAATGGCGACATGCTACAGCTGGATCAATCCAGGTGGATTTACGCTTCAGCTCGGCCTCCAGCTGCCGTTCCTCTTCAATCGCTCGACCGTCGGCTCGCACACGATAATGCAGCTTTACGGCAAGTATTTTAAGGAGGACTACGAGGCCAAGGGCGTACTCTTTGCCCGCTCGACGATCACACCGCCGCAGCAGCTGCTTACCCGCGGAGAGCCAATCCGGACGCTGAAAGACCTTTCTGGCAAACGCATGATGGCGTCGGGCGACATCGCCACCAACGTTACCAGCGCGTTCGGCGCCGTACCTGTGCCGCTGACGGTTGCCGAATACTATAGCGGCTTCCAGCAGGGCGTTGTCGACGTCATGGTTCTGCACGACGCCGGTTTGCGCCAGTTCCGCATGAACGAAATCACAAAAGCTCGGACGGTGACCAATTTGTGGGCCAATCCGATCGAGTACTGCATGAACGCGGAGTTCTACAACGGACTTCCGGAAGACCTGAAGAAGCTGTTCCAGCTCTGGCTGCAGCGCCTCAATCATGCAGAGGCTGAGATTTATTTCGACGGCATCGCTGCCCTGGGCCGGGAGGATTTGAAAGCCGCGGGAGTTGTCACCTATGACCTTCCCGAAGAGGAGATGGCTAAGTTCAAGGCCGCGGCCGAGCCCGTCATCGAAGATTGGATAAAGGCGCAGGAAGCGCAGGGTCGTCCGGCACGCCAGTTCATTGAAGAGCTTAAGGCGAAAGTTGCTGAACTCGATGCAAAGAGCGACGACGAGCTCTTCCAGTTGAGCTGGGACAAGGTCTACGAAGGCCTCTACGACTGATCGTCGTGGGTGGTGGGGCGACGTGCTGTCGTCCCACCATTTTCACGTAAAGCCTCCCCCACAATGTAGTTATTGCCGCGCCGCGTGGCACATGGAGCTGGTCATGGAAACCATGCCGCCGCCCAAAGACGAGCATACCGGATTAGCGGGCGCTTTCATTCGCTTAAATCGCAAATTCTTCAATATATCAGCAGTCATTCTCCTTGGGGGAATGACCCTTCTGATTGGAGCTGATGTCATCCTGAGGCTCGTCGCTGGCGCTCCTGTTCGCGGCGCACACGACATAATCGGAATGGCCCTGCTTATGCTCTTCGTGTGCAGCTTGCCGTATTCATGGCCTGCTGGCGTCCACGTGCGGATGGACATGCTTTATGGCCGTTACGGCCCAGGTGTGCGACGCGTAGTCGATCTGATCAGCTCTGCCGCCGCCCTCATTTTTGCCATCCTGCTGGCCTGGCAGGCTGCAAGGTACGTTCCGCACATGTACCGGGTGAAGAGCTCCACTGTAACGCTCGGAATTCCCTATTGGCCCTTCACTATCGCCATCGCGATTTCGGCAGCCCTCTTCGCATTGTCGATCATCGTCGAGGCCGTTCTGCTCTTTCGTAGAGAGAAGCCCTGACAATGGAACCGTTCACACTTGGTCTGCTGGCACTCGTTGCCATTGTCGGCCTGATCGCCATCGGCGTGCCTCTTGCCTTCGCCATCGGCGCCGTCGCTATCGTCGGAAACATCGTCTTTTTCGACGTCGGTCGCGCTGGAATTCAGCTTTACAATGCGACTTTCGGCAAGAGCTCCGAATTCATTATGGCTTCCGTGCCCCTCTTTGTGTTCATGGGCCAATTGGTCTCGGTCGGAAATATCGGCCGGGATCTTTACGAATGCGTCTACAAATGGTTCGGGCGCGTGCCTGGCGGCTTGGCTGTGACCGGAGTTATGACCAGCGCGGGCTTTGGCGCCGTTACGGGGGTGAGTGCGGCCGCCGTGGCAACTGTCGCGACTCTTTAGCATGCCGGAAATGAAGCGCTACAACTACAATATGCGCCTTGCAGCCGGCAGTATCGCGACAGCAAGCACGCTTGCAATTCTCATTCCGCCGAGCCTGATGATGATTCTGTACGGTCTCTGGACCGAGACATCGATCGGAAGGCTCTTCTTGGCCGGCGTCATACCAGCCGCGCTCATGACGCTGTTGTTCTGCGTCTACATAATTGTGCGGTGCATACTCAAGCCCCAGGATGGCCCTCCGGGACCGCGCTTCCCCATGCGTGAAAAGATCGCCTCTCTGGTGAAGCTCATTCCGGTCGTCGTGATCTTCGTCATCGTGATGGGCGGCATTTATTCCGGCGTTTTCACGCCGTCGGAAGCGGCCGGTGCGGGCGCATTCGCGGTGCTCGTGCTCCTGATCTTGATGCGCCGACTGACCTGGGCGGCATTCGTCGAGTCGGCCGTCTCCACGGCGAAAATCTCGATGATGATCTTCGCGATTTTCATCACCGTGAATTTGTTCACCAGCTTTCTCGTTCTGACAAATGTCACGCCAACCTTCGTCAATTTGATCGCGGATGCCGGGCTGAACAGGTACGTGGTGATGCTCATGATCATCGTCATGTTCCTGCTTCTCGGAATGATCCTCGATCCCATCGGGATGCTGTTGCTGGCGTTACCCTTCGTCTTTCCCCTGGTCACGCGTTTGGGCTTCGACCCGATCTGGTTTGGCGTAATTTGCGTCCTATTGGTCGAGATCGCGCTCGTGACGCCGCCAGTGGGCTTCAACTGTTTCGTTTTGAAGCAAGTGGCCGGCAACATGGTATCCTTGAAGGATATCTTCATGGGAACGCTACCATTCGTGATCCTATCGCTGGTGCTGATCGGTTTGCTGGTCGCTTTCCCAGGCCTCGTGCTTTGGTTGCCAAATACACTCTTTTGACAGGCGTGCAGGCAAAGGGGCTGGAGCATAGCTTAGCAGTCCCATTGCCATCAGATGGTGCATTGGCAGACATAGCCGGACTGCCTCTTACGTACCGGAGGTGAAACATCACCTCGTCATCGTCGATCTTTTCGGGGGAAGATGTTCATGCCGAGAGTGGCTGTGGGGGATTTTTCGATTGAATATGAGGAGCAAGGGTCAGGTGAACCCTTGCTGTTACTCCACACGCTCCTTGCGGATCGCTCGGTTTATGAGCGTGTGATCCCCGAACTTGCCGAAACGTGGCGCGTGATTTCACCCAACTTTCCGGGCTACGGAGAGTCCCAGGGTGAAATTGAAGGCGGCATTGAAGTTTACGCCGATCTCGTTGCGGCATTTATCGATGTGCTAGGTCTCGCCAAAGTAGACCTGCTGGGCAATGGTTTTGGCGGTTTCGTTGCACAGTCCATTGCTTTGCGGCACCCCAATCGGATCAAACGGCTGATGCTCGTGGACACGGCGCCAGCGTTTCCGGATGAAGCAAAGGCGCCGCTTCGGGCGCTTCGCGCGAAAGCCCTTTCCGAGGGGATGAGCAGCGTGCTCGACGCCGCTATGCTGCGAATGTTTCCCCCTGCCTACATAGAGGCAGCGCCTGACGTCATCGCTACGCGACGCGCTGCGCTGTCCGCGGTCGATCCAAAGCTCTTCGCAAATGCGTGCGAGGCCTTGGTGATGCTGGATCACGTGCCACATCTTGGCAAAATCAGCCACAAAACCCTTGTTTTGGTCGGTTTCGAAGACCAGACCACGCCACCAGCGCTATCGCATCAGCTCGCCGATGGCATCAAGGGAGCTAAGCTCGTCGAACTCCCGGGCGTTGGGCATTGTCCTCAGCTCCAAGCTCCAGACGCATTTCTGGCGGCAATCAAGAGCTTTCTGGCATAGAAGCTGCCTGCTCTCGCTGCACGCGTGCTCTGGCGAGGCGGATCGACCTGAGGGCCCGGCTTGCTTAGTCTTCGTCCAACAAGTTGAATGTCATACGGCAAACTCCGATCCACACGCCGTCGTCTGGAAGAAACGTCCTAGGTCTGTACAGTCATCTTCAAGGAGACAAGGAGAGATGAATCACAGCGCCATCGATATGCGGGAGTTCGGCGATGTTAATCGTTACGGTCCGACCGCCGCCCGCCCGTTTCCCGAAACAAAAAAACGGCTCGACACCCGCACGATCGATATTCACGCGCACGTTGCGATCCCAGCAGCCGCCGAATATGCGGCACCACATGGCAATCTGAACGACATCGCCATGGTTCGCCATACGAATGAGGAAACCAAAAAAATCAATATAATCCAGGACAAGGACCGGACCATCGCGATCACCGATTTCGATGACCGTCTTCGCGTGCTGGATGCAATGGGGATCGATTTCCAGCTCGTCGCGCCGCCGCCCATGCAGTGCTACTACCACCTTCCCCTAGAGCATGCGATCAAGGCATCGCGAATCGTAAACGACGGGCTTGCTGAGTTCGTCGCCCGCCGGCCGGATCGGCTGGCCGCACTTGGTACGGTCGCGTTGCAGGATGGCAAGGAGGCCGCCGCTGAGCTGTCCCGCTGTGTCAGTGAGCTCGGTATGAAGGGAGTTCCAGGTTCTCACCAACGTGAACGGCAAGGAGCTTTCCGATGCGGAATACGAGCCGTTCTGGAAGCGTGCTGAGGAACTGGGCGCACTTGTTATGCTTCACCCCAACGGCTTCACCCACGGGGACCGGTTCCATGACTACAATTTCTCGAACGTGATTGGGAACCCGCTCGAGACGACAATCGCTCTGCACCACATCATTTTCTCTGGCATGCTGGAGAAGATGCCCGATCTGAAAATTCTCGCAGTTCATGGCGGCGGTTATCTTCCTGCCTACTCGGGTCGTATCGACCACGCCTGGGGCGCGCGGAAGGACAGCCGTGCCAACCTACCCAAGCCACCGACCTATTATCTGCGGAAGATTTACTTCGACAGCGTGGTTTTCACGCCGCATCAGCTCGAGTACCTTGTAAAGCTATATGGGGCCGACAAGATCGTAATGGGAACGGACTATCCCTATGACATGGCTGATTACGACCCCGTCGAGCTGATCGTGTCCTCAAACCTCTCGTCCGAAGAGAAAGCAAAAGTAGCAGGCGGTACTGCAGCGAAGCTTCTGGGTCTCTGATTCAGCCCGTTCCACAGCCGCCGCTCTGACGGAGCAGCCACTGCTCATTGCACACGTACGCGGTGCCGGGTCCCTAAACTCGGCACCGCATTTATGATCTCAGCCGAATTACTTTGCGTGAAAATAGAATCGCAGTCGCGCTGCTTCTTCTTAGTGCCGCGCTCGACGCGTTCCGAAAACGTCGCCCCGTAATTTCATGAGGGCTCAGGCGGCGTTTTGACGGTAGGCTTCTCCGGCCCCAAACCTGCGAGCGGATCGGTCCCCTCGAAGCGATCCCGGTAAACCGTTGCTTGGACCAGGAGCAAGAACGTCACCGGTGTGGTTATCGTCACGAAAGCGCCGATGAGAAGCTCATGCAGAACGAAACGCGCTTCGGTGATCGAGAAGTAAAGCATCGAGGCGGTCAGGATTGCGAACGTCCCAAGCGTCGAGCCGAGCGTGGGTGCGTGAATTCGCTCGTAGAACGTCTTGAAACGCACCAATCCTGTGCATCCGATCAGTGTGACGCCCGACCCCAAAAGCAGGAACAGCGACACCAAGATTTCGGCCCAAAGCGGCAGTTCCTCGATTGGGGTCATTCAATCACCTCGCCACGCATGAGAAACTTTGCCATTGCCACTGTGGCCATGAACCCCAGCAGAGCGATGATCAGCGACAACTCGAAATAAACCTGTGATCCGGAGCCTATTCCGAACACCAGAAGTAGCAGCATGGCATTGACGTAGAGTGTATCCATCCCGAGCACACGATCCTGGGCCCGCGGTCCATACAGGACACGGTACGTGGCCGCCGTCATCGCCAAAGTCAGGAAAATTTTTGCGACGAGCAACGAGGCTCCGAGAATCACTCCGCTCATTCAAAAATCTCCATCAGCAGGCGTTCATAACGGGTCTTGATGATTTCTGCCCAATCGTCGTCGTCCACGAGGTCGAGAACATGAATGACCAGGAAGTGGCGATCAGGATCGTAGGAGACCCAAGTTGTTCCGGGCGTCGCCGTGATGATGCATGCTAGTGCCGCAAGGCCATAGTGCGACTGCATCTTGAGGGGAATTCGCACGAAACCAGGTGTCCGACCCGGCTTGTCCCGCAGCGCTAGTGTTGCAACGCGGTAGTTCGAACGGAGAATGTCCAGAACCACCTCGATGAACAATTGCAGGACAGCTGCGGGGCGCTTGACGGTCAGCCGTGGCGTATCGAGCCGCAACAAGAACCACGGGCCGACGATCGAGAGCACCCCGCCCAGGAGAAAGTGCGCCAGGGAGAGGCTCTGATTGAGCAGCAGCCAGGTGATCAGCAGCAACGCAGATATGAGTGGGTAAGGTAGCCACCTGCTCATGGCGCTCGCCCCGGCTGTGGAGGTACGACAGGATGCTGCGCCTTGACTGCCCCGATGTAAGCGCGCCCGGACTCCAGTCCACTTGCCGTTTGCTGCATGAATTTCATCACGGGCCCAGCCTGAACCGTGAGCGCAATGCAGAGGAACAAGAGAAAGGCGAGCGCACCGAGTTCGACACCGCTCACACGAGGCAGCTCCCGGTCGGGGAATGCCCAAAACGCCCTTATCCCGGCACGCGTCACAGCGATGATCGTCGTCAGACCAGAGACAAGGATAACGAGGAGAAGAAGCCATCCCTGGACTGAAACGGTGCCGCCCACCGTGAGCCAGTGCCGGTCGAGCAAGCTATCGAGAATGGCAAACTTTGCGACGAAACCCGCAAGGGGCGGCAGACCAGCCAATAGCAGAGCGCAAGCCAGGAAGGCTACTCCGAGCACACCCATGATGGCCGGGATCGCGATTCCGACCTCTTCCGCTGTTTCGGGATCCTCCTCATCCTCGGCGCCGTAAACCTCCAACGTCACTGCCAAAACGTCATCTGCCGGTGTGCGGCCGCGTTCCACGAGCTCGATGAGCAGGAAGAACGCTGCGACAGTCAAAGTGGAGCTGACCAGGTAGAACAAGGCCGAGCTGGTCATCTCTGGCCCGCCAAGGCCAATAGTGGCAAGCAATGTCCCTGACGACACGAGCACGGAGTATCCAGCGAGGCGCCCCATATCCTGTGACGCAAGCATCGCGATTGCGGCAAAAGAAATCGTGGCGATACCGATGGTGAACAGCCACCCTTCTGCGAAGAAGAGGCCACCGCCCCCCGCCTCGGATGTGATCGATCCCAGCCTCAAGATGATGTAGACTCCGACCTTGGTCAGGATCGCGAAGACCGCGGCTACCGGCGCACTGGCCGCGGCGTAGAGAGCGGGCAACCAGAAGCCGAGCGGCCATGCCGCTGCCTTGACCAGAAAGGCGATCCCGAGGATAGCCGCCCCGATCTCGAACAGCCCCCTCTCAGACGGATTCAGCTCAGGAATGCGATGGCCGAGCTCGGCCATATTCAGGGTGCCAGCGGTGCCATAGATCGCGCTGACACCGATGAGGAAGAGCGACGAGGCGGCAAGGTTGACCACGATGTAATGGAGGCTTGAACGTACGCGCGCACGCCCCGAGCCATGCAGGGCCAGTCCGTAGGATGCCGCGAGGAGCACCTCGAAGAAGACGAAAAGGTTGAACAGGTCACCTGTCAGAAATGCCCCGTTCAGCCCCATCAGTAGGAATTGGAACAACGGGTGGAAGTAGCTGCCGGCGCGGTGCCAATAAGCGAGAGCGAATAACAACGCGGCACAGGCGAGCAACGCCGTCAGCACGAGCATCAGAGCGGCGAGCTGATCGGCCACCACAACAATGCCGAACTCGGTCGGCCAATCGCCAAGAAGATAGACCTTGACGACCTGCGCCGGGCTCTCCCGCACGCTCTCCGCGAGGATCGCGATGGCGACTGCGAGCTGCGCCAACGTCGCGAGCACATTGATGCCCGCAACGACTTCGCGGCGCCGCCCCTCGAACATCAGCATCGCCCCGCCAGCAAGGAGCGGGATGACGATCGGCGCAATGACCAGGTGATCGGCCCAGGTCATGGCCCTCGCTCCACACTATCGACGTGGTCAGTTCCGGACAGCCCTCGGGCTGCGAGCAGAACGACGAGAAATAGCGCAGTCATCGCGAAGCTGATGACGATCGCCGTCAAGACGAGCGCCTGTGGCAGCGGATCTGCATAGCCCGCGAGGTAGGGAGGGACGATCGAATTGAGGACCGGAGCCTTGCCGACCCGCAGGCGCCCCATGCCGAAAATGAAAAGGTTGACCGCATACGACAGGAGCGACAGCCCGACGATCACCTGGAACGTGCGCGGGCGCAGAATGAGCCACAGCCCTGATCCGGTAAGGACGCCGATGGTTATGGAAATCACAAGTTCCATCAGGCTGCTCCTTCAGTGACTTGCTCCGCCTTGCTCGTAGAGCGCGGAACGCGGATCGCCTGGTGAGCAAGGGCGATCAACATGAGGACGGTGGCACCAAGGACAAGGGCGTAAACACCAAGATCGAAGAGAAGAGCAGACGCCATCGGAATGGAGCCAAGAAGAGGCAGATCAACGTATTGGAAAGCCGAAGTGAGGAACGGGCGCCCAAACAATGCCGCGGCAATCCCTGTGCCTCCGGCCGCAAGCAGCCCAAAGCCGATCCAGCGCACCGGCAGCACGGTCAGCCGCGCCTCCACCCAGCGGGCGCCGCCGGCCATGTATTGAAGAATAAAGGCGATGGCGAACGTCAACCCGGCGACGAAACCGCCACCCGGCAGATCGTGACCACGCAGGAAAAGAAACACCGAGACCATGCTAACGATCGGGAAGAGCAGCCGCAAAATGAGGCCAGGAACGTACATGTAGTGAGAAGTGATCTGGTCCTTGCGGGCCTTCTTCCGCTCTTCGTCGAACAAGTTCTGGAAGTACTTCTGGTCGGGTAAGGCCACGCTATCCGGCGCAGGACGGAAACGGCGCAGAAGGGCGTAGACCGTAATGGCTACGATCCCGAGCACTGTGATCTCCCCCAGCGTGTCGAAAGCACGGAAATCGACCAGAATGACGTTGACGACGTTGCGTCCGCCTCCTTCCGGGTACGCCAGCTCGAGGAACTTGGAGGAGACGCTGAAGGTCAAAGGCCGCGTCATGATCGCGTAGGCCAAGGCCCCTACCCCAAGGCCACCGACCACCGCGATGATGAAGTCGCGGAACCGTCGCGCAGCGACGACCGGACTGACCGGGTCCACCTCCTTCGGCTGCTTAGGCAGCCAGCGCAGGCCGAGCAGCAGCAGAACTGTAGTGACGATCTCGACAAGGAGCTGCGTGAGCGCGAGGTCCGGCGCGGCCCCCCAAGCGAACGTGATGCTGGTCGAGAGGCCAGCCCCTCCCATCAGAACCACCGCGGCGAACCGATGATACTTCGCCAGGAGGGCAGCACCAATCGCGCAGAGACATCCCACTACCCAAACGAGCAGGAAGCTCACGTCGACCTCGCTCAGCTTGGGAAGCCGGAGGGTGATCGAGTTTTGGAACAGCGGCCAGACGGCGGCCAGCAAAGCGACGGTAATCAGCAGCGCGATCTGCGGCTGGAGCCGGTTCGAGCTCAGGGCCTGCACGAGGCGTCTCGCGCCGCGCCACGAGAGCAGCGCAACTGCGCGCTCGAAGAGTCGGCGCCCCTTCAGCCGACGCAGTATCGGCGCCCCTTCGACGTCTCCTGCAAGGTATCTGTGCAGGACGATATAGAGTGAAACCCCGCCGACCAAAGCAACCAGGCTCATGAAGAACGCCGGCGTGAATCCGTGCCATACAGTGAGACTATATTTTGGAGTTGGCAGGCCAACGACGGGGATGATGGCGACCTTTAGAAACCCGCCGACGACCGCCTGTGGCGCCACGCCGACGAGAATGCACATCAGCACAAGAAAGGCGACCGGCAGCAGCATCCACGCAACCGGGTCGTGCGGCGTACGCGGCAGATTGTTGGCAGGGGGACCGAAGAACACCTGGTGGATCAGCCGAAGCGAATAAGCCACGCTGAACACGCCGGCGAGCGTCGCGAGATAGGGCAGCGCGTCGTCCAATACCGAGACGACATGGGTTTCGATCGTCTCGGCAAAGAACATCTCCTTCGATAAAAATCCATTCAGCAGCGGAACTCCCGCCATCGCCGCGGCTGCGACCATGGCCAGTGTGGCCGTGATCGGCATGGCACGATAGAGCCCTCCCAGCTGGCGTATGTCGCGGGTTCCCGCTTCGTGATCGATGACGCCGGCAGCCATGAACAGCGACGCTTTGAAGGTCGCGTGATTCATGATGTGGAACACGGCTGCCACGGCCGCCAACGGACTGCCAAGGCCGAGCAACAGCGTAATCAGCCCGAGATGGCTGATCGTCGAATAAGCAAGCAGGCCCTTGAGATCTTGCTGAAAGAGCGCCAGGAACGCGCCGATGAGCAGCGTCGTGACCCCGAGCGGTGTGAAGATCCAGAACCAGTAATCGTGCGCGGCCATAACTGGCCAGAGACGCGCCAACAGAAAGATGCCCGCCTTCACCATGGCCGCCGAATGCAAATAGGCGGAGACCGGTGTCGGCGCCGCCATTGCCCTTGGCAACCAGAAATGAAAAGGGAACTGGGCGCTTTTTGTCAGCACACCAACGGCGATCAGCAGGAGCGTCGGTAAATAGAGCGAATGATTGATGATGCTCGATCCTGCCCCGAGTACGTCATCGAGATTGTAGCTGCCCACGATTTGCCCGAGCAGCAGCACTCCGGCGAGCAGGGACAAACCTCCGGTTGCCGTGACCGTCAGCGTGAGCCGCGCACCATCACGGGCGCTCTGATTCTGGTACCAGTAGCCGATGAGCAGGAATGAGTAGAGGCTCGTGAGCTCCCAAAAGAACACAAGCTGCAGCAGATTGCCCGACAGCACGATGCCGAGCATGGCGCCTTTGAAGCCCAGCAGAAACGAGAAAAAGCGCGAGGCGGGATCCTCCGGCCTCATGTAGTAACGGGCATACAGAATAACGAGCAGCCCGATCAGGCACACAAGGACAACGAAGCTCCATGCGAAGCCATCGAGCCGCAGAACAAAATTCAGCCCTAATTGGGGTACCCACTCGAACTTGGCGCGAATGACCACGCCTTCTGCCATCGGCCCGGAGAAAGTGCCGGCAATGGCTAGGCCAATGAACGCTATCCCCGCTGCCCACCATGCCTCAAGGTTATGTGCATTGGTTGGCAGGAGTGCTGCGACGATGCTGCCGAAAAATGGCATTACGACCAGGACAGTCAGGAGGATGGCGTCGGTCGACATGCTCGGCGAGCAACCTTTCGTTCGTGAGGATGGCAGGTCGCGCCGACTTTAGGGTCTGTCTGCCGACAGCAACAAGACGGCGCCAAGCCGCGGCGCGGCAAGGCTCGTTGAGGGGTTGGCCCCGCGCGCCACACGCAATTTCATATTTACGGGATGGTCGCGGCTACGGCAAACGCCGCCACGCACCTATCAAGAGGACTTATTGCCGTCTGGAACTGCGCCCCGGCCGAGAAGCGCTCGAACTTCCTTCGGACTTGAAGCAGTCCGCAACGCCTGTCGCACAGGCGGCTCGCGAAGATTGCGGCACAAGCTGCCCAGCGTTGCCAGCAGCCCGCTCCTCTGGTCGCTGGGCCAGATCGCGACGAACACCAGATCCACAGGGTTGTTGTCCGGCGCATCGAACTCGATCGGATGTGCAAGCCGGAAGAAGACCGCTGCCGGCCGCGGCAAGTCATCCATCCCCGCGTGGGGCACGGCAACTCCGTGATTGATTGCCGTCGAGCCCAGCGCCTCGCGGTCTGACAAGGCTTTCAGGATGACCTCGCTTGGGACGCCGGTGGTCCGCCCGAGGTGATCCGCAGCCGCGGCGAGAAGTGCGTCCTTCGAACTCGACAGGCGAATCCAGAAGCAGGTCCTCGTCGCCGAGAATCGTCGTGAGTTCTACGGGTTCCACCATGCGCCTCCTGGCGAGAGCGGTATCACGGCCCCGGAATGGGGCTCGGACAGCGGAGATTGAGGGCAGTCCATGTCGCAGGGCATTCGCTGGCACGTGCTATTGGCATCGCTACCAATCAGAACCCAACGTGCGTACCAGCCATCCTGAGGCCAATCGATTGAACGACAACCATTCCCTGGTAGATCACGACGTTCCGGTCCCTCCAGGATGATCTTGGGTGGAGCACCCTTTAGTGCGGAGAAGCGCACGCCGCAAGAGGTGATCATCTTCCCAGCCGTGAGGAGTGCCACGTGGGCATCACCGACAGCGGGAAGGGGTTAGCCGAACCCTGAGCAGATCGATATGCGAAATTCGTCGCAGTCTCGCCTCTGAGCGTGTTTGAGCCCCGTCACAGGCAGTACGAGGAAGGAGCGGCGCCGGTGTTGACAGCAGATATCGAATGGCTCCGTCGCCAATCTGTCGATTGTATTACCGTAACAGCATCTATAATCTGGACTTGTACTAGGCAGCGCCGCAGGCACGGTGGTCGGCTAGATCAAGTCTGGATGCTCCCGCCTCGACTTATTCGAGATGGGCAGGGCAGATCCAGCGCCGACCATTGTCAGCTTCGCCCTTGGCTTGGAGTGCGGGGCCGGCGCACGCAATCGGGAGGATGCATTGAGCGAGACCTTTGGATTCATCGGCCTCGGCAACATGGGGCACCCTATGGCCGGGCGTTTGATCGACGCCGGCCATTCTCTACTCGTTCACGATGTGCGCGCCAGCGTCGTCGATCAGTTCGTTGAGCGGGGCGCGAAGCGAGCCTCATCGCCAGCGGAAGTCGCCTCCCAAGTGGAGACCATTTTCCTGTCGCTGCCGACGCCACCGATCGTCGAGACAGTGGCCCTCGGGGAGAATGGTCTGGCGTCAGGAGACAAGGTCAAGCGGATCATAGACCTCTCCACGACAGGCCCCCAGACCGCAGAGAAAATCGCCAACGCTTTCAAGGCGCGCAGCGTCCGCTGGCTTGATTGCCCGGTAAGCGGCGGTGTGGGCGGCGCCAAGGCCGGAACGGTAGCCGTTATGTTTTCGGGGCCGCGTGAGGACTATGACGACCTCCTCCCGGTGCTGCAGGTGATCGGCAAGCCGTTCTACATCGGTGACAAGCCGGGCTTGGCCCAGATGATGAAGCTCGTCAACAACTGCCTGTCCGCCGCGGCGATGGCGCTAACGTCGGAGGCCGCCGTTGTAGGCGCGAAGGCCGGGATTCCACCCGACGTGATGATCGACGTGATCAACGCGGGCAGCGGGCGCAACACAGCGACCTTGCAGAAGTTTCCCCAGTCCATCCTGCCGGGCACTTTCGATTACGGCTTTGCCACTGGCCTCATGCACAAGGACGTCAAGCTGTTCATGGAGGAGGCAGAACGCATGGGGCTTAAGCTCGAAGGCTGCCAAGTCGTTCTCGATCTCTGGCAGAAGGCGCTGGATAAGCTCGGTCCGGACTCAGACTTCACGAGAATCGTCACCCTCATGGAGGAACAGGCTGGCGTCGAGGTGCGTAGCAAGAAAGCCTGACATGCCGCCTCGCTGATTGGGATGCGCCGGTCACTTCGGAGATCAGCCGGATGAGCATCCCGGGTGGCGCCACCGAGAATGCTGTCAGCACCACGCCAATCCGGCCCTGCAACAAAGGAGGAAAGCGGATGGAGATCATAAGGAGTGGCTCAAGACCGACACGGCGCGCACCGGCGAGCTCCTTCACCGGAACGGTCTGGCAGGATCCGATCATCGAGGCCCCGGAGCCCGCCTTGTTGAAGTCGAATGTCGTCACGTTTGAGCCGGGTGCGCGCACTGCGTGGCACACCCACCCGATGGGTCAGACGCTTTACGTCATCCATGGCACAGGCCGCATTCAGGCCTGGGGTGGCCCAATTCAAGAAATAAAGGCAGGGGACGTCGTCTGGATTCCACCCGGCGAAAAGCATTGGCACGGCGCCGCCCCGGATACGATGATGATCCACATCTCCATGCAGGAAGGACACAACGGCGTCGTGGTCGAATGGCTGGAGCATGTGACCGACGAGCAGTACATGGGCGGCTGAGGTTCAAGCCGTCTCAATGATAACGAGAAGCAGGAGCGCGGGTGTTTCTCCCGAGTAAGATCGCGCTCATCTGCACCCTGGGAGGAGCCAACACAGGAGGGCGGCATGGCTGAGTTCCCGGACGAAGGCTGGATGGAAGCCTTTCGGGAAACTGTGGCGCACGATCCAGAGCTCGCCGTCATCGGCCATTGGTTCAATGTCGATATGGGGCTGGTGTTCGGCGAGCGCCGCTATGTTTTGAAAGTGCGCAAGGGAAAGATCGAAGAAATCATACCTTCGCCGCGCTTCGACGTCCGCACGCAGTTCCAGATGCGGGCGCCGATGGACCGTGTGGCAGCGCTTCTTAAGCGAGCCCCCTCCCCCGCTCTACCACGACATCTTCGCAATGATCATGCGCGTGCCGGAGTTCGTTCTGGAGGGCGACACGCTCGTCGCCATGCAGAATGCGCGCGCGTTGCATCGCATGATGGGGCTGATGCGCAGCGTCGGGAGGGTCCATGCCTGAGTTCGAGCCCATCATCGGGCGCTATCTCAAAGGTCTCGATCCGGGGGTCGATCACCGCGTCTTCGTCGAGGAAGCAGGACAAGGCATTCCCCTCATCTGTCTTCACACCGCCGGGGCCGACAGCCGCCAGTACCGCCACTTGATGAATGACACGGCGGTTACGGACCGGTTCCGCGTCATCTGCTTCGACATGCCCTGGCATGGCCGCTCCGATCCTCCCGACAAATGGTGGCTTCAGTCTTATGAGCTGACGACGGAGAGCTATCTAGCAACCATCGAGGCCGTATGGCGCGCTCTTGAAGTCGAGCGCCCGGTGTTCCTCGGCTGCTCGATGGGCGGGGCGATCGTGCTCAGGATCGCGAGCGATTTCCAGGACGAAATCCGCGGCGTGATCGGCCTCGAAAGCGCGGCTTACGCCCCGGGGCGCTACAACGAGTTTCTGCACCATCCCGCCATTCACGGCAGCGAGCTTGTCGCGACCTACACGTGGGGCCTCAACGCGCCTCAAAGCCCCGAGGCAGGCAAACGCGCCAACTGGTGGTACTACGCCCAGTCTGGACCCGGCGTTTATCGCGGGGACGTAATGTTCTACAGCCTGGACTTCGATGCTCGGGAGCACATCAAGAAGATCGACACCTCGAAATGCAAGGTGAGCCTCCTCACCGGTAGCTACGACTACTCGTGCACGCCCGCGATGACCGAAGCCGTCGCCAAGGCGATCCCCGGTTGCCGCTATACCGAAATGAAGGACATCGGGCACTTTCCGATGATCGAGAATTATGAGCTTTTCCGGACCTACCTTCTTCCGGAGCTCGAGTACATGGCAGCAGATTGACGATCGCCATCCGTCAGCAATGGAAGAGGATTTCGGTCAGACTTCGAGCCGCACCCACCGCGACGGAGGCATGGCTCCGACGACTGACTTGATCCTGCAGTAGAACGCAATTTACGGAGGGAGCACGATGTCGCTCGAACCCTATGAAGTCTACGCAGTCCGTTACGCTCACAATCCCGCAGCGCGGTCATCCCATAACTTTCTCGGCGGAGATCCGCACGATGGGCCCATGCCGCTCGACTATTTCGTCTGGGCAATCCGGGGTAACGGGCGCACGTTCATCGTGGACACCGGGTTCGACGAGCAAATGGCGAAGAAGCGCAAGAGAGATTTCCTGCGTTCGCCGGGCGAAGGGCTAAAGACGATCGGCATCGACCCCGATGCCATCAAGGACGTGATCATCACGCATATGCATTACGACCATTGCGGCAACTACGACCTTTTCCCCAACGCCAAGTATCACCTGCAGGATATCGAGATGGCCTATTGCACGGGCCGCTGCATGTGCCACGAGGCGCTGAAAGTGCCGTTTGAGGTGGAGGACGTCGTGGCGATGGTGCGGAAGGTGTTCGCCGGCCGCGTGTGCTTCCACGATGGCACCGCCGAAATCGCGCCTGGGATTACCGTTCACCACGTCGGCGGCCACAGCAAAGGCCTGCAGGTCGTGCGTGTCTGGACGCGTCGTGGTTGGCTAGTCGTTGCCTCGGATGCCAGCCATTTCTACGCCAACATGGAGCAAGGCCGTGCGTTTCCGATCCTGCACAGCCTCGCCGATACGCTCGAAGGCTATAACAAGCTCTGGGAGCTCGCGAGCGACCGTTCAAACGTTATTCCCGGCCACGATCCGATTATTCTCGAGCGCTATCCCGCGCCGTCGCCGGACTGGAGGGGATCGTCGTGCGGCTCGATGCGGATCCGAGAACGTGACGAGGCTGCACGCCGCGCGGAATCACGAATGACTTAGAGGCCGAGATAGGCCTCGCGCACTTTCGAGTTCTGAAGCAGCGCCTCGGCCGTATCGCTGAGCACGATCCGGCCGGATTCCAGCACGTAGCCGCGAGAAGCAACGGCGAGAGCGAGCGCTGTGTTCTGCTCCACGAGCAGAATGGACGTGCCGCGCTTGTGAATTTCGACGCAGCGCATCGTGCACCTGATCGACGACGATGGGCGCCAGGCCATGGCTTGGCTCGTCGAGGATCAGCATGCGCATGCCCAGCATCATGGCCCGGCTCAGCGCGACCATCTGCTGCTCACCGCCGGACAAAGTCCTGCGCGCTGTCTCCGCCTCTCCTTGAGCCGCGGAAGAGCGCGTAGCATTCCTCTAGCCGGCCGACGGTGCTCCGGATCGTGTCGGACCGTATATGCGCCGATGAGGAGGTTCCTCCTCCACCGTCATGTCGGAAAGAGATGCCGACTTCGGGAACGTGGGCGATGCCGAGCTTTGGCACCTCGTCCGGCTCGGCTTCATCAGGTCGGTGCCATCGAAGATCATCCGGCCGCGTGCGCGTGGCACGAGGCGCTAAATCGTGCGCAACAGCGTGCCTCTTGCCGGCGGTATTTGTGCCGATGACGCACGTAACGAACTCCCTTCGTTGACCTCCAGCGAAATTCCGTGGAGCACAGTCGCCATCGTAGCCGGCGTAAAGATCCTGCATC
>CAWBAM010000010.1:0-85044 GCA_963786775.1 uncultured Pseudomonadota bacterium | reverse complement strand
GGATTTGCTTCCGGAAGTGCTGGCGTCGTGCTGATCGGGTCGGCCCTGATTGGTTCGGGCTACGCGTTGACCAATCCGGCGGCCTCGGACTGTTTACGTGGGCTTCGCCTCCCGAGAAGCGCAATCTGATTTTCTCCCTGAAGCAAACAGGTGTTCCCTTTGGCGGCATTCTGGCGGGGCTGGTTCTGCCGGGCGCTGCTGTCGCATTGGGCTCACATCCGGCACTCTTGCTTACGGCGTTTCTGGTGTTGGTTGTCGCGGCCGCGCTCGAAGCGGTGCGATCAACTTGGGACGTCGAAACAGACCCTCGGCTGCCGCTCCGGGCCAATCTGCTGGAGGGGCTCGAGCCAGTAATGAGTCGACCGGGCCTGCGCGCGCTGGCGTTCATGGGGTTGCTGTTCTCAGCGATCCAGCTGTCGCTCGTCTCCTTCGTCGTCGTCATGCTCGTCGAGGAGTTCGGCTGGCGGGCGATAGAAGCTGGCGCGGCGGTCGCGGCGGTGCAGGCTTCGGGAGCCATCGGCCGTGTTTTCTGGGGCGTAATCGCCGACCGCACGCGTGCTGGTCTCCTCGTGCTTTCCGTTATCGGGTGCCTCTCTGGTGCGATGGCCCTGCTGATGCCTTTCGTCGGCGCGCTTACCCATCGCTCGTCCTGGTAGTTCTCTGCGCATTCGGCGCAGCCTCGAGATCGGCTGGAACGGTGTTCTGCTGGCCGAGGCAGCCCGGCTCAGCCCTAGGGGACGCGTCGGACCCGGTCTGGCCGGTGGTCGTGCTGATGCCCACCTTCTTGGGCGTGGTACTGGGCCCAGCCATCTTTCTTTCGCGTACGAGCTGATCGGCTCCTACGCCGATACGTATGCGATATTCGCTTTATCACCGCTCCTGGGGAGCATCGTCGTCTGGCATGGCAGTCGTGCCGAAAGGCGGGCTCGCGATATTGAATAAGTACGTACTTAATGCTGGTCACAGTGCCTGGACGCGAGTAACAATTGCCTCCTCATGTCCGAACATACGAGATGGGAGGAATGCGATGCAGAGATTTTTTACGTGGGCTGCCGCTCTGGCAATCGTGGGCAGCCTGTCGACGGCCGGCACGCATGTCGCCGCGCAGCCGATCGAAATGATCATGACTGACGAGCTTGCTACCTCGCATTGGTCGACGAAGATCATTGATCAGTTCGCGAAGACGATCGAGGAAAGGTCCAACGGGCGGATAACGCCGAAGGTGTTCCACGCTTCGACGCTCTACAAGGATCAGGACGCGGTTGCGGCGCTCGGAAGCGGCTCCGTTCACATGGTCTGGCCAGTGGCCGTCCGCCTTGAGCCCATCGCGCCGGAAACCGGAGTCATCAGCCTGCCGTTCGCGATCACCGACGAGATGATGATGCAGGAGGGCGCGCCCGAGGCGATCGGCAAGTTCTTGTCGCAGTATGTCGAGCCGAAGGGCATTCGCGTTATGGGGCTCGCGCGCACCGCCGACTTGTTCTTTCTGTTCCGCGACCAGTTCATCACGGACATCAAGGACCTGCGTGGCAAGAAGGTGCGTGTGACGGGCGGGCGAATTTTGCAGCAGTTGATGCGCGAGCTCGGCACTAGCCCCGTCTCGATGGCGGCAACCGAAATGGCCACCGCGATGATGCAAGGTGCGATCGACGGGATTTTCACGTCCGCAGGTGGATGGGAGATGGTCGGGACGAGCGCAGCTCCGAAGGCGAGTTCGGTACCGGGGCTTAGTCTCGTGACCTACGCCGTCCTTATCGACGACGCGTGGTTGAAGAATTTGCCGGAGGACCTCCGTGAGGTCGTCGAAGGCACGAAGCTCTCGAATTCGTCCGAACGAATTGGCCGGTCGCCATGAAGCTCGACAAGGAGACGCTCGACAACATGGTGAAGGCCGGTGGCCAATTCCAGGAAGTGAGCCCAGAAGCGCGGGAGGCCTTTCGACAGGCGGCCCTCAAGGCGAACGAGGACTTCATTCGGCGTTACCCGGATGTGTGGGAGAAGTTCCAGGAAGTGACGCGTCCCTTCCGCAAGGGATCCTGACGGCGGTTTACCGGAAAACTCCCGCCGCGGAACCCTCGGCGGGGCGGAGTTTTCCATCTCGATGCGGCTTTGGCTCGCGTAGGTAGCCTAAGCCAGCGCGCTGCCGGGCGGATCGGCGCCGATGGTCACGACTGCGCGTCGGGGGCCGCGGTTGGCGAAGGCCTTCGCGGCGCTGCCGGTCACGCCATGTCACGGCTTACGCCATCCGATCTGGCTTAAGTACTGAATGCAGGACCATTCTCACCACGTGCTGCCGTAGGGCCTTTTGACCCTTCGCGCGAAATAGGCGATCTCCGAATAAGCGAGAGAAAGTTGCCCTGTTCGACACGTTGAAAAAGCTAAGGGCGCTGATCAGCCAGTGCAGCTCAAGCGGATCGACGTCGTCGCGAAAAAGGCCTTCCTTCTTGCCGCGCCTGCAGATCGCCTCCAGCTTCTCGATCGCACCCGCATTCAGACGGCTGATCAGCTCGGACTGATCAAGATGGGCGCCGTGGTGAATGTTCTCGATCATCACCAACCGGATGAAGTCGGGATTGCACTGTGGTGATCGAAGGTGAATTCGACGAGACGGGTCAGCGCCTCCACCGGAGGCAGATGCTCCAGGTTTAATTTGCGCTCGCCCTCTCGTACCTTCCGGTAGGCCTCCTCCAGGACGCGGCGATAGAGCCCTTCCTTGTCGCCGAAATAGTAATAGATCATGCGCTTGGAGGTGCGCGTCTTGGCCGCGATCTCATCGATGCGCGCACCCGACAGACCATTCGCGGCGAACTCCGACGTCGCGACAGCAAGGATGTTCGACTGCACGCCTGCTGGATCCTGCTTCCAGCCACCGCGGTTCATGCTCTTCTGCAGGTCCAGGCTTACCTCGCCCATGCACGCAATCTCCATGTCCGGAACGCCTTCTACACGAATGAACTGGTTCGTTCAAAGCGCTTGCGTGAATTAACCAGATAGTTCAGTAGTAGCACTGAGCTTTGTCGGAGGGGAGAATTTGCAATCTGCAGGGCCAAGCGGTGCTCTTTCGGCGCGCCAGACCGCGCGTGAGCGAGGCCGCGCGGTGCTCGTCGGCTTGCTCGGTTCTGGCATCCAACTCTCGCGCACGCCGGCGATGCACGAGGCGGCGGCGCGCGCCCACGGCATACCCTACGTTTATCGCCTGCTGGACACTGATCTGATGCGCGAGCCGCGGCCCACTCTCGCAGATCTCCTGCGTTTCGCCGAATGTTTCGGCTTCGCTGGCCTGAACATCACATACCCTTACAAGCAGGAAATTTTACCGCTGCTCGACGAGCTGTCGCCCGCTGCGAGCGAGGTCGGCTCGGTCAATACCGTTCTTTTCAGGAACGGGCACCGCATCGGCCACAACACGGACGTGTGGGGTTTTGCGAGAGCTTCCGTCGTAGTATGGGCGAGGCGCCCCGCCGCCGGGTCCTGCTGCTCGGGGCCGGCGGTGCCGGGGCAGCCGTTGCGCATGCGTTACTCGAATGCGAAACTGGTTGCGTGCTGATCTTCGACATTGAATCGCTGCGGGCCACGCGGTTGGCAGCGCGCCTGAAGGACCGCTTCGGAGTGGATCGGGTAGAGGCCGTTGAGGACATTGTAGCCGCGGCCGGTGCCAGCGACGGCATTGTCAACGCGACGCCGGTGGGCATGGCCAAGTTGCCGGGTATGCCCCTGAAACCCGAATATATCGCCCCCCGCCACTGGGTGGTCGACATCATCTACTTTCCGCTCGAAACTGAGTTGCTGCGCCATGCGAGACGCCTCGGGTGCCAAACCTTCTCAGGCGAAGGCATGGCGGTGTTTCAGGCCGTGCGAGCATTTGAGCTTTTCACTGGAGTTGAGCCTAATATTGATGTGATGAGAGCAGCCTTCGCGGACTTCGATCGCGCGTCGACAGAATGATGCGCAATCCAATTTGACTGGAGACAGGGAGGAAAGTCATGACCTTGAAGGCGACACGCCGCCAGCTCCTGATCGGAACTGCCGCGCTCGGTACCGCCGCGGCGTTTCCGGCATTCGCCCAGGAAAAGCCGAAACTTCGCTTCTCTGCGGTGTTCTCGGAGCAGGACATCCGCGCTGAAATGATGAAGAAGTTCGCTGACGCGATTGCGGACGATTTCACGTTTGAGGGCTATTATGGCGGCAACCTTTTCAAGCAGGGGACGGAGCTCGTCGCGTTGCAGCGCGGCAATCTCGAGATGGGGAATATCGCCCCGCAGGACATTTCCAAGCAGATCCCGGCCTGGTCGATTGTAACAGCCGGCTATTTGTTCCGAGATGCAGCTCACGTGAAGAAGTTCTTCAACAGCGAGCCCGGAAATCGAGTTGAAGAAAATGGCCGAGGATCAACTTGGAATCAAAATTCTGGGCCCGACCTACTTCGGAGTTCGCCAGCTCGGCCTTAAACCTGATAAGGAAATCCGGACGCCCGCTGATTTGGCGGGTATCAAGCTCCGTATGCCGCCTGGGGAAGCTTGGCAGTTCCTCGGTGAAGCCCTTGGCGCCAATCCAACTCCGATGGCTTATGCCGAGGTCTATACCGGCCTGCAGACTGGCGCGATCGACGGGCAGGATAATCCGCTGCCAAACGTCGAGAACATGAAATTCTACGAGGTCATGTCGCAAATCGTGCTGACCTCGCACCTCGTCGGCTTCGATCTGCTGACGGTCTCGAAGCGCGTCTGGGATCAAATGGATTCCGACAAGCAGGCCAGATTCCAGGCAGCGGCGGACGCGGCTATTGACTTCTCCACCGAGAAACATCTCGCGCGCGAGGGCGAGCTGGTTCAATTTTTCAAAGACAAAGGGCTGAAGGTCTATGAGCCTGACCAAGCGGCCTTCCGCAAGCACGTACAAGCGAAGTACCTTGCGTCTGACTTGGCGAAGCACTGGCCGGACGGCATGGTGGACAAAATCAACGCGCTCTGATTGCTTCGCCTGCCGCAGGCACGTCCCGGCGGCGGGCAAATCTCCACCCTTTCAACTGGATGGGCCGCATGCGACCGATCTTGCGGATTGGCCTCTGGCTCTATCGGCGAGCAGAAAACCTTTTGGCGCTCATGCTCGCTGCAATGTTCCTCGCATTCCTGCTGCAGGTTCTATTCCGTTACGCTCTCAACTTTCCGGTTGGATGGACCAACGAGCTTAGTTCCATCCTCTGGATTTGGATCGTCCTTTTTGGTGCTGCTTTTGTTTTGCGCGAGGAGGAGGAAATTCGCTTCGATCTGCTCTATGGTTCGGTGAGACCGGGGATTCGCCGCGCGATGTTCCTGATCTCTGCAGCAGCACTGATCTTTCTGTACGTCGTCTCCTTTCCGGCGGTAATCGACTACGTGACCTTCATGAAGGTGGAGAAGAGTTCCTATCTCCAGCTTCGCTTTGATTGGGTCTTCTCAATCTACATCGTTTTCGTGCTGGCCATCCTCGTCCGCTATAGCTGGCTATCCTGGAGGGTGCTCACGGGCCGAGACCCCGGCCGGTCCAATCCGACAAACGTGGTCTCAGACTTATGAGCTTCGCCAGCCCGTTCTCGCTGTCGCTCGTGGCGATAACTGCCCTTGCCCTCCTGGGGCTTCCGATTGGCCACGCGATGATCGCTGGCTCGATCCTCTATTTGATGCTCGCCGGCCTGGATATGGGAACTGCCGCGGAGCAACTGCTCAACGGCATGTATTTCAATTACATTATTCTTGCCGTGCCGCTGTTCATCCTCGCTGCGGAGTTGATGAACATCGGCTCGATGACCGACCGGCTCATGGTTTTTTGTAACGCAGTCGTTGGCCGGTTTCGCGGAGGATTGGCCCACGTCAATATCTTACAGTCCATCATCTTTGCCGGCATGTCCGGGTCCGCCATCGCGGATGCGGCGGGAACAGGCAGGATGATGCAGTACCTCATGACCAAAGATGGGAAGTATCCGCCGAGCTATGCCGCAGCGCTCACAGCAGCAACGGCGGTGATTGGGCCGATCATCCCACCTTCCATCCCGATGATTTTTTTCGGGCTCGTGTCCAATGCATCGATCGGCTACCTGTTCCTTGGCGGTGTCGTGCCGGGGCTTCTGATGGCCCTGGCGCAGATGATCATCGTCTTCTTCGACGCCCGCAGAAAGGGCTTTCCGGTCGAGCCTCCCACGCCAATTCGTGCGTTGCCGGGCATCACTTGGCGCGCCCTTCCGACGCTGATGATGCCGGTCGTTTTGCTCGGCGGCATTTACTCCGGAGTAGCGACTCCAACGGAAGCGGCAGCGGTCGCGGCCGCGTACGCGCTCCTCGTTTCCGCCCTGCTTTATCGCAGCGTGAGCTTTTCCGAGTTCTATCGGTCGGTCTTGGCGAGCGCCCGTACGACGGCCTCTATCGGCATGCTGATAGCTGGCGCTTTGGTCTTCAACTACGTCGTTACGGTCGAGAACATTCCCCAGGCCCTAAGCAAATTTTTGACCGCCCAGGATCTCTCCCCGACCGGCTTTCTGATCATCGTCAACCTCGTGCTGCTGGTGCTCGGGTGCCTTTTGGAAGGAACGACCATCCTTCTGGTTGTCGTGCCAGTTTTCATTCCGACAGCGCAGGCGCTCGGAATTGATATGGTCCATTTTGGCGTCGTTGTCGTCGTGAACATCATGCTGGGCCTTATCACCCCACCTTATGGCCTGCTTCTGTTCGTCATGACACGGATCGCCGAGGTGCCGTTGCGTGAGATTGTGCTCGACGTCCTGCCGTTCCTGTGGGCGATGTTGGGTGCGCTGGCCCTTATCACCTTTTTTCCTGATCTCGTGCTGTGGCTGCCGAGGCTACTCGGATATTCCGGATGACCGAGGAAAGGATCGAAGATGACCGCAAAGCCGATTTTTGTCCTCAACGGGCCAAACCTCAATCGCCTGGGCAAGCGTGAGCCGGAAATCTACGGGACCACGACCCTCGCCGAGATCGAGGCAATGTGCCGAGAAGCGGCGGGTGACAGGCCGTTGCGTTTCCATCAGTCCAATGCCGAGCACCAGCTTATCGACTGGATCCATGAGGCGATCGATATCGGCTCCGGCATCATCATCAATCCTGCCGGCCTGACGTTCAGGTCAATTCCGCTGCTCGACGCGCTGAAGATGTTTCCAGGACCGATCATCGAGCTCCATATTTCGAACATCCACCGGCGCGAGGAAATCTATCAGCGATCGCTCGTTTCCACGGTAGCGACCGCCGTGATGGCTGGGTTCGGAGCACGCGGTTACCCGCTTGCCGTTAAGGCGTTGATCGACATGATAGACGGAGCGCAGCTACTCTCGAGTTTGAGCTATGTGGCACCATTCGCTGATGGTGGCCGGCTAGTCACAATCATGGAGGAGCTGGGCCTAGAAGGACTTCAGCTGCGTTCACCTTGGCCGCGCCGTTCTGAAAATTCGGAGCGGGCGACTGGGTTTTTCGCTACGGTGCCCGAGCAACATTAAGCTGCCCGGACACCGGTTCGTTCGCTTTATACCGTCCCGTCGGTCAGGAGTTGACCCGCTCAATTACGACCGGAACAGGTCGGCATATTGTGTTGCACACCGGCGAATGCTGCTGTGCGTATGCAAGCAGGTCATCGAGGTCCTCGCTCGGACAGTCCGCCTTGACGTGCATGCGAATGCGGATCTGCTCGTAACCGGGCGAAACGGTTTCGTCGAGCCCGAGCAAACCCTGCAGGTCGAGGTCGCCAGAGAGCTCCGTTGACAGTTCCTTGATGACAATCCCGCGCGCCATGGCATGCAGCACAAAAGTGGTCGTGACGCAGCCGGCGAGGGCGTGCAGCAGGAACTCGACCGGATTTGCGCCCTCATTGTTTCCGAGCAGGACCGGCGGCTCGCCATTGGTGAACTCGAAGGGGACGCTTCGCGAGGTATCTTCCTGGCCAGCGCCGTAGAAGTCGCGAATCACTGAGCGGTTCTCGCCGCCATTGATCCAGGTGTTTCGGGCACGGAATTGGAACTTGGCGAGGCTTTTGTCGGCCTTGATGGCGGCGATGGTTGCGAGGGCGGCGTTCACGTCCAGGCCGTTGATGATGGCCGGGCTTTCCATGACAGAAGTTTGAGTGCTCATGATCGATCTCCATTGGTTGGTGCCGGCGTCCCTAAGGGGAGCCGCCGACGACCCGGAAACTAGATCTGAGCGGAGATTTTCAGCAGAGCGATTTCTGCTAAGATCGATCCATTCGTGCCACAAACAGAGGCCTCGCGAATGGCAAACCCCAGTGCCGTCGATGCCATGATCCTGGCGTTGCCGGAGACGGCCGGCTCGGCACTTTATGGCATGGTCGACGTTCTCGCGGCCACCGGCACGATATGGCGGGAGCTTGTGGGCGAGGAGCCGGGACTTCCGCTGATCCGACCACGTATCGTATCGCCCGAAAAGCGGCCGTTTCGCTGCGGCAATGGCATACCCGTCAGTCCCGATGTCACGATCGAGCAGGCACGTGCGCCGGATGTGGTGATCGTACCGGAGCTATGGCTCGCCCCGACCGACGACATTCGGGATCGCCATTCGGACGTAAAGGAGTGGCTGCGCCGCTGTTACGAGAGCGGCAGCTCGATTTACTCGGCATGCTCCGGCTCGGTGTTGCTCGCAGCCGCCGGGCTGCTTGATGGCCGCGAGGCGACCTCTCACTGGGGCTATCAGGACCTGTTCCGGAAGAGCTTTCCCAAGGTCCGTTTCAATCCCGCACCCAATCTCGTCATCGCAGACCCAACGGGTCGCATCGTGACGGCCGGCGGCACGACGTCCTGGCATGATCTCGCCATTCACATCATTTCGCGCCATTGCAGTCCCGGTGAGGCATTGCGCATTGCCAAGGTCTACCTGCTCAAGTGGCACGGGGAAGGGCAACTTCCGTACGCCAGTCTCATACGCCGGCAGCCGCACGCGGATTCCGTCGTGCGCAAGGCTGAAGGCTGGCTTGCCGCGCATTACCGGGAGCCTCACGCCGTTTCGGCTGTGGTGAGACAGTGTGGAATACCTGAACGCAGCCTCAAACGCCGTTTTAAGATCGCCACGGGATCGACGCTGATCGGCTACGTTCAGAACCTCCGCATTGAGGAAGCCAAACGTTTGCTGGAGACCGGGAACAGTACGGCGGACGAAATTGCTGCGCTGGTCGGCTATGAAAACCCGGCGTTTTTTCGGCGGGTGTTCAAGCGCACGACCGGGCTTACCCCTGGCGCCTACCGGCGCATGTTTCGGCCTCTGAACGCCGCTCCGAAGCAGATCGCCTGATGATGGCCCCATGTAGTCGACCTCAGATCCAGCTTACGTCTCCAGAGCACAACCACGCCGGCTCGATAATAACGCGCGGCATTTTTCCCAAACAGCCTGGATAAAGGCCGGGACCAAGGCCCCCCCATTCCTAATGGAATGCGGTGGATGTGGCGCAAAATTCACCAAGTATGGTGCTCACAGGTTCGCGTGTGCCCGCGCCTGCGACCGGGGGTACCTGCGTAAGTTGCCTTAAAGATTACCCGATCTTTTCTTCATTCGTCGCCGGAGCACCTGCGTTGAGCACCATGAGCAGCGGCGTCAGGCCTTCCGTATCGACCAAACGGAAGATCTCGATGTCGCTACGGGCGCGCTCGGTCCAACCGGCGATCTGCAATGCACGCTCCGCTTTCGAGAAGAGGCCGTGATTGCGCAGAGGGGTCGCCCGGCGGATCAGGTCGTCGTCATTCAGCGCGCTCGTCTGGTCCGGTTTGCCGACTTTGTCGAGCCACGCCTTGCGGACCTCCGTAAGGTCCGTGTCGCTGCCCAGACTTTCCTCCGTCTTTAGCCTCTTCAACTCGTCTTTTTCGAAGAGCCACCATCGGCCCCGTTTTGGCCAACGGACGAGCCCGAGATCACTCAGCACGCCAGCGAGCTGGTTCATGGCCAGAGCCTTCGAGGCTTCGTCCGGGTCATTCGGATCGCAGCTGTAGAGGTTCGGGATGACCAGATACGATGCCTTGTTGTGATGGAGGAAATGGCGGCGGATCCATTCGCGATCTGCGTTCGGTGCACGTGCCACCGCCATGTCGATTGCATCGTTGATCTGGCGAATGAGCGCCCCGGAGGGACGGATCGACGGCGGCTGCCGCGGCGGGTTTAGGATCGCGAGTGCCAGCAGGCCCATGTCGACGCCAATTGTTGCGAGCAGCGCAATGAGATCCCGGCCGGTGATCGGCTCACCGCTCTCGGTATGAGCGAACGTCTCGTTTCCGCCTGAGGTGATGTAGATGGCCAGACTGCGTGCGTACGTGCCGATGTTGGTCCACAGGTTTTTGACGGCATTGGCGACGCCCGCAGGACCCTCACTGAAAACCGCCTCGCGGAGCTTGATCTCGGCAGGCTGCTCAGCTTGGGCCGCGGCCTGGCGCAAGCGTTCTGCCAACGTCGGATCATAACAGCTGAAACCTGGCTGACCCGGCGGAATGTCGACGGCGTTTGCCAGAGCGCGCATCTCCGCTGCCGTCGACCGGCCAAGTTGATTGCTTCGGGCCGCAATGCTGCGCGCGCGGCCCCGTATCTCAGATGCCCTTTGCTCGAAGGCTCGCTGGCGTTCCTCGATGGTGCTGCCGCCGATGGCTGCTGCGGTCTGGCGCAGGTGCTCGACCTCAGCCTGAACGGGCTCGAGCCATGAGCGGACCATGCTGTCGCGCATCGTGACGATGGCGTCACGAACGCTGACGCGGGCATTGTAGAGTGGTCCCCGGCCGGCGCCTGAGGCAGTGCCGCAACTGCCGCCGCTTGTCTCCTCGCGGGCCATTTGGCTTTCCGACCAGCTCATGACGCTGTCGAGCTGTGCGCGCACCGCATCAAGCCGCGCGGCAATAGCCGCGCTGGCGTCTCGCGCATCCTCCTGCAGGCCAGCGAGACCCGTGCGGGTGGCCTCCTCGCCCGAAATCAGGCTCCACCAGAAGCCGTATCCGAAGCCGATCGACCAGATGGCAAGGAAGACGTAGAGCGGAAACGTAATGAAGCGCTCGCGGAGGCTCCGGCCGGCACCAAACGTCTCCCGCAGCATGAGCCACATCAGAAACGTCAGCGCCACCACGACCGCGATAACGAGGACATCGCTCGAAATGGACTGTCCGCCGGGCAGCTCCTGCGTGGCGCTGCTCGATGAGGCGCCAATAATGAAGTCGCGCATGCCGTGCCAAGTGGCATACCCGGAGATGATCAGCAGCATGAATGACGCCACGCCGATCAGCGTGTTGCGGCCGAGCAGGTAGTCGATCGCCCGGCCCCACATCGAGGAATAGCTCGCCTTCGCCTCCGCCATTTCCGCAACTCCCGACCCCTCTTACGTCAGATGGGAGTGTAAGGAGGACCACAACTGCCTTGCGACCACCGCCGGTTGCACGCGGCCAATTCTGCTGCCGGTGTTGCTTGTCAATCACAGACGGGGCGGTGGAGCGAGAAAAGGTTGAGCGGGAGACGTGTGCTTCTTCTGCGTTCTTTTTGGAGAGGCCAGAGCGACCAAATCTCAACAATTTGAAACGGTCATTTTCGCTTTAGTCGCGTCGGATCGGCAGGTCGGAAATGAGCCGTTCACCCCTCGCCAGAGCACGTGTGGCACGATCACCGAGCTTACGGGCGACGACCTCGAGCAGTGCCTCGCAAATTGCAATCTGCGCGCCCATACTGTTGCTGAAAAAAAAACTGCTAGCGTGCCGATGAAAAAAGCGAGCTTTTGATGAGGTACGAGCGGCAACGCCTGAACGACACTCGCATAGACCGCGACGGGATACATGGCAAAGCCAGGATCCACAACGGCAGGGGCTCCATCATCCGGAAGACGCTGAGATACCGGCAGTGTCGGAAGCGCGCAGGTGAACGCAGTTCTGACCGATTAAATGTTTTCCTTCACGGCTGTGAGGCCCGGCCAATCCGGACATTTCGTGTGCAGTAGAGGGCGGGCGCAGTGCTCAGCCGCATTGGCGGTACCACAATTTTCGCCGCGCTGTCGAACCGAGGAAGCGAAGCCAGTGTGACGGAAGCGAGGAGTGGCTAATTGGGGTGGACCTATTGTAGCTCGCCGCTCTGCACGCACACGGCAAGGCTAAACCTTGTTAGCCTCATCCGCGAGTTCGGTCGGCCTGCACCCATCCGCACACCGTCATCTGTGACATCAAGGCTGTCAATCTCGAACGCGATGGCTACCGAAGAAGCAACGCTACAGGGACCAGATCGCGTTCGGTTTCGCAAGCTTTTGAGTTTGATAGGAAAATTTGGTTGCGGGGGCAGGATTTGAACCTGCGACCTTCAGGTTATGAGCCTGACGAGCTACCGGGCTGCTCCACCCCGCGTCACCAGCTGTTTGCCGACAAGCCGAGCGAGCAGGGCTCGGCTGCGGTCCGATATCAAAAGCCGCCCGGCGGGGGCGGCTTCGGTGTAAGGCTTATATAGCACGAGAATCGGAGATGTGAAGCCCATGGGACGCAAATGGGGAACTGCCTTGCTGCAGCGTCAGGACTGCCTGCCGGCAACCTCCCCATCCGGCGCGGCAGGTAGACGCTTGCTGCGCAGTATGAAGTGTAGGTTGCGGGCATAGATGAACAGGCCCATGCCCTGGCCCAACATGAACACAGGGTCGAGACGGTAGATCGCGTACGCGAAGAGCAGGGCGCCGCCGGCCAGACTGAAATACCAGAAGGTCTCAGGCACGATGGAGCGGCGAGCGCGCTCACTCGCGATCCATTGCACGATGAAGCGCATGGAGAACATGAGCTGAGCCACGAAGCCCACGGCCAGCCACACCTTCTCCGCTGTGGGAGTGGAGGTCCACCAAGCCGCAATCTTGGATGCGGCAGTTGCAAGAAAATCCATTGATCCCCCGATGCGTCGCGTCGGATCCTGGGCTTACCGCTCAGCTCTTGTCGCCGGTCTTACGCACCAGGCCATCACTCCGCAATTTCAACCGCCGGCCGAGGTCAGAGATGTGGCGTCCCTCCGGCACATCCTCGACGATCTCGGGAACACGGGTGCGCCGGCGCAGCCAGCTCACACCGATTAGATCATAAAGGCCGATCAATGCGCGGCTCAGGTTGTTGTACTTGGACTGGCCTGCCTGCCGCGGGCGATCGTTGACCGGCACATAGGCGACCTCGTGGCCGTAGGTCAGGAACAGCGCCGGCAGATAGCGGTGCATGCTGGTGAAGAACGGCAGCCGCAGGAAAACCTCCCGCCAATAGACCTTAATCCCGCAGCCCGTATCAGGGCAGGAATCGCGGAGCACAGCGTCCCTGATCCAGTTCGCCGCCTTGGACGCGAAGCGCTTGGCACCCTCCGCCTTGCGGTCTGTGCGTATACCGCCGACGAGCGCAGGGCCGGACGTTCCGGGCGGGGCAAGCCGGGCGAGCAGGCGGGGAATGTCACGGGGATCGTTCTGTCCATCGCCGTCCATGCGTAGCGATGATCGGGCTCGAAGCTGCTAAAATCCCGGTTCTCATCGCGGCGCTTTGTCCGGCACGCGTGCCGTGGCGGAGATAACGCAGGCCCGGGCAGCGGCCGGAGGCGATCAGTGCCTTGACCTCTTCGCCAGTAGCATCCTCGCTGGCATCGTCGACGACGATGACCTCCGCCAGATAGTCGGCGGGGACCGTAGCATACGTCTCCTCGACGAGGCGGCCGATGTTGCCGGCCTCATTGAGGGCGGGAATGACCACTGAGATGCGCATGAGCGATGTGATGCCCCCGTCGTGGCGGCCATGGCACGCGAGTTGTGCCTTAAGGCACGCTCGACCGAAGGTATCAGGGTTTGCGAGCGTCGCTCAACCATGTAAATGGGCAACGGCGGGCTGCACGGCCTGCTCGCAGATGTCACGGGGGAGCGGCAGACCATGACGGTGCAGCCCGGACTAGAAGGCGACCGGGTGGCCGGTGAGGCCTGGTTCCCAGCACTCGTCGCGGTGCTTGGCGGACTGCTCGTGGTCCGGATGGTGGCTCTGGCGTTCAACGCCACCGACCTGTTCTTCGATGAAGCTCAGTACTGGTCGTGGAGCCTGGAGCCGGCCTTCGGCTACTATTCCAAGCCGCCGCTGATCGCGTGGGTGATCCGCGTGGCCACTGAGGCATGCGGCCACTCGGAGTTCTGCATCCGCTTGCCGTCGCCGATCATCCATTCGGCAACGGCGCTCGTGATCTATGCTGTGGCCGCGCGGCTCTATGATCGGCGTGTGGGGTTCTGGTCCGCCGTCGTGTTCGCGACGCTGCCCGGTATTTCGCTCTCTGCGGGCATTATCTCAACGGATGTGCCGTTGCTGTTTTTCTGGGCCGTCGCACTTTATGCGCTCGTGCGGCTCCTCGATTCCGACCGCTGGTGGCCCGCGGTGCTGCTGGGCGTGGCGCTCGGGCTTGGGCTCAATGCCAAGTATGCGATGGTGTACTTCCTTCTTTCGGCGGCCGCCTACATGGTGGCCGTTCCGGAAAAGCGCCGCCTTCTTCATGATGCCCGAGCCTATGCAGCACTCGGCATCGGCCTGCTGCTGATCGCGCCCAATCTCGCCTGGAACGCTGCGAACAGCTTCGCCACCTTCGCTCATACAGCCGACAACGCCAATTGGGGCGGAACGCTCTTTCATCCCGAGAAAGCACTGGAGTTCTTCGGCGCGCAGTTCGGCGTGTTTGGGCCGATCCTCTTCGGCTCGCTGCTGGTGATCACCTGGCGCGCCTGGCGGGATGGGCTGCCAGAGCCCGATCGTTTGCTGCTGGCGTTTGCGCTCCCAGTGATTGTTCTTGTCACCATCCAGGCGTTCCTTTCGCGGGCGCATGCGAACTGGGCCGCTGTCAGCTACGTCTCGGCCACCGTGCTGGTAACAGCGACGATGCTTCGCGAAGGTGCTTGGCGATGGTTCAAGAGCTCGCTCGCGCTGCACGCGGCAATTCTGGTCGGCATTGGGCTTGCGACGGCAGCGGCTGGATCGTTCCGTCTGCCTGTAGGTGGTGACCCCTTCGCACGGACACTGGGTTGGCGGGAACTCGCGCAGGAGACCGCGACAGTGCTGGCCGAAGCGCGGCAATCCGGACGGCCGTTCGGCGCCGTGATTGCAGACGACCGTGCGATCACGGCAGAGCTGCTCTATTACATGCGTGATGAGCCTACATCGGTGTTCGCCTGGCGCGAGCCAGGCGTGCGTCCAAAGGATCACTACGAGCTGACCCGTGCTTACCAAAGAGGTTCACCCGAACCGGTGCTGTTGGTCAGCTTTCGTCGCGGCGCAGAGAGGGTGAGCAGCAGATTTGCTGTCGTCGAGCCGATTGTTGAGCGCGAGGTGCCGGCTGGCGCAGGGCCGGGCCGGAAAGTCGCGTTCTACAGGCTCGAGGGCTTCGTGGGCGTTGAGTAAGCGCGCACGGGATCTGTGCCGCAGTCCTCAAGTCGCCGTTAGAATGACTGCCGGAGCCCAGCGCGGACCGATATTGGTCGGCATCGGGCGGCGGAGCGGTCAACGGTACAACCTCGGGAATGGAGGCACCCATGCAACTCAAAGGCAAGACAGCCATCGTCACCGGCTCCACGTCGGGGATTGGCCTTGGCATTGCCCATGCCCTCGCGAAGGAGGGGGCGAATATTGTCATGAACGGCCTTGGGGATGAGAACGAAAACGCTGAGCAGATCCGGGCGGTGGCGGCTCACGGCACGCGTGTCATGTTCCACGGTGCCAACATGCTGCGCCACAATCAGATCGCCGACATGGTCGCCTCAGCGGAGCAAAACTTCGGCAGCGTCGACATCCTCGTCAACAACGCAGGGATCCAGCACGTCGCCCCGGTCGAGGAGTTCCCCATCGAGAAGTGGGACGCCATCATCGCTGTCAATCTGTCGGCAGCCTTCCATGCCATCCGCGCCGCCGTTCCCGGCATGAAGGCGCGGCGGTGGGGAAGAATCATAAACATCTGCTCAGCGCACTCACTGACAGCATCGCCCAACAAGTGCGCCTATATCGCAGCCAAGCACGGGCTGGCCGGTCTCACGAAGGCTGTCGCCCTCGAGGTTGCCCGGCACGGTGTGACGGTCAACGCTATCTCGCCAGGGTTCGTCTGGACACCGCTGGTGGAGCGGCAGATACCCGATCTTGCCCGCACGCAGGGCATCAGCGAAGCAGAGGCGCGCGAGCAGATCCTGTCACGCCAGCCGACGCGGGAGTTCATCACCGTAGAGCAGGTCGGTGCCTTGGCCGCATTTCTCGCCAGCGATGCTGCCGCCTCGATTACTGGCGCCAACTACTCCATCGACGGTGGATGGACTGCCGAGTGACGGCCTCGCCCCTACGACCTGATGTGCTCACCTTTTGGGTGTGACGAGGGCCATTGGCTCTGCGGTTTGAGCGTCCTCCTCCTGGCTCGACAATGTCGCGATCACTGCCGCCACCGCGGCCAAGGTGATGGCCACCGCGATGGCGACCTCACGTGAACGATGTCTCAGCCGGTTTTTCACCATTGCGAACCGAGTTGTCAGATCCTGGTTCGAGCCATGGAAACCCAAATCAGCAGCCCGCGCCAGCTCCAGGTGTGCCGCGCGACAGAAGAACACACGATTAGGGGCATTTCGGAAAAAGCTTCCGGTTCCAGGGCTGCTGTAGAGCCGCTGGGAGGTGTGGGGCAGAGATCACGGGATCGCGATTGAAGCGGAAGCCCTCGCGAGGCGTTGGTCCGCGACGGCTCAATCGCTGGGCTCGATGATTGCTCGACAAACCGTGTTGAAAGCAATTGCCTTCCGGAGTGCGAGGCGGTTTGCTTGAGCCGAACTCGCCGGGAAGCTCCGGCAGGCATGAAGGACGATGAGGTTGAGATGGATCGGGCGGAACAAGCCGTAGCAGGCGCGGATGAGATCATCTATGAGGTTCGCGATCGAATCGGGTTCGTGACCTTCAACAGGCCGCAGGCTCGGAACGCCTTGACCTTTGGCATGTACGACCGGCTGGCAGAAATCTGCGCCGGCGCGCCGACGGACGGATCTGTCGCAGCCATCGTCATCACTGGTGCCGGTGACCGCGCGTTCGCCGCGGGCACTGACATCTCGCTGTTTCGGGATTTTCGCACGCCTGAGCAGGGCATCGCTTATGAAAAGCACGCCAACGGGATCATGACAGCCGTCGAGTCCTGCCCAGTGCCGACCATTGCCGCCATTGCAGGAGCGTGCACGGGCGGAGGCGCTGCCATCGCGGCCTGCTGCGACTTGCGGATTGCCACACGGGACATGAAGTTCGGGTTTCCGATTGCCCGCACACTCGGCAACTGCCTTTCTGCTGCAACTCTCGATCGTCTCGTCCGGCTGATCGGGGAAGGGCGGGTCAAGGACCTGATCTTTACGGCGCGCTTGATGGGCGCCGAGGAGGCCCTGACGGCGGGTCTCGTCTTGGAGGTTGTCGAGGACCATGCCGCATTGATGACTCGCGCGGAGGAGCTGGCGCGCCAGTTATCCGGTCACGCGCCGTTGACGCTTCGGGCCACGAAGGAGCTTCTGCGCCGCCTCCGTGAGCAGTCGCCGAAAGTCGATGACACCGATGTGATCGGGCAGATCTATACCAGTGCCGACTTCCGGGAAGGGTTGGAGGCTTTCCTTGCAAAGCGGCAGCCCCAGTGGTCCGGGCGCTGACGAACCCGCGCGAGCCCATCACGATACAGGGAGGACGATATGACCAAGATCGCGTTCATCGGACTCGGCAACATGGGGACACCGATGGCTGGGAACCTCGTAAAGGCAGGCTACCCAGTCACGGGGTATGACCTCGTCCCCGCCAACTTGGAAAGAGCGACCGCGCGCGGGGTTCAGGCTGCACAAAGTGCCGAGGCGGCAGCCGAGGGGGCCGACGTCGTCATCACCATGCTGCCGGCAGGCAAGGACACGATCGCCGTCTATGAGACTACGAACGTGCTCAATGTGGCCGCCGAGGGCGCCGTGTTCGTCGACTGCTCAACGATCGACGTCGCCTCGGCGCGCCGGGCTCACGAGCTGGCAGCCGCGGCCGGCAAGCTGTCGCTCGACTGCCCCGTCTCCGGCGGTGTCGGCGGCGCCGAGGCAGCCACGCTGACGCTGATGGCCGGAGGGAGCGCAGAGGCGTTCGAGAAGGCGCGTCCGGTACTCGAAAAGATGAGCCGGAAGGTCGTGCATTGCGGTGATGCGGGTGCGGGTCAGGCGGCCAAGATCTGCAACAACATGATCCTCGGCATCAGCATGATCGGCGTCTGCGAGGCGTTCAATCTGGCGGAGAAGCTGGGGCTCTCGCATCAGGCTCTGTTCGATGTCGCCTCCACCTCGTCGGGGCAATGCTGGTCAATCACCACCTACTGCCCAGTGCCCGGGCCAGTGCCCACCTCGCCGGCCAACAACGGCTACAAACCCGGCTTCGCGGCAGAGCTGATGCTCAAGGATTTGAGTTTGGCTCAGGAGGCCGCCCGTGCGACCGGCGTACCAACGCCCTTGGGAGCCGAGGCGGCGCAGCTTTATCAGCTGTACGTAGCTAACGGGAACGCGGGTGTCGATTTCTCCGGCATTATCGAGTTCATCCGCGGCAAGTCCGGGTAACAGGGGTTGGCGTCTGTCATTTGGAACGGGAGCATAGTCCCGTTGGTTTCCGGAAGAGACGCTCGTGCAACGCTATTTCCGTTCCGGCGTGGCACGGGCCTGAACCGGAACTCGTACGATGACGGACACGACGGTGAAAAAAGTCCACTCCGCCGACTCGCCCAAGGGCGAGATGGGACAGACGTATCTCGTCTCCGGCAAACGCGTATCGATGCGGCTATGGCAGGACGAGCCCGCTGATAGCCATAAGCGGGAGAGTGTGCGCGACTACGAGACGGTCGGCTATGTCATCGATGGCCGAGCCGAGCTGGAGCTCGAAGGGCAGACAATTCGGCTGGAGCCTGGCAACTCCTGGCTGGTTCCGGCTGGCGCGAAGCACACCTACAGAATCCTCGAGCCCTTCACTGCGGTCGAGGCGACCGCGCCTCCCGCTCAAGTCCACGGCCGCGACGAGCCGCGCAGCGCGATGGACTGGCCTGAACGGCTGTAGTCGAATTACGCGGAGCCATCGCAAAGCGCCGAAGCTCCGGTGGGGACTCGCGTCGCGCCGGCGCGCTGAGCCCTGAACTCGACTTCGCACCACACTAGGCACAGCACGACAGATCTGCTGGTTGCGGAGTACATCTCCAGCAAACCTGAGCCATCGTTCATCCCGGCGGCGAACTCCTGAGCTTTGCGGGAGAGCGTGCCCGCCTGTGCTCGGCCGCGGCCCCCATCCATTGACAACGCTTTAGCGCTACCTAATTTAGCGATATCTAATGGACGCTGTAATGACACAAACCCCCTTCGACATCGCGGAATTCGAGACAGCGGCAGCCGAAGTCGCTGAGACCCTGCGTGCGCTCTCCAATGAGCGCCGGTTGATGATCTTGTGCAAGCTCGTCGAGTGGGGCGAGGCGAACGTGACGAGCTTAGGCGAGGCCGTCGGCCTGTCGCAGTCCGCGCTGTCACAGCACCTGGCCGTGATGCGCGAGCAGGGCATTGTCACCTTTCGACGGCAGGGCCAAACGCTTTGGTACCGCATCGCTGATCCGCGCATCGAGCGTCTGCTCGCAACTCTTCACGAGCTCTACTGCCCATCCCCGGGAAAACACGTGTGACACATAGCAGAAGCGCTCGGCAAACGAGTGCGCACGGCAGAGATGAGAAGGAGCCCACGATGAGCCTCATTCCGATCAAGCCTGAGGATGCCCAGCGTTACATCGCTGAGGGTGCGGTCCTCATCGACATCCGGGAGGATGACGAGCACGCGCGTGAGTGCATCCCCGGAGCGCGGCACGCTCCGATGTCCCGTTTCGGGCCGATCGATACCGGTGATGCGACTGCGGTGATTTTCCATTGCCGTACCGGTGGCCGCACCACAGCGGCCAGCGAGAAGCTTGCGCAGGCTGTCAAGGTCAAGGCCTATGTTCTTGAAGGCGGTCTCGATGCCTGGAAGAAGGCAGGGCTGCCTGTCGTCAAGGATAAGAGCCAGCCGATCGAGCTTCAGCGCCAGGTGCAGATCGCGGCCGGAAGCCTTGTACTGATCGGCATTGCGCTCGGCTCGCTCGTCGCGCCCGCATTCTATGCTACTTTCGGCCTTCGTCGGTGCTGGTCTCGTGTTCGCCGGTGTCAGCGGCTTCTGCGGCATGGCAAGGATCTTGGCCTACATGCCCTGGAACCGGCGCTCGCACCAGCCGGCAACGGCCTAACCCATCAGCGATTGCTGCGCCCGATCGCCAGGTGATGCGTTGATGAAGCCGGGTTGATGCGCGTCAAGGCAACCCCGGCAGCGCCAGTTCAGTTGGTGGCGTCACCAGCGCTCAGGGAGGAGCAGCAGATGTTCAAGCATATCCTTGTGACTACCGATGGGTCAGAGTTTGCAGAGCGGGCCTTCAGTCACGCCATCGAGCTCGCCAAGCACCTGGGCGCCAAGCTGACGGCTGTGACGGTGACGCCACCGATTCAGCTGTTGACGATCGAAGGCGTCGTTTATCCGGAGGACCCGGAAAAGTTTCAGGCGATGACCGATGCCCAAGCCAAGGCGGCGTTGGACGCTGTCGCCAAAGCCGCCGAAGCGCAGGGCGTGTCCTGCGATTGCGTGCAAATCGAGAACCCTCAGCCTTACGAGGGCATCATTCAAACGGCTAAGGACAGGGGCTGCGATTTGATCGTCATGGCCTCTCACGGCCGTCGCGGATTATCGGCTTTCCTCCTGGGCAGCGAAACGCAGAAAGTCCTGACACACACGACCGTGCCGGTGCTGGTGTGTCGGTGACAGTTGCGTCGCCGTAAGGGATCAGCGCTGGTCCTTCTCCAGATGCCCGAAAAGGATCATCTGCCCGGCCGACGAACGCAGCAGGCGAGTTTAGCCCCCTCAGTTTCGGAGGGGATTGGGATCGCCCGCTCACGCGGCCGCTAATTCGCGGGAGGTGGTATAGCAGCCTTTATTCGCTCTATCCACGACGACAGCTCCGCAAATTCGTTGGCCATCGGAGCTAGCTTGGCCTGGAAGGCATTGCGGTTGACCGGAATGAACGTCATGCCGCGGGTCTCGAGGTCTTTTCGATAACGCGGCTCCATTTCGATCATTCGATCCGTGCCAGCGCGCATGGCGGCTTCCCCTTCCTGCTGGAGGAGCATGCGCACCTCTTCGGGCAGAGCCCAATAGCGAGCATCAGGAAGTATGAACGTCATGGCGCCGAGGATATGGCCGGTCTCGATGACGTATTTCTGCACCTCTGAAAGGTTCGCATCGCGCATTGCCTTCAGTGGGCTTTCCTGCGCGACCACCACGTCCTCGCGCAGTCCGTCGATTAGTTCAGTGATATCCATCGGCACTGGGGAAGCGCCCAGATATTCCCAGGTGAGCTGAACTACTTTCAGCTCCGGCACACGGACTTTCAGGCCACGTAGATCGTCGAGCTTCTCGACGAGACGATTGGAGCTCAAATGGTGGGTCCCGCGATAGGCCGCGCCAATAACGTGGAAGGCCGTTCTCTTCCCGATTTCGGTCAGAAGCTCCTTGCCGAGTGGACTGTTGTAGACCGCTTTGAAATGCGCAATATCGCGGATGAGGTAGGGAAAGGCCTCGATACCGGCGAGAGCGTCGTATCGGGCGAGTGCTCCCACCGGATGCATCATGATGTCATGGTCGCCAGCAAGGAGATCCTCAAACGAAGGAGCTACGCCATTAGCGTCCGCACGGATGACCTCGATTTTCACCGTTCCGCCGGAGCGCTCGTTGACCCGTGACGCGTAATCCTCGGCAACTTCGTGCCAGATACTCCCTGGTGCGTGGGTATGGACCAGTTTGAGCGTTAAAGTTTTCGCCGCCGTCGACGGCGTCGTGGTCAGTGCAAAAATTAAAAATACAAACCCGCACCAGACAGCTTTTCTCATTTTCCCGTTCTTCTAGCCTCAACCGCTGTTGCGGCGGCGCCCACTGCCAATGATCCTACCTCATGTGACGCCCCGCGCCCAAGCGAGCAGCACCTCCTTGGCCTCGCTTACCTGGCATGGCTCCCAATTCGCGGGCCCTTTCGTTCACGGCAGAAATGACGCCATCCTCGTAAGTCGATTTCGCTTCCCCGATCCTGGCACTTGCAGCGGCGACCGTAAAAGCCGCAATGCCTCTTTGCTGCAGGGCCGGCAAACGGGCGATTCCTGCCTCGTCTATGCCAATTCCGGCGTCGTTGAAGACTGCGGCAAAACCGTCGACACGCAGAGCATATGCTGGATTGGCGCCAACCAGCCCGCCGTGGGAGCCGGTCACGATGATCTGATCAGCATCATTGGGCTCTACCATGGCGGCCGAGTCGATGAGCACCAGCCGGCGAGCGCCACCCGGCAGGTTGATGACCGTGCGGGACTCTTCCGAGGGCGGGATATGAACGGTGCGGACCTCGGCAGCTTCCAGGCGCTCCGCCGCGAGCCGGCATGGCATGCCGGGCTCCACGCCCACCGCTCGCGCCGGCTCGTTGACATGAGAGATGATGCCCCGCGCGAGCATGTCCGCCGGCTCGCCGATGCGGGCAGTCATGTGGGATACGGTTGCTGCGGCCATGCCGCCCTGCCCGAGGAGCGAGAGGGATTCGATCCCGGCAGCGTCACGGCCAACTCCCGCGTCGCAGAAGATGACAGCCCGGAGGCCTGCTTGTGCTGCGAGGTAGGCGGGATAGCGGCCGCCATGACTTCCGCAGACGACAACGTTTGCGCGCGCTTCAGGGGGAAATTTGGTTGCCGTCGGCGCTTCGATCACGGCGCGTGTCTCTGTAACCTCCCTTCGGTCGCCCGCATCGACTGTTGCGAAAACGGATGACCTTTGTTCCGAAAACATGCTATCGAAGTTCCGCTAATTTGGAAAGGGTGCTCCAGACGGGACGTGGACGAGGAGTGGCGTTGAACCAGGAACCCACAGTCAAGACTGTGGATCGCGTCGCAACGATCTTGCGTCTGCTTTCTGGTGCGGGTGACGACGGGTTTCGTTTGAGCGACATCGCGGAAACGACCGGTCTGGGTAAGACCACGGCGCACCGGCTGCTCGGCGCGTTGGTCCATGTCGGCTTCGTGCACCAGGATCTGAAAACGAAACGCTACAGTCTCGGCGCATCCGCTGCTGCCCTGGGCCGCGAGGCTGCAATCCATCATATCGGAAGTCTCGTCCGGCCCGTATTGCGGCGCCTAGCTGCCGAGACGGAGGATACGGTATTCGCTTCCGTGCGCGAGGGCCTTGCCGCCGTCTGCATCGCCCGCGAGGTGGGCAGCTTTCCCATTCGCACGCTGACACTTGATCAGGGCGACCGACGCCCGCTCGGAGTAGGGGCGGGAAGCCTCGCGCTGCTGGCGCACCTTCCCGATGAAGAAATCGAAACGATCATCGCGCGCAACAGGCGGTGGTTGCAGGACTATGCAGGGTTCTCGCCGGACGAGTTGCTGCGCCTGGTTGCGCGCACGCGAATCGAAGGCTTCGCTCTTAATGAAGGGCGCATCGTGCCCGCGATGCAGGCCATCGGCGTGGCAGTGGTGACCCGCAGTGGACGCCCTGCCGCATCTTTGAGCCTTGCAGCAATTCGTGATCGGATGGGCGCTGAGCGCCTGCCCAAACTCGTTCGCCGGCTGCGCGAAGAGGCGGAAGCACTCGCTGAGATGCTCGAGCCGCCATTGGAAAGCCGAGACCTTCAACCTATTGCCGGAGCCTGACGCGCATTATGAGCTTACGTCGCAACATCGATGTTGAGCGGCTGCGTGCGCATCATCGCCTGATGCACCGCATCCGCGCATTCGAAGAGCAAGCCCTCCGCGGCCTCGAAGAGAAGGTGGTGCTGGGCGCCATTCATCCGTCCATTGGCCAGGAGGCTATCGCCGCTGGGATCTGCAGTAACTTGGCGCGCGAGGACATTCTCCTTTCGACCCACCGCGGCCATGGGCACACCTTGGCGAAAGGCGCCGATCCGCTCGCCATGATGCGCGAGCTATTCGGCCGGGAAGGGGGCAACTGCGGCGGCAAGGGGGGCTCCATGCACATCGCCGACTTCTCCGTCGGCATGCTGGGCGCCAATGGCGTCGTCGCCGCGAACATCAGCATCGCGGCGGGCGCGGCGCATGCGATCAAGCTCAAGAAAGAGGATCGCATCGTCTGCTGCATTTTCGGCGATGGCGCCATCAATCGCGGCCCATTCCTTGAGGGGCTCAACTGGGCGAAAGTCTTCAACCTGCCGGTCCTCTTCGTGTGCGAAGACAACGGCTTCGCGGCCTCGACCCGAACAGAGGACATGACGGCCGGCGAGGGACCCGTGGCCCGTGCGGAGGGCATCGGTGTTCCTGCGCACGATGTCGACGGCAACGATGTTCTCGCTCTCGAAGCTCTAACCTTGGAGCTCAAGGAGGCGATCCGTGCCGGTGCAGGACCGCAATTCCTCCGCGCCCGAACATATCGTTTAACCGGTCACACTGGTGCCGACCCCGCCACCTATCGGCCCAAGGAGGAGGTCGAGGAGCGCTGGAAGCAGGATCCGATCATTCGCGCGGCCGAGATGCTGCGCCAGGCTGGAGTGGCCGAGGCGGAGCTCGAGGCCGATCGCGAGGCTGCGAAAGCTGAAATGCAGGCCGCCTACGAGAAGGCCGTCGCCACACCCTACCCACCGGCGGAGCGCGCCTTCCATGATGTTCAGGACATCGGCGACCCGCGCGTGGAGGCTTACTGATGAAGCGTATGACCTATTTGGAGGCCTCCGCGGTAGCCCTCGCGGAGGAGATGCGGCGGGATCCAACCGTTTGGGCCGTCGGCGAGGACCTGGGCCGCGGCGGTGTTTTTGGCCAGTATCGCGGGCTGGTTGAGGAATTCGGCAAAGACCGCATTTCCGATGCGCCAATTTCGGAGGCCTGCATCATGGGCGCCGCCGTGGGCGCTGCGATGATGGGCACCCGGCCCGTGGTCGAAATGCGCTTTTCCGATTTCGCGCTGTGCGCCATGGACGAGATCGTGAACCAGGCCGCCAAGGCGCGCTTTATGTTCGGCGGTCAGACAAAAGTTCCGCTGGTTGTGCGCCAGCCGATTGGGATGTGGCGCTCATCTGCGGCCCAGCATTCTCAATCGTTGGAAGCCTGGTACGTCCACGTTCCTGGCCTAGTGGTGGTCTGCCCGTCGACGCCAGCCGACAATAAAGGGCTGCTGAAGTCCGCCATCCGTTGCGACGATCCCGTCATCTACATGGAGCACAAGGACATGTGGTCTCTCGAAGGAGATGTGCCACTTGATCCTGATTACGTCGTGCCCTTCGGCCAGGCACGAATTGTGCGCGAGGGCAGCGATGTTACGATCGTCTCCTGGTCGAAACAGGTCCACATCGCCGCGGCGGCTGCGGAGCGTCTCGCAGGTGACGGCATCGAAGCCGAGGTGATCGACCTTCGCACGCTCTGGCCATGGGACAAGAAATCCGTCTTCAAAAGCGTCGAAAAGACGGGCCGGCTCCTTGTTGTCCAGGAAGCAGTTTCCGTCGCCGGGTTCGGTGCCGAGGTCGCTGCAACGGTTGCAGAAAATCTATACAACAGGTTAAAGGCACCTGTTCGCCGCCTCGGGGCACCGCGCATCCCAGTCAGCTACGCTCCGCCGCTTGAAGACGCGGTGCGCGTCACTGAGGGGGAGATCAGCAAAGCTGTTCGTGAGCTTGTCGCGTACTAGTCAGGAGGGTGGAGAAAACGCCATGGATTTATTCAGAAAAATCGCTGCCGGGATCGCTTTGCCCGCGCTGCTGGTGGGGGCGCTCGCAGCCACACCGGTGGAAGCGCAAAATTATAAGAGCGAGTACAAAATTTCGACCGTGGTCGGCGTGCCGTTCCCCTGGGGTCTTTCGGCACAACGCTGGGCGGATCTTGTGAAAGAGCGCACGAACGGCCGCATCAATATGAAGGTCTATCCCGGCGCGCAGCTTGTGGCTGGTGACCAGACGAAAGAGTTCACCGCCATGCGTCAGGGCATCATCGACATGGCGGTCGGCTCCACCATCAACTGGTCGCCGCAGGTGCCGGAGCTGAACCTGTTCTCTCTGCCGTTCCTGATGCCGGACCATGCCGCGATCGACGCCATCACCCAGGGTGAGCCGGGCAAGAAGCTGTTCGAGATCATCGCTTCCAAGGACATCGTTCCGCTCGCCTGGGGTGAGAACGGCTTCCGTGAGCTGACCAACTCCAAGCATGAGGTTCGCAAGCCCGAAGATTTGAAGGGTCTGAAGATCCGGGTGGTTGGCTCGCCGCTGTTCAACGACACCTTTACCGCTCTCGGTGCCAACCCGACCCAGATGAGCTGGGCCGATGCGCAGCCGGCACTCTCGACGGGCGCTGTCGACGGCCAGGAGAATCCGCTGTCGATCTTTACGGTCGCCAAGCTGCACACGGTGGGCCAGAAGTACGTGACGTTGTGGCACTACGTGGCCGATCCGCTGATCTTCTCCGTCAACAAGCAGGTCTGGGAGAGCTTCACGCCCGAGGATCAGGAGATAGTCAGGCAGGCGGCTGTGGAGGCCGGCAAGTACGGCATCGAGGTGGCGCGCAAGGGCGTGACGCCCGAGGATTCCTCGCAGCTGGAGGAGATCAGGAAGCTCGGCGTGACCATCACTGAGCTGACGCCCGAGGAGCTCAAGGCGTTCCAGGAAGCGACGAAGCCGGTCTACGAAAAGTGGAAGGCCCGGATCGGCGCCGAGCTCGTCGAGGCTGCCGAGAAGGCCGTCGCCAATCGCGGCAAGTAGTCGTCTCTGAGCACACCTGCCCGAGGCGGCGGGTGTGCTCGTTAGCTTTGCGCCAGCTCCCATGGCACACGAACCAGGCACTGAGGTGCCCGAAATCGCACCAGAGAGGGGCGACCGCCTGTTGCCGATCGAGCGCCTGATTGGCGCCCTCGCGATGGCCGGCATCTGTGTGATCAGCTTCGCCAATGTGCTGGTGCGCTACATCAGCAATTACTCGTTCGCTTTCACTGAGGAGTATTCCACGTTCCTCATGGTGCTGCTGACGTTCGTCGGTGCGTCGGCAGCAGTGGCTCGAAACAGCCATATGCGGGTGGGCTTTATCGCGGACCGCGGCCATCTGTGGCGTCGGTTCTGTCGAGCGGCCGCCCGACTCGCCGCGCTCGCTATGTTTGGAATGATCGTCTGGTATGGCGGTTGGCTGACCTGGGATCAATACCGGTTTGAGGAGCTGTCAGGAGGGCTCGGCGTTCCGACGTGGATCTACACGATCTGGATGCCTGTGCTTTCGGTCCTCATCATGGGTCGCATCCTGTTCGCCTGGTGGCGGGAGGAGAGGGCGAGTCAATGATCACCGCCAATCTCGTCCTCGTCGCGGTTTTCGCTGCGCTCCTCGTCGTCGGCGCGCCCATCGCTGTATCGCTCGGGCTTGCGGGCTTTGCAGCCATCGCCGTCGGCCTGGATGTCTATGCGCTGCAGAGCGTTGCGCAGATCACCTACAACTCGATCAACAAGTATCCGCTGATCGCCATTCCGCTGTTCGTGCTCACCGGCGTTGTGTTCGAGAGGGCAGGCGTCGCGGCACGGCTGGTGACGTTCATGCAGGCGGTCGTAGGTCCGCGTCGAGGCGGGCTCGCACTGGTGGCGATCCTGGTCTGCATGATACTCGGCGGCATGTCCGGCTCAGGCCCGGCAGATGCCGCCGCCGTCGCAACCATCATGATCCCGAGCATGCGCCGTGCGGGTTATCCCGATGCGTTCTCTGCAAGCGTCATCGCAGCGGGAGCGTCGACGGCGATCCTCATTCCGCCATCGCTGGCACTGGTCATCTATGGCGTGCTCGTACCCGGTGTCGATCTCAGGGCCTTGTTCGCTGCGGGTCTCATTCCCGGCATTCTCGTCGGCTGCGCCTTGATGATCCCGACGCTGTTGATCAGCCGAAAGCACGGCTTCGATGATTGTGAAGGGCAGAAGCGTCCGCCATTTTGGCGCTCATTCTGGGAGGCGTTGCCCGGCCTGTTCGCTCCTGTCATCATTCTGGGCGGTCTAAGGAGCGGACTATTCACGCCGACGGAAGCTGCGGCCGTAGCGGCCGTTTATGGCTTTATCGTCGGGGTTGCCTATCGGGCCTTCGATCTCAAGGGCATCCTTGAGGTCCTTGCCGAGTCTGCTGAGACGACGGCAGTTATCATGATCATCATCGCGCTCGCAGGCCTTTTTGCCTTCGCGGGCTCCACGCTGGGCGCGTTCGATCAGGCGGCCAATGCCATTCTGGCGCTGACCGGTGATCCGCTGATCGTGCTCTGTCTGGTGATGCTGCTCATCCTCTTTCTCGGCATGCTGCTGGATGGACCCTCGATCTACCTCATCTCGCTGCCGCTTCTTTACCCCGTGGCATTGAAGCTCGGCTGGAATCTCACTTGGTTCGGCGTGCTGATGGCGATCAACATAGCCATTGGCCAGGTCACGCCTCCGGTGGCGGTCAATCTGTTCGTCACTTCGAAAGTCGCAAATGTGCCCATCGAGGCCACGGTGCGCTGGGTGGCTTGGTTCATTTTGTCCATGGCCGTGGTGCTGGTGCTGCTCATCATTTTCCCAGAGCTTGCACTCTGGCTACCACGACACCTCGGCTATTCGGTTTGAGCCTTCAGGAGACATGAATGTCGGCAAATGAGATGACCGGCGGCGAAGCCTTGGCGCGCATGATTCAGGCGCACGAGGGCGGCCCGATGTTCGGGATGGGCGGTTTTCAGCTCTTGCCGTTCTACGATGCCGCTCGCCGGCTCGGCCTCGCGCATCACCTCATCAATGATGAGAGGGCGGGTGTTTTCGCGGCCGATGCCTATGCCAAGGTATCCGGGCGTGTTGGCCTCGCAGACGCAACGCTGGGACCGGGTGCAACCAATCTCGTTACCGGCCTGGTTGAAGCACTAAATGCGGGCTCGCCACTGGTCGTGCTGACGGGCAATACGCACCGCGATCATTCCTGGAAAAACATGACCCAGGAATTGCGGCAGCTCGAGATTCTGCGCCCGGCAGTCAAGGAGGTCATCCGGATCGAGAGCATCCAGCGCATTCCGGAGCTGATGCGCCGGGCCTTTGCGGTTGCGACGACCGGCCGGCCGGGGCCCGTGATCGTCGATGTGCCTGAGGACATCTGCCACGGAACTCACGGTTACGAGGAGGGTGAGTTCCACGCCGATCCAGCCTATCAGGCCGCTCCGGCTTTGCGTTGCCGCCCTGATGCCCGTTCGCTCGAACGCGCAGCACGGATGATTGCCGAGGCCAGGCGGCCGATCGTGCTTGCGGGCGGCGGCGTGCACATTTCCGGGGCCGCCGAGGCGCTGACGGAGCTTGCACGCGCGATCAACCTGCCCGTGGCTCACACCATGAGCGGGAAGGGGGCCATCCCCTGCACCGATCCGCTCAATGCTGGGCTTTTTGGCCGGTACGATCGCATCGCCAACAAGCTCATTGAAGAGGCCGATCTGATCTTCGTCGTCGGCTGCAAGCTCGGCGAGATCGCCACGAAACGCTACACGGTTCCGCCCGTCGGCAAGCGGATCATCCACCTCGATATCCTCGCCGAGGAATTCGGCCGCACGCGCGAGCCGGAGGTGGCGCTTTGGGGTGATGCACGGGAAGGTCATCCGGGATTTGATTGCCGCGCTCTCGGATGATGCTGCGGCCATCCGTGACCGGCAAGCCGAGTACGCCAGTGACGTCTCTCGCCGGATGCAGGCGTGGCGCGAGAGCGTTCGTGAGCGCCTCGAGTCCGATGAAACGCCGGTCGCCATGGCGCGGCTGATGCACGAACTCAACAATGTTATGCCCGCCGATGGAATTCTCGTGGCGGACGGCGGCTTCGCCGCGCACTGGGGCGGGTTGCTGTACGATACCAAGCAGGCCGGCCGCGGCTTCGTTCCGGATCGGGGTTTCGCATCCATCGGCTACGGGCTTCCGGGCGCGATGGGCGCAGCGATGGCTGCGGACGGTCGCACGGTGGTCAGCATCACCGGCGACGGCGGGTTCAACATGATGATCGGCGAGCTGGAAACGGCGCGCCGCCTGAACCTCAATTTCACAATAATCGTCGTCAACAACGCGGCCTCCGGCTACGTGAAGGCGCTGCAGCACCTGATGTATGGCGAGGGCGCCTACCACGCGTCGGATCTTGCGGAAACGAACTATGCCGCGGTCGCGCAGGCTTTCGGCTGCCATGGTGTCCGCGTCGAGCGGCCCGCCGAGCTTGTCGATGCGCTGAAGTCCGCGATGTCCACGCCGGGCCCGAGCGTCGTCGACGTCGTCGTCACTCGCGACCCGGCCAAGATGCTGCCGGCGGTCGATAACCGGGCAGTGACAGTGAAGAAGGGCGACCGCGTCGCATAAATCGCAATAAGTAAGCGGTCGGGCTTTGTCTGCTTTAGAAGAGGGTCGCGTTGAGTAGCAGGCCCTTGGGCGGCGCGATGCGCATCAAGCTGAACATGCCGTTGATCGCCAGCAAAAGCACGATGCCGTAGGCGAGGCCGGTGACCGGCTTCATCCGTCCGCAGGCGAAAAGCACCCACGCGAGAAAGCCGATAGTGGCGATCTCGAAGCCAAAGAGGCCCATGCCAACGCCGTAGGCGATGAAGCCCAGCATGATGCCGTATTCACCTTTGGCATCGAACTGGAACGCATCGGAGCGCCTCAGCAGGCGCCACAGTTCGCGAGCGCACACTAGGATTGACAGTGCTAGCCCGGGTACGATGGCGAGCAGCGGCAGCAATCTCGAGCTTGGCGAGAATTGCATTGTCTCCCATGCGGCGTACGCGAAGACAGGCACCGCCGCGAATGCAAGGAGGACACGTGTAAACCTCGTGCCATCGGTGTCGCGAGGAGGGGCAGCTTGCGATCGAGCGACCTCGCTCGCACGGCTTTCTCTGCTCTGCCGCCGGCCCCTGACGAGCTGGATCACGAGCGGTATCACGATCAGCGATGCGATGATCAGGACGCCGGGCCGCCAAAGCCACGACCAGCCGTGAATTTGCGTCGTCAGCCAGAAATACTGCTCCATCGGCCCCGCAAGCACGAAGCCGACGAGCACCGGCGCACGCGGCCACTCCGCCTGCTTCATGAGCCAGCCCACGAGCCCGAGGATCAGCAGAACCGCGATGTCGCCGATCGACTGCGTCGCCTGATAGGCACCCGCCACCATGACGAGCGTCAGCGGAGCGGCGATCAGGGCGAACCTGATCTGCGTCACCCGGGCGATGAAGGGTGTAATCGCAAAACAAATGGCGGCGCCGATGATCGAGGCCAGGGCGGCACTCCACACAACGAGGTACATGAGCGTCGGGTGCTCACTGACCATGCGCGGGCCAGGGTAGAAGCCGAATGAGAACAGCGCGCCCAGGAAGATGGCGGCCGCCGGACCGCCGGGAACGCTGAACAGCAGCGTCGGCACGAGATCGGAAATGATCGTTGCGTTGTTGGCGCCTTCTGCAGCCGCAATGCCCCGGATCTCGCCTTTGCCGAAACGCGATTTGTCCGGGGTGGATCGCAAGGCGTGGCCGTAAGCGACCCAGGTCGATGCATTTGCGCCGACCGCCGGGACGAAGCCGCCGAACACTCCGATGACAGAGGAACGCAGGACAAGCCACTTGTTGCGCCAGAACTCAGTGAACCCTGCGCCCCAGTTCGTCAGGAGCTGCCGGCCGCTGGCGATACCTCCGCCCGACGCCAGCATGCCGACGACTTCGGCGATCGCGAACAAACCAAGGGCAACGATCGTCAGAGAAAGCCCGTCGAGCAGATAGGCCTGCCCGAATGTGAACCTGTAATTCGCGGCCGCAGGCGCAGGCCCGACCGTCCCAAGAAGAATTCCAAAGCACCCGGCCAAAACACCGACAGCGAGGTCCCGCCCGATCATGCTAGATGCGAAGTAGAGGCCGACCAGAGCGAACATGAAGAGCTCTGGCGTGCCGAGTGCGAGCACGATCGGTCCAGCGATCGGGATGGCAAAGGCGAGGGTTAGGGCCCCGAGCAGCCCGCCGACCATCGAGGCGAGAAAACCGACGCCGAGGGCCATCGCCGCCTTTCCCTCTTTGGCGAGCGCGTGCCCCTCGATGGCGGTCGGCGCCGAGGCGGGCGATCCAGGAGCGCCGACGAGCACGGAGGTGATCGTGTCGGACGTGTAGACGACGGAGATGGCGCCCAGAAGCAGCGCCAGCCCCGAATAGTCGTCCAGGAGGAACACGAACGGCAGCAGCAGGGAGGCCGTCGCAACCCCGCCAAGCCCGGGCAGCAGTCCGCAGGTCAGCCCGGCCAGCATGCCGGCGAAGAGAGCCGCGAGCCGCAGCGGCTCAAACAGCGCCAAGAGTGCCTCGGTCGCGTGTTCCATCAGCAAGCCCGTCGGACTTGGCGGGCCGGGCGCTCCCGGCCGCTCGCGTGCAAGCTTAGAATGTGACGCCGTATTTCTCGGACAACAGCTTGCGCAAGTACTGGCGCACCTCCTCCGAAGGCTGAAGTGCGGCTTTGAGGGGCTTTTCGGCATCCTTCGGCGAGATGAGCTTGTAGCCGCCCACGACCTCTTTTCCTTCCTTCAGGAACTCCGGATCGTCGTTGATGCGCTCGACCGCCTTTGCGTAAAGGTCGATGATCTCATCCGGCGTGTCCTTGTGGAGGTAGGCGGTCAGCCCATAGCCGAGCGTCAGCGCGCCCATCGCCTGATAAGCATCCCACTCCACGCCGCTCGGCTCCTTGCCGTCATTGAGCTCCTTGTAAACCTCGTAGACGGTTGGAATGTCAGGAACGGCCGGGTCCCGCGCTGTCAGCTTGCCGTCCGGCCCCACATAGCCGCCGGTCATCAGCGCGATGACCTTCCCGGAGGCGACCTGGTCAGCAACCTGCGTCATGTAGACAGGTGTAAACTGGAAATCGAGATTGGTCTCGCCGCGATCGAAGGCCAGACGGACCGGGCCGCGTCCCGTGAAGCCGAGCACTGTCCGGACGTTGAGATCAAGCACCTCGAAGGAGAGGAGGGTGGGCAGGTCGCTCGCAGCCGCGGCGATGCCACCATAGATCAGCTCGGTTTTCGTCTCCTTGAGATCCTTGACCGATTTGATGCCGGTTGCTGCGGAGACGTACGTTACGCTGCCAAAGGGCAGGGAATAGGCGACGCGCATCGACGCGAGATCGTACTTCACCTCCTTCTGGCCGAGCACGTAGGGGTTGGCCGTCGAAGAGGTCGTGAAGAGGACCATCTCGCCGTCGGGCTTGGCGTTGTCTTGGAACCAGTTCGCGCCGAGGATGGAGCCCCCGCCGGCCCGATTGACGACTTCGACGTCGGGGTTTCCGTCCAGGTGCCGCTCGAGGAACTTCTCGAGAAAGCGCGCAGCAACGTCCGTCGCGCCGCCCGGCGCGAAGGGCACAATCACCTGGATACGCTTTCCGGCGAAGGTGGCCTGTGCGCTCGCCTCCCCCGGAAACAGCTGCATGCCGAGCGCCGCGAGCCCGATAATAGCGGAGCACCTCCAGAAAGACTTGGCCATCGTTTCCTCCGTTGTTGTCGGTGTTGTTTGTTGGGTCGCGTGATCACAACACGGAGTAGGCCGAGCCGCAATACGGTGATGGGCGCGCCTTTGCGAGACTATTGCAGGCGTTTGCCGTCGCGACCGAAGAGATGGAGATGTTCGGGATGGAGGCGCAGCGCAATTACGTCGCCCTTGTGTGGCGCCGGTGCATCTGACGGATAGCGAACGGAAAGGGTGGTCCCATCGCTAAGAGCCGCATGAATGATCCGGGACTCGCCGAGCTCCTCGACGTGCAGCACGCGGGCGCGGATCGCGCCTGGATCTTCGGGGGCGACAAGCGAGATATTTTCGGGGCGAATGCCGAGATCGGCGGGGCCGCTGAACTGTGAAGAAACAGGCACCCGATCTCCCGAGGGAAGGATCGCTACACCCGCCTCAATTGTGACGGGCAGAATGTTCATCCGCGGCGAGCCGATGAACTCCGCCACGAAGCGGGTCTGAGGGCGCCGGTAAAGCTCGATCGGCTTGCCCGCCTGCTCGATGCGGCCGTTGTGCAGGAGCACGATGCGGTCGGCGAGCGTCATGGCCTCGAGCTGGTCGTGCGTGACATAAATCATCGTCGTCTTCAGCTCGTCGTGCAGTCGCGCGATCTCAAGCCGGGTTTGGGCGCGCAGCGCGGCATCGAGGTTCGACAGCGGCTCGTCGAACAGAAAGACTTGCGGCTCACGGACGATGGCCCGAGCGATAGCCACGCGCTGGCGCTGGCCGCCGGAAAACTCGCGCGGCTTGCGGTGCAAGAGGTCGCTGATCTGCAGCATCTCGGCGACGCGCCGGACCCGTTGGTCGACGGTCTCTCCGCTCGTGCCCGACATTTGCAGGCCGAACGCGATGTTCTTGTAGGCGTCCATGTGCGGATAGAGCGCGTAGGATTGGAAGACCATGGAGACGCCGCGCTTCGAAGGCGGCAGATGCGTCACGTCCTTATCGCCGATCCAGATCGAGCCGGAAGTGACCTCCTCCAGTCCGGCGATCAGACGCAGAATGGTGGACTTTCCGCAGCCGGACGGGCCGACGAACACCAGGAATTCGCCGTCGGCGATATCGAGCGTGATGTCGCGAATGACCTCCGTTTTGCCGAACCATTTGCTGACGTGATCCAGGCGTACACCCGCCATCGCCTATCCCTTCACCGCACCCGCCGTCAGACCGGCCACCAGTCGCCGCTGGAAAATCAAAACCAGCACGATCAGCGGCACCGTCACAATCACGGAGGCCGCCATGATGTTCCCCCATGGCAGCTCATATTCGCTGGCTCCCGTAATGAGCGCGATGGCCACCGGCACGGTGCGTTGCTCGTTGGAAAGGGTGAACGTCAGAGCGAACAGGAATTCGTTCCATGCAGCGATGAAAGCGAGCAATCCCGTCGCGACCATCGCAGGGCCCATCAACGGCATGAAAATGCGGGTGACGATCACGAATGGGCTGAGGCCGTCCATGATCGCGGCCTCCTCGATCTCGACCGGCAGATCGCGCATGAACGTCGTCAGCACCCAGACGGTGAATGGCAGCGTGAAAATCATGTAGGACAGAATGAGGGCGCCGAGGTTGTTATAAAGTCCGAAAATACGGATCACCTCGAACAGGCCGGAAAGCACTGCGACCTGGGGAAACATGGAAACGCCGAGGATCGTGTAGAGCAGAAACTTCCGACCCCGGAATTGAACCCGTCCGAGCGCATAGGCTGCGGTGAGCGCTAAGCCCAATGACAGAATAACCACCGTAGTGGCGACGAAAATTGAATTGAGAATATTCCGCGCGAACGGCTGCTCCTGCCAGATGCGGATGTAGCTCGAAACGTCGATTTCGGTTGGCCAGTAATCGACCCGGAACAGCGCCGAGCCCGATTTGAACGACGTCAGCACCGCGTAATAGAGCGGGAACAGCAGAAAAAACGCGAGCGCGATGCAAGCAATCGTCAGTCCTATGCGGGAAAGCACACGTTTCATCGGCGCCTCCCATCGAGATCGAGCCGGACTGCCATCACGTAAAGCGCCGTCAACAGCGCGATGATGAAGAACACCAGCGTCGAGGCAGCCGAGCCGTAGCCCACCTCCTGAAAATCGACCAGCTGCTGTCGGGCGAAAACGGAGAGCGTCATGGTGGCGTCGGTCGTCCCCGTCATGACGTAGACGAGGTCGAACATGCGCATGGCATCGAGCAAGCGGAAAATGACGGCAATTGCGAGCGCAGGCGCGATCAGCGGCAGGGTGATCTGGAAGAAGACCCTCACCGGATGGATGCCGTCGACGCGGGCGGCCTCATAAACGTCCTTGGGCACCATCTGCAGAGCGGCCAGCGCTAACAGCGCGACGAACGGCGTCGTTTTCCAGACATCCACCAGAATGACCGAAATCAGAGAGAGCGTCGGATCGGCCAGCCAGGCGACAGGCGCGGAAATCAACCCGAGCTTCATCAGCATATCGTTCACTACCCCGAACTGGTCATTCAGCATCCAGCCCCACATTTGGGCTGAAACGACGGTGGGAATAGCCCAGGGGACGAGCATGGCCGCCCGCAGCAAGCCGCGGCCCGGAAAGCTCGCATTGAGCAGGAGCGCGATAAGAACGCCGAGAATGGTTTCGAGCGTAACCGAGGCGATCGCGAAAATCAGCGTATTCCGCAGGGATGCGAGCCACTGCCGATCAGTCAACACGCCGTACCAGCGACCATTCTCGTAGGCGAGGTAATTGGAGAGGCCGACAAAGCTGTGCCGCTCCATGTCGACCAGCGTGGCATTGGTCAGGCTGAAATAGAATGTGCGCAACAGTGGCCAGGCGGCGACGATCACCAGGACCACCAGCATTGGCGTCAGGAACAGCCAGGCCGCACGCTTGCGCTCAGCGAAAATGGATTGCTCCCCGCGCATCACCAGCCTGCCCTGAACTTGAGCCGATCGAGATCTTCTTCAAGTTGCGCGACGCGCTCTTCCACCGGACGCCCAGCAAGAATATCGTGCGCGGCGCGCCAGAAATCGCTCGACAGGCGATTGTAATGCGGACCAACGACGCGAGAGGGCCGGGCGGTCGCATTGCGGAGCGGCTCGAGCAAATCACCGAAGAACGGATTGACCGCCAACACCTCAGGGTCGTGATACAGCGCGGGAATGGTGGGGTTATACGAGCCGATGATGGCGCGCTTTTTCTGCTGCTCCGCGCTGGTCAGAAACAGGACGAGATCCGCAGCTTCCTTCGGATGCTTCGTGTAGCGGGAGATCGCGAGATGCCAGCCGCCGAGTGTGCCCGAACGCTTGCCTTCGGGACCACCGCTTGGCAACGGCACGACGCCGACTTTGCCGCGCACCGGGCTGTCCTCGCTTTGCGCCAGGGACCAGGCATATGGCCAGTTCCGCATGAAAACGGCATTGCCCGTCTGGAAAACGCCCCGCGCCGCCTCCTCATCGTAGCTCAGCACGCCGGGTGGGGCGATTTCGCCGATCCAACTTTGCGCGAGTGACAAAGCCTCGATGGCACGCGGATTGTTCACCGTTATGTTGCCTGCCTCGTCGACGATCGTGCCGCCACCGAAAGAGTTCGATCCATTCCAGCGCATTGCACGTGAGGCCCTCGTAGGCCTTGCCCTGAAAAACGAAACCCCACAGGCCTCGTTTGCCCGCAGCGCGTTCTGCCAGACTGAATGGCGCGCGCGATTTCGGTCATTTCCTGCCACGTGCTGCGGAGGGGCAAAACCGTGCTTTTCGAGCAAGTCTTTCCGGTAATAGAGCACACCGACGTCGGCCCACCACGGCATGGCGACGAGCCGCCCGTCCACGGTGTTGTTTTCGATGAGTGCTGGAAAGTGCTCCTCGGGGGTATCACCGACATAAGGCTTCAGATCGATGAGATGGTTGGCGAGAATGCCCGCCCAGACGACATCGATCTGCATAATGTCGATGTCACCCGTCCCAGAAGCCAGCATTTGCAAATAGAGCGCCAGCCGATCCGTCGAAGAGTTGGGTGTCGAAACGATCGTCACCTCGTGGCCGGTTTGGCGCTTCCATTCCTCGACGGCATCGGTGCAGAGCTTGAGCTCCACCCCCAGCGCGCCACACGAAATGGAGATATGCACCGGCTGCGCCGCAGCCCGCCCGCTGCCCGGTGCCCAAGCCGGCACCAGGAGCGCCATGGCGAGCAACAGGCTGGCGGCTATTTTCCACATTACGCAGCGGCCTGGGCTTTCACGCGGCGCGGCACGGCAGCGATGCCGCCAAACTGCTCGGCGACCTGATCGGCCCAACGGGCGAGGTCATAATGCCGGACGACTTTGCTCATCTCCTGCATGCGCCGCTGTGCTTCCGCTTTGGGCATGTCGATCGCCTGGTCGAGAGCGCGGTCCATATCCCTGTTGGAATAAGGATTGGTCAAGACTGCCTGTGGCAACTCCACGGCACAACCGGCGAACTCCGACAAGATCAGGGTACCCGGCTGCCCCTGCTTCGCGGCAACGAACTCTTTGGCGACAAGGTTCAGACCATCACGTAGCGGTGTCGTCACGCACACGTCGGCAACCCGGAAGTAGGCGACCAGCCGGTTGAACGGAATGGCGTTCGTGAACAGCACTACGGGCGTCCAATCGAGCTTCGAGAAGCGTCCGTTGATACGGCCCACGAGACCCTCGATCTCGCGCTGCGTCTCCTCGTAGACCTTCATCGTGGAGGCCGCCCGCACGGAGGTGACCAGCATCTTGATCTCGCCGATCAGCTCGGGGCGCCGCTCGAGCAGGCGCTCGAAAGCGTTTAGGCACTCCACCATGCCCTTCGTATAGTCCGTCCGGCCGACGGTCATCAGCAGGCGGCGACCGCCAAGCTCATTCAAGAGCTGCTTCTGAAATGCCTGGCTTTCCGTTGAATTGACGTAGCTTGCGACGAGCTCCGGATTTGTGCCGACTGGAGATACGCCAATGCGGATCGAGCGCTCCGCAGTGCGAATGACAGTCGGGACCTCGGGCTCGGAAAGGGCGGTGCCGGACGGCGCAAGCCCATCCTCCACTGGCCCCACCTCCGCGACCTCTGCCCGGTTCAGACTGCGTGCTACGTCGGCGAAATTTTTCGCGTATCGCGGGATGTGGAAGCCGACCAGATCACAGTCGAGCAAACTGTCGATGATCTCCCGCCGCCAGGGCAAAACGTTGAACACGTCTGGCCCGGGGAACGGGGTGTGATGAAAGAACGCAATTCGCACGTCGGGTTTCAGGCGGCGCAGGTACGCGGGCACGAGCCAAAGATTGTAATCGTGCACCCATACCAGGCCATTGTCTTCGACCTGCTCAGCGGCGGCTTCCGCGAACAGCCGGTTCACATCACGGAAGGTCTCCCAGTCGACGTTCTCGTACTGGAACAGCCGCGGAAACGAGTGCAGGATCGGCCACAACGCCTCTTTGGAGGTGACGTGGTAGAAACTTTCGACCTGCTCCGACGTGAGGGGCAGTCGCGAGACGAAATAGCCTCCATTCGGATCCTCGACGTGAATGACCCGATCGAAATCGACGCCTTTCTCGGGATTGTAAATCTTCCAGGCGACCCACGCGCCGGCCTCGGGCGGCAATCTGTGAAAGAAGCTCTTTAGCGTGGGAACGATGCCATTGGGGCTCCTGTGGCTCCGGTAAACAATGCGCCCATTGACGACAACTTCCTCATTCGGCTGCCGATGATAAACGATGACTAGTGATGATTTTTTCGATCTCAATGCTCCGGTCCCCCTCGAACCTGAAGTGACGGATGGCATCGGCGATGCCCGCTGTGCCAGGGAGTGGACTGCGGTAGACGTTCTTCATGCGGCCCACTGCAGTGGCGAGGCGGGGCTCCGAGTTGCCGACCGCGACGCCTTTGAAGCCGGTCTCGAACAGTGACAGGTCGTTCATGGTGTCACCAGCGACCAGGACGCTCTCGGGGTCGAGCCTCAGTGCCTCGACCACTCTGACTAGTGTTGGTCCTTTTGAAATGCCTTTCGGCAAGACGTCGAGAAAACGGCCCGCTGAAAGGAGGCAGTCGAACCCTGCGGCTTCGATCTTCGCTATCGTTTCCGGGGAAAGCGCCGCCGGGTCGTAGTCGTAGCTCACGCGGTAGCGAAACGACGTCTCTTGAAGGCGGAGGCCGGGCTCGCCTTCGAGCATCTTCACGACGCGATCGTTTGCGTCTTTCCATTTGGCCCTGATCGGCGCTTCCAGCTCTTCCACTGGTGCGAGCTTGTCGCCGTCGTAAACGGACGTGCCGACATCGCCGATGATGTAGTGCGGGCGCGGCATGCCGGGGAACTCGGATGAACTCGGCAATGAAGTCGATATCCCGCCCGGTGACGAAGATCAGCATCACGTCATCGCGCGCCCGCAAATGGGAATACAGCGCGCGACACTGCTCCTCCGAACCGCCGAGAAACGTGCCGTCGAGGTCCGTTGCGAGTACGAGATTCGGAACCCTCATGTGGATATGGCCCCCGTCCATTCGCGATTTTCAAATTCGCGGATGCGAGCGGGGTTTCGAATGCGACGGCCGTTCTCGTGAGCATGCGCCTCGGCGCGAATATCCGACGTCATCAGCTTCTCGATGACGGCGTCGACGCACTCGCCGCGGAGGATCGCCTCGACAGCCGTGCAGATCGGCATGGAGACGCCCAAATCCTTCGCGAGACGAACTACGGACCGCGCGTTGACCACGCCTTCGACGACGGGGCCATCCTCCGAAATCGACGGGCGCCTGCCCTCGCCGATAGCCTTGCCGAATGAGAAATTGCGCGACTGTTCGCTCGAGCAAGTGAGCATCAGATCGCCCGCGCCCGCGAGGCCACTTAAGGTGTCGGCCCTCGCGCCCAGCGCGCGGCCAAGCCGCATGATCTCGGCCAAACCGCGCGTGATGAGTGCCGCGCGCGTATTCGATCCCAAGCGCCGGCCCGCAGCAATTCCGCAGGCAATCGCAAGCACATTCTTGACCGCGCCGCCGATTTCGACCCCTGTCACGTCATCTGACAGATATGGCCGGAACGTCGGGGTCGCGAACGTAACCGCGACGCGTGCTGCAAGGTGATCCGGTTCGAAACTCTCAGCATCCAGCGGTGCCGCAACAGTTGCTGCCGTCGGCTGGTTTTGCGCGACCTCGATTGCGAATGTCGGACCGGAAAGGATCGCTTGCGGCCTGTCCGGCATTTCCTCTGCGATCACCTGGCTCATCAAAAGCCCGGTATCCGCTTCGACACCCTTGCTGCAAACGACCACGGGCACGTCGCGGGGAAGCATTGTCTCGACCCGCCGTGCAACGCTGCGCAGGTGCTGCGATGGGATGACGAGAACGGCCAATTCGCAGCGATGCAGGGCCGCCTTCAAGTCATCCGTGACGACGATTTCCGAAGGAAGCTCGATCGACGGCAGGAAAGGATTGCGCCGTGTGAGGGCGACCTCTTCGACAACCGCCTTTTCCCGAGCCCAGAGCGTAACGCTCCGTCGCGCGCGATGTGCGGTCAATGCCAGGGCCGTGCCCCAAGCGCCGCCGCCGACCACTGCGACCCGTTGAAATGCCGTCGGTCCTACGTCGTCGTTACAGAACCGCGTGGCTGCTCCGTTGATTTTCACGGTAGCCCTCCGCTGTATGTAAGCAACTCGTTAGCCGCCGGATATTACCTGAATTAACAGGTCAATTTAGCTGTTATTATCGGTTGATTGAGGCGCATCTCTTAACGGCTCGTGGCGCTTGGGTCAAGGGACGAACGCAATTTTTTGGTAATACGAAATTCTACTTTTGGTTTCATTTCAAACGCGTATGGTTGAACAGCGCGCAAAGACTTGGGTAAGCGGAAACGCTCCAAATAACTTGCATTAATCTGGAAATGAGTGTCGGAATACATCTCCGAGACGTGGCGGGATCAGCAACGGTTGACGCGCGATTCATGAGGCTATTTGCGACAGGCCTATCGAGGATCTGATCGCCCAATGTACTTTGATTATCCCTGCATTGCTGAATGTCCGCAAAACAACACACGACGAACGAAAGTATCTGGAAGCCGAGGATAGATCTGTGATGTAGGAATTCCCAGATCACGGGCTCTCTGAACTGGCGCTCAGCCGTCTCCCAACACGCGGTCAACCATCGCCGGGGCGCAGCCGAGATAGTTCGCCGGGTCTACCAGCTCGAGCAGGCGCTGCTCACTGAGATGTGCAGTTATCTCGGGACGGCGAGATAATTCCGAGAAAAGATCGTTTCCCGTTTCTGCGGCGGCGCGGCACGCGGAATAAACGATATCGTGGGCAACGCCGCGGCCAATATGCTCCGCGAGGGCCATCATCACAGCCTCGGCGACGATGAGGCCACCCGTCATACGCAAATTGCGGCGCATCCGGTCCGCATCGACAACCAACCCGCTCATCATGTCGATCGACTGGCGCAGAGCACTCGGCGGTTGCCAGGAAGCTCTGGGGAAGGGCGATCCACTCCGCGTGCCAGGGGCCCGTGGCCCGCTCGTGATCGACGGCTACGGCCTCCAGCATCAGCCCCGCGTTGTGTCGACCGCCTTGGCGGCGGCGATGATCAGCTCACAGGAGATCGGATTGCGCTTCTGCGGCATGGTGCTGGAAGAACCACGCCCTGGGGCGAACGGTTCGAAAGCTTCCCCAACCTCTGTCTGCATGAGCAGGGCGACGTCTGTCGCGATCTTCGCCAGGCATGCCGTCAAAAGCCCGAGGAAGGTGACGAGCTCGGCGAAGCTGTCTCGTGCGGCATGCCATGTGATCTCCGGCGTTGCGAGGCCGAGCTCGGCTGCCAAGGCCTCCTGCACCTCGAGCCCGCGATCGCCAAGGGAGGCCAGGGTTCCGGCCGCGCCCGAGAACTGAACCACAAGAACGCGACGCCAAAGCTGGCGAAGGCGTTCCCGATTCCGCCGGATCATCGATAGCCACACGGCTGCCTTGTAGCCGAACGTGATCGGCAAGGCGTGCTGCAGGTGCGTTCGGCCGGCCATGACCGTCAGCCGATGCTTGCGCGCCAACGCAGCGATTGCCTCGTCGAGGCGAGCAAGATCGGCCGCAATGATGCCCATCGCCTCCCGCAGCTGCAGGACTGTGGCAGTGTCCATGATGTCCTGGGTGGTCGCGCCCCAGTGGATGTAGCGTCCGGCCTCTCCGCATTGTCGTGCGAGCTGATGCACAAGTCCCACGATCGGATAGCCGACGAGATCCGTCTCCCGTTTCAGCTCCTCGAAGTCGATCGCCGCGGCATCGGCCCGCTGCTCGATCTCGCGCGCTGCCTCCTCTGGAATGATCCCGAGCCGCCCCTGCACGCGGGCTAGCGCGACCTCGACCCTGACGGCGTGGGCTATGGCGGCTTCGTCCGAGAAGATGCGCCGCATTTCGGGCGTGCCGAACGCGTCCTTGTAGATCAGGGAGTCGTAAACAGTGGATGGCATTTCGCGCCTCGCGTGTTGTGCTCGTCCAAGGGTCCACGCGCACAGCTGCGCACGCAAGAGGATAAACAGCCGAGGCATTCTTGAAAAAAGGCCCGCCAGAGTGGTCGACGGGCCAGTTTCGGGGAGGAAACGGACCCACGCGGCGTTCGGAGGGCTCATCGCACACCTCCGAATAGCAAGGTAAGTCGACCCTGGAACGCATAAGGAGCAGATGAGATTTCCGGTGCGGCAATATGATCGCGTAAGCACACGAAAATCTCGCCTCCGCGACCTTCAGGGATTTCGGTTGTCGACGAAAGCTGCTTCGCCTTAAGCTCCGGCTGCCGATCGCGGACGTCGCTCACGCGAAGAGCGGCGATGGAATCACCACTCTGCAGCACCGGGGAGGTCGCGTGGCTGTCGAGCGAGGAGAGGAGAGTTCAGGTTCAGCCGGACCTCGGCTGTTGGGCGCCGCGGCCGAAAAACTGGCGCTGGCTGGCGGCATCATCATTCTCGCCGCTGCGTTCCTGGTGTGCGCAAGCGTCGCCATGCGGTGGGCGACCAGCAACGCCATTCCCGGTGATTTCGAGCTGGTTCAGATCGCGGTCGCGATTTCTGCCTTCGCATTCCTGCCGTTCTGCCAGCTTCGTCGCGGCAACATCATGGTCGGTACGTTCACGTCCATGCTACCGCTCCGGGCACGGAACCTGCTCGATGCCCTTTGGGACCTGGCTTATGGCCTGACGGCAATCTTTCTTGCCTGGCGACTTTGGGTCGGCGCGTCCGAAACCATCGCGAATAGAACGACGACTATGGTGTCCGGCATTCCCATCGGTTGGGCGATCGCGGCCACGTCCGTCATGGCGCTGCTGCTGGCCATCGCCGCCCTGGCGACGGCGATGCAACTCGTGAGGGGCCGGCGGTGAGCGGCACGACGACCGCAATCATCGGCTTTGCCGTGCTTCTGCTGCTGATCGCCATCCGGATGCCGATCGGCTTAGCAATGCTGCTCACTGGCAGTGTGGGCTACATCTCATTCATAGGGCTGGCGCCGTTTCTCAGTTATATGAAGTCCACGCCCTATCATCTGTTCGCCAACTATACGCTTTCGATTATTCCGCTGTTCATTCTCATGGGCGCTTTCGCTGAGCGCTCGGGACTTTCGGCCGACCTCTTTCGGGCTGCTGCCGGTTTTTTCGGCCGGCGCAAGGGCGGACTGGGAATGGCCGTCATCGGAGCATCGACACTGTTTGGGGCAATCTGCGGATCGTCCGTCGCGACCACAGCCACATTCTCGCGGGCCGCGTTGCCCGAGCTGCGGCGCTACGGCTATGACCCCGCCCTTGCAGGCGCAACTGTTGCGGTCGGAGGCACGCTCGGGATCTTGATCCCACCGTCCGTCATCCTTGTCGTTTATGCCCTCGCCACAGAGCAGAACATCGTGAAGCTGTTCCAGGCCGCGCTCATTCCAGGCCTCTTGGCGACGCTGTTCCACTGCATCGTGCTGGGCTGGGTTGCTCGCCGCGATCCAGTGGCTGCGCCGGCGGTGGAGGTTGACGAGACGGCACGGGGCCATTGGCGCGCCATATGGCCCGCCGTGCTCGTCGCCGTGGTGGTGGTCGGCGGCATCTATGGCGGCGTGTTCACCCCAACGGAAGGTGCAGCAGTCGGCGCCGTGGCCATGCTGATCATCGGCGTGGCGCCGAAGAACATTGGGTTTGGCCGAGATCCGGATCAGCCTGCTGCAGACAGCCGAGACGACCGGCATGATCTTCCTGATCCTGCTCGGGGCTGAGGTCTTCAACAGCTTCCTGGCGCTGTCGCGCCTGCCGGCGAATGCGGCGGAGGCGATCGCCAGCTCCGGTTTTCCGCCGCTCGCCATTCTGGCCATGTTTCTAGCGCTCTACATCGTCCTTGGCGCCGTCATGGACGAGCTGGCCATGATCTTGCTGACGCTGCCGGTTTTTTTTCCTGTCATCTCGGCGCTCGATTTCGGGCTGCCGGCCGAGGAGGCGGCGATCTGGTTCGGCATCCTCGTGCTGATTGTGGTTGGCATCGGGCTCGTCACGCCGCCCATCGGCCTCAACGTGTTTGTAGTTGGCGCCCTTGCCAAGGGCGTTCCCATTACGGCCATCTACCGGCGGGTCTTGCCGTTCATCGCCATCGACATCGTACGCCTCCTGGTGGTCACCGCTTTTCCGGTGCTGGCGTTAGTACTGGTGAGGGTGTTGAACTGAAGCGGGCGGCGGCTGTTTCTGCTTACGCGTGACGGAGCAGCGCCTTCATCTGGTTTTTCAGAGGCACTTACGGGCTGACCGCTTCAGGACTTGACCATCATGGATCGCGACAACCTCGAAAGACTGCGCGCGAAGTACGGCGGAGCTGCCGCCGGCGACGTTCACAATCCCGAATTCAGGAAGGTCGTCGAGATTCTCTTTTCCGGCGCTGACCGGCGCGCCAAGCCCTATGAAGGTGTCTCAACCTTTCTTGATGCGCCTCTGATCGCGGACGCACCAAAGAAGGACGATTTCGGCGGCGTGGACATAGCGCTGATCGGTGTGCCCATGGATCTTGGTGTCACCAACCGCCCTGGCGCCCGCCACGGTCCTCGCGCCGTTCGGCAGATCGAGCGGATCGGTCCCTATCATGAGGTACACCGGGTAGTGCCGGCGAGCCTGGCCAAGATCGCCGACGTCGGCGACGTGCCGTTCCGCAGCCGCTACAGCCTGGCCGACAGCCACGCCGATATCGAGGCGTTCTATGAGAAAGTGTGTGCGGCGGGTGTGGCGCCAGCCTCGGTCGGCGGCGACCACTCGATCACGCTGCCGATCCTGAAGGCGCTGGGCCGCGATCGGCCGCTCGGGCTGATCCATATTGATGCCCATTGCGATACGGGCGGGCCATTCGAAGGGTCGAAGTTCACGCACGCCGGGCCATTCCGCGAGGCGGTGCTCGCCGGTGTCCTCGATCCTCAGCGGACGATCCAGATCGGAATTCGCGGCAGTGCCGAATACCTCTGGGAGTTTTCCTACGACAGCGGCATGACCGTGATCCACATGGACGAGTTCATGCAACTCGGCATCGACGGGACAATCGCGCGGATGCGGGACGTCGTAGGTTCAGGTCCGGCATACATCTCTTTCGATATCGACAGCCTCGATCCCGGCTTCGCGCCAGGAACGGGCACGCCCGAGGTGGGGGGCCTGGCGCCGCGTGAGGTTATGGCGCTTATCCGCGGAGCAGCCGGGCTCGACATCGTCGGCGGCGATGTGGTCGAGGTCGCGCCTGCTTACGATGCAACGACAGCCACGGCGCAAACGGCAGCACAGATGCTGTTCGAGATCGTCACGGTGATCGCCTTGGCGCGGGCAAAGGCCAGTCCGTAAACAGATTAACACCAGGTCGTCGATCCAACCGAGTCTCGCGCAGCGGGTGTAAATCCACAAGAGTTCTCGCGCAGAGCGCGCACAACGTTGGCGTGCAGGAAACCGTTCCTGTACGGTCCTCCTTGGGGGCAAGGAGGGATTGATACATGTTGGGAAAGACGCCTCATTTGCCGCTCAACCGTGACGGTGAGCGCCTTCTCGTCCATTTCGCAGATCCAGTCAGGCGGGCCCCGCCGAACATTCCGCTACCCGAGCCAGAGCAGATTAAACTGCTGGTCGCGGCAGCCGATAATCACGGCGTAATGCCCTCTCTCGTTCGCGGGTTGAGCGACCTCATTGAACGCGAAGCGAAGCGCGCTGGGGACTCTGAGACAACAGCCCTGAAGGCGGCCCGTTCAGAGCTGGAGACGGCAAGGCTCCAGGTCGCATACCAGACGGGCTTTCAAATCAAGACGCTCTACCATACGCGCAGGGTCATGGCCGCGTTCTCAGCGAGCGGCATCATCGGCGCTCTCGTCAAAGGCGCGGCGTTCGCTCAACGACTTTATGCAGAGCCGTCCCTCAGAACTTTCACGGATGCCGATATTCTGATTCCCGTGGAGCATCGATTTGAAGCCGCTGAGATCATGCGCTCTCTGGGCTTCATCCTCTCCGAATTCGAGGATCGCAAAGGCAAGGACTATCACGAACAGAAGTGGCTGCTGCCACCAAGGCACGACGTCATGATCGAGGTGCACAGCAATCTCGTGCACTCGCCCAAGCTACGCGGAAGCATGTCGATCGGCTATGAGGACGTTTGTGCCGCTGGTGACGGCGATTGCACGGATGCAACGGCACTTCTGTTTGTCGCGGCGACGCATGGCGCGATCGGCCATCAGCTCGACCGGTTGCAGCACCTCGTCGACGTGATGCAGGCTGCGAGGGGCGTCGCCGGTTCCATCGACGAGGATCGGCTGGCGCGCATTTGTGAGCGTTGCGGCGTGACTCTTGCCGTTGCGGGCGCACTCGAGCTTGCGGGCAAAACGTTTGGAGAGCCGCGCTGTATCAATCTTGCTCGGAAGCTGATGCCTTCGCCGTTTTCGAGGCTGCCGGGTCAGCTCCTCTCGCCCGGCCTGGTCGTCCGTGGCCAGAGCCAAGCCCGGGGGCGTGGCTCTTGGCGGCGCAAGCTCTTTCGTCAGGCGCTCAAGATCGCCTGATCGGCACGGCTCAGCGCGGCAGCGATGACTTCGCCAAGAGTGGAGAGGTCGCTGCCGACGTTGAGCTCATAGGCTGGCGTGGAGGCGACGGCGCGCACGAAGGCATTGTACCGGGCCAGATCATCCTCCATCAGGCCGTTTTGGGTGCAGGACAGGTTGTCTCTGACGAAATGAACGAAGAGGTCGGACTTCCGCATTGGGCGGAGCCTATGGGCGCCTTGTGACCCGATCTCCGAGCAATACGAGCCCTACTCAGAGGATAAGCTCTCCCCGGCAGCACCTCCATCTGGGATCTCAGGGCATTCAAAGTCACGCCCTGCTCGTCCTCGGCATTCCATTCAGGGCCGAGCAGCCGGCCAATAGAAGGAAGCAGCTCCCCCGTACGGCGGTGCACTTTGGGGGGTCGTGGCAGACCCCAGACCTCGGTTCCAGCGGTCGCCGCGTTGCGCTCCGAAAGCACCGTTGCATCGTCGGTGAGGAGAGCGAAGCCCTGCAGAGCCAATGCCAACGAGGTCGTGGTCTTGCCGGCACCACTCGGCGCGAACAGGACGAACGCTGCATCTTCTTGCGGTAAGCGGAGAGCCGCAGCGTGGATGAGCGTCTGCCGGGTTGCGAAAAGGGCGGCGTAGATGGCGTAAATGCCGGCAGTGGCACCGATAAAGCGCTCATGACCGGGTGCAGCGCGCATCTTGGCGATGCCGTCCTGGGTTGAATATTCGAGCGAAAGCTGCTCTGGGACGAGGAGAAACCGCCGTGTCCCTAGCGCGCTGTACTGACAGTCCAATCCTTCGGGCCAGCGCCGGCCATAGAGGAACTTTGCTTCCGGAGGTGGCGGCTGCGGCAGACCCCTCTCAAGAACCAGACGAAAATCGGGCGTTCGCTCGGACGATTGGATGCTCAGCTCGTCGAGGTAGATCAGCAGTGGTTTCACGAGTGCCGGGTCCTCGGCATCGATGCGCAGCAATGCACCGTTCAGATTGAACCAATTGGCCATGTCGGGTCCGATCTATCCTTGAGAGAGTGTGACGTTGGCGTGCGCGGGAGGGACAAGTCGGCCACCCGCGTGGATGAGGATTTCCACCATGGTCGGCGTTGGCGGATTGAGGATGATCTCCTGATCAAGCACGATCCAGCAGTGCGCCGAGAGCACATCTTGCTTGACGCTTTGGCGGTCGACCCCGAAGTGAAGCGCGGGGTCGAAGCCGGCGAGCCTTAAGAAGCGCAGCGCCAGAATGCCCTCTCGGAGACAGGGCCGGTCGCGCATAACCCAAGGCCGGCGGGTCGACTTCTTCACCCGCCGGACGATGTAGTGCGCTGGCAACCCTTGGTAGGGGGCTGCCGCGCGTGGCTTTGTCAGCGCAAGGAGTGACGGAAGGCTGCGCTTCCATGCCAGGACCGGGAGCGCCCGGGCCCACAACCAGAGGGCAGCTTTGAAGCGCAGCTTCTTGAGGGTTGTCATGGGATTCAATGGATCTGGAGAAGGCCCTCCTTCTGCAGCTCCTCAGCGAGGGTCATCAAGTCTTGCCGCAGGCGGTCGGGAGAGACGTCGAAGGTTTCCAGGAGTGTTTGCACGACATCAGCGAAGGACCGCTTCCCGTCGAGCGCGGCGATAAATGCCGAGGTGGTATCGTTGCAGGTGAAAAGTTGTCCCGAACTCTATGACGAGCAGGACGGCTCCCTCACCCTCGCCGAGAGGCTGGCAGGAAACACCCTCGGGTAGCGACAGCACACTTAAATCCTAAATCACCGTTGTGCCCCTTCTTCAGTTCTTGCGACGGGGTATCCTAGTCATCACAACCGGAGATTGCTACTGAGCCGGGATGCGCGCGGCGCCTGTGTGCACAACATTTGCGATGGGCTCCAAAGGGGAGGCTGCATCAGCGCTGATTCTCGATAGATGCAAGTGCTTTCAAGCCTTTAGAGGAGGCAGATCATTCGCCTGCTGATGATTTGCTATGTTGCAGCGAAGAGACACTTATCCGTCTATCGGCAAGCGATTGCCATCAACGCCACATTGATGTCGCGCGAGATAGTCAACGTATGATTGTGCCGGAGTAGTTCTGGTAGTGTCTAGCAGCCAACGAAGGAGGCGATCCACATGAAGCGCTCGTACGAGATGCCTGTCCTGATCAAGCAGAAGCCGCTGGTGGACGTCACTGCACAAGTGTTCATTACGCCGGGTTTTCCTCCTGGGGACGGTGACACCGCAGAATAAGCACGAAGGCCTGCTTTCGAGCGCCTATTCTTCTGACGCCCTCCTGCGGACCGCAGGAGGGCGTTATTTGTTCATTCTTTTTCCAAAGAGACCGAACTGCTGATCGATTTTTTTTTGCGCTAAAGCGAGCGACGAACCTGAGCGGATCGAAATTCGGCTTGAGGAAGGGTGTTTGGCGTAGCCACGCCGAGAGACCCCAAGTCGAAAGCAGGTCCGACATCTTTACCGAGCTTCTTGGAGCAGCGGACACATGAGTGCGTGATCATCCTGAACGTTGCGCTGACAATCATTGGTGTTGCGATCGAGATACAGCCACGGAGCTATCGCAAAATAAGGGCAAGCAACTTGTGGTTGTTTAGCCTGCTGATCTTCAACCTTGCGAAGGACTCAGCTATCTGTGGTTGTCGCTTCGGAACCAACGAAGGAGGCAATCATGAAGCGCTCGTACGAGAAGCCCGTCCTGACCAAGCAGAAGCCGCTGGCGGATGTCACCGCCCAACCTTACTTACTATATCTCACCTTATATGGCGCTCCTCCGGGTGGTGATGGTGAGGTGATGCGACTAGTCGATCTGTGGCTACTTCATAAATCACCCTAGTAAGCTTCTCCTTGAGAGCGCGTATTGGCTTCGACGCCCTCCGGTCTCAGGACCGGAGGGCGTTTTTTCGTCTCCTGTGCAAATGTCTACGGACTGTCGCGTCCCGGCCCACAGCCCGACGTAGTTCTCCGCCAGCGCCATCTGCGCCGCGCGTGATGTCGCTAGGTGCTCGAACTCCGCCCGTTGCAACTTCCGGGCGAATGCGTCGGCGTCTGGGAAACGGTGCAAAAGCGAAGTCATCCACCAGGAGAAGCGCTCCGCCTTCCATACGCGGGAGAGGCATTGCGCCGAATACGCTTCGAGCAGATCAGTGCGGTTCTGCTTGTAGTATCCAATCAGTGCGCGTGCGAGCACACGCGACGTCGGCTGCCGCCAGGTTGAGCCCCTTGGCGCCCGTCGGCGGCACGATGTGGGCCGCGTCACCCGCCAGGAACAGACGCCCGTACTGCATCGGCTCGGCGACGAAGCTGCGTAGTGGTGCAATGCTTTTCTCGATGGCAGGTCCCGTCGTAACGCGCTCGGCGGCATCAGGACCGAGCCTGCGTTTCAGCTCTTCCCAGAACCTGTCATCCGGCCAGTCGTCGAGGCGAATATCGAGCGGGCATTGGATGTAGTATCGGCTACGCGTCGGCGTGCGCATGCTGGCGAGTGCGAACCCATCGCTGTGGCTGGCATAGATGAGTTCGTCCGAGCACGGCTTGACATCCGCCAGCACACCAAGCCAGCCGAAGGGATAGGATCGCTCGTATGTGGTCAGCACGGTGGTGGGGATCGCCGTGCGGCTCACGCCGTGGAACCCGTCGCAACCGGCGACGAAATCACATTCCAGAACGCCGTCTTGGTCCCCTTGCCGATAGCGGATACGCGGCCTGGCGCCATCCACATCCTCGATCGCGATCGCCTCGGCTTCGTAGAGTGTGACGCTGCCATCGGCTTCGCGGGCCTTCATGAGATCGCGCGTTATCTCAGTCTGGCCGTAGATGACGACCCCGCTGCCCGTCAGAGCCGCGAGATCGATGCGCAAAGAGCTGCCGTCGAAATTGATCTGTAGACCGCGATGAACGAGACCTTCGCGGTGAAGGCGCTCGGCACAATCGGCCTCCTCGAGGAGCTCGACCGTGCCGTGCTCGAGCACGCCGGCGCGGACGCGTCCCAGGACGTACGCCGCGCTGCGACGCTCCAGCACGACATTGTCGATGCCCTGCCGCGTCAGCAGACGCGAGAGCAACAGACCCGCCGGCCCTGCACCGATGATTCCCACCTGTGTGCGCATGATGCCTCCCAACGATGAAGGCAGAGCATCAGGGTGGCGATATTCTTGGCGATAGGGAAGGGGTTTCGTGGTCGATTTCGAGGTCTAGGAGAAGTCAAGGCCTGGATCGGCACTGTTCCTAGCCTGCGCATGGCCTGCCTAACCAGGGCGCCGTAACCCGGAGAGTCGGAAGCGCCAGTGCGCCTGTCACGCCTCCAGAAACGGCAGCCGCAGCCCGTGCTCGCGGGCACAGGCGATGGCGTCCTCGTAGCCTGCATCGGCATGGCGCATGACGCCGCTGGCCGGGTCATTCCACAGGACGCGCTCGATGCGTCGTGCGGCTTCGGGGGTGCCGTCGCAAACGATCGACCTGTCCGGCGTGCTGCGAGAAGCCAATGCCGACTCCGCCGCCGTGGTGGATCGAGACCCAAGTGGCGCCGGATGCGCAGTTGAGCAGCGCGTTGAGCATCGGCCAATCCGAGACGGCGTCGGAGCCATCGCGCATCCCTTCCGTCTCGCGATTTGGTGAGGCGACGGAGCCGGCGTCGAGGTGATCGCGACCGATGACGATGGGCGCCTTCAGCTCGCCAGAAGCGACCATCTCGTTGAAAGCGAGGCCAACCCGGTGCCGATCGCCGAGCCCAAGCCAGCAGATGCGTGCCGGCAGGCCTTGGAATTTGATCCGAGTGCGAGCCATCTCCAGCCAGCGGTGCAGATGGAAGTCGTCTGGCAGCAGCTCTTTCACCTTCGCGTCCGTGCGATAGATGTCCTCGGGATCGCCCGACAGGGCCACCCAGCGGAACGGTCCGATTCCGCGGCAGAAAGGGGGCGGATATAGGCGGGAACGAAACCGGGAAAATCGAACGCATCAGTAACGCCTTCGTCTTTGGCCATCTGCCGGATGTTGTTGCCGTAGTCGAACGTGGGCACGCCGGCACGGTGAAATTCGAGCATGGCGCGAACGTGGATCGCCATCGACTGTTTCGCCGCCGTCTCGACAGCCTTGGGATCCGAAGCGCGCTTCTCCTCCCACTGGGCCAGGGTCCACCCCTTCGGCAGGTAGCCGTTGACCGGGTCGTGTGCCGCGGTCTGGTCGGTGACGGCGTCCGGGCGCACGCCACGGCTGACCAGCTCCGGCACGACGTCGGCGGCATTGCCGAGCAGGCCCACGGACAGGGGCTTCCTTTCCTTGCAGGACTGCTCGATCATGCGCAGGGCCTCGTCGAGGTCTGTGGCCTGGACATCGAGGTAGCCGGTGCGCAGGCGCATCTCGATGCGGCTCGGCTGGCATTCGACGGCGAGCAGCGAGGCGCCGGCCATGACGGCCGCGAGAGGCTGTGCACCGCCCATGCCGCCAAGGCCCGCTGTGAGAATCCATTTGCCGGTGAGATTTCCGCCGTAGTGCCGCCGCCCCATCTCGGCGAATGTTTCGTAGGTACCCTGAACAATGCCCTGGCTGCCGATGTAGATCCAGGAGCCCGCGGTCATCTGGCCGTACATCATCAGTCCACGGCGATCGAGCTCGTTGAAGTGATCCCAGGTGGCCCAATGGGGAACCAGGTTCGAGTTGGCGATCAATACGCGAGGTGCGTCGGCATGCGTGCGAAAGATGCCGACAGGCTTGCCGGATTGGACGAGCAGCGTCTCATCCGGCTCCAAATCGCGGAGGGCTGCCACGATACGATCGAAGCTCTCCCAGTCGCGGGCTGCCCGCCCCACACCGCCGTAGACGACAAGCTCGCTCGGCTTCTCGGCGACTTCGGGGTCGAGATTGTTCATCAGCATGCGTAGCGGGGCTTCGGTGAGCCAGCTTTTTGCGGAGATATCAGGACCACGCGGGGCGCGGATGACGCGGGTGTTGTCGATGCGGGTCATGGCAACTCTCCTGAAAGACTTTCGTGGCCGAGCCCCTCTGCTATTGCCGCTGCCGTCTCGGTCAGCCGAACTCTGCCTCCCAACTCCCCGCGGAGGCCCAGCGGCGTAATCGCTTGCGCCAAGCTTTTAGTCGACGAGCGGCAACAGTTCTGATCCGGCCGCGTCGATTACCGCACCGCTCCGCACGAGTGCTGCAGCTACGTCGATGTCCGGAGCAAAAGAACGGTCCTGGTCCAGGAAAGGCACTCCGGCGCGCAGGCGCTCGCGGACGCGCTCTAAGGGCGGACTAGAAGCGAGCGGCCTGTGGAAGTCGCAGCCTTGTGCGGCGGCGAGCAGCTCGATACCGACGATGCTGGCGAGATTGTCAGCCATCGGGATCAGCCGGCGGGCGCCGTGGGCCGACATCGACACGTGGTCCTCCTGATTGGCCGACGTCGGAATGGTGTCGATGCTGGCCGGGTGCGCCCGCTGCCGGTTCTCCGCAACGAGGGCGGCAGCCGTGACCTGCGGAATCATGAAGCCGGAGTTGAGCCCGGGATGGGCGGTGAGGAACGCAGGCAGCCCGGAGACTGCAGGGTCGACCAGCATTGCGATGCGCCGTTCCGCCAGCGAGCCGATCTCGCAGATGGCGATGGCGATCATGTCAGCGGTGAAAGCAACGGGCTCGCCGTGGAAATTGCCGCCGGACAGTGCCTCGCCAGTGTCAGGGAAGATGAGCGGATTATCCGTAACGCCATTGGCTTCCGTCACGAGAACTCCGGCCGCGTGGCGCAGCAGGTCGAGCACGGCGCCCATCACCTGTGGTTGGCAGCGCAGGCAGTAGGGATCCTGGACGCGTTCGTCACCCTTGAGGTGGGAGGCGCGGATTTCGCTCCCTGCCATCAAAGCTCGCAGAGCAGCGGCCGTTTCGATCTGTCCACGATGCCGACGCAACTCGTGGATCCGTGGATCGAACGGCGCATCGGAGCCGCGGGCCGCATCTGTCGAGAGGGCGCCCGTGACCAGGGCCGTGCGGAAAAGCGTCTCCGTTTCGATCAGGCCCGCCAGGGCATACGCGGTCGAGAACTGTGTGCCGTTAAGGAGGGCCAATCCTTCCTTGGGCCCGAGCTTGAGCGGCTCCAGGCCGTGTTGCTGCAACGCTTCCAGCGCAGGCATACGGGCCGATCCCGTTTCGATCTCGCCCAGCCCAATCATCGCGGCGGCCATGTGGGCAAGGGGAGCGAGATCGCCCGAAGCACCGACGGAACCCTGCGAGGGAATGATGGGCGTCAGCCCACGCTCGATCATCGCTTCCAACAGAGCCACAGTCGAGCGTCGGACTCCGGACGCGCCTTGAGCCAGGCTCGCGAGCTTAAGCGCCATCATCAGACGTGTGATGGCCCGCGGGACAGGTGGGCCGACACCGGCGGAGTGCGACAGAACGAGATTTCGTTGCAGAGCCTCGAGATCGGCTGCTTCGATGCGGACCGTGGCGAGCTTTCCAAACCCTGTATTGACGCCGTAGACCGGTTCGCCGCGCGCAACAATCGCCGCGACGGCCTCAGCGCTCGCTGCTATTTTCGGCAGTGCGTCGGGATTCAGTCGGACGGCGGCACCGCGATAGACCTTGCGCCAGCCGTCGAGCCCGATGTCGCCCGAACCGATCACTACGGTGGTCATCGACCTCTCCATACCCGCGTGCACAGCGGGTTGAAGCCGATATGGTAGACGAGCTCTGCTGGGTCTTCGATGTCCCAAATGGCGAGATTGCACCACTTGCCCGGCTCAAGCGTGCCGACCTCGCTGAGCTGGCCTAACGCGCGGGCGGCCTCCCGCGTGACGCCGGCAAGGCACTCCTCGACAGTCACCCGGAACAGCGTGGCGGCCATGTTCATCGCCAGCAGCAGCGAGGACAGTGGCGAGGTACCCGGATTGCAATCCGTCGCAACTGCGATCGGCACCTTGTAGCGGCGGAGCAGATCGACAGGCGGCGCCTGTGTCTCCCGGATGAAGTAGTACGCTCCGGGCAGCAGCACTGCGACTGTGCCGGAATCCGCCATCGCGGCAGCTCCGGGCTCGTCGAGATATTCTAGGTGGTCAGCAGAAAGCGCCTGATAACGTGCTGCAAGGATGGCGCCGCCACTGTTCGAAAGCTGCTCTGCGTGGAGCTTCACCGGCAGACCTGCGGCTCTGGCCGCTTCGAACACGCGGGCGATTTCGTCTGGGGAGAATGCAATGGTTTCGCAGAAGCCATCCACGGCATCTGCAAGGCCCTCGGCGGCAATGGCGGGAATCATCTCCGCGGCAGACCAGGTCGATGTAGGCTGCCTTGTCACCTTCTGCTTCAGGAGGCAGGGCGTGGGCGCCCAGGAAGGTCGTCGTCACATCAATTGGGCGCATTTGAGCGAGCCGTCGCGCTGCCGCGAGCTGGCGCCGCTCCGTCGCCAGATCGAGGCCATAACCAGACTTGATCTCTATAGTGGTGACGCCCTCGGCGATCAGCGCGTCGAGACGCGGCAGCGCGCTGCGGACGAGGTCATCCTCGCTGGCAGCGCGCGTTGCCGCAACAGTGGAGAGGATGCCGCCGCCCGCGTGTGCAATCTCGGCATAAGTCGCACCTTCGAGACGCATCTCGAACTCGCGGGCACGATTACCGGCGTAGACGAGGTGAGTATGGCAGTCGATCAGCCCGGGCGTAATCCATCGGCCGCCGCAGTCGATCGTCTCGCGCGGTGAGAGGCCTGCGGGGAGATCGGCGCGCGGCCCGGCATAGACGATACGGCCGTTGCGGGCTGCGATGGCGCCGTTGTCGATGCGGCCATACGGCCGATCACCCGCCGCTAGCGTCGCGAGCCGCGCATTGGTCCAGAGCCGGTCGCAGGTTGCCGTTTCACCTCCCATGCTGCGCCTCTCGTCGATCCTGCCGACACTTTGGGCCGGCCCATGCGTTTCAACGTATCCTGGTCATGCACCCAGGAGTGTAGGGGAGCGCCATGCAGCAGCTCGTTCTGGAACGTGCACTTCTGCCCGACGGCTGGGCGGAGAACGTGCTTATCGATTTCCAGGACGGAGTGATTACCGGCGTCGAGCCGCAGGCCGGCGTGCTTGTTGGGGTGCCGCAACAGCCAGGGGTGACGTTGCCGGGACTGATCAATCTCCACAGTCACGCTTTCCAGCGCGGCATGGCGGGATTGGCCGAGCGCGCGGCCAGCGATGACGACAGCTTCTGGACGTGGCGCGAGGTCATGTACCGCTTCCTCGAACGGCTCACTCCGGAGGACGTGGAGGCGATCGCCGCGATGGCCTACGTCGAGATGGTCGAGGCCGGCTTCACGACGTGCGTCGAGTTCCACTACCTGCATCACGACCCGTCCGGTACGCCCTATGCCGACATCGCCGAGATGGCCGCCCGAATTGCAGCGGCGGCGGACATGGCAGGGATCGGCCTGACGCTGCTGCCAGTCTATTACCGCTGGAGCAACTTCGCAGGCGCCGACCCGGTTCCGGCTCAGCGCCGCTTCCTGAACGATCCGGATCAGTTCGCCTGGCTGGTGGAGGCCTCGGCGCGGGCCATCGAGCCTCTGCCCGATGCGGTTTTGGGCGTGGCGCCGCATTCGCTGCGGGCTGTGACGCCAGAGGATCTGAAGTACGCGGCTCAGCTGCTGCCGGCGGCACCGATCCATATCCACGCGGCGGAGCAGGAGCGGGAAGTGGCGGACTGCCTCGTGTGGTCAGGTCGTCGTCCCGTTGAATGGCTGCTCGACGAGATGGAGATCGGTCCACGCTGGTGCATCGTGCATGCAACTCATATTGCGGGTGATGAGATCTGGCGGCTGGCGAACAGCGGCGCCGTGGTAGCGCTCTGCCCCCTGACGGAGGCCAACCTGGGCGACGGAATTTGTCCGGCGACCGCCTACCGCCGTGCAGGTGGGCGGTTCGGCATCGGGACGGACTCGAATATCCGTATCGATGCGGCTGGTGAGCTCTGCGCATTGGAATACAGCCAGCGTATCGACGAGCGCCGCCGGAATCGCCTGGGCGATCCAGGCCAATCGACAGGCCGAGCACTGGTCGATGCGGTGCTAGCTGGTGGTCGGCAGGCGTCAGGGCGCTCGGTCGGCGCGATTGCCATAGGCAACAGGGCTGATTTTCTGGTGCTCGACGATGCGCACCCGTCGCTCGATTGCCGAGAGGGTGACGCGGTCCTCGACGGATGGATATTCGCGGCAGCAGGTTCGCCGATCCGCGATGTCTGGATCTCCGGTGTTCACGTTGTTCGGGACGGCCGGCACATGGCACGAGAGGCCGCCGTGACTGGTTTCAAGGCCGCGATGCGTCGCGTGCTCGCGTGATGCGTGATAGAAAGCGGCGTTTTTCAACGGCAGATGGCATAGCGCAGAGTTTGAGAAGAACCTCCCGATCCGACAACTGATAAGAAGACGGCTGCACTTGTTGCTATTCTCCACGCCCACGCCACAATTTACGGTTCATTTACAGTTCCAAGAGTAACCGGTCCCAAAGGGGGACAGTCGGCAACAATCGTTTGACCGGCTCAATAACAGACTCGTCCGGGGGGTGGCGTGTGGTTAGTCAGGAGCGTCCGTGGTCGGAGTTTTCGAGACTTGCCGATCCGGCCTGCCTGGATTTGGATGCCACCGCCAGACACTTTCACTCTCGACCTCCTGAAGATGCAGCGCAAGACGCGGCAAGGCGACGGCTGCCCAGCCATTCGCGCCGCGATGTCGGCCGCGCGCTGAGGGATGCCTGGCCTGTCAGTTGAGAGAGGCGGAGGAGAACATGTCGAATATCCGGGTGCTGCCTCAGCCGAATTCTCCCGGGGAGACGAGGACATCACAGGCGGACGCTGTCGGTGAACAGATTGTCGAGCCTATTCCCTTTCCCGTAGCTGAACCCGATCCCGAGCCGATTGGGGCTTCGCTTGAGGACATCCGGGCCGATCTCATGCAGCAGGGAGAGCGGCTGGCCGCCGTGCTGGCCGATCCCGGTGCAACCTTCGTCCGGGATGCGATGCGGGTGCTCGCGCATCAAGTCTGCCGCATCGCTGTCATCGGGCAAGTGAAGTCCCGGCAGATGACCTTCATCGGCGCTCTCACTGAGCAGGCGGATCTTCTGCCATCGGACCTGAGCCCTTGGACAACCGCGGTGGTGCGGTTGCATTTCGGCTCAACAGCGGCTCCTGAGAATACTGCCGCCGAATTCCAGCTCTTCGAGAAAGACGATTGGGGTCAGCTCGCGACGGGCGATAGCCGAATCCGGGAGCTGACGGCCCAGCTCGTGCCAGGTTTCGAGCCGCAGCTTTTGCAACGGCATGTCGATGCGCTGCGCCAGCGCGCGGAACTGCGCCTTGGCAGCAACTTCGTGGACCTGCTGGGTGCGAAGCACAGTTATGAGACCGTCTCGAAGGAAACGCTCGCCAGGTATCTTTCTCCTGGCAGCAGTGCTGCCGAGAATTCGGATGGGCCGGGACAATACGCCGACATCACTAAGGCAGCAGACATCTGGTTACCCAGCGGGCCATTCAAGTTCCCGGTTACCATCATCGCGACGCCCGGCATCAACGACCCGTTCATGGTTCGGGACGAAATCACACGGCACTCGCTCGAGCCGGCCGAGCTTTATGTGGTCGTCCTGAGCGCACGCCAGCCGCTGTCGACCGTCGAGCTTGCGACGCTCAGAATTCTCCGCGGCCTGCATCGCGATCGCATTCTCATCTTCATCGACAATGTCGACGAGTTGCGCGATCCCGCAGCCGATGTCCGCAATATCGTGTCGCGCGTTCGCGAGACGCTCGCACGCGAGTTTCCTGCAGTCGACATTCCCGTGGTCGCCGGAAGCTCGAAGTGGGCGGCGCAGGCGCTTTCCCGCAACGAGGAGTTCGAGCGGCGACATTGCCCCTGCTTTGATAGCCTATGCCAAGCTGAAGGGGGCTCTCCGGCCGGTGGAGGTCAAGAACGATGGGCAGTCGGGGCCATCGGAGGAGATGCCGAACGGTCAACAGGCGCGCATTCTGTCTACTTGCTCCGGGTTCCCGGAGCTAAGGCGGGAGCTGACGAAGCTCCTGCTGCGCAGCCACAGCGCGCATCTGATCCGGCAGATCGCCGCCTACTTCGCAGAGCTGTCGCAGGTCAACGAAGCCGCCGTTCGGGAGGAGATGGTCAAGCTCGCCATCATCTCGGAGCACGGTGCTCACAGCAGAAACGATCGGGAGCTCAAGGACGTGCAGTCCGAGCTGGCCCGAATTCAATCTGTCGCCGGCGAGCTGGAGCGGAACTTGGCAGGTTTCCAGAACCTGTTGAACGAGGTCACGGCTGAGCACCGGACGCGGATCTACGACAGGTTGGCTGAGATTCTGGAGGAGTACGCAAAGGCCGAAGGCCAGCGGCTCATGCAGGCGTTTGCGGAAGGCGAAGCCCGCCGGCATTGGCGCTGCCACACGAAGCCTCTGCGCCAGCGCGTAGAGGCGGAGCTCTATTCGGCCCGTAGCGCCGTCGAGGAGCGGCTTGCGGAGACGACATACAACGTATTTCCCGCTCTGCGTGAAACGATGCTCCGCCGGTCTCCCGAGCTCGATCTTCCGGAGGCGCCGGCGCCGGTCCTTCCGCCGAGCTCGGTGCGCGTGCCCATCGAGGATTCGATCGCGTTGGACCTCGCGGCGCCAGGATCGCTGATGGGCTGGTCCCGCAGCCGGACCCAGGAGGAGCATGCGGCCGAGCTGGAGCGCATGCTGATTGAGGAGTTCATGCCGGCCATCGACGAGGTCATCCGGCTGGCGAGCAACGAGTTGCAGCGCGCGACCAGCGATATGGCCGATCGGGCCACCGCGATTGCGGTGGCAGTGATCGATGCCCTGCGCGCCCAGAGCGAAACGCACATCGCCCAGGCCAAGCAGCTTCTGGACGCCCGCGAGGCGCGGTCACAAGACGAGATGAGCAGCGCTGAGCGCCTTGAGACCCTGCGTGAGCGGCTGTCGGCGGCCGAGGCCTTGAGCCGCCACCTCGCAACCCTCAACACGCAGTGCAGCGAGCTCGTGTCCTGAGGCTAATCAGGTCGCGCTACTGGCGGGCTCCGGTGTCGCTCGGGCAACTTGTGAGAATGCTCGCCTCAGCTGGAGCAGAAGGCTGGCCACGCCCTTGAGGCGGCGTTGCGGGACGTCCCATTGCGCGGAAACAACAATCCGCCTGTTCTTCCGCCATTCGATCCTGCGCGAGAGCGGAAGCTGGCGCGGGACAGGCGTTCCAGGACGGAACGTTAGCACCGCGCCTTTCGGCCCAGCATTGAGCTCTGCGACGTGCACCTCCCGGCACAGCTGCTTCAGGCGGAGCAGCGCAAATAGGCGCCGTATCATCGCGCGGAAGAGGGCCGTAGCGCTGCGCAAGCTCACCAGCATATTGCGCAATCTGGTCCTCCGTTTCGAGCCGCGCGCACTCCCAATAGATTTCCGCGCGCTCGATCGGGTCGGGTATGTAGTTTTCGGGGATACCTATCGTCAGGCCAAGCGAGATGCGCGGGGCCCAAATGTCCAGGTCCGGCTGCTCTCCGTTGCGCAGCGCCTCAACGGCGCGCTTCAGCATTGTCTGGAAGAGATCGAAGCCAAGGTCCCGGAGATGGCCGGACTGCTCCTCGCCCAGGAGGTTGCCGGCGCCGCGGATGTCCAGGTCGTGGCTGGCGAGGTTGAAGCCTGCTCCGACTGGGTCGAGCTTTGCCAACGCTTCGAGGCGGCGGCGTGCCGCGTCGGTCAGCTCTATGCCCGGTGGAATGGTCAAATAGGCGTGCGCCTCGACGCCCGCGCGTCCGATGCGGCCGCGAAGCTGATAGAGCTGGGCGAGACCGAGCCGGTGCGCATCGTGCACGATCATTGTGTTCACTGAGGGTATGTCGAGGCCGGACTCGATGATTGTCGTCGACAGCAGCACGTCGATGTGCCCGGCGAGAAATCGATCCATGATCCGGTCGAGCTCCGACGCCGACATGCGGCCGTGAGCACGCACGAAGCTCACTTCCGGCACCTCGCGCTCCAGCATTCGCGCTATCACAGCAAGATCGCGAATACGGGGGCAGACGTAAAAGCTCTGTCCGCCGCGCTCCTTCTCGGCGATCAGTGCTTCTCGGATACGAGCCGGGTCCATCTCGCAGACGGTGGTGCGAACCGGCCGCCGCCCCGCTGGCGGCGTGACGATGAGGGACAGAGAGCGGACCAGGGATAGTGCCAACTGGAGCGTGCGCGGAATGGGAGTCGCCGTGAGGGTCAGCACGTGCACCCCCTCGCGAAGCTGCTTCAGCCGCTCCTTGTGTCGGACGCCGAACCGCTGCTCCTCATCGACGATGATGAGCCCAAGCTTTGCGAACTTGACCGATTCCGAAAGCAGGGCATGGGTTCCGATGACGATGTGGATGGCGCCGGACTCGAGGCCCGCCAGAACATCGCGGAGCTCCTTGCCGCGCACGAGGCGGGAGGCTTGGGCGATGGTCACCGGAAAGCCGGCGAAGCGCTTGCGGAATGTCTCGGTGTGCTGGCGGGATAGCAGAGTGGTTGGCGCCACGACGGCAACCTGCCAGCCCGCCATCGCCGCGACGAAGGCTGCCCTGAGAGCCACTTCCGTCTTGCCGGATCCGACGTCGCCACAGATCAGACGGTCCATCGGCTTGCCCGTGACGAGATCATCCAGCACGGCAGCAATGGCTTGAGCCTGGTCGGGAGTTTCCTCGTACGGAAAACCCTCACAAAAGCGCTCGTAAGCGGCAGGATCAGGCTTAAGAACCGGCGCCGTAGCCAGCTCACGGGCCGCTGCAATTCCGATCAGGCGGAGCGCGATGGCGCCGATGCGCCGTTTCAGTCGCGCCTTGCGGGTCTGCCAAGCCTTGCCGCCGAGGCGATCAAGGCGGATCGCCGTCTCCGCCGCACCGTAGCGAGACAGCAGGTCAGCGTTTTCGGCGGGCACGAGCACCTTGCCGTCGCGGTAAGCAATGGTGAAGAAGTCCCGCGTTCCGTCTGCATCGAGTGTCGTCAGCCCCTCGTACCGGCCAAGCCCATGGTCGGCGTGAATGACCAGATCGCCCACCTGGAGATAGAAGGCGCTGGCGAGCAGTGCGTCCGTCGAAGAGGCGCTGCGCTCGCCCGTCTGACGACGGCCAGAGCGGTGGCTACGCTACCAGCATCCGTTACTTGCCTTCAGCCGCCGATCCACGGCCGGTGACGGCGCCGCAGACGTGCGGATGCATTCGATTGCTTCATGCCGGTCAACCGAAACCCGAGATCGCGCGTTCCTCGAAGCCTTTCCGCCTTTCCATCGCACGAACTCCGTGACTTTGCCGTTGACAGGACGCAAGGGGCGCTTCATTTTCTTTTTGCAATTGCAAATCATTCGCAACTAGGAGGCAAGGTGGATGCCATCTGAGGGCTTGACCGAGGGCCAGGGCGACGGAGCTGGAACAAGCTACTCTTGGGCGGCGCGCTCGCTCGATACTTGGCGGCCTGGCGGGGCTTTTGGCACTAGCGCTTGGCGTCCTTGGGACCACCGACGCCCAGGCAGCAAAGGACCGGGACGGCAGGCCGCTGCGTGTCGTCACGACGTTCACGGTCATTCAGGACATTGCCCAGAATGTTGCGGGCGATGCGGCGATCGTCGAGAGCATCACCAAGCCGGGAGCTGAAATTCACGATTACCAGCCGACACCGCTCGATGTGGTGAAAGCTCAATCCGCCGACCTCGTTCTCTGGAATGGTCTGAATTTGGAGCGCTGGTTCTCGCGTTTCTTCCAGAACGTCAAAGATGTGCCGAGTGTTGTCATTTCGGAAGGCATCGAGCCAATAGCCATCAGGGAGGGGCCTTACACCGGGAATCCCAATCCGCATGCCTGGATGTCGCCGAGCAATGCGCTGATCTACGTGGAAAACATCCGCAAGGCACTTTCCGAGCACGACCCCGCTAATGCGGAAATCTACAGAAAGAACGCTGAGGCTTATTCCGCGAAAATCAGAGCCATCGACGAGCCGCTGCGCAAGCGTCTGGCCGCCATTCCCGAGGAGAAGCGCTGGTTGGTGACGAGCGAGGGCGCGTTCAGCTATCTCGCTCGCGATTACGGCCTGCGCGAGCTTTATCTCTGGCCTATCAACGCCGACGCGCAGGGCACGCCGCAGCAAGTCCGCAGGGTCATTGACCTCGTGCGCAAATACCAAATTCCCGTCGTTTTCAGTGAAAGCACGATCTCCGACAAACCGGCGCGCCAGGTCGCGCGCGAGACGGGCGCGCGGTATGGCGGCGTGCTCTACGTCGACTCGCTCAGCGATGAACGCGGACCAGTGCCGACCTATCTGAAGCTTCTGGAAGTTACCGTGGATACCATCGCCAAAGGCTTCGGGCAGTGATGGTCAGTCGAGACCAAATCACACGAGCGGCCATCCCGGTGTTTGTTACCGGGATCCACCGTGCTGCCCGCCGCAGCGGCCGGAGTAAGTGGATCCCGGGCATAAGTCCGGGATGACGACCGAAGAGTTTCCCTTTGGATGCAAAGGAATGGGACCGATGCTGGCTCCCTCTGAAATTGAGCGTGAACACGTACGTGCGCAACCCAGGATCGAAGTCAGTGGGCTGACGGTCGTCTATCCCAACGGCACCACCGCTCTCGATAACGTCAGCTTCACACTTGGTCCCGGTACGATCTGCGGCCTCGCTGGTACCGAACGGCAGCGGCAAGTCCACGCTCTTCAAGTCCCTCATGGGGTTTGTCCGCCCCACGCGGGGTAAGGTGCTCATCAGCGGCATGCCGGTGCGGCAGGCTCTGAAACGCCGCATCGTCGCCTACGTCCCGCAAAACGAGGAGGTCGATTGGAACTTTCCCGTGCTCGTCGAGGACGTGGTGATGATGGGCCGCTACGGCCATATGAACATCTTGCGCATTCCGTCCTCGGAGGACCATCGCCAGGTTGACATCGCCCTCGAGCGCGTCGGCATGAGCCACCTCCGCAAGCGCCAGATTGGTGAGCTGAGCGGCGGTCAGCGCAAGCGCGTTTTTCTAGCCCGCGCATTGGCGCAGGGCGCCAGCATCATCCTGCTCGATGAGCCGTTCACCGGGGTTGACGTGAAGACGGAAACGGCCATTGTCGGCCTGCTCCGCGAGCTCAGAAGCTCAGGCCACCTGATCCTCGTCTCGACGCACAATCTCGGCAGCGTGCCGGATTTCTGCGATCAGGTCGTGCTGCTCAACCGCACTGTGCTGGCGGCTGGACCAACGGCGAAAACGTTCACAAAGACCAATCTCGAGCGGACCTTTGGAGGCGTGCTGCGCCACTTCCAGCTGGCCCCTCAGAGCTGCACGAGGATGACGACCGCCGCGGCGTCACCGTCCTGACGGACGATGAGCGACCCGTCGTGTTCTACGGGGAACGCGGCGAAGAACAGATCTCCTCGGATGCGCGAAAAACTGGCGGTCGCCCATGAGTGAGCTGCTGGTCCCCTTCGAATACGGCTACATGTTGCGCGCCATGTGGGTCAGCGCGCTGGTCTGCGGGCTTTGCGCCTTTCTTTCCGCGTACCTGATGCTGAAAGGCTGGTCGCTGATGGGCGACGCGCTGGGCCATTCCGTGGTCCCTGGAGTGGCCATCGCCTACATCCTGCAGCTTCCCTACGCAGCGGGCGCGTTCTTTGCGGGCATCATCGCCGCGTTCGGCATTTGGGGCATCGGACAGGTGTCACGCCTCAAGCAGGATGCCGTCATCGGGGTCGTCTTCACGGCCTTTTTCGCCGCGGGGCTATTCATCGTCTCGCTTCATCCGATTCCGATCAGCGTTCAGACGATCGTGCTCGGCAACATCCTCGGCATCGCCGACGAGGATGCGGCGCAGGTGGTCGTCGTTGCCATTGTTGCGTTCGCTATCCTGCTGGTCGTTTGGAAGGACCTCATGCTCGTCTTCTTCGACGAGAACCATGCGCGCGCTGTTGGCATCAACCCGAACGCTCTGAAAGTGCTGTTCTTTGCACTGCTCAGCGCATCCGTTGTGACGGCTTTGCAAGCGGTGGGAGCGGCGCTCGTTGTCGCTACGGTGATCACGCCGGGTGCGACGGCCTACCTCCTAACCGATCGGTTTGGACGCCTGCTCGCGCTCAGCGTCGCCATCGGTGCGTCGACCGGGTTCGCCGGCGCTTACATCAGCTACTTCCTCGATGGGGCCACCGGCGGCGTGATCGTCACGCTGCAGACGCTGCTCTTCCTGACAGCATTCTATCTCGCACCGAAGCATGGAGTGTTGGCCTCAAGGCGCAGGGCGCGCGCCGCAGGGGAGGGGGAGGCCCTCCGTCCATGATCGAGGCCATTTGGGACTTCTTCGCGCTGCCGCTCTCATTTCCCTTCATGCAGCGCGCCTTGATCGTCGCGGTTCTCGTCGGCGCCGTATCGGCCGTGCTCTCCTGCTATCTTGTGCTCAAGGGCTGGTCGCTGATGGGCGATGCCATTTCCCATGCCGTCCTTCCCGGCGTGGTTCTGGCCTATGCCGTCGGCTTGCCCTTGTCTCTTGGAGCCTTTGCAGCCGGCCTTACGTGCGCAATGCTGACCGGCTACCTGACCGAGAATAGCCGCGTGCGTGAGGACACCGTCTTGGGCATCGTATTCTCGGGCATGTTCGGTTTCGGGCTGGTGCTGTTCACCCGGATCGAGTCCGATGAGCACCTGCTGCATATCCTCTTCGGCAACCTGCTCGGCATACCGGATAATGAGTTCTACGAAGTCGTTGTTATCGCGATTGTCGTGTTGATCGCTGTTCTCATCCGGCGGCGGGATCTGTTGGTTTACTGCTTCGATCCGCAGCACGCCCGTGCCATTGGGCTGCCGGTGGGGTTGCTCCATTACGGTCTTCTTGCCCTGTTGTCGCTCGCGATCGTCGCGTCGCTCAAGGCCGTTGGGCTCATACTCGTCATCGCAATGCTGGTGGCGCCCGGCGCGACAGCCTTTCTGCTTACGCGCCGCTTCGATCTGATGCTCGTGAATGCCGGCATAGTGGCGATCGGGTCCAGCGTCGCCGGCACCTTGATGAGCTTTCATCTCGACGCTGCAACGGGTCCGTCAATCGTGCTGATTCAGGCAGGGGTCTTCGGCCTCGCCCTCGTTGTGACGCGCGTTCGTCAGCGCCTCGCCGGCGTTGTTCCTCGGCCCCAAGCCGATCGCGCCATCGGTGCCTGATGCAGATTCATGCGACATCGATGAACGTTGGCGCCATCCGAATTCTTGTTTAATCCGAGCCGCCATTGCAGAATGATTGCAAAAGACCCTGAGCCATTGGCCAGGGAAAGGGGAAACGAACAAGGACAGGGCTCAAGCCCAGGCATGACCGAAGAATGTATAATCGAGACGGAGAATTTGTCCGTCAATTTCAAGGGTCTCTGGGCCGTAAAGAACGTCAATCTGCGGGTCCGCAGAGGCGCTATTCACGCACTTATCGGGCCAAACGGCGCCGGTAAGACGACCTGCTTCAATCTGATTACGAAGTTCATCAAGCCGACAACCGGCGTCATCCGGTACAAGGGTCAAGATATCACCGGCCTCAAGCCGGCGGATATCGCGCGCATGGGTCTTGTGCGCAGCTTCCAGATCTCGGCGACCTTTCCGCACCTCACGCTCCTCGAGAACATCCGGGTCGCGCTGCAGCGCAAGCTCGGCACCTCGTTTCATTTCTGGCGGTCGCAGCGATCGCTCGACGTGCTGAACGACCGTGCCATGCAACTCCTCGAGGATGTCGGCCTCGGGAGCTACGCACATCTAAAAGCAGTCGAGCTGCCCTATGGCCGAAAGCGCGCGCTGGAGATCGCAACAACCCTGGCACTCGATCCCGAGATGCTGCTTCTGGACGAGCCTATGGCCGGCATGGGCCGGGAGGACATCGGCCGCATTTCCGAGCTCATCCGCCGTGTCGCGAAGAACCGGACGGTGCTCATGGTCGAGCACAATTTGTCCGTGGTGGCTGACCTCTCCGACACAATTACGGTTCTGGCGCGTGGAGAAATCCTGGCTGAGGGCCCTTACGCGGAGGTGTCGCGCAATCCGGATGTGATCGAAGCGTATATGGGATCTGGCAACGGCGATACCGAATTGGGAGCGGCCCATGCCTGAGCTCCATCAGCCGCTCCTCAGTGTGCGCGATCTGAATGCCTGGTACGGCGAAAGCCACATCCTCCACGGGATGAATTTCGACGTCCGCAAGGGCGAGGTCGTCACTCTGCTCGGCCGCAATGGCGTCGGCAAGACGACGACTATGCGGGCGATCATGGGCATCGTGCGCTCTCGCACAGGATCGGTCGTGTACAACGGCCAGGAAACCATCAACTGGCCGTCCGAACGCATTGCGCGGCTGGGAATTGCCTACGTGCCGGAGGAGCGCGGCATCTTCTCGAGCCTCAATGTGCGTGAGAACCTGCTTCTGCCGCCGGTCGTGAAGCCGGGCGGGCTCGGGCTCGATGAAATCCATCAGCTCTTTCCAGCCCTCCGCGAGCGAAGCTCCAGTCAAGGCACGAAGCTTTCAGGTGGCGAGCAGCAGATGCTCGCTATCGCGCGCATTCTCCGCACCGGTGCGGAGCTGCTGCTGCTCGACGAGCCGACCGAGGGGCTGGCTCCAGTTATCGTTCAACAAATCGGTCGAATTCTCAGAACGCTCAAGAGCAAAGGATTTACGATCCTGCTCGTCGAGCAGAACTTCCGTTTCGCCGCAACTGTCGCGGATCGACATTACGTCGTTGAACATGGGCAGGTCGTCGACATGATCGAAAACGACCAGCTCGCGGCCAACAAGAACAAGCTGGAAAGCTATCTGGGAGTTTAGGTTGAAAACCAAGGCGTCAAAGGAGGATGAACGTGAAACTTAAGCCATTTCTACTGGCGGCGATGGCCCGCCGTTTCCGCAACGGCTGCGCACGGCCGCAATTTACCGATGGCGTACATCATGATCGGCGTACATCAACGACCATGTCCGGCGTCTATGCCGATTTGTCGGGCCAGGGCTCCGTCGGGCCGCGAAGAAGGCGATCGAGGACTACGGCAAGGCGAACAAGTGCTGGGCAAGAAGGTCGAGCTGTCTTCGCCGACCACCAGAACAAGCCGGACTGGCGGCTCCAATTTCGCTCGCGCAGTGGGCCGACGCGAACGGCGTGGACGTGATCGTGGACGTGCCCACACCGCCGTCGCGCTCGCGATGACCAAGATGGCGCAAGGAAAAGAACAAGGTCCCCTTGATCGCCATCGGCGCGGCCGGCGCCTCGGCCTGACCGACAAGGACTGCACGCCCAACACCGTGCACTACGCCTACGACACCTGGCCGCTGGCCAACGGCACCGCCACGCCATCATCAAGACCGGCGGCAAGAGCTGGTTCTTCCTGACGGCCGACTATGCCTTCGGCACGCGCTGCAGCGCGACGCCGCCAGCTGTCGTCGAGAAGCAACGGCGGCAAGTCGCTGGGCAAGGTGCGCCATCCCTTCCCGGCGACAGGACTTCTCGTCCTTCCTGCTGCAGGCGCAGTCCTCGGGCGCCAAGGTCATCGGCCTGGCCAACGCCGGCGGCGACTCCATCAACTCGCTGAAGCGGCGGCGGAATTCGGCATCATGCAGGGCGGGAGAGCCTGCCGCGCTGCTGATGTTCATCAGCGATATCCACGCGCTCGGGCCTGAAGACGGCGCAGGGCCTGTTCCTCACCGAAGCCTGGTACTGGGACCTCAACGACGACACGCGTGCCTTTGCCGAGGAGTTCGCCGCGATAACAAGGCGCAAGCCGACCATGGTGCAGGCGGCGTCTACTCGGCGTCACCGCACTACCTGAACGCCGTGCATGAGCTGGCAGCGACCGCCGACGGCGCCAAGGTCGTCGAGAAGATGAAGTCGATGCCAACCGACAACGACATGTTCGGCAAGGGGCACATCCGCCCCGACGGCCGGATGATCCACGACATGTACCTCTTCCAGGTGAAGAAGCCGGAAGAGAGCAAGGAGCCGTGGGACTATTACAAGATCAGCGCCACCATTCCGGCTGATCAGGCCTTCGGCCGCTCGACGAAGGCGAGTGCCCGCTCGTCAAGAAGGGCTGATGCAACTTTCTCTCCCCGCATGGCGGGGAGAGACGCGCATTGCTCGCTTATCTCGCCACTCATATCCGCGATCGCCCTTCACCGTCGAGCAGCAAGGGCTGAGGAGCATTTCAGATGTTCGAGCTGCTCGGCATCCCGCCGCAGGCTCTCTTCGGTCAGCTACTTCTGGGGCTGATCAACGGCGCCTTCTATGCGCTGCTGAGCCTGGGCCTGGCCGTCATCTTCGGCATGCTGAACGTGATCAACTTCGCCCACGGCGCCCAGTACATGATGGGCGCCTTCGCGGCCTGATGCTGCTGCAGTACTTGGGCATCGGCTATTGGGGCGCGCTGATCCTCGCCCGATCATCGTGGGCGTTTTCGGGATCATCATCGAGCGCCTGCTTCTGTCCCGCCTCTACCACATCGACCCTCTCTACGGCCTGCTGCTGACGTTCGGCCTGGCGCTGATCATCGAGGGGGTGTTCCGCAACAGTACGGCTCTTCCGGCTCTGCCTTACACCGATGCCCGATTCTCGGGCGGCACCAATCTCGGCTTCATGTTCCTGCCGTGGTATCGCGGCTGGGTGGTCGTGCTGTCGCTGGTTGTATGCCTCGCGACCTGGTTCATGATCGAGAAGACCAAGCTCGGCACCTATCTGCGCGCGGCCACCGAGAACCCGACGCTCGTGCAGTGCCTTCGGCATCAACGTGCCGCGGATGATGATGCTCACCTACGGTTTCGGTGTCGGCGCTCGCGGCACTCGCCGGCGTGCTGGCGGCGCCCGATCCACGGTGACGCCGCTCATGGGCGCCAACCTCATCATCGTCGTCTTCGCCGTCGTGGTGATCGGCGGCATGGGCTCGATCATCGGCTCGATCATCACTGGCTTCGGCCTTGGGCATCATCGAGGGCCTGACCAAGGTGTTCTACCCCGAAGCTTCCAGCATCGTGGTCTTCGTGATCATGGCCATCGTGCTGATGATCCGGCCCGCCGGCCTGTTCGGAACGGCCGCGCTGAGGAGGCGAGGATGCAAGAGCTACGACATGCCGCATCTTCGCTGGCGCTGATCGCGGTGCTCCCTCGTTGTCGCGCCGCTCGCGCTCTATCCCGTCTTCCTGATGAAGGTGCTGTGCTTCGCGCTGTTCGCCTGCGCGTTCAACCTGCTGATCGGCTACGTCGGGCCTGCTGTCCTTCGGCCACGCCGCTGTTCTTCGGCTTCGGCGCCTACGTCTCGGCGGCTATACGGTCAAGGCGTGGGGCTGGTCGCCGGAGTTTGGCATCCTCGCGGGCACGGCTGTGGCCATGCTGATGGGCGTCGTGGCCGGCTGCATCGCCATTCGCCGGCAGGGCATCTACTTCGCCATGGTCACGCTGGCGCTGGCGCAGATGGTGTACTTCTTCTGCCTGCAGGCGCCGTTCACCGGAGGCGAGGACGGCATTCAGGCTGTGCCGCGGCGGCCGATGTTCGGCTTCCTCGATATCAGCAACGACTTCGTCTTCTACTACGTGGTCGCTCGCCGATATTCGCGGTCGGGTTTCTCATTATCCACCGCACCATCCACTCGCCCTTCGGCCAGGTGCTGAAAGCGATCCGCGAGAACGAGCAGCGCGCCGTATCGCTCGGCTACAGGGTCGATCAATACAAGCTGATGGCCTTTGTGATTTCGGCGACGTTGGCGGGATTGGCCGGGGCCACCAAGGCAATCGTCTTCCAGCTCGCCTCGCTGACCGACGTGATGTGGCAGATGTCGGGCGAGGTGGTCCTGATGACGCTGGTCGGCGGCATGGGCACGGTCTTCGGTCCCATGGTCGGCGCCGCGGTGATCGTCACCATGCAGAACTACCTTGCCGGCTTCGGCGAATGGGTGCTCGTCATCCAAGGTGTGATCTTCGTGGTAACGGTGCTTCTGTTCCGCCGCGGAATTGTCGGCGAGATCGCAGCGTTCCTGGAATCCCGCAGCGCGAGGAAGGCGCTGGCCGCCGAAGGCGCGAGCCAGGCAGCCTGAATCAAAAGCGCCCCTTTCGAAAAGGGAAAGGGGCGCTTGGTCTTGGTATTGAGTTTGGGTCAGGCGGTCACGTCCGCTGCGACCCGCATAGACGTGATCCTGTCGGGATCTACGACGGGCTCGCCGCGCTTGATCTTGTCGACGTTCTCCATGCCTTCGATGACGTGACCCCAGACCGTGTACTGCCGGTCGAGGAAACGGGCATCGTCGAAGCAGATGAAGAACTGGCTATCGGCTGAGTTCGGTGATGCGGCACGCGCCATCGACACCGTGCCCCGCACATGCGGCTCCGAGTTGAACTCCGCTGCGAGTTTCTGGCCCGAGCCTCCGGTGCCCGTGCCGTAGGGGCAGCCGGTCTGGGCCATGAAGCCGTCGATCACGCGGTGGAACACGATGCCGTCATAGAAGCCCTGGCGTGTCAGCTCCTTGATGCGCGCGACATGATTGGGCGCGAGGTCGGGGCGCATTTGGATGACGACGCGGCCCTGCGTCGTATCCATGATCAGCGTGTTTTCGGGGTCCTTGATCTCGGCCATTCGGCGTCCTTCCATTCATCGCTGTCCAAGTCGACCTTAGGTGGCACTGCAGAGACGCCGACGCAACCCAAACTGCACCGCGCCATAGCAGGAAATCGCTGCGACGAGCGCACCGGCTCGCGCCAAGTGCACATTACTGGCGGTCCGCCAGCACGTACATGCGGACGATCCTATCCGGATTGGTCACTCGGCCCGATCCCGGCTCGCCCCTCTTGATCTTGTCGACGTGCTCCATGCCGTCGATCACCTGTCCCCAGACCGTGTACTTTCCATCGAGATGCGGTGCACGGTCGAACATGATGAAGAACTGGCTGTTGGCACTGTTGGGGTCTGCGGTGCGCGCCGCTCCAACCACTCCCCGCTCGAAGGGCGTGGGCGTAAACTCGGCGGGCAGATCCTCGTATTTCGATCCGCCGGTGCCGTCACCCCTGGGATCGCCGGTTTGCGCCATGAAGCCGTCGATCACGCGGTGGAACGTGAGGCCGTCATAGAACCCTTCGCGCGCGAGTCGTTTGACGCGCTCGACGTGTTTCGGCGCGAGGTCGGGCCGAAGTGCGATCGTAACCCGCCCCGAACTTCGAGCTCGAGGATCAGGGTGTTCTCGGGATCAGGCGACGTTTGCGCCTGTGCCATCCCAATGCCAAGCACGACGCTCAGTGCCAGGGCGAATGTGAGAAATCGGGTCAAGGGCTGGCCTCCTTGTTGTTCGAGCTGGTGAGATGGACCGGGCGCATGTGGCCGGAGTTTGGCGGTGCCCCTGGCCTGCCTGCTGAGCTACTCAAGCTTTCGCTTTCATCCGCGCTTTCAGCTTGCGGGCCACGGCAGGCGAGACGAACGGAGAGACGTTGCCGCCCATGGCTGCGATTTGGCGAACAAAGGTCGCCGCGATGTGACGTGTGCCAGGGCTGGCGGCCAGGAAGATCGTCTCGATGTCTGGCGCCATCGTTCCGTTCATGCCGGCCATCTGCATCTCGTAGTCGAAGTCCGTGCCGTCCCGCAGACCTCGGACGATAAAGCGGGCGCCATGTTCGCGCGCGGCATCGACCACTAGCCGTCGAACGTGACGACCCGAATGCTGCCGCCATGCTTGCGCGTGAGCGCCCGGGTTTCCGTCTCCACCATCGCAATTCGCTCCTCGGCAGTGAAGAGCGGGACCTTTCCGTGGTGGACACCGATGCCGATGACAAGCTCGTCAAATAGGCCGAGCGCACGCTTGATGACGTCCGTGTGGCCGCTGGTGATCGGATCGAAGGAGCCGGAATAAAAACCGATGCGGGACATGGCTCTTGATACAGCAGAGAAACCGAAAGCAGCCACCCCTGTCACGATCCGAGGCATCCTGCAAGGAGGGGCGCATCAGAGCGGATACGGATCGCGCGACGACGTTAACCCTTCGTAAATCCCGATCCGTCAACCTTCCGTTAACGAAGCTCTCAATCCGAAACACGTGGAGGCGTGTCATGAGCGGCGACTGGAGTGGAGCCGCACGCAGCACCTCGAGTCTCAATGAGGCCAGGAACGACACGGGACGCATCGCTTTCTGCGGCCCTTACGTCCTGTCCGCGATCACCGGCTATTCGATCAGCAAGGTCGAGGAGGAGATCCGCCGCTACCGCGAGCTGCCCGAGAGCAGCCGGTCTGTGGTCAAGGGCACGCGTGCCGACGAGGTCGCAGGCGTGCTCGCGGCTTTCGGCTATCGCATGGTCCCCTTTGCCACGTTCACGCACCTGCCGCGCAAAGAGCGGCCGACCGTGTGGGCCTGGATGCAGAAGCCGCGCAATGCGTGGGCCCACTACATCCTCGCCATCCACAAAGGAAAGGAGGGACACTGGATCCTGATCAAGGGCGTGAAGATGTGTGACACGTATACGGAAGGCAAATGGACCTTCGTCTGCGACGGCCCGCACCGCAGCGCCCGCATCATGGAAATCTACGAGGTCAAGAAGGCGCTCGATTGAAAGGGCTTTGTTGCGCGTCCTGACTTCGCGCCGACAGCCCACGTTACGATTTCCGCTCGTGGAAGAAGTCGTAGATGGTCTGCGCCATCTGCGCTGAGATGCCGGGCACCTCCTTGAGGTCGGCAACGCCGGCCCGCGATACCGCCTTGGCCGAGCCGAAATGCTGGAGCAGGGCGCGTTTTCGCGTCGGGCCGATGCCGGGGATCTCGTCGAGCGGGTTGGCCGAAATGGCCTTCGCGCGCTTCGCGCGATGGGTCCCGATGGCAAAGCGGTGAGCCTCGTCACGCAGCCGCTGAATGAAGTAGAGCACCGGATCGCGCGGCTCCAGCATGAACGGCTTGTCACGGCCGGGGATGTAGAAGTGCTCGCGGCCGGCGTCGCGGTCAGGGCCTTTGGCAACGCCAACCACAGGGATGCCCCTGATCCCCAGCTCGGCCAAGACTTCGCAGGCGACCGAAAGCTGGCCCGCACCACCGTCGATCAGCACGAGGTCCGGACGGTCGGGAACTCCTCTTCCTCTTGAGGACGCTCTTCATCCTCACCGCTTTCGTCGAACAGCGCCGGTGAATAGTCGTCGTCCGGAAGGTCGGTCCCTTCTTCCTCGATGCCGGGCTCAGCTACGGCTTCTGCGCGCAATACACCGAACGGGATGCCGGAGGAACCGCGCTCATCGAGGGGAGGTGGCTCAGGCGGAGTGATGCGGCTGGAGAGTTCTCCGCCTCGACCTCTTCGGCAGCGGCCTGCTGCTCGGGCTTTGACTTCGGATTCAGGCTTCGCGCCGTTCTGGGCCGCGCCCTTCTTATCTTCCACCAGCCGCCGGAACCGGCGCGTCAGCACCTCGCGCATCATGGCGTAATCGTCGCCCGGCGTGAGGTCGGCCGACTTGATATTGAACTTGCGGTACTGACTTTTCACGAACCCCTCTGGCCCAGCGACGATCATCGCGCCGACGGCGTTCGTGCCCATGATGTGGCTGTTGTCGAAGACCTCGATGCGCCGCGGCGGTCGCGCCAGGCCGAACCGCTCGGCGACGCCTTCGAGCAGAATGCGCTGCGACGAGCTCTCCGCCAGCCGGCGCGCCAAGGCCTCCCGCGCGTTGCGCAGCGCATGCTCCACGACGCCCAGCTTGCTGCCGCGTTGGGGAACACGGATTTCGACACGCCGCTCGGACTTGCTGGACAGGGCCTCGGAAAGGAGGTCCTGCGAGGGCAACGGCTCCGACAGGAGCAGGAGCCGCGGCACCGGCTTGTCATCGTAGAACTGCGCGATGAAGCTTTCCAGCACCTCGCCCGTGCCAAGCGCCCGATCCGCCTTGGGGAAGTAGGCGCGGTTGCCCCAGTTCTGGCCGCTGCGGATGAAGAACACCTGGATGCAGGTCTGGCCACCCTCCTGTGCGGCGGCGAACACGTCCGCTTCCTCCACGCCCTCGGGGTTGATCGCCTGATCCGCCGTCACGTGCGCCAGCGCCCAGAGCCGGTTGCGCAGCTCGGCCGCGCGCTCGAACTCGAGCCGTTCCGCGGCTTCCTCCATCAGTTTCTGATAGATGCCGGCGGACGCTCTGGCTCTCCCTCTGAGGAAGCGCGTCGCCTCATCGACGAGCCGGTTGTAGTCCTCGAGGCTGATCTCGCCGGTGCAGGGCGCGGAGCAACGCTTGATTTGATAGAGCAGGCACGGCCGCGTCCGCGTCTCGAACACCGCATCCGAGCACGACCGCAAAAGGAACGCCCGCTGCAGCATGTTGATGGTGCGGTTGACGGCTCCAGCCGAGGCGAACGGGCCGAAATACTCCCCTTTCCGGTTCCGGGCGCCGCGGTGCTTCAGGATCTGCGGCGCACGGTGATCACGGGCGATCAAGATGTAGGGGAACGACTTGTCGTCCCGCATCAGCACGTTGAACCGCGGGCGGAAGCGCTTGATGAGATTGGCTTCCAGCAGCAGCGCCTCGGCCTCGGTGCCGACGGTGACGATCTCCATCGCCGCCGTCTGGGAGATCATGCGCTGGATGCGGGTGCTGTGCCCCGCAAGGCGCGTGTAGTTCGAGACGCGTGCCCTGAGATTCCGCGCCTTGCCGACATAGATCACGTCCCCTCGGGCGTCGATCATGCGATAGACGCCGGGAGAGCTCGGCAGATGCTTGAGATATGACGCGATGACCTCGGGGCCGGTCTGGCGCGGAGTGTGCTCAGGCTCCGCCTCGACCTGCCCCCGTGCCTCGCCCGCGCGATCCTGTGGCATGCCTGAGACTTAGGCGTATCACGCGACAGCGTCCAGTGAAGGCAAGGCCGCAGCTCGCCGGCGGGGGTTTCCACAGTCCTCAACCTCGCGAGATTGGACAAAGCTGAGGCCGAACCATACGGTCGCCTCGTTCAAGCGATTCCAGGAGGGACTCGGGAATGAGGCGGGCGATGATCGCCGCTTTTTCGGCGGCTACGTTGGTTTTTTCCGGCCCCGCGGCGGCAGACGAAATCGAGGATTCGATCAGCGAAGCGCTGAGCGCTTATCGAAACAACGACTATTCAGCAGCCAAGCAGGCGCTCGACTACGCCTCTCAATTGATTGCCCAGAAAAATGCCGAAGGGCTGGCGGCAGTGCTGCCGGAAGCGCTTAGCGGCTGGACCGCTGAAGACGTCGAGACCCAGGAAGCTGCCGCGGCGATGTTCGGAGGTATCTGGGCCGCACGGACTTATGAGAAGGGTGGGGTCGCAGTCAAAGTGCAGATCATGGGAGACTTCGCCCTTGCTCGCGACCTGGATGCCGATGATGAGCAATTCAGCCGTCGCTGCAGCCATGGGCAAAATGACGAGGATCGGCAAACGCCGCGCCCTGCAGACCAAGGAAGGTCAGGTCATCATGGTGGTCGGCAATCGATTTCTAGTGATGATCGAGGGCTCTGCCTCGATGGAGGACAAGACGGCTTACGCGGCGGCGATCGACTTCGACACACTCGAGACGTTCTGAAAGCCCAGGTGGGCTCAAGAATAGCGTGTAATCAGCTCTCCCAAGTAAGCTGAAAAATCCGGCATGCAAGCGCAACTGCATGCCGGTTCATTTCGTTTGCTCAGCTCCTCCTGACAGGCGTCGACGGCTGATCGGGTATCACAGGTGAGCCCGGCCTTATGCTTTCTTGAGGCTGGACACCTTCACCTGCCGCTGTCTGCGCCTCGGTTCCGCCCTCCGTCATGGCTGCGCCCGCCTCGCGCTGGCCAGCCTCCTTTGCCGCTTCACCGGCCTTGGTTAGAACCTGCTCGGCCTTTTCGGCGAAAGTCTTGCCTTCGCCCTCTTCGGGAAGCAGACCTTGTTTCCGGGCCTCCTCCGCAGCCGCACGATAAGCCTCGGTAGCGGTTACTTTTCCTCGCTCGTAGAGCTCGCCGCCTTGTTCGACGATTGCTTCTCGGAGCTGATCTCGCGCCTCGCCCAAGTACTGGTCTTCCATCCGTGTGCTCGGAAGCATCGCGCCGACCAAGGCACCGAGCGCCATGCCAATGGCTCCAAGGACGAGCGGCTGTTCCTCCGCCATTGTCCGAATGCTCTCACTTGTCCGCTGGCCGAGCTCGCCCATGCTGCCGCCCGCAGTCCGAGCCGCACTCCCGGCTTGGTGCATCCAATCCGCGGCGGTTTCGCCGGCATGACGCACCGTCTCGCTCACCGCACCGGCCGCTGAACGCATGGATTCACCCGCCTCCGCCGCGACTTCGCGGGCCCGTTCGGTCATACCCTCGCGGGTTTCCCGCATGGTTTCTGCGGTAGAGCGCAGCCCAGTTCCCATTTGCGCTGCAGCTTGTTGAGCGCGCTCGCCGAAGCCTTCTCGGTAGCCGCCCATTCTCTCCGCCTCGGATGGATAGACTCGGACGGTGCGCGACGACGGCCCTCTGCGCTCCCCAAGCATCAACCAAAGGGCTCCAAGGCCGACCAAGGCGACTGGCAACGGGTTCTCGCGAATTTGGCGGCCCAGGTTCGTCACGAACTCGCTGCCGCCGTCTCCAAAGAACTGGGTCCGCGCCTCATCGACGATCCGGCCGAACGTCAGCCGCTCCTTCAGGGCGTCCAACGTCTGGCTGAGATCGGCTCGGGCGCGCTCGACCTCTCGTTCTGCATGGCTTGGGGTCTCGGTCACTTGACTTGCTCCTTCAACATCTCAGCATCGCGCTGAACTTGTGTCTGCGTGCGTTTTGGCACGATGCCCTCTTTGAGTAGGGAACGGCCGTTCTGGAGCAGGACGAGCCCGACGATCCCGACAACCACGCCGACCAGCAGCGAGGCCCATCCGGCACCCATGCCCAAATTGGTCAGGGCGACGATGAGCGCCTGCAAAAGAATGAGTAGAGCAGCCAGCAAGCAAATGGCTGCGGCGGCAAGACTGCCGCCCGCTGTCTGCACATTGGAGTAGCTCTGGCTCACCTCGGCTCGCAGTAGCTCGATCTCCTTGCTGACGAGATTGGAGACGTCCCGCCCCAGCTCAGCGACAAGATCGGCCAGTGAGTGCGTGGCGCGAGCTTCGCCAGCTCCGTGCGTCAGGTGCGAAAGCGGAGCCTCGGGGGCCGCGGTTTCCGTATGTCTGACTTCTGCCATGGCGTTCACCTCGTGAGATTGCCGGTTTGGACGCCACCGACGTCTTCACGCCCTTGACGCGCGAAATCCGCGAGCTGACCACCTTGTCCGGCGCGTTGCATGGGGTATCGCGCGCCTGACGTCTGCTCCGCCTGGCGACCAAAGCGGGCTTCATGCCGGTGCTCGCTCGAGCTCTTGGCGAAGCGGGCGATCGCAAGTCCGGCCAGCACCGCACCCCCGAAGAAGGCAGCCGGATGATCGCGCGCAAACCGTTGCACGTCCGTCAGCATCTCCTGGAAGTTTCGGCGACCGATCGATTGCGAGAAGTCCTCGATCCCGCGCGCTAAGCCGCGTGCGAGGTTGGCGAATTGCGATTGTTCGTGGCGCTCAAGGTCGTCGGCAGCGGTCCGAATGGCTGAAACCATGTCCATCAGGCCGGATCTCGCCATTTCCTTCTGCTCGGAGACCATCTTTTGTGCCTGGGCCTGCAGATCGGAACCGACGTCGCTGGCTTGGCGCTGCACCTTCTCGCCGACCCGCTGAAACGACTCTGCGCGCCGCCTCCGCCTCGCGCTCGAGCCGCTCCTTCACCTCGCCCACATTGCCGCCTGTCGACCCTTGCTCAGGTCTGCCGGGTTCGTTCGTCATTGGCCGATACTCCATCCGATGGCTTATGCGCCGCGGGCTTTGCCTCGCAGGGCAAGGTAGTCGCGAGGAGCCAAGGGCACGGTTGTGTAGCTTCGGTGCGCCAGGCTCCGGTCGTGTGGCGCTTTCAACGAGGAAACAGAGGGCTAGACCATTGGTTCCCTGCCTGTCTTCAGGCAGAGCCAATGAACACGAGAGGCTCGCGGTTTACTCAGAGTTCCGTTGAGATGCTGGAGCGTTAGCGCCTGGAGAGGAGGCGGCCTGCCGCCTCAGCGGCAGAGAGCTTACCTTCGAGCAGCGCATCGGAAAGCTCGTCCAGATGCTCGGCTTCCGACTGGCGGATCTCTGCCTCGACAAGCTCGGCAGCTGCCCGGGCGATCAGATAGCGGGCCCGCATTCGGCGGCGCGTCTGCGCTCCCAGGCGCAGCCGGCTCTCGCCAATCTCCTCTACAGCATCGGCAAGCGCGGCCACGCCATCCCCTGTAATGGCCGTTGTCTTCAGGACGGGTGTTTGCGTGCGCGCCCCGGATCGCATGGCGAGGGCGGATTTGAGCTGCTGGAAAGTGACGTTAGCGCCTTCTCGATCGGCCTTGTTGACGACCAGGATGTCCGCGATTTCGAGCAGCCCCGACTTCATAGCCTGGATTTCGTCGCCCAGTCCCGGGGCGGAGATGACGATGCGCACGTCGGTGACCTGGGCGATGTCAATCTCCGACTGCCCGGTGCCGACAGTCTCGATGAGGATGCGGTCGTAGCCGGCCGCATCGAGGATGTCGATCATCCGCACGGCCGCCGGCGAGAGGCCTCCCAAGTGGCCACGCGACGCTAAAGAGCGAACGAAAACCCCTTCATCCTCCAACCCCGCCGTCATCCGCACGCGGTCACCGAGTATGGCGCCGCCTGATACGGGGCTAGATGGATCGACTGCGATGACGCCAGCGGTTAGTCCCCGGCGTCTCACTTCCCGCACGTAAGCGTCGACCAGCGTAGACTTGCCAGCTCCGGGTGGGCCGGTGAAACCGATGACGAGAGCCCGGCCGACATGCTCTTTCAGCTCGCTCAAGAGCTCGGCAGCCAGAGAAGACTGCCGCTCGGCCTCGGTCAAGGCGCGGGCAACGGCCCTCCGCTCCCGGGCACGAACGCTTGCCGCGAGCTCCTGCGCCAGGTTGGCCGTATCGAGGGCGCTTTCCTTTCGACGGTCCTGCTGGCGGTCTCCAGACATGGTCCTTCAGTACCAGAGGCCCGGCCAGCGGAGCCGAGGTGCAACAACGACGGTCTGCCACGGCCCCACAAGGGGCTCTTCCTCGATAATGATGGGGGGCAAGGTCGGTTTGCGCTCGAGCTCTCGCAGGCGGGCGATCCGATCCTCGGTGCTGGGATGCGAGCGCAGCAAGGAGGGCTGCGGCACGCGGCGCCCCGGAACCGGGAACATCAGGTCCTCCCAGAAACGCCCGGTATAGCGCTCGAGCTTGGCCAGCGCGGAAATGAGCCCCTGCGGGTCGCCGGTCAGCAGAGCGCCCTCGAGATCCGCATCGTACTCGCGAGCGCGCGATAGCCCGAGCTGCAGCAGGCTTGAGACGAGTGGTGCCAGATAGAGCACGAGGATCGCCCACCAGGACACGAAAATGACCCCGACGAGCATGCCCATGATGTTGAAGCTCGCCAGTATCACAGCCAGCGTGGAGAGCGCCTGCGTGAAGCGGCTCATGGCATCTGCCAGCCCCATCACCCAGAGGTCGTTGTTACGGATGTGGCTGACCTCATGAGCCAGGACGCCTGCCAGCTCGCGCAAGTTCAGCGTCCGCAGAAGCCCTGCTGTGACCGCGATGTTAGCGTTATCGGGGCTTCCCGTGGCGAAATGCATTGAGCGTGGAGCTCGGGATGACGAACAGACGGGGCCGCTTCCGGAGGCCCGCGCGCTCCGAGAGGATCTCGAGAATGCGCCCGACCTGTCCAGCCGAACGAGGGTGGACCTCGGTGGCGCGGTACATACGCATGACGGCCTCCGGGGGAAGTCGCGGCGCAAAGAACACAAGGAAGGCCACGGCCAGCAAGGCCCAGACCACTCCGGATGGCCCCCAGACCAGCATAGCGGAAAGGCTCAGCACGACGCCGATGCCCAGCAGCAGGAGCAGGGAATGCAACCTGTTGCGCATCTTGTGCGCGCGGCGAGTCTTCTCATCGAGTAAGCTATGCAAGAGCCTGTACGTCCCGTTCAGGTGGGCTGCCGTGCGGTTAGCGGTCTAACTCAAAAGTAGGCCTGGCGGGTAGACGGAAAAGCACGGGACCTAGGGGCGCCCGTGCCTGATCCGCCAATATTTTTCGCTCACATACGGGAGAGAAGCTCGGCATCTCCTGTGAGCCGCGGCTCTCCGGGTGCCGTCTTGAGGACCGCAGGCACGATGTCTTCGGCACGATCGACGATTTCGTACCTCACCTCAAGGTTCTCCCGGATGAATGCGTCCGCCCGCATGTGGTCCAAGAGGGTCAAAAAGGGGGTCCAAAACCCGTCGATGTTGGCGAGAATGACTGGTTTCTGGTGCTGGCCGAGCTGAGACCAGGTGAGCTGCTCGACCAACTCCTCCAGCGTGCCGATACCTCCGGGAAGCGCCACGAACGCATCCGACTTCTGGAACATCAGCATTTTGCGCTGGTGCATGTCCTCGGTGACAACCAGCTCGTCGACATCGTGGAGCATCTGCTCGCGCTCAGACAAAAAGGCAGGGATGATCCCGGTCACTCGACCCCCTGCTTCCAGCGTTGCACGGGCCAATTCGCCCATGAGCCCCAAGCTGCCGCCGCCATAGACCAGCCCCAGGCCGTGCTCGGCGATCGAGCGCCCCAACGTTTGGGCCGCCTCGGCATACACGGGCTTATTGCCCAGACCGGATCCACAGTAGACACAGATATTCCGAACTCCGCCCATTGGGCCGCGGCTGAAGGTTTTCTGCATAGACGTTGCCTTTTTTGTTCTTGTCGTTTCCTCACCGTAGTGTCGAAACGTCACTCCGCTAGATATTGTTCTTGCTGTCTCGAATCGTAAGAGCAGCGCCGGACCGAATTGCGGCGCGGTGATCAATAAGCCTGCCTGCCGCTACACGCCCCGATGGCGCTGCCTAGGGTTCGAGAGGCACCCCAATGACTCATCACGAGCGCTCGCCGGTTCGCGGGTTTGGTATCGCGGAGGTGACAAACGTCCGCCCCGACCGGCCCACTGCATCTGTTCGCCGGAGGTGGGAGAGCCGCAAGGCCCCGGAGATCGGGGTCGTCATTTGGTCCCGGCGATCGTATATGACCCCTGAGACAACACCTCCCGGGTTGGCGGCCGGGGCGGGCCAGCTTGTGTCTGGCGACCGTCCCGGCCGCCGCTTTGAAACCCGGAATTTTGCTGGGCAGGCCCAGGAGCAACTCCCGAGCGCGTGACTTGTTCGGCGCGAGCCGCTTGGCGTGGCTGCTCCAGGGTGGAAGAGAAGGCGCATGGCAATTCAGCAGTCGGTCAAGCGAGGAGAGCCGCTCGAGCGGGAAGGGGACGCGTGGACGTCAGAGGGCCGCGCGGACCATTGGATGGTGCTTCGGGGATTGCTGCCGTACGTCTGGCCGCAGGGGCGGCCGATCTGCGACTGAGGGTAGTTCTGGCTTTCGCCGTGCTCATCCTGGCGAAGGTGGTCACGATCTCGGTCCCCGTGTTCTTCAAGGAGGCCACCGATCTACTCACCTCGAGCACGCCGGGTATGAGCCTAATGCAAGGAGCAGGGCTCGTGGCGGGGGCCTTGATTGTTGCTTACGGCACTGCCCGCGTCCTCATGCTCGTGCTGAACCAGATCCGGGATGTCTTCTTCACGAGGGTGGGCCAGCATGCGGTGCGTGAGCTCAACAACCGCACCTTCCAGCATCTGCACCGCCTCTCTCTGCGCTTCCATCTCGAGCGGCGGACGGGTGGCCTGAGCCGAGTTATCGAGCGCGCAACGCGAGCCATCGAGCTGATCATCCGTATGGGCATTCTCAACGTGGTGCCCACTGCGCTCGAGCTGCTGCTCATCTGCGGCGTGTTGTTCTTCTACTTCGACATCGTCTACGTGCTGATCATCCTGGTCACTGTCGGCGCGTACATGTGGTTCACGTTCGCGGCCAGCGAATGGCGGATCGCGATCCGGCGCGAGATGAATGACAGCGACACCGAGGCCAACACGAAGGCCATCGACAGCCTGCTCAACTTCGAGACGGTCAAGTATTTCGGAAACGAGGAACTGGAGTTGCGCCGGTTCGATGCCTCCATGGCGCGATACGAGAACGCCGCAGTGCGGACGTACTATTCACTGGGCGTGCTCAACTCGGGTCAATCGCTGATCTTCTCGTTGGGCATGACCGCGATCATGCTGCTCACCGCGCGCGGAATCTTGGCCGGCGAGAACACGATCGGCGACCTCGTGCTCGTCAATACGATTCTGATCCAGCTCTACATGCCCTTGAACTTCATGGGCATGGTCTATCGCGAGATCAAGCAAGGTCTCGTGGATCTGGAGAACATGTTCTCGCTGCTCGACGAGCATCCGGAGATCGTCGACAAGCCGGACGCCAAGCCCCTGAGGGTCGATCGCGGGGCGATCCGTTTCGAGAATGTTCACTTCGCTTACGAGCCGGACCGGCCGATCCTGAAGAACGTCTCGTTCGAGGTGCCGGCTGGCCAAATGGTGGCCATTGTTGGCCCTTCGGGGGCGGGGAAGTCGACCATAGGCGCGCATCCTGTTCCGCTTCTACGATATCTCCGCCGGTCGCGTGACCATCGACGGCCAGGACATTCGCGATGTGACCCAGAAGAGCTTGCGTGCGGCGATCGGCGTGGTGCCGCAGGATACCGTGCTCTTCAACGATACGATCTTCTACAACATCAAGTACGGGCGTCCGGACGCCACCGAGGAGGAGGTCTACGAGGCGGCGCGACTGGCGCAGATCGATGACTTCATCCGCCAGCTTCCCCAGGGCTACCGGACGATGGTCGGCGAGCGCGGGCTGAAGCTGTCCGGCGGCGAGAAGCAACGCGTTGCAATCGCCCGCACCATCCTTAAGCAACCGCCGATCCTTCTCCTGGACGAAGCCACGAGTGCGCTCGACAGCCATACGGAGAAGGAGATCCAGGACGCACTTGATCGCGTCTCACGTGGTCGGACGACGCTTGTCATTGCGCACCGGCTGTCGACCATCGTTCACGCGGACAACATCCTGGTGCTCGAGAAGGGGCGCCTAGTCGAGCAGGGCACACACGCGCAGCTCTGGCGAAGGGTGGCCTCTATGCCAGCATGTGGAACCGCCAGCTGCGGGCCGAGAAAGCGCGGGAGGAGCTGGCGCGGTCGCTGGAGGAAGCGGAGCTTGGGCAAGCAGTCTCGTCGTCGGAGCCCGTTGGTTAGCGGCGCCGGTACGGTGTGCTTGCTATGAGCTGACGAACTCTGACTTGCGATAGCCCTGAAGGTAAAGCAGCGCCGTAAGATCGCCATGCCGGATGGAGGCCTTTGCCTCCGCGGCGACGATCGGCTTGGCACGGAAGGCGACCCCGAGGCCGGCAGCGCGGATCATGTCGAGGTCGTTGGCGCCGTCTCCGACCGCAAGCGTCTCCTCCGGCTGCAGATTTAACTCGCGACGCAGGCGCTCCAGTGCGGCGAGCTTGGCCTCACGTCCAAGGATGGGCGGGGGACTGTTCCGGCCAGCCGTCCGTCGATGATGTCGAGCGTATTCGCCTGATGTGTGTTGAAGCCGAGGCGCGCCGCGATGCGCTCAGTGAAGAACGTGAAGCCGCCCGAGACCAGCGCACAGTAGGCGCCGTTCGCGCGCATCGTGGCGGTTTTTTTT
>CAWBAM010000009.1:0-6132 GCA_963786775.1 uncultured Pseudomonadota bacterium | reverse complement strand
CTACGGGTGGGATCAGGAAGAATTCCATCCCGGCGCTTTGCGTGCCTACAAAGAGGCCGGACTTCTAAAGTAGCACCAAACGAGGGGCCAGCGGCGCAGAGCCAGCACGGCCCCTCTTCGATCTTGCGCGGTCTTGGTGATGCGCTGATCGCGGTTTTATTTGCGGACAGCGTCGAACGCAGAAAAGTCTGGCACCGGGAGGCGGGTTATGGAGGGCGAAGCGAGGAGCAGGCATAGCAGGATTTTAGACTGGCTGCTCGTAGGCGTCGGGTTTGCCATGTTCGCCTACCATATGATTTCGACGCAGTACCTGTTTTTAGGCGCGTACGAGCACCAGAACCTGCACCTCGCCTTTGCGCTCGTGCTGCTGTTCTTGAACGGAATGTACAATGCAAAGACCAAGTGGGGGTTAGCTCCAAGCCCTGCTCGTTTTTCTGAGCTTAGTGGTACGATCTACGTTCACCTGAACATGCAGCATCTCGAGGAGGTGATCGGCTATCCTGAAAAAGTCGATCTCCTCGTGGGAATTCTTCTCATCGTGCTTGTCATCGAGGCAACGAGACGGCATGGGGCATCACACTGCCCATCGTTGCAATTGTGTTCATCGCCTACTTCGTTTTTGGCCACCTGCTCCCCGGCCAGCTGCACCACCGTCCATTCTCGCTCGATTACATCGTTTCCTATTTGAGCATCGGACTTTCGGGAATTTACGGCACCTTCCTATCGATCTCAGCCAATCAGGTCTTTCTCTTTGTTGTGTTTGGCGCGTTACTTGGTGTGATCCGCGTCAACGATTTTTTCTTTGAGGCGGGCAAGATCCCAGGGCGCGTCATGCAGGGTGGCCCTGGCCAGACAGCCGTCGTCTCGAGTGCTCTCGTCGGCATGGTGTCTGGGGCGGCAGTCGCCAACGTCGCGATTACCGGCGCATTTACAATTCCGTTCATGAAGAGGGTGGGTTACAAGCCCGAGCATGCCGGTGCGATCGAGGCTACGGCCTCGACGGGTGGACAATTGATGCCGCCGGTAATGGGAGCGGCCGCCTTCATGATGGCATCGTTCCTCGGTGTACCCTACGCGGAGGTCATGCTCGCAGGGGTCCTGCCAGCGATCCTCTACTTCTGGGGTGTAATGCTTGGCGTGCAGTTCCTGGCCGTCCGGAACGGTATCCGCGCGCCGACCGAGGATATCGACTACAAGCTGATCCTGCGCCGGCTTCCCCTGTTCTTGCTACCGTTGGGCGTGCTCATCGTGATGCTGATGATGCACTACAGCCCATCCTTGGCCGCCTTCTGGGCGATCTGGCTATCGATTGGGTTGAGCTACATCGACCCTGATACCCGTCCGAAGCTTCTCGATCTGGTCAAATGCCTGGCTGGAGGAGCGCTCGTTGGTGCGCAGATTGGAATTTCTCTAGCTGTCGTAGGCTTGATTGCGCAGACGCTGATCACGACTGGATTGGGCAACAAGATTGCCGGCGTGGTCGAGGTCGTCAGTGGCGGAAATCTCATTATTGCGCTTTTGGCCACGATGGTCATCTCGATCATTCTGGGTTGCGGGGTTCCGACGACGGCTGCCTACGCCCTGGTGGCGATCGTAGTCGTTCCGATGATCATCAAGCTTGGCGTCGAGCCAATCTCTGCGCACTTCTTCGCTTTCTACTTTGCCGTCATTTCGGCCTTGACGCCACCAGTGGCGCTCGCAGCGTTGGCGGGCGCAGGAATTGCTGGTGCCAATTACTTCAAAACCTCGCTAAGCGCGTTCAAGCTTGCGATCTCGGGTTTCATCATCCCGTACCTGATCATCTTCAATCCGGTTCTCGTGCTACGCCAGACCGATTGGCTCTGGGCCGTGGGTTCGCTCATCGCCATACCGATCGGCATGACGACGCTGACCGCCGCGATTTACGGCTGCGGGCTGACTTTGTTCACTTGGCGCGAGCGCGCGCTCGCCATCTTCTGCACGGCAATGATGGTTGGATATGCCTCGTTCCGACACGTGGAGGAGCTTCCGTTGGAGTACCCGATGCTGGCGTTAGGGTGCGCCGCATTCACATGGCTGGTCGCGATGCAAATCCGCGCACATCGTCAACAGGCGCTCACGAATACAGCGCCTGCAGCAACACCCGCCGGCGGCTAGCTGTCGTTGAGCCCGAGCCGGCTTTGCCAAATCAGGAGACCGTTGATGCAAACCTCGAATCCGGACGCCTCAGCTGGAGCGCAGAGACATCGGCTTGTGACCGGTCGTTTCCGATGGGAGGACCCACTGCTACTTGATGAGCAGCTGACCGATGATGAGCGTATAATTCGCGATAGCGCCCATCGGTACGCACAGGAGCAGTTGATGCCGCGGATCTTCATGCTTAATCGGCATGAGAAGTTCGACCGTGAGGTCCTTTCCGAAATGGGCGAGCTCGGGTTTCTTGGCGCGTTCATTGAGGGGTACGGCTGTGCCGGCATCAGCTTCGTGGCGAGCGGCTTGATTATGCGCGAGTTGGAGCGCGCGGACACCGCCTTCCGGTCGTCCGCCAACATCCAGACGATGGTGATGGACCTCATCTATAATTTCGGCAGTGAGGCACATCGCGAAAAGTACTTGCCGCGTATGGCTCGGGGTGAGCTGATTGGCGCATTCGGCCTGACGGAGCCGGATCACGGCTCCGATCCAGCGTCGATGACAGCGCGTGCCCGCAAAGTTCCGGGAGGCTATGTGCTTAGCGGAACGAAGACCTGGATCACGCATGCTCCAATTGCTGACGTCTTCATCGTCTGGGCCAAGAATGACGAAGGCGTGATACGCGGTCATTTGGTCGAGCGCGGGGCCAAGGGGCTCGAGACGCCGAAGATCGAAGGCAAGTTCGCGATGCGCGCCTCGCCGACCGGCCAGATCATCATGGATGAGGTGTTTGTTCCTGAAGAGGACGTGCTGCCTCACGCGGTTGGCTTGAAGGCTGCCTTTGCAGGGCTTAACAACGCCCGGTTCGCCATTTGTTGGGGTGTCTGGGGCGCGGCTGAGTTTTGCTGGCATACGGCGCGCAATTACGTTCTCGACCGCAAGCAATTCGGCAGGCCGCTTGCTGCAAATCAGCTCATCCAAAAGAGGCTCGCTGACATGCAAACCGAAATTGCTGTCGGGCTGCAGTCGTGCCTGCGTTTGAGCCAATTGCGCGATCAGGGTAAGGCCGCACCCGAAATGATCTCTTTGCTCAAGCGCTACTCGGTGGCCAAGGCGCTCGACATCGCGCGCGAAGCTCGAGACATGCTCGGGGCCAACGGCATTTCCGACGAGTTCCACGTCGTGCGCCACATGATGAACCTCGAGGTCGTCAATACGCTCGAGGGCACACGTGATATTCACGCGCTCGTTCTCGGTCGCGCGCAAACTGGAATTTCGGCTTTCTCGTCCTAACAGCAGCTAGCGCGATCCCGTTACCAAATGAGCGCACGCAATCATTCGACTTCGAGATCCCACAAAGACGCGGTTCTTCTCGATGCCAGGACCGTTGCAGTTATCGGCGCATCACCGGACGATAACAAGATCGGCGGCAAGCCGATGCGGTTCCTCCGCGAGTTCAATTTCCGCGGGCAGGTCTTTCCTGTAAATCCTCGATATCAGGAAATTGGAGGATACCGCTGCTATCCGGACGTGGCATCGATCGAGGAGCCTATAGATGCAGCGATCGTCGCCGTTCCTTATCAGCACGCGCAGCCCATAATCGAGGAGTGTGTGCGTCAAGGGGTACGCCAGATCATCATGTTCAGCTCCGGCTACGCTGAGACCGGCGCTGAAGGCGCGATGCGGCAGCAGATGTTGTTGCGCACAATTGGGGGCAGCAGCACTCGGCTGCTCGGGCCTAATACGCTTGGTTTGGCGAATCTCAAATCTGGCTTTATTGCCAATTTCAGCCAGGCTTTCGAGCTGCCGCCGGGCGTGCTTCGCTCAGGACGTGCTGGCTTTGTTTCGCAGAGCGGCGCCTTTGGAACGTTTATTTTCACGCTGTGTGCCGAGCAGGGCCTCGGATTCAAATACTTCATCGTCACCGGCAACGAAGGCGACATCACCGTCAGCGAATTGATCGATGCGATGGTCGACGACGGCGGGGTTGACCTCGTCGCAGGCTATGTCGAGGGCGTCCGTGATGGACGGCGGTTCCTTGCGGCCTGCGAGAAGGCTCGCGCGGCGGGCAAGCCGGTCGTGCTGATCAAGACGGGCCGCACACCGGGTGGCAGCGCAGCGGCGATGTCGCACACAGCCGCGATCGCCGGCTCTGACGAGGTCTACGAGGCTGTTTTCCGCCAGACCGGCGTTATCCGCGTCGACGATGAAGAGGAGATGCTCGACCTCGTCACGCTGATGCGCTCGCACAAGGCGATGCGTGGCCGGCGCGTCGGTGTACTTACGATGTCCGGCGGTGCCGGCGTTCTCATTGCCGATGCGCTCGAAAGCAACGGCTTGGAGCTCGCGCGGCTCGATCCCAAAACGGAAGAGGAGCTTGCCAAGGTCGTGCCCGAGTTCGGCTCGAGGCGAAATCCCGTCGACCTGACGGGACAATTCCTGGCCGAGCCGCAAATGCTGAGGTCCTCGCTCGACATTCTGCTGCGCGACCCGAATACGGATGCGGTCCTTTTCTTCCTCGGCCTGGGCCGCCGCTACGGTCAGCAAATTGCAGAAACGCTGCGCGAGATCTCGGCGAAAGCCGAAAAGCCGATGCTCGTCGCCTGGATCGCCGGGCCTCAGCAAATCATTGCGCAGCTTCGGGCCGATGGCATTGCCGTTCTGCCGAGTCCCACTCGCGCGGTCCGCGCGCTCGGTGCCCTCGCGCATTTCGGCGAGGCCCATGCACGCAAGCCGCGTTCGTTTGAGCTGATCCCTGCGCAAAGCGAGCCAATCCGTACGACAGATCATGCCGGGCGCTGCTCCGAGGCGCAGACGAAGGCGGTGCTCGAACGCTATGGCGTAAAGCGCCTCCCCGAAGTTCTTGCACGGAGTGAAGAAGAGGCGGTGGCCAGCGCGCGCTCGATTGGCTACCCCGTCGTGCTGAAGGTCTGTGCCGCCGACCTGCCGCACAAGACCGAAGCTGGCGCCGTAGCGCTGAACCTGCGTGATGAAGCTGCTGTACGCAGCGCATACCATCGAATTCTCGACAATGCGCGCCGACATGCGCCGGGTCTGAACGTCGAGGGTATCCTCGTCTCGCCAATGGTCGATGGTGGCGTGGAGGTCATCGTGGGCGGCCGCCGTGATCCGGTGTTCGGGCCGGTCGTCATGGTCGGCTCCGGCGGGATCTACACGGAAGTGTTGCGGGATGCCGCCATCGGCGTCCTGCCACTGGTCAAGGGGGAGGCTGAGGAGCTCATTCGTTCACTCCGGGTCTACCCACTCCTTGCCGGCGCCCGCGGCAAGCCGCCGGCTGATATCGAGGCGCTCGCGGCGACTATCGAGGCCGTCGCCAAGCTCATGCTCGATCACCCCGAAGTGTCGGAGGTTGAGATCAATCCTCTGCGGGTGCTTGAGCGCGGTCGCGGCGCGGTGCCGCTCGATGCGCTCATGGTGCTGCAGACCGCCTGAGGGCTCGCGTTGATTGCGACTGGAGGTAGGAATGTCCAATCCCCAAATGCCCCCACCAGACATTCCGAACCTCGGTCGCCGGCTTTTCCAATTCGCGGTCGTTACCGATACGCACGTCAACGAGCGCGAGGGTTATTCCACGTCCCCTTACGAAACGAATGCGCGCGCCAATGCCCGTGCACGGTACGTCTTCGCGTCGATCGCACAGCATGAGCCGCCGCCAGCCTTCGTCATTCACTTGGGCGACATGGTGCACCCCGTGCCAGAGCTGCCCACATTCAGTGCCGCGGTCGAACGGTTCAAGGCGATTTCGGCGCCCATCAAATGCCCGCTGTATCTGCTCCCGGGCAACCACGACATCGGCGATAAGCCCGTGGATTGGATGCCCGCGGAAACAGTGACGGCCGAAAGCATCGCGCAATATCGAAAATATTTCGGGCCAGATTATTACAGTTTCGAATCGAACGGTTGCCGCTTTTTCGCGCTCAATGCACCGCTCATCAATTCCGGCCTGCCCGCCGAGCAGGAGCAGCGCGAGTGGTTCGAACGCGAGCTGGCGAAAGCGCC
>CAWBAM010000008.1:0-9959 GCA_963786775.1 uncultured Pseudomonadota bacterium | reverse complement strand
ACCGTTCGGGACCGTGCGCCGGGGTCGGACGGGACACCAGGTTCGCATGCCGGGTGGCACACTGACCGCTCGCCGGCGGAACTGGCTCGGAAGACCCCGTGCGTCGAAACCGTCGACTTCTGGGAGAACTTGTGGTGCTGGTCTGAATGCCATCGACACGGAGCGCGGACAACTCCGCCGCCGGAGGTGGAAGGTGGAAGTACTGATCCTGCACTGCGAAAGGCAAAGTTCCCCGTCGACGAATCTTCGGGTTTTTCTGAGCATCGAGCTCGGGGGCGCGAGACGCCGCTCCACGGTGGGGAGGAACTCTCGCGACCAGAATCTGGTGCCCAGCGGGAGCACCCTCCTGGACCTCTTCAGCCTCTCCCTCCTCGATGACCGTGTCCTCTGGCGAGTGGCTGACAGCGCTTGCTAATGTCTTGGAGGAAGATCTGTAGACATAGCAGCCGCGCCCACCCCGGCGCGCCAAGCTCTTGGCTACGTCAATGTACCTGCTTTCTGCATGCTCTTTGCATGATTCGGCTCGATGATCTTCTTGGCTGGCCTCTTGCTTTTTTGGAGAAGCGCTGTGTTCTGAGTTATCACCTGCTCCATTGGTCAGATCATCTGAGCCAGCGTGGTCGGCCCTCTCCTTCACGCTATTTGGTGGCCCGCGCTTGGCCAGCTTGTCTCGCCGATGGTGCTTGTAGCTCTCCCGACGATCGTGGCTGGCTTCACCGCGGCCATGGTGCTCAGGCGGCTGGCAGACGTGGATGTCGTCGCAGCCGGCCTAGCGAGCATTCCCGGTGGACCCGTGGAATTGGCGGCACTTGCCGAGCATCACAACGTGCTACCCGGCCGATCGCTTTGGCCCAGACCCTGCGCATCTCCTTCGGCGCTCATCATCCGCCTCTGCTGGTCGCGATCAGCGGCGGAGGCCGAACGCCGCGGCTGTTATCGGCGAGCAGAACCTTCCGGGAATACTGCTTTTGTTCGCGCTCGCCGTGACGGGCGGACTAATTTTCCGCCGGCTACGGATCACAAGTCCGTTCTTCCTCGGAGCGCTCGGCTTCAACGCCGCGGCGGCCGCGCTTTCCCTGCCAGTTTCAATGCCTCCCTACTGGGTTCTTGCCGCTGCTCAGATCCTGCTGGGGGTGTGGCTTGGTTGTATGTTCGATCGAGAGACGCTCGCCCACACGCGGGCGTTCGTGCTCGCCGCCATCATCTCGACCGGGGTGCTTATAGTCCTATGCGCCGTATGGCTTTCGCTATTGCCGCAGTGACCGGCATTGAATGGCAGACGATGGTCCTTGCGACAGCCCCGGGCAGCGTCACGGAGATGGCGCTAACGGCCAAAATTCTGGATCAGCAGGTCGCGATTGTGACCGCGTCCCATATTGTCCGAATCTTCATCATCTTGCCGTTCCTGCCCCTGATTTTCTCCATTACCGCCAAGCTGGCGAACCGCTCCAGAGAGCGCGGAGGCGAGGTTCGTTAGCGCTCTCGCAAGCAATGGCGGGCCCTTTCCCTCCTCCCATTGGGAAGAGGGAATATCCGAAGGCGGGGAGTGTTCTGCCGTTTGATCCAGTCCGGCCCTAAAGGCCGAATGGGTAGGTCTCGCGCTCTTCCGTGACGCCGGGCGCAGGAATAGCGGTAATAGGACCAGTTTCGTCGAACCAGATCCAGACGTCGAACTGCTGCGGCAGCACTGCCGTGTAGTAATGCGAGATGAGCTCTGTCTCGGGCCGATAAATCACTCCGATGGCACGCTCCAGCCGCGGCTCCGAGAGGATCTCGATGACCTCGGGCCTTTGATCCGGTAGCAGGCTCAGCACGAATGCAGGCAGACCTGTGTCATGGCAGCAGGCCTCATACGAGCCTGGACGAGCAGGCCGTATGCGCTTGATCTCCAACTCTCCGTCCCAATGGGACGCCGCAGCGACGAAACCCGAGCCCGTGCCGAAGCCGACGAGCGCTACCTCATCGCCCCATCGCTCGCGCGCGAGCTGGCCGATGTTGTGCTCCCCGCGTACCTGGCCCATCTCCGTCGCGCGGGCATCGCCAATATGTGAGTTGTGCGCCCAGACCACGGCCTTACTTCCCGGTCCGTGATGATCGAGCAGCCGCTCGAGCGTCTCGAACATGTGCTGGGCACGGAGGTTCCACGACTCGGCCGAGCCGCGGTACATGGTCCGGTAGTATTTCTCCGCATTGGCGACCACGCGCGCATTCTGCTCAGCGTCGAAGAAAGCTGAGCCGTCGTGCTTCATGTACTCTACGCGTTTCTCGAGAAGATCGATCAGCATGCGAGTGGCTTCGTCCTCGCAAGACTGATAGGTGCTGCTGGCAGCCATACGCGCATATTCCACCGGGTCCGACCGCCACGGTGTCAAGCATCCGTAGCGCTCGCGTGCGATGGCCGCGGCCTCCGGATCGACGCGGTCGAGGTAGTGCAGCACAGCTTCGATCGATCCATTGAGGCCGTAGATGTCCAGCCCACAAAAGCTGACCTGCGACCCTTCACGGTTGAGATCCCGCAGGCGAGTCAGAAAATGGAATGTCTCGTCGTTGCGCCACATCCACCGCGGAAATCGCGTGAACGGGCTCGATAACCCCGGTTCTACGGCCGGTTTGCCGTGGATAATTCGATTGTAAGCGGCGGCGTCCGACCAGTCCGCCTCGACGGCGACAATGTTGAATCCGTGCTGCGCGATAAGCTCCGCCGTGATCTCGGCCCGCGCATCATAGAACTCCGCTGTCCCATGCGTCGCCTCGCCGAGCATAACGATCCGCCGGTTGCCGAGGAGACCAGTCGCTATGGCGCTCAAATCCGTCATCAAGTCGAACGGCAACGCAGCCTGCCTCAGCTCGTAGCCGATGTTGCTGGTCGGGCGATAGCCCGTTTCGATGGCGAGCTCGGTAACGGCACCAACGGGACCGAGCGTTACAGGTTGCGGATCCCCAACCTGCGAAGGCATGCCCAGAGGGTCCCTAGGCGGCCCGGCGTTGTTCTCCACCATCGGTGGCCATTCTCCCGCGCCGACGAGCGGCACGAACGCCACCAGGCCGTGCTCTTCCTCCTCGAAGGTGTCTTCGCCTGTGCGCCGGATGCGCGTCAGCACCTCGTGCGTCGGGCCGCTGATGGGGATGATTAAGCGGCCTCCGATAACGAGCTGCTCCTTCAGCGCTGGTGGCACCACCGGGCTGCCTGCGGCCACCAGAATGGCATCGAACGGGGCTGCCTGTGGCCAACCCTTCGTGCCATCGCCCAGAACGATCTCGACGTTGTCGTAGCCGAGCGAGCTGATGCGCTCCCGCGCCTTGTTCACCAGCACCTCGTGAAGCTCTATGGCGATGACGCGCTTCGCGAGCCGGCTCATGACCGCAGCCGCATAGCCGGACCCAGCTCCGACCTCGAGCACGGTATCCTCCGGCCCGATCTCGGCCAGCTCGAGCATCTGGGCGACGATATAGGGCTGCGATATCGTCTGACCGGCTTCGATCGGCAGCGCCGAATCCTCGTAGGCGAACTCCTTGAGCCTGTCGGGCACGAACACCTCGCGCGGCACCTCGCCCATCGCCTTCAGGACGCGCTCGTCCTTGATGCCGCGACCGGCGAGCTGCCGCTCGACCATCGCCTTGCGCTGCCGCTCCATCTGCGTTTGAGGCATGAGGGAACCTCCCTTGCCGACGAGCTTTCGGCCAAAACGCTCGAGAGGGAGCGACGTTCGTTCGCGGCCCCGCGATAGTTACGTCCAGCGCTCCCTGCTATATCGGCACCGCAACAGGGGATTCGAGATGACCGACGCTGCGATTGAGACCGAGAAACTGATCCGCCGTTACTACGACGCGTTCAATCGCGGCGACATCGACGGCATGGTGGCCTGCGTCAGCGATGATGTCATTCACGACGTGAACCAGGGCGAGCGGCGCGTCGGCAAGGATCGCTTTCATGCCTTTTGCGCCCGGATGGCGCACCACTACAAGGAGCGGCTCGAGGACATCGTGGTAATGACGACCCCCGACGGACGGCGCGCTGCCGCCGAGTTCAACGTCCATGGCACGTACCTCGAGACCGATCCCGGGCTGCCTCCGGCCAGCGGTCAGTCATACGTTCTACCAGCTGGCGCGTTCTTCGAAATCCGAGGCGGCAAGATCGCCCGCATCACGACCTACTACAATCTGACCGACTGGATCGTGCAGGTGTCGAGGAGCCCCGAGCCATGAGCTTCGTCATCGAGACCCTGACCGGAGAGGCACTGCAGCGCGCACTGCCGGATCTCGCGCGATTGCGCATCGAGGTTTTTCGCGAGTGGCCCTATCTCTACGACGGCTCCATGGAATACGAGCAGCGCTACCTCGCGGACTTTGCGAGGCATGAAAGCTCGATCATCGTCGCGGCACGCGCGGACCACAAGATCATAGGGGCCGCGACCGCCACACCGCTGCGCGGCCACATCGAGTTGTTTGTCCCGCTGTTCGAGAATCACGGCTACGACCCGGACCGCGTCTTCTATTTCGGCGAGTTCGTCCTCAGCCGCGCAGTACCGCGGCAGGGGCATCGGGCATGCGTTCTTCGACTGGCGCGAGGAGCACGCGCGCAACTGCCGGGGGCCGAAAGGCCCTTATGAGTACACCGCGTTCTGCGCCGTGATCCGTCCTCCCGATCATCCCCTCAAACCAGCGCATTACCGCCCGCTCGATCCGTTCTGGACGAAGCGCGGCTATCGCATCGTGGAGGGCATGATCGGTAAGCTTAGCTGGAAGGACATCGACCAGCCTGAGGAAACGGAAAAGCCGATGCAATTCTGGATCAGGCCGCTCTGATGGCCAGGCCCGATCGGATCAAAGTCGCTGTCGCGCAATATCCCGATCGGCGAGCCCGCGACGGTCGCCGAATGGCGGGAGAATGCTGCCCGCTGGGTTGCCAGCGGTGCAGAGACTGGCGCCCAGCTCCTCGTGTTCCCCGAATACGGGGCCATTGAGATCGCTGCCACCTTTGGCGGCGAAATTGCGGGTGATCTGCAGCGCACCCTTGCTGCCGTCGCCAGCTTGGCCGACGAGATGGACGCTTTCTACGCCGAACTGGCGACCCAGCACGGCATGCATATCCTTACCCCGTCCGGGCCTGTGCGCCGGCCGGAGGGCGCCTTCGTCAATGCCGCGCGGCTCGTCACGCCTGCTGGGCGCATGGGGGTGCAGGAAAAGCTCATCATGACGCCGTTCGAGCGCGATTGGGGCATCGCGCCGGGCCATGGTCTGCGCGTTTTCGAGACTGCGCTGGGGCGGATCGGCATCGCGATCTGCTACGACAGCGAGTTTCCGCTGCTGGTCCGTGCCCAGGCCGAGGCTGGCGCCGACCTGATCCTTATCCCCTCCTGCACGGAGTTCCTCTCCGGCTATCATCGCGTTCGCGCTGCGGCATGTGCTCGCGCTCTGGAGAGCCAGATCGCAACGGCTCTATCTCCGACCGTCGGCGATGCACCCTGGTCACCCGCCGTGGACAGAAACGCCGGTGCAGGCGGCATCTACGTGCCGCCCGAAGCGGGTCTCTCCATGACAGGCGTGCTGGCCGAAGGCCGGCTCAACGAGCCGGGTTGGGTCGCGGCCGAAATTGATTTCGTGGCCCTCGAAGGCCTGCGCACTGGCGGCGAAATGCGCAACGCCGTGGACTGGTCATTGCAGCCTGGAGCCAAACCGCTCGCGGGAGAGGTTGAGGTCGTTTCACTCGTTTAAAGACGAACACCCGCCAAGCTGCGCCAAGCAGGCGTGCGGCGGCTCCTGGCAGCTTCCTCCCAAAAGGCTGCGCGTCACCAGTTCACCGCTCACTCCAACTCCCACGTCACGCTCACCACCGCCTCGAGCATCTGCGTTCCCTTCTCGATCGGCACGCGCCTCGGCTGCCACGGTGCGGGCAAACGGCACCGGGGGTCCGTGGTGCTGCGACCCTCTCCTCGATCCGCAACACCCGGCCGAGCTCGACCCCCGCCGCGGCAGCGAACAGCTCCGCCCGGCGCCGGGCGTTGGCGATGGCCGCGCGGCGCGCCTCATCCGTCAGCGTCTCGGCCTTGCTCACCTCGAACTGAATGCCGCCGATCTGGTTGGCGCCGAGCGTCACAGCCTGATCCAGCACTTCGCCCAGCCTGTCGACTTCTCGCGCAGTGATGCGCACTTGGTTGTGCACCCGGTACCCGGTGATCGTGGGCGAACGGTTGTCCCGCCTCTGCTCGTACACGGGCTCGACGTTGAACGATGTGGTTTGTATGTCCCGCGGCTCGATGCCGGCCGCCTTCAGCCCCTCGATCAGCCGGCGCATGGCAGCCGATTCGCATCTAGAGCCTCGCGGGCAGTCCGGCCCTCGCTGACAACGCCAGTCGAGATCAGGGCAATGTCGGGCTCGGCCGTGACCGTGCCAGATGCTGTAATGCTGATTTGCCGCTCCGAGCTTTGCTCGGCGGCGGATGCCGCCTTTGCCGAAAGGGGCACCGCCAGCATGACAGCTCCCATCAAGATCCAGACCAGCGCCCTAGTCGAGTTGCACGTCATACAGGTCTCCGCGTTGCCAGGAGCAGTGATTATATGAGAGATTGCGACCAAACCGCGCCGCTTCTGGCATTCCCCTGGGGCAGAAGTCTGGTATACACCTGCTTCGCACACCGAAGCTGGGCCCGTAGCTCAATGGTTAGAGCCGACGGCTCATAACCGTCTGGTTGCAGGTTCGAGTTCCTGCCGGGCCCACCACTTTCTAGTCACAAAGGCTTTATCCTGAAGCGCGCTACCTATAGTTGCGCATCGTACCAGCTGTTGACGAAGTACTTCAATTCGATACTGTACCCGTCCCAACGAAGTTGAGGGTGCACAGATGCCAAACAACTCAACAGATATTATATCTGATATTCAACCGTCAGATCTGGTAATCTGCGGATTCTTTACCCCCGATTATAGGCATCTTGCAGCCTCATTGGCAGAAGATGTTGCACCTTATCATCCATTCCATTTCTTTTCTGTGAGTAAGGAGGGCACTTGGGTCAACGTTGTACAACGCAAGCCAAGTATTGTCCTCCAAGCCATGGACCTCTATCCCAGTGCAACCATCGTCTTGCTGGACGTTGACTGCTCTGTCCGCGGCCCCATAGATGCCATGACCGACATCCCAGGAGATGTCTCAGCATATGTAAAATTAAAGCAAACCAGACGATTTCTTTCACCCCGCGAACAAACGCTTGTGCACGTGTCTTCTCGGAGCATGGTGTTCAAGCCTAATGACAGGGCCCGAAGATTGCTCAAAGATTGGGATACTGAGATTAGAACCGCTCAGTACCCTCAAGGTGGCTGTGAACGGGCACTGCGCATGACGCTTTTTAAGGCTAGCTACTTGTCGTTTTCTCCGATGGACGAGAGGTATTCTGGTCGAGAGATCACCATTGCTTCTGAAGAGGATGTTGTTGTGCATGACAGCGCCAGCCGAGGGAAGCGATAGTGTCATCTCGTCTTTCCAAATCGCATACGCGCGACTGGGGATCGACAGCTTTTATGATTCCGGCATTCTTTATCAATCTCGACCAGCACACGGATCGCCGTCAATTTATTGAATCGCAGCTTGCTGCGGCAGGCTGCGCTCGAACGTATTCCAGGTATCGACGGTGATCGCCTTCCCGACTCTCTTCACTCCTATTTTTCCCCTCAGTTGCTCTCTCCTGGAGAGACTGGATGCTATGCCAGTCACCTCATTGCGTGGCAGACAATTGTCGCCCGCAACTTGTCCTATGCTCTCGTATTGGAAGACGATGTTGAAATTGGCACAGACGCTGCTCAACTGGTGACAGACGTCACCCGCATACTGTCTCCGGGTTGGGACCTCGTGCATATGTCGGAAAGGCCGCGAACTCGCAGGTTCGCGGCTCGGCCGCTTGAGAGCCTGCCGGATAATCGCAAACTGGTCCGTTATGCTCGTGTGCCGGATGGCGCATTTGCCTACCTAATCAGTAATCGGGGCGCTCAAAAGCTACTCACCCAGTCCCTCGCTCGGCACCTGTCGATACCGATATACGGCGTCCGTGGTATTGGGGATTAGATCTGTATGGCGTAACGAACCCGCCTTTTCGCCCCGCCAATTTCCCCTCGACCATTCATTCCCGCGGCGGTCGCTCTCGGCGTCACCACAGGCATTGGCTCGGAAGCGGCTTCCGTTCACCACAGTCCTTTGCCTTTAATCTCAGAAAGCTTGGCCCTTATTGGTGGGCCAGGTGCTTGACGGAGAATGCGCTGAATAAGGCTCGCCGACGCATTGTTCTAAAGTCATCGCCTGCTACCAAATGATTTTCCTCCCGCTTTGGTTCGTTTGGGCTAGCCTTATGACAAGTAATCTTATTCACACCCCATTGGATCGCGCAGCGTGGCATCGACCGCTCGTTTCGATTATCATTACTCATTACAACTATTCAGATTTCATCTCCGATGCAATTCGCTCGGTCCTTGACCAGACCCACAACAATTGGGAGCTAGTCATAGTTGATGACGCCTCCTCGCCAGAGCACCGGCGCAAACTTAAAGAGATTACTCCAGCATCCGCGATGATCGGGTCCGCTATCTGCCGCTACCCGAGAATGTAGGGCAGGTCCTAACGTTTTTTGCCGGCTTTGACCAGACTACCGGCGACTTTGTGTGCCTTCTTGACCCTGACGATCGCTATGCAGCAACTTACCTTGAAGAAGCGCTCTCGGTCCATCTGAACGAGGTTGTTTCCTGTCCAATTGTCTCAACCGATCAGCTTCTGCTTACCAAGAACGGTCTTATCTCCGGCGGTTACCGCGCGAACATAAAGCTTCCTGAGTGCGAGAAAAAAAATGGAATTTCAATAATCGGAGATCACCCTCATAGAACATACTATATCCCAGCAAACATTCATGGCTGGCATTGGACCTCCACTTCCGCCATGATGTTTTAGGCGCGCTGCAGTCAACTATTTGCGGCCACACAAACCTCTTCAGTTCAAGCGCGCGTTCGACCAGTACATGGCCAAGGGTTCCCACATGCTCGGCGGAACACTGTTCTACACAAGGCCACTCGTTTATAGGATGGTCCACGAGCGTAACGCCTGGCACTCCAACAGGTTCTATTCATCATTTCAGAGGCGGATGCACCCTGATGCTGAGAATTGGGCCGAAATAACGAACGTTTTAATTAGAGAGACCCTCATCCGGAATAATGCACCGTCCAAATTGCCTCCTCCTAGGGGTCACCTATTGAGAAAACTAAAACGAGCCATCATGAAGCGGTTACCAAACGGCAAAGCTAGAATATTGTGATCAGGCGCACTCTGAGCGCCCGATCCAGACATAGCACTCGATTGCGGATGACCCCATAGGCGTGACCAGTTGCCTCATGATAAGCAGGTTGCGCCCAGGATACTTTTCCTTTCCTTTTTTCACCAGATTAGCTTGCACAGTTCAGGGTACCTCGATGCAGACCGTCATATGCGCGAAATGGGGCACACGTTACCCAGCGCACTACGTGAACTGCCTCTGGTCGATGATCAGCCGGAATACGCGCCGGCAAACGCGGCTTATATGCTACACCGATGATCCGTCAGGCATAGACTCGGCGGTCATCACACAGCCTCTACCTGAGGTTGCTCTTCCGCCACGCGTCGCCAACCTGCCGTGGCGGAAGGTTGGCTTTTGGGCACCAGACCTCGGAGGCATCTCTGGCGATGTCCTCTTCATGGACCTTGATGTGGTCATTACCGGCTCAATAGACGAGTTCTTCGACTATGAGCCGAATTCCACATTTTGCGTGATCGAGAATTGGACCCAAAAGGGGTCGGGCATTGGCAATACCTCAGTTTACCGCTTCCGCGTGGGCAGCCATACGTACATCTACGAGAACTTCCAAAAAGATCCAGAGGCGATTCTTTCTAAGTTTCCCAACAGTCAGACATACATTTCTCGCACGATCAAAGAGAAGACTTTTTGGCCCGA
>CAWBAM010000007.1:0-6878 GCA_963786775.1 uncultured Pseudomonadota bacterium | reverse complement strand
CCCAATCGTGACCCACGTGCTGTCGTTGACGCCGCTACGGCGGTTGATCAAAGACTACTTCATCGTCTGCGAGAGCTATTACAACGCGATCCGCTCTGCGCCGCCTTCACGCATTCAGTCGATCGACATGGGACGTCGCGCCCTGCACGATGAAGGCAGCCGGATCCTCATGGAGCGGCTCAAGGGCAAGATCCGGGTGGATCACGACACCGCGCGGCGGCTCTTCACGCTTGTGTGTGCGCTGCACTGGAAGGGCTGAGATGGTCCGAGGGGGCGGGGAGGTACCTGGGTCTGTATTGTTCGTCTGCTCAATGAATGTAATCCGGTCGCCAATGGCGGCGGCAATTCTGCGGCATTTGGCTGGCCAACGCATCTACGTCGAGTCGGCGGGCGTGCGCGCAGGGGAGCGCGACCCGTTTGTCGAGACGGTGATGAGCGAAATCGGAATCGATTTATCGCGCCACCGGCCGCAGACGTTGAGTGACCTGGACGATACGAGCTTCGACCTGATCATCACCCTGTCCCCGGAGGCTCATCACCAGGCTCTCGAGTTCACGCGCACCATGGCGGTGGATGTGGAGTACTGGCCGACACTCGATGCCTCGGCCGTGGTCGAGCTCGGCAATCGCGACCAAATTCTCGCGACATATCGGTCCGTGCGCGACAGTCTATTCACCGAAAATCAAGCAGCGCTTTCATCTCGAAGGCGGGCCGACCGTCTAGGTGGATCGGGATGGTCCCGCCTGACGTAATCGTGCACTTGGCCCAGCATCGCTAATCCGGCCTGAAAGCCTAGACTGAACGACCACGGCAAACGGCCAGTTGGTAAGTTGCGGCCTTGCTAGGACACAGCCTCGGCAGCGACGAGAGAAGAGACTCGGCTCGTCCCGCTCCTTCGGCTCCGTGAACCCGCCCTCGGCGACCAGCCGGGCGAACAGGCCGCCCTGCTGGACCAACGCCTTGAACGTGCCCCGCTCGACGATGCGCCCGTGGTCGAAGACAAGAATTTGGTCAGCATTGGCCACGGTCGACAGGCGGTGGGCGATGATGAACGTCGTCCGTCCGCGGCGCAGAGTGTCGAGGGCGCGTTTGATTTTGCTTTCGGTCTCCGTATCGAGGGCGCTGGTGGCCTCATCCAATATGAGAATTGGGGCCTGCTTGAGAATGGCGCGGGCAATGGCAATGCGCTGGCGCTCGCCGCCCGACAGTGCGGCGCCTCGTTCGCCCGCAAGGTATCCGTAGCCCCGCGGTTTGCGCATGATGAAGGCGTGCGCCTCGGCGAGACGTGCGGCCTCCTCGATCTCGGCGTCGCTGGCATCTGGGCGGCCAATTCGAATGTTCTCGGCGATGCTGCGATTGAACAGGCCCGCGTCTTGGAACACCACCGCTATGGCACGGCGGAGCGAGTGCAGCGTGACGTCGCGGATATCCTGCCCATCGATCAGAATGCGGCCGCAATCGGGGTCGCGCAGACGCTGCAGCATGGCGAGCGTCGTCGTCTTTCCGGAGCCCGTTGGGCCGACGAGGGCGATCGTTTCGCCCGGCTTGGCCTCGAACGTCAGATCGAAAACGCCTTGTTCGCCCTTGCCATAACGGAACGTGACGTTCTCGTAGCGCACGTGGCCCTTCACGTTCAGCAACGGTTTCGCGTCCGGCCGCTCCACGATGGTGACGGTCGCATCGAGCAAGTCGAAGAATGATTTGAGCGTCGGCGCTTGCATGAACATACGCGCCACGAAGCTCGAAAGCTGATCCAATTTGCCGATGAGGAGGCCGGCGAAGGCCACGAAGCTGACGATCTCGCCCACCGTGACCTCGCCGCGGGTAGCGAGCCAACTGCCTACCGAGAAGATCGAGACCATAGTGATCGTGGAGGCGGCGCGCGTGAGGACATTGAGCAATCCCCACCACGTCAGCACGGGATATTGAGCGGCAAGGAGCTGATTCATCAGATCGCGCAGGGCAGCCGCTTCTGCCGACAGGCGCCCGTAGCTCTGCACGACAGGGATGTTGCCGATCACGTCGCCCACCCGGCCGAAAACGTCGATGTAATACCGCTCGACCGACGCTTGCCCGTCGGAGGTGCGGTAGACGACCGTGACGTTCAGGATAACGTAGACCACCGCCAGAATGGCCAGCAGGCTGGCCAATCTCCAGTCCATGTAAATGGCTGTCGGAACCAAGAACAAAATGCTGACGATTGCCGAAAGCTGCTCGCGCACGAATGTCAGCCAGGTGGCGAACAAGGCATCCGTGCCCGCGAGTATGGTGCGAACCGTGGCCCCCGTTCCGCGCTCGGCCAGATAGCTGATTGGCAGCGTCAGTGTGCGCTCAAAGGCGCGGCTCATCGCGGCGAGCCGTTGGCGATGCGCGAGCCGGTCGGCTGCGACTGCGACCAAGACGCTGGCGAAAATGCCAAGCAGCCCAAGCACGGCCCAAAGGAGAATGAGCTGGAACACGGCGTCGCCGCGCGAAAGGCCGTCTACGACACGACCGAAAAGGACAGGCTCAGCGAGCGCGACAAATGCAACGCCGACGTTGGCTAGGGCAAGCGAGGCCGCGTGCCAGCGCTCGGACAGAAGGAGCCCTATGGCCCGGAGATAGACGGAGATGAGCATCATAGCATTGGGTCGGGGGTCAGCGGCCAGGGAGAAACAAGTTCGGGCCGGTATGTCACATTCAGTTCAGAACCTCGCGCATCGCGCCGGCTAGCAGTCGGAACACAAAGCGCGCGGTGTGGCGGCCTGATGGCACCTCGACGGCGCGAAACAGAACATTGGCTCGCTGTAGTGTCGCAGGCACGCCTTCGACCTCCGCAAGCACCCAGCGATGCCAAACCTCGTTGTGCACTACCCAATCGCCATCGGGGCTTTTGTCCTCGATGACAATCTCCGTGCTTCGGTAACGGAGGATCCGGGCTGAGCCGGGACGGCGAGCGGCCAGCAATAGGGCATTCTCGAGGACGAGTGTGGTTGCCAAATCGTCTTCGGACCATTTTCCGTCTCAAACGAGAGCTGGAAATCGCCATCGACAACCTGACGCGCAAATAGAACGCGGTTGAGCGTACGTGGGTTCTCGAGGACGAAGCCGTCCGCAATGAGCGTAGTAATGGGATGAAAGACGCTGAGCCCGCGTTCGGATTGATTGGCGACGCTGGTGTTGACAATGCAGTCGCTCCGTTCGGCCCCCTGTTGAGGTGAAGACTGGATGTCATGGCCGCGAGGCCAACGCGCCGGCCAGAGCCGAACCAAGAACCAACATCAGGAGCGCAGGGGCTTGGCTTCGCCGAAAAAAATCAGCGCGAATGGTAAATATGGCGAGGCTCAGCCCTTCTCTGGAAAGCTGGTTTGCGAAACCATCGCGTCACCGAAGGTGGACGCCCAATGCCGCAATGATCCCTGCCGCCCAGTGCCAGCCAAAATCGCCACAGAGGAACGCCGCGCAGATGCCGCCCTACCAGCGTTGAGATTGGCACGGGCATGCCGACGGCTCTGCAGGCGCTTGGTGACGCGGATGCTCTGTATTCCAATCGTTACATGCTAGGATGGGCCTGAAGGCGTGACCTAGCGTAAGCGGCCGAGTTTCAGTTTGCACCAATCAAGCACGCTCATCGGGTGGAAATACCTGCCGATCAAACGGTGGTTATGGGATCTGCTCAAAGTCGAAAAACATGAGCGAGAGCAGAACTGACACGATCGCGGACGACCCCTGCGAAGTCATTCGAAGGGCCAGTCTCACCCGGCCGTTCGTGGTTGCACAGCTTGGGCAGTCGCTCGACGGCCGCGTCGCCACCCCGACCGGCGAAAGCCGCTGGATCAACCGCGATGCGGCGTTGGACCACCTGCACCGGCTCAGGGCCTGCGTCGATGCGGTCGTCGTTGGCATCGGCACGGTGCTGGCCGACGATCCCCGTCTCAATGTCCGCCGGGTCAGCGGGCCACATCCCGCTCGCGTCGTGATCGATCCTAATGGCAGGCTTCCGGTCAATGCGCAGTGCCTAGCCGACGATGGCGCGCGCCGGATCGTGATACGCGCGTGCGATGCGCAAACGCCCGAAGGGGTCGAGGTCATCCGGCTTGCCTCTGGTCCGATGGGGATCGAGCCGAATGAGATCGTTGCCGCGTTTTCGACCGCGGCTTCAAGCGGCTGCTGATCGAAGGCGGCGCCCGCACTGTCTCCCGCTTCATCGACGCGGGAGCCGTGGATCGGCTTCACCTGCTCGTTGCTCCCTTGATCATCGGATCGGGGCAGACGGGTCTCGCGCTCAGGCCGATTAGCCGTTTGTGTGAGGCACGGCGCCCCCGCACCCGCGTTCACCTACTCGATGACGGTGATGTCCTTTTCGACTGCGACCTCAGAAGCGATGGGAGATCTCCATGACAGAGTACGTGCCGAACACCGATCCCCCTGTCGAGCGCTACAGTGCTGTCGCGCGCGCCTTCCATTGGATCACCGTCGCCTTCGTCGCGGTGCAGGTTCCGATTGGGCTGGCCATGGTCTACCGCGGCTACGACCTTAACATCTGGGATGAGACGACCAATTCGCTCTACAGCACGCACAAGCTTCTCGGCTTCATCTTGCTCTGGGTCATGCTGGCGCGCCTCGCCTATCGGTTTGTGCACGGGGCGCCAAAGCCCGAGCCTGACGCTCGAGCCGTGGCAGCGGACCGGCTCCGCAATCGTCCACTGGTCGCTTTACGTCTTGCTGATTGTGCTGCCGATCCTGGGCTGGATCGGAATTTCGCTCTATCCGGCTCTCGATATCTTCGGCTTGTTCTCCTTGCCGGCGCTGACGTCAGCGAACCAGGAGCTCGCCAACCAGGTTCTGGCCGTCCATGCCTCGCTGGCCTGGCTGCTCATTGTGCTCGTCATCGGGCACGCCGGCATGGCGCTTTTCCACTACTTCGTGCGCAAGGACAACGTGCTGCGGCGGATGCTGACAGGCTTGCCTAAGCGGTAGAGGAATCGCCAGCAGGTCCTCGTGACCAATGATGGTCACCGCCGGCTCGGCAGCATCTCGGTGAGCCAGCCACTCGTCGATTGTGGCAGGCGGAACGAGACCGGTCTCGCGTACGGCCGCCGCCCATCCGCGCTCCAGCTCTCGCCGCAACTCGCGATTGGCGCGTCGTCGAGAACCCAGGGACTTTTGCCTCTGAGGACGGAATAGCCGTATCTCGCGAATGCTGCAGCGAGCGCATCGGAGGCAGTGGGGCCAGCTGCGGGGCCGAAGCCCTTATCCGTCCGCTGATGCCGATTGAATGTCTCGCGCATGGCCCCATCAGCCGAATGCTCCGGCAGAAAGGCGGCGATGCCGTCGTACGTGAAAACGGTGTAGAAGGCGCAGCGCTCGGCTGCGACGGCGCCGGCCAGCCGTTCGATGGCTTCGACCGAGAAAAGGTCGAACAGCGCCGATGCGGTTACAAGGTCTGCTCCCGATAGGAGGGGACGGAACTCGACGCTGGCAAGGTCAACCCGTTTACAGGCAACCTCTGACACCGCTTCCAAGACTGCCGTAGAGGCAGCGATTTCCAAGAGCGCCGGATCGTTGTCGATCAGGCTCCGGTCGCCGGCGCACTCCGAGGGCTCGGGGCGAGGCTACGGAGATTCGACCCGGTCCCGCAGCCCAGATCGACGATCCGAACGATGTCGCGTCCGGCGAAGACTTCCACACAGGCCGCGCGAACCGCGGCGTTGATCGAGGCGTGGTCTGCAGGCTCTCGCAGGGCCAGCCAGTCCGGGGAGAAGCCGCTCATGGGGCCACCTCCCGGATCACGGCCGCAATTCGGTGCGCTGTTTCCTCCCACCGGGGCAGCTGTTGGGCCGCCCTCCATGATGTATCCGCGAGCCGGCGGCGTAGATCGGCATCTCGTAGATCACTTGCCGCAAGGCCTCCCGCAGTGGCCCAACGGCTCCTGGCGGAACCTTGAGCGCCGCATCGTCCGGCACCGTTTCAGCTGCGGCTCCCCCAGTCGTGCAGACGATGGGCAAGCCACGCGCCATGGCTTCTGTCAGCACCATGCCGAAGCCCTCGAACAGCGAAGGCAGAACGAATAGGTCTGCGCCTGCATAGGCTTCGGCAATTCTTTGACGGTCGAGAGCACCGGTCAGCTCGATCCGGTCGTCGAGCTTGTGACGCGCTATGGCAGCCTGAAGCTCAGCGAATGCCGCTCTGTCCGATCCTGCGGCCCAACGATCGTCAGCCGCCAATCCAATCCTGAAAGGGGAGCCAGGGCCTCCACCAAGATTGGATAGCCCTTCCGGGGAGTAATCGAGCCGACGCTGAGCAGCCTTAGTTGTTGGCCAGGCCCACTGCCGGACGCCCGCTCGGCAGGCTGCAGTGCCCGGCATGGCGACCGTTATGAGATCGGTCGGAACCTCGAAGACTTCGGTCAGAAGCCGCTTCGTAAACGGGCTGGTGACAATCACGCGACGAGCGAACTTCAGGGCCGCCGTTCGCTCGCGATGAGCTGCTTGGCTCGCTCCTCCGGCAGTCCCGGCTCGTAGCCCAGGGGGTGGTGAACAAGCGCGATGATCGGCGCGCGTACGTCGCGAAGATGCAAGATCTCCGCGGGCATGGCGCCGACGCAGACGGCGTTCGCGGAAGCCGTACCTGTTCCTGGAACCGCGTGCAGCGGCGGGAGCTGGTCGACGGGTACTTCGCCGGATCCCCGTCAACGAGCACAGCTCGCTGTGGCGGCGGGCGTGGAAGCGAAACGAGCAAGCACCGACACCCTGCCCGACCAGGCGTTCGTCGACGTGCACCACGACGGCGTCAACGACGCGCTCTGGGAGTTCATGCAGACGCTGCCGCGCAAGCAGCGCGCGGTGGTCGTGCTGCGCTACTCGAGGACCTCAGCGAGGCGGAGACCGCGCAGGTGC
>CAWBAM010000006.1:0-88328 GCA_963786775.1 uncultured Pseudomonadota bacterium | reverse complement strand
TAATGTTGTTATGTACATGTCCTCGCTTCAGCTCATACTGCTGATCACCAAGGTCCAGGCTGGTGCTCCTGGACAAGCCCGCGGCCGGCGTCAACCACCACCTCCATGAAGAAGCTCGCCGAGACGTCGAGCTTCTTGCCGGCGCGAGCGCCATAGCGTTTCCTCCTTGATGCAGCCCGACATGGATCTGGTGATGGGCTACGCGATCCAGGGACGATGAGTGGTCGGCCGAGGCCGCCGCCTCGATGGAGGCCGCCCTCGAGGAGGTGCGCCGCGACCCACAGGTGCTGGAGGATCACCTCCTGGGGGGCGGTACTTGCACGTGTTCCAGGTCGAGGGTCTGCCTCTGCAGACCCGATCGCCGAAATCTCTGCCGCAACGTCTGGATCGAGGTGGGGAGCCAGAGATGGCTGGAACTGCATTGAGCCGAGCGGCCGGGCGAGTCGACCCTGATGAAGACGATGTTCGGCTGCTGCACCACCAAGGCCAGTGGTCTTCGACGGGCGGGGCATCGCCGCCTCGAGCCGTTATCAGGTCGATGAAGCCGCGGCGGTATCCTCCTGCACGGGCGGCCAACGTCTTCGCCGGACTTCGCACCGTGCACGAGGAGACCGGGAGTGGGCGCCTCCTCGCAGAGGACCCGCCAGGATGTCGGAGCCACCATGGATAAAGTTCCGAGTCTTCCGCGCCTGGGGACACTGCGCAATCGGCGCCGCCGCAGGCAGAGGTGCGGGCCAATGGCCAGGACCGATGGTGCAGCGATGTGGGTGAGCTGATGCTGAAGCCAAGAGCTTCATCGGTATGGACAAGCCAGGTGGGCTGGGTTATCGCCGAAGATGGTGGAGGCGTGGCTTTGGGCCGGATCCGGAGGCTGCCGGACCGGCCCAGCAATGCTGGTGGGTCGAGCAGATGCAAAGCTATCCCTGGAGATGCCCACAGAGGCTCTGGCTCCTTAGCAGCAGGGCGGAGACCGCTTGAGAGGCCGCGCCAGGCTGCTCAACGATCTACCCCCAGAGGTCGGCCGGCTGTTCTCGGTGGCTGGGGCAGTGAAGAAACCGCCACATGCAGAGGGAGCATCCGGGTGCGCGCTGGCCAGAAGCGACGGCCGGACCACACGGAGCGTTGATGGCATCGCTGCAGACCATGGGCTCTCGGACTGGCGCTGTTCTTAACCCTGGTGGTGTTCTGGCTGCTCGGGAGCCGCAAGGGGCCTCCCTCTCGGAGCTGCTGTCGCTGACGGTTTGGGGGGTGATGCTCGGCGGCATCATCGCGCTCGGAGCGATAGGGCTGACGTTGGTCTACGGCGTTCTCAAGTTCCCGAACTTTGCGCATGGCGAGCTGGTTACACTCGGCGCTTACGGTGCTCTGACATTTGCCGCGCTGTTGCCGGCCGGCCCTCCCATGCGCCCGTTTTCCTTCGGGTGGGAGCTGCTGGCGGGACTGATCCTGTCGATGCCGATTGTCTCCCTGATCGCGCTGGCAGTTGACCGGGTGCTTTTCCGGCCTTCCGGGTGCGGGTCGCGTCCCTGGTGCTTTTTGCTATGGCCTCTCTCGCGGCTGCCTTCTTTCTGCGCAGCGCGATATCTATCTCGTCTGGGGCTCTGATTTCTTGTTGCTACCCGGTCGCGCGAATCCGGCCCTCGATCTACCGCTCGGCATCCGGGTGCAGGCCGACCAAGTCTTCGTTCTTGTGCAACGGTGCTGCGTCATCCTCACCTGGCTGCTGCTCGAGCGCACACATATGGGCAAGGCGATACCGCGCCGCCAACAATCCCGATCTGGCTGCAGGTGCGTGGCATCAACACCGAGCGGGTAATTGCCTGGACTTGGGTCCTCGGCGCCTGTCTCGCCGCGGCCGGTGGGGTGATGTTCGGCTCAGCGTCTCAATTGCGGCCTGAAATGGGCTTCTGGCTGCTTCTGCCCATGTTCGCGGCGGCGATCGTCGGGGGCTGGGGAGCCCCGTCGGGGCGATTGTGGGAGCAGTTATCATCGGCGTGGCGCAGCAGGCGTCCTCCTCATTTATCAACCCCGCCTACGGTCCGGGGGCAGCATTCATCCTGCTGGTCGTCGTGCTCCTCCTGCAGCCTCAGGGTCTCTTCGGGCAGAGGGGGGACTGAGATGAACAAGGCCGATCTGGCGCGCGCCGCATTCCTCTTTCTGCCGCTGGTTCTGCTCGGGCTGCTGGTCCTTCCGGGGCGACTGAAGCTGCGCCTGCCGCTTGCGCTGGTGATTGCGGCCGTAGTTGCGGTTGCGCTGCCACTGCTCGTTGCCACGAGGCGCCCTGACCTATGTCGCCTCCTTTTCGACGATGGCGGGGATCTACGCCATCCTCTCTCGGCCTGAACAGCCAGTGGGGCCTGACAGGGCACGTCAATTTTGGCATCGCCGGCTTCTTTGCGATCGGCGCCTTCACTTCGGCACTTGTCACCACGACGATGCCGTTCGGGTGCACTCGCAGCCTATTCCCAGCAGGCCTTCGGGCTCGGCTGGCCGATCATTGCCGGCATCCTGACTGCGGGTGTCGTGTCGGCCATTGCGGGGTTCCTCATCAGCGTTCCTGTTCTACGCCTACGGCACAGACTTCCTCGCCATTGCGACGCTCGGCATTGCCGAAGTGATCCGCTTCATCTTCCAGAACGAGCGCTGGTTGGCCAACGGGCCGCAACCGATGCGTGGTATCCGCGCCCGCTTGACTGCGTCTTCACCGATCCGCCGTGTAGCTGGTTGCCGGAGGGGATCGCGCGCTTCGTCGCGCCGCTCGCGCCGCGTGACTACGTCTTCCTCTATCTGGTGGTCGTGGCGATCATCCTCGCGGTGATCTACCTCCTGCTTGAGCGCATCTCGCGTTCGCCTTGGGGACGCCTCCAGCGCGCCATTCGCGACGAGGAGAACTCGGCTGCGATGAGCGGCAAGAATGTACCCCTGCGTCGGGTCGAGTCCTTCGTACTTGGCAGCTTCATCATGGGTGTCGCGGGCGCCGTCTATGCCCATTACGTGGTCAGCATCGACTACAGCCACTTCAATCCGCTCTTCGCCACCTTCATCGTCTGGGTGATGGTGATGCTAGGAGGCAGCGGCAACAACAAGGGTGTCATTCTCGGAGCCTTCGCGGTTTGGGGCGTGTGGAGCGGAGCGGCCTTCATGATCGATGTGTTGAGCCCTGCGCTCCAGGCCATCTCGCCCGACCTGCCATCGCGTGGCGCCTATCTCCGCTGGATGCTCGTGGCGGTGATGCTCGCGCTGATCGTGCTGTTCCGCCCGCAGGGGATTATTCCTGAGCGTAAGAAGGTCTCCGATTTCATGTAACGGCCGACACGGCCACAAAAAATGGGCGCCGCTCAGGCGCCCATTTTCGTTACGTAAGCTGCTCCGGATTATTCGGACGCGATTTCCTCGGCGGGGACGATCCGCACCGTCTCGTCGCCGGTCTCGGTGTAACGCCAGACCGCTATCGGCGTCTTGACGTCGCCATTTTGGTCGAAGTCGACCGAGCCGCCGGCGCCGACGTAGTCGATCTCCTTTCCTTCCTTGAGCAACTGCAGCGCCTTCGTGATCTCCTCCTGGCTGCCGCCGATGATCTTCTCGCCCGGCGGGTTAGCGATCGGGCGCAGGCGATCACGAAGCGCAGTGCCGGTGATTTCAGACGCATCGGTGATCCCATCGGCGACCGCCTTGGCCAGCGCCAGACCGATGACCATCGCCGCGTCGTAGGTCGTCTCCGTGAAGGGCGGAATACGGTCCTGCTTGGTGGCTGCGCGATAGGCTTCCGCGAATGCCTTGTAGCTTTGCGATTCAGGGTCTGCCGAAGGCACTGTCCCGAGCTTGCCCGCAAGGTCCTTACCGCCGACCGCATCGAGCACCTCGCTGGACCGGTTCGCGTCAGTGAACTGCCAGCTCGTGTACCCGAAGATGTCGCGGCTCTCTTTGAGGATCTGAGCGGTGTGGGCCGGATATGTCGGCAGCACCAGCACGCCGGGTTTGTCCTGAAGCGCCGCGCTCAGGATGGAGCGGTAGGTCGGCTGCACCTCCTCGGGGTGTGCGACCTGGGCCAGCACCTTACCGCCACGCTTTTCGAAGGCTGCGGCGAACGCGTTGGACAGCCCCTGACCATAGGGGTTGTTGATGTAGATGGTCGCCGCGGTGTCGAACTTGTAACCGTCGATGATCTTGCCAGCTGCGAGGTCCGCCGCGACCACGCCCTGCAGGGCGTCCGAGGGGCTGGTGCGGAACAGCAGGTCCTTGCCCTCGTCCTCGGGGAGTACGGACACCAGCGGCGATGTCGTACCGTTGCCGACCTGCAGCACGCCCTGAGGGAATCGTAACCGAAGTGGCCACCGCCACCGTCACGCCGCTCGACCACTCGCAGATGATGGCCGGCAACACCATCGGCCTCGACCAGCTTGCGAGCTGCCTCGATGGCAGGTGTTGGAAGCGTATTGGAGTTCTTCTGCAATCAACCGCTCGACGATCGGACCGCCGAAGACCTGTTCGGCCGCCGTGTTGATCTGGTTCAGGGCCAGCTGTGCCGCATCACGGAAGAACGGCCCGTATTCGGCGCCTGAGCCGGTAAAGGCCACGACCTGGCCGATTGGAACCTTCGGCGGCGGGCTCTGAGCCCAAAGTGCGCGGGGCAGCGTGACACTCAACGCCATCGCCCCGCCAGCGGCTCCGACACCTTTGAGAAAATCGCGGCGGCGCGCGTTCCTAAGCGAAAAATCGGACATCTGTTCCTCCCGATGAGATACGCGGGAACCGGCCTCGCTGGCAGTTCCGGCAAGCCTTCCAGCCATACCACAATCCCGGGCCAAAGCCATCCTGCTGACGATCTACTGGCGCAAAAACAGCTCACTTTACCTGGGGTTGCGCCGGTGCGTGCGGCTCCAGGTCTCGCCCGTCTCACGCGTCGCCTATTTGGTGAAGTGGGCGAGTGCGTGCCGACGGATTAGCGGCAGTGCAGGGATATAAAGCAATCGATTATCTACTTGGATACTTGCCGGTTGGAGCCGTCCGGCGGGGCCGGCGCGGGCGCGACTTCGTCATCATTTCGCCCGCAAATTTTAGATGCTTACGCAACAGCGGGGAAAGACACCGACGAGCGACATTTGGAGGGGAAGCCATGGTCGCCTTTGGTCGGCGTTCGACCTCGGACTATCCCAGATACGACAGCTTCGATTCCGACGAGATCTTTGCCTTTGACGAGATGACGCCGGGCGAACGGGTTTGCCCCCCGCCGCACCGGTCACGAATGGCTGCTGCGCTCCGCAGCATTCTGTTCCTGCTTATCGCTGTGGGTGTCGGCTGGGTGTTGATGGCTGATCGGACAGCCTGGCCGGAGTGGTTGAATGTCGTTCTTGATCACTCAACGGGTTTGATCGACCGAGCTCAGACCCAGCTCAACGATAACGCCACTCGGGTAGCGGAGGGACCGGAACCATCATTCAACCAGCCGTCGTTGGAGCAGGCCGCGCTGGACGAGCGGGCGCTGCCTGAAACTGAAGGATCATCCCCTTCGACCGAGATTGCCGCCGAGTCGCCGGAGCAAATGGAAAGACCGGAGGAAGTGGAAAGCAGGGAGGTGGTGACCCTCAACGCAACGGAAACCCAAGACGACGAGTTTTCGGAGGTTTTGGCGGACAACGAGACAGCTTCATTGCCGGAAACGGCCGCTGACAATGAGAACGCCCAACCCGAGAGATTGCCCCCGCCGAGGGTTGATCCGGAGGATCCCTATCAAAGACGCGCAGTTGCGGTAGGGCTTCATCCTGGCTTGTCGCGAGTTCTACTGGAGCGGATGTCGCCGACCGACTACCGCAATGCAGGCATTGCTATTCAAAGGGCGCTTGGGAATCCCGATAACAACGCCACAGTCGTTTGGCCCCGTCAGAGAATCCCGAGTTGGCCCTCTTTCCGGGTTCGCTTCGTGCCTGGCGCTCCGCAAGGGTGCCGGCGCTATGTCGTGACCATAACCAAGGACGGCTGGACAACGACGGCACCGCCTATGGAAAGCTGCGGATCGCGGACCGCCAGCTTACCTCATCGTTAACTCGCCTCGCGGTCGAGCAAATTTCTCACCCCTCGAAGCCGACCGATGATATGAGCATCGGCCGGCTAGCGAAGTTTCTCCTGCAAACTTTAATCCAAACGCCTTTCGGGTCTGGGTTCATCCTGAGCTGGTCGGCGGCCAGCGGCGTCTGCCTCCGCTGGCGCTACCCGGTCTGCGAACCGTTTGGCTAGAGGGATGGTGTAGTGATGAATTTGATGATATCAAACGAACTTTGATACTCGACAAAAAGTTTGACTTTGGTCGGAAAAAATGCCCTCATCTCGGCGTCGAGTTTCAGCAAGGCGAAGCACTGCCCCGATGGCGGAGCGCGTCGAACATAGAGACGGCAAGCTCGAGTCCATGGTCGCGGACATCACCCTGGATGCCCTTCCTGTAGCCAAAGGCCCACGGACGGTTCAGTCCGTCGAGAGGGCGCTGGAATTGTTGAAGATCCTCGGGGAGTCCGACCGTGAAATGTCGCTGAGCGAGATCGCGAGCAAAGCGGCCCTCAGAGCTCCCACCTGCCATCACCTTCTCGCGACGCTCGCCAAGCACGGATTTGTCGGCCGTTCGCCGCGCACGCGAAGCTATTATCTCGGCTCAAAAATCACCGAGTTGTCCAACCAGCGGCTGAAGCAATTCAGCCTGGTCGATATCGCCATGCCGCATCTGCGGGCGTTGAATGAGGCGACGCTCGAGAGCGTCCACCTCGCGACCCTGCAGGGGCATGCGCTTGTGACACTGGCGAAGCTCGAATCGAAGTTTCCGATCCGGGCCGGGTCCGATGAGGCCAACAGAACAGATGCCGCTCATGCGACCGCCACGGGTAAGGCGATCTTGGCATGGTTGCCAGAGGCGGAAATCGCGCGCGTCATTGCCCATACGCGCCTACATCGGTTCACGGACAAAACCATATCGACGATCTCAGATTTGATCGAGGAGCTGCGGCTCGTTCGCCGCAACGGCTACTCGATCGACGATGAGGAATTCCAGCCAGGCGTGGTCTGCATCGGCGCCGCTATCCGTGACCACACGGGGGCGGTCATCGGCTCGGTCAGCTGCTCCATGCCGAGGATGCGTGCTGAAGGCGAGCACCTCGAAAAGGTCAAGACCGCAGTGCGGACCTGTGCGGGAACAATTTCGGAGCGGTACGGCAATCGGGCCGAGTTAACCCGGTAGTTTCCAAGTAACCATCAGCAATTGGGATGCCCTCAGGCGAGGAGAATAGAAAGGAATAGCCACGATGGCGATGCCGAGCAACGTCAAGACAAGTCCCGAGTTTCCAATCCCCGAGACCATGAAGGCCTGGGTTCTCGGCAACCCGGGTGAGCTTACGTTGAAAGACAAGCCGGTGCCCGTGCCGAAAAAGGCCGAGGTGCTCATCCGGATCGATGCCGTGGCTATTTGCGCAACCGATCTAGAAATCATCTATCACGGCCCGCCAGCGCTCATCCAAGGCGGCGATCCGTTCAATAAGAACTACACGCCGGGTCACGAGTACATGGGCACCGTGGTGGCGCTCGGTCCGGGAGTTGACGAATTCAATATCGGTGACCGGGTGGCGGTCGAAATTCATGCTGGCTGCGGACAGTGCAAGCGCTGCCGCCAGGGCATGTATACTTCGTGTCACAATTACGGACTGAACTACGGTGATGTCGACAAGGGACATCGGGCCAACGGCTTCACCACCGACGGCGGCTTCTGCGAGTATCAGGTCAACAATATCAATACGTTGATCCGCGTCCCCGACGACATGTCGGACGAGGAGGCGACTCTGGTCGTCACGGCTGGTACCGCCATGTACGGCCTGACGGAGCTCGGCGGGCTCATTGCGGGTGAAAGCGTCGTGGTGACCGGTCCCGGACCAATCGGACTCCTTGGCGTCGCCGTTGCAAAGGCCCTCGGCGCGCAGCCCGTCATTCTGACCGGCACGCGCGACAATCGCCTGCAAATCGGCAAGGAGCTTGGTGCCGATCACGTCATCAACATCCGCAAGGTGGATGATGTGGTGCAAGCCGTGAAGGATTTGAACGGCGGCAAGGGTGTTGACTACGTGCTCGAATGCTCCGCAGCGCCTGGCGCCCTCAACGACGCGATCAAGATGGTCAATCGCGGCGGTAAGGTCTGCCTCGCCGCATTCCCGCACGGTGAGGTGCCGGTCGATGTCGCGCACATCGTTCGCAACAACATTTACGTCTACGGCATTCGTGGCGAAGGGAAGTCAGCAACCCACCGCGCTGAAGCCTTCATGAGGCAGAAGCGCTTCGACGCCACGAAGATCCATACGCACACCTTCCCGCTTTCGGATCTGCCGACGGCGATCCGCTACGCGAAGGATCGCGTGGAGGATGCGATCAAGGTGGTCGTGAAGGCCAACATGGATAAAGCCCAGAAAGTGGCCGCAGAATAAGCGAAGTAATTCAACCATCGGAGGAGGAAACAGCCATGAGCATGGTGAAACGGTTGGGTATTGCGTCAGCTTTGGCGCTGGCGATTGCGTTGCCAGCGTCAGCGCAAGACCTCCCGCTATCACCAGCCGGCGTGAAAACGCTGGCGCCGGAAGGGGCCATTAAGCCGACCGGCACCTGGAATCTCGGCACCCGCGCCGGAGACTTTGTTTTCGTCGCGGGCATGCGCGGGATCGATCCGAAAGAGAACAAGCTCGTTGAGGGCGAAGAGGCGCGGATCCGCCAGGCCTTTCTCAACATGAAGCATATCGCCGAGTTGGAGGGCGCAACCCTGCGCGATGCTGTACGGATCGTGGTCTACGTCACCGACATGTACCGGTACCGGCCACTCGTAAACAAGGTGCAGCAGGAGCTGTGGGGTGACGGTCCGTATCCGCCTCGATCGATTATCGAAGTCGATCGCCTCAACCAAGATGACATTTTCGAGGTTGAGGGCACGTTCTACGCACCCTTGAAGAAATAACTTCGTTTTGGAGAAAAATGCTCCTCTGCGATGAATACCTGACAGTCACGACGCTCGGCGATGCACTCGCCGAGCTCCAAGCCCATCGCGGGCGCTGCAGAATTGTGGCTGGCGCAACGGACATCTTGCCCTGGGCTCGTGAGGGTCGGGCAGGTGACGTTCATGTGCCGGTGCTGATCGACATCAGCCGCATTCCCGAGCTGTCGGGCTATCAGGTGTCCAACGGGCGTGTCCGGCTTGGCGCCAATGTCGTGTTCCAGCAGTTCCTGACTGACGAGGTGCTGAGGGAGCATCTGCCCTGCATGCCCTACTGCGCCGTCTGGTTCGCTGATGATCAGATCAGGGAGCAGGCGACGCTGGCCGGGAATGTCGTCAATGCATCTCCGGCAGCGGACGGTACGCCGCCGCTACTCGCCATGGATGGTGAGATCGAGATCGCGCGGCTTGCGCAGGGGAGCATCGAGCGCCGATCACTCCCGGTTTCCGAGTTCGTTCTCGGCCCTGGGAAAACGGCGCTCGAGCCGGACGAAATCGTCACTGCCATAACCTGCACATCAATGGCCGGTTATGGCGGCTCATTCCAAAAAGTCGGTCGGCGCCGTTCGCTCGTGATCTCGACGGTCTGCGCGGCAGCATTGGCCAAAACCGATGCCTCTGGTGAGGTGATAGAGGACGTCCGCGTTGCCGTCGGCGGCATCGGCCCCGTGCCGATGCGTCTCAACGACGTGGAAGACAAGTTGAAAGGTGAGCGCATATCGCAGGACCTCATTGCGCGCGCTAGCGCAATGGCGGCCGATCGGGTCGCCTCGCGCACCCGCCGTGAGTATCGGCGCTCCGTTGTTTGCGGTTTCGTGCAAGCAGCCATCGAGGAGGCCCTCGTCGCCTGCGGAGCAGTTGTGCCAGGCTCCGCTCAAAGGGAGGCAGCTCATGCCTGATCTTGATATCCAGTTCGAGGTGAACGGCCGCAAGGTTCGCCGGTTCGCCAAGCCCCATCAGAGGTTGATCGATTTTCTGCGTGACGACCTCGACCTGACCGGGACGAAGGAAGGCTGCGGAGCCGGAGAATGCGGCACCTGCTCCGTATTCGTGGATGGCAAGCTTGTGAAATCGTGCCTGATGCCTGTGGCCAAGGCGAATGGCGCGAAAATCGAAACGATCGAAGGGCTCGCGCCTCCAGGTGAGCTCACGCCGGTCCAGCGCGCGTTTCATAAGACGGGTGCGAGCCAGTGCGGCTACTGCATTCCGGGCATGGTCATGGCGGCCACGTCGGCGCTGCGGGAAAATCCCAACGCCGACATCGAGGAGATCAAGGAGCGCCTCGGCGGCAACATCTGCCGGTGCACCGGCTATACGAAGATCATTGAGGCCGTCGAAATTGCTCGAGATGTGATTGCGGGCCGCATCAGCCCTGCCGTGCTCGAGGCAGAGTTCTACGGGCAAATCATATATCGGCAGCAATGTTCGCCGGATCGACGCGCCGAGCAAGGTTTCAGGCCGCCTGCGCTATGCCGGCGACATGATCATGCCCGGCATGCTGCACATGCAGGTGCTGCGTAGCCCGCATCCGCATGCCCTTATCAAGTCGATCGATACGAGCGCGGCGGAGGCGCTCGAGGGCGTGGCCTGCGTGATCACGTCCGCCGACGTGCCTGGCAAGGACGGGTTCGGCGTCTTCGTCCATGATCAACCCGTCATGGCGCGCGGCAAGGTGCGTTATGTCGGCGAGGCCGTAGCTGCGGTCGCGGCCGAGGATCTCGTCACGGCGCGCAAGGCTCTGTCTCTCATCAAGGTGGAGTACGAGCCGCTGCCGGCGGTCTTCGATCCGGAAGAGGCCATGCGTCCCGGCGCCCCTGTGCTGCACGATTACGCCAAGGACAACATCGTCAAGCACATTCCAATCCGGAAGGGCGATATCGAGAAGGGGTTCGCCGAAGCCGACATCATCGTCGAGGAGAAATACGAGACTCAGCAGGTCGAGCACGCCTATCTCGAGCCAGAAGCCGGTTTGGCCTATGTCGACCACGATGGCGTCGTGACAGTGATCTCACCGAGTCAGAACATCACGCACCATCGTCATATGCTGGCGGAGATCATCGCCAAGCCCATCAACAAGGTGCGCTTCATCATGAGCCCGGTGGGCGGCGGCTTCGGCGGCAAGGAGGACATGATCTACCAGGGCATGCTGGCCCTGGCAGCGATGAAAACTCACCGTCCTGTTCGGCTCGTCTTTACCCGCGAGGAGTTCGATCATCTCCACGGCCAAGCGCCACCCGGCACGCATCACCTATCGGATGGGGCTGAAGCGGGATGGCCGCATCACCGCCGTGTCGTTCCGCATGATCTCCGATGGAGGGGCATATGGCATGTCCACCGAGGGCGTGATGCGGAAGGCGGCAATCCTGGCCTGCGGGCCGTACGACATCCCGAACGTTCAGGTCGATACGTACGGTGTTTACACGAATAATACGCCGTCAGGTGCGTTCCGGACGTTCGGCGCCATGCAGGCCCAGTTCGCAACGGAATCGCATTTGGACCTTTGCGCTGAAAAGCTCGGGCTCGATCCGTTCGAGATCCGGCGCATCAACATGATGCGCGACGGCGCCATCACTCACACGAAACAGAAGCTCGGCTCGGTTTCCTTGGGACGCGTTCTCGACGCTGCCGAGAAGGCGTCGCGTTGGGAGAAGGGGCCGCCGAACATGCGCGGACCGTCCCGCTCGGATCTCGGCGGTGAGGGCACGCGGCCGCCGTGCACGCTCGGCGCCCGTTTCCGTCAAGTCGAAGCACCAGCCCGGCAGGAGGTCGCATAATGATGAAGCGCAAGATGCGCGGCCGTGGCGTTGCAGCGAGCTGGTATGGCATCGCGCGCACGGCGACCATCGACAGGGCGGGGGCTTGGGCGGAGCTAGACGACGGCGGCACCGCCAAGATCGTGACGGGCGTGACCGAGATCGGTGAGGGCATTCTCACCGTCTTGGCGCAGATCGCGGCCGAGGAGCTCGGTATTCGGCCCGAGGATGTGACGATCGGCGACAACGATACGGCACGGGCCCCCGAGGCGGCGCATGCTGGAGCCACGCGCCAGACGTACATGATCGGCAACTCCGTCGCCTTGGCCTGCCGCGACGCCCGCGCCAAGCTTGTTCGTGAGCTGGCCGATCACTGGGATGTGCCGGAGGACAGCATCGTCGCCTTCAATGGCGAGATCTGGTCCGAGGGGTCCAATCTGAAGATGACGATGGCGGAGGCCGTCGATATCTGCAAAAAAAGAGGCGTGGTCCCGGTCGGCTCAGGATCGTTCACGTCGCACGGCACGGATCTGGATCCGGTCGACGGCTCCGGTAGCCCTTGGCAGGCCTACGTCTTCGGCTGCCAGGTGGCCGAGGTGGAGGTCGACACAATGACGGGAGAGGTCCAGGTGCTCGGCATCTGGGCGGCGCACGACGTGGGTCGGGCGATCAATCCACGCGGTGTCGAGGGGCAGATCGAAGGCGGCATCGCCCAGGGGCTAGGCCAAGCTCTTATGGAAGAGTACAAAACCGTAAACGGCTATACGACGACCCCCGGGTTCTCGAAGTACATTCTGCCGACCGCGCTCGACGTCCCGCAGATCAATACGATCATCGTCGAGGATCCGGATCCGCTCAGCCCGCTTGGGGCGAAGGGCATCGGTGAGCCGGCCCTCATTCCGACGGCGCCGGCGATCATCAACGCCATCTACGATGCCATTGGAGTCAGGATCACGTCGCTGCCTGCTACGCCCGAGAAAATCCTTGCGGCGCTCGAGGAGAAGGCGAGGCGGGAGAGCCAAAGGCAGGCTGCAGAGTGAGAGATTAACGAAGGCCCGAGGAGCTGGAGGAGAGCATGGACGCTAGCATGTACCGGTTCATGCGTGTGGGGGTCGTTCATTTCAAGGCCTTCCCAGGCATAGAATCCGGCACTGGCCCAATTGTGGAAACGCTGGAGAAGATCTGCGCCGACGACTTCTGGACCGCCGTAGAGGTGGGCTGGATGAAGGATTACCGCGTCCGCAATACGGCCCGCCAGCTGCTCGACCAGAGCCACCTTTCGGTCGCCTATGCGACGCAGCCCAAGATGCTGACGAACAAGTTCAATTTGAACTCGTTCGACCAGCGCGAGCGGAATGCGGCGATCGATGCGGTCAAGAGCTGCGTCGATGAGGCGCGACAGCTCGGGGCCGAGGTCGTGCGCCTCATCGCGGGCAAGGATCCCGGCGATGAGAAGCGGGAGGAAGCGAAGAAGCTGCTGATCGATAGCCTGCAGCAGATCCTGGACTATGCGGCCCAGGATGGTCCGATGAAGTTCACGTTGAAGATATTCGACCGGTCGATCGACAAGAAGAATTCTGATCGGCCATGTCGAAGATGCCGTGGACGTGGCCAAGGCTTTACGGCCGCACTATCCCAACTTCGGCTTGCTCACCGATCTCAGCCACTTCCCGCTGCTCAACGAGGATCCTGAGGTCTCTATCCCGAAGATGAAAGACTACCTGGAGTCGGTTCATCTCGGTAACTGTGCCTTCCGCGACAAGAGCCATCCTGCCTACGGCGACATTCAACCCCGGTTCGGCATTCCCGGAGGGGAGACGGACACGGCCGAGGTTATTGCGTTCTTCAGGACGTTGCGAGCCAATGGCTTCTTCGACAAGAAGGAACGGCCGATCGTCAGCGCGGAGGTCCGCCCCGTTCTCGCCGGCGAGGTTTCAGAGGTCATTCTGGCCAACGCCAAGCGCGTGATACGGGACGCTTGGGCGCTGGCATAGCCGGTCAAAACAATCAAAAATTGCTCCCATCGAGGGGTAAGATCGGTTGTTATGGCCTCGCATTGCGCAATCGACTTGGGAGAGAAACATGAAGGCCCTGAAATTCAAGCTGCTTGCCGCTACCTCGGCTTTCGCCGTCATTGCAGGATTGGCGCCGGCGAAAGCTGACAAATTTCCTGAAAAGCCGATCGAGATGACCATCCTGTTCGGGAGCACGGCCCAGACGATCGGGCAGCTCTTGGCGGATCTCATGTCCAAGCACCTGCCCCAGCCGGTAGTGCCCGTAAGCCGGACCGGAGGCGGTGGCTCCATTGGATACCAGCACGTCCATAGCTCGGCGCCAGATGGCTACAGCATCGTTTGGAACTCGAACTCCATCAGCACCACCTACCACGGCGGCAGGTTGGATTTCGATTACACTGCCTTCAAGCCGATCGCGAAGATCAGCATGGAGGTTCCCGCCTTCGCCGTTCGGGCGGATTCTGGCTGGAACACGCTTCAGGACATGGTCGACGACATCAAAGGGTCCGACAAGAAGCTTCGCGTCGGTGCATCCGGCAAGGGGTCCTTTACTCATTTGACGACGGTTGCGCTCCTCGAAGCCCTCGGACTGAGCGACAAGGTAATCCACGTGCCCTACGACGAGGGCAAGGCGCCTGTCGAGCTGCTCGGCGGCCGGGTTGATGCTGCCCTGCAATGGCCTGGCCAGTTCATTTCTCATGAGAAAGCCGGCACGCTCAAAATCCTGTGCGTGAGCAGCCCAGCACGGGTCAGCGCCCTGCCTGATACTCCCACGTGCGATGAAGCGGGTGCCAAAGGCGTAAACCTCGTTATGTGGCGCGGTCTCGCGGCGCCTGCCGGTACTCCGGACGATGTCATCGCAGTTATCGAGGAAGCGGCGAAGAAGGCAACCGAGAGTGAGGAGTTCATCAAAGCCTCAAAGACCATCGGCTTCGAGCCGGCCTTTGCGGATCATGCCGCGTTTGGCGAGGAAATCGCCGCTGACGACAAGAGGCTCGCAGAGCTGATGACCAAGCTTGGGCTCAAGAAGTAATCCACTCGAGGAGTACGGAATGGGCGCTGCTCGGCGTGACCGGGTAACCGGCATACTATTGCTCGCATTCGCTGCGGCATGGGTTCTGGCTGTTTGGTACACGGTCCCGGCCGGGACGTCGGAAATCGTCGGGCCGCGCACATTCCCCCTTGGCCTCGGGATTGCTCTCGGGGTGCTGGCTCTCGTGCTTCTGGCGGCCAGCTTTGTGAAGCCTGCAGGTATATCCACGGACGACGTTGAAGAGGACGATGCTGAAGGAAAGGCTTTGGCGGGCTGGCTTTATCTTCGCCTCGTCTTGTCGCTTGTTCTGGTAATCGTTGCCTACGGGTTCCTGATGGAGAAGGTTGGATTCGTCCTCGCGACGTTAGTGACCGTCGCGGTGATGGTGGGCCTGATCCTGAAAATCAGAAATCCGTTGACGATCATCGGCATGGCAGTCGGGCTGGCATTCGGGTGCTGGCTCCTCTTCGGCAAAATCCTGGGAGCGTATTTGCCCCCGGGGACCTGGATTTCGCTGTTCTGAAGGACTAGCCGGATGGAAGCTTTTTTGACGGCGCTTTCAGCCGCTCTTGCGCCAGATGCCGTCCTCGCCGTCCTAATCGGCACCCTCATTGGACTCGTTTTCGGCGCGATCCCCGGTTTGACCTTCACGGTGGCATTGGCCCTGGTCCTGCCGATGACATTCACCCTGGAGACAACCCCCGCCATCGGCTTGCTGCTCGGCACTTACATCGGCGGTATGACCGGGGGATCAGTTTCTGCAATTCTCCTCGGGATTCCTGGGACGCCGTCCGCAGCTGCGACTATTCTGGACGGGCACCAGATGATGCGCCGCGGAAAGGCATCGCTCGCCCTCAGCACAGCGGTGATCGTCTCGACCATCGGCGGCATCATCAGTCTCGTGGTGATGATCGTCTCGGTGAATTTGGTCGCCAAGATGGCCATCAGATTCGGACCAGCGGAAATCTTTGCGCTCGTTTTGTTTGGTCTCTCGACGATCTGCGGTTTGTCTGAAAAGTCGCTGCTTCGCGGTTTGATCGCCGGCGTCATCGGCCTGATGATCATGACCATCGGGTTAGATGAAATCGATGGCGTGCAACGATTGACCTTCGGGACTGTGACATTGCAGCAAGGGGTAAATCTCCTCGTTGCAATGATTGCTCTTTTCGCCGTGCCCCAGGTCATCGATGCATTTGTTCAATACTACCGCGGTGAGCTGCAGTCGATCGATGCAAAGGACGTCAGGTTCGAGCTGCCAAAGCTCAAGGACCTGAAAGAAAATTTCTGGCTGATGATGAGGTGCGCCCTGCTGGGCACAGGCATCGGTGCAATCCCGGGTACCGGCGGACCTATAGCGGCATTTCTCGCGTACGCCCACGCTCGTAGATCAGCAAAGGGCGAGGTACCGCTTGGCAAAGGCAATATTGCCGGCGTTATTGCGCCTGAAACAGCCAACAATGCCGTGACCGGTGGCGCGATGATTCCGTTGCTATCACTGGGCATCCCGGGCGACCCGGCGACCGCCATCATTCTGTCTGGTTTGCTCATTCATGGCCTTGTTCCGGGGCCGATGCTGTTCATTGAGCACCCGGATACGATTTATGGCGTGTATATCGCTATCATTATTTCCTACATCGGCATTTTGACGATCCAGCTTTTCGGCATCCGTTTCTTGGTTCAGCTGCTCCGGGTGCCGGCCCATCTTCTGGCCGTTGCCATCACGATCATGTGCGGATTCGGGGCGTATACCTTCCGCAATTCCGTTTTCGACGTTTACACGATGGCCATCCTGGGCCTGGCCGCCTATGGGCTGATGCGCGCCCGCATACCCTTGACCCCGATCATCTTGGGTATCGTTTTGGGGCCAATTTTGGAAAAGGAATTCCGCACCGCGCTGATCTTGTCAGACGGCGATTTCGGTGTGTTCGTTTCGTCAATCCCAGCCGCTTTCTTCCTGCTTTTGGCCGCGCTGATCTTCGCCATGCCGGCAGTGAAGTGGCTGACCAAATCCAGGAGACTAGAGGCACCTGAGAATGCACCAGTCCAGCCCAGAACAGATGCGTGATCGCGCCCGCGTAATCCGCGAGGCAGGTGGTCTCGACGCTGCCTTGAGTACGGGCAGGCTGCCGCAGATCGTGACTGTGAGCCTGTCAGAGGGCTTGGTTCTCGGCCTTTTGAAGCAAGGCGTCAGAAAGTACTTCGCGATTTTCGGCCACGGGTCCACCGACCTCGGCGAGGTTATGAGGATCTACGAGGAGGAAGGCCTCATTCGGACCATCAACTGCCGCAATGAGGTGGAGATGGCCCATGCGGCGACCACGTTGGCTTGGCAGTATGGCGAATGCTGCGCCGTCGTCACCTCAATTGGGCCGGGTGCGCTGCAGGCCATGGCCGGCTCGCTGGCGGCAGCCTCGAACGGCGTCGGCGTCTACCACATCTATGGCGACGAGACGACCTGGGGCGAAGGCTACAACATGCAGCAGGTCCCCAAGCGGGCGCAGGGGCTCTTCGGCCAGATCACCGCGCTCATGGGGCAATCGTATGTGCTGCACACTCCGGCGGCGCTTCGCGACTGCATGCGGCGCGGGTCTCTTTGCGTGCATCACCCGTATAAGGCAGGACCCTTCTACATTCTGTTGCCACTGAACACGCAGCCCGAGCCGACAGAGCTCAATCTGGTGACGCTGCCGTCCCGGCAACGTGTCCCTGCCACGGCGGTCGCGGACGAGGAAAGCTACCAGGAAGCCATTCGCCGCATCGCGGAAGCGAAACGCCCTGTCATCAAGGCCGGAGGGGGCACGCGCGGGCACGACGAATGGGTGCGCACACTTGCCGAACGTATTGGGGCAGCCGTTGTCCTCTCCCCCGGCTCGACCGGAGTCCTGCCCGACGATCATCCGCAGAACATGCATGTCGGCGGATCGAAGGGGTCGATCTCGGGCAATTTCGCAATGGAGAATGCCGATCTTTTGATCGCGATCGGCAGCCGAGCCGTTTGTCAGGCGGACTGCTCTGGTGTCGGCTACCCAAACGCCAAAGCCGTCATCAATATCAATGGTGATCTCGCCGATCTCCTGCACTACGCCAATACGGTCGGTCTGCCGGGCGATATTGGCGCTGTGACGAGGCGTCTGCTCGACGAAATCTCCCGTTCCAACTTGGTCGATCCGGCATCCAAAGCCGAATGGCTCGCAGCCTGTGCGAAGAAGAAGCAGGAATGGCGTGATTTCAAGCTGGGCAGGTTTGAAACACCGCCGTTGCACGACGAGGCATGGGGTAGGGCGGTGCTGACTCAGCCCGTAGCCATCAAAATCGCTGCCGACCACGCCAAAGCCATCGGGGCGGTGAAATACTTCGATGCCGGCGACGTCCAGGCAAACGGGTTCCAAATCGTCGAGGACGATCGTACGGGCGACACATATACCGAGTCCGGCGCGTCCTACATGGGCTTCGCTGTTTCCGCGCTGCTCGCATCCGCGATCGCGGATAATCCGCGCTATGGAATTGCGTTCACCGGCGACGGTTCATTCATGATGAACCCGCAGATCTTGATTGACGGGGTCGAGCACGGCGTGAAGGGCACGATCGTCCTGTTCGACAATCGCCGAATGGCCGCCATCACCGGCCTGCAAATGGCCCAGTATGGTAACGAGTACAAGACGAACGACAGTGTTGCCGTCGACTATGTCGCCATGGCTGCGTCGGTGAAAGGCGTGAAGGCCTTGTTCGGAGGCTATGACGCGGAGACGCTGCGCCAAGCCCTGAAGGAGGCCAGCAGCTATGACGGGCTCTCCTTGGTGCATGTTCCCGTCTACGCTGGATCCGACCCGGCTGGCGGCATGGGTGCTTATGGCTCGTGGAACGTCGGCAACTGGGTCTCCGATGTGCAGTCGCGGTACTTGAAGCAGAATATCTAAGCCGAGCCCAATCTCGGTGGATCCGAAATAAATAGCGCGGCTCCAAAATTTTGGGGCCGCGCTTCCATTTTTGGAGCGATTTAAGTTGGCTTTTCGATCATGCTCGTCAATGCGTAGCTTTTCTATGCGCCGTGAAATTCATGCCAATCGGGCGGGAATGAAATGGCCTTAATAAAGGCGGAACAATCTGGTTTTCCGCCTTTTCTCCGGATCGTCCTGCCGCCTATATCGCGTTGGCCACAGACGCTACTCAGCTTTCAAGTTGTTTGACGACTTGTACGGCACGTTCGTGGTAATGGCATACAGCCAACAATGCGCCGATGAACCCGAGAGCGGCGCCGAGCAGTGCAACGGAAGGAAGCCCGAAGTAACGAATTGCAAGCCCACCAAGACCTGAACCGAGACCCTGCCCCAGGTAGTTCATGGAACCGTTCACGGCGAGCACCAACGCGGCTGAACCGGATGCGATCGAGACGAGCCGTGCCTGAACGATCGGCATGATTGCAAAAAGGGCAACCGCTGACGTGAAGATCGCGCTCCCAACGAGCGTCAGAGTTGGCAGACCATCGGGGGCTCCACCCTGAAGCTCGACGAAATGGATGAGCTGGCCGGCCAAGATGACAGCGAAGGCAACGGTCACAGTTCCACGAGAATTTACCCCGCTGGCGAGCCGGCCACCGAGCACAAGCCCTAGCGTGGCACCCACCCCTGCAATCGATTGGAAGATCCCAACGGCTCCGCCCTGAATCCCTGCCTGGAGCTCGAGAACCGGGCCTATGTAGGAGACAACTGTCATCGTTGCCGCGAACGAAAGAAGCGTCATCATGATCAGCGGCACGACGCGGCCCCATTCGACACGGACATCACCAGCCGCCGAGAATTGAGAGATGGTGGGCAGCCACATCGCTATCGCGAAGCACGCAATTCCGGAAAGAGACGCCGCGAACAGAAATGTAGCTCTCCACCCGAATAGCTCGCCGATCTGGCTGCCTAGGGGAATCCCGAGCAAGAACGCGAGTGTCATACCCCCCAGCACCATTGCGATAGCGGATCCACGTCGTGACGGGGGAGCAATAGCTGCAGCCGCGGCTGCTGCGGTTGGCATGATGATCCCGCCCGCAGCTCCGGCCAGAACTCGAAGAAGCATGAGGAGACCCAAGTGAGAAGCAAACGCGCACCAAGCCGTGAAGGCCGTCACTGCGGCCAGCGCAATGACGAGGAGGCGTTTCCGGTCCATCCTCTGTCCCCATACAGCGAGCAGCGGCCCGCCGATCGCGGCTGAGGCGACGAAGGCGGTCTGCAATTGGCCAACAGCAGCGACGGAAACACCGAGATCGCGCGCCATCGGGTCCAACAGACCACTGAAGACATAGGCCCCCGATCCAAAGGACAAGGCAGCCCCTGTGAGAAGCATAATGCGGGGATCCATCTATCGGCCCTCCCGATTGGAAATACACACCGGAAGGCAGGGCGACTCAGGAGGTGCAGAACGGGCGCATATTTCGAGTCAACCGCCCTGTTCGACACACAGCCTATCCACCTGCCCGGCGGGGGCTAGCATCGCTGAGCCGATAGTGCGGGGTCGATTACGCGCGAGGTAAGGTGCGCTCACCGGATCGCTGATAAGATCAGCGTCAGGGGGCATCAGACCGTGGACGTGGGAAACTTCGCGCCGAGAGTGGGAAACCGGATCTTTGATGTCCGCTTTCCGACCCGCATTCGTGATGAGATTTCAAAGGCTTAGAGTGGTGGGTGTACTAGGACTCGAACCTAGGACCCGCTGATTAAGAGTCAGCTGCTCTACCAACTGAGCTATACACCCACGCCGCGACGGCAAAGGGGCCCTGCTGGGCCCCGGATACCCGTCATGTAACATCGGCATGGGCCAGTGTCTAGACCTTGGCAGAGGCGGGAAGCGGGTCGTGGAATGGGACGGACAGCACAAGGCCTACCAATCCGGCGACAGGAGCAGGTGAGCGTTGTCGGACAGGTGCTCCAGCACCATCGCGGTGCCCTTGATTACGCAGCGCATCGGGTCGTTGGCGAGGGTGAAGGGGATGCCGAGTCGGCGGGAAAGCTCATGGTCGAGACGGTCAAGTAGCGCGCCGCCGCCCGTGAGCACGATGCCACGCTCGTAGATGTCGGCCGCCACTTCGGCCGGAACCTCCTCAAGCGCGCGCTGGACGAACTCGGTGATTTCGCTGATGGGTGGGTCCAGTGCTTCGGCGATATGCCGCGGCCCAAGGACGACTGTCTTGAGACGGCCACGGCGCAGGTCGCGGCCGCGGATGCGGATGTCGGCGTCCCATCCGTTCGGTTGCGCACTGGCTGTGCCCGCTTCGATTTTGATGCGCTCCGCGTTCGCCTCGCCAATGACAAGGTGATGTCGGCGGCGGATGAAGCGGATGATGGCATCATCCATCGCATTGCCGGCGCAGCGCAGAGAGCGGGCCGTGATCAGTCTTCCGTGTGAGACGATGGCGATATCCGTCGTGCCGCCGCCGATGTCGACCACCATTGCTCCGGCAGCCTCGCGGACGGGAACACCAGCGCCCAGTAGGGCTGCGACTGGCTCGGCGATAAGTTGGACAACGCGTGCTCCCGCATTGCGGGCAGTCTCGGTGACGGCCCGCCGCTCCACTGGCGTAGCGCCGGCGGGCACTGAGATCAGGATCCGGGGACGGCGAAAATTCAGGATCGAACGCGTGCGCCGGATGAACTGGCGCAGCATGAACTCGGTCGCCACAAAATCTGCGATAACCCCGTCGCGAAGCGGCCAGAGGAGTTCGACAGGCTCGGGCGCTATCCCGAAGATGCGTCGTGCCTCTGCTCCTACGACGACCATCTCGCGCTCGCCAAGCATGGTCCGAACCGCGACGACCGATGGCTCATCGATGATGATGCCGCGGCCCACGACATGCACGAGCGTGTTCGCCGTGCCAAGGTCGATCGCAATATCCTCCGAGAACACTCCTGAGATGTTTGGCAGCATGGGGCTTGTGCCTCAGCGTCGGAACCTTGCGTCGTACACGGGAGCCGGCGGGCCATTCGCGACGCCCACCCCGGTGGCCGCCAATATGGACGCTGTGCAATAGGCCCACTCGCCGCAGAAATTCAATCTCGCAGCGTACGGGCCTTTGTCTTCGATGAACAATATGCGAAATCGGCTCTAGCGCCAACGCCAGCTATGCCGCGGCGGGCCAATGGGTGCCAGAGGAGATGCAACTTACATGTTGCGCCCGGTCACGCGGTTCTGCGTGACCGGGGTAACGTTATTAGATCCCTCCTAGCTTAGCTCCCCCCTGGGCAAAGCGCTGGGCCGGAGCGCCACGCTCCAGTTTGATGAGGAGCTTGTTGAGGGCAGCCACATAGGCTTTGGCAGAAGCGACCAGAGTGTCCGGATCGGCCGCCTTCGCATTCACCGTATAGCCGTTCTCTTGAAGGCGAACCGACACCTCGGCCTGCGCATCCGTGCCTTCGGTGACCGCGTGCACCTGATACAGCTCAAGCACCGCGGTGTGCGGAACGAGCGCCTTGATGGCATTGAAAGTGGCATCCACTGGGCCGTTGCCGGTAGCCTGCACGGTTTGGTGCTGGCCGCCGATGTCGAGCGTCAAGGTAGCCGACTGCGGCCCCGAGGTGCCGGCGATCACCGTCAAAGCGACGACCTTGATGCGGTCGGTAGCGGTGGCGATCTCCTCGTCTACGAGCGCCTCGATGTCCTCGTCGTAGATCACCTTCTTGCGGTCGGCGAGCGCCTTGAAGCGGTTGAAAGCGTCCTCGAGGGCGTTTTCGCCGAGCTCGTACCCCAACTCCTTGAGCTTGGTGCGGAAGGCATTGCGGCCAGAATGCTTGCCCATGACCAGCGACGTCTTGGTGACGCCGACCGACTCCGGCGTCATGATCTCGTAGGTCTGGGTGTGCTTCAGCATCCCGTCCTGATGGATGCCGCTCTCGTGCGCGAAGGCGTTCCGGCCGACGATGGCCTTGTTGTACTGCACGGGGAACGACGTAGCGGCCGCGACGAGCTTCGAGGCGCGGGTCAGCATCTTGGTCTCGATGCCGGTCCAGAACGGCAGCACATCGTTCCGGGTCTTGATCGCCATCACGATCTCTTCGAGCGCTGCGTTGCCCGCTCGCTCGCCGATGCCGTTGATGGTGCATTCAACCTGCCGCGCGCCCGCCTTGACGCCCGCGAGGGAGTTGGCCACGGCCATACCGAGGTCGTCATGGCAATGGACGGAAAAGACGGCCTTGTCGGAGTTCGGAACCCGCTCACGCACCGTCTTGAACAGGTTGAAGTATTCCTCGGGAACCGTGTAGCCGACCGTGTCGGGGATATTGATGGTGGTGGCCCCCGCCTTGATCGCGGTCTCGACACAGCGGCAGAGGAAGTCGATCTCCGTTCGGGTGCCGTCCTCGGCCGACCACTCGACATCGTCCACGTAGTTCCGGGCGCGCTCCACGGAGGCGCGCACCATCTCCAGCACCTCCTCCGGCTCCTTCTGGAGCTTGTACTTCATGTGGATGGGAGAGGTGGAGATGAACGTGTGGATGCGCGGGCGGCGGGCATGCCGTACGGCCTCGGCGCAGCGGTCGATGTCCTTGAAACCAGCGCGGGAGAGGCCGGCGACCACGGCGCGCTTGACCCGCTTGGCGATCGCGGCGACCGCCTCGAAGTCTCCATCGGATGCAATCGGGAAACCGGCTTCGATGATATCGACGCCCATCTCGTCGAGCAGATCCGCGACCTCGAGCTTCTCCTCGAACGTCATGGTCGCGCCTGGGCACTGTTCGCCGTCGCGCAGGGTGGTATCGAAGATCAATACCCGATCGCCGGAATTGGTCGTCTGAGACATTGGTAGATTTTCCTTCGCGGTGCCGGCAGGAAATGAAGGCCGGTAAGGTTTAACACGATCCGTCTTGCTTCATCATGGTCCCCCTGAGCGCCCGTCCCGGATCGTTCCGAGACCGTCGAGGCTCAGGGGCTAATAAGGAGCAGATCGCGAAGGAGAGCGTGCAGACAAAAGCCACCTGCTGGCGCGGCAACAGCCGCGTCGACAGCTCTAGCAGGTCCACTGTTCATCGTGGGCATCGGCAGTCTGCTGGTCCAGTTCCCAAGTGCTTGTCATTCATCCAAGCACTCGTCGTGAGTAGCGGATGTGCCCGGGCTTTGCAACCCTGTCTTGATCCAGTTGGGGAGCTTGCGCGGAAGATTGGGGGTTATCCGTTGGGGGAGCAGACCTGAAGAAGATGCTTGGCTGCGTCTGCTGCGCCGTCGAGCGGAAACTCCTCGGAGCCGTCCTCTACGGTGACGATCAGATCGCCACCAGCGGTCAGGATCTTGCGCAAATTGTCATCGAGCTTCGTAAGCCCCTCGAGCAGAAAAGCGTCATCAATCTCGAGGCGCGATCCAGTTGTCGGAATGGCGATCTCGACGCCTCCGGCTGCCAGGAAAACCTCGACTTGCGTGCCCTCCTCCGCGATTATGGGCTTGTGCTCGTAGATGAAATACACGTCGTCCTGCCCAGCCTCACAACTGAACACGATCTTTCCATAACCACTATCCGGCGTTCCGTAGGTGAGCGACGCCCCATCCTCGCTCCGATTGCCGAACCAAATGACCTGCTCAGCTGAGACCGATTGTGGCGAAAGAAGCTGGAAAAGGCCGCAGGCAATGATTGTGGCGATAGCAAGCTTCGAGTTCATCATTTTTCTTATATCCGTAGTATTCAGATCGTGATTCGACCTTCCGTGACACGGACGGCATTCCCCCCAATTCGTACGTTGTGGAGCTGACCTTGCTCAACTTCCAGGGTCAGCGAGATGATGCTCGGGCGGCCCATCTCAAATCCTTGCTCTATGACTCGCTTGTGGTGGCCGTCAGGCAGGTCGTCGAACATCTGAATCACGCCTGCGAATGTCACGGCGGCGGAGCCCGTCGCCGGATCCTCCGGCACACCCAGATCGGGCGCGAACATGCGGGCGTGGAAGGAGGACGTCGTGTGGACCGTCTCGCGAGTGTAAAGAAAGGCGCCGGTGAGGCCCTGGCCCGACATCGCAGCTCCCCAGTACTGGCTGTTCACCTCCGCCTTCGCCATGGCCTCTAGAGATGCAACCGGTATGAAGGCGAAGCTGTTTCCGGCCGCAAATCTGGTCGGGCGATGGTTCGCGAAACCGATCTCGCGGGGGAGCAGCCCCACCGCGGCCGCGATCGACTCAACCGGCGGAAGCGTGCCGGACTGTTCCGGCAGCTTGGGCGCGTCGAACTCCGCAAATGCCGCCTGCCCACGTCTCAGCCTGACGCCAACGCGCACGATGCCGATGTTTTCCTCGAGTGCGATGATCGCATCGAGATCCTCGCTCGGGTCAGGGGCGCGCAGCTCGGCAAGCAACACGGCCGCGCCCGCCGTTGGGTGACCGGCAAACGGAATTTCCGCGCCAGGCGTGAAGATGCGAACTTTGGCCGTGTGGGCCGGGTTTGCCGGCTTCTGGACAAATACGGTTTCCGACAGGTTGAGCTCGCGTGCGATTGCCAGCATCTGCTCCGTCGCAAGCTGATCGGCATCGAGCACCACAGCAAGCGGATTGCCGCTGAACCTCTTCTCCGTGAAAACGTCGAGAGTGTAGAACGGAAGCTGCATCATCCCACTCGGACCGAAGTTTCAGTCGCTTTTTGGCCCAAGTGGCGTCGGCTTCCAAGAAGAATTCGGCGAACCGATCACTGCGTCGCGCCGCAGGTAGCTGCGGTCACCACGTGCCTCCTGCGCGAATATCGCGCCGACCGAGATGGTCCTCTGCCACACTGAGTCGTCGTGCTGCCGCAGTTCCACCCCGATGGGACAGCGAGTGAGGACCGCGCGCTCACAATCGTTACAATATGTTGCAGTCAAGTTGATCAGACGAGCCACAATTACGCCCCTTGCTGGCCATGCTCAGCCCACGTTCGCGAGGCGATATTAACGATGTCGAACGGGTTGCCGGGGCCTGGTCGATATCGCCCTAAACCGAGGCGTTCGTACGCTCCGGCGAGAACAACACGTCGCCGGGGTGCATTTGCGCAATCTGTACTCCGGTGATCGAGCAAGCGGGCCCAGCGCTCCGCGCGGCACAAAAGTGCCCCGGATGAGAGCAGGGCCCACAAGCCCGAGACTCGGGATTCGGCGCTAGATGTCGATTCCCGAGTTCGGGCGGTGGGGAAACCCCGCTTCTCCGCCGCCCGACCTTTTCTAGCTCGTGAGCCGCAATAGCGGCGCGGGCGATGGACTCGCCGGAAGGCCTGTGCTGCCGCACCGCCACACACCTCCCTCCCCGACGCGGTGGGATGGGTCTTCCGGCGACCTCGGCCTCACTTATGCGGGGGGGATTCCTCAATGTGCGCTTAGGTGTCGACCGTGGCGCTATAGACAGCCGGTGATGGTCGATCCGCACTTGACATACGAGAAGAGGTCCCAGGCGCAGCAGGGCTGCTCCTTCTTGCAAACCCAGGTTTTGACCTCGCCTGTCGGGAAGCGGTAACGGCAAACCTTCTCGTCCTTGCCGGCTTTCACGGCCGTGGAGGCTTTTTGCGCAGGCGCGGCATTCGACTGTGTGCCTTGCGCCGTCACTTGGGTGGGGATGAGGGCCAGCGACGCGGCAAGGGCAAGCGCGGCCAGAATACGGTTCATAAGGCAATCTCCTCAAAGGATGCACATTACATCAGTAGTATGCGCATCCCGATCACCTCCCTGCTATGACCAGGAAGCCTCACATCCCCGGTTTTCTGCCAGGCACGCACCAAACAAAAAAGAGCCGGACGCTCCGTCCGGCTCTTCTGCTTTGGTCTTGGACAGTCCGGCTGCTACTCGGCGGCCTGCTGATGGCCAGTTCGAGCAGCCTGTTCGGCCAGCGCCTTCCTGACACCCGCCGCATAGTCCGGGTGCACCTTTTCGAAATGCCCGAGCTGCCGCTCGATGATGAACTGAGGCACACCGACCATCGATTCGGCAATGTTCATGAAGAGCCGCTGTTTCTGTCCGTCGTCGAACAACTCGAACAGCGCCCGCGGTTGGCGGTAGTCGTCGTTGCCGTCGCGATGATTGTAGCGGTCCGCGTCGCCCGAGATCTTGAGCGGCGGCTCGCGGAAGCGGTCGTCCTGCACAGGACCGCCGAAAGAGTTCGGCTCGTAGTAGGCGTCGACGTTGCCCGTCAGCGGCTCGAAGAAGCGCATCGGTCCGTCCTTGTGATAGTGGTGGACCGGGCAGCGCGGCCGGTTGACCGGCAGCATCTCGTAATGCGTGCCGAGCCGGTAACGGTGCGCATCGGCATAGGAGAACACGCGCGCCTGCAGCATCTTGTCCGGCGAGAAGCCAATGCCCGGCACGATGTTGGACGGCGAGAAGGCCGCCTGCTCGATTTCGGCGAAGTAGTTCTCCGGATTGCGGTTGAGCTCCAGGATGCCGACGTCGATCGGCGGATAGTCCGCGTGCGGCCAGACTTTCGTCAGGTCGAACGGATTGTACCAATGCTTGTCCGCATCCTCCTCGGGCATGATCTGGACCTGCATCTTCCACTTCGGGAAGTCGCCCCGCTCGATGGAGTAGAACAGGTCCTCTTGCGTCGACTCGCGAGTGCGGCCGATGACCTCCCGGGCCTCAGCGTTGGTCCAGTACTTGTGGCCCTGCAGGGTCTTGAAGTGGAACTTGACCCAGTAGCGCTTGTTGTCCGGGCTGATGAACGAGAAGGTGTGCGAGCCGTAGCCGTTCATGTGGCGCGCGCTCTGCGGCAGGCCGCGGTCCGAGAACAGGATCGTCACCTGATGCAGGCTCTCCGGCGATAGCGACCAGAAATCCCACATTGCCGTCGGCGAACGCAGGTTCGTCTTCGGGTGCCGCTTCTGGGTGCGGATGAAGTCCGGGAACTTGTAAGGATCACGGACGAAGAAGACCGGCGTGTTGTTGCCGACGAGGTCCCAGTTGCCCTCTTCCGTATAGAACTTGAGTGCGAAGCCGCGCACGTCGCGCTCTGCGTCGGCGGCGCCGAGCTCGCCCGCAACAGTCGAGAACCGAGCGATCAATTCGGTCTTTGCGCCTGGCTGCAGGCACTTCGCCTTGGTGTACTTCGAGATGTCGCCGGTGATGGTCAGCGTGCCGTAGGCGCCCCAGCCTTTCGCATGCACGGGACGCTCCGGAATGCGCTCGCGGTTCTGATGGGCCAGCTTCTCGATGAGCTGATAGTCCTGAAGCAGCAGCGGCCCGCGCGCACCAGCCGTCAGCGAGTTCTGGTTGTCGGCGACAGGTGCGCCGGCTGATGTGGTCAGAACGGGTCGTTTCTGCTCGCTCATGCCATTCCTCCTATGTCAGTGGTCAGCTGGAAACTGGCCCGGAGGTGCGATAAACGCAAATACCTCTTTCCGATCATTCAATAGGAGTTTCTTATCGTGCAGCCTGTACGCCTGACGCGGCTGACCTTGCGGCAGATGGTCTATTTCGAGGCCGTGGCCCGTCACCGGCATTTCGGCCGCGCGGCGGAGGCCTGCGCCGTCTCGCAACCGGCTCTGTCAGTGCAAATCCAAGAGCTGGAACGGGAGCTGGGCGTGTCGCTCGTCGAGCGGAACCGCGGCGGTGTTACTCTCACCCCGCAAGGCGAGTATGTGCTTCAGCGAGTCCGCCGGATCCTCGGCGAGGTGCAGGATCTCATGGACTGTGCAACTCAGATCGAGGGGTTCGGTCCGATCCGCCTTGGCGTCATCCCGACAATCGCGCCCTATCTGATGCCGGCCATTCTGGAGGCTTTCGGGCTGGAAAATACCTCTATGCAACTTCAGGTGCGCGAGACGCAGACGCAGCGGCTGATCGAAGAGCTGGAGCAGGGCAACATCGACCTCATGCTGGCCGCCTTGCCTATCTCCAGCCCTGTCATCGAGGTTCAACCGCTATTTCGCGATCGCTTCTTCTTGGTGGCCCCGGCAAATTCGAAGATAGGTCCACGGATCGATAGCGTTGCCGCCATCGGCCGTTACCGGCTTCTGCTGCTCGAAGAGGGACATTGTTTGCGAGAGCAGGCGCTCAGCGTCTGTAGCATGGCTGACAAGGACATGCTGGCGAGCCTCGGCGCCACCAGCCTCGCGACACTGATCGAGCTGGTTGCAGCCGGCATGGGCGTGACCCTTTTGCCGGAGCTCTGCTTGCCATCTCTTCATGGGGATCAGCGCGTTCGTGTCGTGCCCTTCCGCGGCCCAGCGCCCTTCAGAACGATCGGGCTGGCATGGCGTAAGACGTCTGGCCGAAAGGCGGTGTTCCGACGATTGGGTGAGCTGATTGCGGAAGCGGGAAGGCCGCGGAATGGGGCACAGTCCAAGCGTAGTCCCATCCGCTAAACCGCCAGCCGGCTGCAATGGCCACCCACCATCAGATATCCAAATCCTTGGCGAATGCGGCGCGCTCTTGGATGAAGCGGAAGCGGGCTTCGGGCTTGGAGCCCATGAGGTTGTTCACCGCTTCTGCAATTGCACTGCGGTCTCCATCGCCGAGTTCGACGCGGAGAAGGGTGCGCCGCTTCGGATCCATCGTCGTTTCCTTGAGCTGCTGCGCGTTCATCTCGCCAAGGCCTTTAAAGCGGCTGATCTCGACCTTGCCGCGGCCGTTGAAGACCGTGCGCAGAAGCTCCTCTTTGTGCTGATCGTCGCGCGCGTAAGCAGACTAGGGTGCCCTGCGTGATCTTGTAGAGCGGCGGAACGGCCAGATAGAGGTGGCCGTTCTCGATGAGTTGCGGCATCTCCTGATAGAAGAAGGTAATGAGCAGCGAGGCGATGTGCGCGCCGTCGACGTCAGCGTCGGTCATCACGATCACGCGCTCGTAGCGCAAGTCCTCCTCCCGGTACTTCGACTTGGTGCCGACGCCGAGCGCCAGAATAAGGTCCGACAACAGCTGGTTCTGCGCCAGCTTGGCCGAGGAGGCATTCGCGACGTTCAGGATCTTTCCGCGCAGGGGGAGAACAGCCTGCGTCTCCCGCTCGCGTGCGCTCTTCGCCGAGCCGCCGGCCGAGTCACCCTCCACGATGAAGATCTCAGTGCCTTTAGCTGATTGGATGGTGCAGTCAGCGAGTTTGCCCGGAAGGCGCAGCTTGCGGGTTGCGCTCTGGCGACTGATCTCCTTTTCGCGCCGACGCTTCAACCGCTGCTCGGCCTGATCGATCACCCATTCGAGCAGTTTCGTCGCCTGAGCGGGCGAGTTGGCAAGCCAGTGGTCGAAGGCATCGCGGACGGTCGCCTCGACGATGCGCGCAGCTTCCTGTGTCGCGAGCTTGTCCTTCGTCTGGCCCTGGAACTCCGGCTCCCGGATGAACACCGAGAGCATGGAGGCTGCCGTGCCCATCACGTCCTCGGCCGTGATCTGCGCCGCGCGGCGGTTGCCGACGAGCTCGCCGTAGGCGCGGAGGCCCTTTGTCAGCGCCTGCCGCAGGCCCTGCTCGTGCGTGCCGCCTTCGGGCGTGGGAATGGTATTGCAGTAGGAGCTGGAGAAGCCGTCCTCGTCCGCCATCCAGGCAACCGCCCACTCGACGGAGCCATGGCGGCCTTCCTTCTCGACAGAGCCCGTGAAGATGTCCTTGGTCACGAGCGTGCGGCCGTTGATGGTGGCGAGCAGGTAATCCTTGAGCCCGCCGGGGAAGTGGAAAACCGCCTCCGCCGGCGTATCGTCCTTGATGAGCGAGGGGTCGCACGACCAGCGGATCTCCACGCCACCGAACAGGTAGGCCTTGGAGCGGGCCATGCGGAACAGCCGCGCCGGCTTGAAGGCCGCACCCTTGCCGAAGATCTTCTCGTCGGGCTTGAAGCGCACCTTGGTGCCGCGCCGGTTCATGATGGAGCCGAGCTTCTGCAGCTTGCCCTGCGGCTGGCCGCGGCTGAACACCATGCGATAGAGTTGCTGGCCGCGCGCGACCTCGACCTCCAGCGTCTCGGAGAGCGCGTTGACAACTGACACACCAACGCCGTGCAGGCCGCCCGATGTGTTGTAGGCCTTGCTCTCGAACTTGCCGCCCGAGTGCAGGGTGGTCATGATGACTTCGAGTGCGGACTTGTTCTTGAACTTGGGGTGCGGGTCGACAGGGATGCCGCGACCATTGTCCGTCACCGTCAGGAAGCCATCGGCATCGAGGCGCACGTCGATCCAGTTCGCATGGCCGGCCACCGCTTCGTCCATCGCATTGTCGATGACCTCGGCGAACAGGTGATGCAGCGCCCGCTCGTCTGTGCCACCGATGTACATGCCAGGGCGACGGCGAACCGGCTCGAGTCCCTCGAGCACCTCGATATCTGCCGCCGTATAGCTGTCTGACGCGTCGATGATTCTGCGGGCGCGCCCCGTCTTGTCGTTCATTTCTTCTGCGAGCCTTGCGAATAGATCGCGTTGAGATTGGGCCATGCGTCGGACCTCGCTCTCGAGCGGACATTGCACCGCCCGGCACGAGCGTGACCGGTCCCGTGCCGGCGAATCTCACGCTGATACCGGGGTGTCACCTCGCACATGCCGGAAGGGCTGGCAAGCTGGCTAGGAGTTGCAGCCGACAGCTCCTCGGCCACCGTGGCATGCTTGCGCTGATGCGCTAGCTCATCCCGATATTGTCGATGAGCCGCGTCTTGCCGAGCCTCGCCGCGACGAGCATACGCAGCGGCCGCCTCGATTCGTCTTCGGTTCGAGCGAGCGTATCCGCCTCGCGAACTTCGAGATAATCCACCGCGAAGCCCGCCGCCTCGAGTTCTTCCCGCCCTCGGCTCGTGGCAGCAGCGATAGCGGTTCCCTCGGCGATGGCTCCGGCAGTCTTCAACAGCACCTGATAGATTTTCGGCGCCAGTGCCCGCTCCTCGGCGGTCATATAGGCATTTCGCGAGCTCATCGCGAGGCCATCCGGTTCACGCACGGTCGGGTGCGCGATGATCTCGACGGGCAGATCGAGGTCGCGGACGATCTGCCGGACGACGCAGAGCTGCTGGTAGTCCTTCTCTCCGAAGACCGCGAGATCCGGGGAGACTTGCGTGAACAGCTTCGTGCAGACCGTTGCAACGCCGGTGAAGAAGCTCGGGCGATGATCGCTCTCGAGGCCCTCGGCAGGCCCTCTCGGGACGATGCTGGTGGAAAAGCCCGCGGGGTACATCTCCGCGACGTCGGGCATCCACACGAGGTCGCAGCCGATCGCCGCCAGCTTCTCGAGATCCCCAGCCTCGTCACGCGGATAGCGGGCGAAATCTTCGTTCGGCGCGAACTGCGTGGGGTTGACGAAGATGGACACGACCGTGCGGTCGCTCATGGCGTTAGCCATCCGGACCAAGGCCAAATGACCTTCGTGCAGCGCACCCATGGTAGGCACGAGGCCGATGCGGTTGCCGCTCTGGCGCCAGCCGCGCACGACCTCGCGCAGCTCGGCAAGTGAGCGGATGACCTTGACCTGTCCTCGCGACACGGCTCACCCCATTTCGTGTGGCGGATATGTTGCGGTGCGCAAAGTCGTTCGCACGGTCCACTTCGTCAAGGAGCATTGTGGCCGAAGCAGCTGATCGCCAAATCTGAGGAACCCGCGGCCTCTTCTCGTTGAGTGATATTCGTCCAGGACCGGAACGCGGGATCTGTTAGGATGCGTGTGGCTTAAATCAGCCCGAGATTGCCATGGCCAACCAGCTCGTTGCCGTCCGTTCCAGCGCCGACCCGTCGCAGGTCATCCCGCCACGCGACGAAATTGCGGCCTATCATCTCATCGAGGAGCCCCGGCTCGTCGGGGCGCTCATCGAGCGTGCGATCTTCGGAGAGGACGAGCGCCGACGCATAGCCGATCTCGCCCGCCAACTCGTCCACGCGGCGCGTGCCGGGCGGCATAAGTTCTCCGGCATCGATGCATTCATGCTCGAGTACGGGCTGACCAGCGAGGAGGGCGTCATCCTGATGTGCCTCGCTGAGGCTCTGCTGCGGATCCCGGACGCCGAGACAGCCGACAAGCTCATTGCAGAAAAGATCGGCGGCGGCCATTGGGAAAAGCACTTGGGCCGCTCGGACAGCCTGTTCGTCAATGCCTCCACCTGGGGGCTGATGCTGACGGGGCAGATCGTCAAGCTCCGTGATGTTCATAGCGAGCGGCCGACGAGCCTGCTCAAGCGCATGGTGGTGCGCTCCGGCGAGCCGGTGATCCGGCAGGCTCTGCGCCAAGCCATGCGGATCCTGGGCAATCAGTTCGTGTTGGGGCGCACCATCGAGGAGGCGCTGGGCCGCGCCGAGCCGCTTCAAGAGAAGGGCTATCTGTTCTCCTACGACATGCTCGGCGAGGCGGCCAAGACCGCGGCAGACGCCGAACGCTACTTCCAGCGCTACATGCTGGCGGCTCGATGCCGTCGGCAGGCACGCCGGACCGCTCACGTCGCAACATCCCGACGCGCTGATGGCGCGTCCGAGCCTCTCCGTGAAGCTGTCCGCTATCCATCCGCGCTTCGAGCCCGGCAAAGAGGAGCGGCTCGAGCGGGAGTTGCTGCCGCGCATTGTCGAGCTTGCCGTGGCAGCGCGGGCGCGGGGCATCGGCCTCACCATTGATGCCGAGGAGCAGGACAGGTTGGACGTGCCGCTCGAGCTTTTCGCCCGGGCGCTGACTGATCCAAAGCTTGAGGGTTGGCATGGCTTGGGGCTTGCCGTGCAGGCCTACGGCAAGCGGGCCATCCCGGTGCTGCGCTGGCTCAGGCGGCTTGCCAACCGCACGGGCAAGCGGCTGCCCGTCCGGCTCGTCAAAGGCGCCTACTGGGACAGCGAGATCAAATGGGCTCAGGAGAGGGGGCTACCTCGACTATCCCGTCTTCACCCGCAAGCTGCATACAGACGTCTCGTATCTCGCCTGCATGCGGCTGTTGTTGTCGGACCCGCAGGCCTTCTATCCGCAGTTCGCCACCCACAACGCGCACACCTTGGCGGCCGCTTACGTGGCAGCTGGTGATGTGCCCTATCGAATTTCAGCGCCTGCACGGAATGGGAGAGGCGCTCTATGAGGAGGTGGTCGGGCGGAGCAAGCTCAACCGCCCATGCCGGGTCTATGCGCCGGTCGGTGGTCACGAGGACCTGCTCGCCTATCTCGTGCGCCGGTTGCTGGAAAACGGCGCCAACACCTCGTTCGTGAACCGCCTCGCAGACGAGGAAGCCCCCGTCGCCGATATCATTCGCGATCCGGTCGAGGTCGCCGAGAGCGAGCGCGAGATGCCGCCCGAGTCTCGGCCACCCGGGTTGCCGTTGCCGCGCGACATCTTCCTTCCGGGCCGCCTGAATAGCATCGGGCTTCCGCTCAGCGAGCCGACGGTGCGCGCCGGGCTCCAGGACGAGATGCGGACGGCTCTGGAAGCGCCGTTTGCTGTGGGACCGATCGTCGACGGTGAGATGCCGGCCGGCGGAGATGAGCTCGTCGCCACCTGCCCGCACGATCGCCGCGAGGAGCTTGGCACCGTGCGGATGTCCACTCCGGAGATGATCGAGGATGCCATCGTCAGCGCCTGCGCCGCCGCCCATGATTGGGACCTGCGCGGCGGACCGGCGCGCGCCGAAATTCTGGAGAAAGCCGCGGATCTGCTCGAGCGTGATCGCGCGCGGCTGATGGCCGTGATCGTGCGCGAGGCCGGCAAGACGCTGGAGAATGCCCAGAGCGACGTCCGCGAAGCCGTCGACTTCCTGCGCTACTATGCGTCCGAGGCTCGGCGCCTCTTCTCCGGGCCGATCGAGCTGCCGGGGCCAACGGGCGAACGCAACACGCTGGAGCTGCGCGGGCGCGGTCCGTTCGCGTGCATCAGTCCGTGGAACTTCCCGATCGCCATCTTCACTGGTCAGGTCGCGGCGGCGCTCGCCGCCGGCAATCCTGTGCTGGCGAAACCCGCGGAGCAGACGCCGATCACGGCCTTCTTGACCACGAAGCTTCTGCATGAAGCCGGCGTCCCGCCCGGCGTGCTGCACCTGCTGCCTGGCGCTGGTGACGTCGGAGCCATGCTCGTCAAGGACCGGCGCGTGCAAGGCGTGGCGTTCACCGGCTCGAACGAGGCCGCATGGCACATCCAGCGTGCGCTCGCCGACCGCCGTAGCGCCATCGTGCCATTCATCGCCGAGACGGGCGGCATGAACGCCATGATCGCGGATTCGAGCGCGCTGCCGGAGCAGGTAGTCCGCGATGCTGTCCGCTCCGCCTTCGACAGTGCCGGGCAGCGCTGCTCCGCCGCCCGTGTTCTCTTCGTGCAGGAGGATATCGCAAACCGCGTCATCGATATGCTGGTCGGCGCGATCGAGGAGCTCGATGTCGGCGATCCCTTCGACTACGCAACCGACGTGGGCCCAGTGATCGACGAGACGGCGCAGGATATGCTCGATGCGCACAAGGCGCGCATGTATCGCGAGGCGAAGGTTCTCGCGGACCTCAAGATGCCGGAGAAATGCCTTGCTGGCACATACGTGACGCCTGCCGTTTTCGAAATCGACCAGATCATGCGCATGGGGGGTGAGGTGTTCGGGCCGATCCTGCACGTCATCCGCTATCAGCAGGGACACCTCGACAAGGTGATCGATGCCATCAATGGTACCGGATATGGGCTCACGCTCGGCCTTCACAGCCGGATTTCAGCGGTCGCGGACTTCGTGGCGGAGCGCGCTCGGGTCGGTAATCTCTACGTGAACCGCAATCAGATCGGCGCGGTGGTGGGCGCTCAGCCCTTCGGTGGCGAAGGCTTGTCGGGCACTGGACCGAAAGCTGGTGGTCCCCACTATCTGCCGCGGTTTGCGACGGAGCGGGTGCGCAGTACGGATATCACCGCAACGGGAGGAAATGTGCAGCTTCTCGGGCTGGGTCTTGAAACGTCGCTTGCCAATCCGCGGCAATAGCGGCTTTACCGGTTTCGGCGTTGCGTGCCGGTCGCCGAAAGGCCACCTATTCAAGAACGAGTAGGGATTGGGTGCGCCATGGCGAAGGATCGCAAAACGGCACAAGATTTGGCGAGTGGCTCCGCCTCAAGACCTTTTGCAAACGACCAGACGAAATCGGGCGCTGGACGAGGCGCGCCACGGTACGGCCCCGGCAACCGGCTCCTCTGATCGGGATGTCGCTGAGTTCATTGCCCGCATGAAAACGCTCGCCCCGCAGGCGCGGGCAGGGCGTGGGCGGCTCATCTTCGCAATGGACGCCACCATGAGCCGCCAGCCGACCTGGGATATGGCGCTCGGCCTGCAGGCCGATATGTTCCGGGCGGTGAAGGAGGTTGGCGGGCTCGACGTACAACTCGTTTACTTCCGCGGTGCGGGCGAGTGCCGGGCTTCGAAATGGGTCTCGGATCCGGATGCTCTGGCCCGGCTGATGACGACCGTGAGCTGCCAAGGCGGCTATACGCAGATCCGGAAAGTGCTCTCACATGCGCGACAGGAGGCTGAGAAAGGGCGGGTCAATGCGCTCGTCTACGTGGGCGACTGCATGGAGGAGAATATCGATGACCTCTGCGGCCGCGCAGGTGAGCTCGCCCTGCTCGGCGTGCCGGTCTTCCTCTTCCAGGAAGGCTATGACCGAATGCGGAACGGGCCTTCCGCGAGATTGCCAGGCTTACGAAGGGAGCGTACTGCCGCTTCGATGCGGGCTCTGCGGCCCAGTTGCGGGACCTGCTCTCGGCTGTAGCCGTCTATGCTGCTGGCGGTCGCACGGCTCTTGAGCGGCTCCGACATGAGGGCTCTGGCCAGGGCGCCCGGTTGTTGCTCGAGCAGATGAGGTGAGAAGCAGGGGGCATGCAGTATTTCCTGCTCGGCTTGGCGGCACTCCTGCTGGTCCTGTTGGCGCTCCGGGGGTTCACGCGGGCCGACGTCAAGGTGATGGCGCGTCAGATCCGCATCGTGACCGGCATCGTGGCCTTAGCCGCCGCCGGCGCTTTGACCTTCCGCGGTCTGCTCTCCTGGGCCACTCCGCTGGCGATGTTCGGCTACTGGATGCTCTTCGGTGGCAGCAATGCGCCAATCGGTGGAAAGGCCAACAAGTCACCCGGCCAGACGTCGCGGGTCGTCACGGATTTCCTGGAGATGGAGCTCGACCACGACACGGGCGCCATGCGCGGTCGCGTGCTCAAGGGCACCTTCGCAGGCCGGGAGATCGAGAGCATGAGCCCGGCTGACCTCGCCATGCTGTGGCAAGAGTGCCGGTTCGCCGATCCCAAATCTGCACAGATCATCGAGGCCTATCTCGACACCGCGCACCCCAGCTGGCGGGACGATATGGCGCGAGCCGGAGCCGATCCTGGCCATGCGGCGTCAGGAAGGATGACCCGTGAGGAGGCCTACGAGATTTTGGGCCTCGAGCCGGGTGCCACCGAGGAGGATATCCGCCGCGCCCATCGCGAGCTCATGATGAAGTTGCACCCGGATCGCGGCGGCTCCGCGTATCTCGCCGCCAAGATCAATCTCGCAAAAGAGGTGTTGCTCGGGCGCTAGCAAAAAGCCGTGAGGTGGATGGCTTCTATCCCCGGCTACTCAGCCTTGGCAACGAAGCAGTCGATCTTCCGGCGGCGCAGCTCCTCGCAGGCGTTGCGTGCCGCCGAGGAGTCGAGACCGACGAACCGGGCTCTGTAAAGCTGCCGGGAGCCGCTCACGACAGGGATGGTCCTTGGTGCGGCTTCGGCAAGCACAGTGGGTGCCTGCTCCAACGTCGCGACCAGGGCCTTCTCTGCTTCGGCCAGCGACGTATAAGCCCCGACTTGGACATGGTACCCGCCGGCATCGGGAATTCTTGGAGGCGCTTCACTGGATTGTGATTGCGAGTGTTCTCGCGCCGGAGGCGGAGCTGCTCTTTGGGCAGAGGGCGGCGGTGCCGGCATGGCATGGGCTTGGCTCATGAAGCCAAACCCCGCCAGTGCCGGCTGGCCCTGAGATAGTCTGGCTGCCTGCTCCTGGAGAGTGGAAGGGGGACGCCCCAGCACAACTCCGGTCGTGCTCTGCTGAATTCGTTCGAGCGATTACAGGATCGGACGGTGACCTCGGCTCGGCCCGAGCGGCTTGCTCTGGCTGTGATCCTCCGACAGGCGTGATCGAGACCGGGCGCACCTTCGCAACGGTGATCTTGGGCGTAGACGAAGCAGCGTCGGTTGCCTTGGCTGGTGTGGTCGGGTGCTGCGGCTCAGCGGGTATGGTGTCGAAAACCTTGATGGGTCTCGGAGTGGGCGACGCTGCCACTTGGGTTGCGCGAGCAGGCCGCTGTGCCGGTTTGGGAGGCGTGGCACGATAGAAGGAGACGGCCACGGGCTGGCGGGTCTTCTTGGTGGAAGCCTTCCCGAGTGCGCGATCGAGCAACGCTCGCATTTCCGCATTACGGCTCGCAGCCGTCTTGCCGCCGAATACGACGCCAACGACGTGGCGCCCGCCCCGCCGCACCGAGGTGACGACGTTGAAGCCCGACATGCGAATGTATCCGGTTTTGATGCCGTCCGTTCCTGCGTAGGTGCGCAAGAGGCCATTGTGATTGCGGTAGCTGCGGCCTTTGAAATTGAACACCCGAGTCGAGAAGAAGTGATAGTGCTGCGGGAAGTGGTCCTGCAGGTGGAGCGCCAGCGTCAGCATATCGCGCGCCGTCGTCACCTGCTCGGGGTCGGGCAGGCCCGATGCGTTCCGGAACGTGGTTTTCGACATGCCGAGAAGTCGGGCCTTCTCGGTCATCATCTTCGCGAAGTTCGCCTCCGTGCCACCAATGTGCTCAGCAACGGCTCGGGCAACGTCGTTGGCCGACTTCGTCACCAGGGCACGGATCGCATCGCGTACCGAAATCGTCTCGCCTTCCTTGAGGCCGAGCTTGGATGGCGGCGCCATGGCGCCCCACTTCGTCATGCGGATTTTCGAGTTGAGGCTGAGGCGGCCCTGCTCGATCTCCTCGAAGACCAGATAGAGGGTCATGATCTTCGTGAGGGAAGCGGGATGGCGTAGCTCATCCGCCCGCGAGGCGTGCAACGTCTTGCCGGTATTGGCGTCGATGACCATCGATGCCCGCTTCTCGGCGGCAACAGCAGATGGCGCCGCCACGGCCACGAATAGCGTGGCCAGCAGGAGGAAAATGGCCTGCCATCGCCGGGCAATGCAAAGGAGTTCGGTCAGCCGCATCGCGTACTCGTTACAAGAAGAGCCCCCGTGGCTGCGGCATCGCAATGCGGATCCGCTGGCGAGCGCAGGACCGGGCTCAGAACCGCCACACTCGAGCTCGGGGTTTTGCATTCGCGTCCACCGAAACAGCGGTTTTTGGCGCCTTTGCGGCGCTCAGCCGCCGGCCGATTATCAGCTTCAAGGCGAGTGGTGAGCCTAGACAGGTGGGACTAGGATCTGGTTAACGTCTGCCAGCGAGGGTTGCGGCAGCCCAGGCATCCGACTTGACGTAGTATCTGACAGGCGTATCTTGTGCAGCGCCAACTCGCGATGCTGCCCCCGCAGCCCCCTCAATTGTCAGGATTGCGTCATGATCAACAACATGGACGTGCAAAAGCTCGGCCAGGAGAGCTTCGACCGTGCTATGCGTCTCTTGGGAGACTGGAACAAAGGCTGGCAGGCCATTGCCGCCGAGATGACAGATTATAGTAAGCGCTCAATCGAGCAGGGGACCAAGACATTCGAAAAGCTCCTCGCAGCCAAGAGCATGGAGCAAGCAATCGAGATTTAAACGAACTACGCGAGGCGCGCTTACGACGACTATATGCAGCAGATAACGAAGCTCAGCGGCATGTACGCGAACCTCGCCAAGGAGGCTTACAAGCCCCTCCGCACGGGGAGCTAACCCACTCTGCTTGGGGGGAAATGCGCTCGTTGCATCGCAAGGATCGACCAGCGGGCTCGGCAATGGACCGAGCCCGTTTTGCGTCTGTTTGCCAACCAGTGTTCCAAGAAGAGTGGATCGTTTCGACCAGAGCTCGCGTATGATAGTTTGTGATCCGGGGCTTGTCGTGCCGCAAATGCGACGTAACTTTATCCAGGTGCTTGGGAGCTCGATAAATAACAGGGACGCTTCAGACGCGGGGCGTGTGGAGCCGATGACGAAGATTATAGCGATGTCAAACAACGGTGGGCCTGACAGAGGCAGCGAGGAGGATGGCCGCACTGGGCTCGTAACGAAAACTCGGCCCAAGACGAAGCGGCCGCACCTGTACAAAGTTCTTCTGCTCAACGACGACTACACACCGATGGAGTTCGTCGTGCATGTGCTCGAGAAGTATTTCAACAAGGGGCGGGAAGAAGCGACGCGCATCATGCTGCATGTTCATCACAAGGGCGTCGGCGTGTGCGGCGTCTACACCTATGAGGTGGCCGAAACCAAGGTGACGCAGGTCATGGAATTCTCACGTCAGCATGGCCATCCTCTTCAATGCACCATGGAGAAGGAGTAGGTTCCCCTTGCCATCGTTCTCACAAAGTCTCGAAGCGGCGCTCCATAGGGCGCTTGAGTATGCCAACGAGCGCAAGCACGAGTACGCGACGCTCGAGCATCTTCTTCTCGCGCTGATCGACGACCGTGATGCGGCGGGCGTCATGCGCGCCTGCAACGTCGACCTCGAAGCCCTGCGAAGCCGCATCACAGAGTATCTCGACACTGAGCTCAAAGCTCTTGAGGTGGCGGGGCCATCTGAGGCGCAGCCGACGACCGGGTTTCAGCGCGTCATCCATCGGGCTGTCGTCCACGTGCAGTCCTCCGGACGCGAGGAGGTCACGGGGGCGAACGTGCTCGTCGCCATCTTCGCCGAGCGGGAGAGCCATGCTGCCTTCTTCCTGCAGGAGCAGGAGATGACGCGGTTCGATGCCGTCCAATACATCAGCCACGGCATCGCCAAGCGGCCCGGCATGTCAGATCCCCGGCCGGCCCGCGGCGTCGATGAGGACACGACGGAAGGCGATGGCAAGAAGCCGGGCGCCGATGCGCTGAACACGTACTGCGTGAACCTCAACAAGAAGGCGCGTGAGGGCCGCATCGATCCTCTGATCGGCCGCGAAGCCGAGGTGCAGCGCACGATCCAGGTGCTTTGCCGCCGGCAGAAGAACAACCCGCTCTTCGTGGGCGACCCGGGCGTCGGCAAGACGGCTATCGCCGAGGGCCTCGCGCGGAAGATCGTGCGCGGCGAGGTGCCGGACGTCCTCAAGAACGCGACCATCTTCGCGCTCGACATGGGCGCGCTGCTCGCGGGCACCCGCTACCGCGGTGACTTCGAGGAACGGCTCAAGGCCGTCATGAAGGAGATCGAGAACTATCCCGGTGCGATCCTCTTCATCGACGAGATCCACACCGTCATCGGCGCCGGCGCCACCTCGGGCGGCGCGATGGATGCCTCGAACTTGTTGAAGCCGGCCCTGCAGTCGGGAACCGTGCGCTGCATCGGCTCGACCACCTACAAGGAGTACCGGCAGCACTTCGAGAAGGATCGCGCGCTCGTTCGCCGCTTCCAGAAGATCGACGTGAACGAGCCGACGGTCGAGGACGCGATCGAGATCCTGAAGGGCCTGAAGCCCTACTTCGAGGAGTACCACAAGCTCAAGTACACCGACGACGCCATCAAGGCCGCTGTGGAGCTGTCGGCCAAGTACATTCATGACCGGAAGCTGCCCGACAAGGCGATCGACGTGATCGACGAGACGGGCGCCTCGCAGATGCTGCTCCCCGAGGGCAAGCGGAAGAAGAAGATCACGGTCAAGGAAGTCGAGGCGACCGTCGCCACCATGGCGCGCATCCCGCCGAAGACGATCACCAAGAGCGATGCCGAGGTTCTGAGCAATCTCGAGCGTGACTTGAAGCGCCTCGTCTTCGGGCAGGATCGGGCGATCGAAGCGTTGGCCTCGGCCATCAAGCTCGCCCGCGCGGGCCTCAGGGAGCCGGAGAAGCCGATCGGCTGCTACCTGTTCTCAGGACCGACGGGTGTCGGCAAGACCGAGGTGGCGAAGCAACTTGCAAACCTCCTGGGCGTCGAGCTGCTGCGCTTCGACATGTCCGAGTACATGGAGAAGCACACGGTCTCGCGGCTCATCGGTGCGCCTCCGGGCTACGTGGGCTTCGACCAGGGCGGTCTGCTCACCGACGGTGTCGATCAGCATCCCCACTGCGTCCTGCTGTTGGACGAGATCGAGAAAGCACACCCCGATCTCTTCAACATCCTCCTGCAGGTGATGGACCACGGGAAGCTCACCGACCACAACGGCAAGCAGGTCGACTTCCGCAACGTCATCCTGATCATGACGACGAACGCGGGCGCGGCCGATCTGGCGAAGGCTCCCATGGGCTTCAACAGGGCGAAGCGCGAGGGCGAGGACCAGGAGGCGATCAACAAGCTGTTCACGCCTGAGTTCCGCAATCGCCTCGACGCGGTCATCCCGTTCGCGGGCCTGCCGCCGGAGGTCATCTTCAAGGTCGTCGAGAAGTTCATCTTCCAGCTCGAGGCGCAGCTCGCAGATCGCGGCGTCACCATCGAGCTCTCGGAAGGGGCGACCAAGTGGCTGGCCGAGAAGGGTTACGACGACAAGTTCGGCGCCCGTCCGTTGGCCCGCGTGATCCAGGAGTACATCAAGAAGCCGCTCGCTGACGAGCTGCTGTTCGGCAAGCTGGAGCATGGCGGCACCGTGAAGGTGCTGGTCACCGGCGAAGGCGACGAGCAGAAACTCGACTTCGAGATCATCCCCGGTGAGCCCAAGCCTCCCAAAGCCAGCGATGAGGACGGGGGCGACGAGGACACGCGAGGATGAGGGCGAGAAGGCGCTCATCGAGGCCGCTGCGCCCCGCAAGGCCTTGCCTGGGCCGAAGGACAAACCGGCCCGCAAGACCACGGGCACCGTTCCGACGGTTCCTCGCAAGTCCGACTGATCCCGTTCCGATCCACCCTTCTCGCCTCGGCGGGAAGGGTGGATGGGTCAGTTCGCACCCTCCAGCAACCTCCGCGCGATCACCTGTGCCTGTATCTCGGCTGCACCCTCGAAGATGTTGAGGATGCGGGCATCACAGAGAATGCGCGAGATGGGATATTCGAGCGCGAACCCGTTGCCGCCATGGATCTGCACGGCATTGTCCGCGGCGGACCAGGCGACGCGCGCGGCCAGCAGCTTGGCCATGCCTGCCTCGAGATCGCATCGCCGGCCCTGATCTTTCTGCCGGGCAGCGTAATAGGTGAGCTGACGGGCGATCATGACCTCGACGGCCATCATTACGATTTTGTTGGAGACGCGTGGAAACGCGTAAATCGGGCGGCCGAACTGTATGCGCTCCCGGGCGTAGGCAAGTGCGTGATCGAGCGCTGACTGGGCGACGCCGACGGCACGGGCCGCCGTCTGAATGCGGGCGGACTTGAAGGTCGACATGAGCTGCTTGAAGCCCTGCCCCTCGACGCCGCCAAGGAGCTGTGAAACGGGAACCTCGAAGTTGTCGAAGGAGATGTCGTACTCCTTCATGCCGCGATAGCCGAGCACCTCGATCTCGCCGCCGCTCATGCCTGGTGCTGGGAACGGGTCTTCATCCGTTCCCCGAGGCTTTTCGGCGAGCAACATCGAAAGACCCTTGTAGCCTGGCTCATTCGGATCTGTGCGCACGAGGAGCGTCATGAGATCGGCGCGCACCGGATGTGTAATCCAGGTCTTCTGCCCCGTGACCTTGTAGACGTCCCCCTCGCGGACCGCGCGGGTCTTGAGAGAGGCGAGATCAGAGCCCGTGTCCGGCTCGGTGAACACGGCCGTCGGCAGGATTTCTCCGGAGGCGATCCGCGGCAGATAGCGTTGCTTCTGCTCTTCGGTTCCGCTGCCGAGGATCAGCTCGCTCGCGATTTCCGAACGCGTCCCAAGGGAGCCCACGCCGATGTATCCGCGCGAAAGCTCTTCCGAGACGACGCACATGGCCTCCTTGCCAAGGCCGAGGCCGCCGTACTCCTCGGGCAGCGTGATGCCGAACACGCCAAGCTCGCTGAGCTTGGCGATGACCTCCATGGGGATGTAGGCATTGGCCAGGTGCCACGAATGCGCATGCGGCGCGACCTCGGCTTCGCTGAAGCGGCGCATCTGCTCTTGGATTGCAGCGTGGGTGTCGTCCAGGCCCGCGTTGCCGACAAGCTCCCCTGGTGGCAGCTCGGCGATGAGCTCGGCAAGGCGGCGCTTCACCCGTTCGCTCGTGCCGTCCGCAACAAAGCCGGCGGTTGTTTCCATGAACCGCTGAATATCAGAGGCTCCGACGCCCATGTCTCCGAGCCGGGCAAATTCTCCCTGGCTCATGGGAATGCCGCCGGCAATCTGGGCGGCGTACTCCGCAATGCCCAGCTTGAGCAGCAACAGCTCGAGCTCGCCGAACAATCCCGCATCGCTCAGTCGCTCAGCCCACCCCCTGAGCTGACGCATGGCTTCCACGTAGGTGGCCAGCCAAGAAAGTCCGTGAGCCGCATGCTGGCAGCGGTCGAGATCGCGGACCTCCTCGAGCTTGTTCCGCACAGTCGCCTTGGCGGATTGCAAGATCTGCTCTGCCGCGAGAATGACTGCGTCTGTGTCGGACAGAACTTGCTCGGAAGCAGGAATTGTAGAAACCGGCTGTGCTGAATCTCTCATCAAATCAGATCCTGCTAAGCGGCGATCCCGAAGCTCCTCCCGTTGCACTGCGTGAAGGGGGCGCGCCGCACGTTCCCCTATGCGGCTAGCGTATGCTGCATCGCACAAAAGAACGCAATAACGCTATAACGTTCCGGTTATGAACCGGGACACCATGCAACAGGTTCGGCAGGCTGGGTCAGCGCTTCTGGGGATTGGTGGCCTGGTTATCGGTAGGGCGCTTGCTGTCTCGACGGATGATCTCGACCGTAGCTTCCTCGATCTCGCCACGAGCCAACTTTTCAAGGCTGGCGGCAGCCTCCTGAAGACGTTGGAGCTGCCGTAGCTTGGCTGCCGCGATCCGTCCGGTTCGCGCGGGGGTTGGGCGTGATGATTTGCGATTGTTGCTTGCCGTTTCAGCCGGTTGTGGCACTTCGTGTGAGCGCGCCGGCCGCTTCGTCCCGGAGGCCTCCTTCTTGGGTTGCTCCGCATCACCGTCAGATGAGGCGCGGACTTGCTCAAGAGCCTCCATCAGTGAAATGGGCTTTTTCGGCGGCACGGGCGACTCGGGGGCGGTCGCGTTCCGGTCTGGCCTGCCGCTCCGAGCCTTCACCCGAACTTTGGTCCGGAATGCGCTTTTAGGTTCTTCTTCCACTTGGCTCCCTCCAGCGCGGACGACAGTACCTGTTGTGAGTAGGTCACAGCCCTGACAGCCAATGCAAGCGGCTACCTTGGTGATCGTAACCGCCTACAGCTTGCCGAATTGCGAAGAATACGGACGGACTTAGCCGAAGCGAGCGCGGGAGGCCTCGAGCACGTCCTCAAACGTGCGCAGACCGGTCACCGGCGCGTTCACCAGAACCGCCATGTTCCCCGGCTTGTGCTCGTTGCGCATCATTCGAACGTGCGCCTTCGGAATCTGCTCCCAAGAGAAAACCTCCGACATGCACGGGTCTATTCGCCGCTCGATCACCAGCCGATTAGCCTGCGAAGCTTGCAGCAGATTGGCAAAGTGTGAACCCTGGACGCGCTTCTGGTGCATCCAGAGATAGCGGGCGTCCATGGTCAGATTGTAGCCGGTCGTGCCGGCGCAGATGACAACCATGCCGCCGCGCTTTACGACGAAGACGGACACCGGGAAGGTCGATTCTCCTGGGTGCTCGAAAACGAAGTCGACGTTGTTCCCCTTGCCAGTGATGTCCCAAATCGCCTTGCCGAAGGCACGCACCTCCTTGAGCCAAGAATCGTACTCCGGCGTGCCAACTTTCGGCATCGCGCCCCAGCAGTTGAACTTCTTGCGATTGATGACGCCCTTGGCGCCGAGCTGCATAACGAAATCAATTTTGTCGTCATCCGACACGACGCCGATGGCGTTGGCGCCCGCGGTGGCACACAGCTGAACGGCCATGGAGCCCAGGCCGCCGGAGGCTCCCCACACCAGCACGTTGTGCCCAGGACGGAGGATGTGCGGGCGATGGCCGAACAGCATGCGATAGGCGGTGGCGAGCGTCAGCACATAGCAGGCACTTTCCTCCCAAGTCAGATGCTTCGGCCGCTCCATGAGCTGTCGGTCTTGAACGCGGCAGAACTGAGCGAACGAGCCATCGGGCGTTTCGTAACCCCAGATACGTTGTGAGGGCGAGAACATCGGATCGCCGCCGTTGCACTGCTCATCGTCCCCATCGTCCTGGTTGCAGTGAATGACGACCTCGTCGCCAACCTTCCACCGCTTCACCTTCGATCCGACTGCCCAAACGATACCCGCCGCGTCGGAGCCGGCGATGTGGTAGGGGTGCTTATGGGTGTCTAGCGTCGATATGGGCTTGCCGAGGGCTGCCCAGACTCCGTTGTAGTTGACGCCTGCCGCCATCACGAGCACCAGCACGTCGTGGCTGTCGAGCTCCCACGTGGGCACGACCTCGACCTGCATGGCCTTGTCAGGCTCTCCGTGCCGCTCTTTGCGTATGGTCCAGGCATACATTTGCTTCGGCACATGGCCGAGCGGCGGGATCTCGCCGATTTCGTAAAGGTCCTTTTTCACCGGGGCTGCCGCAGGCGTGGCGATAGCTTCCCCTCCCATCATGGTGCCGGTTGCGGTCGCATCTGTTCTTGACATGGCCCTTCCCAAAGCGTGTCGCCCGAATGCGTTCCAGCGCCCGATTATTGCACCGCAACACAGCGCGGCAAAGCTTATCTTTGGATCCCGCGCAAGAGCGGGGGATCGCAGGGTCGTTCAGCTTGCAAATCAACGCTTTAGCCACCGATCTGGATCAGCGGGTGTCCAACGTGGCGATGGAGCCCCTCCGCTGACCAAAGAACAGAACGCCTTTGCCCCGAGATTCTTCCTGCTTCATCATCCCGCGCTTGTTCCTTGGGGACTTGCCGGAGCACCGGCGTGCTCCTATCGGTTCTGCGCGCGTGGAGCAGAAGGAGCATCGGCGAATGGGACGGCTCGATAATCGCATTGCCCTGGTGACGGGCGCAGGGGCGGGCATCGGCCTCGCCATTGCCCGGCGTTTCGCGGCCGAGGGTGCTTTCGTGTACGTGGCCGACATTGATGGCGCGGCGGCCGAGCGCGCGGCAGCTGCGATCACCGAAGCGGGCGGCGCCGCGGCAGCGGTAACGGCTGATGTGTCGCGTGGGCAGGACGTGACGGCAATGTTCCGCACCATTGAGCAGAGGCACGGCCGCCTCGACGTGCTCGTTAACAACGCCGGCCTGAACGTACGTGGGGATTTTCGCCATATCTCCGATGCCGACTGGGTTCGCATTCGAGAGGTTAATCTCGATGGCGTCGTGCGGGTCGCGCGCGAGGGATTCAATCTCCTGCGGATCTCAGGCAACAGTTCGCTGATCAACCTTTCATCCATCATGGCCAGCCGCGGCTTGCGGCAGCTCGCCAGCTATTCGGCAACCAAGGGCGCCGTATCGGCCCTGACGCGCGCGCTCGCGGTCGAGTTCGCCCCGTTCGGCATTCGCGTGAATGCACTTGCCCCTGGCTTCATTGAGACGGCACTGACGGAGCGCGTGCTCCGTAATCCGGTGATCAACAAGGCGCTCCTCGACCGTACGCCGCTAAGACGATTTGGCACCGCGGAGGACGTCGCAGGCGCGGCGCTGTTCTTCGCTTCCGATGATAGTGCGTTCGTTACGGGGGCCGAGCTGGCGGTCGACGGTGGCATGGCGGCGAGTTTGTGAGCCGCGGACAACTTCAGGTCACAATGTGCTGGTGATCCGAAAGCAGCCGCATCTGCGGGCTGCCAATGCCCATCGTACAGGAGCTTGAGAGCCAATGGCTTGCCTGCTGCAAGGTCATGCGTTGCGCTGCTCAGGGCAAGCGCTCGGGCTGATCGTGCTCGTTTTGCTGCTGCTGTCGCCCTCGGTCCAGGCTGACACGTGGGAGTTCGACAAGCAGAACACCTCGATCCGCTTCACCTGGGATCACCTAGGCCTTTCGCGCCAATCCGGGAGATTTCTGGATTTCGACGGCCGGCTTCACTTCTCACCGACGGACCCGGAAGGCGGATCTGTCGATGTGGTCATCAAAGCGGCGAGCCTCTGGACGGGTATCAAGGAGTACGACGACAACCTGAAGAGCGACAGCTTCTTCAATGTCGATCGCTATCCAATCATCACCTTTCGCAGCACTTGGGTTCGGCGCACAGGTGAACGAACAGGGGAGGTGGACGGCGAGCTCACCATTATGGGGATCTCCAAGCCGGTCACGCTGAAGGTCATCTGGAACTACACCGGTGAGCACCCATTCGCCAACGTCAACCCGACTTACAAGGGCAAGTGGGTCTCGGGCTTTTCCGCCACGACGAAAGTGAAACGCAGTGAGTGGGGACTGACGCGCGCCCTGCCGCTGATCTCGGATGACATCTGGATCACGATCGAAGTCGGAGTTCCTGCTGAAGGACGAAAGCCGCATCGGGACTCCTCTTGGCGCCCCGACGGCACCCATAGGCTCGCAATCACCGTTCCCCCTCACGCCGAGGTAGGCAAGCGGTGCTGCTTATCCGGAAGCGAGTGTCAAGCGAGCTACTGGGGAGCGCCTAGGAACGTGGTGCCGGCCAGAGTTTCTTCAATGAGCTTATCGACGACACCTTTCAAGGCGTCCTCGTGGGTCGCGCCGCCATTGATCAGTTGTTCATAGGTCGCGACTTGCCGGTCAGCACTGGTGCCTTCGGCGACGATTTGGCTGGCATGTGCCACCTCTGCCTCGCAGCCAAGCGCGGCGGCATCCTCTGCGACCAGGGTTTGTATCTCGCCGAGCAGGTCGGCAAACGGCTCGAGCGTGCCTTTGCCGAAGTCGAACAGCGTGCCCTGTACGCCGTACCGCTGCGCACGCCAGCGGTTCTCGTTCACGAGGAATACGGGGTACATGCGCCAGTTCTGGTTGGTTCGGCGCAACCGGTAGAGCATGCGGCAGATACAGAGAAATAGCGCAGCGACTGATACGGCATCATCGAGCCGAGTGCACACGTCGGCAATGCGCATCTCCAGAGTGGGAAAGCGATGGGAGGGGCGCACATCCCACCAGATCTTGGTGGCATCCTCGATTACCCCCGCATTGACCAGGACGTTCACGGTGCGCTGGTACTCGTCCCACCCCGATAGCCGGCCAGGCATGCCCGTCCGCGGCAGGCCCTGCATAACCGTCAGACGGTAGCTCTTGAGGCCGGTGTTCTGGCCCTGCCAAAAGGGTGAGGAGGTGGAAAGTGCGAGCAGGTGCGGCAGGAAATAGCGCACCTGGTTCATGATATCGATGCGCAGCTCTTGATCCTCGATCCCGACGTGCACGTGCATGCCGCAGACCACGAGGCGGCGGCCGACCCCCTGCAGGTCCTGCGCCAGCGCTTTGTATCGCTCTTTGTCTGTCGTCGTCTGTTGCAGGAAATGGGCAAACGGATGCGTCGAAGCGGCGATCGGCGCCAATCCGAACCGGCCGGCGATCTGGCCAATGGTGCCGCGCAATTCGGCGAGATGGTTCCGTGTTTCGGCGAACGAGCGGCACACAGGGGTGCCGATCTCGATCTGCGACTTCAGGAACTCGGGGCTGACCTGAGTGCCCAGCTGCGCAAGGCATTCGTCCATCAGCTCCTGCGGTGCCGCCGTGAGATCGCGCGTCCGCCGGTCGACGAGGTGATACTCCTCCTCGATCCCGAATGTGAAAGACGGTTCTCTCAGCGTCATGAATTCATAATCTCACGGCTGCCCAACTGGCACCATTGGGACATCGGTGCCGAGACAACAGTGAAACGCGCAACTGCGCCTTTCAGTCCCGCGACAGCGCGCGTTACCACGCAAGAGCCGCCATTGCGGCAACGGGCCGGTGCGGCGTGGATTGCAGCAGTTGATCGAGGCGTTCGGGGTGGACCTCATTACCCCGCAGCAGCTCATCTCGATGGATGCCGTGGGCAATCAGAAGGCAATCAACGCCGTAATTGGCGGCGCCGGCCAAGTCGGTGCGGACAGCATCGCCAATGGCCAGAATACGACCTCGCTCGATCGGTCTGCCGCGAGCGCGCTCGGCAAGCTTGTGCGCACCGGCATAGGCTGGTGTGTGAGGCTTTCCAGCCCAGTACACGTCACCGCCCATGTCTTCGTAGATCGCGGCGACGGCACCGGCGCAGGGCAGAAGCTCACCACCAACCTCAACGACGAGATCAGGATTGCCGCAGACGAACGGTAGCGACAACTCAAGACCGCGGGCCAGTAGCGGCCGATATGTCTCGCCGGTTTCGTCCTCACCGGCCACGCCTGTGCAGACGATAGCCGCCGCGCGCTCGAGAGCGACGTTCTCGACCGGGAGCCCCGCGAAAATGCGCGCGTCACCAGGCGATCCGATGTGATGAATGAAGCGGTACTGGCGCTCTTGGAGATAGGCGCGCGTAAGGTCGCCGGATGTAATGATCGCGTCCCACGCATCGCGGCGGACGCCAATGCGGTCGAGCAGTTTCGCGACAATTGCCGAAGGCGCCGGTGCGTTCGAGACGAGCACTACAGTGCCCTCGGCGGCTCGAAAGCGGGCGAGTGCATCTCCGGCGGCGGCATAGGGCTGAATACCATTGTGTAGAACGCCCCAGACGTCGCAGAAGATGGCGTCATACTGGCAGAGGAGGCGCCCAGCATCGCTGAGGATCGGAACCGGGCTTTCCGTTGTGTTCGTCATGTCTCCCTTTCGGTAAGCAGGAAGCATTTTCCATCATGGCGCTCCTGACACTTGGGCGAACACCCCATAGCCGAACCCGAGCTCAAGACAAACATCGCCACCGAAGCGATCTCGAGGCCAGGAGCGCGTGTGAAATGGATATGGGTTAAAATGGGTGCTGATCTCCTCGGAGAGGTGATTGCTGGGGGCCGAGGGGCCCTTACTGAGGGAGCATGGCAGGCAATGTATTCTGACGGGCCAAAAGCCGGTCGTGCCGCAATTCCCAGGCCTGGATATGAAAAAGGCCTGCCGAGAGCCCCGGCAGGCCTGCAAGTGATCAGATTAACGCGCGCCTTAATTCGCGCAGGCGCGGATCTTCTCCAGATCTGGCCCGTTCGGGTTGCGCCCCAGATTGTACGGTGCCGATGCGCCCCGCCAGCTTGCGTAGTCAGAAAGGTACTCGAGCTGGCTCAGGTAGACCTTCGCCGAGGTTTTGCTGGAGCAGGCCGTCTCTTCGATGACCTCGTTCGCCATTTGCTGCAGCTTCTCCAGCTCCTCGTCGCTCAGGCGGGTGATCTCCGTCCCGGCTTCCTTGAACTTGGCATAGGCCTCGGTTGCCCGCTTCTCCGTGAACGCGATCGACCAGAGCATCGTCGTGTCGGCCGCGATTTTCAGTTTCTCTTGGACGTCCGGTGAAAGGGCATCCCAGGCGGCCTTGTTGATCATCACGCCGAACAGCGAGGACGACTGGTGCCAGCCGGGAGTTGCCCAGTACTTCGTCACCTGATGGAAGCCGCCGGAGTAATCGACGTTGGGGGTCGAGAACTCGGCACCGTCGATCACGCCACGCTCCAGCGACTGGTAAATCTCGCCGCCGGCCATCGAAACCTGGCTGCCGCCGAGCTTCTCGAGAAGCTTACCTTGCTCGAGGCCCGAGAGCCTGAGACGCATACCCTTCAGGTCCTCAAGCGTGCGGATCGGCTTGTTGGTGCGGAAGCCGGACTTGTTGTTGGTGATGCCATAGGGCAGGTACACCATGCCGAACCGGCCGTAGACCTCATTGTAGAGCTCGGCGCCGCCCCAGCCGTGAATCCAGTTCACGTAGTCAATGGCGTTGAACAAGCTGATATGGGTGGAGAGCGGCGAGAAGGCAGGGTCGCGGCCGGCCCAGTAGCCTGGCCAGTCGCCACCGGCTTGGACGGTGCCGCTCTGGACAGCGTTAAACACCTCGCCCGGGGGCACGAGTGTGCCGCCGTCATAGAATTCGATCTTCAGCTTGTCGCCGACGAGCTTGCTTGCCACCTCGACGAACTTCTTGTCGATCTCGATAAGCTCGAGCGACGATGGCCAGACGGTCGTCATCGTCCAGGTTTCCTGAGCCACCGCCGGCCCAGTAAGCGCAGCCAGCATGGCCGCGGCGCCAAACAACTTCTCCTTGGTCCTCATACGATTGGTACTCCTTTAGTTGGCGTAGAGTTGCGAGGGCAGCCACGTCGCGAGCGACGGGAAAGCCGCGAGTAGAAGAGATGTTACGACAATCAACCCGATGAACGGCAACACGCCAATGATGATTTGACTTGTCTTGATGTGGGCTGGCGTTAATGCCCGCATGTAGAACAGTGCGTATCCAAACGGTGGCGTCAGGAACGAGGTCTGCAGCACGACGGCCATCAGAATAACGAACCACAGCTGGCTGATGCCCATTTCCTGCACGATGGGCAGGAATATTGGGAATGACAGCAGCACGATGCCCGTCCAGTCCAAGAACATGCCGAGGATGAAGACGACGGTCATCATCAACGTGATCAGGAGCCAGGGATCCGCGTCGAGCCCGCGCATCAAATCCTGAGCAGCGCGCAGTCCGCCGGTGATGTTGAACACGCCGGTGAACGCCGTCGCGCCGACAACGATAAAGAGGATCATCGCAGACGTACGGGCCGTTTCCGTGAGTGCGCTGTAGAAAGTCGCCCACTCGAACCGGCGGCGTGCAATCACGATGACGAGCGCGAGCACCACGCCGATCGCCGAGACCTCGGTTGCAGTCGCAATGCCGGCCAGGAGCGATCCGAGCACGCCGAAGATCAGGAGCAGCGGCGGTAACGCCTCGACCGCAAGCATCTTCCAGAGTTCTTGTCGGCTAACCTGCTCCTCAGGCTCAACTGCCGGTGCCATATCTGGCCGAATGAGGGCAACGATGAAAACGTAGGCGGCATAGAGCAGGCCAAGCAGGACACCGGGGAGCAGGGCACCCGCGAACAGCTCACCGACAGAAAGTGTCGAGTAGCTCGACATCAGGATAAGCATGATCGAGGGCGGAATGAGAATGCCGAGACAGCCTGAAGCGGCGATCACGCCTGTCGTCAGGGACTGGCTATAGCCGTACTGGAGCATCGGACGCAGGGCCATTACGCCCATCACGGTGATGGAGGCGCCGATGATGCCGGTGGTCGCTGCCAGCAGGATGGAGATGAAAACGACTGCCAGGGCCAAGCCGCCGCGCACACGCGCCATCAGCAGGCGCAGCGATTCGAACATCTTGTCAGTCACGCCCGAGTCCGAAAGGAAGCGGGCCATCAACACAAACAGAGGGATGGCGATAAGCGTGTAATTGTCCAACACGTCGCCGAAGACCCGGCTGATGACAATGCCGAGGGCCATCGGCTTTCCAGCGATCAATGCACCGAGAACCGCCGTGCCGCCCAACACGAAGGCGAGCGGATGCCCCATGAACAGCCCCACGACCAGGAGGCCGGCCATGATGAGTGCGATCATCTCACCGGACATCGGGGTCTCCTGGCGCAGAATGAGCTTCAGGAACTCGGAAATTCCCTGCAGGAGCAACAGGGCCGCAGCGACTGCCAGCGCGATCTTGATGGGATAGACCGGCAGCTGCACCGCGCCGTAGGTCATCTCCCCCTGATTCCAAGATCGTAGGGCGAACGTGTAGCTTTGGCTGAGGAAAACCCAAGCGAAAGGAAAGAAAAACACGAGATAGCCTAAGATATCCACCCAGCGGCGCACCCCGGGAGAGAGCCGTTCCGTCAATAGGTCGACCCGTACATGCGCCTGATGCCGAAGCGCGTATCCGCCCAGCATCACAAAATAGAAGCCGTAAAGATGCTTGCTGACGTCGAACGCCCAGCGCGTCGGTGCATTGAATGCATAACGCAGGACGACATCATAGATGATGACGGCTGTGAGGACGATTGCGACAACAGAGACGATACGGCCCACGATCTCGTTCAGGCCGTCGATCAGGCGAATTATCATATGGTTTTCCCCCCTGTCGAACGCTGAATATCAAACCCGAATGGAAAGTCAACAAAACGCGACGCGTCTAACTGTCTTGTAGTCAATGATCTTTTTGCATCGCCGCCGCGAGTACTTTGGTGGTAGCGGTCGATCCGTTATTGCGGTGCAAAAGGACCTCGGCCAAGCTTTCTTGCACGATATCCGAAACAAGAAACCCCGCCGAATTCGACGGGGCTCATCGGTACCTCGAGAGGGAGACCAAGTCTCGGGTCAGGTAAACCGGCGCCAGGTCACAGTGACCTTGGTGCCGATGGGCACCCTGGGGTAAAGATCGAGAACATCCTCGTTATACATCCGGATGCAGCCCTTAGAGACAGCCGTGCCGATCGTCCATGGCGCATCCGTCCCGTGGATCCGGTAGAGCGAGGAGCCGAGGTAAAGGGCCCGCACGCCAAGGGGATTACGCGGGTGTCCGCCTGGCACGTAGGCTGGAAGGCTCGGGTTCTCCCGTCTCATGGATGGGGTCGGTGTCCAGGATGGATTGACCTTCTTGGCGGATACCGTGGTCACGCCTTGCCAGCGGCTCTCTTCGCGCGGGACTGCGATGGGATAGCTGATGGCCTCACCACGGCGGTGGATCCAGTAGAGCCTGCGGTCACCGAAGCTGACGATGATCTGGCCCGGTGCATACTGCTGGGGGAACGACACCACCTGGCGCGACCCACCGCTCCAGAAGAACGAGAAGAAGCCTTGCGCGGAAGCGCTCGTGGCCATTGCTGTCAGCACGACGCTCGCTGCGGCGGCGGTCCAGAGGTATTGACGGATAAATCTGTAACGCGACATTTGCCACCATCCCAATCAGAACTGGAAACCTTCGGAATTGCTGTCGCCGCTCGCACTTGGAGATGAACGGCACGCGCAAAGCCATTATGCCGACGCGCAGTTAACGGCCTATTTCGGCATGTCGTCAGTCGTCCGACATCTTGTCAAGGCGCTGATTCACTTTCGCGGACGCGATAGTGGCAGAATGCCAACACGGCTAGGGGCCCCGGCAGTGGCTCCAGCACCGGAAATTCTACGTGCATAGGCGTCATCAGGAGTGTCGCGCGGGAGAAAGAATGTTCTTGATCAAAGACTTACGGAGGGATGCCGCAATCAGGCTGAAGAGCCGGACTGGGTCGTCGACGGTGGTGGGCTTGCATAGGGGTAATGCGTGATTTCAGAACCGGACCGGATAGCAGCACCCCAGCGGCGGCTGGCGGCAATATGGAACCGGTGCTCCCTTAGACCCGTAATACTCCCAGGATCGGGGCTTCCGAACCGGCTCTCCCGCGCTGATGAGCTGGTAGGAGCCACTCAGGAGCGCCCAAGCTCTCCGGACACATTGCCATCTGGTCCTTCAGCTTGGTCGCGCCGGGAAAGGGTTCTTTAAGGTTTTCAGGGACGTGTCGATTTTTTTTGAGATGTGAGTGGAACTGATTCGGATCTGGTGGGTTTAAGTGTGTGACCTGCGCCGTCCCCCCCCCCCACGCGCAGGTCTCATCTGAGGGCACCCACCCGGGTGCCCTTTTTTTGTCCGATGCCTGGCGCCCCTGCTGGGGCCAGCATTCCCGTTTGACATTGCCCGGCGGCTTCGAAACGATCCAAGGCTCCTCGCATTGGCGTGAAGGGAACGGCTTTCAAATGACTCCGATTTCGCGCGTCGCGGCCGGCGGCGCATCGATTCCCGTAATCGGCTACGGCACATGGCCCCTCAAGGGCGACGAATGCGTCCGTGGGGTGGCGGCGGCGCTCGCGTGCGGGTACCGCCACATCGATACGGCTGCCATGTACCAGAACGAGGCAGAGGTCGGCGAAGGTCTCCGGGCCAGTGGTGTTCCGCGAGATGACGTATGGATCACCACCAAAGTCTGGTGGGAGGACATCTCCGACGGCGCGCTTCAACGGTCGGCGGAGAGGAGCCTCCGGCAACTCGGCATCGATCAGCTCGATCTGCTGCTCATTCATTGGCCGAACAAGGCCATACCGCTTTCGGAGTTGATCCGCGCCCTCAATGATGCCAAACGACGCGGGCTCACCCGGCACATCGGGGTGTCGAACTTCCCCTCGCGCATGCTCGATGAGGCGGTCGCCCTCTCCGGCGAACCGATCGTCATGAACCAGTGCGAGTATCACCCCTATCTGGACCAGTCGAAGGTCCTCGCCGCTTGCCGGCGGCATGGCGTGGCCTTCGCTTCCTATTGCCCGCTCGGTCGCGGTTCCACCGGCGGCGTGCTACAGGATCCGGTGGTGCAAGACATCGCCCGGCGGGTCGGGCGCACGCCGGCTCAGGTCGTCTTGCGCTGGCACATACAACAGCCGGGCGTGATCCCCATTCCGAAATCGGCCAACCCGAAGCGCATCGCCGAGAACTTTGCCATTTTCGACTTCGAGCTCAGCGAGGATGATATGCGCCGCCTGTCCGGCCTTGCGCGCCCGGACAGCCGCATCGTCACGATGTCCGTCGCGCCCGAGTGGGACTAGGCACGGGCAGTAGTCGGCCGTATGTCTTGACGTCGGCCGTGCCGGGCATCAAACGCTCAGCGCAAGTGTGTCATGCATGGGCACCAGTCGACACCGGAGGCGTTCCGGGCGATTGTCAGGAGAACCGGTACGCTCCTCTGACCATCCGCAGCTTCCGTGCTCCAGTCCTCGCCCACAATCCGCGCGCTCTTCGCCGTGCCCGATTACCGGCGCCTATGGACGATAGGCGCGCTGGTCGGCCTGGTGCGGTGGCTGGAGTTCCTGGCGCTCGGCATATTCGCCTACCAGGTGACGCAGTCGCCTTCGCATGTGGCCCTGATCGCCCTCGTCAGGATGTTGCCCTACGTTGTGCTGGGATTCCTTGTCGGGGCACTGGCCGACTACCTCAACAAACAGCGCATGCTGGCGGTCGGATTTCTCGTCAGTGGGATCGCCTTCGCGGTGATGGCGGCGCTGTCCGCTTTGGGCTTGGCGGGCTATGGAACTGCACTCTGCGCAGCGTTCCTGACGGGCCTCCTATGGACGACTGACTTACCGGTGCGCCGCCGGCTGCTAGTTGAAGCAGCGGGTGTCCATCGGATGACGGCAGCGCTCGGGTTCGACAACTCGAACTTCTTTGCCACGCGCGCCGCCGGCCCGATCATAGGCGGTGTCGCCTATCAGATGCTCGGCATCGAAGGCATCCTCGCTCTGAGCGCGGCCGTGTACCTCACTTGCTTTTATCTGTCCGTCGGGTTGAAGGACGTCCAATCTTCCGCATCGGATACGGCAGGGGAGGGGAGCTCACGCCCCTCAGTTCTTTCCCTTCTGATACCGCCTCGTGAGCTGATACTGAGCCGACGGTTTCAGGTCGTGCTCGGCGTCACCGTCGTCTTCAACATCTGGTGCTTCCCGTTCCTCAGCATGGTGCCGGTGATCGGCGAAAAGGAGTTCGGGCTCACTCCGGCTCTAATCGGCGCGCTTTCGGCATGCGAAGGGATCGGTGGGACGATTGGCGCCATCTTGATTGGCCTTCTCGCGGGCCAGCGACCGCAGTTCCCCTTCTATTACTTCGGCGTGATGGGGTTCCTCGTGCTCATGCTCGGCCTTTCGGCCTCGCTGACCCTCGGAACCACGGTCATCGGGCTGCTGCTGATTGGCGTCAGCGCATCTGGCTTCTCAGCTATTCAATATGCATTGATCTACACGATGTCGCCGCCGGACATGCGTGGCCGGGCGGCTGGATTTCTTTCCATCTTCATTGGGACATCCACTCTCGGCTTCTACAACACGGGCTTCGTGTTCTCGCGCTTCGAAACGGCTGAGGCGATGATGGTCATTGCGATCGAAGGCCTTATTCCGCTGGTGATCTTGGGAGTTCTCTGGATCCGGGCGAAGAGCTGACCTCCAGCTCGGTCGTGTCACCGCCTCCGAGCAGACGCCAAGCGAGCATGACCACGGCGAGCAGATAAGCCAGTCCTGAGGGAACCCACATCAGAATTCCCGCGAGCTGCTGGTCGCTTAGGACATCCAGGCCCAGGGTGGGGACGGTAGCGGCATAAGATTCGTAGAGTGGCCGTGGCGCGAACGTAAGCAGCGCGCCGAGGAACCCCGTATGGATTACTGTGATGAGCGTTGCGAGCATTGCAGCGGCTGTGGTGCTGGCGACCCGCGCCGCGCTGATCATGCTCTGCCAGAAGAGAAGAGCCGTGCCGAAGAACATGGCGTGCTCGAGGGCGTGCAGGGCGGTGCTCCGTAGCGCTGCCTCGTAAGCGGCCGGTGCATGCCAGATCCAAAGTGCCAGACCGTGGAGCGCAGCTGCGGGGAACGGGCGCACGCTGTGCTGAAACAGGCGCCGTGGCAGGCGCCATCCATCATCAAGCGCGATCGCCTCGGTCCACGGGCGCGGGAGGGCCCAGGCAAGGGCGATCTGTGGTTGCCCGGCGAGGAGTAGCAAGGGTGCTACTGTCATCAGGAGCAGGTGCTGCGCCATGTGTGCCGACAGCAGTAGGCCGGCCAACGCCTCCAAGGGTGAGACCAAGGCGATCAGCAACACGATCTCCCCGGCAGCGAATAGGCCGACATGCGACCACGACAGTGCGGCCGGAACCCTGCCCGCCCGTCGCCAAAGCCGAACCACGCCGCGCCCGTACAGCCAATGGGCGATGACGAGGGGGACGAGGACGTAAGGATCGGCTGTCCATGCCGCCCAAAGGTTCGCGGGTGGCGCCATAGGGCCATGCGCGGAAGCGGGCGCCGCGACGAACCAAGGGATGAACGCGCCTGCGAGGAGCCGAACCGCGTAACGTCTCATTCCTGGTGGCCGGCGCGCGCGGCCCAAAGCGCCGGTACGTGAACAAATCCGTCCGCGGGGCTTCGACTGCGGCCTGCAGTGCGGCGTGATGCGGTGACAGCGCGCATGCGGGATCGGCCTCCGCTGCATCGCCCGTCCAGGCAAAAGCCTGGCAGCGGCATCCGCCGAAATCGATGTGCTTGCGGGGGCAGGAGCGGCAGGGCTCTTTCATCCAGTCGGTGCCACGGTAGGCATTGAACGCCGGAGATGCTTCCCAGATCTCACGCAATGAGCGGTCCTTCACATTCCAGAACTCGAGACCGCGGATGCTTTCGGCGGCGTGACAGGGCAGCACCTTGCCGCGTGGCGTTACGTTGAGGGACTGGCGGCCCCAGCCGTTCATGCAGGGCTTCGGCCAACGCGAGAAATGATCAGGGGCGACGTAGTCGATGAGAATGCCGGGCTCGAGCTCTTGCCGCAGGCGTGCCACTGTGGTGTGGGCCGCTTCGACCTGCTCAATGCTGGGCAGCAGAGCGGCGCGGTTTGTCAGCGCCCACCCATAGTACTGCGCGTGAGCCACCTCGATGCGGCGGGCACCTGCGCGATGAGCCGCAACGATCATGTCGCCGACGCGCGCGATGTTCCGCCGGTGCACCACGACGTTGATTGTCAGCGGAAGTCCGAGGGCAATGACGGCGCGGACCGTCCTTTGTTTCCACGCGTGAGCGCCGGCGAGACCGGCGATTTCATCGGCGTTGGCCGGGTCCGTGTCCTGCCAGGAGAGCTGGACGTGATCGAGCCCGGCTGCGGCCAGCTCCTCGAGTCGCGCTTCGCTCAAACCGACACCGGACGTAATCAGATTAGTATAGAGACCTGCCCGCGATGCACCGCGGGTAAGCGCGACGATGTCGGCGCGGGCCGTAGGCTCGCCGCCCGATAAATGGAGCTGAAGCACGCCGAGTGCTGCTGCCTCCTCGAAGACACGCAGCCACGTTGCCGTATCGAGCTCGTCGGAGCGGCGGTCAAGCTCGACTGGATTGGAGCAATAGGGGCACGCGAGTGGGCAGCGGTGTGTGAGCTCTGCCAGAAGCCCTAATGGGAGCGGATGCGTCACAGGTCCACCAAGCGCCGGTAGGCGAGATCGAGCAGCAGCTTCTCGGTATCAGCCGCAATTCGGCCAGGGTCGGCCTGATGAGAACGGGCGAGATCCTCGACGATTGCCGTAAAGGTCAGCGTCCCACTGCAGCGACGAAGGATCTCAATGGCCGACGGATTGGGGGCGACCACGCGCTCCGGCGCAAGAAGAACCGTGCGTCCACGTGCCCGGTCTTCATGCAAGCGGACGCCGCGTGCCAAGCATGGTCGCGCGTCGGGCGCAATCCTGGCTTTCATGTCGGTCCAGCCGATCGAGACATGCGCTCGTCGCGCGAGCCATGCCGCTGCGGAAGGCCGAGCCACCTCCGCAATCGCTTTTTGGTCAGGCGGCCGATGTCAGCTGTCGGGCCGCTCTGAAAGCCGTCGGCCCTTATTTCGATTCGTCCGGCGAGTAGTAGCCGGTCGCTTCGAGGCCAATGGCGGCGTCATGCACAGTCGGTTCCGTCCAGTTCATGGCCTACTCCTTCTGCTGCGTGCCAGGGATCGTGCCCGTCGCGGAGGGCGGTTGCTGCCGGGGAATGGTGCCCGTTGCGACCGTGTCCTCCGGGACGAGGCGGAGAACCTCGCCATCCTCGTGATCGGTGACGAGCCAGATTGCACCTTCCTGGTCGACCTGGACGTCACGGATGCGGCGACCGAGCTCGGTGAGCATGAGCTCGTTCTCCACGACTTCGCCGTTTCTGATGCGCGTGCGGACGATGCCTTCGGCTGCGAGCCCGCCGTGCAGCAGGTCACCCTGCCATTGGGGGAACAGTTGGCCTGCGTAAATGGCCAATCCGGAGGGCGCAATCGTCTCCTCCCAGATGTAGACCGGCGGCTCGAACCCCTCGACGACGGCGCCGCTTCCTACGCGCGCGCCGGAGTAATCGACGCCGCCCGTCTGGAACGGCCAGCCATAGTTGCGGCCCGGCTTGATGAGGTTGATCTCATCGCCGCCGAGCGGTCCATGCTCGTTGGCCCACAGCTCGCCGGTTTGAGGATGGATGGCCATACCCTGGATGTTACGATGCCCCCAGGAATAGATCATCTCATCTTTATCGGGATCGTTTACGAACGGGTTGTCCGGTGGCGTCTGACCCTCATCGGTTATGCGCACGATCGACCCGGCATGGTCTTTCGGGTCCTGCGCGCGCGACATGTTCCGCCGGTCGCCGATCGAGAGATAGATGCTGTTGTCCCGAGGATCGAACACAAATCGGCCGCCGAAGTGCAGACCGCCGGAATCGTGCTTGTTCATTGAAAAAATCAGCTCGACGTCCTCGAGCCTGGGCGTGTCGCCGCTCTCGTCGAGCCGCCCACGGGAGATCGCCGTACCTGCGCCCTCGGAAGAGGGCTGAGAGTAGCTGAGGTACACGAGGCGATTTTCCGCGAACTGCGGGTGCAGGGCGACGTGGAACAGCCCGCCCTGACTGGAGCTCGTGTCACCGATGTAGCGGAAGGTATCTGGTACGCCTTCCACGGGCGCGGAAAGCTCACCCTTAAGATTTCCGATGCGGAGATCGCCGGAATTGCGCTCCGTGACGAGATACCGGCCGTCCGGAAGCAGAGCGATGCCCCACGGATGATGAAGTCCGGTCGCGATTGTCTCCACCCGCACCCGAACATGATCGGTGTCAACGATCTGGTGATCCTGCGCCAACACCGTATCGGTCTGGCCTACCAGGACCAGCGAAAACGAGACGGCATGTGCGGAACCGATCCAACGACGCATTGGGCTCCCCGAGACGGCAGACGGAAAAAGTCTGCAATCGGAAACTCACCACTGCGGCAATCGGTTCCAGGCTTGTGCGACGAAAGAAGTTTAGCCCGCTCTGCTATCGACGGATTTCCAAATGCTCCTTAGAGCCGCGCGGTTCTTATCCGCCGATCATCATCTTGATGTCAGTGAATTTGATCTCCGGCGCCCGTTCCGCCGTCCACCGCAGCATGAATTCCGACGGGGCAAGAAAAACTTGCGAGCCATCGAGATCCGTTGCGATAGCGGCTTTGTTTTTGTTAACGAAATTCTGCAGGGCAGCCTTGTCGTCGGACTCGATCCAACGCACCAGCTCGTACGGGCTCGACTCGAACGCTACCTGCAGGCCGTATTCGGTACCCAGCCGATCGGCCAGCACGTCGAGCTGTAGCGCGCCGATGACGCCGATGATCGGCGGCGAGCCGTCGAGCGGATTGAAGAGCTGAACCACTCCTTCCTCGGCCATCTCTTGCAGGGCACTGCGCAGCTTCTTGGCCCGGATCGCGTCATCCAATCGGACCCGCCGCAGGATCTCAGGTGCGAAGTTCGGAATGCCGAGGAAGGTCAAGTCCTCGCCCTCCGTCAGCGTGTCGCCGATGCGCAGCGTGCCGTGATTGGGAATACCGACCACGTCGCCGGCAAAGGCCTCATCGGCAATGGAGCGATCCTGGGCGAAAAAGAACTGGGGAGCCTGCAATGCCATCGTCTTGCCGGTGCGGGTCAGCTTCACCCGCATGCCACGGGTGAGCCGGCCGGAGCACACGCGCATGAAAGCGATGCGATCCCGGTGGTTGGGATCCATGTTTGCTTGGATCTTGAAGACGACGCCGGTCATGCGCGGCTCGGTGGGCTCGACCATTCGCTTATCAGCCTTCAAGCTGGCCGGCGGTGGCGCATAGGCAACGAGCGCGTCGAGCAGGTCGCGTACGCCGAAATTCTTGAGCGCACTTCCGAAGAAGACCGGGGTGAGCGTGCCGCTGCGGAACGCATCGAGGTCGAAGCGCCCGCAGGCACTGGTGACCAAGTCGATCTCCTCTCGCCACCGGGCAAAGTCGTCCTGCTCCAGGAGCTCGGCAATGGCGGGATCGTCGGGTCCTGTGACGGGGAGGCTATCCAGACTGTCGTCGATCCGACGAATTCGCGGCTGGTTGAGATCATAGATACCGGCGAACCTGCGGCCGCGGCCGATCGGCCAATTCATCGGCGCGGTATCGAGCGCCAGAACCCGCTCGATCTCGTCGAGCAGCTCCAGCGGCTCACGGCTTTCCCGGTCCATCTTGTTGATGAACGTGATGATCGGGATGTCGCGGAGGCGGCAAATCTCGAAAAGTTTGAGCGTCCGCGCCTCGATGCCCCTGGCGGCGTCGATCACCATGACGGCGGAGTCGACGGCGGTGAGGGTGCGGTAGGTGTGGTCGGAGAAGTCCTCGTGCCCTGGCGTGTCGAGGAGATTGAATACTGCGCCGCCATACTCGAACGTCATCACGGAAGTGACGACCGAAATTCCGCGCTGCCGCTCGATGGCCATCCAATCGGAGCGGGTATTGCGGCGGTCCCGCTTGGCCTTGACCTGGCCAGCAAGCTGGATCGCTCCGCCAAACAGCAGCAACTTTTCTGTTAACGTCGTCTTGCCGGCGTCGGGGTGCGAGATGATGGCGAACGTGCGCCGCCGCGCGATCTCCCGCTCGAGCACAGAGGGACGCTTGCCAGCGGCCGCGGCTGGCGCGGTGTCGGCCAAATCCGCTGTGCGGTCGGCGTATTGGAACGGCTGATCGTTCAAGTGGCTTACCCTTGCATTGGAAACAGGCGAATGTGGTGTAGCATTGCCGGCATGGGCAGGGCAGCCGGCACGTTGGCTGGCGTCCCCCACCGGGCAACTCGGCTCGGACCAGTTCGCCTTTCATATGGAGCACTCGGCCATGTCGCGCAAACTGGATCTCGACCTGCTCAAGAAGAGATTGGAGACGCGCCGGGCCGAGCTGTTGAAAGCCCAGCACGAGACGGAGGCCGACCGCAGCACGGTCGAGCTCGACCAGACGACTGTCGGGCGTCTGTCACGCATGCACGCCATCCAGGAGCAGGCGACGGCGATCGCTACCGGGCGCAAGCGGGAGGAGGAGCTGGCCCGCATCGATGCTGCCCTGCAGCGGATGGCCGACGGGGAGTACGGGTATTGCGTCGTCTGCGGCGAAGAGATCGACGAGCGGCGCCTCGAGCTTGATCCGTCGCTGCCGAATTGCATCGACTGCGCGCGCAGGGCGCAGCGCTGAAATCGCCTGGCGAAATTGGTCCACGGGCACGGCGGCGCGCGCACCGCGTTAAGCCAGAGCCCCGGAACCTGCCCCATGCTTACGCGTTGGCTCATACAGACGATGACTCGCTCGGGAGTTCAGCTTGGGGCAACGGCTCATGGAGCCAACGTACGGAGCCCAGACATGAGCTCAACCGGCCTTGAAGTATTCGATAAGACCATCCAAACCACGAATTCTTGGTTGAACGAGATCGGCGAGGACCTGGGGCCCGACCGGCAGCGGTGCTACAACGCACTCAGGGCTGTACTCTTCGCTTTGCGCGATCGGTTGACGGTTGAAGAGGCGGCCGATCTGTCCGCCCAGCTTCCGATGCTTATTCGCGGCATATTCTACGAGGGCTATCGCCCGTCGATCATGCCGCAGAGAGATTCGCTCGCTGGACGAGTTCCTGGCGAAGATCAACGAGCATCTGCAAAACATACGACCCCTCGGTGCCGATGAGGCGGCACGTGCCGTTTTCCGGGTGCTCGAAAACCGCATTCCGGCTGGCGAGCTGAATGAGGTCAAGCAGATGCTGCCCCCGGAAATCCGGGCGCTGTTCCCCGGTGTTCAGGGCGCCGCAGAGGGGGCCGCGTCCCATGTCCAGCAGCCGGCTCAGCGCTGATGCGCTGGGCGAGTTCCATCTCTGATCATCGAAGGTCGGTCTGATAAGTTTAAGAATCGCACCAGAACTTCGATGATGAAACCCGGCTTTCGCCAGCGGCACGGAGGCCGGGCCAGTGCGGCTTGCATGTTTCCCAACCTGCCTAGATAATCGGCGCGGCAAGCCGTGAATGGTCCCGCCGACCAGTTCCGCATTCGTCAGCGCGCTTAGGCACGACCGCGGCGGCCCTGGGGGCATTCGCGCTGCAGCCACTCGAAGTGGACTGATCCGATCGCGGAGGGAAGATGATTGCTTCCAGATTGATGGGACTGGCCCTTGCCGCCATCGGCATGTTGGTGGCCGGCGCTGCATGGGCACAGACGACGTTCAAGATGAACATCTCGGTGCCAAAGGATTCCCACTATGGCGTCGCGATCGACACCTTTGCCGAGGAAGTCGAGAAACGCACCGAGGGCCGATACAAGATTTAGAATTTCTACGCCAGCGCGCTGGGGAACGAGCGTGAGGCGATCGAGGCCGTCCAGCTCGGCACGCTGGACCTCGTGCTTACTTCAACGGGACCGGTGCCGAATTTCGTTCCGGAGCTGGCTATCCTCGATATTCCGTTCCTTTTCCGTGACTACGAACATGCTCGCTCGACGCTGGACGGCCCGATCGGCCAGGAGCTGCTCGAGAAGTTCGAGCCTGTCGGCATCAAAGCGCTGGCATGGGCAGAAAATGGATTTCGTCACATGACGAATTCCCGGAGGCCTGTACGCGCTCCGGAGGACCTGAAGGGCCTCAAGCTGCGCACGATGGAAAATCCCATTCACATGGCGGCCTACAAGGCGTTCGGCATCATTCCGACGCCGATGGGCATCAGCGAGGTCTTCACGGCGCTCCAACAGGGCACCGTCGACGGTCAGGAAAACCCAATCTCGGTGATCCAGTCGTTCAAGTTCGACCAGGTGCAAAAGCACCTGCAACTCTGACCGGCCATGTCTATTCGCCCTCCGTCATCCTTATGAACAAGGGCCTATGGGATGGCCTCTCCGAGGAGGATAAGGGCCACTTCCTGGAAGCTGCCAAGGAAGCGGTGAAGGCCAACCGCGCCCGCATCGACCAAGATGAAAAGAACGGCGTGGCCCATTTGCGCTCCAAGGGGATGGAGGTCGTCGAGGATGTCGACCGCACCCAATTCCAGAAGGCGCTCGAGCCGGTTTTCGCGGAGTTCAGCAAGAAGTTCGGCGAGGAGAACATTCGGCGGCTGCGCGAAGGCAAATAGATGAGGGTAGGGCGAACGGGGAAACGGATGGTGGTCTATCCATTTCCGCGTTCGCTATCACCCGCGGGCCGATGCGCGATGAGGCAGCAGTGATCTGAATTCTCCCAAGAACCGCAGACACGGAGGAGAGGAGGCGTTCTAAGGGGAAGATCGGCTTGACCCCAATCCCTGTTTTCAGCCTCCATCTTTCAAGTCGACCAGAGTCCTTCGATGAGAGACCTCATCCTCGCAATCGAGCAGCGGACGACTGCCTTGGCGATGTTTGGCGCGGGGCTCATGCTGGTCATTGCTGCATTTTCCGGTCTCTGGCAGATCATCTCGCGCTTCATCATCGAGCAGCCGGCCGAGTGGACCGAGGTGACGGTGCGCTTCTCTCTGATTTGGATGGTCTTTCTTGGCATCCCGACAGCGTTCCGTCAGGGCGCCATGATTTCGGTTGACCTGCTTTATCGCAAATCCAGCCCGCGCATTCGCCGCGCTCTGGAATGGCTCATTTTCTTGGCCAGCATGGTCTTGATGCTTGCGATCCTGTGGTGGGGTTACGATTACACCTACCGCACTCGCTTCCAGACTATTCCAGGTCTCGAATCCCTGACCATGGTGTGGGCCTATTCGGCTATGCCAGTTGGCGCGCTTTTCTCGCTGCTCGCAATCGTCGGGCAACTCCTCGACCCGCGACGGCACGAGCTCGACACAGCGCAGTAGTCCCCCTCGGGCTGGGAGAACAGAGGTACAGTGATGTCCATAGCGATGCTGGTCACCATGTGCCTCGGGTTCGCCCTGTCGATCTCGGTTGCTGTATCGATTGGGCTTGCCGCGCTGTTGGGCACCTGGCTTTCGAACGTCAACATGCTCCTTTCGGTAAAGGAGATTTATTCTGCGCTGAACAAGTTTCCTTTAGCGGCCATACCTTTTTTCATTCTTGCAGGAAATTTAATGGAGGCGGGCGGTATTTCACGCCGCCTCGTCGATTTCGCCAAAGCGGTCGTCGGCGGTCTGCAAGGCGGGCTGGCGGCCACGTGCGTCCTCACCTGCCTGATGTTCGCGGCGGTCTCCGGCTCGAGTGTCGCCACGACGTTTGCCGTCGGTGCCATTCTCGTACCGGCGCTGGTGAAGCACGGCTATCCCCGCACGTATGCCGCAGCGCTGCAGGCCACATCCGCGGAGCTTGGCGTGATCATTCCGCCCTCGATTCCGCTCATCATTTTCGGGGTATCGGCCGAAGTCTCGATCGGCGAGCTATTTATTGCAGGCATTGGGCCGGGCATTCTGATCGGCGCTGCGCTTATGGCTTTCGTTCTCATCTATGCGCGCGTGAAGGGCTATGGAAAGCAGGACGGCGAGGACCGGCTGCCGTTGCTGACCGCCACGCGAAAGGCAATTTTCGCGTTGTTCATGCCCGTTATCATTCTCGGCGGTATTTATGGTGGGATCTTCACTCCAACGGAAGCCTCCGTAGCCGCCGTTTTCTACGCGTTGCTTGTTGGCGTCGCGGTTTATCGCGAAATCGGCTTCAAGGACCTGATCTCGGTCGTGCGCAGGACGGTGATATCCTCGTCCGTCATTCTGTTCATTATCGGAAACGCGGGGCTGTTCAGTTACCTCATCACGCGGGCCGGCGTTCCGGAGATGATTGGTGAGTTTCTGCGCGAAAGCCTGAATACACCGTTTCTATTCCTGCTTGGATTGAATGCGGCGTTGTTCATTATCGGCATGTTCATAGAGACTTCGGCTGCGATCATCGTGTTGGCGCCCATTCTCGTGCCGGTGGCCGCGAGCTTTGGCATCGATCCAGTGCATCTGGGTCTTGTGATGGTCGTCAACCTGGCCCTCGGCATGGTGACGCCGCCGTTCGGGGTTAATCTGTTTGCGGCATGCACCGTGGCCAACATCTCGGTCGACGCCATTATCGGGAAGCTAATTCCATTCGTGCTGGTCGTGCTCGCCTGTCTCTTGGTTATCACTTATGTGCCGCAACTCTCCCTATTTCTGCGGGACGCCGTTTACTAGCCCTGATCTATGAAATTCGGCGGCACTGAAGCTCAAGACGAGCGCGCTATTCTGGAACAATTGCGGGCGGGCGAAGGTTGATCGGCTGTGATCATCTTCGACACTGAGGCCGGCTCATGAGCGGCGAGCCTTGGAAAGACGCCCTCCGCGAATTCACAGCATCTTCGCGCTTCCGCGACGGCGGTGCCATTGTCACGGACCTTGACGGGACGGCAGTTCATGAGCACGAAGGCCGCATCACCATTCCACACGAAGTTTCACATGCTCTGGAGCGTCTCAGCGAGCAGGGGCACCCGATCATTATCAATACGCTCCGTTTTCCGTTGAGCGTGATCGGCACGTTCGGTCAGGAATGGTACGCCATCACCAATGCGCCGCTGCCGCTCATCTCGCTGAATGGTACCCTTATCGGTCACCTTACCGAATGCTCCAGCGGCGGAATTGCTTTTGAGGAGACAGAGGCCTGCGTCCTATCCTCGGCCGAGATCGATGAGATCCTGACAAATGTCGAATGGCTTATGAGTTGCGGCTTGGACAAGGTGCTGGTCTTCTACTATCCGCGGGACTGGCGGCTTGGAGAGCGCATTTGGACCCCGGTGTGCGATCGCGTCGCCCACGTCCGGCACAAGTACCTCAGTGCATCGGAGGTCTTCTGCGGTGGCGTCGACCATCTGCACGGTAGACTGACCGAACGCGATATATGCATGGTGTTCTTGCTCATCGAGCATCCGCAGGATGAGCTGATGGCGTATCAGCACGTGCAGCCGAACAGTTTCATCACTCCTGCAGGAGTCGACAAGCGCGATGGATTACGCCGGCTTGCGGCGCGCGCGAGCGCAGACCCAGCCGATTGGCTCGGCGCTGGCGATACCCTGATGGACAATTTCCTGGAGGATGTCGGCTTCGCCGTGCATGTCGGGCGCACCGAGCTTCCATTTCTTGGGCGCCGACAAACGGCAAAAATTCAAAGCTCGATCGAGCTTGGGAATTTGCTCAATGAGCTTGCTTATCTCGATGGAGGAATACGGGCCAAGTAACCCGTTTTCGACGCACGGAACCACTTTCAGCACACTTTCTCGCGGCGCAGGAAAATCGGTTCAAGACTGCACTTGTCCACTTGTGCCAAGATCGTGCTGTGATCCGCTCTCGATCATTTCTTCGAGCTCGCCTATATCGAGTTTTTGTGGTCTGCCGCCGAACCAGCATTCCGCCTGGATAGGAGCCACCCGCAGCACCGCCACGTCCTCCCCTTCGGGTCCGTCGGGCAGGTAGGTTGCGATATAAGGATTCCACAGCTGTCGCGCCGTTTCTGGATCCTTTGTCACCCGGCCCTGACCGGAAACGGAGATGAAAAGATCCCGGTCGTGGAGCGCGAATGCCAAGTTGACCTCAGTGCCTTTCTCAATCTCCCGCGCCTTGTGAGAGGAGGCGCGGGTTAGAAAAAGAAACTCTTGTTTGTCCTCGTCGATCGCCGTTGCCATCGGCCGCGAGCGAAGCATGTCCCCGTCGCGCGTGGTCAGCATACAAACAGGGATGCTCCGGACGAGCTCCCAAAGATCCCGGCATTTGGATTTCGCGCCCATGATGAGCCTCTTCGCTGCGCGTGTTTCTAAATTCTAACGGGCACCTTTGCACGAGGTTCCGAGGAGGCTCGGGGATTTGCTGCCTCGCGCCTTTGAAGACAGGCCCTCACGCCATGCCAATCAAGTTGATGATGGCGAGGATGATGACGACCAGCCCGACGAGGTAGATAATGCTGTTCATGATGTCTTCCCACGCGAATTCCGACAGCCAAGGATTGGCTGCCGGTCATGGGTTGCTATCGAGGCCAGGTTAGGCCTGACGGTTGAACCAGTTGTCGATTTCCTGGCGGGCTTGGTCCTTGGTGTAGCCGTAGCGCTCCTGAAGTTTGCCTTCCAGCTGCTCCCGCCTGCCGGCGATCTGTTGCAAGTCATCGTCGGTGAGTTTGCCCCACTGCTCTTTGACTTTGCCGGTCATCTGTTTCCAATTGCCGGCGATCCGATCCCAATCCATGTAAACCTCCAACTCTCCGACCTGGCTCGACTGCCAGGCGCTTCAGTGGACCAACGTGCCGATTCGGTTAGCGTTCCAGGCCGATTTGCTTGCACGGCACCGAATCCGAAGAACATTTGGCGAACAAAGGCTTTTCGTCCGACGGCACGTGAGGTTCTCAAGCAGCCGAGGCAAGGCGCTAGTTTGGCGAGTTGAACTGATGTTTAGCCTTATAGGGCATGGTGGCCCGATCCAGTTCGGACCTCCCGCGCAGGTTGTGCAGGAGGCGGTCGTGGAGTGCCAATAGAGCGCGGGGCGTCCTTGCTTCAGCTTCGGCCAATCATTCTCACGTTGGGTCTACTGCTGTGTGCGCTGGCGGCTGCAATGGTCGATCCCAGCGATCATTGACGCAGCGGATGGCAACGACCACTGGCGCGTGTTCCTCACGTCGGCGGTGTTCACCGTTTTTGTCGGCGGACTGATGGTGCTCGCCACGGTGCGAGACGAGCCTTTCAAGATTGGTGTCAAGGAGGGCTTCCTCCTCACGACGCTCGCCTGGGTCTTTACAGCCAGCTTTGCCGCAATCCCGTTCATCGGCGTGGGCCTCACCTACACCGACGCCTTCTTTGAATCGATGTCCGGTTTGACTACGACGGGCGCAACTGTCATCGTCGGCCTCGATCGGCTTCCGCGCGGCCTGCTGCTCTGGCGTGCTCTGCTACAAGGAATTGGCGGTCTCGGCATCGTCGTCACAGCGATCATCATTCTCCCATTCCTGCGCGTCGGCGGAATGCAACTCTTTTTGGCCGAGCGGCCCGATCGCGCCGAAAAAATCCTGCCGCGGGCCGGAGAACTGGTGATGGCAGCGGCAGCCATTTACTTGCTCCTGCTGTTCAGCTGCACGGTGACCTACGCTGTGCTTGGCATGACGCTTCTTCGATGCCGTCTGCCATGCGCTGACGACCGTCTCTACGGCTGGCTTCTCCACGCATGATGAAAGTTTTGGCTTCTTTGCGTCTCCGTCCCTGGAAGCCGCGGCAACCGTCTTCATGATCTTAGGCGCACTGCCATTCGTCACGTTCATTAGGATGGCCCACGGCGATCTGAGGGCTGCCTGGCGCGATGCTCAGGTGCGCGGCCTGATCAGCTTCATTTTCGTGATCGTCCTGATCGTGACGTTCTGGCTGTGGCGGACGCGGGACATCACTTTGCTCGAAGCCTTGAGGCTGGCGAGCTTCAATGTCACCTCGATCATCACCACCACGGGCTTCTTCACCAGTGATTACGCCGCTTGGGGAGCGTTCGCGTTTGGGCTGTTTTTCCTCTTGATGTTCGTCGGCGGCTGCTCGGGCTCAACCGCGGGCGCGATCAAGATCTATCGCCTGCAGGTGGCGGGCATGCTGACGCGGGCCTACCTGCTGCACCTCATCAGCCCGAACCGGGTGGTCACCCTGGTCTACAATGGACGACGCCTTCCTGACGATGTTCCGTTTTCCGTGATCGCGTTTCTCGCAATCTATTTGGCGACGGTCGGCGCCTTCACGGTTATCCTAGCTGCATCCGGGCTCGATTTCGTGTCGGCGCTCACCGCTGCCGCAAGCGCGGTTGGCACGATCGGTCCGGCGCTGGGGCAGGTGGTTGGTCCGGAAGGGAGCTATGCCACCGTTCCGGTCGCAGCAAAGTGGGCGCTCTCGATGGCCATGCTGCTCGGGCGATTGGAGCTGTTCACCGTGCTCGTGCTGTTCCGGTCGGAGTTCTGGCGGTAGCGCGGGTTCAGCTCACAGCGTTTCCGGCTTCCAGCCGTAGACCCAGTCATAGAGCGCGATCACGCGGCGGCCGGGCAGCATGCGCAAAGCCAAGTTCCGCGCCAGCGATGCGGGCTTCGGCAGATGATAAATCCGGCCGTTCCGCCGCGAAGCGCGCTGCATGACCACGGCACGGGGACGGCGCGCACGTTCGTAACGCTCGATCGCCAGCGCCGGCTTGGATGGCCAAATGCGGAGGGCAGCGGCCAGCGTTTCGGCATCCTCGATTGCGAGTGCCCCGCCTTGCGCGAGGAAGGGCAACACGGGATGAGCCGCGTCGCCGATGAGGGTCACTCGCCCGCGCGACCAGCGGCGGAGAGGCGCTGGATCGAAAAGGGGCCAACGGCGCCATTCCGCAGCCTGGCCCAAGAAGCTGACGAGCCTTGACGGAAAAATTCGGAGGCGCTTGAGCAGCCCTTCGCGATCAACCGGCAGGCCCCAACCCTCTCCGGGCCAATCTTCACTAAGAATGACCACCAGGGCGATTTCCCTGCCGCCGCGAACGGGATAGTGCACCACATGGCCGCTGGGTGCCAGCCAAACGCCGGTTGCGTTTTCATTGAACGGCGGCGGTGCCGTTGGCACTTTCGATGACGGCACGCGCTGCCGTCTTGCCGGAATAGCGGAGCTCCCAGGCAGGCCAGAGCTGCCGGCGGACTGCGGACCAAAGTCCATCCGCCCCCACCAGAACCGAGCCCTCGATATATTTCGCCGTTGTCCGTTTGCGCCTGGACCGATCCATCATGCCGTCGAACCGCTCGACGCAGCATCCCGTTGAGAGTTCAACGAGCGGGAGGGTGCGGGCCGTCTCGAGCAGCGCGGCATGCAGATCGGCACGATGGGCCACCCAGTAAGGCGACCCATGCCGCTCCGCGATCCATTCGCCTAGTGGCAGCTCGGCCAGAAGTTTGTCCGACGTGCCGTCATAGACCCGCAGGCACGTGGGTTTGCCCACCACGGGTTCCAGCCGATGAGCAACCCCGAGGCGCGTCAATACGCCGACCGCGTTGGGCCCGAGCTGTATTCCGGCACCAGCTTCGGTCGGCTCCTGGCGACGTTCCAGAACCCGGCTGAATCCCATGCCGCGCCAGTGCGATGGCGAGCGTGAGGCCGCCGATACCAGCCCCAGCAATCAGGACGGGCCGGTCGCCGGACACGAGATCTACCGGCCTAGACCGCTGGGGCGCCCGTCGTGACCAGGCAGCCCTGGGGGATCCGATTTGTCCGGGTTCAGGCGCGGGTCGTAGACGTAAAGGGTCGAGCAGTAGGGGCAGATGACTTGATGGTCGGCGCCCATGTCGAGGTAGATGTGCGGGTGGTCGAACGGCGGCCGGGCACCCATGCAGTTGAACTCCTTGACGCCGATGAAGATTTTCTCGACGCCCTTGTCGTTGGCGAAATGAGGAACGATTTTGTCGGCCATCGGCTTGCCCTTGCACCTTTGGTTACCGAGCCTCGCGGTGGCGACCATACCCGCCCGGAGCCCAAATGGTAGGGAAGCCTCTGTCGCAAGCGCCAGGAAATGCGGAGGCTGCCGTGCAAAGCTTCATGTCCGACGGTGTCGAGATCGCCTATCTCGATGAGGGCGCCGGGGACCCGGTCCTGCTGATCCACGGCTTCGCCTCCAACACGCGGTCAACTGGGTCGACACCGGGCTGGGTGCGGTTGCTGACCGGCGACGGCTTTCGTGTGATCTCGATGACAATCGCGGGCACGGCCGAGTGAGAAGCTCTACGCGTCGAGGATTACGGCGCGCCGATATGGCGGAGGATGCGCGCCGGCTGCTCGACCATCTGGGCATAGACCGAGCGGACGTCGATGGCTACTCGATGGGCGCGCGCATCGCAGCTTTCCTCGCGATTGCGCATCCGGATCGCGTGAGCAGCTCATATTCGGCGGCCTCGGGATCAACATGGTGCGGGGCATGGCCGGCACCGGCCCCTCGCCCACGCGTTGGAAGCCGAGAGCATCGACCAGGTGACGAACCCGACCGCCCGCACCTTCCGTGCTTTCGCCGAGCAAACAAAAAGCGATCTCAAGGCGCTCGCCGCCTGCATCCGCTCGTCCCGCGCCCCGATCACGGCGGAGGACGTCGGGCGGATTGCCTTTCCGGTCCTGGTCGTAGTCGGAGCGACGATGTCATCGGAGGTTCGGCCTCGGCACTCGCCGAGCTTATCCCCGGGCGAGCGGTCGAGATCCCGGGCCGCGATCACATGAAGGCTGTTGGTGACCGGCTTACAAGGAGGCGGTGCTCGATTTTCTGCGGCGGCGGCCGTAGACCTTCACAATTAATTGACCGGGCAGCCTAAGCCTTTGCAACCATTACGCGATATGGCAGTGTTGCCCCCATGCAGTGGGTCTCGCGTATCAGCGCGGCCTTTGCCGCGCTGCTTATCGTGCTGCAGGCCGGCGATACGGCCCGCGCCGATACGACCGTCGATCTCGAGCTAGTTCTCGCCGTCGATGTCTCCCTTTCGATGGACTTCGAGGAGCAGCGTCTACAGAGGGACGGCTATATCGAGGCGCTCCGGGATCCTCAGGTCATTTCCGCGATACAGTCTGGGCTTCATGGACGCATTGCCATCACATACGTGGAGTGGGCGGGGCCATATTCGCAGTCCACGGTGTTGCCTTGGACGGTTATCGACGGCAAGGAGTTGGCCGAGCGGGTCGCGGAGCAGCTGGCGCAGGCGCCGATCTCACGGCGGCGCATGACGTCCATTTCCTCGGCCCTGATTTATGCGGGTCGGCAATTCGAGGGAAGCCCACACCGCGGCATCCGCCGGGTCATCGATATTTCAGGGGATGGGCCAAATAACTCCGGCGGGCCCGTTACGCCGGTACGCGACGAGTTGGTCGAGCGTGGCATCACCATCAACGGCTTGCCGGTGATCTTGAGGCCCAGCCAGTCGAGCTGGTTCGACATCAGCTATCTCGACCGCTACTACGCCGACTGCGTCATCGGCGGACCCGGCGCCTTCATGATTCCGATCCGCGACAAGTCCGAGTTCGCGACTGCGACTCGCCAGAAGCTCATTCTGGAAATCTCCGGCGCAGAGCCGCCGCCGCGGCTCATTCCGGCCCAGTATGTTTCCGAGGATGAGAAGGTTGACTGCCTGGTCGGCGAAACGCTTTGGCGCCGATACATGGACGGTCCGTTCCGCAATTAGCGTTTGTTTTTTCGAATTGAGAACGTCAGCCTGAGAGGACGGGCTGCCAAAGCGATCGGACTTGGCACCTCCGATTATTTCTTTTGGCGAAACTGAAAAACTGCGGCCCATCCGGCTCCGACGCTCCACGATTTTATTCCCGACCCTCGACCCTTCCTCGCACATGGCGGGAAGGATTTATCGATTTCACCACAATTCTCGCCAAGTTCCGATCGGCGAAGGCCCGGGGGTGGCGCATTCGGCCGCGGAGTTGGCTACCGGCAGTGTCAGTCGACGGGGCCGCGCACCATCCGTTAACCTTGCTCCACGTAGCTTCCCCTTCATGTTGCGTACCTGCGTTATTGGCGTGTTGCTTGCGGCTGGGGCTCTCCTTATCTCGGGATCAGCCGTACACCCGCATTTATTGCTCAGTACGAGCCTGGCGGGCTGAGGAAGAGCGAGCCTGCCTGGCCTCCGGATACGTCCAGCGCACGCCCTATCTGATGGCGCGCGCTTCGCTTGGTGGACCGAGCGTCTGTGGAGCGCTGCAGCCGTTCGAGATGACTGCCGTGGCTGGCGGCCGGGTCAGCCTAAAGCCTGCTGCGATGCTTCGGTGCCCAATGATCCCTGCGGTCGAGTGGTGATTCGAGCAGGTGGTCGAGCCCGCTGCGGCGGACCCTCGGGGTGCCCATCGCCGAAGTGAAATTTGCCGCTTCTTATGGCTGTCGCCCATTCAACAACCAGTGGGGCGCTCGACTTTCGGAGCACGGCCACGCCAACGCTCTCGACGTCTCAGGCTTTGTGCTGGCCGACGGGCGTCGAGTCGATGTGATATCAGGATGGTGGGGTGATCCTCGCGAGCGCGCCTTCTTGCGGGCCGTCCATCGAGGCGCATGCGGTGCATTCACGACCGTGCTCCGGCCCGATTACGATCGCCTTCATCGCGACCATTTCCACCTCGACCTCGCCCGCCGTAAGAACGAAAGGGTTTGCAAGTAAGCTGCTGTTTCGCAGCTGAAGGCAACGGTGGCGGAACTTCTATCGCACATCTGCCCTGTTCCCATGGGGGTGTGGGCTCCTCATTCTGATGGCATCACCAATGGAAATGAGGTCGGCCGTGGATCAGGACGCCACTCGCGCAGGCGAATTGGAAGTAGCAATACGGACTTTTTATATCCACTGTTTCTGACTAGTACGTATTGCTACTTCCAATTCGCCCGCGCGAGTGGCGTCCTGATCCACGGCTGACCTCATGTCCATTGGCGATGCCATCAGAATGAGGAGCCCACACCGCCATGGCAACAGGGCAGATGTGCGATAGAAGTTCTGCCACCGTTGCCTTCGGCTGCGAAACAGCAGCTTACTTGCAAACCCTTCCGTTCTTACGGCGGGCGAGGTCGAGGTGGAAATGGTCGCGATGAAGGCGGTCGTAATCGGGCCCGAGCACGGTCGTGAACGCACCGCATGCGCCTCGATGGACGGCCCGCAAGAAGGCGCGCTCCCGGGGATCACCCCACCATCCTGATAGCACATCGACGCGACGCCCGTCGGCCAGCACAAAGCCTGAGACGTCGAGAGCGTTGGCGTGGCCGTGCTCCGAAAGTCGAGCGCCCCACTGGTTGTTCATTGGGCGACAGCCATAAGAAGCGGCAACTTTCACTTCGGCGATGGGCACCCCGAAGTGTCTCGCCGCAGCGGGCTCGACCACCTGCTCGATCCACCACTCGACCGCTGGGATCATTGGGCACCGAAGCATCGCAGCAGGCTTCAGGCTGACCCGGCCGCCAGCCGCGGCAGTCATCTCGAATGGCTGCAGCGCTCCACAGACGCTCGGTCCACCAAGCGAAGCGCGCGCCAAAGATAAGGCGTGCGCTGGACGTATCCGGAGGCCAGGCAGGCTCGCTCTTCCTCAGCCCGCCAGGGCTCGTACTGAGCAATGAATGCGGGTGTACGGCTGCATCCCCAGACAAGGAGAGCCCCAGCCGCAAGCAACACGCCGATAACGCAGGTACGCAACATGAAAGGGAAGCTACGTGGAGCAAGGTTAACGGATGGTGAGCAGCCTCGTCAGACTGACACTGCCGTTAGCCAACTCCGCGGCACGAATGCGCCGCCCCCGGGGCTTCGCCGATCGGAACTTGGCCAGAATTGTGGTGAAATCGATGAAATCCTTCCTTGCCCTTTGCGAGGAAGGGTCGAGGACCGGCAACAAAAATTGTGGAGTGTCGGAGCCGGATGGGCCGCAGTTTTTCAGTTTCGCCAAAAGAAATAACCGGAGGTGCCAAGTCCGATCGCTTTGGCAGCCCGTCCTCTCAGGCTAACGTTCTCAATCCGAAAAAACAGGCGCTAATTGCGGAACGGACCGTCCATGTACCGGCGCCAAAGCGTTTCGCCGACCAGGCAGTCAACCTTCTCATCTTCGGAAACATACTGGGCCGGAATGAGCCGCGGCGGCGGCTCAGCGCCAGAGATCTCCAGAATAAGCTTCTGGCGAGTCGCAGTCGCGAACTCGGACTTGTCGCGGATCGGAATCATGAAGGCGCCGGGTCCGCCGATGACGCAGTCTGCGTAGTAGCGGTCGAGATAGCTGATGTCGAACCAGCTCGACTGGCTGGGCCTCAAGATCACGGGCAAGCCGTTGATGGTGATGCCACGCTCGACCAACTCGTCGCGTACCGGCGTAACGGGCCCGCCGGAGTTATTTGGCCCATCCCCTGAAATATCGATGACCCGGCGGATGCCACGGTGTGGGCTTCCCTCGAATTGCCGACCCGCATAAATCAGGGCCGAGGAAATGGACGTCATGCGCCGCCGTGAAATCGGCGCCTGCGCCAGCTGCTCCGCGACCCGCTCGGCCAACTCCTTGCCGTCGATAACCGTCCAAGGCAACACCGTGGACTGCGAATATGGCCCCGCCCACTCCACGTATGTGATGGCAATGCGTCCATGAAGCCCAGATTGTATCGCGGAAATGACCTGGGGATCCCGGAGCGCCTCGATATAGCCGTCCCTCTGGAGGCGCTGCTCCTCGAAGTCCATCGAAAGGGAGACATCGACGGCGAGAACGAGCTCGAGATCGACGGTCGTATCGGCGCGGGCCGTATCGCCGGCCGGCAGCACGATGAGCAGCGCGGCCAAGGCCGCGCTGATACGCGAGACCCACTGCATGGGGGCAACACTGCCATATCGCGCAAAGGTTGCAAAGGCTTAGGCCGCCCGGTCAATTAATTGTGAAGGTCTACGGCCGCCGCCGCAGAAAATCGAGCACCGCCTCTTTGTAACGCCGATCGCCAACAGCCTTCATGTGATCGCGGCCCGGGATCTCGACAGCTTCCCCCCCGGGAATAAGGGCGGCGAGTGCCGAGGCCGAACCTCCGACGACATCGTCGCTACCGACTACGACCAAGACCGGAGAGGCAATCCGCCCGACGTCGTCCGCCGTGATCGGATCCCTGGAAGAGCGGATACAGGCGGCGAGCGCCTTGAGATCGCTTTTGGTCTGCTCGGCGAAAGCGCGGAAGGTGCGGGCGGTGGGGTTGGTCACCTGATCGATGCTCTCGGCCTCCAGCGCATGGGCGATGGGGCCCGTGCCGGCCATGCCCCGGACCATGTTGATGCCGAGGCCGCCAAATATGCAGCTTCTCACGCGATCTGGGTGAGCCAATGTGAGGAAAGCTGCAATACGCGCACCCATCGAGTAGCCCATGACGTCTGCTCGGGAAATGCCGAGGTGATCGAGCAGCCGGCGCGCATCCTCCGCCATCTGCGGGGCACCATAATCCTCGACACGATAGAGCTTTTGGCTGCGACCGTGCCCGCGATTGTCCATCGAGATCACACGGAAGCCGTTACCGGTAAGAAACCGGACCCAGCCCGTGTCGACCCAGTTGACCACCGTGTTCGAGGCAAAACCGTGGATCAACAGGACCGGGTCCCCAGCCCCCTCATCGAGAAAGGCGATCTCAACCCCATCGGACAGAAAGCTTTGCACAGCAGCCTCCGCATATTTCTGGCGCTTGCGACAGAGGCTTCCCTACCATTTGGGCTTCTGGACGAGTATGGTCGCCACCGCGAGGCTAGGTAACCAATGGTGCAAGGGCAAGCCGGATGGCCGACAAAATCGTTCCTCATTTCGCGAACGACAAGGGCGTCGAGAAAATCTTCATTGGCGTCAAGGAGTTCAACTGCATGGGTGCACGGCCGCCCTTCGACCACCCGCACATCTTCTTGGACATGGGCGCCGACCACCAGGTCATCTGTCCATACTGCTCGACCCTTTATGTCTATGACCCGCGGCTGAACGCGGACGAATCCAGATCCGCAGGGCTGCCTGGTTTACGACGGGCGCCCCAGCGGTCTGGCCGGTAGATCTCGTGTCCGGCGACCGGCCCGTCCTGATTGCTGGGGCTGGTATCGGCGGCCTCACGCTTGCGATCGCACTGGCGCGGCATGGGATTCCAAGCCGGGTTCTGGAACGTCGCCAAGAGCCAACCGAAGCAGGTGCCGGGATACAGCTTGGGCCCAATGCGGTCGGCGTCCTCGCGCGGCTCGGGGTTCCGATCGGCTGGAACCCGTAGTGGGCAAACCCGCATGCCTGCGCGTCTACGATGGCACATCGGATGACCTGCTGACGGAGCTGCCGCTCGGCGAATGGATCGCGGAGCGGCACCGGGCGCCTTACTGGGTTGTCCACCGTGCCGATCTGCACGCCGCTCTACTCGAGACGGCCCGCGCCCTCCCCCTTGTCGAGCTCGCGACGGGATGCAGCGTCGAGCGATTCACGAGCGTTGGCGGAGTGGTCCAGGCGCGAACGGACAACGGCGAAATACATGAGGGCTCGGTCCTCATCGGCGCCGATGGACTTTGGTCTTCCGTCCGGCGACAGCTCTGGCCTGCCTGGGAGCTCCGCTACTCCGGCAAGACGGCAGCGCGTGCCGTCATCGACAGTGCCCAGGCGGCAGCGCCTTTCGATGAAAGTGCAACCGGTGTATGGCTCGCCCCCGGCGGGCATATCGTGCACTATCCTGTTCGCGGCGGCAGAGAAATCGCCCTGGTCGTCGTTCTCGATGAGGATTGGCCTGGCGAGGGCTGGGGACTACCCGTTGATCGCGAAGGGCTGCTCGAGCGCCTCCGCATTTTTCCGCCCAGGCTCGTCAGCTTCTTAGCACAGGCGGCGGAATGGCGCCGTTGGCCGCTTTTCGATCCGGCGCCTCTCCCGCGCTGGTCGAGCGGCCGAGTGACCCTCATCGGCGACGCGGCTCATCCCGTGTTGCCATTTCTCGCACAAGGCGGGGCCCTTGCGATCGAGGACGCGGAAACGCTCGCCGCCGCCTTGCAGATCTGGAGATTTGAGCCCGCGCTGGCAATCGAACGTTATGAACGTGTACGCCGTCCCCGCGCGGTTCGTATGCAGCGCGCTTCGCGCCGGAACGGTCGGATCTATCACCTGCCGAAGCCGGCATCGCTGTCGCGAAACCTGGCTCTGCGCGTCATGCCCGGTCGTCGTGTGATGGCGCTCTACGACTGGATCTACGGGTGGAAGCCAGAAACGCTGTGAGCTGACTCCAGATGCTACCGCCAGAACTCCGGCCGGAACAGTACGAGGACCGTGAAGAGCTCCAAGCGCCCCAGCAGCATGGCCATCGAGAGCGCCCACTTCGCCACGAGCGGAATAGTAGAGTAACTGCCGTCGGGACCCACCAGATTTCCGAGCGCCGGCCCAATCGTGCCAACCGCGCTTGCGGCAGCGGTGAGTGCCGAGACGAAATCGAGCCCGGATGCTGCGAGAATAACTGTGAAGGCACCGACGGTCGCCATGTAGATCGCGAGAAACGCGATTACGGAAAATGGAACGTCGTCAGGGAGGCGGCGTCCGTTGTAGACTAATGTGACCACCCGGTTAGGGCTGATGAGGTGCAGCAGGTAGGCCCGCGTCAGCATGCCCGCCACCTGCAAGCGATAAATCTTGATTGCGCCTGCTGTCGAACCCGAGCAGCCGCCGACGAACATCAAAAGAAAGAACAGGCCGAACGCGAACGCTCCCCAAGCCGCGTAATCGGCGCTGAAGAAGCCGGTCGTGGTGATGATCGAGGTGACATTAAAGCTCGCCAGCCTCAGGGCTTCGAGCAGGGTGATATCCCGCGTCCGCCACAACCAGAACGCCACCACCAGCACAATTATGACGATGAAGCTGATAAAGCCCCGCACCTGAGCATCGCGCCAGGGGGCACTGAGGTCGCCGTGGGTCATCCTGATGAACGTGACGAACGGCAGTGCGCCCAAGATCATGAATACTATCGCCGCTGCTTCCAGGGACGGGGATGCAAAGAAGCCGAAACTTTCGTCATGTGTCGAAAAGCCGGCCGTGGAGACCGTAGTCAGCGCGTGGCAGACGGCATCGAAGAAGGTCATGCCGAGCACGGCGTAGGTCACAGTGCAGCTGAACAGCAGCACCAGGTAAATGCCTGCGGCTGCCATCACCAGCTCTCCGGCCCGGGGCAGAACTTTTTCGGCGCGATCCGGTCGCTCGGCCAAAAAGAGTTGCATTCCGCCGACGCGCAGGAATGGGAGAATGATGATCGCGGTTACGACGATGCCGAGCCCGCCAATTCCTTGCAGCAGGGCACGCCAAAGCAACAGACCCCGCGGAAGCCGATCGAGGCCGACGATGACGGTCGCGCCCGTCGTGGTCAGACCGGAGATGGATTCGAAGAAGGCGTCCGTGTAGGTGAGGCCTACGCCGATGAACGGAACAGCGGCGAAGCTGGCCGTAAAAAGCCAAGCGAGCGTCGTCAGGAGGAACGCCTCCTTGACACCAAATTTGAAAGGCTCGTCTCGCACTGTGGCGAGCACCATCAGCCCGCCCACGAACGCCGTAAACACGGCCGATGCGAAGAACACGCGCCAGTGATCGTTGGCATCTGCCGCATCGACGATCGCTGGTATCGCCATTGCAGCGGCCAGCGCGCATAACAGCAAGCCCAATGTGAGAATGATTGGCCGAAGCTGAAGCAAGGATGCCCCGCGCTCTATTGGCACTCCGCACCTGCCTCCAGCGCGGCTTGCGCGGGAGGTCTGAAGAGGACCGGCGCATGGTGCCTCACAAGGTTAAACATCAGGTCAACTCGCCAGCACTTGATCGCCTCACCCGTGAACTGGGACAAGCTTTAGTTCGCCAAATGTTCTTCGAATTTGATGCGACACAAGCAAATTTGACTGGAACGCCAGCCGAAGCGGCACGTTGCTCCACTGAAGCGCCTGGCAGCTGAGCCAGGTCGGAGCAGTTGGAGGCTTACCATGGATTGGGATCGGATCGCCGGCAATTGGAAACAGATGACCGGCAAGATCAAAGAGCAGTGGGGCAAACTCACCGACGATGACCTGCAACAGATCGCCGGCAGGCGGGAGCAACTGGAAGGCAAACTCCAGGAGCGCTACGGGTATACCAAGGACCAGGCCCGCGAGGAAATCGACAACTGGTTCAACCGTGAGGCTTAAGCTTGCCTCGATACTAACCCATGACCGGCAGCCAATCCTTGGCTGTCGGAATTCACGTGGGAAGACACCATGAACACCATTATCTATCTCGTAGGGCTGGTCGTTATCATCCTCGCCATCATCAACTTGATCGGCATGGCCTAAGAACCTCCCTTCAAACGTGCGCGGCAGCTCATCACCGAGCCTCCTCGGAACCTCATGCAAAGGTGCCCGTTAGAGTTTCGAGCACGTGCAGCGAAGAGGCTCAATCATGGGCATGGAATTTAGGCGCCGGGATCTTTGGGAGCTCGTACGGAGCATCCCCGTATGTATGCTGACCACACGCGACGGAGACATGCTTCGCTCGCGGCCGATGGCAACGGTGATCGATGAGGATAAACAGGAGTTCCTGTTTCTTAGACTCGCGCCTCTTCACATAAGGCGCGTGAGATTGAGAAAGGCACCGATGTCAACTTGTCGTTCGCTCTCCCCGATCGGGATCTTTTCATCTCCGTTTCTGGAGAGGGCCGGGTGACGAAGGATCCGGACACGGCACGCCAGCTCTGGAATCCTTATATCGCAACCTACCTGCCCCACGGACCCGAAGGAGATGATGTCGCGGTGCTGCGGGTGGCTCCCAAGCAGGCGGAATGCTGGTTCGGCGGCAGACCACAAAAACTCGACTTAGGCCAGCTCGAAGAAATGATCGAGAGCGGATCACAGCACGATCTTGGAACAAGTGGACAAGTGCAGTCTTGAACCGATTTTCCTGCGCCGCGAGAAAGTGTGCTGAAAGTGGCCCCGTGCATCGAAACACGGGTTACTTGCGCCCGTATTCCTCCATCGAGATAAGCAAGCTCATTGAGCAAATTCCCAAGCTCGATCGAGCTTTGAATTTTTGCCGTTTGTCGGCGCCCAAGAAATGGAAGCTCGGTGCGCCCGACATGCACGGCGAAGCCGACATCCTCCAGGAAATTGTCCATCAGGGTATCGCCAGCGCCGAGCCAATCGGCTGGGTCCGCGCTCGCGCGCCCCGCAAGACGGCGTAACCCATCGCGCTTGTCAACTCCAGCGGGAGTGATGAAGCTGCTCGGCTGCACGTGCTGATACGCCATCAGCTCATCCTGCGGATGCTCGATCAGCAAGAAAACCATGCAAATGTCTCGCCCGGTCAGCCTCTGGCGCAGCTGGTCGATGCTACCGCAGAAGACTTCCGATGCACTGAGGTACTTGTGCCGGACGTGGGCGACGCGATCGCACACCGGGGTCCAGACGCACTCTCCAAGTCGCCAGTCCCGCGGATAGTAGAAGACCAGCACCTTGTCCAAACCGCAACTCATAAGCCACTCGACATTCGTCAGGATCTCGTCGATCTCGGCCGAGGATAGGACGCAGGCCTCCGTCTCCTCGAAGGCAATTCCGCCGGTGGAGCATTCGGTAAGGTGACCGATCAGGGTGCCATTCAGAGAGATTAGCGGCAGCGGCGCATTGGTGATGGCGTACCATTCCTGACCGAACGTGCCGATCACGCTCAACGGAAAACGGAGCGTATTGATAATGATTGGGTGCCCCTGCTCGCTGAGACGCTCCAGAGCATGTGAAACGCCGTGTGGAATGGTGATGCGGCCTTCGTGCTCATGAACTGCCGTCCCGTCAAGGTCCGTGACAATGGCACCGCCGTCTTGGAAGCGCGAAGATGCCGTGAATTCGCGGAGGGCGTCTTTCCAAGGCTCGCCGCTCATGAGCCGGCCTCAGTGTCGAAGATGATCACAGCCGATCAACCTTCGCCCGCCCTCAATTGTTCCAGAATAGCGCGCTCGTCTTGAGTTTCAGTGCCGCCGAATTTCAAATCAGAACTAGTAAACGGCGTCCCGCAGAAATAGGGAGAGTTGCGGCACATAAGTGATAACCAAGAGACACGCGAGCACGACCAGCACGAATGGAATTAGCTTCCCGATGATGGCGTCGACCGAGATGTTGGCCACGGTGCATGCCGCAAATAGATTAACCCCGAACGGCGGCGTCACCATGCCGAGGGCCAGGTTGACGACCATCACAAGACCCAGATGCACTGGATCGATGCCAAAGCTCGCGGCCACCGGCACGAGAATGGGCGCCAACACGATGATCGCAGCCGATGTCTCTATGAACATGCCGATAATGAACAACGCCGCATTCAATCCAAGGAGGAATAGAATGGGTGTATTCAGGCTTTCGCGCAGAAACTCACCGATCATCTCCGGAACGCCGGCCCGCGTGATGAGGTAACTGAACAGCCCCGCGTTTCCGATAATGAACAGAATGACGGACGAGGATATCACCGTCCTGCGCACGACCGAGATCAGGTCCTTGAACCCGATTTCGCGATAAACCGCTACGCCAACAAGCAACGCGTAGAAAACGGCGGCTACGGAGGCCTCGGTTGGAGTGAAGATCCCACCATAAATACCGCCGAGAATGATAACGGGCATGAACAACGCGAAAATTGCCTTTCGCGTGGCGGTCAGCAGTGGCAGCCGGTCCTCGCCGTCCTGCTTTCCATAGCCCTTCACGCGCGCATAGATGAGAACGAAAGCCATAAGCGCAGCGCCGATCAGAATGCCCGGCCCAATGCCTGCAATAAATAGCTCGCCGATCGAGACTTCGGCTGACACCCCGAAAATGATGAGCGGAATCGAGGGCGGAATGATCACGCCAAGCTCCGCGGATGTGGCCTGCAGCGCTGCGGCATACGTGCGGGGATAGCCGTGCTTCACCAGCGCCGGTACGAGAATGGCACCCACGGCAAACGTCGTGGCGACACTGAGCCGGAGACCGCCGCGAACATAAGGCAGGTGAGGACGCACGTGGCCGCCAGCCCGCCTTGCAGACCGCCGACGACCGCTTTGGCGAACTCGACGAGGCGGCGTGAAATGCCGCCCGCCTCCATTAAATTTCCGGCAAGAATGAAGAAAGGTATGGCCGCTAGAGGAAACTTGTTCAGCGCAGAATAAATCTCCTTTACCGAAAGGAGCATGTTGACGTTCGAAAGCCAGATGCCAACAGCGCGGCAAGCCCGATCGATACGGCAACCGAGATCGACAGGGCGAACCCGAGGCACATGGTGACCAACATCGCTATGGACATCACTGTACCTCTGTTCTCCCGGCCCGAGGGGGACTACTGCGCTGTGTCGAGCTCGTGGCGTCGCGGGTCGAGGAGTTGCCCGACGATTGCGAGCAGCGAGAAAAGCGCGCCGACTGGCATAGCCGAATAGGCCCACACCATGGTCAGGGATTCGAGACCTGGAATAGTCTGGAAGCGAGTGCGGTAGGTGTAATCGTAACCCCACCACAGGATCGCAAGCATCAAGACCATGCTGGCCAAGAAAATGAGCCATTCCAGAGCGCGGCGAATGCGCGGGCTGGATTTGCGATAAAGCAGGTCAACCGAAATCATGGCGCCCTGACGGAACGCTGTCGGGATGCCAAGAAAGACCATCCAAATCAGAGAGAAGCGCACCGTCACCTCGGTCCACTCGGCCGGCTGCTCGATGATGAAGCGCGAGATGATCTGCCAGAGACCGGAAAATGCAGCAATGACCAGCATGAGCCCCGCGCCAAACATCGCCAAGGCAGTCGTCCGCTGCTCGATTGCGAGGATGAGGTCTCTCATCGAAGGACCCTGGTCGACTCGAAAGATGGAGGCTGAAATACAGGGATTGGGGTCAAGCCGATCTTCCCCCTTAAAGCGCCCCCTCTCCTCCGTGTCTGCGGTTCTTGGGAGAATTCAGATCACTGCTGCCTTATCGCGCATCGGCGCCGCGGGTGGTAGCGAACGCGGAAATGGATAGACCACCATCCGTTTCCCCGTTCGCCCTACCCTCATTTATTTGCCTTCGCGCAGCCGCCGAATGTTCTCCTCGCCGAACTTCTTGCTGAACTCCGCGAAAACCGGCTCGAGTGCCTTCTGAAACAGGGTGCGGTCGACATCCTCTACGACCTCCATCCCCTTGGAGCGCAAATGGGCCACGCCGTTCTTTTCATCTTGGTCGATGCGGGCGCGGTTAGCCTTCACCGCTTCCTTGGCAGCTTCCAGGAAGTGGCCCTTATCCTCCTCGGAAAGACCATCCCATAGGCCTTTGTTCATAAGGATGACGGAGGGCGAATAGACATGGCCGGTCAGAATCAGGTGCTTTTGCACCTGGTCGAACTTGAACGACTGGATCACTGAGATTGGGTTTTCCTGACCGTCGACGGTGCCCTGTTGGAGCGCCGTGAAGACCTCGCTGATGCCCATCGGCGTCGGAATGATGCCGAACGCCTTGTAGGCCGCCATGTGAATGGGATTTTCCATCGTGCGCAGCTTGAGGCCCTTCAGGTCCTCCGGAGCGCGTACAGGCCTTCGGGAATTCGTCATGTGACGAAATCCATTTTCTGCCCATGCCAGCGCTTTGATGCCGACAGGCTCGAACTTCTTGAGCAGCTCCTGGCCGATCGGGCCGTCCAGCGTCGAGCGAGCATGTTCGTAGTCACGGAAAAGGAACGGAATATCGAGGATAGCCAGCTCCGGAACGAAATTCGGCACCGGTCCCGTTGAAGTAAGCACGAGGTCCAGCGTGCCGAGCTGGACGGCCTCGATCGCCTCACGCTCGTTCCCCAGCGCGCTGGCGTAGAAATTCTAAATCTTGTATCGGCCCTCGGTGCGTTTCTCGACTTCCTCGGCAAAGGTGTCGATCGCGACGCCATAGTGGGAATCCTTTGGCACCGAGATGTTCATCTTGAACGTCGTCTGCGCCCATGCAGCGCCGGCTACCAACATGCCGATGGCGGCAAGGGCCAGTCCCGTCAGTCTGGAAGCAATCATCTTCCCTCCGCAATCGGATCAGTCCACTTCGAGTGGCTGCAGCGCGAATGCCCGCAGGGCCGCCGCGGTCGTGCCTGAGCGCGCTGACGAATGCGGAACTGGTCGGCGGGACCATTCACGGCTTGCCGCGCCGATTATCTAGGCAGGTTGGGAAACATGCAAGCCGCACTGACCCGGCGTCCGTGCCGCTGGCGAAAGCCGGGTTTCATCATCGAAGTTCTGGTGCAATTCTTAAACTTATCAGACCGACCTTCGATGATCAGAGATGGAACTCGCCCAGCGCATCAGCGCTGAGCCGGCGCTGGACATGGGACGCAGCCCCCTCTGCGGCGCCCTGAACACCGGGGAACAGCGCCCGGATTTCCGGGGGCAGCATCTGCTTGACCTCATTCAGCTCGCCAGCCGGAATGCGGTTTTCGAGCACCCGGAAAACGGCACGTGCCGCCTCATCGGCCCCGAGGGGTCGTATGTTTTGCAGATGCTCGTCGATCTTCGCCAGGAACTCGTCCAGCGAGCGAATTCTTGCGGCATGGATCGAGGGCGATAGCCCTCGTAGAAATGCCGCGAATAAGCATCGGAAGCTGGGCAGACAGATCGGCCGCCTCTTCAACCGTCAACCGATCGCGCAAAGCGAAGAGTACAGCCCTGAGTGCGTTGTAGCACCGCTGCCGGTCGGGCCCCAGGTCCTCGCCGATCTCGTTCAACCAAGAATTCGTGGTTTGGATGGTCTTATCGAATACTTCAAGGCCGGTTGAGCTCATGTCTCGGGCTCCGTACGTTGGCTCCATGAGCCGTTGCCCCGAGCCAACTCCCGAGCGATCATCGTCTGTATGAGCCAACGCGTAAGCATGGGGCAGGTTCCGGGGCTCTGGCTTAACGCGGTGCGCGCGCCGCCGTGCCCGTGGACCAATTTCGCCAGGCGATTTCAGCGCTGCGCCCTGCGCGCGCAGTCGATGAGATTCGGCAGCGACGGATCAAGCTCGAGGCGCCGCTCGTCGATCTCCTCACCGCAGACGACGCAATACCCGTACTCCCCGTCGGCCATCCGCTGCAGGGCAGCCTCGATGCGGGCCAGCTCCTCCTCCCGCTTGCGCCCGGTAGCGATCGCCGTCGCCTGCTCCTGGATGGCGTGCATGCGCGACAGACGCCCGACAGTCGTCTGGTCTAGCTCGACCGTGCTGCGGTCGGCCTCCGTCTCGTGCTGGGCTTTCAGCAGCTCGTCCCGGCGGGTCTCCAGTCTCTTCTTGAATTTGTCGAGATCCAGTTTGCGTGACATCGCCGAGTGCTCCATATGAAGGCGAACTGGCCCCAGCCAAAATCGCCCGGGGGGGGACGCCGACAACCTGCCGGCCGGCCTGCGCATGCCGGCAATGCTACACGACGTTGCCTGTTTCCAATGCAGGGGTAAGCCACTTTGAACGATCAGCCGTTCCAGTTTCCGAACCCACGGCGGATTTGGCCGACACCGTGCCAGCCGCGGCCGCCGGCAAGCGTCCATCTG
>CAWBAM010000005.1:0-20281 GCA_963786775.1 uncultured Pseudomonadota bacterium | reverse complement strand
TTAATTGCTGCCTGGACCGAGGTGAGTCTCATCACCGCCATCTGCCAGTTCCGGTGTGACTAGCGGCTCCGACGCATCGCCCCCGGCTTTCTCGTCCACGCGTTCCAGCAACGGATTGCGCTCGAGTTCGGCCTCGATGAAGGCGTTGAAGCTGCAAGTTGGAATATTGCAACAGCCGAATGGCCTGTTGCAGCTGGGGTGTCATCACCAGCTGCTGGGTCTGCCGTACTTCCAACCTGGCCGTCAGTGCCATTGACGCATAATCCTGGCCGCCCACGCTGCGGACGGCGCTTGCCACATGATGCGCCAAGCCTGCTTAACCGAACATATCGCCGAGATAAACTCGCCGAACGTCCTCATTCTTTATGATTTCTTCCGGACTGCCCTGGGTTAGGACCTGTCCGTCGTAGATTATGTAAGCGCGGTCAATGAGGCTCAGCGTCTCGCGCACGTTATGGTCAGTGATGAGCACGCCAATGCCACGTTGGGTCAAGTGCCGAACGAGCTCTCTGGATGTCGCCAACGGCGATGGGATCGATGCCGGCGAAAGGCTCGTCGAGCAGCATATAGGAAGGGCCGCTCGCAAGTGCCCTGGCGATCTCGCATCGCCTCCGCTCGCCGCCAGACAGTGCGATGGAAGGCGACTTCCTCAGCCGGGTGATGTTGAATTCCTCGAGCAGGCTGTCGAGCTTTTCGCGCCGCTTCCGCCGGTTGGGCTCAACCAGCTCCAGCACGGACATGATATTCTGCTCGACCGTAAGGCCTCGGAAAATCGACGCTTCCTGCGGGAGATAGCCGATCCCGAGGCGCGCGCGGCGGTACATGGGCAGGTGTGTCGCCTCGCGTCCATCGATATAGATGGAGCCGGCATCGGCCGGGACCAGCCCGGTGATCATGTAGAAGACGGTTGTCTTGCCGGCGCCGTTGGGACCGAGCAGCCCCACTGCTTCGCCGCGGCCGACAGCTAGGCTTACGCCACGCACAACCTTACGATTGCGATAAGACTTTTCGACATTGTGAACGGTAAGCCAGCCCTCGCCGGCGTAGGGCTGATTGGCTTCAGCGATGTCTGCATCGTCATCCGGCGTCGCGAAGCCGTTTAGGCTGCGCATGTTCGAGGTGGAGGTATCCAGCTTTCCTGAACCGGCCCCTCGACGACGAAAGGGAATCGGCTTCACGGCCCTATCGTCCTGCTTGCGGTATGCTGATTATCAACATGGCTCATTCCGCAGCACCTGCCGGTATTGTGGTAGAGCTCCAGCTCGAAGCCGCCTCTCCCTGCGGGCCGCGCTGCGGGGCCGGGGAAGCTTTGCTTTCCGCCTGGCCGGCTCGGGAGCCGGTGGGGGATTCAGCTTTATGGCGCTTGGCCAGGGCCTCCACGTCTTTCGGATAGAAGACGGCACACATCCTTCCGCCGCAAGCCCCAGCAGGCCACCCTTTTGCGCCAGGGGCGTTCGTCCCACGTTCGGCTGCCCGATCACCCGTAGACGGCGTTGCCGCTTGTGCCCCCGCCTTGGCGGTTTCCATCCGGCTTTGTCCGGTGGTCATGTCGATCACCAGCCGTGGGCCGCGGACCACGTTACGACCCTGAGTCAGGGTGACGTCGCCACCTAGTACAACCTTGTTTGTCTTCAGGTTGAAATCTGCCCAGTCACCAGTTGCGCTCTGGTCGTCTTTCGAGGTCACGACAACCTTTCGGTGCGCCCGGACGCGCTCAAGCTGTGCTGCGGGAGCACTGGCATTGGAATCAGCCGGCTGCATCAGCCCCGCACCAGCTTGACCGCTGTAGGTTGCAACCAACTCGACGGTACGCAGGCTGAACTCGCCCTGCACCACGTGAACATCGCCACGAAATGTTGCCGTGTTAGCCTTGTCGTCGACTTCGAGCACATCGGCTTCAATCTCGATCGGCGCATTGGGATCGGTTCGGAACTGCCAGCCGCCTGCCTGGCCGTTGGGTGCGGACTTGGCAGGCGCAGACCGGCCTTCCGGCTGCTTGAAATACGCCGAAATCCGACCCTGTGGTGCGTCAGCTCCGGTCGGTGCGGAAAGCCGCATGGTCCCGTTCCTGTGGTCGACGAATAAATGACGGCCCATCAGGATGTTGGGCCCCTGCGAAACGGTAACCACTCCGGTCAGAAGCGCTGTGTCCGACTTGAAATCGAGTACGGCGCGGTCGGCGACGGCCCTGCGGTCTGCACCGGACGTGAATTCCACTGCGCCAGCTAAAATGGAAGTCTCGGCGACGGTGTCGAATTCGGCAGTCGCGCTAGTGACACGATCTGCGCCCCGAGTGATGATGACGTTGTCTCGGGCAAAGATCCGTTTCACGCTGCCCGCCGTGGCGGTTGGGACGGCAGCCGCGCCGCCGCCTTCCGCAGGTGAGTTGCCGTCATAGGCGATCTCAAGCTCGCGCGCCGTCAGAACGGCGCCGTTCTGCTCAACGCGCACATTACCTGTGAACAACGCGATCTTTTGCGCATCATCGATGGTCAGCTTCGGTGCCGTCACGTTGATCGGTCCATCTCCGGCCGCGATCACGCTCGCCATGGACTGAGGCTGCGCACCATCATCTGAATCTTGCTTGGGTCGGCTCTGCGGCTTCAGCTGCGCCGTAACCCCGCCGTCAAAGGTCAGCTCACGCGTTTTTTGCAGCAGGATCATGCTGTTGCCCTTGAGAGTGCCCGTCGGCATCTCCACGGTAACCGGATCGTCCGATACGATCCTGCTCTCCTTCATGAAAATCTTTGCACGCGACAGCTGCGCCACCATCCCGTCGCTCGACTTGATTTCGATTGAGTCCAGAAGCTCCAGCTCGCTAGCCTCGGTGTCGAACAATCCGGAAGCTGCCTGCAGGGTGGTCGTCGTCTTGTTCGGCTGAACAATGCTGCCTTCGATTGTCTTCAGCTTGATGGGTCCCTCGCCCGCCACCTTCTGCTCTGCGGTGCGCGCAGACACAATGAAGCGGCTCCCGTCCTTGCTGTACCCTTCGTAGCGAGGATTGTGCATTGTCAGAACCTCGCTCGAAAAGGCGATTGGGCCCAACTCGAGGTTACCAGCTCCGACATTGACGCTGATTGAGCGCTGCATGAACAGGGCGTAGGAGCTCAGGACGGCAGCGGCACAGACTGGCAGAATAATCTTCAGCCAGCGCACGATGAAGCTGTGGCGGCGGGCCGCTGCGAACGCGCGCTCGCGGTCTGCGTCCGCACTCCAAGCCACGGCCGCCGGTTCGGCCGACAGGAGCCGGCCGTTGCTATCGGTCGCTATGGCCATCGCGCGCTCAGGGATGATCGATCCGTGCTTCGCGTGAATCTGGCGGCAAAATAGGGAGATATTGGGACCGGTGGCAAGCGTGACCGAGGATCACGCACATTCTGTCGAGCACTGAGCTGCCCGGACCCTAATGGGCAAACGGATCAATCTCGTCGAAACCCAGCAGGTCGAGCTCGGCGCGGGTGGACAAGAAATCGAAGCAGGCCTGCGCCAAGTGCTGTCGTCCCTCCCGCTCGAGCATGGCATCGAGACGCGCCTTGACGGCATGCAGATAGAGCACGTCGGAGGCAGCGTACTGAAGCTGCTGTTGCGTTAGCTCAGCAGCACCCCAATCGGAGCTTTGCTGCTGTTTCGAGAGTTCTACACCGACGATCTCACTGACGAGATCCTTGAGGCCGTGGCGGTCCGTGTACGTACGAGCCAGCTTTGAAGCAATCTTGGTGCAGTAGAGCGGTGCGGTGGTCACGCCCAAATAGGCCTTGAGAATGGCGATGTCGAAGCGGGCGAAGTGGAAGATCTTGAGTACGGCGGGATCGGTCAGCAACGCCTTGAGCCGCGGGGCGGAATATTCGCCTGGCTTGAGCTGAACGAGATGCGCTGTGTTGTCGCCCGCCGATAGCTGGACTAGGCAGAGCCGGTCCCGGTGAGGTTTGAGCCCCAGAGCCTCCGTGTCGACAGCAACTGACGGGCCGAGATCGAGTCCGGCCGGAAGATCACCCTTATGCAGCTCGATGCGCGGACTGGCCATCTCGATCCCTAAGTCATTGAGCTTCGACCACTTTTCTTATGCTGAAGCCTGACCTGACAGTCGTAGCATTCGGTCTGGCCCTAAACAAGCGGGTTTACTACCTCACCGGCATCGCCGATTGATTGCCGACGCACGAGACTCACGCGGAGGCGTGCCCATGGCTTTCCCGCCCGAGCGGATCATCTGTTTGACCGAGGAAACGGTCGAAACGCTCTATCTACTTGGTGAGGAAGCGCGTATCGTCGGAGTTCAGGGTATGCCGTTCGGCCGCCCCGCGTGCGGAAGGAAAAGCCGCGTGTCTCGGCCTTCATCAGCGCTGACATTCCGAAGATCACCGCCCTTGAGCCGGACCTCGTGCTTGCCTTCTCCGATCTTCAGGCAGACATCGTCGCAGGCCTCATCCGGGAAGGTATCGCCGTACACGCCTTCAACCAGCGGACGGTTGCCGGCATCCTCGACATGATTCGCCTGCTCGCCGCCATGGTGGGGGCTCATGCGAAGGGAGAGGAGCTTGCCACAAGGTTGGAGAAGCGTCTTGAGGCAGTGGCGGACGCCGCGAAGTCACTGCCCCGCCGTCCCAAGGTTTACTTCGAAGAGTGGAATGCTCCTATGATCTCCGGGATCGGGTGGGTTTCGGAGCTCATCCAATTGGCCGGCGGCGTCGATGTCTTCGCTTCACATGCTGCGCGCCAGTCGGCGAAAGAACGGATTGTCACCGAGGAAGAGGTCATCGCCGCTGGTCCCGACATCATCTTCGGTTCGTGGTGCGGCAAGAAGTTTCGACCTGAGCAGGTGCGGGCTCGTAAGGGTTTCGACGCCATTCCGGCCGTTCGCAATGGCAACATTTACGAAATCAAGTCATCGATCATCTTGCAGCCTGGGCCCGCGGCTCTAACCGATGGCCTGGACGTCATTGCTGAGCACATTCGACGTTGGGCGTACGACCGTCCTGAACAGGCGCTCGAGAAGCCATAGTGCACTGGGGCTTCAGGCTGATTGAGCTGGCCCATGGTGCAAATCAATGGTCAGCGGCTGAATTCGTGGTCTCGAATGGTCTGGGAGAAGAGGTCTCGACGTCGTTCTGCTCGCCCCGAGTCATTGAGCTTTCGGGCACCTCGAGGGTCCAGAGCAGTCCTTCCGGTCTCCAGTCGAGTTTAGCCGTGCCGTGCAGGCTGGCTGCGGTGAGGCGCTCGATCACGGAGTGCCCGAACCCTCTGCGTTTTGGCGGTGTGACGGGAGGCCCGCCGGACTCGCTCCATCTCAGCTGCAGCCGGCGCTCTCGCTCGCCAGTTCCACACGGCAGCCAATCCCAATTGATATCGACGCGGCCGGTCGGAACGGAAAGGGCACCGTGCTTCGAGGCATTGGTAGCCAGCTCGTGCAAGGCCATACCGATGTTCTGCGCCGCATCTGCATCGAGGAGCACTGGTGGCCCGTGAGCGTCGAGTCTGTTGTTATCGACTTCGACAAAAGGCTTGAGCTGCGCCGAGACAAGATCGCTCAACGACACGCCCTGCCAATTCTTCTGCACCAGAAGATCCTGCGATCGGCCGAGACCGGCCAGTCTTTCTCCGAATTGCGCAGTGAAGTCGTTGATATCCCGCGCAGATCGACTGGTCTGCCGCGCGATCGCCTGGACCACTGCCAGCAGGTTCTTGGAACGATGAGCCAATTCGCGCATGACGAACCGGGTGTGCAGCTCGCTCTTACGCAGCGCCTGCTCGCGTGCGGCGATGCTGCGGGCAGCCTCGGCGAGAGCGTGGCCGACGATATTCGCCTCGCGTTGATGCGTTGGCTTGAACTCGACGGGCTGCCCAGCTTCAAGGGCACGTGCAGTGTCTAAGAGCTGCTGAATTGGCCTTGCAACGGCACGCCCGGCAAGAAGGCCCGCAGCAATCGACGCAAGGAGCATCATCGCAGCAAGCCCCAACGCCAAGAGAAGCGAACGATAAAGCGGATCGTTGAGGGCTGACTTGGGCGCCCAGATCAGAATATGCCAATTGCTCGCGCCACTTCGCCGGTAGCTTGTGAGGACCTCGCGACCCTCGAAATCGACCGCCTCTATGAAGCCGTGCGGTCCTTGGAGACCCGCACGCCACTCCTCGGACGTCAACCTGCCGTAAAATTGCTCATGCTGCAACGAGCGGGCAACCATTCGCCCGTTTCCATCGATCACACCAGCGCGCCATTCGTCTGGCAAGAAGGTCTGTTCGAGTACCTTTCGAATGACATCCAGCTCGGGCTCGAAGGAAAGAACATATCGGACTTCCCCGTCGACTATCACGGGGACGCGGACCACAAAGAGGAGCTGGTTTGAAATCGCGCCGATGAAGAGATCGCCAACCGCAGGTTTGCCGCTTGCAATCACCTCTCGCAGGCTGTCCATATCCTCTGTCATGGGCAACCGATCGTCGGTGGGGGTTCGGGTGTTCACAAGCTGCTGCCCGGAACGGTCGATCAAAACAATGTGCCCCCTGGCCCTCGTGCCAGCATCCCGGGCAAGCTCTCCAAATGCTGCCAGATCGCCCTCTGCCAAATAGCGGGATGCGGCCAGAACCTCAGCCAGATCCAAATACCCTCTGAGCTCGCGGTCCACGGCGCTGGCCAGCGTCTCGTTGTATCGATTCAATCGATTGAGCTGATCTGCCTGCTCCTCTGCGACGTAAGCAGAGAGACCGACCATGCCGAGCAGAAGCAGCGGCAACACCGAGGCAAGCGTGACCAAACCGAGCAGGACAGAAAACGAGTATTCACGTTTGTTCAAAATATGCGGTCTTCCCGAGGGCGCTACGCGTAAGGCAAGCCGACTAAGGTTCCCCACTCGGTCTGTCCGATCTGGTTTTCCTGTTGACCTTGCATTTGTGGCGAACTGCTTGGCGAAAAGCAACTGTGGCATCTTACAATGCTTTATCAGCGCCGTGCCGCAGTGCTTCGCTTGAGTAACGATGGGTGGAAGCTCTTCACCTGTTATCGCATTTGGAGAAATGCATCCGGGATCTCGTGCCAAGCGGCCAACCTTTGCCACGCAGGCCGCACTTCGACGCAAAATCGTCTCCACCGATCCCAGCCACAAACGTCCGCCGACACCTACGCGGGCATCTGGCACTCGTTAGCTAGGTCAAAAATGTGGCCGTGTTGGGTATGCGTTAGGCTGCGATAAGCGCCGCACGAACTTTGATGTCGGCTCGGATGCCCCGAGTAAGGGGCACCCGGCGCCCAGCCATGTTGGAGCGCAAACGCTATTATGCCACAGGTTTCAGGACGTAACCGTCGCCGTCCTTCTCGAGGGTGCCGGCGCCTGGCATACCCCAGTGATAGCCGGTGCAGATGATCTGATCGGCTACGACCCGGTCGAAGATGCTCCGGCGCGTGGCTTCGGCCATTTCGGCATCTTGGTCGAAGGCGATATGCCAGCCGGGATTTCGGAGATTGAGTGGGGGAATGTTGGTCACGTCTCCCAGCACCAGGAGCTGCGCGCTACCTGACGACACTAGATAGCTGGTGTGCCCAGGCGTGTGACCATAGGTCTTAACGGCGCGAACACCTGGGACCGCGTCTTTATCCTCGGCAACCTGGCTCAGGTTCTTCCAACTCGGCATGGTCGCCTGCACACGCCGGGCGAGACCGCGTCTGCTCTCCGGCAGTTTGTCAATAACAGCCGGATCCGTCCAGAAGGCGTATTCCACCTCGGGAACGATGATTTCGATATCGGAATAAACCTGGCCGTTGTCGCCTGCCATCAGGCCGAAGATATGGTCGGGGTGGAAATGCGTCACCACGATCGCGCTGAGACTGGCGGGGTCGATGCCGGCGGCCTTCAAGTTTTCAGACAGCAACCCGATGCCCGGCGCCCGCCCAGCGCCGTTGCCCGAGTCGAACATGATGGTCCTGTCTCCGAGCTTTACTACCGTCACCGTGTATGAATTCGGGACCGTGTCGTCCGGCATGCCCGCTGCCCGCAATGAGGCCTTCACGTCTTCGACGCTGGCATTCTTGACGAACTGGGGATCGTGGTCCCGCTGCCCAGCTCCATCGAAAATCGTGGTTACCTCGATGTCGCCGACCTTGAACTTGTGAAACTTTGCTCCAGTGGGATTGAGGGGCGAGGCTCCATCCGATCTGAGCAAGCGCCGACGGGATGACTTCCACACGTTTCGTCAAGCCGAATATGGCACTGGCCGATGCAGCCGAAATCACAAACCTGCGTCGATTGAAGTACAGCATGTAATCCTCCCGCTTTTTTCGGTGGCGCATACGGGATTGCCGTAGGCTAGTGGCGGGATCCTAATCAGGCGCGGCCAGCACGCGAAGGCGTTCAAAGGGCGTTTCACGGCATCTTGAAGCGATTTGAGATTGCCACCGCGCCACTGAATTTGTCGGCGAATGCTCTCCAATGACGTCAATTTGCAAGCAGCTTGCCGATGATGTCGATGCGGTCGGTCCAGATCCCGCCAACATAATCCTTTGGACAGCAAATTCAGTTGGTCGGGGCTATTGATACCGCTGGAGAACTCCCCACCATTGTACGGCGCCACAGCGTAGATAACTGTATTGTACTGGGTGAGCCTTCGCTGAAACACATGAGGCCATCCCCAGAGCCACGGGGCAACATTCGTGGGTACGAGTAACAATGTGTTACGACACGGGTGAGGGACATAGCCCGACCAGCCAGCAGCGACGTATCGAAGAAAGCAGCTCTTGAGGGTTTCGCGCGACATGGTCCGCAGCCGAGGCAGGCGTTGACGCAGCGCCTGGATCGGCTGATCACCGCCGTAGACCATAATGCGTTCAAGCCGCTCATTCGGCAGCTGCGCCAACATATCCGCGAGTTGAGCTCCCTCGTCGGCGTCGTTGCTTTTTACATTGATCAAGAATGCTTTCTGAGGAAACGCTGTGAGGACCTCGCTTAAGCTCGGCATTAGGCCGATACCCTTTCCACGGAATGGATAGGTTTTTCCGCCATCGGGCGTATAGCCGTAACCGATGTCGAGCGCCTTCAATTCAGCAAGGGTGTGCTCGCGCGTGACTCCGCGACCGTCCGTCCGGCAATCAAGTGTCCAATCGTGAAAAACCACAAAGTGGCTGTCTGTCGTAGGGTGGACATCGAGCTCCACCACGTCCGCTCCCAGATCGAATGCAGCTTGCATTGAAGGGATCGTGTTCTCGAGAAAAGGATGCGTCGGAACATCGATACGATCGGCCGTGCAAGTGTCTGATGTGAGGTTCGGTACGATCGTAGGTCTGATGGAGGCCACGATGTGCAAGGAGCGACGGCCGATCGGCCGGAGGGGAAGCGAGATAGCTCGAGTTATTAAGATAAACCGCCAACCCTGCAATCAGCGCCACAACGCTGATTACTTTACCTCGCCGCATCGCTGGTCTCCTGCTTGACCTCTCTCAGCCGCAGGAGAAGTGACAGCGTATTGTGGCGAGCAACGGGGCGGCCGCACTGCCCGCTAGAGTGGCCGTCTTTGGCAGGCTATCAGCGTGCAAACTTGTCCCAAATCCACCAGCCAAGCAGGAACAGGAGTGAGCCAATCACCGACGACACCACATCTCGCGCCGAGATGGCGACTTGCTCCAGCGCTGGAAGGAGATCGAAAAGTCGGAACAAGGCTCCACCTACGAGGGCCCCGACGAGCCCGACACCCAGATTTGTCCAGAACCCGAAGCCTGCCCGCTCCCGCTTGACGAGCATTCCCACGAGGGTTCCGCCAATGAGGCCGATGATCAACCAGACGATGATCTGAGCAAGAGTGATCGGCATGCCACCTCCAGGCCGAGATGCCATTGGGTAGCATATCACGAAAGCTCGGCGAGAGTTGCTTTTGCCGACAGCCTAAACGGCTGCCGGCTCTAAGCTGATTGGATCGCAGAGCAGAGCGACCGCAGGCGCTTACCGCTGCATGCCCCACTTGCGCACAGTCCGCGCCTCAATGGTGCGGAAGATGACGCTTTCCACCAACAGTCCAATGACGATGACGGCCGTCAAACCGGCGAAAACGTAAGCGGTCAGCAGTTCATTTCGAGACTGGAAAATGAACCAGCCCAGGCCACCGCCACCGCCACCGGCTCCGAACACCAGCTCCGCAGCAATGAGCGTGCGCCACGCAAACGCCCAGCCGATCTTAAGGCCAGTCAAGATGGCTGGGAACGCTGCAGGGATCAGGATGAATGCCACATAACGGATGCCCGTGAGCCCGGCATTGTTGCCGACCATGCGTAGCGTCTCGCTGACCGCCATGAAGCCGGAGTGTGTATTGAGCGCCAGCGGCCACAACACTGCGTGGATCAGCACGAAAATGAGGCTGGGCGTTCCAAGGCCGAACCAGAGCAACGCCAGCGGCAGAAGTGCAATGGCCGGCAGCGGATTGAACATCGCCGTCACGGTGCTGAGGAAGTCGTTGCCGATCCGCGTCGAGACAGCAAAGCCGGTCAGCACTGCTGCGATGAGGACGCCAGCCACGTAGCCCTGCAGGAGCACCCTTACGGAGCCCCAGGCATAGGCCAGCATCTCTCCCCGCATCGTCGAGTTAACAAAGGCCTCCACCATGTCTGTGAAGGTCGGGAGCATGAGTGGATTGTTGACCCAGCTGGCGTAGAGCTGCCACGCCGCGGCGATGATGGCCAGAATGAATAGGCGCCGAACGAGGGTAATGTTGGTTATCCGCTCCCAAAGCGAAAGCGGGCGCTCGATCTCCCCGATGTTGCTGGCGTCCAGTATCTCCCTCTCGAACTCCTCGCGAATAGGCGGCTCGAGAAGGCCCTCACGCGCGCTCATGAAGGACTTCCCTCTCTTCGACCCTGTCGGCAAACAGCATGTTATGAATTCGGTTAACCGTACGAGCGAAAGCTTCGTCACCCGAGTTGTGGTGACCGAACCCGTGCGCGTTGAGTTCAGCGCGGACCTGCCCTGGATGCGGAGATAGAACGAGGATGCGGCTGCCAACGATGACGGCCTCCTCGATCGAGTGGGTGACGAAAAGCACGGTGAAGCGAACGTCGTCCCACAGCTGCAGAAGCTCTTCCTGCATCTTGCGCCGGGTCAGAGCATCCAACGCTGCAAACGGCTCATCCATCAGCAGGATGTCTGGCTCCATGGCCATCGCACGTGCGATGGCCACCCGTTGCTTCATGCCGCCGGAAAGCATGTGAGGATACAGGTCGGCGAACTTCGCGAGATTGACCTTTTCGATGTAGCGCCGCGCCCGCTCCTCAGCCTCCTTCGCCGAGCAACGTTTGCTCTTCAGCATGGGAACATCACGTTCTGGAGCACGGTCTTCCACGGCAGGAGTTGATCGAACTCCTGAAAGACCATCATGCGGTCTGGCCCCGGGCGGTCTACGATCCTACCGTTAAGGGCGATCTTGCCCTCGACCGGCTTCAAGAAGCCCGCCACGCCCTTGAGCAGGGTGGACTTGCCGCATCCTGAAGGCCCCAGCAGCACGAACCGGTCAGCCGGGTAAACCTGAAAGCTGACGCGGTAGGTGGCGGTGACCAGGTAGTCCTTCGTCTTGTACTGAAGTGTGACGCCTTGGACGTCGAGGACCGGATCGACGGCAGGGCCGATGCCTGCCGCCGGCTGCCTGCCAACGAGATCCTGCACCTCAGCTGCCCTCCGCACCGTGGATCTCTTCGAAGTAGTAGTCCTTCCAGGATTTGGGCGTGTTCTTTATCGAGCCGATACGTGCCATGAAGCTGGCATAACCCATGGTATTGCTGCGGCACCGTCGTGAACTCGATGTCGGGATCGTTGATCATCGACAGGATGAAGTCGCGATCGAGCTTGGACTTGCCATGCTTGATGAAGACGTCGGCTGCTTCTTCCTTGTTGGCGTTGATCCACTCCATCGCTTCATTCAGCGCATCCACGAGAGCCTTGTAAGTCTTGGGGTTCTCCTCGCGGAAGCTGGAGCGCGTCCAGAGTGAGTTGAACGTGGTCTTGCCGCCCAGCACATCGTAGGAGCTCAGTACCAGCTTAATGCCCTCGTTCTGGAGCTGCTGGTACTGGAAGGGCGGGCTCGACAGGTGAGCGGTGATTTCCGTCTGCTTGGAGAGCAGGGCCGCGGTGCCGTCGGGGTGCGGCATGGAAACGGTCAGGTTGTCGAGTCGTGTGTGATTGCCCTCGCCGAACTCCTTTTCCGCCGCGATTTGCAGTGTGACGGCCTGGATCGATACACGGACGGCCGGCAGAGCAATGCGATCTTTCTCGGTGAAGTCCCTAATCGTCTTTACGTTTGGATTGTTGGTCGTCAGGAACAGTGGCATCGAGTTGATCGCAGCGACGCCTTTGACTGGATCAGAGGTGTTCTTGGTCCGGTCCCAGATGGTGACAAGGGGACCGACACCGCCTGAAGCGATATCGAGATTACGGGAGAGCAGCGCCTCGTTCATTGCCGCGCCACCGGAGAAGAGTAGCCACTCCACCTTCGGGCGCGGTAGTCCAGCCTTTTCGACGTGCTTTTCGATCAGCTCGAACTCGCGCATCACCATCATCGGCAGGTAGCCAAGCCCCGGCTGCTCCGCCAGTCGGATGGTCGAGGTCTCCGCCCGTATCGTGGTGGGGGCACCTGCCGCTAGGATGGCCGCGGCCGCAAGGCCTAGCACGCCTCTCCATGCCAGACGGAAACTGCCCCTGGTCCTAATCATGCTTCGCATCCTCCCCAGTTACACACCTTCGAGCTTCTGAAGGTGATTGTATCAGACGGTCGCGGCTCACAAGCGAGCCACGCCGCTACTTACCGGTGACCTCCCGATGGGCCCGGTTCGCTTCGGCTCATCCGTCATACGATAGCCTACCTCCCTAACCGACGCCACGCCAACCCTTTTCGAGACGGAACGGCAGCGCCGAGGATAGTACGGGGTCGGAGCAGAAGGTCTTTGAGGGCTGCGAGGTATATAGAGCTCGCGTCGGCCCGCCCGGCTCTTGCTGCGGTGCAACTTAGCCCATCCTGCGGCTGTTGGGGACCAACGAGTCACGGAGGGAACAGCGCGCTGCATCGTCCTGCGGCATAGCAGTGCCAGGTTCAACGCCGTTAGACGAGGCTCACAATGTTCAAACTGCTGACCACCACCATGCTTGCTGCATTTCTCACAGGGGCAGTCCTGACGCTTGCGGTTATTCAAACGACTGAGACGAGCGCGCAGGAGATCGTCCGCCGGTAAGTGGGTCCAAATGAGATGCTTGGACAGATAGACGATTGGAGGGATATTTCAGGATGAGAAAAAAGCGGAGTAGCCCAAGCCACTCCGCTAAGAATAAGCGTATCGTTCGGTTAGCGCTTGATATCGCGCCTCATGGCCATGTGTGCCCCCTTCACGCCATCTACAACCTGCGTGATGCGGAGATCACCAGCAACGCTGCAAAGTGAGTAAGCCTCCACGCGGCTGATGCCCCATTCGCGTACCAGGAGATCGATCATCTCCAGCACGGCCTCGCGGGCCGCTTCATCGAGATCCTCATTGAACCCGTGGGTGATCCAGAGATCAGGGGTTTCGAGGACCGGGTTCTTCATCGTTCTGCCCGGGTTGTGAACACCCTTGCCCTTATGCAGAACAAGCTGGATCGTGGCATTGATGTGCGCTTCAATTGCGGTGCCGCTGACCTCGCCATCACCTTCGGCAAAGTGCGCATCGCCGGCCCAGAACAACGCGCCCTTGCGGAAGACGGGGTAGAACATTGCCGTCCCGACGAGGAACTCGCGGTTGTCGACGTTACCACCAAACGGACCTGGCGGTATGGTATTGATACGACCCTCGGCAGGTGGGCACACGCCGGCTGTGCCGAAGTGTAGACGAAGTGGTACCGCAATTCCCTCCGGCGCCGGCTTGCGAGCAGAGGGCTGCACAGTGGTGAAGCGCCCTGGCACACCTTTTTCTGGGCTATCATATTCATACAGGAAAATTGGGCGTGCGACGTTTTTATGTACGTCAGCCTCGTAAACTACAACATGCTCCTTACGGCCAAATTCCTCGTGGAGCAGCCCCCACTCAGCAATGAAGTTGACGCCGTATGGAAGTCGCGGCTCCATGTGAAGAACGCGACACTCCAAAGTATCACCGGGCTCGGCATCCTCGACGTAGATCGGACCAGTCAGGATATGCACCCCGGGAGCGCGTGTATCTTCCGGAATCTTTTCATAGATTTCACGAATTGCGTCATCCATCAGGAAGTCGGGGGCATCGCCGGCGTGGTGACACAAGCATTCGATCTCAACGTAATCACCCGATTTTACACGAAGAACGGGCTCGGTGCTACCGTCGAAATATCCCCACTGGACGGTGTCAACCGTCGCTGGAAGATGATGAACGGTATGGCTGCCCCGGCGCGTCAAGCCAGAGTTGTTTTTGCGCGTCCCGGCACTGATAGTGCCCGAGAGATCATGAGCTGTGTAAGCGCCTCTAGCCGCTAGACCCGATTTATCGGAATTCATATCACCCTCCTTTCAAGATCGAGTTCTAGCCGAACGTAAGTTGGCCGCGTATCGCCGCGACGATTGCGAAACCCACGAATGTGCCAATGATGGCGAGGATGCCGCCAAGCACGTTCGGTGCCGGGATTGGTGCCCGAACCGCGGTGTAAAGGAGGCCAGTTACCAGGCCGACGAGCGCTGCTTGAATTTCGACTGCGCCAATGGTTATGTTGAGCATTCTTTTCCTCCCTAGTTGGAAGTAGGTGACCAAGACCTGCAGTTTGCGTCAGGCCTTCGGAGGCTTCCCGAAAGTAATTTGTCCTCTTGCCTTTTGTATGATCACATATCCGATGAACGTGAATATGATGGCCAGAATGCCGCCGAATACGTTCGGAGCCGGAATTGGCAGAGAAAGCCAGGAATAAAGAGCGCCTGTAATAAGCCCAACGGCTAGAGCCACCCACTCGTTACGGCCTAGATACATGTATTCCATTTCTTCCTCCTCCGTGTTGCCCTCTTGATCATGCATAACGCTCAGCATCAGGAGCTGCAGCCCTTTCTTAAGAACGGCTAATTTCGCTCAAAAGCAAACGCCATAAAGTAAGCGTGGCGGCATTTCAGCGTCATCCGTTCTGCTTCGAAGACAGTGCATCCTTGAGGCTTGATCCTTCGAAAATTCCTTCCTTATTTTCTATCGGTGTTATCTAAAACTATATTAGACGGACAAATTTGGTCACGCTATGGGTGGGGAGATGTGCGGGCTATAGTGCATGCACCGCTTGGAAAAATAACGTCGCGGGGATTTGCTTCAAAAATCAAATTCTTGCCGGGGTTTGCGCCGCCGGGTGTCAACAAGCTTGTGCGCCTTTCGCGTATTTTTTGGGCGCGTTTTGGCATGAGGACTTTAGGTGTTCCCGCTACGTTGCTATAGTGGGTATGGTCTGTGGGCGGGGGTGCTGAATGCACGTGAACATTGATGCGCTTCCGGTCAGTCGACAGTGGGGGAAGTGGCGGGAATTGCTCGCCGCGCTCGGTCTTTCCAGTGAGCGGGGCCGAAGGGGGTACCTGTCTGCAGAGGCGTTCTTGTTAAAATCGCCCAGTGGTGCAGCAGTTGCCCGACTACGGGCTTCCTCGGAGAAGCTTTCCTATCGGGTCCGAAAAGAAACACGAGAGTGCGTGTTCGTCGTGCTGCATCAGCATGGCTGCGGGCAGTTCGAAGATGGCCTCTCGTTTGAGGAGGGCGCTGTCTCCGTTTGTGATGGCCAGGCGTCTTGGCGGCTGGTGTTTGAAGGCCGGTTTGAGGTTCTGCTTCTGCGGATAAACCGGGCCCGTCTCGCCGAGCCTTTTGGGCGGCGGTTGGTTGGCCCTCCTATGATCTTGGGTGAAGGGCCATTCCTTCCAGGTATACAGGCTCTGCTGCTATCTCTCTTCCGCGATCTCGATCAATTAGATGTTTCGGAGCTGGTTCCGATAGAGAATGCATTGATTGAGCTGCTGACGGCCGCTCTGCACAAGGAACATGACACCTTCGATGGTGAGGTGACGCAGGTCCAAGCGGCCCATTTCCAACGCGTAAAAGCCATCATCGATGCTCACCTGACGAAGCCGGATCTTTCCTTGCGTGAGGTCGCAGAAAGGGCCGGAATTTCTCGACGGTACCTGCAGAAGCTGTTTACATTGCATGGTACAACGTTTTCGGAGCTTCTCAAAAGCCGCCGGCTGGACCTAGTTCGGCACGCACTGGTCCAGGAAAGTGAGCGCTCCGCGAGCATCGCCGACATCGCCTTTCGGTGCGGCTTCAGCAATCCAGGCCATTTTAGCCGCGTGTTCAGGGCGACATTCGGTTTGAGTCCACGAGCTTACCGCGCCATGAAGCCGCGTTCCATTGCGGAACCGGAGCGGCATCGGGGGCGCCCCAGCGGGGTACGCGACGGCAATACCGCAGCCAAGTGTCTCGGGTTGCTAAGATCGCCTGTGGCGTCTGACGTGATTACGTCCGCCCCAACGCGGTATCGCATTGCGGCTAGCTCCAGCACAGTTCACTGGGGCTTTATTAGCAATGAGCTGCCTCCCGTGTTGAGAGTACGCTCAGGCGCAGAAGTGGTCATTGAAACGCTTACCCAGCATGCGTCTGACGATTGGGAGCGGATGGTCAAGGGGGATACAGGCGCCGAAAGCGTGTTTCACTGGACTGCCAACGGGAAAAATGTCGAGCGACGGGGTGCCGGTCCCCTTGACGCTTCTGTTGTCGGCCGTGGGGCAGGTGAGGGCTTTGGGGTACACATACTCACAGGACCAGTTTACATTGAGGAAGCTGAACCTGGCGATATCTTGGAAATAAACATCTTGGATATCGTGCCCCGTCCGAGCGGTAATCCGGAATTCGCGGGGCGTTGCTTCGCGGTCAACGCTGCAACTTGGTGGGGCTTTCATTACTCTGATTTTATTGACCCAGAAAAGCGGCGCGAAATAGTTACCGTTTTTGAAGTCGAGCCAAGGGGGGAATGGGCCCGGGCAGTTTATTCGTACCGGTGGACGCCGCAGGTGGATCCGTATGGGATACGCCATGACACAATTGATTATCCCGGCGTGCCGGTCGATCACTCGACGATCGAAAAACATCCGAACCCGATTCCGAATGTGCGAATACCATTGCGACCGCATTTCGGCGTAATGACCGTGATGCCGAAAGAACCCGGGCTCGTTAATTCCATACCCCCCGGCTATTTCGGGGGGAACTTTGACAACTGGCGGGCGGGTAAGGGATCGACGGTCTACCTGCCAGTCGGGATCCCGGGTGCTCTGTTTTCCGTCGGTGATGGGCACATCGCGCTTGGCGATGGCGAGGTCAACGGAACAGGGTTAGAGTGCTCGCTAACTGGGACCTTTCGTTTTAAGGTGCATAAGCGCGGTCGAGAATCAAAGCGTTTCCTACGAGGATTGGCCGGTCCGTTGATCGAAACACGCGAGGAGCTAATTCTTCACGGCTTCAGCTATCCGAACTACTTGCGCGATCTTGGTCGGGACGCCCAGGCGGAGGTCTACAAAAGATCCTGCCTTGACCGGGCACTGCGATCCGCATTCCAGTTCTCGCGAAAGTTCCTTATGGACGGCTGGGGACTGGACGAGGATGCGGCGATTGCGGTGCTTTCGACTGCAGTTGATTTCGGCATAACCCAGGTGGCAAACGGAAACTGGGGTGTCCACGTAACCATCCCGAAAAAATCCTGATTTCGGTAGGAGAGGCATAGCACTGGTCTGTGTCACGGCCCTATCGTGATCCGGGACTCTCGTTTTGCGTTCCGACTCGCCCCGCATGGTGCTGGGCAGTCACTTGTCGGTTCGGTTGCATCAACGCCATAGGTTGAGGGAGAGTGGTTGCTCTCGGCTGCGCTCAGGCTAGCTCTGCTGCCCTCGAGTTGCGGTATCTTGTGGAGTCGTAGAGTGGATAGTCTTTTGTGGTCGGCGGTGTGGATTTGAGCACCCGAACCGCCTTGTACCAGCCAAGTATCACAGTGCACCACCCCTGTGTACCAGTGGGCGGCCGAAAGATCCTTCGATGCTCGAAACTTAAGCCAGATCAAGAGCTTGGCTGGCAGATGGTGCCCAGGAGAGGACTCGAACCTCCACGGGTTGCCCCGCTAGTACCTGAAACTAGTGCGTCTACCAATTCCGCCACCTGGGCACTCTGGTGAGGCTCATGAGTTAGAGCCGAGCGCTTCCAATGTCAATTGCGCTGGCCGTCACTTCACATGGATCGGGCGGTCGTATATTGCTGCTCGTCGCAAAATTGGCAGCGGATGGCAGGAGATCCACGGCATGTCGGCAAACCTCGCCTTCGGCGGTCTGGTGACCGTGTTTGGCGGATCGGGGTTCGTGGGCCGTTATGCGGTTCAGCGGTTGGCCCGACGCGGCTGGCGGATAAGAGCCGCCGTGCGGCGTCCGGATCTCGCCGGTCATCTGCAGCCAATGGGCCGCCTCGGGCAGATCCACGCGGTCCAGGCCAACGTGCGCTATCCGGAGTCGGTGGCCAACGCGGTCAGGGATGCAACGGCTGTGGTCAATGCCGTCGGCATTCTGAGCCCCACGGGGAAGCAGACGTTCACTGCCGTGCACGTACAAGGGGCTCGCGCCGTCGCCAGGGCTGCGCGCGAGGCCGGGGCCAAGCGCTTCGTCCACATCTCCGCCATCGGGGCCGATCCCAAGAGCAGTTCAGCATATGCCCGCACCAAGGCGGAATCCGAGCAGGCCGTGCTGGAGGAGTTCCCCGAAGCCATCATCATCCGGCCCTCCATCGTGTTCGGCCCCGAGGACGACTTCTTCAACCGGTTCGGAGCCATGGCTCGCTTCGGACCGATACTGCCGCTGATCGGAGGGGGACGTACGCGTTTCCAGCCGGTCTATGCAGGAGACCTTGGCAGCGCTATCGCTCATGCCGTTGAAGGCGCAGGCACACCGGGCACGATCTACGAGGCCGGTGGCCCGGAGGTCTTCACGTTCCGCGAGTTGCTCGACAAGACCCAGGAATGGGTCGATCAAGACCGCCCCTACATTTCGATCCCGTTCTGGCTGGCAAGCCTCATCGCACTGCTGACGTGGCCGCTGCCGAACAGCATTCGACCAATCACCCTCGATCAAGTGCGCCTTCTCAAGACTGACAACGTCGTCAGCCAGGCTGCCGAGCAAGAGGGCCGCACGTTGCAGGGGCTTGGCGTATCGCGCCTTCACACGATCGAGTCGATCGTGCCAGCCTACCTAGAGCCCTATAGGCCACGTGGGCAGTTCGCGCGCTATCGCGGTTAACGGAATGCTGGCCCAAGGTTAGCCAGAAGAATCGGGTACGTCGCGCTCAAAAGGCCAGGACACCAGAAGCAAGGAGCGCCCCACTCGGTCCCGAGGGAGCGCTTCCAATTGCGTGCCGCCAGGAGCTTTAGCGTTAGTGCACGCTAGCGATCTCCAGCTTGTCCCCGCGGGCATGGCCAATTGCTGCCTGCCGGCTGTCGGTCAGAGCGATGGGAGTCCCATCGGCCGCGTGCAGCGCATAAAGGTTGATGCCGCCGGGCAAGCCTTCGATGGCGGGGTAAAGGCGCTGTGCCTCATCAGAGGTCAGGACCTTGATGTAGGCGATCTCACCTCCGCCGAGGCGCGCCAGCTCTCGCTGGCTCATCACCGGCGCCACCTTGGGGCTGGTTGCCCGCTTCCGCGGCGATCTTGTGCGGCTGGTCTTGTTCGTGACCTTGTTCATGACGCTACTCCTCCGGGTGCGGGGACAGGCACGTCACGCCTGCAGCCCTGGCTGCCGCACCCATGGTCCAGTGATTCTCTGTCTTTGGCCAACGCTGGTGCCAGAGTGCTCATGCACCGGAATTGCGCTCACCGATCTCAATTCGTCGCACCAGCCGCTCCGGCTCGTGCCTGATGAGATCGATGGACAGAAGACCGTTGTTCAGATCCGCGCTCTTGATCTCGATACCGTCTGCGAGGACAAAAGTGCGTTGGAACTGCCGGGCGGCGATGCCCCTGTAAAGGTACTCCCCGGCTCTTGTCCTCCTGCTGTTTCCCGCGGATCGTTAGCTGGTTGTCCTCGACTGTGATCTCGAGCTGATCACGTGTGAAACCGGCTACTGCCAAAGTGATGCGCAGCAACTCGCCCCGCTCGCCATCCTTTGCAATGCGCTCAATGTTGTAAGGTGGATAGCCGTCGCTGGCGCCCTTGCCGACACGATCGATGAGCCGCTCGATTTCCTCGAACCCGAGCAGCATGGGACTGGACAAAAGCGACATGCGTGACATGCTCAAAGCCCTTCCTAAGCGACCTTGTTGAACGTCCCACGGGTCCTAATAG
>CAWBAM010000004.1:0-15126 GCA_963786775.1 uncultured Pseudomonadota bacterium | reverse complement strand
GCGCAAACTACTGATCATCATCGCCACGCCTACCAGGATCAGTATCGCGCCCAAACTGACAGGAAAGAACCCTGGCCCCATCCGCCGCGGAGTGCCGAAACCGTAGTCTGACGCCACCCAGACTACAAAAGCACCGATAGCGGCCGCGGTCAGGCCCTTGGACCTCAACACGCTCATCCTACCTTCCCAAATGCGAAGGATTAAGCCCGGATGCCTCCAGGAAGCGACCGGGCGAAAATTGCAGCATTACTGAGCCGTGATGCCCGCAGCCTTGATTATTGTGCCAAATTGATCGCGAAGCTTATCGAGATAAGCTGCAAATTCATCGCGTTTCATGGGCGAGACAATCGCGCCACGGGCGGCGAAAGAATCCCGAGCGGCATTGCTGTTCAGGAAACGCAGGACATCGCGCTCTATCCGAGCGATAATCTCCTCATTAACGCCCGAGGGCGCGAATAAACCGGCCCACTGTCCTGCGGCAACATTGGGAATACCGCCTTCAATAAGCGTCGGCACGTCCGGATGCGAGGCAATGCGCTCGGTTCGGGCAACTCCAAGGATCTTGATGTTGCCGCTGTCGACAAATGGTCCAACCGAGGACACCGCTAGAACACCGATGTCAACCTCACCCGACGCCACTGCCGTTGCAGCCGGGCAGGGACTCGCGATAGGCAATATGCTGGACATCGATTCCCGCTTCATAATTGATCCATTCCGGAACAATGTGGTTCAACGAGCCTATTCCGGCTGAACCAAAGCTCAGAGTGCCCGGATTTGCACGCGCATAATTCACGAATTCCTCAATATTGTTGAAGGGTGCCTTGGAATTCGCGACAAGCACCAAAGGCGTATCGCTGATCATGGTAATCGGCGTGAAATCGGCTTTGGGGTCATAAGGGACGTCATTGAACAGAAACGGGTTGATGACCATTACCCCCGTATCGGCGACAAAAAGGGTATGTCCGTCTGGGTCAGAGCGCTTGACGGCGGTTGCGGCAACGAATCCTGCGCCGCCCGTGCGATTATCGACAATGACCTCCTGGCCCCAACGCGATGACAGGGCCTCGGCCACGGGTACGCGCAGCTATGTCCGCGATACCCCCAGGTGCGTAGGGTACGATGATGGTGACCGTCCGTGTGGGCCAGGACTGCGCGAATGCCGGTGAGGCCAGCATAATCGCAGCAACGGCAGCGCCGATAATCCTTTTCATACTCCAACCTCCCATGAGCGATCCGCTCGGTGTGCGCGTAACCTCCCTGAATATTGGCCACGCTTAGCGGAACCCGCGTCGAGCCGCGGGGGACCGCCCAAAAGCGCGCCAGAATTGTGTTAACCGATCAGCTCGAATGGTCAAGACGATCTTGCAGCACAGGAATTCCGTTAATATAAACAGCAGCATGATCTAAGAACCGTTTGGAACTTGGGAATGGATTTGCACCAATCCGTATTGGTTCAGCTGCGCGCGATGCTCGCGCAGAAGGAGTTTGGGCTCGAACACACGCGGCTGCCTCCCGAGCGTGAACTGGCAAAGCTGATCGGGACGACACGCGGCGAGTTGCGTAAAGCGCTAGCAGTGCTGGAGGGCGAGGGTCTGATCTGGCGCCACGTGTCAAGGGCACTTTCGTAGGCAACACACAGCCCTTCGAGACCCTGAATCTCGGCGAGATCGCGCAGAAATCGAATCCGGCTGAGGTGATGCGCGCTCGTCTGATGATTGAGCCGCCTATTGCGGCGGAAGCGGCGATTTACGCCAGTCCCAATAAGATCGCAGAACTGCTTGAGTGCACCAAAGAATGCCGCGCGGCCCAGACTTGGCGCCAATATGAAACGTGCGATAATCGTTTTCACAATTTGATCGCCGAAGCTACCGACAATCAGGTTATAGTTGCTCTGTAGGGCCACCTGCTGGCATTCGCTGTGGTTTGGGGGCGCCAGCGTGACGATCGCCCCTCTCCGCCGCCGGATCACCACTCTTTCGTCGAACATGAAGCCATCGTAGCTGCCATTGCAGACCGCGACCCGGCGGGCGCGCGCGTCGCGATGCTTACCCACCTTGTTTCGGTTGAGCGGAATTTGTTCGCCGCGCGCCACGCGATATCGAACGGCTCCGTGGACGTAATGGAAACAATTTGATCAGCCATCAGGAGGTCAAAATGCCCGACACGCACCGCCTGTCACCGGAAATTCTTGCACGCTTTCGCGCTCTGTCTACGTCAACCCTGTCGGATGCGCTGGACAGGCTTGGCATCGTTGGCGCTGTTGAGGGGCTCCGCCCCTAAAGCCGGAGGCCAGCATCGCCGGTCAGGCATTTACTGCATACTATCTGCCGAGGGGCCAGGCTGGCGGAACGGTCGGCGACTTCCTTGACGATTTGGGCGCCGGCGATGTCATTGTCATTGATAATCGCGGCCGCACCGATTGTACGGTCTGGGGCAATATCATGACCGAAGTCGCCAAGGCGCGCGGAATTGAAGGCACCGTCATCAACGGCGTCAATCGCGACCTGCAGGAAAGCCGCAAAATTGATTACCCCATTTGGTCGCTCCGCGGCCACATGCGCACGGGTAAGGACCGGGTCGTACTTCAAGCTACCAATATTCCCGTCGCATTGGGTAAGGTTCGTGTCGAACCGGGCGACATGGTTCGCGCCGACGGTAATGGCGTCGTGGTAATCCCGTTACCTCGCGCGATGGAGGTCCTGACCACTGCCGAAATGATCGAGGAAAAGGAGAATTTGATCCTTGCTGAAATTCGTAAAGGCGTTCCGCTTGCGAGAGTGCGGAGCTTCATGGCTACCACACACTGCAAAGTCGCGTGAAGTGAAGAGCTAGCTCGCGCAAATCAAGCAACCTTCGCCCTAAAATTGCGCCCGGAGAGGCGATCCGAGCTTTGATCAGGTTTGCTGAAAAGGCACAGCACTAAATTGACCGATACGTGCTGCGAACGGATCGTCGTTGTGGATACGCAGTCAATATTAGTTCTCGTCCAATTTCGGCCTTCGCAGATATCCTATATTGTGTAGTCTTATAGCCAAGTAAACCAGACCTCACAGCAGGGATTTAGGCAGCGACGTCTCACCGTCTCGGCAGAAATGTATTCTTCGCCCCCAAGCACCCGCGTTCGCTCTGCGGGGCCCATTTCGTTGACGTCAACACGCCGCATATTCCGCGGAACTAATTCGGTAGGCCCCGATGAATGGCTGATGAGCACTGGGGACAGTCGCGCCAGCCTACGGCATCCGACAGATCTAGCCTAGGTAAACGTTATAACTTGCGCGTTTATTCGGCCGAACCCCAACGACCGGACCCAGGCTCACGTAAGCGAGATTGGCAAAGGGCTCGAACGTCCCCGCCGCTGCGCCGCATGAAAGCTCCGCGTCGGCGCCGATTGCTCACCACGCGCCAAATGGCGTATCAACAGCCGAGACTCCAGTCGCCACCGGATGAAAGTTCGGTGGCAGGTCAGAAGCAACGCGCAAGCCAAGCGCAAAGAATATACCCGAGGGGACGGTGGCTGCGCTCATCCGCGACTACAAGGCTTCGCCGGAGTTCATGAGGCTCGCCCGAGACACACAAGATAGCTATCGGCGCAACCTGGATAGATTGAGTCCCGATTGCTCAGTTTCCGATTGCAAGCATCAAGCGCTCGACTGTTGAAGCTGCGCGATAAGTCTGCAACGGCCGCGAGCTGCAGACCTGTTCGCGCAGGAGTCCGGCGTGCTGGCTCTTTTGTTCGCCGAAGATCGCCAGCTCATCGATAAGAACCCACTGCAGAAATACGAGAAGATTAACGACGAGGAGTTGCACGAGGCTTGGCTCGATGAAGACTACGCCAAGTTCGAAGCATCTAATCCGCCCTTGCCTATGCTGACCGCCTATTTGCTCGGACGCTACACCGGGCAGCGTCGCGGCGACGTGCTGAAGATGCAGCGGTCTGACTATGACGGCAAATTCATCAGAGTTTGTCCGAACAAGACCCGCAAGCGGAGTAAGCTCAAAGAGTTCTGGATCCCGGCCCACAAAAAGCTGAAGGCTCACCTCGACAACCTAAACATCGAGATCGGACCGCTCGTCTTTTCAGAGCGCGGACGCAGGTACAGCTTGAGCCACTTCTCGCGAGTTCGCAGCTGCAGTCGCCAACGCAGGTTTGGTCAACCGCAGCTTTCATGGGTTGAGACACGGCGCCGGTGTGGCACTCGCTGAGGCTGGCTGTACGGATGAGGAGATCCAGGCCATCCTCGGCCATCGCAGCAAAGCAATGGTGCAGCTCCACACGCAGCATGCCCGCCAGAAGATGCTCGCACTATCTGCAATGGCAAAAGTTGAGCAGTCCGACGAACCCGACGAGAACGAGGACTGAACACAAAAGTGGCAAACCGACCTAAGAACCGGAGCGGCGCTGATCGAAAAATCCGGTAATTCTCAGCTACTTAGGGCTGGTGCCCAGGGGCGGAATTGAACCACCGACACCGTGATTTTCAGTCACGTGCTCTACCAACTGAGCTACCTGGGCTTTTTGCCGCGGAAGAACCCGTCGCAAAGCTCGGCCGTTATAGAGGTACCGTCCCTGTCCAGACTGTCCAGCCTCCTTGGAGCGGAATGGCCTCGTCATCGTCGGCCGCGAAGCCGCCTCGTCTCTCATCCTCATCCGCCGGTCGGGAAGGGAATCGCGTAAGCCGCCGCCCAGCCAGCGCGACAGATCCACGTCGCGCGCAGCGCGCCGAGCAGAAAGGCGTACGCCGTCTCGGTCTTCGCGCCGCATATGGGACAGCGGCCGCGCAACGTGGTTCCTTGTCGCTGCGATCATCCATCAGGACCGCACATCTCAGGTCAATCGATCTCGGTATCGGCCGGACTTCACCCAGGCGAAGTGGAGCGGAAAGCCCTCGCCAGCGAGCAGCGCCACCACCTCGGTGAGCGGCAAGCCCACGACGCTCGTGTAGGAGCCGACGATCTTCTGCACGAAGCAGCCGGCCAGACCCTGAATGGCATATCCGCCGGCTTTCCCGCGCCACTCCCTCGAGGCGATATAGGCCTCGATCTCCTCGCGTGAAAGGTGCTTGAAGCGCACCCGCGTGTCGACGATCTTGTGGCGCACGCGATCATCCGGGGTGATGAGACAGACGCTGGTCAACACGCGATGCGCGCGCCCTGAAAGGAGCTGCAGGCAGCCGGCCGCCTCCTCGATGTTCGAGGCTTCATCAGGATGCGGCGGCCGACGGCGACGACCGTGTCGGCGGCCAGCACGTAGGCCGAGGCGATGTCTCTTGTCGTTGGCGATCTGGTCGCGCGCCGTCTCCGCCTTGGCGCGGGCGAAACGGGCAGCGTAGCCGCGCGGCATCTCTCCTGCGGCGCGCCGTCTCGTCGATCGAGGACGGTCGCAGCGCATCCGGCTCGATCGCCGACCTGCGAAAGCAGCATCAGGCGGCGCGGGCTGGCGCTCGCCAGCACCAGCTTCAGGGCGCTCCAGCCGCTGTCGGCTCCCGGTTTCGTGACTTGGCCAACTCACGCCTGAGCGTATCGCGCCGTGGGCCTTCTGCCCGGCCAAGCACAGAGAACCGGCCAACAATGTTCGAGATCATCCCTGGAAACTCGTCGGCAGTGGTGACGGGGCAGTGCAGCGACTTCGGAAAGACAAGAGTTCGGCAAGCACGGGCCTGCCTTCAACGCCATGCCTGAGAGCGGAGCAGCCGCCTCAGGCAACTCGCAGAATGCGCACTCGGTCCCGCGAACGCAAGAGCTCGCCGCTTCCGCGAGAGCGCGAGGGAGCGCTCCAAGCCGCCATAACGTAAACGACGTGCGACGTTTGCTCGCAGTCTCGCCCCATTTCGGCTACTGTGGCGAGCAGTCGAGCGGAGGGCAGCAGCAGCCCTCCGGAGGGGATGACCATGACGCCACATGCGAACATCGCCCAGATGTTGGGAACCGCGAAGCTGTTCGGCAAGCTCGATGAGGCAAGCCGCTTGGACATCGCCCGTCAGATGCGGGAAGCGTCGTTCAGCGCCGGACAGTCGATCTTCGCGCGCGGCGATGCGGGCACCGAAGTTTACTTGGTGCTCGATGGCCGTGTCCGGCTGTCTGTGCTTTCCAGCGAGGGGCGCGAGCTGTCGTTCACCCATGCAGCGCGTGGCGACGTGTTCGGTGAAATCGCTGCGCTGGATGGCGGCGTGCGCACTGCAGACGCCACGGCCGTGACGGCAGTCAGGGCCATGACGCTCTCTCACACGGCGCTGAAGCGATTGGTCCAGACCTCGCCGGCATTCGCAGAGGCAGCCATCGCATTCCTGTGCTCACGGATCCGGGAAACGGACTTGCAGCTCGAGGGCGTTGCCCTGCATCGAATTGAAGTGAGGCTCGCCCGTTTCCTGCTCGGGATGCTGCGCCAGAGGCACGGCGTGACCCAGTCGGGGCGGGCTAAAATCGATCTCGGAATGTCTCAGGGCGAGCTGGCGTTGCTCCTGGGTGCGAGCCGGCCGAAGGTCAATGCAGCCCTGATGCTGCTTGAGGATCTGGAGGCGATCCGACGGCAGGACACAATCATCGAATGCGACATTGAAGAGTTGAGGCGCCTGGCCGAGCTCGACTGAATACGCGCTGGCGCAAATTGCCCGCAGGAGAATTCCGTTGGACAGGGCCGGGGGAGACAAGTCGGCATGGCAGGTCGACCCATCGCCGGCCAACTCCGCACCAAATATGCCGGTCATCAGCGGCTTTGTTGAAGCTGAGCGAGTTGAAACATCGTCTGAGCGGAACCAAGAATTGGTGCGGCGAGCACGGCCAACTGGTATCCGGGACTCACTTGCCGGCCTATCCCGCCATCCGGCAGCGGAATGGCTCAGCGCCTGGATCAAATGGCTGGCGGAGCTAGGGACTGAAGGCTACCCTCCGCACGTCCGCCGGCGGCTCCTGATTCTGAACCTGTTCGCATATCTGATTGCGGCCACCACGGCCGGCTATGCACTCCAGCAAATTCAGCTCGATTTCGACACCTACAAGCCGCTCGTGTTCATCAACCTGGCGCTGCTCGTCATGGCACTGACGGTGCCGGCGATGCATCGGATTAACGAGATCGCGGGCGGAATGCTGATCGTCGTCAGCGAGTACGTCGCCCTCATGGCATTCACGGCCTATCTGGGGCACTCGGCCGGGATCCACCTGCAGTACATCATCGCCGGTGCGGCAGCATTTGTCGTCTTCGGGCTGGAGCGCCTGAAGCTGGTCACGACCGTCGTCGTGCTCGGGCTCGTTCTCCACCTGGTGGCATGGTTCAAGTTCCCGCCTGAGGCGGCGCTGATCAAGGCGGACCAGGAGGTGCTCGACTCGCTCTATACGCAGGCGGCGATTTCGACGGTCGGCCTCATCGCCGCTTCAGTCTGGTATGCATTCCGGCTCGTTGAGCGCGCCCAGGCGGAGACCGACGCCCTCCTCCGTAATATCCTGCCGGACAGCGTCGCCGACCGCCTGAAAGCGCGCCCGGGTGAGCTTCATCGCAGACAGCCACGACGAGGTCAGCGTGCTGTTTGCGGATATTTCGGGATTCGTGGCCCTGGCGAGGAGCCTCGGGGCCTCCAAGGTCGTCGACCTTCTCAACGATATCGTCAGTGAGTTTGACCGGCTGGCGGCATTCCACGGCGTCGAGAAGATCAAGACGATCGGCGATGCCTACATGGCTGTGGCCGGACTGCCGGAGCCGGTGCACGACCACGCCGAGCGGCTGGCGCGCATGGCGCTCGATATGCTGGCGACTGTGGAGCGCGTACGCGTCGAGACGGGTCTTGCGTTGCAGATACGTATCGGCATGGCGGCTGGCCCGGTCCTCGCCGGGGTGATCGGGACGCGAAAGTTCAGCTATGACGTTTGGGGAGACCCCGTGAACCTCGCCGCGCGGCTTGAGGCCCTAGGCGCTCCCGGCCGCATCCATCTGTGCCCCACGTGCCGCGAGCGGCTGCAACACGCCTTTGAACTGGAGCCTTGCGGCCAGATGGAGATCAAGGGGGTTGGCCTGCAGGAGACGTGGTTTCTGATCGGCCTCCGCAGGCGTGAAGCTTCCGGCAGACCAGCTGCACTTGGGCAGTGAACTGCATTCCTATCAAGAGAGGGGAATTCGGGCAGACTTGCTCCGCTCAAGTATCGCTCTAGCCGGCTCCGAGGCGTGACTTCAGCGCTTCCGGAACACCATTAGGAGTGGCACAGACCGTAACACCCGCGGCTTCCAACGCGGCTTTCTTGGCAGCGTAAGATCCTTTGTTACCCATCACGATCGCCCCCGCGTGACCCATCTTCTTTCCGGGTGGCGACGCAGCGCCGGCGATAAACGCCGCGATCGGCTTTGACATCGTGCGGGCGTACTCGGCCGCCTGCTCCTCCATCGAGCCGCCAATCTCGCCGACGAGCGCGATGGCCTTGGTCCGTGGATCGCGGTCGAGGCATTCGAGAGCATCTCGAGTCGTCGTGCCGATAATCGGATCACCGCCGATGCCGATGAAAGAGGAGATCCCAAGGCCCGCCTGCACGAGGTTGAGGCAAAGCAGCGTGCCAAGTGAGCCTGACGAGAGATAACGCCCACTTCTCCAGGCTTGAATACACGCTCATTGAAGGCTGGCATGAAGCCGACAAAGCACTCACCAGTGGTGACGAGGCCGGCAGTGTTCGGACCGATGACTTGACATCCGCGCTCCCGCGCTGCCGCGAGAAAATACATCGTGTCGTGGACCGGCACGTGCTCGGTGAGACACACGATCTTTGGAATCCCAGCCTCGATGGCGTCCAGCGCAGCGGCCTTGACGCCGAAGGGCGGGATGAACATCACGGCGCAGTCGATTTTCGTTTCCTTAGCCGCATCCTTCGCACTTGCCCAAACAGGCAGGCCCAAATGCGTTTCACCAGCGCGCTTCGGATTGGTGCCGCCGATAATCCGCGTGCCATAGGCCCGCATCTTATCGGCCCAGAACGTGCCCTGCTTGCCCGTGATGCCCATCACGAGCACGGTTTCGTGGCCGCGCACGATCATTGCGACGCCCCCTTTGCAGCCGCCACTGCCGCACGCACCGCATCGTCCATCAAGTCGTAGGGCTCGATGCCGAGCCGCTCTTTCACCATCGCGATGGCCTCCTCCTCACCCGTGCCGTGGATGGTGAAGACGATCGGGATGTCGGGCTTCAATTCCTGCCAGGCATTGACTACGCCCTCGGCCATCACGTCGGTGCGCGCGAACGCGCCGCAAAAATTGACGAGCAGTGCTTTGACACGCGGATTTGCGAGAACCAGCTCAAGAGCCGGTTTCGCCTTCGTGTAGACTCTCGCCTCCGATCTCGAGGAAATTGGCCGGCTGCCGCCGTAATGGCGCACGGCGTCCATCGAGGTCATGGTGAGCCCCGCGCCGTTCGCCAGCACACCGACGTTGCCGTCGAGCTCGATGAACTTGAGACCAAGCTCCTTAGCCCGGGCTTCGAGAGCGGTGAGCTTTTCGGGCGAGCCCGACTTTGCCAGCTCCTCATGCCGCGGGATGGCGCTGTCATCCATCACGAACTTGCAGTCGAGCGCGACGAGCTTGCCGTCCTCGCGTGACCACGAGCGGGTTGATCTCCATCAGCTCGGCATCGTTTTCGACATAGGCCGTGTACAGGCGCGCCAAGGTGTCGACGAGCGCCGCACGGTCGACGGGCAACTCCTTCGGCAGCGCGCGTAGCGAGGGCATCGCGATCGAGGCCCTTGCGGATATCGATCGGCTAGCCGGACGAGCGCATTCGGATGCCGCTCGGCAATCTCCTCGATGTCCATGCCGCCCTCGGCGGAGAAAAGCAGCAGCGGCCCCTTGCTGTCGGGATCATTGATCACCGCCGCGTACATCTCTGTCGCGATCGGCACCTGCGCTTCGACGAGAAGCTTCTCCACTGCGATGCTCGCCGATCGTCATGCCGAGGATCTGCTGCGGCGTGCGCGCGCGCCTCGGCCGGCGTTGCTGCCAATTTGATGCCGCCTGCCTTGCCCCGTTTGCCCGTCGGAACCTGAGCCTTCACCACGCAAGGCCCGATCTCGGCGGCAATGCGTTCCGCTTCGTCCGGCGTCGTAGCCAGGCTGCCCTTTGGCGTTTCAATTCCCACTGCCCTGAGCAGCGGCTTGGCGGCGTGCTCCTCGAAGTTCATCGCTTATCCTTCTCAAGTCGACGCGATTGTCGCCGGAAATCGGCGCTTCCCCCGGGCGATGCCGGACGGCGAAACCTCAACGCAGCTCACTTCCCATACTTCGCCCAGTAGGCGCCGAACAGCTCAGCTTCGTCGGGTTTGTCCTCGGGGATTGTGGTGACGAGGTGGGTGATGTTGACGAAGCAGCGCCAGTTGAGGTTTTCCGAAATGGAATTGCCCTGCCATGTGCCGCAGCCCATCGACAGCGTGAAGGGCAGACCGTTGTCGAACCCGCCGCCATTGCCGAACGTATGGGCTTGGTTGACCAGCACGCGAACGACGTCGATATCCCGCGCCAACTCACGTGCGTGCTCGGGCGTGTTCGTATGGATTCCGCAGGAATGGCCCTTACCCTGATACTCCAGGATCTCCCGTACGATCCTCTTGGCGTCCTGGAAATCCTTGGCGCGATACACCGTCAGCACCAGCGACAGCTTCTCGCCTGAGAGCGGGTAATCTTTGCCAATACCCGTCTCCTCGACCATGACAAACTTGCAGCCCTGCGCCTTAGGACCGAGCTCGAACACCTTGATCAGAGCTTCCGGCGCCTGAGCGATGACGCTGCGATTGAGCTTCCCGTTCTGCCATAGCCGCGCGACGATGCGCTCGCGCTCCTCAGGTGACGCGAGATAACCGCCTTGTCTTTCGAGCGCGGCGATCGCTTCGTCGTAAACGGCGTCGACAATGATCACGGCGTTCTCGGACGAGCAGCTCGTCGCGTGATCGAAGGTCTTGGACAGCATGATCTTGTGCGCGGCATCGTCGAGATCCGCCGAGGCGTCGATGATCACCGGCGCATTTCCGAGACCCGACGCCAATAGCTGGCTTTCCTGATTTGTAAGCCTGGCGCACGTTCGCCTGGCTGCCTGTGCAGACCACGAGATCGGACAGCTCCATCAGCCGCGTGGTCGCCTCCCGCGTTACCGGCGACGGCAGAATTTGCACGAGGTCCTCGGGCAGGCCGATCTTCCTCAGCTCTGCCCGCATGAGGTCCACCGTGGGCTTGGTCGCCCCCCAAGCCGTCGGAGGTGGCGCGATGACGATGGCGTTGCCGCCCTTAAGCGCCATCATCGCCTTGTTGACCGGCGTCGCCGAAGGGTTTGTTGACGGCGTAATAGCGCCGCGACCACGCCGACCGGCTTCGCGTATTTGACGATGCCCTTCTCGGGCAATTCCTCGATGATGCCGGTCGACTTTACGCGCAGGAGATCGCGAAGTGTGCCGAACGTCTTGCGCTGGTTCTTGATGACTTTGCTCTCGACTTCGCCCAGGCCCGTCACCTCGACGGCGATTTCAGCCATTCGGCGCGCGTTCTCTGGCTTGTAGAGTGGACCAAGCGAGAGCAGTCACCGCCTCGTCGATACGCGCTTGGCCCTCGGCGGCAATCTCGCGAGCATAGGCGGCCATTGCGCTGCGCGCCCGCTGGACGATTTCCGGAACGAGTTCAACTGGCGCGGTTGGTGTACTGGATGGGCTCAATGTGGGCGTATCCTGCATGTCTGCCCTCCGGAAATCGAGATGCCTTGTCTCATTTTGTGCCGCGCGCGTCGAGTGGTCAACTCCTGGACGCTCCATCGCCTCAGCAATGACCGACTTCCTCCCGCGGAGCATGGCGGTAACGTGCTATACGAAGCGCAACGAACTCCGCACACAGGAGCCGATCGGACATGCGTGACCAAAGCAACGGTCAGGAACGAGGCTCGGCACTCGACAAAGCGTTAGCGGTCCTCGAAGCGATCACTGCGCAGTCACAACCTATCGGGCTCCCCGACCTCAGCGCTCGGCTCGAACTACCGCGGCAAACCGTGCATCGGGTTCTGACCCAGCTCGAGAAGCTGGGGCTTGTCGTCCGCGATCCCTCACGCGACCGGTTCTCGGTCGGCCCCCGCCTTTCGACGCTCGCCCTCAACGCGCTGCGAACCCACAATCAGTCTGCGCCCATTCACGCCATATTGCAGCAGCTGTCGACGAGATCGAGGAGACCTGCAACGTCGGCGTGCTGGATGGCCTACGATTTCGTCTATCTCGAGCGCATCGAGTGTCACTGGGCTCTTCGCGTGCATCTGCAGGCGGGCAGCCGCGTGCCGGCACATTGCACCTCCGGTGGCAAGGTGATGCTGGCCCATCTCGATGACGCGGTTCGAGCACGACTGCTCCGCAATGTCACGCTGAAGCCCTGCACGAAGCACACCATCACGCAGAGCCACCGAGCTTGAGGCCGAGCTGGCAGAGATTCGCCGGCGGGGCTACGCGGTGAACAATCAGGAGTTCACGGATCGGCATCATCGGCGTTGCGGTGCCGATCGCGGATCCGCCAGGGTCGGGTGCTGGCTGCGCTCGCGGTTCATGGACCTTCCCCGCGCCTCGACCTCGAGCGGGCCATCGGCTTCGTTCCGCGACTCAAGCAGGCTGCAGCCGTCATGGCCGATGCGTGGACAGGCGGTCCCGACGTTGCCGACACACCCTTGTCTTCACGCGCGACTAGCGTGGGGACCGCCCCGGCGCGCGTCGGTGATTGACAGCTTTTGTAACCGCGTGCCACTAATTGAGACGAGACGTCTTGTTTTCCGAGACACAGAAGGCTGCTTGTTAGCGGGAGCATCCCAGGGAGACCGCCCATGACGAGAATGACCGCGAGTGAAGCGTTCGTCGAAACTCTGGTTGCCCATGGCGTCACCGACGTATTTGGCATCGTCGGCTCCGCGTTCATGGACGCCCTCGACCTTTTCCCGACAGCCGGCATCCGCTTCATCCCGACGGTGCACGAGCAGGGCGCGGGGCACATGGCGGACGGCTATAGCCGCGCCTCGGGCCGCCACGGAGTCTGCATCGCGCAGAACGGCCCAGGCGTCACGAACTTCGTCACGTCGACGGCTGCAGCCTACTGGGCCCACTCGCCGGTCGTGGTGATCACCCCGGAGACGGGCTCGAACACCATGGGGCTCGGTGGCTTTCAGGAGACGGAGCAGCTCCCGATCTTCTCGAAGATCACCAAGTATCAGGCCCATGTCTCGCGCCAGGACCGCATGGCCGAGCTCACGGCCCGCTGCTTCGATATGGCCATGAGCGAGCGCGGCCCCACGCAGCTCAACATTCCGCGCGACTTCTTCTACGGCGAGGCGGACTACGAAATTCCGACGCCAAAGAAGATCGCCCGCGGCCCCGGCGCCGACGAAGCCCTGGACGAGGCGGCCGAGCTACTGGCGAGTGCAAAGTTCCCGGTCATGGTGGCCGGCGGCGGCGTGATCTTCTCGGGCGGCATGAGGAGGCGAAGGCGCTCGCCGAATACTTGCAGATGCCTGTCGTCAACAGCTATCTGCACAACGACAGCTTCCCGGCCGATCATCCGCTGTGGTGCGGCCCGCTCGGCTACCAGGGCTCGAAGGCCGGAATGAAGATTATCGCCGAGGCCGACGTCGTGCTCGCGCTCGGCACGCGCCTCGGGCCGTTCGGTACCCTGCCGCAGCACGGCCTCGACTACTGGCCGAAGAATGCGAAGATCATCCAGGTCGACACCGACCACCGCATGCTGGGCCTCGTAAAGCAGATCTCGGTCGGCATCGTCGGCGATGCGAAAGCGGCCGCGAAGGCACTGCATCATCGCCTCGCCAACCGCGATCCCGTTGCGCGTCGGAACGCCTCCGAACGGCTGCAAAAGATCAAGGCCGAAAAGGACGCCTGGGAAGCCGAGCTATCCGAGTGGACGCACGAGCGCGACCCCTGGAGCCTCGAGGTCGCGAAAAGACTCGCCCTACATGCATCCGCGCCAGATGCTGCGCGAGCTCGAGAAGGCGATGCCGAAGAACGCCATGGTCTCGACCGACATCGGCAACATCTGCTCGGTCTCGAACAGCTATCTGCGCTTCAATCAGGCGCCGAGCATGTTCGCGGCCATGAGCTTCGGCAACTGCGGCTATGCGCTGCCGACCATCATCGGCGCCAAGGTGGCCTGCCCGGATCGCCCGGCCATCGCCTATGTCGGCGACGGCGCCTGGGGCATGAGCTTCGGCGAGATCCTCACCTGCGTGCGCGAGAACATTCCCGTCACCGCTGTCGTCTTCCACAACAAGCAGTGGGGCGCGGAGAAGAAGAACCAGGTCGACTTCTACAATCGTCGCTTCGAAGGCGTGGACCTCAAGAACCCCTGCTGGGCAGAGGTGGCCCGCTCGCTCGGCGCGGAGGGCGTTACTGTCAGCAATCTCGGCGACGTGGGCGAGGCGCTCGAAAAGGCTGTCGACGCCCAGATGAAGCACGGCAAGACGACCGTGATCGAGATGCTGGTGACGCAGGAGCTCGGCGATCCATTCCGCCGCGACGCGCTGAGAAAGCCGAAGCGCTTGCTGGAGAAGTACAAGCACACGAACGTGGATTGATGCGCTCTGGCAGAGAGCTGGGCACCAGACCGTCCGATCCTGTTTGGCCTATCCCGAAAAGTTGGCGGCTTGCCGACTTTTCGGGGCCAGGAGCGGATAGGCGAGATAGCCACCAGACCAGGCTCGCATGAGGCTCGGAGTACAATCACGAGCGGTATCTTGAAGGGATTGCCAGCAACCCCACTTTCGGGTTTACCTGCGGTCCGCTACCATGCTAAGGGCCTGTTCCGTTTGAGGGAGACGTGGCCGAGTGGCTGAAGGCGGCGGTTTGCTAAACCGTTATACGCCCAAAAGGCGTATCGGGGGTTCAAATCCCCCCGTCTCCGCCAACCGAGGTTGTGCCCGCATTTATTTGCGCCTACGTCGCGAAATGGTTCGCGTCTCTCGACCATCTGCGCATAGTCCGGCGTAAGTCCTCCCCAAGACCGACCCTCAAGAGCTGCACCGCGTGACCACCATGCAACAGCACTCCTGTTGCTCCAATTGGGTGTGTCACATGCGCGAATGTTCAACCTTGAACGCCTGGTGCGATCGCGCCAGCCTGAATCCCAGCGCGCCCGCGGCATGGC
>CAWBAM010000003.1:0-5333 GCA_963786775.1 uncultured Pseudomonadota bacterium | reverse complement strand
GCCTGTGCGCCAAAGACCTCGCCCGAATAGACGCCACTCAGGATGCCGATGAGGGTGATGCCGATTTGGACTGTCGAGAGGAAGCGGCCAGGATTTGTGGCTAGCCTGAGCGCACGGTTCGCTCCACGGCGACCGGATGCTGCGAGAGCTCTCAACCGGGAGTGCCGGGAGGAGACGACAGCCAGCTCCGACAGCGCGAAGAAGCCGTTGAGGAGGATGAGGCCCAGGACGATCAGGATCTCGATCACGTCATGTTCGGCGGACGTGTGTGCGCCCCAGCCACTCCTTTTTACCGTCGCTGCGGATAGTAGGCATCGGTCGTCGTCCGGTCAACGCACGCCGACACTCCCAAGTCGGGGCAGAACCATCACTGCTGCATCCTGTCGCTACGTGGCGGCTCGACGACGAGTTTGGGGATGGACAGGCTTTGGCCTTGGCTTCCGTGCCGTGCTTCGTCGTCCTCCATGGCGCGCAGCTGAGCGCGGTAGCGGTGAAAGGCGACCGGGATGTGCGCAAGATAAAGCAGCGTCCCCACGCTCAAGGTCGCGTACGGGTACGTGACGAGCAGCGCCACCAGTGCACCGACCAGCACGAACAACGGCATGACCCACTCGCGCGAGATGCGCTCGCCGAGCAGCTTGCCGGAATAGGTTGGGATCGTGCTGACCATGAGAAATGCAACCAACAGGGCGTAGGCAAGCACGAAGTAGATCGGCCAACCGCTGCGCACGACGAGCAAGCCGAGCTGATCGAGATAGACCGGCAGCAGCGCGATAATTGCCCCAGCTGGAGCGGGCACGCCCGAGAAGTAGTTCGATTGCCACTTCGGCCGTTCCACGTCGAGCACGGCGTTGAACCGCGCAAGCCGCAGCCCGCACGCCACCGCCAGCAGCAGAACGACGATCCACGCCAAGCCGCGTGTCCCCGGCGTGTCCCACGAGCCCCAGGTGAACAGCACGATGGCAGGCGCGACACCGAAATTCACGAAATCGGCAAGACTGTCGAACTCGGCGCCGAAGCGCGAGGAGGCCTTCAGCAGTCGCGCCACCCGGCCGTCCACGCCATCGAGCAGCGCGGCGAAGACGATAGCGGCAAGAGCCAGCTCATAGCGCCCCTCGATGGCCATGCGGATGGCGGTCAGGCCGGCGCATAATCCCAGGAGAGTAAAAAAGTTCGGGATCAGTAGCCGGACGGGAACTTGCCTCTTCTTGAAGATCGCCCGGCGCCTGCGCCGAAGGGTTTCTTCCTCGAGCTTCGTCACCACAGGGTCCATCGGAGCCCTAATCCTCCCGTTCAGCGAAACCGCCCTTCGGGTCCCGGTTTTGCTTACGTGCAACTCTAGCTGCGGCGCGCCTCGCGCTCCGGCTCGCTCGACCTGAGATCTGCCAAGACGGTCTCCCCAGCAATGGTCCTCTGGCCAATGGCAACGAGGGCCCGCCCCTCGGGCGGGAGATAAACATCCACGCGAGAGCCGAACCGGATGAGGCCGATCCGCTGGCCGACTCCGACAGTATCACCTTCACTGACGAAGGTGACAATTCGCCGTGCAACAAGGCCGGCGATCTGAACGACACCGATTTCCGCGCCGAAGGCATCAGAATGACAAGGCCGCGGCGCTCATTTTCCTCGCTTGCCTTGTCAAGCTCCGCATTGAAGAAGGCACCCGGCGTGTAAACGGACCGCGTGATCCGTCCGGCCACGGGCGAGCGGTTAACGTGCACATCAAAGACGGACAGGAAAATCGAAATCCGGGTGCGGAGCTCCTCGCTGAGCCCAAGCTCCTGCGGCGGGCGTACGCGCTCGATAGAGGTGATACGCCCATCGGCAGGTGCGATCACCAACCCTTCCCGGAGCGGCGTCACGCGGTCAGGATCGCGGAAGAAATATGCAACCCAGGCGGTGGCGAGTGCTGCGATCCATCCCAGCGGTGGCAAGAGCCAGAAAAAGAGCAAGGTGATGCCCAAGCCGATCGCAAGGAACTTGTGGCCGTCGCGATGCACAGGTGGGATGGAATCCACAATCGTGCTCAGCAGGCTACGGCTCTCGGGCACGGGCAGCATCTCCAAGTTCGAAAGTTGGCCGATCGTTCTAGCGTCGGCTTCAGGCCAGCGCCAGGGGCAAGTCGCCTCGGTGGGTCGGCGGTTGCCGAACTCACCGGGCCAAACATAGCTCGCAGGCGGGTAGAAAGTGGGGCGAACTCAATTGATCGGGACTGCGACGTAACGCATGTCGCCCTTTCCGTCTTCAATGTGCAGCAGGACGGCCTTGCGGCCTGATCGACGGACCTTTTCGACGCTCTTTAACAGATCCTCGGTGCTCGAGACTCGCTCCTGAGCCGCTTCGACAATGACTTCTCCCGGCTTGATGCCTTTCTCGGCGGCGGGGCTGTCTGGATCGACCTCAGTAACGAGAAGGCCCTCGACCTTTTTGTCTATCCCGTGCTTCTGCCTGAGCTCGTCGGTCAGGGGGGTGACCTCGAGACCGATCAAGCCGCTGCCAGGCGAGGGGGTGGTTTCTCCTTTCGTCGTGGCGGGCTCGGCTGGTTCACCCTCCTCTTCGGTAAGGCGGCCAACGACCACCTTGAATGATTTCCTCTCGCCCTTGCGCACCGCCTCGACATCCACAGTTTTCCCGATGGAGTCTGAGCAACGATGCGCGGCAGGCTGCGCATGCCGACGATGTCCTTGCCATCGAACTTCACAATCACGTCGCCCGCCTCGATACCTGCCTTCGCGGCTGGGCTATCCGGTGTCACGGCGGCGACGAGCGCGCCCGTATTCTCGGGAACACCGAGCGATTCAGCGATCTCCTCACTGACGGATTGGATGCGGACACCGAGCCAGCCACGGCGCGTCTCGCCGTAGAGCTTGAGCTGCTCAATTACGGGGACCGCGATGTCGGATGGAACCGCGAAGCCGATGCCAATTGAGCCACCTGTTGGCGAGATGATGGCTGTGTTGATGCCAATGACCTCGCCGTCCATGTTGAACAGGGGCCCGCCAGAGTTGCCCTTGTTGATGGCTGCATCGGTCTGCAGATAGTCGTCGTAGGGCCCCGAGTTGATGTCCCGTGCCTTGGCGGAGATGATGCCGATCGTTACCGAGCCTCCAAGCCCGAACGGGTTACCGATCGCCATCACCCAGTCGCCAACCCTCAGCAACTCCGAGGAGCCGAATTTCACGGCCTTCAGTGGTTTCTTCGGGGTGACCTTGAGCAGGGCCAGGTCGGTCTTGCCGTCTTTGCCGACGACCTTGTCGACTTTGAGCCGCGAGCCATCGGCGAAGTTGACGATGATCTCATCGGCGCCTTCGATCACGTGCGTGTTGGTGACGATCAGGCCTTCCTCGGCATCGACGACGAAGCCGGACCCGAGCGATGAAACCCTCCGGTCACGGCGTGTTCTGCCGTCCTTGTTGAAGAAGTCCTCAAACAGATCCTCGAACGGGGAGCCCTCCGGAACTTTGGGCAGGGGGGCGCCGTCGGGTGATTTGAGGGTCTGCGACGTTGAGATATTCACGACGGCATCGATCAGTTGCTCGGCGACGTCCGCAACTGATTCTGGGCCGCGGGCTTGAGAGCTGCCCGCCGCCATAAGCATCGTGAGACAGAAGGCTAACGCGGCGAGTGCGCGAGATGTGAGGCTCGTCTGCCTGCTTTGCGCCAGGGCTGCCATGACACACGTCCTTTCGACCAGCATGCCCACTTAATCTACCGCCGCGCAAAGTAGGCGCGAGGCGGAAAACTTAGATTAACAAACGCCTCCCGCCCCGGCCCCGGCGTTCGACCTGACGGCTTACCCGCGCACGAGCCAGACAATGAACACACCGGCCGCCACGGCGGCGGCACCGGCGGTCCTCAATGCCTGCGGCGACGCCTCCGCTGCCGTCTGGAGGAGGCGAACCGCAAGGTCGGGAGCGGCGGCCCAGAGCAAACCCTCGATCACCAGAACGAGACCGAGGGCCACAGCAAGATCGCTCATCTCTGCGGCAACGCGATGTTCGGTGCTGTTGTTCCGGTGGTTCCGGTCGACCCGGTCGTGACTGATCGGGACTTCGCGGTCTCCGTGATCGACTCGGAGAAATACCGGAAGAAGTCGCGGAAGGTCGCCAATCCGGTGAGATCACGAGCCTCGTATCGCCACGGCGCAGGGCTGTCTCGTAGGCCTCCATCGACCTCAGGAATTGATAGAATTCCGGGTCCTGGCTGAAGGCCTCGTTGGATATCCGCGCGCGTTCAGCGTCACCCTCGCCACGGAGCCGCCGGGCATCACGTTCGGCCTCGGCCTTCATCACGGCAACTTGCCGGTCGGCTTCCGCCCGAATGCGACGGGCAGCTTCCTCACCGCGGGCACGGAACTCTGCAGCCTCACGTTGCCGGTCGGTCTTCATCCGCTCGTAGATCGAAGCGGAGTTCTGGGGCGGCAGGTCGACACGTTTGGTACGGACGTCAACCACCTCGATTCCGAAATTCTGAGCCTCGTGGTTGACCTGCTGCTGAATGAGGTTCATCAGCTCGGCGCGCCGGTCACGAACCGCGTCAGCGAAAGATGCGGAGCCTAGGACGCGCCGCAGGGCACTGTCGAGAATCGGGCCGACACGGGAGCGGACGCCAAGATCGTTGCGCACCGTCTGGTAATAGCGCAGCGGGTCGACGATCCGGTATCTGGCGAAGCTGTCGACGATGAGCTTGTTCTGGTCCGAAGAGAACAGCTCCTGCGGTGTCGTATCCAGGTCGAGGATGCGCTTGTCGAAGAACTCAACCGTCTCAACGATCGGCAACTTCCAGTGCAGCCCCGCCTGGTCGACGATCCGTTTTGGCTTGCCAAACTCAAGGACCAAGGCCTGCTGATACTGCTGCACGATGAAAGCCGAGAGATAAACTCCCACGGCCCCGATCCCGAGAGCGACGAGGATTACCATCATAAGTCTGCGCATGATTGGAAATCCTCTTACTGCTGTTACGGGGTTGTAATTGGTCCAGTGGAAGGTACGGCACCACGCCTGGCCCCCCATTACTGTCGATGATGACCTTGTCGGTCGAGGCGAGGACGCGCTCCATCGTTTCCAGATAGAGCCGCTGCCCGCATCAGCTCTGGCGCCTTGCGGTATTCCTCAAGGACGTTCAGGAACCGGCTTGCCTCACCCTGGGCTTCAGCGATGACGCGCTCTTTATAGGCCTGGGCTTCCTGAAGGATGCGCTGCACCTCACCACGAGCCTCTTGGAATGACTTTGTTGGCATACGCGTGGGCCTGGGTTTCAATTTTCCGCTGGTCGATCGCTGCCGCCGCGACGTCACGGAACGCATCGATGACCTGCGCAGGTGCTTCGGCCCG
>CAWBAM010000002.1:0-19196 GCA_963786775.1 uncultured Pseudomonadota bacterium | reverse complement strand
AATGGCTCGGCGTTCGCCAGCCGAGGAGGGCGTCACGGCGCGCGTGATCCATTAGCGTTCTGAGCTTGGCAATGTCGCTGCGGCTGAACGTGAACCTCGTCTTGTGACGGCAGCCGTGGGCGCTGCATACGGTGACTGTATTGCCCTCCGGCATCTCGGCCTTGAACTGCGAGTAGTGCGGCGCGGCGGGCCGGAACCGCCGTATGAGCAGCCCGCCAGGCCGAGGGCGATGATCGAAAGTATCGGTGTGAGGAGAGGCGGAGGCGCCAGCAGGGAGGATAAAACTCGGAAACGCGACATTGATACTCGAACGATGCTCGGCCTCCCCGCAGAGCTGTATTGGCAACCTTTAGGGCTTGAGCACGGCCGAATTCCGGCGGGTTGTGGTCAAGTCGAGGTCAACTCATGGGCGCCCAGCGAGTGGCGTTGGCGAGCTGACACTGCATCACCGGATGCGTAGCTATGTCATTCCGAATTCGAATGTTTCTAGGCGGAACTTTTTCGACGTTTGTTCATTGTTCCCGTTGAACCTTCAGCGCAGCGATGCGACAGAAGAGTGCTCGGCGGAAGCAGAGGCGTTCTCGATGTGGACGGCGTTATTGAACGAGCTGCGCGAGATCGTGGTGCTCGCATCGATCATCGGCGGTCTTCTCGGGGTGAGCGTTGGCTTGGCGGCTGCGCTGGCCGTGATCGTTTGACGTGCAGGGCCGCTGCCGGGCCGAGTTCTATTCTCTTTTCGCGCCGAGCCGTTTCAGCCCAGCCTCGGCCAGCTCGTTCTGAGGTTCGAGGCTTAGAGCCTTCCGATAATCTTCCATAGCTTTGTCGCGATCGCCCAAGGCTTCTCGGGCCTCTCCCCGAAACGCAAACACGGCAGCGTCGTCCGGCTCTATGGCGAGCGCAGCATCGAAGTCGAGAATGGCCCGGCTGTAATCGCCCGCTTCCGCATATGAAAGGCCGCGATACACGAGCGCTTCGATGTCCTCGGGATCGAGGCTGATGGCTGCCGAGAAATCGGCAATGGCAAGATCACGCTTGTCCTCGAGCTCGTAGGCCAGCCCGCGCCGATTATAAAGAGCTCGGCTTTTGGGATTGAGCTTGAGGCCCTCCGTATAGTCCGTGATCGCTGCTGAAATGTCGCCCAATTGCTCGTAGGCCATTCCGCGGTTGAGAAGAGCTTCCGCTCGCACTTCGTCGATACGCGAGAGTTCGCAATCACGGCTGTGCACGCCTTCAACCGCAGCTCAGCCATTGTCTCCTCGCGCCGGCATTGCTGGAAATCGTCCGTGCTCGCGATGTCGATCTGGGCAATTGCTGCGCTGGCTGATGCAATAAAGCCAAACACGATTAAGAGCCGGATTGCGCTCCCCGTCGTCATGTAACCGCAAAACAAGTCAGACCTCATGCGTTCCTTGCCGGATACAATATCTCACAAGTATCCGGAGTTCCGTTTCCTCACCGATCGAGCTCGGCAATGGCCAGCTCCGCAATGCGGAAATCAATTTCCGGTGACAATCCATCTTCAATGAACCAAACCGCCGACAACCCGCACCATGCGATGATCCAGTGAAGCAGGCGCCGATGCTCGATTCCGCTCTGCTCGGTTACGATCGCCAGCCGCTGCTGGAAGCGCTCGGGTAGCGTGGCTACCGGCAGCGTCGGATCGCTGAGGTCCGGATTGGTGAAAATATTGGCGTAGTCGAAGCCCCGCTCTCCGATGAGCCCTTTTGGATCAATTGCGAGCCAACCGCGCTCACCGAAGTCGAGGATATTTTCGTGGTGAATGTCACCGTGGAGAACGCGCACCTCCTGGGGGTCGGCGAGCAATGCTCGCGCCGAAGCCGCCGATCGCACGAGCGGGCCGCCGTAACGCGCTGCAGCTGGCTCAAGCTCGCGGAACCAAACGGAAAGCGGGACCAGATCGGGCGGTGGATCCTTCGCACGCGGCTGGTGGAGCTCTGTGATGACATTGCAGATGATACGGGTCGCTTCGTCGTCCTGGCCGCTGCGGGCCATTGCGGCAAGGGAACGATTTCCTAGAGCGCGTTCCATCAGGAGGACATCGCCGTCAATCGCGAACACGCGTGCGGCGCCGTCCCCGTTCCACCAGGCCAGGACGCGCCCGCCAGCCTGCGTCCTCCTCGTTTGTGCTGATTTTCAACATCGCCGCGAGGTCGTGATGGCGAACTGGCAGGAGGCGGCTGGTCGCGGTGATGACAGGTTCCCCGTCCACCTCGAGACCCCACTGACTGAGATAGGGCTCGAACAATTCATCTCCGCGGAACCGCGTCGACCCGCCGTTGCCGTTGCACCTCCGTTACGTCGGTAACTTTGCTGCACCAGTGCATCTTCCATTATGAGCACGATCCTGAAGTGAGATGACAAACAACAGCGGCAGGCTTAAGCATTGATTGCACTTCGTGATTTGTTGGTCCCAGGATTCGGGAGCTAACGAATTACGGTGCCGTATTCGTGTTGTGTGCGACTGTGACGGAGGCAGAGTATTGCCGAGGTCGTGGTCGCAGCGAACTCAGCTCGAAGCACGCGCGAGCTGCTCGCCTTGGCTGCAGGAACGGCCTGAGCACCCGTTTTTGCTGCCATGCCAATGTATCAGAGAGCCGGAGCTGCCGCTGCTCCGGCTCTCAAAATTTTTCTGGGCCGCTCAGTCTGGTTATTGATTGCCCGATGGCGGTGCCCCTTGAGGGCTCGGTGAGGTGCCAGGACTGCTTTGTGGGGTCGGCAGGATTCCTGTGGTGCCAGACGATTGGACACGACTGCCGCCGGTGGGTGGGCTGACGGCTGGCGCTTCGACCAGAGACTCCTTCGAGCCTTTGAACACGATTTGTGTGCCGCCGTCTCGCGTTGCGGTTTCGAGCGAGGCCATTGGCACGGCGACCCGCTTTTCGCCAAGCCCGAGGGGCTGTGCGGTGCTCAGAACAGCCATCACCTGCCCGTTCGGGGTGATGAGCACGTCTTCGACCGTACCAAGTGGCTCGCCTAAGTCACTAACGACCGTCTGGCGCAAATAGCTTTCCATTGGTCTCGCACTGGCGACGTCGGTTGTCTGATAGGCCGCCGTCGTGTCGCGGGCCCGCTGGTCTCCGCCCCACATGTAACCGATCAGACCTCCAATGATGAGGGCCAGCGGCAGAGCCCAGTAGGCCCAATTCGAGGTACTGTGGGCCGGTTCACTTCTGACCGTTGGCGTGGACGTTGCTTGCGGTGTTCGTTCTCTTGCGGCTCTTTCTCCGAAATCTTCTCTCGTGGTCTGGCTGGCAGCCGTCTGGGTCGCGCCGAGCTGATCGAAAAAGCCGCTGGAGTCGAGCAGGCTGGAAAGCCCCGAGGGCATAGCCGCTTTGAAATCGCCAGCCTCCGAACGCAACTGCCGGGCCAAGACCGGCACCATTGCCACCGGTTGTCTGCTGCTGGCGACCAAGCACGCCCATCAGAACAGGCATCAACAGCCCGATCAGCGAGCCCATCGATCCTTCTCCGCCGCCAACAAACCGGGCGAGGGTCGACGTCAGTGTATTCGAGGCATTGCTGCCGAGCAGCGACGACAGCATCGACTGGCCCTGCTCGATCATCCCGCTGGGGTTCGAGAGGCGAGAGCCGAGGTCATCGAGCATTCCCGTGGGTGCGCGCGAAACTGCGCCGGACAATCGCTCGGCGCCGTTGGGGGTGCTGGCAACCTGTGACAAGCTCGCAAGAATAGCCGGAATGGCTGCGGACGCTGCAGTTTGGGCCAGTTTCGGGTCAATGCCCACTGCACTGGCCATTCGGCCGAGAAGCTGCGGCGTGAGGAACCGCTGAGCAGCTGAAAGAAGAATTCCCATGAGACACCTGTGAAAACTGCAGCGCCACCCGTCCCGACGGCAACGCGGGGGCGATAGCCAGGTTCCATGGAACCCAAGACTTCCAGCAGCTTAGCGCTTGCTTGGATGCAGGTCGCAAGTCGCCCTGCTTGGCCTCCGATGTTTCTGGACAATGCGTCCAAGCTTGCGTCATTAAGGCAACTTCAAGTTGAAGCGAGCGCTTGTCTCGCGCATTTGGGACAATGAGGGCGTTGTCGTGACTTTGCGTGGAGGAAAGAATGAAGCGTTGGATTGCGGCGTTCGGGTGCGCGCTCGCCCTGGTATTTGCCATGCCTTCGAGCCAAGAGGCACAGGCTGACGGCGTCTATCGCGCTGTTCGCACGTACAGTCCGGTTGCTTTTACCCGCAAAAGGTGCATCGCCCCGGCCCGGGACGGAGCGCAGGTAACCTGGATATGCAACGCCAACGAAAAGTGCTGCTACGACCGCGTATTGCGTAAGGGGAGTTGCTATCCCGCGGACCGTCGCTGCTTCTGACGGCAGGTTCCTGGCAGGTCTTCGGCCGCGCTTGATCGAGCTCAGGGCGGCCGAAGCTCGCTAATGCCAGGCCATGTGCCCCGGCCGCAGCACCAGCACCTTGTCCTGCGGCACCTCGAGAAACGGCACCTCGCGCGGGTCGATGCCCAGCAGGTGTCCGCGCAGGACGCGGCTCACGCCGCCGTGTGAGACCACCACCGCGTCACTTTCCAAACTCTCGTACCAAGCGACAGCGCGCAGCATGAGGTCGCGGTAACTTTCACCACCCCGTGGCCGCCAATCGAATGGATCGGCGAGACGGGCCTGAAAGCCTTCCGGGTCGCGCTCAGGCAGCTCCGCCCAAGTCAAGCCTTCCCAATGGCCGAAGTTGACTTCCTTCAGCCGCGGATCGGTCCGGTAGCCAGGACGGTCAAGGCCGATTGTCTCGCGGACGATTTCCATCGTTTCGCGGGTGCGGCTCAGCGGGCTGGCGACGAAGCCCAACGATTCGATTTCAGGAACGATCTTTCTGAGCACGTGCCCATTGCGGGCCGCCTGTCGACGGCCGATGTCGTTCAGGCAGATATCCGTCTGGCCTTGCAGGCGTCGTGCCGCGTTCCAATCCGTCTCGCCGTGGCGGATGAAATAGATCGTCCTCACCCCCCGCATATCCTTACTGCCTCAAACCTTTAGAACCAGCTTGCCTTGGTTGCCGCCTGTGTAGAGCAGGTTGAGCACGTCGGGGAATGCGTCGAGACCGCCCTCACGCACGTCTTCACGGATTTTCAGCTTTCCTTCGGCATGCCATTTGCCAAGATCGCGTATGGCTTCGTCAATGCGGTCAGCCCAGTCGAAGACGATGAGGCCCTGAATTTTCAGCCGCTGCGTCAGCACGCTTCTGAGATTTCGCGGCCCGGGCGGCGGCGTGGTGGCGTTGTAGGCCGATATGAGCCCGCAGAGCGGAATACGCCCGAACCTGTTCATCAGTGGAAGGACGGTGTCGAGGATTTCGCCACCGACATTTTCGAAGTAAACGTCGATCCCCTGCGGGCACGCATCTTTCAGATCGGCGGCGAGATTTCCGGCCTTGTAGTCGACAGCGGCGTCGAGCCCGAGTTCGTCGATGAGATAGCGGCACTTCTCCGGACCACCCGCGATGCCAACCGCGCGGCAGCCCTTCAGCTTCGCAATCTGCGCGACGATGGAGCCGACCGCGCCGGATGCAGCGGAGACGACCACCGTCTCGCCGGGCTTCGGCTGCCCCACCTCGAGCAGGCCGAAATAGGCGGTCCATCCGGGCATTCCCAATCCGCCAATCCAGCGCGGCAGGGGCGCGAGACTGGTGTCAACCTTGACAACACGTTTGCCGTCGGAAACGGCGTATTGTTGCACGCCGAACAAGCCCTGAACGGCGTCGCCCGGTTTGAAATCCGGATGGTTCGAGACCTCCACGTGCCCAGCCGCATAGCCACGCATCACGCCTCCGACTGGCACGGGCTCGACGTAGGAGCGCCCTTCATTGACCCAGCCGCGCATGGCCGGGTCCAGCGATACGTATTCGATCTTTACCCGAAATTGGCCTGGGCCCGGCTCCGGAATGGGGCCGTCTTCAATTGAAAATACGTCGCGTGTCAGTGGCCCTGGGGCAGGGCGGCGGGCGAGCTTCACCTGGCGGTTGGCGTCGGACATCGCTTTTTCTCCGATCGTTGTGGCGCAGGGATCAGGTCTGTCCACGTTTCTGGCCGACCTTGTACTGCACAACGCCTGTTTCGTCTTCGTTGTACGGAAAGTCTCAGCTGAAGTATTTTCGGTCAGCTCAAATCGGGGGGGATCATGCAGAAGCGGTGGGGCGTGCTCGCGCTGCTGTTCGCGGTGCGCACAACCATGGCCATTCAATTTCAATCTGTTGCGGCCATGTCGCCCGTCATCATGCACGAATTCGGTATTGGGCTTGCGGATATCGGCCTGCTGATCGGCCTCTACCTGGCCCCTGGCATAGCCATCGCACTTCCTGGCGGGGAAATCGGAAGGCGGTTCGGTGACAAGCAAGTCGTTCTCTTCGGCCTCGCGCTGATGATTGCTGGCGGGGCAATGATCGCGCTCCTACCCGAATGGCATTGGCAGGTCGCTGGCCGGCTCATCTCCGGAACAGGCGGCGTGCTGCTCAATGTCCTGATGTCGAAGATGGTCACCGACTGGTTCGCCGGGAAGGAGATCGCGACGGCCATGGGCATCTTCGTCAGCTCCTGGCCAATCGGAATTGCATTCGCACTCTTCGTATTGCCGGGGGTGGCCGTCAGTTGGGGGCTGACCGCAAGCTATCTCCTCATCCTCGGTATGCTGGTTGCAGGCACGGTGCTGCTGGCAGCGCTTTATCACTCGCCCTCAGCACAGGCGGTCGGGCCTGCATTGGGAACCTGGCCAGCTGGCGCAGCGCTGCGGGCCGTCATCGTCGCCGGTAGCATCTGGGGCCTCTACAACGCAGCCCTCGGTATGATTTTCGGCTTCGGGACGGCCATGCTCGCGGAGAAGGGGTGGACGGCGGCTGCTGCCGGCCACGTCACCAGCCTAGCATGGTGGCTCATCGCGGTTTCGGCACCGGCCGGCGGCTTCATTGGTGATCGCTTCGGGCGGCATACCCTCGTGATGATTGGAGGATTTCTTGTCCTTGCTGTCCTGCTGATCGTCGCCGCGAGGACGGAGTATGCGATTGCAGCCTTCGTGGCACTTGGGATGGGCGGTCTCTCGGCCGGGCCGGTCATGAGCTTGCCCGCCCGCGTCCTCGAGCCGAGAACCCGAGCGATCGGGATGGGCCTGTTCTTCAGCGTCTTCTATCTTGCCGGCGTTGTGGCGCCCGTCGTGGCTGGCTGGATCGCGACAGCCGTCGGCACGTCGCGCGCCACCTTCGACTTCGGCGCGGCGATGCTAATGCTTTGCTGCGCTGCCTATTGGCTCTTCTCGCGGCTCAGTGACCGTGCAAAGGCGGAGACGGGGATGAGCCTCGCGATCACTCCCCGTTCTTCACCACCGTGATGTCCGGCGCATCCTCATTCTTCATGCCTTGGATGTGATAGCCGGCGTCGACGTGGTGGATCTCGCCCGTGACACCGCGGGAGAGATCAGAGAGGAGGTACAGGCCTGCCGCCCCGACGTCCTCGATCGTCACCGTGCGTCGCAGGGCGGAGTTGTATTCGTTCCACTTCAAAATGTAGCGGAAGTCGGCGATGCCGGACGCGGCCAGCGTCTTGATCGGACCGGCGGAGATGGCGTTGACGCGGATGCCGTTCTTGCCGAGGTCAGCCGCGAGATAGCGCACGCTCGCCTCAAGCGCCGCCTTGGCGACGCCCATGACATTGTAATGCGGCATTACCTTCTCAGCCCCGTAGTAGGTGAGGGTGAGCAGAGAGCCGCCTTCGGTCATCAGCTTCTCCGCGCGCTGGGCGAGCGCCGTGAAGGAATAGCAGGAGATCAGCATCGTTTGGGAAAAGTTCTTCTCGGAGGTATCGACGTACCGGCCGTCGAGCTCGTTCTTGTCCGAGAAGGCGATGGCGTGAACCAGGAAGTCGAGGCGGCCCCAGCGTTCCTTCAGCTCCGCGAAGACAGCGTCCATCGAGGCTGCATCACTGACATCGCAAGGCAACACGATGTTCGAGCCGAGCTCTGCCGCCAGCGGCTCCACGCGCTTTTTCAGCGGCTCACCTTGGTAGGTGAGGGCAAGCTCTGCCCCCTGCGCGGCAACGGCTTTGGCAATGCCCCAGGCGATCGAGCGGTTGTTGGCGATACCCATGACGAGACCGCGCTTACCGGCCATCAGGTTTCCCGTAGCGACACCCGTATTCGCTCCGTTGCTCGTCATGAGCCCTTGTCCCCGTCTGTTAGTTGCCAAGGCATCCTAAGCACCATTGGTGCCAACAATCCAGATGACCGCCCCCGCGGCGGCCCGCCGCTCACATCTGCGTCATCGCAGGCCGCGGGGCAAGATCTTGTGTTTCAACATACGATAGTTCTCAAGTTCGGAATTCTTGAACAAGGGTGAGTGCGACGCCCGCAGCGTCTCACTCGCTTTGGGCGTCTACGTCTCGCTTTGCAAGTGCCCGGTGAGGTAGGTCGTAGAGTCCATTCGAGCCCAGTAGAAAACAGCCAAGGGAATGTTGGAGTCCGTCCTTCTGGACAGCGAGGTCGAATGCGGCCTACCTTTGATGCAGCGGCGGACAATCATTGAGCGCCGCAGTACGTAAGGTTAATCAGAACAGGCCGGTCATCATGCAGGCTGCGCGTTCGCCCGTTGCCCTCCTTTGCAAATGGCTCGAGCAGCGGCTCCCCTCTGATCCTTCTGCGTGGTTCACAGAGCAGTTCCGGAAGCTGCAGAACGGGGCGCCCGAAAGGGATCTCTACATCGCGCTCGGCTATGCGACCCGCAAGCTCGGCAAAGCCGATCTCGAGCTGGGACCGGCGGAGCTCGACGAGGCGCAGACCGTACGCCCAGGATGGAACCCCGGAGACTGGAGCATCGATCAAGCCGCCCGTCTGGCCTTCGTGCTTGCCGATGGGCTGGAGGGCGAAGCTTTCAAGAACTCGCATCGAACAGTTGTTCCGGACTGCGGACATCGGCGAATTGATCACGTTCTACCGCGGCCTTCCCCTCTATCCGAACCCCGAGCTGCACGTGGCCCGGGCCCGTGAGGGTGCCCGCAGCGCCATGCAGCCGATCTTCGAGGCTGTGGCTCACCGCAATCCCTATCCCAAGGAGCAGTTCGACGAGAATGCCTGGAACCACATGGTGTTGAAGGCGCTGTTCATCGGATCACGCCTCGATCCGATCGACGGTCTCGATGAGCGAGCCAATCCGCGCTTGATGCGCATGCTGTGCGATTATGCCCACGAACGATGGGCCGCAGGCCGTCCGGTGACACCAGAACTTTGGCGCTGTGTCGGCCCGCATGCCGATGCAAACGCGGTGGCGGATCTCGAGCGCGTTCTCACAACTGGCAATTCGGTAGAGCGACAGGCTGCAGCCCTCGCCCTGGCCTCGGCACCGGTCCCAAGTGCGGGTGAAGTGTTGGCGAAGAACGCGGAGCTGGAGCGCGCCGCTAAGGCCGGGGAGCTGAACTGGAAAGCAATTGCGAATGCAGCCGTGCCGGCGTGAATCGAGTTTCGGAGGAAACCCCATGTACCTCAACTCCCACACGCACATGATCTCGCGTACCACGGACGACTATGAGCGCATGGCCGCTGCAGGGATTGTCGCCTGCATCGAGCCGGCGTTCTGGCTCGGCCAGCCACGCACCAATGTCGGCTCGTACATCGATTACCTTTCCATGATTTGTGGCTTCGAACGGTTTCGCGCCGGCCAGTTCGGGCTGCGCCACTACTGCACGATTGGCCTCAATTCGAAGGAGGCCAACAACGAGGAGCTGGCCGAGGCGGTCATGGAGATCTTGCCCCGGTATGCTCTCAAGGAAGGCGTCGTGGCCATCGGCGAGATCGGCTACGACGAGCAGACGGACCTCGAGGACAAGTACTTTCGTCTGCAACTCGAGCTGGCCAAAGAGCTCCAGCTGCCGGTGATGGTGCATACGCCCACATCGCGACAAGCGGCAGGGCACGCTCCGGTCGATGGCAGTCGCCCTCGAGCACGGGCTTGATCCGAGCTGGGTCGTCATCGACCACAATAACGAGGAGACGGTGCGGGACGTCCTCGACCGTGGCTTCTGGGCGGCGTTCTCCATCTACCCGTTCACGAAGATGGGCAACGAGCGGATGGTGGAGATCGTCCGCACCTACGGCGCAGAGCGGATCTTCTGCGACTCGGCCTGCGATTGGGGCGTTTCTGATCCGCTGGCAGTGCCCAAGACGGCCGAGTTGATGCGCCGGGCTGGCATTCCCGAGGACCAGATCCGCAAAGTCACCTACGAGAACCCGCTGGAGGTCTACGGCAAGAGCGGCCAGATCAAGGAGGAGGACTGGCTCAATCCCCCGCCGATCGATCAGCGGACGCTCTACATGGGCAACTCCGTGCTTCGTGGTGGGCAGACGCCGCGGGTGGAGCACAAGCCGCGGCCGGGCGTCATCGATCTGGATGACCTCAAGATCGTCTGAGCACCTTCCATCTCAGGTCATCCCGGTGCTTGTCACCGGGATCCATGGTGCGGCTTGCTCCGCCACATGAGGTTAGATGGATCCCGGGCACAAGGCCCGGGATGACATTTCTGCTTGGGCTTTGTGCCTACACATCCTCAGCTCGGCGCGAGTAGTCGCCAGTAATCGCGGGCGTAGATCTTGAACCACTCGGAGTAGCGGCTTGTAGGGCGCTTTGCATCCTCTTCGAGATCCGCTGCCAGCTCCTCTGGCGTGACGTAGGCGAACCCGTCAACCTCATGCGGATCGGGGCAGACACGGCCGTCGTACTCGCCCGCAAAGACGTGCACGATCTCGTGCTCGACCAAACCGTTTCCGACATTGGCGCGGTAGTGCGTCGTAAACAGCGGCCGTAGCGTGCAGTGGATGCCCATCTCCTCCTTGAGTCGGCGGACCGCGGCGTCAGCGGGGGTCTCGCCCGGGTGCGGATGGCTGCAGCATGTGTTGGTCCACAGGCCCCCCGAGTGATACTTGTCGATGTGGCGCCTCTGCAGGAGCAGGCGGCCTCGTCCATCGCTGAGCTGCACGGAGATCGCGCGATGCAGCCGTCCGTCGCGATGGACATCTAGTTTTGGTGCGGTGCCGAGCGGGCGGTCGCGCTCGTCAACCAGAATGACCTGTGCCCGCTCGTCGAACTGCGTCAACTCGAACTCCGATTGAGGTCACCCGCCGGCACCCGCCAGTGCGCGTCGACCACTGCGATCGTCGAAGCGACGGCGCAGATGAGGTAACCAAGGGCCTCGCGCGCTTCCTCGACGTGAATCCAATTGCTGTCGATGGTCGGTGCCAGCCATGCGAAGCCGAGGAGGAAGAGCAGGATGCTTACGGGTGCTCCGTAGCGCGCTTGTGGCCAGCTCACTAGGCGCTCCGGCGCGCGAGCCGCGAGGTAGGACCAGTAGGCCGCGATGAGGTAAACGGGACCCCAGTAGTACCAATCGGGATCGTTGTATTGCGTCGCCGCGAATACGAGCAGCGCGAAGCACAACACCCCATGCAGCACGCGCATCGTTGAATCCCCCGGAGCCACCGGTTCAGATAGCGATATGTTCAATTAAGCCTGACGGCTGACAATTCCGCAAGCCGGCTTGCCCCCTTGCGCCCTTGCCGCCTCTCACCCGGAGAATACGTGATCGAGCACCAAGCCTTTGAAGGCCGTGGCTGCGACGGGACCTTCCGGCATCAGCTCGGGCGTGTTCGAGATCACGAGCGGGCTGTCCAACCCGTCGGTTAGCAACCCATGTGAGCCCTTGACCAGCGAGGTTGGCTGGAGCGGCGTCACGTCGAGCAGGTTTCGGAAGCCCAGCTTGCGGGCGATCAACCGGCGCGCGACTTTGAGCTTGGGTAGCCGAATGGCCGGATCGAGGAATAGCTCCATTGGGTCGTAGCCGGGCTTCCGATGAATGTCGACGGTGCGGGCGAAATCGGGTGCCCGGTCGTCATCGAGCCACCAGTAATAGCTGAACCAGCGGTCCGGGGCCGACAATACGACGAGTTCACCAGAGCGCGGATGGTCGAGGCCGAGCGCCCGTTTGCCTTCCTCCCCATGCACGGCGGCAACGCCGTCGAGCCCTTCGAGGAGCTGCCGCACCTCTGTAGTGTCGGCTCCGTGCTGGAGATAGACATGCGCGATCTGGTGGTCTGCGACGGCGAATGCCTTGGATGCCCCCGCATCCAGCAACTCGCGGCCCATCTCGTTGCGCACGCGGATCAGTCCCGCCTTCCGCAAGGCGCGGTTGATATGGACCGCGTCCCTGACGGGCACGATGCCGTACTCCGAAACGACGACGACGCGGTCCCCCTGACGCTCAGCCGCTTCGATCAGCTCTCCGGCGAGTTCGTCGATCTCTCGCAAGTCCGCAGATACGCGAGGGTGGTCGGGATCAGGACCATATTTCTGCAGGCAGTAATCCAGATGCGGGAGGTAGCAAAGCGTCAGGGTCGGATTTCGCGTCTTGCGGACGTGCGCAGTGGCCCGTGCAATCCAGCGGCTCGACTCGATCGAGGTCATCGGGCCCCAGAATGTGAATAGCGGAAATTGGCCGAGCAGGCGGTTGAGCTCGTCGCGAAGCTCCGGCGGCTCGGCGTAGTGGTCAGGAATTTTCCGACCATCGGCGGGATACATCGGCCGCGGCGTCGCGCTGATATCCACGGTGGAATACATATTGTACCACCAAAACATATTCGCGGCAGTGAAAGTGGAATCTCGCTTTTTTCCCGCCTCCCAAATTTTTTCGCCGGCAATTAATCGGTTCGACTGACGCCACAGCCAAACTTCTGCAAGATCCCGAAAATACCATCCATTCGCGACGGCGCCGTGCCCGGAAGGCGGCAGTCCAGTCAGCAGTGTAGACTGGACAGTGCACGTGACAGCTGGAACCACGGTTTCGAGCCGCCGCAAGCCGCCACGCTGTGCCAAAGCTGCCAGATGCGGTGTGTGAGTTCCGAGAAGCCGCTCTGTCAGGCCGACAATCAAGAGAACCAGAGTTCTGTGCATGAGGGCGAAGTCCAACAGAGAGGATGGGAGGGCACGCGATCATCGCAATCATAACGGCAGGGGCGCTCAGAAAGCGAGGGGCAGTTGCCCCCAATTGACGGGGGGATCGTTTTACGGCTGACTAGAGACGGTCCGGTATCGTGGAAAAAGGGCGGACCATTCAGGAGCGGAAATGCCCAATTCTGCTAGATTCGGAGACCGCGCGAGCGCCGCGGGGTCTTCAGCGGTCCATGTCCAGCGGTTCACCGTGGCCTATGAGTACCCGGTTTACTTCACCGAGGACGTTTTTTCTCCCTCCAACCCCGTCTTGAGAGAGGCGATCACGCGGCTCGAACCGCACCGAAAGCATCGCTGTCTCGTGTTCGTTGACGATGGCGTTTGCGCTGTCCGGCCTTCGCTGGTGGCGGAGATCGAGGCCTATGCGGCGGTGCACAATGACGCGATCGAGCTCGTCATCTCGCCGGTTCAGGTTCCCGGAGGCGAAAAGGTCAAGAACGAGCTTTATTTCGTCGAGTCGATGCAGGGTCTGATCCAGGAGCACCGCATCGACCGGCATTCCTTCGTCATTGTCGTCGGCGGTGGCGCCGTTCTCGATGCAGTCGGTCTAGTCGCCGCAACGAGCCATCGCGGTGTTCGCCTCATCCGGGTGCCGACGACCGTGCTGGCGCAGAATGATTCCGGCGTCGGCGTGAAGAATGCCGTCAATTTAAAGGGCTACAAGAACTTCGTCGGCACCTTCGCGCCGCCGTTCGCAGTGATCAACGATCTGAATTTCATCGACGATCTGCCGGCGAGGGAGAAGATCGCCGGCATGGCCGAGGCGGTGAAGGTTGCGCTCATTCGCGACCGCGAGTTTTTTCACTGGCTTGAGGCCAATATCGATCCGTTATCCACGTTCGAGCGTTCGGCCATGGCGACGATGATCCGCCGCTGTGCCGAGCTTCATATGCATCAGATCGCTCACGGCGGGGATCCGTTCGAGACCGGGAGCGCCCGACCGCTCGATTTCGGCCATTGGTCGGCGCATAAGCTGGAAAGCCTGACCAACAATCACGTTCGGCATGGCGAGGCGGTGGCGATCGGCATCGCGCTCGATACGCGATATTCAGTGCTTTCCGGCTTGCTTGCTCCCGGTGCCGACGAACGCGTTGCGGCTCTGCTCGAGCTGCTGGGGTTCAAGCTTTGGCATCCCGCGCTCCGTGCCCGTCAAGGGACCCGCGAGCTTGCCATCCTGGACGGCTTGCGCGAGTTCCGGGAGCATCTGGGTGGAGAGCTTACCGTCACACTGCTGGAGGACATCGGCCGCGGAATCGAGGTCCACGAGATGAGCGAGGCTCTCGTCCGCGAAAGCATCGACTGGCTAGAGGCTAGGCAGAGAATGCTATGAAGGTCTGCGGGGCACACCTCACTTACTGCACCAACATTCACCGCGGGGAGACATGGAGCGAAACGCGGGCCGCCCTGGAACGCTTCCTGCCGCAGGTGAAGCAGGAGGTGGCGCCGGCGGAGCCGATGGGCGTTGGTCTGCGGCTGTCCGCGGTCGCGAGCGAGGAGTTAGAGCGCCCTGGGGAACTCGAGCAATTCGCCGATTTTCTCAAGCGCAACGGCCTGTACGTTTTCACGATCAACGGGTTTCCCTACGGCTCATTTCACGGCACGCGGGTCAAGGAAAACGTTTATCAGCCGGATTGGCGCACTCCTGAGCGGCTCGCCTATACAAACAGGTTGGCTGACATTTTGGTTCGCCTTCTGCCGGATGACCCCACACTGGAGGGCAGCATCAGCACTGTTCCGGGTACATTCCGGCCGATCGGCTCCGAGCCAGACGCTGTCCCCAAGATGGTTGAAAATATGCTCCGGCATGCGGCGCATCTCGTCGCCTTGCGCGAGCGGACGGGACGGACGATTGCGCTCGCCATAGAGCCCGAGCCGATGTGCTTTCTCGAAACAACGGACGAGGCGATCACATTTATTGAAAGGCACCTCCTTTCGAAAAATGGCATCGCACGTTTTTCAGAGTTGACTGGACTTAGCCCTGCAGAGGCCGAGGCTGCCATCCGTCGTCACATTGGCGTGTGCTACGACGTATGCCATGCAGCGGTCGAGTTCGAGGATGCGGCCGCCGGATTTGAGCGTCTGGCCAGCGCTGGTCTGCGAGCGACCAAGGTGCAGCTCTCCGCGGCTCTACGCGTTCCGGAGGTCAACGAGCGGACCGCCGCGCTGCTCGAACGCTTCGACGATGGCGTCTACTTGCATCAGGTTGTGGAGCTGCGGCGGGACGGCTCTTTGGAGCGGTATCTCGATCTCGATCAGGCCTTTGCGGCTCTCGATCGCGCGCAGGGCAGTGAATGGCGGGTCCACTGCCACGTTCCAATTTTCATGGACACTTTGCCCGAGCTCGACACGACGCAGAGCTTCCTCCGCGAGGTGCTGGCGTTGCACTACTCATCACCGCTCAGCGCGCATCTGGAGATCGAGACCTACACATTCGATGTCTTGCCAGAGGAGCTGCGCGCCATGGATGTGGCGACGGCGATCAGCCGGGAGATCACGTGGGCAAAGAACTTTCTGACACAATGACCCCGTCTGTCGCCCTTCGGCTTGGTCGAGTTTCTAACCTGCCAACAGTATGGTCGAATACGCTTGCCGGTGTGGCACTCGCTGGCGGGCAGCTTTGGACTGCTGTCGACGCTATGGTTGGCGATCGGGCTGTCGCTGCTCTACACAGCAGGCATGTTTCTGAACGATGCGTTCGACCGGGACATCGACGCGCTCGAACGGCCGGAGAGGCCAATCCCAGCAGGTCTCGTTTCCGCGAATACGGTCTTCGCTGCCGGTTTCGGGTTGATGCTGGCCGGCCTCGCTTTCGTGCTTCTGGCGAGCTCCGATTCTGGAAACGAAAGCTCTGCAATGGCGGCGGCACTCGCCCTTTCCGCTGCAATAATTTTCTACGACTGGCACCACAAAAATAATCCGCTCAGCCCGTTTTTTATGGGGCTTTGCCGTGTGCTCGCTTACTTGACGGCTGGGTTGATCATCAGCGCCTGGCCGACCACCGGCCTTCTTATTGCCGCGGCGGTCGTGCTCAGCTATCTAATCGGCTTGACTTATACGGCTAAGCAGGAGGCATTGGACCGCCTCGATAACCTTTGGCCTTTGGCATTCCTGGCAGCGCCAGTACTTTACGGACTCATTGCGCTGCCTATGCAATTCGGCGCGGTTCTCTTTCTTATTCTGGCGGGGCTGATCGCCTGGATCGCCGTTGCTTTATTTTACCTAAGGCGCCGTCAAAAGGGAGATGTGCCGAAAGCGGTTATCAGTTTAATTGCGGGTATTTCTATCATAGATGCTCTTTTTCTTGCTTACGTCGGAGCAATGTCTGGCGCGCTTGTTGCGGTTTTGTGCTTTTGTTTCACGTTGGCTCTACAGCGGTGGGTCAGCGGCACATGAGGAGAACTTTTTTACGTCACAAGAAGACAGTAGACTGACCGGTGACGGGTGGGCTAGTGTGAGGCTGGTCCAGGGAGACCGTGCGCCCCAAGAGACCAAATAATTTACATTAGGGAGAAGAAACGCATGCGCACCGCACTCACGTGTATCAGCGCAGCAACCGCAGCGCTTTTGTCTATCACCGCACCAGCGGCGGCCCAGGTCAAAATCAAGCTGGTGGAAGTGGCCAGCGGCCTCACCCACCCACTCGCCATGGTCTCAATTCCGGATGGGTCCGGACGGATGGCTGTCATCGAGCAGCATGGCGTCGTCCGCATCATCGACGAGCGTGGCCGCCTGCGGCCGGAGCCGTTCATCGACGTTTCGGCGAAACTGCCTAATTTAAGGCCCTATTTTGATGAGCGGGGCCTGCTTGGCATCGCTTTTCACCCCAATTATCGGGAGAACGGCAAGTTCTATCTCGCCTACTCGGTTCCGCTGCGGTCCAAGCTGTTCGAAAGAAAGGTGTGGTGGTCGCACACCAACGTCGTGGCCGAGTACACAGTTTCCAAGGACGACCCCAACGTCGCGGACGACAGGACCGAGCGGATCATCTCGGAAATCGATTGGCCGCAGTTCAATCACAACGGCCACTGGATTGGCTTTGGTCCCGACGGAATGCTCTACATCTCCACGGGCGACGGTGGATATGCTAACGACTGGGGCATCGGCCATAACGTGACCATGGGTAATGGCCAGGATCTCATGTCGCCGCACGGGAAGATTTTGCGAATCAACGTCGACAGGCGACGACCCCATCCCAGCCGATAATCCCTTCGTCGGCCGTAATGATGCGCTGCCCGAAATCTGGGCTTATGGCCTGCGCAATCCTTGGCGCTGCTCGTTCGACATGGGCGGCGACAACGAGCTGATCTGCGGAGATGTTCAGCAGAACTCGTATGAGGAGGTCAGCGTCATTACGAAAGGTGCCAATCTAGGCTGGCGTCGGATGGAAGCCGACAAGTGCTTCGACTTCCTGCAACCCGATAATCACCCGGCTGACTGCGACAAGACCGGTCTGACCATGCCGATCCTCTATTACAATAACTGCACGGCCAAGAGAGAGAACTGCAAAGGCATCTCGGTGACCGGCGGCTTCGTGTATCGCGGCGAATACAAGGACTGGGACGGCAAGTATATTTTTGGCGACTGGTCCAAGTCGTTCGACACCATGGACGGCAAGATTTTCATCGCCAGCAAAGGGGCTGATGGAAACTGGACCATGGAGGAAACCGAAGTGGAGGGCATGGAAACACTGCCCTACATGCTGGCGTTCGCGCAGGACGAGAAGGGCGAGGTCTATGCGCTGACCAGCATCAGCACCGGGCCAGTCGGCGGCCACGATAAAATCTATCGCATCGTGCCGGCGGTGCCCTAATCAGGCCTGCAGACCCCATCGATCGTTAGATACGGTCTCGGAGGCGGCTCGGCTCTGAGCCGCCCCCATTTCCGGAGAGTTCCGCACGTGATGAGAGGTCGAAACTTCACCGCTTCATGGCTCGTCGGCGCGGCAATCGCGCTGGCACTGTTGCTCGGCGGTCTTGGCACTGCCGCCGAAGAGACCGAAGAGGAAAGGGTACCGCCGCCGCCTCTTCCGGAAGAGGTGCTCAAAGACCCGAAGGTCATAAGTACCGGCGAAGAGCTGTGGAAGGACCAGTGTGCCCATTGCCATGGGTCGCGTGCCTATCCGGGGAAGGCGCCGAAACTTCAGCCGCGTCGCTACAAGCCGGAGTTCGTATGGGACCGTGTTTATAATGGTTTCCGCGGTATGCCGCCGTGGAAAGACGTCTATACGGATGAGGAGGTCGTTGCGATCGTTGCCTACGTCATGAGCGATGACTTCTTTCCGTAATGGAATGGGTGGTGATATTTCTTAACTAGGCGTGGAGCCGGCGAGCTCTGACGCATATCTCAGCCCGGTAGGCTGGAAGCCCTACGGTGCATTTCAGCCGCCGGATCAGCGCCAATTCATGTCGAACTAGGTTGGAACGATAATCGGCCGCCGGAGTTGCTTCCGGCCGGCCCGCGAGGCCATGCGTTAGAAGCTATCCCAAGGGTTTAGGCGCATGCGCATCGCACTTCGTGTCTCGTCACCGCCGTCGTCGCGGTGCTCTCATACTCCGCCCCAGCGATAAGCAAGGTGAAAATCAAGCTGGTGGAGTTTGCTGGCGGTCTCACGCATCCGCTCGCGATGGTGCCGATCCCCGACGGATCTGGCCGCAAGGCCGTCATCGAACAGCATGGAAAAGTTCGTATCATTGATGCGCGCGGGCGCTTGCGGATAGAGCCGTTTCTCGACGTTTCCGCAAAACTCCCAATGCTGGATCCATCCTACGATGAGCGCGGGCTGCTCGGCATTGCCTTTCACCCGAACTACCGCGAGAACGGCAAGTTTTACGTATCCTACTCAATTCCGCTGCGCGGCTCGAAAGTCTACGGGCGCGAATGGTGGCCACACACCAATATTGTCTCTGAGTTCACCGTCTCCCACGACGATCCCAACAAGGCGGATGAGAAGAGCGAGCGCATTCTTTCCCATATCGACTGGCCGCTGTTCGATGCCCACTGGATCGGTTTCGGCCCCGATGGGATGCTCTACATCTCGACTGGCGACGGCGGCTATCCGCAAGACCGGAATGTGAGCCACAAGGTCACCGAGAACAACAGCCAGAACAAATTATCGCCGCACGGCAAGATACTGCGCATCGACGTCGAAGGTGCGGATGATCAAATTCCGCCGGACAATCC
>CAWBAM010000001.1:0-10377 GCA_963786775.1 uncultured Pseudomonadota bacterium | reverse complement strand
GAGCTCGAAGGCACTCTTCGCCCGCAACAGCCTCATCTTCCACGCCAGTTTCGACTCACCACGAGCGCAATCAGGAGACCTTTGTTGCTCAGCCAGCTCCTCAGCCGCCTTCCCCCGCCGCGCATCATCGTGACCCTCCCGGAAGTTGGATCAGCCGAAGATTAGCAGCAGTCGGACGAAATGAGCATGCGAGAAAAACTCGGGTCTATGCGAGGGGCCAGTTTCACCGAAACGGCAACCGCGCACCTGGCAAGCGCCAGCCTGCTCGAGTATCGGCTCCATTTACGTTCCGCACGCGTTACCAGCAAAAATGATGCGTCAAGGCTAGCGGAACCGGTTGACATGGACCCCGACGCGCTGCATCTACCCGACAGCGCGCGGCGGGCCAGGCTCGCCGCACCGTTTTTTTCAATCGGATCAGCAATGGACGTGCCTAGTAGTCGTCCCTTCGGGGATCTCGACCAGAACGCGACATCGCAGCTCACCAAAGCTGTCATGTGCCGCGAGGTACGGCTCGCCATGTCGGCATTGAGGGCCAGCGCCTAGCCCTCGGTCCGCCGTCGGCCTGCCCGTGCCAGGGCGGCCGTGAGGAGGCGGACATGAACCAGGAAGTTCTGCAGGACCGGGATCTTCTGGCTGCGACCGAGAGCCGTGCCGCCGAGCTTGCTCCGGTGATCCAGGATTGTCTGCGGGAGGGCGATACAAGGACGGTTCTCGACTACTTCGAGGATCAGCATCCCGCTGATATCGCCAGCGTTCTCTCCAATCTGCCGCCCGAGGACTCCAGCCGCGCACTGCGGCTCTTGCCGATCGACGTGCGCGCGGACGTGTTCGGCTATCTTGAGCCCGAGGATCAGATCCAGATCGGGCGCGCTCTCGGACGGCGCGAATTCGCCAAGGTCGTCTCGGAAATGTCGGCCGACGAGCGAGCCGACCTGTTCAATCGCCTGCCGCAGGAACAACAGCAGACTCTGCTGCCGGCGCTCGCGCAGGCTGAGCGCGAGGACATTCGGAAGCTGGCCTCATACCCGGAGGGCACCGCAGGCGCGGTGATGACCTCCGACTACGCGACGCTGCCCCCGAATATCACGGCGCGCGAAGCCCTGGACATGCTGCGGCTCGTGGCCCCCGACAAGGAGACGATTTACAACGCCTACGTCATCGACGAGAACCGGCGGCTCACTGGCGTCGTATCTCTTCGCGACCTCATCCTCGCCGAACCGAACGCCAAGGTCGCCGACATTATGGAGACGCACGTCATCTGCGCCCGCGCCGAGGACAGCAAGGCGGAGGTGGCGCGCCTCATTTCGAAGTACGATTTCATCGCGCTGCCGATCATCAACGGAGGGGATGCGCTCGTCGGCATCGTCACGCAAGACGACGCCATGGACGTCGCCGAAGAGGAGGCCACGAAGGACTTCCATAAGGTCGGCACCGTCGGCGAGCTTGCAACCAGCCTGAAGGACGCCAGCATCGGCTTGCTCTACCGCAAGCGGATCGTCTGGCTGGTGCTGCTGGTGTTCTTCAACATTTTTTCCGGCGCCGGGCTCGCGCTGTTCGAGGACACGATTGTTGGCTACGTGTCACTCATCTTTTTCCTTCCGATGCTGATCGCGGGTGGCGGCAATGCAGGCGCCCAGGCTTCGACTTTAATGGTTCGTGCCCTCGCCACGGGTGACGTGCGCCTATCCGACTGGGGCGAGATGCTCGGCCGAGAGCTTCTCGTGGCCGCTGCCCTGGGCCTTACGATGGCCGTCGCCGTGGCCACAATCGGTGTGGTTAGAGACGGGCCGACCGTCGCGATGATCGTGGCTTTGACGATGGTGCTCGTGGTCATCGTCGGCAGTCTGATCGGCATGTCGCTGCCGTTCCTACTGAGCCGCCTTAATCTCGATCCTGCATCGGCCAGTGCTCCGCTGATTACGTCGATTGCGGACGTCGCCGGCGTTATCATCTATCTCGGCATTGCAACCTTGATGCTCTCGTAACAAGGCGGGCGGCTTCGGTGCCAGCGGTTGAAAAAGCGCTATCAGGACGCTTTCAAACCAACTTTCATCCAAGCGAATCAATGCCAGGCCGCTGTGCGGATCGTGAACGCGGCGGAGGAATGCGGGCGTCTCGGTGATCATCACCTCCAGCGTCGGCCGAACGTGGCCGCCCATCAAATGCCCGCCGATCGTCGAGCCATCGCGGCGACCCAGGACTGTATGAAGGTGAAGCTTTGGTCGACCGTACTCATCGAGCGCGATGTCGCCGTTGAGTGAAAGCACCTCCACCTGCTCGCTGACCGGGATTTCTTCGTAAGCCTTCGTTTCCCAGTCGAAGAAAGCGAGGATCGCATCGCGGAATGCCCCGATCGCGGTGATCTGTGCTCCGGACAAGCTTTCCTCTTCCGCCAGCTGACTCAAGCACTCGGAGACTTCGTCGCCCGAACTCGAGCACTGCCACATAGATGCGTTCGCCTGCTGCTGAGTGAACGAGCTTCCGCTGCATGAGACCTCCTGCGGGTGCTGTCTTGCTGCCGCTGTGAACGAAAGCGCCGGCAGACAGGTTCCTGGGTCTACTTCCGCGTACAGCCGGGAACGATCGACTTGCAGCACCAGTTGATCCCATGTGCGCGCAGCATCGGCGCCGCTGGTGCTCGCATTCCGCGCTCAACATCCGGGAGAGAGCGATGGCTACAACGGCGGCAGACGTGCTGGTCCAAACCCTGATCGATTGGGACGTCACTCACGTATTCGGAATGCCGGGGGATGGCATCAACGGCATCGTCGAGGCTCTCCGGAAGAAGCAGGACAAGATCAAATTCATTCAGATCCGCCACGAAGAAGCAGCAGCTTTCATGGCCTGCGGCTATGCCAAATTCACGGGCAAGCTCGGCGTGTGCCTCGCGACCTCGGGCCCGGGCGGCATCCATCTGCTGAACGGTCTTTACGATGCCAAGCTCGACGGACAGCCAGTCCTCGCCATCACCGGGCTGCCCTATCATGACCTCATCAACACGCAGACACAGCAGGACGTCGACCTCGACAAGCTTTTCGAGGACGTCACCGTCTACAATGCTCGGATCATGGGGCCGGCGCATGTACGTACCACCGCCGAGCTCGCTTGCCGCACGGCGTTGGCCTATCGAGGCGTGTCGCATCTGACGATACCCGTCGACATGCAATCGATGTCCGTGTCTCGCGCGGAGCGTTCGAAGCGGAACGTGCCTGGGCATGCCGGTAATCTGATGGCTGAGGGCGCGCACATCGCAACTGAAGAGGAATTGAATGCCGCGGCGGACATCCTCAATGCCGGCCAGAAGATCGTCATTCTTGCGGGGCGCGGAGCAATCAATGCCCGCGACGAGGTGATCGAAGTCGCGGAAAGACTTAACGCTCCGATCGTAAAGCCGCTGCTCGGCAAGGGCGTCGTACCAGACGACCATCCGCAGACGACAGGTGGCGTCGGGCTACTCGGGACAACGCCATCTCAGGATGCACTTGAAAGCTGCGACACGCTTTTCATCATCGGTTCGGCGTTTCCCTACATCGAGTACTACCCCAAACCGGGTACGGCGAGGTGCGTGCAGATCGAGCTCGACCCGCAACGCATTGGATTACGCTTCCCTGTCGATGCGGCACTTGTGGGGGATTCGGCAACAATCCTGCGCAGGCTGCTGCCCCGGCTCAATCAGAAGCAGGATCGCTCGTTTCTGGAAACGGCCCAGAGCGGAATGAAACGGTGGCGCAAGCTACTTGAGGAACGCGGCACTCGCACGGATATGCCGATGAAGCCGCAGGTCGTCGCCCACGAGCTGAACAAACTGCTGAGCGACCGAGCCATCATCACCACGGATTCCGGCACGATCACCACGTGGATCGCACGCCACGTCGACATGCGCGGCGACATGAAGTTCTCGTGCTCGGGCACGCTGGCGAGCATGGGCTGCGGGCTGCCATATGCCAACGCGGCTGCGCTCGCCTATCCGAATCGCCAAGTGATCGCCTTCGTCGGCGATGGCGGCCTCAGCATGCTCATGGGCGAGCTTGCGACAACTGTGAAGTACGGCCTCGACGTCAAAATCGTCGTGATCAAGAACAACTCGCTCGGCCAAATCAAATGGGAGCAGATGGTGTTCCTCGGCAATCCCGAATACGGCTGCGAATTGCAGCCCATCGATTTCACGGCGGTCGCACGAGGTTTCGGATTTGCGAGCTTCACGATCGAGGATCCGGCGGATTGCGGCAATATCCTCCGTGATGCGCTCTGCGACTTCTGGGCCGGTCCTCGTGGAAGCCATCGTCGATCCGCACGAGCCGCCTATGCCGCCGAGGGTCACGCTGGAGCAAGCCACGAACTTCGCCCAAGCGCTCGCGAGCGGCACACCCAACGCGAGCAAGATCGCGCTTACCGTCGCCTCGGACACGGTGCGTGAGCTGGTGTGAGCCAACTAACCGATGCCGCTCCAAACCTGGAAAATTGGATGCGCGAGCCTGATTGCGCTTGCCACAGCAGGTTGCGGATCGAACGAACCGCCGCCGCACCTCCGCATCGAGGGTGGCGATGCGGAGATAGGGAAGCAGCTCGTTCGAAATTACGGCTGTGGCGCCTGCCACACGATTCAAGGGGTTCCGGGGGCAATTGGAATCGTCGGGCCGCCGCTGCGGGAATTCGCGCAAAGGAGTGTGCTGGCGGGCGCGTTTCCCAACGTACCGCGGCACCTTGTACCCTGGTTGATGGATCCGCCTGCCATGCAACCGGGAACGGCCATGCCCAACCTGGGAATCACCGCCGAGGAGGCCCGCCACATCGCGACCTTCCTTTACACGCAGGGAGCAAGTGATGCCGATACCTTCGAGGCAAGGCGCACGGCGGCGGATTATCCATGGCTCGACGAGGCCGCGTCTCGCATGGTGAGCGATCGGAAAAGGCTCACCGAGGTCACACGAACCGGCCCGCAAACCGCGCGAATTCCCGTTGAACGCGCGATGGAATTGCTACCCGATATCGCGGAGCCCAGCCGCTAGCTGACATGCCCAAGAACGATCCGGCGAGAGGTGTGGAAGTTGGCTGGCCGAAACACAGGAGCCCGCCAACCTCTTAGCTGGCGAGCTCCGAGTTGTATCGGATTGGGGACTAGAAATACGAATCAGAACTTGTAATTGATGCCGAGCGTCAAAGTATCGAACTCCGCTTCGACATCGCTACGAAGCAACGGCACTCCACCAAACTTGAGAGTGTGGTCCTCGGAGCCGAAGTCGATGTGGGCATACTCCAGGCGGGCCGTCACGCGATCTGTAATTGCGTGCTCATAGCCGATGCCCGCTGTCCAGCCCACGTGGGTTTCGCCACCACTGAGGATCTGAATGCCACCGATCCGAACGTCTGTGTTGATGTCGGCCCAGGCCACACCACCTTTGACGTAGATGAGAGAGCGGCCAAAGGCATATCCGGCGCGCCCGGTCACTGTCGCCAACCAGTCGACTTCCCGCTCGGAGACCAGAAGTCCCAACCCGGACGGCCCATCACCATTGGCGTTCGAACCGACGAGAGAAGCTTCGATTCCTACGACTCCTCCGCCGGACCACTGGAAGTTATATCCAATCTGACCGCCGTAGAGACCACCGGTCATATCATAGTCGGTCGAGAAGAACCGCTCTGCCAGGAAGCAGAAGTCTTCACCAGCAAAACACCCAAGGTTCGGCCTGCCTTGCGTGTCGCCGGCGAGGAGACCCGCCTGCCCACCGATGTAGAATCCAGTCCAACTAAAAACATAAGGCGGCGGTGCGTCTTTGATGGAGCCGCCGTAATCCGGCCCCCATAGGTCAGCAGCTCGAGCTGGTCCGAACGCAGCGGTCGCAAGCATTCCTGCAACAAGGGCAACACGGATCGAAATATTGTTCTTTGACATCGGCGATTCCTTCGGTTGTTCGTTCGCCGTCTTACTAACGCAGAAGTTGAATTCTGTGGTTGCGAAACAGTCACATAGGCAACTAAAAGTTGCATTCTGGGTGCGTCTCACCTGATCGGGGCTGGATCGCAGCGCACGCGGACGCGACTAGCCCCGAATGAGGCATGCAGCGAGGTGGGTCGAAGGTTGCGCTCTCGCAGCGAATGGTTGTCCGTTCGCGATTGGCGGTGGATGCTCAGATAGCGTTCAACCGGATCTCCTTTCTGCGCTTGGCAAACTCGCTGACAGCCAAGCAGTGCGGATACCTGCAATCCAGGTACCCCACAGCGCTCCGAGCGCCAGCCAGACTAACAAATCCATCCAGGTCAGATGCGAAATCGTAGAGGAGGCCGGACGCACGATCCAAATCATGTGTGCCAGATAATTCAGAAGCAAAAACGCTGCCGCAAGCACGAAACGCGTGCGTCCAGGCTCTGTCGGAAGGAGCAAGGCAAGGGCGATGAGCAAGCTCGGAATAATGACAAAGAGCTTGAGCCAGAGCCAGCCTCCCTGCGCTCGAGAGATATACCATGCAGCTTCGGAGGGTAGGTTTGCCATCCAGATGACAAGAAACTGGGCAAACCATACCCAGAACGTCAGTAGGGCAAGCGTGATCGCGGCTTGCTGTAGGCTGTGGTAGCGGCGCCGATCAGGGTGCCAACCCGGTTGCAGCAATGCGAGCAGAAGAGCCAGTGCCATGGCTCCTGTAAGCTGAGTTACGGCATAAGCGAACGCGAACAGGCTCGACCACCACGTAGGTTCGCGTGAACTCACCCAGTCGATAACGGAAAGGGCTGTCGTGAACGCGACGAGTGCAAGCCCGGGTGCGCTAACCCTCGGATCTCGACCGCGCCACAAAACCATCATGGCGACTCCGATCCAGGTGATGACGATCACGACACCCCGGAACAAGACGAACGGCTTGTCGAAGTAGAGCTGCCTGAGATGCGGAATTCCGGAAACTGGACCCGCAGCCCACGGGAAAACCAGATCTGCGCCCGATGCGACAGGAATTAGGAGCGCGGCAACCAACGGCAGGGTCGATGCAGCCGCTTCGAGGGGAAGGCGTATCGGTCTGAGCCAAGCCTCGCTGAAAAGATGTCCGATCATCAACAGCGCCAGACTGCCCGTGGCAAGGCCGGCTAACACAAGCACCGCCAGCAACCACGCTTCGAGCAGCTCCTCCGTTCGCCACAAGAGACCGAATGCAAGCGTCAGCCCGAGGAAAATTACATAAGCGGCGACGAGCAACGCGGCTGCGCCCCGGTTCATGGCTTTACCTGGCTGCGCAGATCGTCCGGAAGGCGATCGATCGGAAACGATTGGCTGAGCTGTAGTGCTTTGACGTAGCTCGCGATGGCCCACTGGTCCCGCGGCGGCATCCGATCGGCGAACGGATACATCACACCAAATCCGTTCGTAATCACTTCTACGATGCGGGCCCGCGGAAGCGCTTGTTGCTGAGCAGAATGGAACGATGGCGGCGCCGGAAAACCGCGCTGAACCACGACGCCGTCGCCGTAGCCGGCATAGCCATGACAAGGAGCACAGAACGCGTCGTAGCGCTCGCGTCCCCTGGTCAGAAGTGCCTGGCTGATCGCCGGGCCGGGAGGTGCGAGTTGGGCCATTTCTTCGCCTGTGCCGCGTGGAACGGCCCCCGCGGGAATCGCTGTGTAGGGCTCCGTGCGGACACGTGTCGAGCTGATCGTCGTATTCTCCGGTGGGCCGGCATCGCAGCTCGCCGCGAGGAATCCCAGAGCAGCGGTGATTATTAGGCTGATCCAGGAGTTCATCCGTCGAGCTCCAGTTTCGTCACTGCGATTGCCCCATGCCGTTGCAGAAGGGCAGTGACGTCGCGAGGCTCATAGCCCGGATCAGCGGCCAATACGCAAAGAAAGAACCGATCCTCCGAGGCACGCTCGAAACCCGGAACATCGAAGATGGGGTGATTGAGCCGGGGTAGCCGGCACCAGATCAGCATCGTGACAAACGCGGCCACGGCTAGCCACAGCGCCGAAACGATGATCGTCGCCGGAATGAACGCCGGCCAGCTATTGAGCGGCCTACCACCGACATTGAGCGGATAGTCGATGGCATTCATCCAATACTCGGCGAGATACGTAAGCCCACCCCCAATGAAAGCAGCGGTCGTGGCGATCACCGGGACAATGGCCGTGCGATAATTCAAGAGCGCGGAGGCCTCGGCTATGGGAAACGGTGAGAAAGCATCCATACGGCGGTATCCTGCGTCCCGGGCAGCTCGTATCGCTGAGACCAACTGGTCCGATGCGGCAAACTCGGCCACGATGCCGTAAGGTATGCGCCGCCTCACTGAGGTGCCTCCTGATGCTCGTCGTGGCGCGTCTCGGACATGGAGATGACCGGAAGAACGCGCACGAACAACAAGAACAGTGCCGCAAAAAGTCCGATAGCTCCGAAATGGAGAGCCATTCTTGGGACGTGGGCGCATACGTGCGCCACATCGATGGCAAGTAGTCACGCTGAATGCCGCCAACGATAATCGACAGGCGATCGAGCCAGATCCCTACGATGACTCCCACTCCAATGAGAATGCAAAAACCGTTGTTAAGTCTGACGCGTGGTGACCACAGCACCTGGGGAAGGAGCACGGAAAAGGCCAGGGCACCCCAATAAAGACCGGCATAATCTCCGAAAAGACGATCGAAAGTATCGACCTGGGTATAGTGGTCAGCAAGGCTTTCAACACCGATCTCGCCTGCATAGACGAACGCGGTCACCAACGCGTTCGCCAGCAATAGCTTACCGATAAGATCCATATCGTTGTTGTCGATATACCGCTCGAGCCGCAGAGATCCGCGTAGGGCCGCGGCGGCGAGCAGGATCAGAGCCAAGCTGCTTTGGAGACCGGTTACGACGTAGTGCAACGGTAACCGAGTTCGTGCCAATCCGGAACCAGGGTGACTGCGAACTCGAAGGCCACCGTGCTCTGGATCACGAGCACCAAAGGGATTACGGCGATTGCGACGAGGCGGTAGGAGCGCTGATGAAAGGCCCAGTGCTCGACCGAGTTGCGCCAGCCGAGGGCAAGAACTGCGAAAACGCGTTTCGCAAGCAACGTGCGAGCCCGATCGCGCAACGTTGCAAGGTCCGGGATGAGACCAACGTACCAAAGCATTGTCGTGACGATCAAATGCGTGATGATTGCCCAGAAATCCCAAGTGAGCGGGCTGCGAAACTGCGGCCACACTTCAAAGGTGGCTGGGTAGGGAAACATCCAATAGAAAAGCCATGGCCGGCCAAGATGGAAGATCGGAAAAATGCCTGCACAGATCACCGCAAAAAGCGCCAACCCTTCGGCAAAGCGGTTGATCGCCGTTCGAAGGTTGTGCAGACGCAAAACAAGAATGGCGGCAAAGAGGCTGCAGCCGTTAGCCATTCCGATCCACCAGACGTAATTGGCAAGATCGATCCCGAACGAACGGAATAGTTCAGTCCCCCAATACCGACACCCACGAAGACGAGCATGCCAAGGGTGTAGACGAGTAATGCAACCAAACGCCCGCCCCAATGAGCGCGGCGAACCAGCCCCGACCAAATCGGGAGACAGAGGTATGCGGGCGACTTCCGCTGCGGATGTCTAGCCGGTGTCGTCATTATCGATTGGACTGCCGTTGTCCGCGCGCGCGTACAGGGGATCGGAAATGCGGCGAGGTAGGTCGTGCGTGGCTCTGTGTCGCTCGCCGAGCAATGCGTCTTCCGCGGGTCCTCCTTGCGCCGCGAATCTCGCTGCTCGGATCGTTGATGTTGCCAAAAACGATTGCCCGAGTTGGACAGGCCTGCTGACAACCGTCACCACATCGCTGTCGCGAATTGGCCGTTTGTCCATTCGCGCCGCAATACGCCCTGCACTGATCCGCTGCACACAATAGGTGCATTTTCATCACGCCGCGCCAGCGGGCAGTGACGTCAGGGTTGTCGACTCGTCCGGGTTCTCCGGGAGCCCGTTGGTGATAGTTGAACCGATTGAAACGCCGGACTTTGTAGGGGCAGTTGTTCGAGCATGTCCGCGAAGCATATGTAACGGAACCAAGCGGCGCCGCCAAGGGGGGGGGGGGAAGGAAACTGTTCATAAAGTTTATGGACGGAACTGTGAGAGGATTCCGTGTAGTTGGCGCTCGGCTTCTCAGTGTCGTGGATGCCGCGGGGGAGGCATGGATCCTGGACCACTCGCATACCCCGGGCACCTCCAGCTTGAAATCAAGATCTCTCACATGCCCAGCCAGTTGCAAGGTCTGCTTATTTGCTTCTCTGCCTAGTTAGTGAGGAATTGACAGTCCGGTATTTGTATCCAGGAACAGGTGGCTTTTTCTGGCTGAGAGCACTACATGTCCCCGATGTTGTGGTAATGGTGAAGATGTGCCAGTATGGTGATTTGAGCCTGTTTTTACAGTATAGGAATT